>JAHCLO010000039.1 GCA_026125285.1 Verrucomicrobiia bacterium | reverse complement strand
CAATTGATAAGGAAAAGACCATACTCGGTGTGTTCAGAGGGTGGACGGCGAAGATTCCACATCTCGAATTTGGAGGCGGCCAGCGCGTACGCCTCCGATAGTTCCTGCCGTCGCGGTAGCCGCCCCGCTATCAGATCAAGCATGTCGGACGGGCCAGAATCCAACGGCTCCAATTGCCGGAGCGTTGCCATGTAGAGCCTGTCAAACGGAGATTTTCGCAATCTTTCAACCCAATCATTCACATCCTTTGCCAAGTTCTTGCGCCAACTTTTTCGGGAAGGTTCTCGCCCGTCCGTCGGCAAGTCGTGCCAAGGGGTGTGTGGATAGAAATCAAAACGTATCGTGGGGAAGAACCCGCATTTGGCACTCAACAAATCACAAGCTTGCTCCCAAGCCTCCAAGCCTTTTGCATCACCGTGCTTGTTGGATTGTTCCCACTTCCTTCTAAGCTTTTGGAGCGCCACGGACCCCTTGTAGAATTCTCTCGCGTACTCGTACAAATAGCAGGCTTCAATCTCATCGTTGGGCAACGCTTTGGGGTCGGCGAAATTCCATTCGTGGTCTGCGAGCGGCTGTGCAACCATCGCGTTTGAAATCTTCTTGCCGGCCTCTGGCTTCATGCCGCCAATGTTCCCGATTCACGCCCATGACGCAAATAACTTGATTCCACTGGCCAGCCCCAAACTTCCCAAAGCGGTGCCGGTAGTCGCCCCCCTTACTATCGTGCGAAATCCCTGTTTCCCAAAAGGCGCCGGCCCCCGCCTTGCGCGACCCGGTTCAGCGGGGTAGCCTTTTCAGCATGGAAACAGCACAGCTTGTCGCAGACCTGAACAAAGCGTTCGAGTTTACCCCGGTCAAGGGTCACGCGAATGAGTTCGTTATTCGTTCCAAGACTCCCCGCCCTGCCAGCAACGCTGAAACGGAAATGACGCCCGCTGATTGGGACAAGTTCGAGCAAGACATCGCCGACGCCTTTGAACAAATTCCATGAACGGCAAGCCGATTGACTTCATTGCCGATACCAGCGCCATCATCCGGTTGTGCCGGCGCGACCCGCAGGTTGCTCATACCGTAACTTCTTTCTTCGCGACCATTCCCGCCGCATAGATGGCCGCCCCTGCAAGGAATGGACACACCGACAATGCCGTCCATCTGTGTTCAGCAATGCACAGAAAGCCCCCATAGCCAGCCAAGGCGCAGACCAGCACCGCCAGGCCAATGGCGACCGCAGTTTTCCGGCATGGTGCGATAGTCGCGCCACACCAGACAAAGGACACAGAACAAATGACGCTGACGGCGATCCCCCTCAAAACGTATAGCAACCAACTTTGCTCATCCGGGTGCGCAGAGCCGACCGCAAATGCCGCTCCTCCCATCAAAAGCAGATTGGTTAAGAAACCTAACACTAGCGCAGCCAGAAATGCTCCCGGTAGCACGGCGATCCAACGCAATACCTGCTTCCAGAATGGCAGGCCGTGCGGTTTCATAAAATCCTCGCGGAGAATTTCCCCCGGATGAATCGGGGCCAGCTTCTTCGTTTTCATAGCGCGTCTCGGAAACTCACCGGAAAAACTTCCGTACAATCTCGCGCGGCGTGGCAATCACCGGCGGAGCCAGATTGTGCGCCCCCAACGCCCAAGTCAGTTGTTCATGGTCCACTTCCCGCAAATGACGGTCGCTGGTAAGCAACACCCCGCACCCCAGCAAAACCGTTTCCGCCAGAATCAAGGCATCGTGAACTTCTTCACCGGGTAAAAGCTGGCGCACGCGGAACATCTCGGCCAGTTCCTCCGCCCGCTCCGGCGCAAACGGCGCTTCCAACACGGGCCGGAAACGCGGTCGGAAACGCAGTTGCTTGAAAGCTTTGCCGGCTGATGCCCGCACCCGCTCCGTCTGCCCGGACTCCGCCAGATAAGCCAGTTCATCCAAGACACTTGGCGGGGCCAACCGTTCCGCGTCCGGCAGGCGTTGCTCAATGACTGCGAGCGCATCCAGCACGCCCTCCACGCCGTCGGCCAGGTCCAACAGCACATTGGTATCAGTGGCCAGTCGCAAGGGCTTCCCGTCCGTAAAGCAGTTCGGCGGCGCGCTGCCGCAAACGGCGGCGCTCCGGCGCGCTCAGTTTGTTCATCGCCGGGCGATGCGCCTCCACCGCCAGCGTGCCGGGCGTCTTGTCCCGGGCCTTTTTGGATTCCAGCTTGGCAGATTTGATACTCATGGCCTCAAATGACAACGCCAATGTCTCAGAACCTCGCCCATGACGCAAGCGCCCAAAGTTCCCTTCTCATTCAAAGCGGGACTCCAAAACCCGCCAGCGCACACGAAAAGCCTCCTGCCCCCACACCCTGCGGGGACGGTCCTGCCGGCCCGCGAAACAATGGATTCCTTACTCCGATGAGATCACACCCACCCGCTGAACAAGCGAGCAAACCGCGCACCGAAACGGAGTCATTCTTTGCGCTCTGCGACATCTCCAAACCAGGGCGCAACTTGGCGATTTGTTATGACTAACCGTTATGACTCTGCCTTTTTGAACGAGCCGAAAGCGACGAACCCCTTGATTCTATTGGTGAAATATCAGAATGGGGATTGCAGCGACCAACTGCAGACGGCGAGACGACTGGTGAGATTTCCTGAGCTGTTTTGCATTTGGCAATGTGGTTTAGCGTAAATGTTGTTGATATGACTTAAAAGGTGATTCGCCTTGGCTGGCCGGCACGAAGAGCCGCGCGGCAAGTATAGTTGTTACCGTGGCGTTTTCCTATGTGCTGATGGGAGGCGTTCATGCAAATCCACTAAGCAACGAGGTCGTGACAAAACTGCGGAGGTTTGTCGAGGCTGGGAGCCACCGTCCGATTTCTGGCTCGCCAAACCGGCGAGTTTTGCCGAGCATCTAACGCTCTGGAATCAAAACCATGAAATTTACCGGCACTTACACCGCGATTGTGACGCCGTTCAAGAACGGCCAGATTGACGAGCCTGCGCTCGAACGCCTGATCAAACTTCAGATCAAGGCGGGCGTGGATGGCATCGTGCCCGTCGGCACCACCGGCGAATCCGCCACGCTTGATTACGAGGAGCATATCCGCATGATCTCGTTTTCCGTAAGACTTGCCGCGGGAAGGATCAAGGTGATCGCTGGCACCGGGGGCAATTCAACCAAGGAAGCCATTTATTTGACGCAGGAGGCGGAAAAAGTCGGAGCGGATGCGTCGCTCCAGGTGGCGCCCTACTATAACAAGCCAACGCAGGAGGGCGTGTTCCAGCATTTCCACGCCGTGGCTTGTTCAACCCATTTACCGATCATTCTTTACAGCATTCCCGGGCGGTGCGGCATTGAGATCGCCGTGGACACGGTCAACCGCCTCGCACATGACAGCGTGAACATCGTCGGCATTAAAGAAGCGGGCGGAAATCCCGACCGGGTGAGCCAGTTGCGCGCGGTGCTGGGGCCAAAGTTTGTGATCCTCAGTGGCGACGATTCGCTGACGCTGCCGTTCATGGCCGTCGGCGCGCAGGGCGTGGTGAGCGTGGCGTCCAACGTCATTCCTCGCGAAGTGGCGCACATGGTGCGGGCTTGGAAATCGGGCAACACCTCGCTTGCCTTGAAATTGCACGACAAGTTTTATCCGCTGTTCAAGGATTTGTTCATTGAAACGAATCCCGCACCGGCCAAAGCGGCGTTGGCAATGATGGGAATGATGGAGGATGAATTCCGGCTGCCCCTGGTGCCCCTCGGGACGGCCAATCGTGAGAAGCTGCGAAGAACCATGAAAGCGTGCGGGGTGCTGAAATGACCCTTCGGTGAAATGTCGAATGCCTTCGGGTGTGGTTCTCGAAGGTTACGCCAATCGAACTTCACCATTCACCATGACCAAAGTCATCATTACCGGATCAAAAGGACGCATGGGCCGGGCGCTGCTCGATTGCGCGCCCGCTCACGGCGAGCTTGAAGTCGTCGGCCAGATTGATCAAGGCGATGACCTGGCGCGCGTGATTCAACAAGGCGACGTGGTGATAGATTTCAGTTCGCACACGGCCACTGCTACCATCGCGGAACTGTGCGCGGCCAACGGCAAGGCTTTGGTCATTGGCACCACCGGGCATGACGATGCAGAGAAAACCCGCATCACGCGTTGCGCGGCGCGGCTTCCCATGGTGTGGGCCTCGAATTATTCCACCGGCGTGAACACGCTGTTTTGGTTGACCCGGAAGGCTGCGGAGATTCTGGGGCCGGGCTACGATCTGGAAGTGGTGGAAATGCATCACCGTCTCAAGAAGGACGCGCCCAGCGGCACGGCGAAGTCGTTGGCGGAGATCCTGGCGGCCGTTCGGCGGCAGCAACTCGCCAAGGTGGCGCGTCACGGTCGCGAGGGAATAGTGGGGGAACGGACCCACGAGGAGATCGGTATCCACTCCGTGCGTGGGGGCGACGTGGTGGGGGATCATACGGTTGTGTTTGCCACGAATGGCGAGCGGGTGGAACTCACTCACAAAGCTTCCAGCCGCGATACCTTCGCCCACGGCGCCCTGCGGGCGGCGTTGTGGGTGGTGCGGCAGCCGCCCGGTCGCTACGACATGCAGGATGTGCTTGGTTTGAAGTGATCACGTAACTCCCGTTTGGAATATCGCTTATGTCCGCGCGTGTGTTGGCCATCATCGCCCTCGGCTCGAACGTTGGGGACTCGCAGGCGATTCTGGCGCGGGTGATTGAACGGCTGGCGGCGCTTTCCACCTTGCCGCTGCTGCAATCTTCATTCTGGCAGACGACGCCGGTGGATTGCCCCCCCGGTTCCCCGCCGTTTGTGAACGCCGTTATCGGGCTGGCTCCGCAGCGGGAGGAAACGCCGGAATCGCTGTTGGAAAAGCTGCTGCTGCTGGAGAAGGAATTCGGCCGCAAAACAAGAAAAGTCGTGAACGAACCGCGCCGGCTGGATTTGGATTTGATTGCCTTTGGCGAGGAGACGCGGGTTTCGAAGCAGTTGATTCTGCCGCATCCCCGGGCGCACACGCGACGCTTTGTGTTGCAGCCTTTGAGTGAGATTGCGCCGAATTTGATCCTCCCGGGCCAGCGACTGAGCGTCGCCTCGTTGCTCGCCGCGCTCAAAACGGATGAGAAGCTGGTGCGGCTGAATCCTTGATACCTGGCAGGCGACCGCATCACGACGCACAGCGGGCAACCCTGCAGTAATGCGCGATCTCAAGGAGTGGGGCATCGCCGCGTCCAACGACGGCGTTACTCCCACTCGCAGAGACTCTCGACATAAGCTGCCGAACCGTCGCGCAACCAGCCGTCGAGCTGGGATTGATCTTTAAGTTGCTGGCCCCGCAGCCGCGGGACAGTAATGAAGCGGGTGTCAATTTCTGGCAACGAACTCATGTCCACCCAGAGTTTTTCGAACTGGCAGACCGGATACACGTCTTCCTGGCCGTGGCCCCAGCGCTTCTTCACGTCTTTCAGCGTGATGTAGGTGGGAATCTTCGCCGCGAAGGCACGGATGGCGGTTGTGGTTTTGGCTTCATCCGTCAAGTCGTCGCGGGTCAGATGAAATGCGGTGAGCAGTTTATCGAGGTCAATCCAGCAGGTGTTGGAATTGTAATAGGAAAGCGTGAACTCGATCTCCTCGCGTGGCATCGCCAGGCCCTCCACTAATCGCAACCGACCGTTGACGCGCGCCAAGCCGCCGCCCCGATCCTCAATGCGCCGCGTGATGACTTCAAAGGAAAGACACGCACCACTTTCAATGTGCAAGCCAAGCAACGCCGGGTTTACGTCCGCGCCCAGAGTATCAATGTTATGCAGCATCAGATACTTCAACCGGGGGCGGCGGGTGAGCAGGCTGGCCAGTACGCCGTTGCGCAACAGGTTCGGGATTTCATACCAGTGACCGACCGGATGGAGGCATTGCAGCGGAAGGTTGTCCGTGTAATCGCTGGCTTCGCCGGTGGTTTGGGCCCAGCCAATCAGGGCGGCGTGCAAACTCTCTCGGACTTTTTGCGCCTGCTCGTCGAGTAGTTGTTGCGGCAGTTCCTCCCACAGGAAACGTAGATCACGTGCCATGGGCACAAAGCGCAGGCCGATGAAGCGACCGGGCGAGAGGGCGACTTCGCCTTCATAATGGTATTGGCGCTGGCGCGACAGAAATTCCTCGGTCGGCTCGTGGGAAAGGTAACTGGTGGTGAAGATGTGGGGCAGCCAGTTGCCCGCTTGTCGGGAGATGCGGCGACTCTTGGCCAGATGAGTTTCGATGAACGTGCGGTGTTTGCCGTTCAGCCGACAGAACGGATGCAACGCCTTCACCACCCCGGCGCCCTGCGTCCAACGGCTGCCAGCACCCGCCGCGAGCGTGACGACCGCAACTTCGCCGCGTTCGAGTGCAGCCAATCCCAAAGTCGCATGCTGCTGGCTCGCGCCTCGCCCCAACCACGGCGTGGCATCTATCACGTCTTCGGGGCGCGCGTCCTCAATGACGGCACTCAGCGGGAGCCGGTTCTGCGCCAGTCCGATACGGCCTTCCTTTAGCTCGGCGCGGATCTGTTCGTGTTGGGTGCGGTCGAAACCGAACTCCTCCAACAGTGCGGGCAGCGTCCTGCCCTCGCCAGCCTCGGCTTTGCCGCGGGGCAACATCGCGTCGAACAACGTCTGTACCATGCCCCCCAACTCGGGCCGCGTGCGACAGGCGGCGCCAAATTTATCCAGTTCCACCCGGCGCAACTGGGGCAGGGCGTTGCGGTCCTGGCGCAGCAACGAGGGCGTGACCAGTGCATAATAACCGGACGGCATGAGTGCCGCCGGGCCGGCCAGCAGGTCGGCGAAGGTGCCGCGTTCATTGATGGCGAAATCGTAAACCACGGGCTCCATCGCGAAGGGCAGCGCGTGCTGCAATTCGCGCTTGATGGCGGACATGCGCTCCTGGAGGAATGACTGAGCGCGGGCCTTGTGGGCCGGGTCGAAAATAAAACCCATGCCGCCGCCGGACATTCCGCCAAGCATCCAGAACCCCAAGAACTTGTCACCAAACTCGGCCCGCACGCGCTGGATGAGGGTCTCCGTGAAGAGATTCGTCGCCCACGGAATGATGGTTTGAATTGGGCCGAAGAAATTCCGGGTGGTGGCGTCGCCGATGGCCGGCACATTCTCCTGCCGCAACGCGCCGAGGATCTCCTGTAGGATGCCCAACATGCTCAAGCGCGCCGGCCATTCGGCTTCCGAACGCAAGAGATATTTCTCGGTGACCATTTCGAGAATGGGACCCACATTCTGGGCCATGCCGCCATGCACGAGCACGAGACTGTCTTGGAGTTTTTGTCGCATGAGGGGCGAAGCTTCCGTGTGGTCCAGTATGCGATGCCGGGGCATGAGGCGACCACGGCTGATCCCAAATTCAGGGTCCTGTTCGGTTGCCAGCACGCCTTCGATCAATTTCATGCCGGGCCACACGCCGCCCGAATCCTGCCAGCCGCCGCCTGAGCCCCCGAGCCATTCGCCAAGGAGTGCCCGCGCCAGGACCAATCTGCGTTCGTCCTCCTGCAAAGTCCCGGTGAGCGAAGCCGCCTGACCCGTGGCGCGCATGCACAGCGAAATCAGCGAAGCGAGGAGGTTGGTGGACACCGCCAACCGCGAGCCTTTGGGGATGCCATTCACGTTGCTGACCAGTTCCAAGCCTCGACCGTTGCCCACCACGCGGGCCAGCAGTTCTGCCAGGTCCTGGCCTGATCCTTCCACTCCCGGAGGCACGATGCCACTGGCAATCACCGCCGCCTTGAGCAGCCCCAGATAATCCTTCGCGAAATCGAATACGTCCGCGAGGTGGGTGAGGTCTGCCGTCGCGCCGAGGTCCACGCTCGTGAGGCGCAACAGCGGTTCATCAATCACTCGCAAACAGGTTTCGATGGGGGGGCGGGTGGCGGTGTCCCGGCCTCGCACGCCGAGATCAATGGAGACGTTCAGTACCTTGGCCCCTTCGGGATAATCCATGCCCAGGAAGAAAATGTCGCTCCACCCGCAGTGGGTGAGGTCCATTCGTACGGGCGTACTCTCGCGCAGAATGGGGTAGGTGCCGTCCTCGGCGCAGCGCTGCAACAAAGCGGGTTGCAGCCTCAAGGGATGATCCGCCGGATGGCCCATGCGAAACATCCACTGGTTGCCACGCACCGACCGCACGCTGCGGCGCACCTGGTCGGCCAGCGTTTGAATGGCGAGCTTGTAGTACGCGACGGCCAGCGCACTGGAAATGGCATCGGAGGGGCCTTCGACGGTTTGAGACTTGAGAAAAGTCGCGATCGCTTCCTCGAAACGCCGCTGCAAGAGATGGTGGTAACCGGCAAAGGGAATCAGACTCCGGGCCGTAACCCCGGGCTTCTGGGGCAGGTGAAACCGATGTATGGCGTAGAGAAAAAACAAGGCGCGGACCCGTTCATAGAGGTTGTCACTGCGGCGGCGAAACGATTCCAGCGCGTCCAACTCCGCCATCAGTTCCGGGAGGGCAGCGGCACGGCAATGGGCGTCCACGGATTGATTTCGAATGGCGGGATCGGTCGAAGTGATGAGATGAAGGAGTTTGCCAGGCATGCTTCAGGAGAGAAGGAGAGTGAAAGTGAATTCACAGACGCAAACCCGACCCAAGTTTGCCGCGGCAGCGCGTTGGCGGTGGGTGCCGAACTCGGATCTCGGGCAGGGCTTCACTTTTGGGCCAACAGTTCGACCAAGTGGGTCAACACTTCGTCCCGATCCGGCCCGCTTAGGGCGATAGCCAGTTGAGCGTTCAGCAAGCCGTATTTCAGGCCAATGTCATAACGCCGCCCCTGAAGTTCGCTGGCCAGATAGCGCTCGCGCTCGGCGGTTTTGGCCAGCGCGGCCGAGAGATGCACGCCCCGGGGCACGCCGGTTTGGCTGATCAGTTCCTGCAAAGTGTCCATCACCGAACCGGTCAGCACATGCATCCCAAAGAAACAAAGATAGTGGCCGGCGCGCAGGCCGGGCACGATCAACTTCTGTTCAGCAACGGTGGGCGTCGGCTTTTCAATGACTTGCTCCACCTGATACAACCCCGCCCGGCCGGGCAGGCGCCGGCCACCGACCGTGCCGTAATAGGGAAGTTTGCTTTCGTGCGTGGCTTGCACGGCCGAAACACTGCAGGACTCGGCTTCGGCGATCTCGACCAGTTGCTTCGCGCAGGGCTTCGATCCCTGGGCGACATAGAGGTGATCGCCCACCAACAGAAGAAACGGTTCTGTCCCGGTAACGGCGTGGGCACGCAGGATGGCGTGACCGTAGCCGAGTGGTTCGGCCTGTTCAATGAAACGCAGCCGTTTCACATGCGCCCCGGCGGCCGCTTGAAACGCGTCCTTGTCCCCCGGGCAAATCACCAGCCCGATTTCCTCGATGCCGGTTTGCAGCACCTCCTCCAGCAAGATGGTGAGCGCTGATTTGGTTTGGCCGTCACGATCCACCAGCGTTTGCAGCGGCAAGTTGCGCTGGCCGGAACCGGCGGCGGTAATGACGGCTTTGTTGATTTTCACGGGCTTAGACTACCGTGCAGTTCGAGCACATGGCAAAACAATCCAAAGGACGCCCATTGGCACTTGCAGTTTCACATTCGCAACAAGGGCCCAGCGTCAAAGGGCTGGCGCGGTCCCGCCTTCAACCGTTTGCGCGGCCCGCGGCGGATGGAAAAACAACGCCAGCGCGACCGCCGCCGCAATCGCCGAGGTCATGGGCACCAGGAACAAACCACGGAAGTTGGTCACGCCATCCTGCGTGAACACCGTTTGCATCAGATACGGACAGATCGAATACGCCAGCAGCGCGCCCAAACCGAGCACCATGACGTTAAACAAACCTTGGGCGCTCGCCCGGATGTCCTTTGGAAAATACGCGTCCACGAAGATATAAACCGTGGCAAAGAAGAAGGCATAACAAATCCCATGGAGCACCTGCACCATGATGATGAATGCCTGATGATCTGGGAAGAACGCATAAACCGCGAAGCGCGCCGCGTGGCCCAGAATGCCGAAGATCATCGTTGTGCGCCAACCGAAGCGTTTGAGGACGGCGCCCAGCACCAACATCGTAAGAATCTCCGCCACCTGGCCAATGCTCATAACGGGCATGATCCAGTTACCGGGGATTCCCACCCCGCCTGCCTCCTGGCTCGTGCCAAGGAACACGCCTGTCCAACTGAAGTAAGAGTTATGCACGAAACTGTCCACCAGCGTGACCAGCCATAGCACCAGCACAAACGGATGCTTCAGGAGTTTCAATGCTTCCAGCCACGCGAGTTTCTCCACGGCACCCTCGGTCGCTTTCTTGGGCGGTGTGTGCGGCAACATCAGGCTATATGCCGCCAGCACCAACGACGCGGTGCCCGCCACGATATAGGTCCAGCGCGTTCCCGCCTGCAGCGCCTCACCCGTCAACCCGGAACTGAGCACGGTGCCCAGCCAGTCCACCAGCCCCTGCGGATTGGCGGCCTTCACGGCGGCCCAATCTACCAGGATGAACGTGAACGGCCACGCGGCGAGAATCCAGCCGATCGTCCCGCCCATGCGCACGATGCCAAACTCCTTGGTCGGGTCCTTCATGTTGGCAAAGGCGATGGAGTTGGTAATCGAAATCGTCGGCACGTAGAGCAGGCAGTGCAGGAACATCAGCAGGAAGAACGGCCAGAAGGAGTGAACCCAGGCGAGCGACATGATGGCCAGTCCGCCGACCAGATGACTAAAGGCCAGAAACTTCTCCGCGGCGAAATTGCGGTCGGCAAATTGATTGCTGAAAAACATGCCGATGATGGCGGCGATGGGAAAGGCGTTGAGAATCCAGGACTGCTCGGCCGGAGTAAACTTCAAGCTGGGCAGGTAGCCGAAGATCAATGGCAGCCAGGCACCCCAGATGAAGAATTGCAGCGCCATCATGAGGAAGAGTTTCCCGCGATAAGAGTTTTTCATAGCTCGTTGGCCGCGGAGCATAGGCGGCGGTTCCCAACGTTGCAAGTGTGGATACGCGATTCTCCACCCACCTGATTTTGCGGTTCGTTAGCAACAAAAGTCCAGGTCAGTACCGAGCGATCAGACGCGATTGCGAACCGCAATCCGGCTCGGCCAGCGTGCGCAGACTACGAGGTAACCACGAGCCGCTGGGCGCCAACCTCCTTGCTCCCCGAATCTGGTCCGCAGCCCTTCAGGTGCTAGAAACGCCAGCCAACTGCGATCACGTTCAAATTCAATCCAGGGTTGCGTTGACCCAGCCCCGCATTGGAGGTGTGCTGGAAGCGATAGCCCAACGTCAAGCGGGAGTTTAACCGAACATTGAGACCGGCGTGACTGGTGAACTGCAACGTGGAGTCGAAGTCGGTGGGGCCGTATTTCTCGCGGCTGAGAAAGGTGGGGCTGACGCCGACCGCCAGTCGCACCGGAACTCGCTTATGGCCGACACTCAACATGGGGCCGAGTGACCCAACGAAGCCATCCTCCCCGCGTCCACCCAGCCAGCCGGCCGACATTTCCATTTGGCACTGCCAGGTCCAGTTTGAGCCTGAAGTGCGGTGCCAGGGGAGATTCCAGGTGGCGTATGCTTCCGAACTGAGAAAGCGGTCAACACCCTTATGGTGAGAAAAACCAAATCGCGCGCCGCAGGTATCCAGCCCAAAATCCTCCGCCCAAGTTGAAAGGACACCGAGAGCCAGCGCGAACAGTAGGACTCTAACACGTTTCATGATTTAGCGGTACACGGTAGAAGCCGTTGAGTTGCCGCAACAAGTCGGGCGCGGGTCAAACCGTGTGTGATGCTGTATCGCTTAATCATTTTTGCCACCGTTGTCAAAAACACTTTGCCAGCGATCAGTCATCCGGCGAACTGGAGGTTGGCGGGGGTTGGTTGCCCGGGTGCGGGGTACTCCGTGGAAGGAATTAACCTGTAACTTCCCGGCCCATGGCGGCTCGTAACCACTCGAGACGCTATGAAGTGCGAAGAACTACTCAAGCTGCTGAATGAATACGTGGATGGTACGGTAGATCCCGGCCTGTGCGAAGAATTCGAGAAACACATGGCCGCCTGCAATCCCTGCCAGGTGGTCGTGGACAACATCCGTAGGACCATCACCCTCTACCGCAATGGCCAACCGTGCGAAATGCCGCTGGAGTTTCGCGAACGGCTCCACGCCGTGGTGCGCCAGAAGTGGCAGGAGCAACACTTGTGATATGAAGCCAGCCGCGTTGATCTTCTTGCCCCTTTTGTTGATTCTCGGCGGCACCAGTTGCCGGCCGGCGACCGAAGTAACCGAGTCGCCCTTGCCGTCGCCATTGTCCTTGGAGCAACACGCTGCGGCACTGCAACAAGGGCAGGTCATTGTTGCGGAAACGTTCAGCTTGTTAAGTTCCAATTTGCAGTCAGCGATAAGGTCGGGCGGTGTCAGCAACGCATTGCCATTTTGCTCCGTCGCCGCTTTGCCGCTTACCACCCGTTTGGCCGGCAAGCATGGCGTCGCGATTCGCCGCCTGACGCACAAGCCGCGGAACCCGGTCAATCGCGCCGACGGAGTGGAGTCAACCATCTTGGACCACTTCCGGACGTCCGGGGTCGAGACCAATCCGCCGGCGCCAGTGGTGACCAATCTCAACGCAGCCACCCTCAGTTACTTTGCGCCGATTGTATTGAACAATGAACTCTGCCTGAAATGCCATGGTGAACCCGGTGTGGACATCGCGCCGGAGGATCTCGCAATCATTCAACGGCTGTATCCACAAGATCGGGCCACCGGCTTTCGGTTGGGTGACTTCCGCGGCGCGTGGCGCGTTGATTTGCCGGTCGCCCAACTCCATCGCAATTAGTCCGGAAGGTTCGCGGCGGTTTGAGATACCGGCGGCTGGCAGCCGGCGGAAGGAAGAGCCGCGACTTCTTGCACCTGGATGGTATGCGAGTTCGTTGGCGAGGACGCCCGCGCTACGCTGACCCCAAACCAGACGCACGCTTCTCGTTGCTGACGTTTGGTGCGGAGTGAAACGTGCGGCTTGGAGAGACCACGCGCCCCGCGGTCACGATTCCTCGCGCTGTAGAATTCACAATTGGCGAGTGCCAGAGGATGGACTGGACATGGATTCCCGGCCTGGTCACGCTTGGTCGCTGTGGACCACAACCGGAAACTGCCCTTGGTTTATGCCTGCTCCGGCGCTTCAAGCGCGGCGCAAATGGCCAATCACCTTGCTGTCAAACTGGATCGCATGAAGGTCGCCGAGATGTCCTGCATCGCGGGTGTGGGCGGGGACGTTAAACCCCTGGTGCGAACCGCCCAATCTGGACGACCGATCATCGCGCTGGACGGCTGCCCGCTGCAATGTGCGGCGCAGATTCTCAAACGGCACGGCCTCACGGCGGACAAGCACTACGATCTCAGCAAGCTCTCCGTCGAAAAACGGAAGCACGAGGATTTCGATCCTCACGACGCCGCGCGCGTGCTGCAACACATCCTGGAGGATCCGGAGCTTCCTGTGAACCGGTCGGCCAAGCACAGTGAATCCTGCGAATGTGCCAGCCCCCAGGCCGATTTGCCGGAAAGCAATGCAAGTGAAGCCTCCCGAAAGTCCTGCCCTTGACGGGTAAAGCCACCGCCTTCCATACTCGCGCGTCATGATGCCTTCTGCCCGTTCGCTACGTCTGTCCACCCTTTGCCTGCACGCCGGCACCCACTTGGATAAAGCCACCGGCGGTGCGTGCAGCCCCATCTTCACTTCCACGGCTTACGCCTATCCGAATCCGGCCAATGAAAACATCTATCCGCGCTATTTCAACACGCCCAATCAGCGCGTGATTGCTTGCAAGCTCGCGGCGCTGGAACAGGGGGAGGACGCCTTGGTGTTCGGTTCGGGCATGGCCGTGATTTCCACGCTGCTCTTTGCGTTTCTGAAGCCTGGTGATCACGCCATATTTCAAGCGGACCTTTACGGTGGCACGCACCAATTGGTGACCCGGGAACTCGTTCGCTTCGGGATCGAAATCTCCTTCAGCCGCGACGCTGACGACTTCGCCGCTGCGCTTCAGCCAAACACCCGGCTGGCCTACATTGAGTCTCCGTCCAATCCGCTGCTCCGCTGTGTGGACCTCGCGGCGGTTGCGAGACTCGGTCGCGAGAAGGGTATCTTGACTGTCATTGACAACACCTTCGCGACGCCAATTAACCAGAACCCCATCTCCCTGGGTTTTGACGCTGTGATTCACAGCGCCACGAAGTATTTGAATGGCCACAGCGACGTGAATGCCGGGGTGGTGGTGTCCTCCAGCGCAGTAATTCGCCGGCTCGCTGAAGGGGCCACCAACCTCGGCGGCATGTTGGACGCGCACTCCTGCTACCAACTCGAACGCGGCTTGAAGACCCTGGCCTTGCGGGTTCGTCAACACAATGAAAACGCCGGCCGCCTCGCCCGTTTTCTCCAAACGCACCCTGCCGTCGCCCGCGTGAATTATCCCGGTCTCCCCGATCATCCCGACCACGCCATCGCGGCGCGGCAGATGCGCGGCTTTGGGGGAATGTTCTCCTTCGAGTTGCGTAATCCAGCCCAGGCAGACCGCCTCCTGAGCCGCCTGCGCGTGGTCATGCCGGCGTTGAGTCTCGGTGGGGTGGAGAGCCTCATTTGCATTCCCAGTCGCACCTCGCATCGCCTGATGACGCCCGCTGAACGCCTGCGTGCCGGCATCAGCGACGGCCTCGTGCGTGTATCAGTTGGGATTGAGGACGTGGAAGACTTGCTGGAGGATTTCACCCAGGCCCTGGCGGAGGCAGGGGAGTAACGCGAGGGGATTGACGCTGGGCAGCTTGGCGTCAACGGCTTTGACTTGAGAAGCTACTTTGACGGCCTTCGCTCAACATGATTTCTCTGCCACCTGACATTCGGGCTTGCCGGAGTGGTGAGGATGAAACACGATTTGCGTGCGGCGCCGGCCAGTGCGAGATGGCGTCCGCATCCAAAGGCTATGGCTGATATTCTTGAGTCTCCAAAACTGATGCTGACCCTGTATTGCGGCGCCGCGCTGGTGGCGGCACTGGCCGGCGGCTGGCTCCCTATGCTGGTGCGTTTGACGCATACACGGCTGCAACTTGCGGTCAGCTTTGTGGCGGGGCTGATGCTTGGCCTGGCGTTGCTGGGGTTGCTGCCTCATGCCACGCTGGAATTACACTCTGTGGAGAAATCTGCCGCGTGGATGATGGCCGGTTTCCTCGTGATGTTCCTCCTGCAACGGTTTCTCCCGTTTCATCATCACGATGTTGAGGAGGGTCAGCCAGCGTCGGCTTGTGGACATCATCACCATCCGGGCGAAGCGCCGAGTGAACCGGCCGCCAGTCCGCTGGGTTGGGTGGGGGTGGCGGTGGGTTTGTCGCTGCACTCCATCTTCGATGGCCTGGCACTGGCGGCGGCGGTAATGGCGGTCGCGGGCGGCCACAGCGGCGCGCTGGGATTGGGGACCGCCCTGGCGGTGATTTTGCACAAACCGTTTTCCGCGCTGGCCATCACGACGCTCATGGCGGCCAGTCACGCTCCGCGCAAACTGGTTTATCTCATCAATCTCGGATTTGCCCTGGTGACACCGGTGGGTGCGTTGCTGTTCTTCCTGGGCGGCGCGCCACTGGCCGACGCTCATCCCGTGTGGTTGGGCGCCGCTCTGGCGTTTTGTGCCGGCACCTTCCTGTGCATCGCCTGCGCGGACTTGCTGCCTGAACTGCAGTTCCATTCTCATGATCGGGTCCTGCTCTCCATCGCGTTGGGGGCGGGATTGGCGGTGGCGGTGGCCATCAACTACTTTGCCCATGCGGAGCATGATCACGCCGGGCCCGGGTCCGAGTTGCCCGTGCATACTCATTGACCGAGCGGAGGCAATCGGGTAATCCGGGTGCGCTATGGATGTCCTTACGCTATCTCGCATCCAGTTTGCCGCGACGATCTCGTTTCATTACATCTACCCGCCATTAAGCATTGGCCTGGGCGTTATACTGGTCATCATCGAGGCGATGTGGCTGAAGACCAAGAACCCGCTTTACCACCAGATGGCGCGGTTTTGGACCAGGGTCTTCGCGCTCACGTTCGCGATCGGCGTGGCGACGGGCATTGTGATGGAGTTCGAGTTCGGCACGAATTGGGCGACCTACTCGCGGTTCGTCGGCGATGTCTTCGGCAGCGCCCTCGCGGCGGAGGGGATTTTCGCGTTCTTTCTCGAATCCGGTTTTCTTGCCGTGCTGTTGTTTGGTTGGGACAAGGTCGGACGCAAGATGCACTTTTTCTCCACGTGCATGGTCTGTCTCGGCGCGCACTTCAGCGCCATCTGGATCGTGGTGGCCAATTCCTGGATGCAGACGCCCGCGGGCTATCACATCGTCGAAACCGCCAACGGTCCGCGCGCCGAGATCACGGATTTCTGGGCGATGGTGTTCAATCCTTCCTCGATGGACCGGCTGTTTCACACCTTGTGCGGCTGCTGGCAGGCGGGCGCGTTTCTCGTCGTGAGCGTCAGTGCGTGGTATCTGCTGAAGAATAAGCACGTCGAGTTCGCCAAACACTCGATGCGCGTCGGCCTGGGCGTGGGGCTGGTGGCGTCGTTGCTGTCGCTGGTCAGCGGGCACGACAGCGCCATCGGCGTGGCAAAGAATCAGCCGGCCAAGCTGGCGGCGTTCGAGGGCCTGTATGAAACGACCACGAACGCGCCGCTCGTGTTGTTTGGCTGGGTGGATGAGAAGAACGAGAGCGTTCACGGGCCGGCCATTCCGGGAATGTTGAGTTACCTCACGCACGGCGACGCGAGCAAACCCGTCATCGGCCTGAACGAATTCCCGCCGGAAGATCGTCCGCCGGTTCAGCGCGTGTTCCAATTGTATCACCTGATGGTGGGCATTGGGTTCGCGATGATAGGGCTGGCGGTTGGCGGAGCGTTCTTCTGTTGGCGCGGCATCCTGTTTGAAAAGCGATGGATGCTCTGGCTGCTGGTGTTTTCCGTGCTCGGGCCGCAGATCGCCAATCAAGCCGGCTGGTTTGCCGCCGAAATGGGCCGTCAGCCGTGGATTGTTTACGGCCTGATGCGGACTTCGGAGGGCTTGTCGGCGGTGGTGACGGCGAACGCCGTGCTGGGCTCGTTGGTCTTGTTCACGTTCATCTACCTGCTGTTGTTCGCTGTGTTCGTCTATCTGTTGAACGACAAGATTCAACACGGGCCGGATGAGGCGGATTTGAAGCCCACCGGCAAACTGGCCGAGTCGCTGGGAGGACATCGCGCATGAACTACGGCGCTCTTGATCTCAACACCGTCTGGTTCTTGCTCATCGGCGTGCTGTTCACCGGCTACGCAATGCTGGATGGCTTCGACCTCGGCGTCGGCGCGCTGCATCTGTTCACGAAGAAGGACGAGGACCGCCGCATCCTGCTCAACGCCATCGGCCCGGTCTGGGACGGCAACGAGGTCTGGCTGGTCACGGGGGGTGGGGCGCTCTTCGCCGCGTTCCCGAACGTGTATGCCACGGTTTTTTCCGGGTTCTATTTCGCCTTCGTGCTGCTGCTGGTCGCGCTGATCTTTCGCGCGGTCGCCATCGAGTTCCGCAGCAAACAGCCCATGCGCTGGTGGCGGCAGATGTGGGACATCGGATTCGCCGGCGGCAGCATTTTGTCGAGCTTTCTCATCGGGGTGGCGATGGGCAATATCGCGTGGGGCGTGCCGATTGACGAGCGCGGCGAATACGCCGGCACCTTCTGGACGCTGCTCGGGCCGTATCCGATCCTGCTCGGAGTCACCACCGTCTCCCTGTTCATGATGCACGGCGCGATTTACGCCGTGATGAAAACCGAGGGCGAACTCCAACAGAAGCTGCGGGGCTGGATCAATCACACCATCATCTTCTTCATCATCTGCTACGCCACCATGACCATGGCCACGCTCATTTACGTGCCGCACATGGCGGCGCGGTTGCGGGAGAATCCGTGGCTGTTCAGCATCGCCCTGGTGAACATGCTGGCCATCGCCAACATCCCGCGCGAGGTCTCCAAACGCCGCGACGGCCGCGCCTTCATCTCCTCGTGCGTGGCGATGATCGCCATGATGACGCTGTTCGGCCTCGAAATGTATCCAAACCTCGTCCTGAGCAATCCCGTGGCGGCCAACAGCCTCACCATCCACAACGCCGCCTCGTCGCAGAAAACGCTCGGCATCATGCTGACCATCGCGCTCATCGGCGTGCCCATCGTGCTGGCCTACACGGTGAGCATCTACTGGATTTTCCGCGGCAAGGTGAAGTTGGACAAAATGAGCTATTGAACCCGGACAACCGGTTTGGCTTGTGACGGAACTGGCCGTCGCGGTTCAATTCAGGCGATGACATGACTATGAGAATTTGGCTCTTCATTCCATTGCTGTGCCTGGTCGGCTGTTCGCCGGCGTCGCGGGAGTCCGCGCCCGGGGCCAACGCTCCGCCGGCCGCCCTCGCGGTCGCGGTTCAAGACGCGGCGATCAAACGGGGCAAAGCCGTCGCTGCCGAAACCTTCGCGCTGCTCAGCGCCAATCTGCAATCCGCGATCCAATCCGGCGGTGTGAGCAACGCGTTGCCATTCTGTTCGCTGGCCGCTTCGCCCCTCACCGCCAGCATGGCCGAAAAGCACGGTGTCACCCTGAAACGCGTCACCCACAAACCCCGCAACCCAACCGCCAAAGCCGACGCGGAGGAACTGGCCGTGCTCCAGGCCTTTGAAGCTGCGCTGATCACCACCACCAATCCGCCCGCCCCGTTCGCGACGAATCTGGTGTCGGGTCAGGCCACATTCTTTGCGCCCATCGTGATCAACAATGAGTTGTGCCTGAAATGCCACGGTGAACCGGGCCGCGACATCTCCATCGCCGACCTCGCAATCATCCGGCAACATTATCCCCAGGACCAAGCCACCGGCTTCCGATTCGGTCAATTGCGGGGCGCATGGCGGATTGATTTTCCGCTGGGATCCCTCAATCCTGAACCCCAAACAGCGGCTCAAACACCATGACAAAAGTTTCAAACAAATTCATCTGGCTGGCGCTTGGCCTCGGCGTGATCGCCTTCGCGCTTCGTTCACGCGCGGAATTGTCAGAAGCCCAGGCCCGCGCGTATGTCGCGCAGGGTGTCAAAGTCGTGGATGTGCGCACCGCCCAGGAATTCGCGAACAGCAGCATCACCAACGTCATCAACATCCCGCTCGATGAGGTCAAGACCACATTTGTTGCCCGGTTTACCAACAAGAGCGAGATGATCCTGTTGCATTGCCGCACCGGACGGCGCAGCGGGATTGCGGAAAACGAATTGCGCGAACTGGGTTACACCAACGTGTTCAACATCGGCTCGTTTGAACGCGCGCAAAGCATAATATCAGCGGACGAGCGCAAATAGCCGCCCACTCCTCCGTGCCGGTTGCGACTGGTGGTTCTGACACGGCCGCGTGTCGTGGATTGCGAATTTGGCGCGCCAGTAAGATTGTAATTGGAAGGGAATGCATCCGGTGAAAATTCTGGTTGTCGAAGACGAAAAGAAGATCGCCTCCTTCGTGCGCAAAGGGCTTGAAGCGCAGGGTTTCGTCGTGGATGTGGCGCACGACGGGGATGCGGGACTGACGTTGGCAACCACCCGGCCTTACGACGTCGCCATTCTCGACATCATGCTGCCGGGCCGTGACGGCCTGAGCGTCCTGCGCACGCTCCGCGAACGCAAACAGCCGCTGCCGGTCATCCTGCTCACGGCCCGCGGTGAGTTGAACGAGCGATTGGAGGGCCTCAACCTCGGCGCGGACGATTACCTCACCAAACCGTTTCACATCGAAGAACTCGTCGCCCGGCTGCACGCCGTCACGCGCCGGGCCACCGGTCAGTCACAGAGCATCCTGGCGGTGGCGGATCTGACGATGAATCTCCTCACGCGCGAGGTGAGCCGGGCCGGCCAACCCATCGAACTGACCACCCGCGAATTCTCCCTGCTCGAACATCTCCTGCGCTCCCCGGGCCGCGTGCTCACCCGCGTTGAAATCACTGAGCGCGTCTGGGAATACCATTTCGACCCGGGCACCAATCTCGTGGATGTTTACATTCAGCGCCTGCGCAAAAAGGTGGACGGCGAGTTCGCCGAAAAGCTCATCGAAACCGTCCGCGGCGTCGGCTACCGCATTCGCGCGAACCCGAAATCCGAATGACGAATCCCAAAGCAAATCCGAAACCCGAAACTCGAAATCCGAATGGCCGATTGGGATCGTCGTTCGGACTTCGGACTTCGGATTTCGGGGTTCGCCCTTCGGATTTTTGACGCCATGACCTCGCGCCTCAAAATCGCGTTGCTCTCCGCCGCCGTCTCCGGGGCGGTGTTGGCCGGATTTGCATGGGCGACTCTGGCGCTCGTCGCGCGGCAAAAGTTGGAGAGTGTGGACACGGAAATTCGTTCGCTCGGCGCGCGGCATCCGGGCTGGATTGGCAGTCGCGGCAATTACCAGCGCCTCGATGACGCGCTGGAGTTCATCTTCGGCTCGGGACACCAGGACCAGATCATTCTGCTGGTCAAGGACGTCAACGGGACGGTGCTGCACACCTCCTCCGGCTGGCCAAAGGAACTGGATCCGACGACGCTGGACTGCAGATTGGAAACCAATCCCGAGCCGGTGACGGTCGGCGGCGGATTGGGTCGGGGACCGGGTGGCGCGGGCCGTGGCCTGGGGCCGGGCGCTGGTGGCGGTCAAGTGACGTTCACCAAGCAACCCAGATTTCTCTCCGCGCGAACCGCCGACACGGAATGGCGGCTTGGAATGTTGGGCACGGACCAGACCACGCTCGTCATTGGCTTGAACTACGCCGGGCCGCGCGCCGAAATAAACCGCCTCCGCAACAACTTCCTGCTGGCGCTCCCGGTGGCATTGTTCCTGGTCGGCTTTGGCGGCTGGCTGGTGGCGGGCCGCGCGTTGCGTCCGTTGACCGTCATCGCCGACACCGCCGAGCGGGTGACAGCGCGCGGACTGGACCAACGCATCCCGGAAAGCCGGGAAAGTCCCGAGGCCGCCCGCGTCATCCACGTGCTCAACCACATGATGGATCGGCTGGAAGCCAGCTTTCGCCAAGCCACGCGCTTCAGTGCGGATGCGTCCCACGAGATCAAAACCCCGCTCGCCATCATGCAGGGCGAACTGGAGAACGCGCTGCAAGCCGCCGTCCCCGGGTCGCCGGAGCAACAACTCTTCTCCAATCTGCTCGAGGAAACCCAGCGTCTGAAAGTCATCACCCGCAGTCTCCTGCTGCTGGCGCAGGCCGACGCCGGCCAGCTCAAGCTGGCACGGCAGCCGGTCGAGTTGAGCACGGAACTGAAGGCCATGATCGAGGACGCCCGCGTGCTGGCGGCGGACTCGCGCCTGACCTTGGAGACTCAAATCGAACCGCAACCGCCCGTGCCCGCCGACCCCGCGCTGTTGCGCACCGCCCTGTTCAACCTCATTGGCAACGCCATCAAATACAATCACCCCGACGGCAAAGTGTCGCTGCGGCTGCAGGCAATGCCGGACAGCGTGGAATTCACCATCGGCAACACCGGCCCGGGGATTCCGCCAGCCGACCAGCCCAAGATCTTCGAGCGCTTCTACCGCACCCAACGCATGGAACGACCCCGCGGCGATGGGATTGGACTTGGCCTGAGCCTCGCCCGGGAAATCATCCGCGCCCACGGCGGGGAATTGACCTTGAAAGAAAGCCGCCCTGGCTGGACCGAGTTTGTCGTCACCCTGCCAACCCACCGCTAAAGCCCGGAACGCCACGGCCTCCGAGCCGGCAATTTGCTGAAGCGGTCCAATAGCGACTACCCGCAAGTTCGCACTCCTACCTGTGGCGGCGCGCATCCACGAGCTGCACCAGAGGGAGTTCACCGCGCTCAAGCAGCCGGCCGACGACATGGCCGTGAACGACACCGTGGAAGCGGTGGGTTTCGACTTCATCCGCACGCCAAAACTGGACTACGACTGCGGCGTGGCCAAACGAAAGCGGGGCAAGGTCAAGACAGGCCGGGTCACGGATGAGAACCGGCAGAACTTCTTGCAGGCGCTGGGCACGGTGCGACGGAAATCGGCCAAGCGAGTGGTTTACAGGTTGTCGCCCAAGGCGTTGCTGACACTGAACACGCGCGAGCGGCAGGCCGAAAGTTGCAGCGCGGCGGAACTGCGGCGCGGAACAAAGCGGGTGTTCTATCCGCCGGGCTGCGAGACCACGCTCGAAGACGAGCAAAAGGAGTTTTTCCGCGAATTGGAAGACCCGGATGGAGACTTCGCAAACGGGCGCGAGCCAGTGGCGAACGCCGCTGATTTCAAAACACCGGCCAATCTCGTCATCGCCGATGCAACGCCGGAGCGAAAGTTTGTCCGCGAACTGTGCAATCGCGACTACGCAGCGAAGGTGGACGCCTGGTTGAAGAACACGCCGGTCGGCTTCTATTCCATCGAGTATGCCTGGAAGAAAGGCGAGCATCCGAAGCGAGGCGAGTTCAGCCCCGACTTCTTCATCAAGCAGGGCAATTGGGTCTTCGTCGGCGAAATCAAGGACGACAGCGAGATCAAAGAGCCGTCGCCCGAAAACGTGAAAAAGCACGAATACGCGAGTGCCCACTTTGACCGGCTGAACAAGTGGCTGGAGAAATCCAAGCTTCCGATGCGCTACCAATTCAACATGATTTCACCGTAAGACTACGGGAAGTTCTTCACGAAGCTGCGCAAGCTGGATTTGGTTGAATTCCGTTCAGATTTGGATGTGGCAATGAGGACGGCGAGGAGTGCGAAGTAATCGCCAGGTTGGATTAGTGGCGCCACGGTCTCACGGCGGCGTAGTTGGATTTCCTCATCCATTACGACACTCGCCTGCGCCAAGGCTTCGGCGACCAAGTCAAATACCGTCTCGGCCGGGAGGCCGAGGCAGAGGAGGACCAACCCATGCTTGAATTCAAAATGTTCCACGTCTGGGTTTTCCCGTCACAACAGCGCGATGTGTTCGCGAAGGATCGGACGCACCCCGAAATGCTCCAGACGATCAAAGCGGCGGCGTCAACCGCGTGAACAATTCATCCTTCATCCGGTCGGCGGTTTCGGGTAAATAGACGCCATGAGCAACCAACCGCCCGCTTCTCCCGCCAGCAACATCTTTGAGCGCATCAAGCGCGTCAGACCCGATGGCAACGAGTCATGGTCGAGCCGGGATTTCGCGGACGTGCTGGGCTACACCGATTACCGCAACTTTGAGGCCGTCATCGAGAAGGCCCGGATCGCCTGTTTCAACAGCGGCCAGCGCATTGAGGATCATTTCGTTGAAATCACCGAAATGATCGAAATTGGCAAGGGCGGCCAGCGTCCGGTGAAAACGATGATGTTGTCGCGTTACGCGTGCTATCTCATCATCCAAAACGCCGATCCCAGCAAGCCACTGGTGGCGTTGGGGCAGACGTATTTTGCTGTGCAGACCCGCCGCCAAGAGCTGGCCGACGACGAGGCTTTGGCGGAAGATCAAAAGCGGCTGCTGCTGCGCGCGGAGATGAAGACGCACAACAAGAAACTGGCGGGCGTCGCCAAACGGTCCGGTGTCGCTCTCCCGGTGGATTACGCCATCTTCATGGATCACGGGTATCGGGGACTTTACGGCGGGTTGGGCGTGCGTGACATCCACCAACGCAAGCGGCTCAAGCCCAAGGAAAACATCCTCGACCACATGGGTAGCACGGAACTGGCGGCAAACCTGTTCCGGGCAACGCAGGCCGAGGACAAACTTCGCCGCGACAACGTGCGCAACAAGGATCAGGCCAATCGCATCCATCATGAGGTCGGGCGCAAGGTGCGCCGGACGATTCAGGAACTGGGCGGCACGATGCCGGAGAATTTGCCCGTGGCCGAGAACATCAAGCGGGTGGAAAGCCGCGAGCGGAAACGGCTCAAGGCCGGCCCAAAACCGTCTTCTGACACCGGATCAAAGGAATGACGCCTGCTCGGCTCTCGTCCGCCTGCCCGCAGTGGCCGCGCCAGATATCCGAACGTCTGGGCGCAAACGCGCCGACTGAACTCCATGCGCTCGGCAACTTGGATATACTGGCTCTGCCCAAGACCGCGCTCCTTTGCTCCGCCCGCTGCCCGGCGACGCGATTCTTCGCGCCTACGATCAGGCCGCGAAGTGGCGCGACGAGGGCCGTTGCGTCATCAGCGGCTTCCATTCTCCGATGAAAATGGAATTTCTGAAATCTTCGGCACTCTTGCCCCTGTCATTTCCGTACCTGTACTCGAAGCGAATCGGGTGGCGCAGAAGCACCACCCGATCCGGGAGTTGAGGACGGGTTCAACGTCCCTGGCCGGCGCGCGGACCGGGGCCTTTGCCATTCGGGCCTTTCGGGCCGGTGCCATCGCAGACGCCTTTGCCCCAGCCCTTGCCTTGGCCACGGCCTTTGCCCTGGCCGAAGCCCGGATATTCGGCGCGGGGGCCGCCGTTCGGACAAATGCCGCCGTTTTTCTCCAGGCACGCGGCCTGGCGGGCGGCGCGTTCCTCGTCGGACTTGGGCGGGCCGCCGTAGCCGCAACCGTTGCCGTTGCCACCAAAGGCCGGCAGCGTCAGGCCGCCAATTAGCAACCCCGCCGCCATCACACTGCTGATGATCATTCGCTTCATAACTGTCCTTTCTGTTGGTATGGTTTCTCGTTTGCCGGACGCGTCCATCGCGTCGCTTCAGACCAACAGACCATTCTTGCATGAACGTATCCCGCTGGCGCGCATGACAAAACTGTAATGGTCTGCGCATTGACTTCGCGCGTCGCCGGGTGGTTACTGGTAACGGGCAGGAAGTGAGGTGGGTATGAATGATGGACTGGAGAGATCGCTCGCGGGGTTAAGCGTGCTGGTGGTGGATGATGAAGTGATGCTGCGCCGGCGCCTGACCGCGCATCTGGAAGCGCTCGGCGCGGATGCGACCGGGGTGGACAACTTGGCGGGAGCGCGCAATCAACTCGCGGCACTCGAATTTGATTTTGTCCTGCTCGACATCCACCTGCCGGATGGCGTGGGCCTGGACCTGTTGCGCCAGCAGGAGATAGCTCCGGCCACGGGCGTCATTGTGATGACGGCTCAAGGGGGCGTTGAAGGCGCCGTGGAGGCGATCCGGCTGGGCGCGCTGGATTATCTGGTGAAGCCATTCGAACCGGCGGTGTTGCCGCTGGTCATGCGGCGGGCGCGCCAGGCCCGACAGTCGTCGCGCGCGGCGGAGCATACGCTGGAAACCCAAGCCGACGCGACGTTCTTCTTCGGCGCGTCACTGGCGGCGTTGCGCGCGCAATTGGACCAGATCATCGCCGCCGACCGCCGGTTGCAGACACGCCTGCCGCCCGTTTTGATCCTCGGCGAAACCGGCACGGGCAAATCCAGTCTCGCCCGTTGGTTGCATCGCCACGGCCCGCGCGCGGCGCAACCGCTGATTGAGATGAACTGTTCCGCGTTGCCGGAGACGCTGGCGGAGTCCGAATTGTTTGGCCACGAACGCGGCGCGTTCACGGACGCGCGGACGGCGCGCCAGGGTTTGTTCGAGGCGGCTCACGGCGGAACTTTATTCCTGGACGAATTGCCCAGTCTCTCCCCGGCCACGCAGGCCAGGGTGCTCACGGCGATTGAAGATCGAAAAATCCGGCGGCTCGGCGGCAACCGCCAGATCGAGGTGGACGTGCGCGTGATTGCGGCAACGAGCCGGGATTTGCGCGCGGCGGTCGAGTCCGGCGAATTCCGCGCGGACCTGCTGCACCGGCTGGATTTGTTCCGTTTGAACCTGCCGCCATTGCGCGAACGCGGCGACGACATCCTGCGGCTGACGGAACAGTTGCTGGCTCAATTGTGCCGCCAACACCGCTTGCCGCTGCGGCAGATCACCGAGGAGGGCAAACGCCGGTTGTTGACGCACGCCTGGCCCGGCAACGTCCGCGAACTGGCGCATGAACTGGAGCGCGGACTGGTCTTCGAGCGGTCGGCCGCATTGGATTTCCGCCATCTGCCCGGGGCCGCACCGACGCTCGAAGGCCCGGTGACGGGGGCGGGCGACTGGCTGAATCCCGGTTACATGTTCCCGGAACAGGGATTCGTGCTGGAAGACGCGATGAGCCGACTGGTGCAACTGGCTTTGCAGCAGGCCGGCGGCAACGTGTCGCACGCTGCACGGTTGTTGGGAGTCACGCGCGACTTCGTGCGCTACCGGTTGCATGGGGATCGGAAGGACAAGGACGGCACATGAATGGGATGGCATCCAGGGAGACCGGTGGCAGATGGCGGCAAAAACGTTCAGTTCCGATTGCGGTGTGTGACTATGAGATGATCAAGCCACTTAAGGTCTGGGCGGCAAGACTGGGGCGACTCAGTATCGGCCTAGTGATGGTTCAGCTCCATTCGGCTTCAGTTGCGACGGAGTTGACGAATCCTCCGCCCGTCGCTGTATGGGACGGCAGTGCGCGGGGCACGGTGGGGGTGGGCTATCGCGACAATGTCTTGCGCACGAGTGTGGCGCCCGAAAGCAGCGCATTTTTCCTCACTGCGGGTGATGTTTCGCTCATGCGTCTCTCCGAAACGGGTTCGCAAATTCTCCTGCTGCTGTGGGGCGAAGATACTCGCTACTTTGATTCACCGTCAGTTTCCAAGGAGCAGGTGCTTGCGTTTACCGCTCAAGGATCGGTGCCCGTGCGCGCAGGTCACGAGTTGGGAGCGATGCTGCAATACCTTTACCAGAACCAAATCGTTGACGCTTCCGAAACGGAGGCCAACCTGCGACGACTCCTGGTGGAAGGGCATGGCTTCACCTTCCGTCCGCATTGGAAGCACGCAATGCGTCCTGGTTGGGGATGGCAGGTGGAAGGCGCGATGGAACGGCAGATTTACACTGCGGACTTGGATGATTTCTGGGAAGGCGGGTGTCGGCTGAGTTTGACGCATGAGCAAGGCCGCCGGTCTGAGTGGTCCGTTAGCTTTCAATCCCGGCACCGGTTTTACGATACGCGCGAGCAATTCGACTTGAATGGAGTGGCCATCACGAACAGCAGCCTGGTCTATTGGCGACCGGAACTCACCGCACAATGGCGGTTCCATTGGGACGAATCGCGTCACTGGCGAACCACCACAAAGGTGGGTTGGCTGCTCAATCGCGACGATGGTTCGGGTTACTTCGATTACGACCGGGTGCAGTTCGCGGAGCAGTTGCGTTGGAGCCGCGGCGACTGGGAGGTCACGGGACAGGCGCGATTCGGTTGGTATCTCTACCGGCGGCAACGCGTCGGCAGCGAACATCGTGATCGCTCCTATGTCTTGTTGGAGTTGCGGGCGGAGCGACGCCTGGGCAAGCACTGGCTGCTCCATGCGGCCGCCGAGCGGGAGTGGAATTTCAGCAATGACCCGCTGGATGAATACCGCGATTGGATGATCAACGGCGGAATCGGCGTTGAATTCTGAATGTAAATGTTCTGGCCATGATTAACGCAACGCCACTTGAAAAACTGATGCCGCGCACGCGCCGCACACTGGCGCTGGGGCTGGGGCTGGCGCTGGCGGTGCTGGCACTGACGATTCTCGCCGGGTGGTTTTTTGTCCGCGGCCTGGTGCGCGAGCAGATCGCCCACCGCGACGCGGAAGCGTTGTATGCGACCACTCTCATGGAGCAATTGGACGCGGGCAACGGCCTGGACGAACCTTTGGAATCCGGGGAGCAGATTGGATTCGAGGCGGCCATTCTCGCGTCACGGCTTCGGGGCGTCTTAGGGATTCGTTTCTTCAATGCGAAGGGTGAGTTCACCGATGCTTTTCCGGCTACGATCCAGCCGCAACCGCTGGCTCCGGGGGCGTTGCGGTCAGTACGCGAGTTCAAACCTCACAGCCGGTTCCGAACGGATACCCCAATGAGCGACGTGTTCATCTATCTGCCGCAATTTGCGACCGGCCACGTGGCGCGCGTACCGATGTTGGAGGTCGCTGTGCCTTTGCATGAGCGAGACAATCAATATCTCGCCGGCGTGGCCCAGTTCCTGGTCGAAGGCCGAAGCATCGCCACGGAGTATGAGGCCTTGGATCGTCATTTGGGCGGCATGGCAATCGGGACGTTTGTTGCCGCGGGCGTGGTGCTGGTGATGATGCTTTGGCCAGCGTTCCGGCGCGTGGAGCGCCTTAATCACGAATTGGCCCAGCGCAGTGAACGGCTTCAGCGTGCGAATCAGGAATTGGCCCTGGCCGCGCGTGCTTCCGCGGTCGGCGCGGTGTCGGCGCATCTGATGCATGGCCTTAAGAATCCGCTGGCCAGTCTGTCACAGTTTGTTCGCAGCCATCAGAACGAAGAGCAGCAGTTTTTGGATCCTGAATGGCAGGATGCGTTGACCGCCGCGCGCCGTATGCAGTCGTTAGTCGAGCAAACCATCGAGGTATTGGCGGATGCCCGGGGCGAGCCAGCTTACGAACTGACGCCTAGTGAACTGGTCGAAACGGTTCGCGCACGGGTGGAGAGTCTGCGGTTACGGCACGACATCCGCCTGGCCGTCGCCGTTGATGCGAAGGGAAGAATTTCCAGTCGCACCGCAAACTTGGTGAGCTTGATTCTCGTGAACTTGGTCGAAAACGCGATTCAAGCCACCCCAGCCGGCAAGACGGTCGCCTTAACGTTAGATCGCCAGAATGATTATTGGAACTGGCGGGTGCAGGACCAGGGAGCGGGATTTCCCGTTCAACAACGAGCCCACCTGTTTCTCCCGTGTAAGTCCACCCGCGAGGGCGGCAGCGGTATCGGCTTGGCGATTTCAAAGCAGATTGCGGATCACTTGGGCGCGAAGTTGGAACTGGTGGACCCGGCAGAAGGGGGTTGCGTGTTCGTCCTGAGTGTACCGGTGGCCGCCGCGGCTGATTGACTGGCTGCACGGCGCTGGCTTCGGGTTTCGCCCTTGGGCGTCAGCGCCCAAGTTTGCTTCGGCAACGCTGGGTGCTCCCGCCCAGGTACGGAGGTTTGTTCCGATCCTGAATTGCAGAATTCACAACATTCATGGGAATTCATGGGGATTTTGGTGAATGGTTGTATTGGCACGGTCGCTGCAAAGAAGCCCTCAGACATAGATCCGTCGAGTAACAAACGAAAGCAACGAACATGAAGAAACTAACATTAACAATTGGCATCGTAGCGCTGGCATTTGCCGCGACCTCAGTGTTGGCCCAACAGGGAACCCCTGGCGGCAGTGGCGTGCAGCAACGCGATCAGGATCGCATTCAGGAGAGCAGCCCGGACCTGGATCAAGCCCGCACCCGAGCACATCAGGCTCTGCCCGACGAGGCGAAGGAAGCGCTTAAGAAGATGCAACAGGCGCGGGAGAAGTATCAGCAGAAGAAAAAGGAATTGCGGAAGGAACTGGCCGGGGCGACGGCGGCGGAGCGCGAGCAGCTTCGGGCGCAGCTGAAAGAGGCAGCCAAAGAGCAACTCCGGGACCGCGAGCAATTACGGGAACGGTTGCGCGAAATGCGTGAGTGCGTGCCTACGCATGAACAGGTCATGGAGCAGGCCCGCGAACAAGTGCGCGAGCGGAAGGGAGACTAGCCGCTGCGTCACGGGCTGAAGGGATGATGCCGAACCTCCAAGTTGCAGCAATGGCAGCTTGGAGGTTTTTTGGCAAATCAGGAGCGGGCGATGCGAGCACCCAAGAACATCAGCGAAGCAGGCCAGAGCCTTCCCGGCCCAAGCCGTCCAGCCGGTCAAGGTGTCTTCACACTCTCTGTCAGCGCTTGGGCGTGCAGCAGATTCCCCGTTCCCATTGCCACTGGACTGATGTCACAGCAGCAACGCGGTTCGGGCCGCGGCACCGTGTGCCGAGGGAAGTCGCCGCGTGAAGTCTCTCTCCGTAAACCTCAACGTGCTGCCGTGCGTCCCGCCGGCAGTTCTCACTTACTACCAAGGAATTTGCTCTGCCAGCCAGAGGCACGGCAGCAAGTTGTTCGTGGGTCAAAGGCACTCTGGTTGTTGGAATTGGAAGCTTCCCAGAAGTTGAAGCTCGCACGCGAGGCACTCCGCCGTCGTGCTCACATCCAAGGTCGCCCGAAGGTGCATGTGGGAAAGAATGTGGGCGAGCTTATGGTCCGCAAAGCCGGCTGGTTTTGCGTGATGTGGCTGCTGTGTCTGGCGGGTTGGCTATTGCCTTGGATGGGTCAGGGCACAGAGGTGCGTGTGGAACGGTGGCGTTGGTCCAATCCTCTGCCGCACGGGAACCATGTCCTCGACATGCTCGTCGCGACTGACCTCAATGTGCAGGTGGGTGATGGTGGCACGGTTTACGTACAGCGGGGCGGGGAGCGGTGGGCGCCCGCTCTAACGGGGGTTACCAACTATTTGCGCAGCATCGCCTGGTTGGATGAGCGATTGATCGTGAGCGGGGAGAATGGATGCATCCTCTGGTCTGACGACGGGCGAGTGTTCCAACCCGCCGCGCTTTCCCCGCTGACGCTGGACTGGTTTGAAGGAGTCACGGCGTCCGCGCAGCGCGCGGTGGCTGTGGGCGACAACGGCTCGATCTACACCAGCACCAACGGGGTGGCTTGGGCAAAAGTCAGTTCCGGCACCACGGAGTGGTTGCGGGGAGTGGCGTTCGGCGGCGTATTTGTGGCGGTGGGCGAAAACGGGAAAATTCTGCGCAGCAGCAACGGCACTGCGTGGAACTCGATCACCTCGGGCACCAGTCGGCACTTGAATCGCGTTCGTTATTTTGGCAACAGCGGGTCAGGTTATTTTGTGGTGGTGGGAAACAATGGCGTGGCATTGACCAGCAGCAATGGGAATGCGCCGTGGACTTCGCTGGATACCGGCACGACCAATCACCTCTATGATGTGGCGTTGAACGACACCGGCCTGTTGCTCGTCGGTGACCAGGAAATTCGTTTTCGCCCCACTGGCGGTTCGTCGTGGATGAACCAAATTGACGAATTGTCCACCAACGGGCCGCCGGCCTGGGTGTATCTCTCCGCCTACGGGACCACGAACTATTTTCTGGTGGCGGGTCGCTCGGGTTTGCTCGTGGCGGGTTCGCGTCCCAATGGCGTCAGCTTGTACGATTGGCAGTTGCAGCCAGATTCCTCCCACGCCTGGCTATGGGACCTGACCGTGCAACGCGGCATCTACGTCGCCGTCGGCGACCTGGCAACCATACTGACCAGCCTCGACGGCATTCTATGGGCCAGAGAAGTAGTGCCGCTTCCCAGCACGAACACGGTCCTGCTGGGCGTGGGAGGTAACACCAACGCATTGCTGGCGGTTGGAAACGCGGGCGTTGCCCTGATCAGCCATGCAGGATTGACCAACCTGCCCGTCACGAACTACATCGGCACGAACATCGTTATCACCAACACCACTTTCGACCCCTTGGGGTTGATCTGGACAAAAGTGCCCGAGTTCACCACAAACACTTTGCAGGGCGTCGCCGCCGGCAATGATCGGCTGATTCTTTCTGGCGATCGCGGCTCGATCTTCGTCAGCGCGGACGGCCTGAACTGGACATCGCGTCCCACGGCCACCACGAACTTTCTTTCCGGCGTCGCGATCAGTCCTGATGCCTGTGTGGCCGTTGGCGATCGTGGTACGCTCCTGCGGACCGATGCCCATGCGGACAGTTGGACGGGGATTACTCTGAACACAACCAACTGGCTCTATCGCGTGCGATGGGTGGGTGGACAATTCGTCGTGGTTGGACAGAACGGCACGATTCTTACGAGTCTCACCGGCACCCATTGGACGGTTCGCCCCAGCGGCACTACGGCGTGGCTCAACGATGTGACGTTTGCCGACGGGTGCTGGTACGTGCCAGGCATGAAGGGGTTGCTGCTGACCAGCACCAACCTTGAGCACTGGACCGCCCGGCCACTACCCTCGGGCAAATCACATTTTGGCGCGGCGACGTGGGACGGACGATTGCTGCTCGCCGGTGTTGAGGGGAACGTTTTGCGCAACCAGGTTGTTCCGTGCCTGACGCCGGTCAGTTTTCTCGGCTACGATCGCGTGGTGTATGACGCCGCCAATGGGCAAGGTCCGAGTGTTCCGACGGCGCTGGAGTTGTTTCTGTTTGGTGGTGAACCGGATCAGTTTTTTGAGTTTCAATCCTGCACCAATCTGGCAACCGATCTATGGAGGACCCACACCGGCTTGGAGTTATTCGACCCATCCGGCACGATCTATCTCACCCGCGAGCGCGATCTCACCAACGCGCCTCCACAAGAGTTTTATCGCACGCGCCTGTTGCCGTGAGCCAAAGGCTCAACGTTGTCTGTAACTTTTCATCCGTGTGCGGCTCGTTTCCGGCTGTGTACCATGCAGAGAATTGCTGAACGCAACGAAACCAAGAATCTCTGGCCAAGCCGACGGCGATGATTCAATCCTGATGTCATGAACTGGACCTATCTGATCCTGGCGGTGGTGATCGTGCTCGCCTTCCTGGCGTTGCGACGTGCTGCCTTTGTGTCGGCGGAAGCCGCCCGGCAGCATCTACAGGCCGGAGCGCCGGTGATTGACGTGCGCTCGCCCGAGGAATTCAACAGCGGGCACGTGGTCAATGCCGTGAACATTCCGCTGGGCAGATTGGACGAGGGTGTGCTCAAGCTGGCGCCCAACAAACATCAGGTTCTGTTGGTGCATTGCCTGAGCGGCGGTCGTAGCGCGATGGCCAAGCAACAACTTAAACAGTTGGGTTATTCAAACGTGTACAATCTGGGTTCGCTCGCACGGGCGAAGGCGATTGTGGCTGGCGGCAAACCAAGTAATTGATACGGAGCAGAAGGCCATGAGCTGCCTTGCGGCCAAGGCGAACTCGCTACGCCCGCCAGACGCAGGCGTTTTGGGCGATTACGTCGCTTGACGGATTCCGAGAATGGTTGTTTTGCCCCGTGATGTTACCTTGGGTTCATCCTGTTCCGACCCTGGGTGATGGCGCAAGCAGCATCCGAGCTCGCAAAGTTTTCACTCGCCACGGGCCACGGCGTCAGCCGATACTGTTACTCATCACGCCCTGCCGTTCCCGGCGGGCTATGTCTATGAGAATCAACATTTGTCCGATGACAGTCCGACTGACGCTCGCGCTGCTGGCTTTCGTCGCTTGGGGAAGCCTGCGGGCGGAGGAAGCGTCGGCGCCGAAGCCTGGTGCGACCCAAGTGCAGCACGTGAAGGCCGCGCAAGCGCAGAAGCTCGTGGTCGGGCGGAGGGTTGTGGTGCTCGATGTCCGCACGCCGGGGGAATTTCAGGCCGGGCGGATCGCGGGCGCAATGAACATTGACTTCCGGTCAGCGGATTTCGAGCGAAAACTGGCCGCGCTCGACAAGGAGCAGACCTATCTCCTGCATTGCGCGACGGGCAATCGTTCGGTCCAGGCACTTCCCGTGTTCAAGAAGCTGGAATTCAAGTCCGTGATTCATCTCGATGGCGGCATCAGGGATTGGCAGAAGGCCGGGTTGCCGGTGGATAAGTAAGGCCGTCGGCACCCATCCGACGCGGCTAACGCGCCGTTTGCAGTCTTCAAAAAGGCTGTAACCCTTCCCGGGTTCATGGCTCTAGCCATGACAGGAACACAATTATGATCCTGAAACTTGTCATCGGACTGATTATTGGTGGAGGCGCAGGATTCGCCTTCTACAAGTTCATCGGTTGTACCACCGGCACCTGCCCGCTTACGAGCAATCCGTGGGTGAGCACGCTTTACGGAATGATCCTGGGCGGCCTGATTGCCGGCAGTCTGAAGTAATCCCAGAGAAGCAGATCAACTATGAGCATCGAACGATACATCCGCCTGTTTGCCGGCACTTTCATCCTCACCAGTCTGGTGCTGGCGCACTATCACAGCCCGAACTGGCTTTGGTTTACCGCCTTTGTTGGGTTCAACCTGCTGCAATCCTCACTGACAAAGTTTTGCCCGCTTGAGATTATTCTGCAAAAGCTGGGCGTGGGGAAAGCGGGTTCAACCTGTTGTGCCCCAAAGCAGGCTTGAGCTTGGCAATCAATCGTTCTGTCGCCATTCTCCGATGGTCATGGAAAGCCTATGAGGAAATCATCCCTTCCCACCGCCAGTTTCCTGCTGGCCGCCATGCTGGGTTTGACGAGTTGCAGTAAACAGTCGGAGCCGACGACTCCCGAACGCCTTCCAGCGGTTGCGGTGCGGCTGCAGACGGTCGAAAAAAAATCTCGGCCCGCCACCGAAGAAGTTGTGGGTACCGTGCGGGCCCGTTTGCGCTCGGTGATTGAAGCCAAGGTCAGCGGGAAGATTGACCGGATGCTGGTTGTGCCCGGTCAAAACGTGAAGACGAGCGAATTGCTTGCCAGCATTGAGGCGCGCGAAGTACAGGCGCGGCTCGATCAGGCGCTCGCGGTGCGCCAGCAGGCCGACGCCGATTTGAAACGTTTCGCTGCCTTGCTCGAACAGAAAATTCTGGCGCAAGCCGAGTACGACGCGGCCCAGTCAAAATTCCGCGTGGCGGATGGCGCGGTGCGTGAGGCGGAAACCTTGCTTGGTTACACCCAGGTCACGGCGCCGTTCGACGGCGTCATCACGCGCAAACATGCCGACGTGGGCGATCTGGCCACGCCCGGGAAACCCTTGCTCGAAATGGAGGACGCACGCTCGCTGCGCCTCGAGGCTGACGTGCCGGAAGCTGTCATCGGCCGGGTGGTTTTGGGCGCCAAACTGCCGGTGCGTATCGCCGCGCTGGAAACTGAGGTGGAAGGACTCGTCAGCGAGATTTCCCCGGCGGCCGACCCTGGCAGCCGGACTTTCTTGGTGAAGCTGGATTTGCCGCCCCAGCCCGGTTTGCGGGCGGGTCAATTCGGCCGGGTGGCCATGCCGGTGGGCGAAACCACGGCGCTGCGGGTGCCGGCTTCGGCAGTGATTCAGCGTGGCCAGATGGAGATTGTATTTGTGGTCAACGAAAGCCAGGCCCAACTGAGGCTGGTCAAAACCGGCAAACGCATCGGCAGCGAGGTGGAGTTGGTTTCAGGTCTGGAAGCAGGGGAGAAGATTGTTGTCGAAGTCCCCGCGGGCTTGACGGATGGGCAACCGGTGACGATGCCATGAACCAGCAAACTCTAATCTCCAACCACCAGAACAACACCCGGCTTCAAGCAACTAGTGAGGTGTTTCGCGCCGCTGCCTTGGGAATTGGAGCTTTGAATCAGTTTGGTGTTTGGTCCTTGGTCTTTGGTGTTTGGTGATTAGAGGTAGTCCGAGAAATGACTTCCGCCCACCAATCCACCCCTTTCGGCCTCGCCGGCAAGATTGCCCGCGCGTTCATTGATTCCAAACTGACGCCGCTCGTGGTCATCGCTTCCGTTCTGCTGGGCGCGTTCGCGGTCATCATGTTGCCGCGCGAGGAAGAGCCGCAGATCAAAGTCCCCATGGTGGATGTGATGGTCGCCATGCCCGGCTTCAGCGCCAAAGAAGTCGAGGAGCGCGCCACGCGGCCCATGGAAAAACTGCTCTGGGAAATTCCCGGCGTCGAATACATCTACTCCACTTCCAAGCCCGGCGAGAGCCTGGTCATCGTGCGGTTCAAGGTGGGCGAGGACATGGAACTCAGCTTGGTGAAGTTGAACCAGAAGCTGCAATCCAACTTCGACCGCATCCCGCACGGCGTTTCCGCGCCGCTCATCAAGGCCAAATCCATTGACGACGTGCCGATTCTCGCGCTCACGTTCCACAGTCTGCGGTACGATCATCTCACCTTGCGGCGCCTCGTGGCGCAGCTGGACGACGCGGTGAAGCAAGTCCCGCTGGTGGCCGAAACCACCATTATTGGCGGCGCACAACGGCAGGTGCGGGTGCTGCTCGATCCGGCGAAACTGGCGTCGCGCAATCTGTCACCCGCCGGCTTGATCCCGATGCTGCAACAGGCGAACCGGCAATTCGCCGCCGGCGGATTGACCAGCGAGAACCAGGAGGTGGTTATCGAAACCGGCGCCTTTCTGCAAACCGCCGAGGACGTCGGCAACGTGGTCGTTGGGGTGTCTGGCGGCAAACCGGTTTACCTGCGCGAAGTCGCGGAGATAGTGGATGGCGCGGAAGAGCCGAGCCAGTATGTGTTGTTTGGGCACGGTAGCCGCCGGCGTGAGGAGGCGGACCCTGCTCAAGCCAATCTCCGCCTCGTTACCTCGGCGGCTACGGAAGAGCCTGCCGTGACGCTTTCCATTGCCAAGCGGCCGGGCGCGAACGCCATTGCGGTGGCAAAGGAAGTCCTGCGCAAGGTGGACTCGCTCAAAGGCCGGGAGATTCCGGCCGATGTTTCCGTGTCCATCACCCGCAATTACGGCGAAACCGCGGCGGAGAAGTCCAACGAACTGTTGTTGCACATGGGCATTGCGGTGGTCGGGGTGATGGTCCTGATCTGGCTGGCGCTGGGCTGGCGCGAATCGGGAATCGTGGGCGTTGCCATTCCGGCGACACTCGCGCTGACGCTGCTGGTGTTTTACCTCTACGGCTTCACGCTGAATCGCATCACGCTCTTCGCGTTGATCTTCAGCATCGGCATCTTGGTGGACGATGCCATCGTGGTGGTGGAAAACATCGTCCGCCACTTTCACCTGCCGTTCAACAAAGGGCGCAAGTGGAGCGACATTGCCGTGGAAGCCGTGGGTGAGGTTGGCAACCCCACCATTCTGGCCACGTTTGCTGTGATTGCGGCGGTGCTGCCGATGGCCTTTGTCGGCGGGTTGATGGGGCCATACATGCGGCCCATCCCCATTGGGGCGAGCGCGGCGATGTTCTGGTCCTTGTTGATCGCCTTTATCGTCACGCCGTGGGCGAGCATTCGCATTTTGCGTTGGGGCAAAAAGTATTCGCAACTGACCGCGGGCAAACCGACGGAGGCCGATCAACAATCGCACCTGCACTCCGAGCATCCGGAAGATTTCTTTACCAAACTCTATCGCCGAATGATGAATCCGCTGATTCAGAGCGTGAAGTGGCGCTGGATGTTTCTCGCGAGCATTGTCGCGCTGTTGCTTGGAGCAATGGCGCTGGTGGGGGTTGGTTGGGTAAAGGTGAAGATGCTGCCGTTCGACAACAAGAGCGAGTTCCAGATCATCCTCAACATGCCCGAGGGCAGCGCGCTCGAACGCACCGCCCAGGCCGCGCGGGAAATTGCCGCCGCCGTCCGCACGGAGCCGGAGGTGACGGATTACCAGATCTACGCCGGCGTCGCTTCGCCGTTTAACTTCAATGGCCTCGTGCGGCATTACTTCATGCGGCGCGGCGCGAACGTCGCCGACATCCAGGTGAATCTCGTGCCCAAGAGCGAACGCGCGGCGCAGAGCCATGACATTGCCAAGCGGATTCGCCCGCGCGTAACGGAAATTGCGTCGCGATTCGGGGCGCGTGTGGCCGTGGCGGAAGTCCCGCCGGGCCCGCCCGTGTTGCAGACGTTGGTGGCGGAGATTTACGGGCCGAATGAGGAATCCCGTCACGCGTTGGCACAGAGGGTGATTGAGATTTTCAAAACCACGAAGGGAGTGGTGGACACGGATTGGTATATCGAGGCGGACCAACCCAAAGTGCGTTTTGTGATTGATAAGGAGAAGGCGGCGTTGCACGGCATCAGTGCGGAGACGATTTCGCAGACGCTGGCGATAGCGGTGGGCGGGCAATCGGTGGACTTGCTCCATGTCCCGCGCGAGAAGGAGGACGTGAACATTGTCCTGCAACTCCCGCTGGCCAGTCGCACGAGTCCGGAGGAATTGCTGGCGTTGCGCGTGCGCTCCGGCGATGCGAATGCGCTGCCTGAACCCGGCTCGGCTACCGGCGCACCGCCGCTGATTCCTCTGCGGGAGTTGGTGACGATCGAACGCACCATCACGGACAAGAGCATCTATCACAAGAACCTCATGCCCGTGACTTATGTCATCGGCGACGTGGCGGGGGAGGTGGAAAGCCCGGTGTATGCAATTCAAGCGATGAACCAAGCGCTGAAGAGTCTGGATGCGCGGGAGTTTGGCGGAGCGCCGGCCTCCGGCCCGGCTAGTACCGGGAGCGAATCAAAACCCACCGGGTTGGAGACCGGCGCTCCAATCAGAATCTACAACGCCAGTCAACCGTTCACCGATCACGCGCCCGCCATCAAGTGGGATGGTGAATGGCACATCACCATCGAAGTCTTCCGCGATCTGGGTACGGCCTTCGCCGCCTGTCTCGTATTGATCTACGTGTTGATGGTGGGCTGGTTTCGGTCCTTCCTCACGCCCGTGATCGTCATGATGGCGATTCCGTTCTCACTCGTCGGCATCATGCCGGCCCACGGCGCCATGGACGCGTTCTTCACCGCCACTTCGATGATCGGCTTCATGGCGGGTGCGGGCATTGTAGTGCGCAATTCCATCATCCTCGTGGATTTCATCGAGCAGCGCCTCCGCGAAGGCATGCCCCTGGCCGAAGCCGTGGTGGACGCGGGCGCGGTGCGTTTCCGCCCGATGCTACTGACCGCCATGGCGGTGGTGGTGGGCGCCAGCGTGATTCTGGCCGACCCGATTTTCCAGGGACTGGCCATTTCGCTGATGGCCGGCGAAATCGCGTCGTTGCTCATCAGCCGCATGGCGGTGCCGGTGCTTTATTTCATGGCCAACAAAAAGGCGCGCCGGTCATAAGCGAACGGCGCGCACTGGTTGGGGAACCCATCCGTTCAATGTCCGGTGCAACCGCAGGGACTCGAGTGCGAGGCTTCCGGCAATTCCGCGACCTTCGAGATCTTCACACGGAAATCAGTCGGACCTTTTTCCAGGTGTTCCCACGTAAAGGCGTGGCCAAATTCCGCCTGGAACTGATAACGCAGCGGTACCGGATCGTGGTCGTTAAGGAGGATGAAGTAGTCGCCCACCGGCAGTTCGTGCCAGGTCTTCAGAATCAAGCCGTGCTTGATGGAGCAGGGGATGGGGCGAACGTCCATTACTTTGTTTTCGTCGAGGAGCGATTGCGTTTGTGAGGTCATGTTATGTTTCTGTGTTGGTTTGTGTCGGTTAAAGGATTCAGCGCGGAGTCATGCCCACGCGGTGGCGGCCTTCTTCAGTCATCATGTCGGGATGCCATGGCGGGTCCCAAACCAGTTCGACTTCCGCGTCTTCCACGCCTTCAAGATTGAGCAACGCCATTTGCACGCCATGGGCGATGCTTTCGCTCATGGGACAGCCCGGCGTGGTGAGCGTCATGGTGACCCGCGCCTTGGTGCCGGCGGTCCGGACATTATAGATCAAACCCAGGTCCACGATGTTGCAGCCGATTTCCGGATCAATGACCTCGCGGAGTGCGTTGAGAATGATGGCTTCGTCGAGTTGTAGAGCGTTCATACGGCGAATGCGTTTTCGGCTTTGGGTGACGAAGACCCGCTCATCGCGGCCGGCGACGTGTCGGTCGGAACCCCGGGGCGCGGTTTCAATGAGAGCGGCGTAATGCGCGGTCGCACCAGATGGTGGAGAATCTTTGCCACGTTCACGATGAAAGTTCCCACGCTCAAGGTCAGCAGCAGGCCACCGAGGCGCACGCCCGCAGCGTGACTGAAGAAAGTTGCCAGACTCGTGACCAGCAAGCCCGCCGCAAACAGCCAGTAGCCCGCCGCCTGCCAGCGCGCCGAATACATGTCCGCCAGCGCCGGCACGCGGCTGCGGCCAATGTGCTGGCTGTAGGTGGTGAACCAGACCTGGAAGGGGATGATTTTGTAGAGCATTCCCAGGATGGCGAAGCTCGACACCCCAATCAGCCCGAGAAAGCCGTAAACATTCTCCAACTGCCCCGTCGTCGCGTTGAGCGGCAGTGTGGGCCAGGAAAGCACGGCGCCCATCAGCGAGACCGGCACGAGCAGGGCCAACGCCGTCAGAAAATACCTGAGCGCCCAATCCAGTGGACGACGCTTGCGAGCGCGCAGAATCTGCGTCAGTTCCCAACCATAAACTGCCAGCCCGGCAATGATCACCAGCGCGAACAGGGGTTTCCAGGGACTCCGCAGCAAAATGGTTGCGCCCGCGCCGGCCAGGCCAAGGTTCAACAGCGCGACCGAGCACGCCGCGCGGGCTTTGCTCTGGACCTCGCTCAACGTGAACATCGGCACCAGCTTGTAGGAGACACCGACGAGAACCATGATGAAGAAGCCCACGACGCCCAGATGCGCGTGGGCGTGCATCGCGCCGAGTTGATCAAAGCGCGCCATGAACATCGCCAGCGAGCGTAGTCCGTGAATCATCGCTCCCAGGACACTGGTCGCCGCAAGTGTCTCCGCCGATTCATAGGTGCATTTTGCCGTGGCGATGGACAGTCCGGCCAGAATGGTCAGCGAAAGCCAGAATAGTCCCGACGCGACCGCGGTGGCCACGACGTTCCAGCGCGGCACGCGCAGCAGCGTGCGCGCGAGGTTGTAAACGAACAAGCCCACGCCCACGGCCAGCGCCGAGCCGAAGTGACCGACCTGCTTCATGTCCCAAATCCAAAACATCCACACCATTCCAGCGAAGCCGACGACCTGAAATACGAATTGCCATTTCGCCATCCGTTCGCTGTGAAGCTTGGTTTCGAGCGCCACGGGCACCAGTTGATACATCGCGCCCATGACCACCGTGCAGAGCCAGCCCAACACGAACAGGTGGGTCAGCGCGATGACGTATTGATTGTAATGGTAGGTTGTGAGCACGTCGGGTCGCGCCGCAACCCAAACCATGCCGACTGCCAGCGCTAGCACGCCGGTGAGAATGAACCGCAGCGGCAACATGCCGCTGGGCGCATTGGCCGTTGCCGGAGCGTGGGCCGCCGCGTTTTGCCGGGTTGCCGCTGGTTGGCTATTTACGCCGGACATGGGTGATGAAGGTGCCATCGGACTGTTCTTCGCTGTGGGCGGTGAAACCGCGCGCTTCGAGTTGTGCGTACAGATGCATGGGGCGGCGATCCGTGTGCGCGTGCAATTGAGCGTGGATGGGCAGGGTCTCCACAGCCTCCAAAATCTTCACCATCGGCTGCGGCGGTTCGAGCCCGCGTGCGTCCAGCTCAACGATTGCCGGTGGAGACGATTGCGCAGCGTCCCTGCCGGCAGGGGCGTGTTCTTTCAACGAGGCGGCGTGCCGGCTGAACAACACTTCAAAATCACCGGAGTCGAGCGCCTTCGAGACGTAGGAGAAACCCTGTTGCGCCAGGACCGCAAACAGCGGCTTGGGCTCGAAGGGCGCCAGCAACCGTAACGACTCCTCTGCTTTGAGCTGCGCCACCGTCAGCATGATTTTGGAGAACGGCTCGCGTCCGCGGCGAAGGTCGTCCCGCACATCCAGTTCAATTATTCTCTCGCGCATTGCCGGGAGCACTGTGAGGCCAAACGGCTTGGGAATCTTTGATGAACATCAAGCCTTCACGGAATCTGCCGCCGGCCGGCGCAAAGGCCGTCGTTGACGGGCGCATTGCCAATAGTGAGGCAGCGCCGGCGTCCGCGTCCGCAACCAGCCCTGCCACAGACCAATTGCGCAACGTGGCAGGGCGCGTTGCTCCGTGCGCGCCGTTCAACCAGCGGGCGGTGGACTGCGGCGCGCTCGGAGTGAAGCGCCGTATCCGACCCCGAGCGCATGTTTCCAAACTTCTGAGTCCCAGTCCTGGCGGTCGCGTCTTGCCGCGAAGCCCATCACTCCACCGGGAAGGTGCTTGAACTCGCAGCCGAGTTGGGCGGCGCTACCTGAAGTATAGAAATGCTCTAAATCGAGCGCGCGGGTTTGCGTGGGATAACCAGCCCCCGAACGCGTTGAAGACCGGAAGCCGCGCTACCCCGCTGGCAGTGCCGGCAGACAGGCGCGGCGATTGACACCTTTTATATGCAGGAAATCGGCAGCGGGAAAATCGTCTCCGCGGAACGCCAGAGAACCACCACCTGCCGCCTCAAAGACGCGATGCACCAACTGGACGCGGTGCGGAAGTGAGCCTGGAATCCTAACTATTCACCCGTCGGCGCATTTGCCAGCCAAGGAAAATCGCGCCAAGGGTGAACACACCCAGCACGCCAGGTTCGGGCACCGTTACTACAACAATGTTCGCAATCAGTTCCTCGTGGAGGTTGCCGAAACCAAACAGCCCGCCATCACTGAAGGTCAGATGCGCGATGGGAGTAGGGGAAATGAACCCAAAGAATTGGGAATCCGGATTGGTCGGTGCCGTGAAGTTGAAGACCTCGCCGTTGCTTAACGAAACCGTGGCAGTGAATGAGGTGTAACCAGCCTCCGACAGGAGACTCGAGAAATCGGCGCCGAAAGCGCGCGCCCCGTTGGAGAAACTGATTGCTAGGGGGTTGTTCGAATCGAAGTTGTACAAAACTGGTCCTGCAGAACTGACAAGCGGATCAATTTGTCTGATCAGGTAACGACCGGTAAAAGTCACATCCGCGACAGTTAACATCGGGCCGATTTCATCGGAAAGGAGGTCTAAAAAGGAAATGGTTTGTTGGTTGCCGGGAATCGCATAAGCGGCGGCGGTGAAATTGCCCCGGTCAAAGTAAAGGGTGCTTTGCGACCAAGCGGTTGTCGTAAAGCCGACCACGAGGGCAGCTGCTGCGAGCATATCTGAAAATCGTAGGTTCATAGAAATCATCTCCGGCTCAAAGGCTATGGCAAAGCGGCTTGGCAGCCGATGGCGACTCACGCGTTGTTCACCGCAATCGCTTGCGTCGCCATAACACGCGCAACCCGAGGAGCAAAGCACCAAGGGCGAACAGGCCAAGCGTGCCTGGTTCCGGCACATCAAGTATTCTCCACATTGCAGGCATTCCATCCAGACTGGCTGGCGTGGAACCTCCGGTTGGGTTGGTAAATGTAAACAGCGTTGGTGGAACGTAGGAAACTCCGCCGAAAGGATAGAAAACGTGTTCAGCAGGGTTTGCCGCGCCAAATGTGGCGGCATCGCCTATCCAGGCCAGGACCTGGAGGGTTGCCAGCTGTCCCGACGCGACCCCGGGAATGGCGTAAATGCCACCGCTCGGATCTACATAGCGCCCTGGCCCAGCCGACACCAAAGCGTTCGGTCCCGCGAGAGTGACGATCGGTGTCAGGCTGTTTGCGTCTGGCCCGGCCAAGATCGTCACATTGATGGGAGTTGCCGAATACGGTGCCGAATCCACATCCCAAAAGAGGCCAAAGGCCGTTGAGTCAAGCGTTCCTGTGCCATTCATGTTGTTCACCGAAACAGTGCCTTGCCCTTGGAGGCATGGCGTCAGAACGAAGGCGCCTAACGTCCAAAGGACGAGCGCGCTGAGAACGATCTTCTTCATAGGCTTGGATGTTGCATGTGAGATGTGCTGCGATCTAGGTTGGTCATGCCTTGCCTCACTCCCGGCAATGCGCGTGTTGCCGCGAGGCACGCCACTGAAACGAAAGGCAAGGATCGGATGTTCAATGAAAGCGTCTCCGGTTGGAAGTCATGGCAGAACGGCTTGGAAGCCGATGGCGTCGCATCAGTGCTCACCACATTTGCCTGTGCCTCCTTAGCAGGGTACATCCAAAGAGCATAGCGCCAAGGGCGAACAAACCCAGCACGCGTGGCTCGGGCACCGTTACTACAACAATGTTCCCAATCAGTTCCTCGTGGAGGTTGCCGAAACCGAACAGCCCGCCGTCACTGAAAGTCATGTGCATGATGGGCGTTGGCGATACAAAACCGAAGAATGCAAAGTTTGGATCAGTTGGAGCTATGAATTGATAGGTTTCGCCAGTGTCTAGAGAAACAGTAGCTGTGAACGAGGAGATGCCGGCATGCGACAAGCCGCTTGAGAAATCGGCGCCAAATGCTCGTGCGCCATTGGCGAAGTGGATGCTCAAAGGCCTGCTAGAGTCGAAATTCCAAAGAATACCGGTGGGGCCCCCAACGAGATACCCTCCACGGAATGTTAGGTCAGAAATCGTCAGCTCGGGGCCATACACTTCGGGAAAGTATGAGATGGTTTGGAAGTTGCCTGGAACTGCCTGAGCCGCGCCAACGAAATTCCCCCGGTCAAAATACAGGGTGCTTTGCGACCAAGCTGAATGTGCAAGGCCGACTGCGAGCCAAACAACCGCTAAGAATGAAGGCTTGCTTCTCATGGCTGGAACTTCCTCCGCAGCCGCCAGCCGAGGACCAAAGCGCCAAGGGAGAACAGGCCAAGCGTAACCGGTTCGGGGATTGTCACGACCGTGATGTTGTCAAGCAATTCCTCATGCAGGTAGCCGAAGAGCAAACCTCCGTCGCTAAACGTCAGCCTGGAAAAGGGCTGCGCAGTCACAAACCCGAAGAAGACGAAGTCCGGGTCAGCAGGCGCTTCAAAGGTGAACACTGCACCGTTATCGAGCGAAACCGTCGCGGTGAATGAGGTGTGAGTTGGGCTCAGGAAACTGGCAAAATCCGCACCAAAAGCAAGTGACGGAGCGTTCATGTCCACCACCAGTGGTGACAACGAATCGTAATTGTTCAAGATCCATCCGCTACCGGTATCGTAAAGAAAGACCGATCCGTGGAATGCCACACCAGAAACAATGAGCGGAGACATGTAACCCACCATCCCTCCGAAGTCGGTTCCTCCCGGGGGCAATGGACCATCAAAATTCACGTCCAGCCTGTTGCCCGACAAGGTCGTTATCGCTGCATCGAACGCCTCGCGCGAGCTGTAAATGACCCCTTGCCCCAGGCATGGAAAAGTGGAGCTAGCCAACACAGCAGCGAGGACGGTGGTCTTAAGTCTGTTGGTGTTCATAGGGAAACCTTGTTTTGAGGGCGTAGGTTCTCATCCCGGCCCACAAGCCCATGCCTGCCTCTGTATGAAATCGCAATGTTCACACGCACTCCAAACGAAGCGGAAGAACTTCAAACCCAAGCCGCGTTCTCGATTCTCCCGCCCTGACTCAAAGCCCGGATTAACGTTCTTGCCAACCGCATCTTGGCAAGAGCGCAACCAATCTTGCTGGCATCGGTGGTAGCGGACGAGACTACCTCTGAACTACCATCCCGATCGCCTGTCTGAACTGCCGAGGTTGCCACAAGGTGTTGCCCTTCGCCTTCCGGCTCACACGTGGAGACGCACGTGCAGAACTTTACTGCGTAGCGGCTGTCGTCTCTGCACCTGAGTGTCCTTATCGCTCCAAGGCCTGGAGGAGTTGTTGCGCTTCCGCAAATCCGGGGCGCAACGCCCGCGCCGGCCGCGCGATGTCGTGCTCCAGCCTCATCTGTTTGAACAATAAAGGTTTAACACTTCGCCAAATCCGTGTAGCGCAGTTGGAAATGAGCTTGTTAACTTTCTGCATACTGCGGGTGTTGTATGAAGGCATTATCTCTCCGATTCACGTCATCGAAGTCTCTTCTTCTTGTCACTGGCCTAACTTGTTCGCTGCTGATGTCCACGCTGGAACTGCCGGGTGCAGTCTTGTTCCAGGACGACTTCGAGGGCGGCTCGGGCAACTGGTTGCCGACCAAAGCATGGGGGTTGACCTCCGCCAAATACGGATCACCACTTCATGCGATCACGGATAGTCCGGGAAGTTATTACACCAACAATACCGATAGCGCCATGACGTTGGCGGCATCGGTGGATCTCACCGGTACGACGCGGCCTGCCTTGCGATTTCGGCATCAATACGCGCTGGAAAACGGCTACGACTTCGGCCACGTGGAAGTGTCCTCGGATGGCGGCAATTCCTGGATCAACCCGCCGCTCAAGTCTTACACCGGCAATCTCGCCGCCATGACTGACGAGCAGTTGGACCTTTCCGCTTACAGCAGCGTTGGCAATTTTCGGATTCGGTTTCGCCTGCTGACCGATTCTTCGGTCGTGATGGACGGCTGGTACCTGGATGATGTCGTCATTGGGGATGCACCTGCCGCCGTGACGCTGGAGGCCACTTGGACCAACCGCAATTCAGCATCGCTTGCCTGGGTTCCCTCCTCCGCCCCGGACTTTGCCGCGTATCGGCTTTACCGCTCTCGGACTCCTGGCGTGGACTGGCGCGATGGGCAACTCATCGCCGAGTTCGGCAACTCAGCGATCACGAATGTCACGGATGCCAGCCTCGCGCCCAAGACGACTTATTACTACCGCGTTGCGGTCGTGAACAGCGCCGGCTTCCAGACGCTTGGCAATGAAATCGCCGTCAGCACTCCGCCGGGCATGGACTACCCGTTTCTCGATAATGGCGAAGGCGGGCCAAACGTCTGGGTCGCCGATGCGCCTTGGGCCTTGAGTGACGAGGATGCCGCTTCGCCGTTGCACGCGTGGTCTGATTCTCCGGGGGCGAGTTACGCCAACGGGATTGCTTCCCAGGCACTCACCCTCTCGGCCCCTTTGAGCTTTGGCGGCAGCGCGGGCACGCCCGTGCTGTCGTTCAATCACAAATTCGAGTTTGCCTCGGGCGACTCTGGCAACGTGGAGATTTCGCTCAACAACGGCGTGGACTGGACTTCGCTGGCGAGTTTCACCGGCAACTCCGACGGTGGTTGGCGGCGCGCGCGGTTCAGCCTGGCTGCCTATGCAAACGCCCCGTCGTTGCTGGTGCGCTTCCGTCTGACCACCGATGCTTCCAGCCAGGCGGATGGCTGGCACATGGACGATATTTCCGTGGCGGAATCACCGACCACCGTCCCGGCGCCGTTCCTGGATCAGATTAACTCTCATTCCATCCGCATCAATTGGGCGGCCAGTCTGGACACCGCTTTTGCTCATTACGCAGTTTTCCGCTCCACCAATGCCAGCGTGGGCATCAATTCCACGCTGGTTGCCACCCTCGCCAACCAAGCCACGACCAGTTTCACCGACACGAACTTGCCTCTCGACACACTGTTCTATTATCGCGTTTATGCCGTCGGCCCCTACGGCACGTTCTCGGCGGACAGCGCGGAGGCAAATTCAGCCCGCACACTGAACAATCCGCTGCCCTTCTCCGACAATTTCGAGAGCGGCCTGATCAACTGGAACCTCACCGGCAGTTGGGGATTGGATACCAACAACGCCCACGGCGGCCTCTTTTCACTCACCGATTCTCCGCACGGAACGTACGGCAACAACAGCGACAGCCATGCGCTGACGGCGGTGAATTTGACGGGGAGCACGTGGCCGGTGTTGCGGTTTTGGGATCGGTATCGGGTGGCGGACAACGACTGGGCGCGGCTGGAGGTTTCGACCGATGGCAACGGGTGGACGGCGGTCTATGGGGTGAGCGGGGTGCGGGCGGAGTGGGCGCAGCAGACGGTTGATCTGTCGCCGTGGAAGAACCAGAGCAACCTGCGGCTGCGGTTTCGAGTGATCACCGACGGGAGCGGGACGGACGATGGGTGGAGTCTGGATGATCTGGTGGTGGTGGAGCACCCGCCGGTGGCGGTGAGCCTGCCGTTTCAGGAGACGTTCGAGGCGGGGCTGGGCAACTGGCTGGCGGGCAGTTGGGCGGTGGATACGAACGGGCCGTATGGAGGGAGTCAGGCAGTGCGGGACACGCCCAGCGGGCGGATGAATCCGGACACGCGGTATGAACTGGGGTTGGGAGGCGAGGTGAACCTGATGGGGGCGGTCAATCCGCAGATGGTGTTCTGGATGCGGGGGCAGTTGTGGAATCGCACGCGGTTTCGGGTGCAGTATTCGACGGAGGGCGGACTGGGGTGGGGGGATTTGTATGCGTTGAACAACGACTGGAATCAGGACTGGACGCGGGTGCAGGTGAGTTTGCAGAGCCTGACCAACCGGAGCGTGCGGCTGCGGTGGGTGACCTGGAGCGAGTGGGGCAGCGCGCCCGCCCAAGACCTCTGGCTGGACAATCTCGTCATTGAAGAGTCACCGCCGCCCGTTTCGCTGAATCCGCTGACGGAGATCACGCCCGCCTCGATGCGCCTGAACTGGACCGAGGCCGCCATCCCGAACTTCAAGACCTATCGCGTCTATCGCTCGGAAACCACCGACGTGAACGAGACTTCCGTCCTGTTGGCGGTCATCACGAACCAAACCGCGACTACGTTTACCGACACCGGCCTCGTGGCGCGCAAGACGTATTACTATCGGGTCTATCTCTACAACCAAAATGACGTTGGCGTCGGTTCGAATCAGGCTTCGGCCATGACGGCCGGCGTGAGGTGGCCGTGGTCGGATAGTTTTGAAACCAATCAACCGGGCTGGACCTACACGGGCACCTGGACGAGTTGGCCGGGCGTGGGCCGCAACGGCGGCGCCGCCCTGGTGGATTCGCCGGGCGATTATCCCAACAGCGCGTCCTACCACGCGCAATTCGCCGTGGACCTGCGCGGCTTGAACTGGCCCGTGTTGAAATTCTGGGACCGGCACGCCATCGCCAACAACGATTGGGGCCGCCTCTACGTCTCGGGCAACGGCGGCGGCAGTTGGACCTGCGTCTATGGCGTCTCCAGCGTCCGCACCAATTGGTCCGAGCAAAGCATTGACCTCTCGCCGTGGAAACACTCCGAGCAGGTCTGGGTGCGCTTCCAAATGGACACCGACGGCGGCACGCAGGACGACGGCTGGTATGTGGACGACGTCTTCTTGGGTGAGCACACGCCGCATACCGCCACGTATCCGTTCCACGAAAACTTCGAGTCCGGCTTGGACAACTGGCTGCACTCGTCCTGGACAGTGGACACGAACTCACCTTATGCCGGCCAATCTGCCGTGCGCGACACCGTTTCGCCGCGCATCCCACCCGACGCGCAACTGGTGCTCGCATTGGGACGCGAGGTCATCCTGTCAAATGCAGTCAACCCTTCGCTGACCTTCCAGATGCGCGGCCAGCTTTGGAACCGCACGCGTTTCCGTGCGCAGGCCTCCACCGATGGCGGCCTCAACTGGAGCGACTTGGTGGCATTGAACAACGATTGGAGCCAGAACTGGACGCGTTTCCAGGCATCGCTCCTGTCCTATACCAACCGTTCCATCCGCCTGCGCTTCATTGTCTGGAGTGAATGGGGCAGCGCGCCCGATCAGGACCTGTTCCTCGACAACATTGGCATTGGCGAACCCGCGCCCGGCGCGCCCACGCTGGCCGCCCCGGCCAATCTGGCCAGTGTGAACATTGCGCGGCCCGTGCTGGCCGTCACCAATGCGGTGGATTTCCAGGGAGACTCCCTGTCCTACCGGTTCGAAGTCTATGCCGATGCGGAATTGTCAAACCTGGCGGCCCAGGTGCCGCTGGTGGCTTCCGGTGCTCAAGTTACCAGTTGGCAGGTGGACACCGATCTGCCCAACAACGCGCAGTATTGGTGGCGCTGTCAGGCCAGTGACGGGACCAATACGGGACCGTGGATGGCTCCCGCTTCGTTCTATGTGAATGAAACCAATCATTCCCCCAGCGCGCCGCTCATTGCCGGACCGCCGTCGGGCACACTGGTAACGAGTCTGGAGACGTTGCTGATTTGGTTCCCTGCCAGCGATCCGGACGAAGGCGATAGCGTCGCCACGTATCACATTCAGGTGGCAGCGGACGCGGCGTTTCTCCTGCCCGTTGTCAACGCGACGCAGATTCCCGCCCCACCGTTACCGCCGGCAGGTGACTGGGCTTTGACGCTTCCCTTGAGCGCATTGCCCGGAACGGATGCACTCATCGCGGGGACGCTGTATCATTGGCGGATCAGCGCGCAGGACCTGCGCGGAATGAGTTCCGCATGGTCGGCGGGTCTGCAAACGTTCCAATTCGGCCTGGGTGAACCGCGGGCGGGAACCATTACGGCCTTCCGTCGCGGTGAGGGGAATGAAATGATTCTGGAATGGAGCGGGGCGGCGGGATCCGTTTATGTGGAATTCACCCACGGAATGAATCCTCCGCACTGGCACACGGTGGCCGGTCCGCTCCAGGGTACTGCCTGGAAGTTCACTCCCATTCCCGGAACGGCTTCTGGATTCTATCGTCTCCGAAGTGAGTAGGTAAGTGGCGGGCAACCAATGCACAGTCAGGCCAGCGCGGAAAGAAAGGAAAGGGGTCGGTCAG
>JAHCLO010000038.1 GCA_026125285.1 Verrucomicrobiia bacterium | reverse complement strand
CATCCGCCTGAGGGATGGCTGTGGTTGAGTTTATGAAGAAGCAAACGAGGCGAAGTACACGGTTTAATAGATTGTCTGCTCTGACCAGCATGACCACCCTGACCGCCGGTTCGGAATCAACAGGTTAACAAGGCTCTTTCCCCGGCCCAATTTTGGCCAACCCTGACCGAAAAGCCGGTTTGCAGCTTGTGGCTCAATCAGTAATCATCACCGGCCCCACGCTCGTCGCACTCCTTTTTGAACTCGTCGGTTAGGCGGATACCGACGTAGATGTGGCTGCGATGGCCGCCCGCACCGCGTGGTCGCGTCGCCCGGACTTTTCCACAACACCGTTCAAGCAGCAGGCGTCCAAACGTGTTTTTTTCCAGAAGCCCAAGGTTGAGATCATTCACTTCCACAAATTTTTTGAATGAGCGGAACAAGTCATCTTTGGTAATACTGGCATTACCTTCAACCACGCAGCATTTCTTGACGAAGACCCCTACCGGATCGTTGCGGACGGCAAACTCACGCCGAACCATCTCGTCATCTTCGGGCGGCAGTTCGCCCTCCATGACCCACTGTAACGCGGGCACCATCCACCGGCTAAAGATGCCGTCCTTTTCGGTGGGGAGACTTTGCTGGAGGGTCGGGTCAGGCACATTAGGAACCTGAGTCCATTGGAGAAAGCGCATCCGCGCCAGTTCTGCGTCAGTACCGCTCTTGAAGCGCGGAAGGTGGTTCGTCAGAAACACGAGCTTGACGATGTAGTCACGCAGCGTAAACGGGCGTCCATAGATACCTCTGACCTCAAAGGACTCCCCGCCAACCAGAAGTTTGAACCGGCTCGACTGGGCCAGTTCATCAGCATCCAGTTCGCCGCCGACGTTCAGCAAGGCGTGCTGTAATCCCGGCAATGAGTATCCGGTTGTGGAGCAGATGTCCGACAGTGAAAGATGTTTTGTGACACCATCACCGAGAACACTGCCGACGCCGTAATCGAAGACCGTAGACTTGCTCGTTCCAGTCGGGCCGTAGTTGATAAGACAAATGCGGTACTTGAGACTGGGCAACAGCATGTAGCCGATGAACCAAATCAGAAGATGTCTCGCCCGGTTGCCCGGTTGCGCGTCCGATAGGACTCTTTCAAACACTTGGCACTCGGCCCCTGCGTTATACGCGGCTGCCAACTGCCCTGTAAAACAGTATGCCTCTGGGTCATGGTCGAATAACTCGATGCCCTCAGCAGTCACTCGCAGCAGACCGTTGCGGCAATTTACCAATACCGCCTGCTGGGTTTGATTTTCCCAGATGCAAGCGGTCTTGAGCGTGCTCCGGGGCACCTGCTGCTGCTTCTGGAAGGTAGCCATGACCTCGGTCGCCCGTTTGCTGGTTCTCAAGGAGAAGGGTAGTACCTCCAACGCGTCTGGTTCGTATTCATTCCGCTCAACAGGTATCCAGAGTCCATTCCCTTCCTTGTACCACTGGTTGCCGACGCATTTGATCGGAGGCAACAGACCCTGAAAATCGCACACGTGCTCCATGATGAACCATTCCTTCTTTGGCCCTTCGGAGCGACTCCCGGAGGCCCACGGCGGTTTCCACCCGCCATGTTCTTTGGCCATCATGAATAGCGTGCCCAACCCACAGGTGCCATTGCTGCCGTCCATAGCACGCTCGACGCAACCCTCGTTGCCAGCATAGTGCTGGGCCGCCAACTCCAACAGCCACCCCTTGGCCTGCTCACGGATGTCGTCATCGGCCAGTTGCTTGAACCACTCACCAAAAGCAAATCCAAGACGCGTCCAAGCACCGTTTCGCCCACCTTGACCTGGTGGTAATCCGGCGAGCCAATCCTCAAGACTTCCGACAGCAGAACGCACCGTCTCCCATTGTTTATCGGGCGGATACGAATCGAACGGAAAACCCCGACCTTCACGGCGAGCGGATTGCGGTTCCTTTCCAGCACTGCCCTGCTTGGTGTCCGTCTGCGCATCCGTCGCTGACCCACTCGCGTCCGCTGGCTTTTTCTTATTGGCCTTCGCACTTTCAGCGCGTCGTGCCATCAAGTCTTCATCCGGGTGCAGGATATAGGCATCTGGATTCCAGAACGAATCGGGGTCGTGCATGAAAAAGCAAAGCTGAGCGACCGCTTTTGCCTGTTTGTCAACGGAGATCGAAACGCCCGGATAATTCGCGGCCATGTACCGCTCAAAAGTTTCAAAGCAAGCCAAGTAAGTCTTTTCGTTCAGGGCTGCGTCATCTGGTACTCTGACCAGCACCTTGACGCCCTTCCCCGATGGACTCCGGGCAGCCCAGAATATCAGTGGGTCGTTCATCAAGTTGTTCATCAGCTTCTCGATGTCGACCTTTAGCTTGTCGAGATCGACACACATCAACCCGGATGGCGTCAGCAGGGAATGATTGTTGCGGAGGCCGAACCTCCCGGCCCACATGAACCCGGACAGGCGCATCGCCTTGGCGCACCGCCACGCTATCGCCTTCAGTTTCGGCTTTATCGCTTCCTCATCCTGATCCCCAAACTCCTTCAGCACATTTGTCAACTCCTGCGCCACGTCTTTTCTCTGGTTGCGCCACAGATTCTGGAGGCCGACTGTGTTGTCAAAATCGAATCGGCCCTTCGTTCGGAATTCTTTTACCAGTGTCAGCAGTTCCATCTGTAGCCGCGCACTCCACTTCAGCGCATCATCGACAGCCCGTTTCGATTCGGCAGAGCGAACGAATCTGATGGCTTCTTCCACAGTCATCTGGCGCACAATGTCATTGTCCCGCGCCGTGCCGACGCTGATCTTCCTCGAAGCATCAAAGCGCATCCCGGTTTCAACCACGTGCTCACCGTACTTTTTCAGTCGGGCGTCCCCGTCACCATCATCCCCGTCGACACCTTGTTTGTCTGAACTTTTCATTCTCGTTCATGCTTGGGCTGCTGCTGGAAGCGATTGGGCAAAGCAAATTGCTTGCGTCAACGTTGTCGGTGGGATAGGCTGAAGTCAGTTATCACTGTTGAGCAATCAGCCACCCCGCCTCCAGCGGGGTTTTTTATTTCAACAGATGATTTCCATTTTTCAGCGGCGGATGATTGTTACGGGAAAACTCACCTGCATCCGCCCGCTGGAGAAAACGTCCAATTTCGTCTGCGGGCACGTAATTGCGTCCGCCGATATTGACGACGCGGAGCCAGCCGCGCCGCCGCCAGCGCCAGCCGGTAGCTTTGCTCCGCCCGACGCCCCTCAGCCAGACGCTAAGCGGCGTGAGCCGATCTTCGATTTGTGATGATTGGTCGATCATGTCCCTAACTACACATCTCGTCTTGGTTCACTCCGGTTCGTACTGATCCTCGCCTTGCACTCCGACTTTAAGGTCAATGTAAACAACGCACTCTGCTGGGCGTCAGGAACAATAAGTCACAAGACCCAATAATATCAGACCTCCAATGAAGTTTACGTCGATGCGTGGTCAACCCGAAAATTGAAAACCCAGAGCAGAGAGCACGGCGTGAAAAGCCACCCTTCGTTGTGTACATTCACAGATGCACACCGGAGGCAGCGCGCTGGCCCGGCGGCACCGCTCACCGATGCCGTGCGACGGCTGGCCACGGCGTGATGGTTTGTCACTGGTCATGGAGTGGGCATGAGAGTCAGTCCCACGTGGCACTCGATTGCCCGTTGCAACCCCGGTAATCGTCCTCGTCAGCCATAGCTGCCAAGGCCCAGTCGGAACCGGCAGGAGCCACGAGATACGCTGTGTAGTCAGCCACGGCATGTGCGAGTTTTGGCTCATTTCTGAGTTTGAGGGGGTCGTCATTGGCCAAAGCCTCATCAGTCGCCACCATTGTCATCTCACGCCAGCCTTGCTCGGTCAGCTCGCCGGCGAACTGGGACAGTGCCTCGGTCAGCTTCCTTGCGATGCGTTGAGCCATCACTTTTGTATCGTCCCTGACTAATGGCTCTGCTGGGATGAGCCGGTTAACATTCGACAGTTCCAAGGTATCGAAAATCGCACTGTCGACGGTCTTACTGAGCCTTTGCTCAAGCGTTTGGTTGTTCATTTTTCCTCCAGTAGTTTCGTCATGCCCGCACAGGTTTGCAGCCACGACGCGGCGCGGGCTTGGCGCGACTGGGGATTTGTGAAGCGACCGCACCGAACGCGTGGATGAAAAATGCTGGTACCCCAGCACGTCCCCGAAGGGCACGGCCCGGCACGGTCAAAGAGGTTTCAGTTAGTGTCGTTTTCATCGCCGACGATGGCACTCGCCACTACAGCGATGTGCGCATCACAAGTTGAGAACGGGGTTTTGCGTCCTATACGACACGGCGGCTGAAAAAAGTTTTGCCGCGCCCTGATGGAGGTGAGGCGTAGCTGTCAGCGGCAAATTTTATGTGCAGGGGAAACGCGCCAAATACGGCAGTTTATGGGCAAATGCGCTTTGCAGGCAGGCTGGCGGCGGATGACTTCATGGTACCATGCCTGAGTTCAACGACCGGATTCTGGTTGGAAGGTGATTCAGCATATTTTGGGTGTGGGATCAACCTCGACGCCGACGCTGCGTAGCTTCCGCCAGAAAAAGTTTACACCGTCGGGGCTGTCAACATTGAATGCCAAGCTCATCAGCGAAGGCGGTCGTTAGCTGTGCAGGCAAGTGCTTTCACCGTGTTGACCCGCCCTTCTGAGACAATTCCTGCGCGTGCATCAGGTGACCCACGACATGAAGGTGACGTTTATGGGGACTCGCAGGCTGTCAACATTTGATCCCAGTTACGACCGCGCCTTGTGCGCGAGACAGAACGCCAATGTCATGCTGACGACGCAGGACCAACACCACGGTCATACCTCAGCGCGGCTTGTTTGGTCATCGACCTCTTTGGATTGCGCGTCGGTTTGATTCGCCTCGATCTTGGCCGCCCTGCGCTTCTTTCGCTCCTGCTCATGGAACCGGCCATAGCGGTTCAGGGCCGCTACGACCTGCGAAGGGACATAAAAAAGCATCCTGCCGTGGCGCTCCACCGGGATGATACCGGCGGCGGTCATCTTGCGGAGCCAACGCAGCGAAGGCCGCGACTTCTGACTGTACAAAACATCAAGCAACTCGACCGCATTCACACGTTTGTCGGTTGCACCGCTTGGTTCTGGTTGGCCGCTGAACATGCCATTTTAGAACCAAGCGCATCGGGGTGTACGTCACTACCGCTGACACTTTGATTGTATCGGGAATTGGCGCTTACAGCCGGGCAACCTGATGGCGGAAAGCGTCCTTCCCAAGGTTAAGCGGCGATTTTGTCCACCTGCTGGCCCTTTGGCTCTGGGCTTTGAATGCCAGTGGGCGTCCAACTCCAAAAAACCTCCGCATCCGCCTTAATGACCAGCCCCTTGTAGTGATTGTGCATGACATCAACGCTTTGACCTGCCCATTTGGCGGTCTTTCCTTCGTCTTCAAAAGCTGCAAAGTGACACGAAATCGCCGTGTGCCGGATTGCGTCATGTGGCCACGCCAGCAAGGCATCGTCCGCCTGCTGGTGGCTTACGCTGCCTCTGAAACCCGCCAACCGCCGCACGGCATCAAAATGCCGCCGGAAGTTTTTCGGCATAATTCTATTGCCGATCATCGGGGTAAGCCATTCGACCACGTTGCTGCAAAGTTCGACGTGGCGACGCTTGCGCTTCTTTGCCGCGCCTCCAGTTACAGTGATTATCTTCGCGGTGAGATTAACCATTTTCCACTTTAGTCGTCCGATCTCCGCTGGCCGCAGGCCGCAGAAAAGGCCAAGGACCACAAAGGGAGCCAACACGCCTTCCTTGTGCTGATAGGCGGCCTGCAACAAAGCCTTGGCCTGATCGAGGGTCAGAATCTCAGGATCACGATCATCGACATCGGCCACTTCGATGTCCTCTGCCGGATTTGAAGTGCAGTACTTTCGTTTACGGCACCACCCGAAGAAGCTGCGGAATGTGGTTCTATAGTGGTTCTGACTGATGGCTCCGTAGTCGCAGCCGTTCATCAACCCTTCGAGATGCTCCATCGTGATCTCGCTGACCAATCGGTCGCCATACGCCCTGACCAGCTTGTTCAGGCGGCTCACCAAGTTGGTGATCGTGCGGTGGCGACGCTTTTTCACGCGCTTCACCTGCAAGAACTGTTCAACCGCATCCGCGACTTTAATCGTGATGGTCGGTTCCTTGTAGTTGGCCAGTGCAAAATCCACAACGAACTGGAGCGATTTGCCCTTCAAATGAGGATGGACCGTTTGGGCATCTCGCAGCCTGCGGATGGCGTGTTCGGCTTCCGCCAATTCATCCTGTGTGAGCCGGGTCTTGCGCAGTACAAATTCGACCGGCTGGCCCCGCGCCTTGAGTTCCAATTCCTCTTTGACCTGTAAAGCCTCGTGGAAGGTCTGGACATTCTTCCTGACCTGCTTTCCGTCCGGCATTCGGCCTTGGATGCGGTAAGTGGGTGTTCCGGTCCTGTAAACGATCTGTTTTACCGCGAATCGTTCTGTATCGTGCATACCGCGCAAGAACTGGTTTTTTCAGTTTTTGCGGGAACGCCATGACGATTTGAGCAAGTCATTGAGCAAGTCGGGTCACCACCCCGGATCGACTTGCGCAATCGTGGAATTCTTCTCCTTTGCAAGACCCTCAACTGGAGCCGGTTGCCAGCACCAAGGAATGGAGCCAATGGTCGGGATTGAACCGACGACCTACGGTTTACGAAACCGTTGCTCTACCACTGAGCTACATTGGCGCTGAAGCTGGGTTGAAGCTATCCAGCCCTGCAATTTCAAGGCAAGCAAATTCACCAGCCCGTCTGCGCGTCGGAAGAAGCGCAAGAGTCAGGAGATTCCTCGTGCCTTGAAATGCACATGAAGCCAATGCTCGGAGGATACACTCTGGAAATGGACGTCTCGTGAACATTTGTGATCCATTCAAAGGTGTGCGCGAGGAGACGTTGGTCGGGAAAACAATGTTGAGGATCGAGCTTCATGATTCAGAAGGCTGAACGCCTTGTGCGGACGATCAAGACGCTGGACCTGATGAACAGCGCTTGGCGGCACCTACGTGTCGAGGGCTTGCCCAAGAATCCGCGCGCGTTTGCGCCGATGGCTGCAGGCCAGCTTGACGAGCTTTGGCGAGTGCAGGCGTAGATCCGGGAATTCACGTCCGAAGTGGCAACAGTGGTCGCGTGCTTTAGCATGGGCGCGACATACCGCTCGGCGCACGCTGGCTTGCAGGAGCCGTTGCTGGAGAAGTTCACGCTCGCGAAGGCCTGCGAGAAGTTGGAACAAAGCTACGGCGAGTGGATAGGACACAACGACAGGCGTTCTGACGGGAGAACTCGCTCGATCCAAAATCTCCGCGCTATGCAACTCGCCCGGCTGACGGATGTGCAGGATTCCAAAGCCGGCTTGCCGCGCGCCGCCAGCCGTGCCAACCGGAACTGGACGATCGAAGACTTGAATGTGCTCGCTGCGGAAATGGGGACACCCATGCCGGATGAAAAATTGTCTGAAGCATTCTACGCTAAACCGTCGGAACTGCTTCAGCACATGCGCGTGGAATCAACGCAGATCACGAAGTCCTCCCGCGTCCTTTCCCGACTCAAAGGTCGGAATTGGCAACTGACAACACTGGTCCGCACGTTCACCGCGGCCGAAATGCATGACCTGGAATTCGAGACCGCCATTCCGATACTGGCGGCCGCCGTGTCGGAAAATTACGGCTTCGTCCCCGCGCAAAGGCTCGTTCTGTCGGGCGATGACGCCATTCCGCGTCTGCTCGCGTCGTGTCAGAGCGGGAATCCAACCGAACGATTGAATGCCATCCGCGCGCTCCAGGAGCGTTCGAAGACTGTTCCACCCGAGCTGCTGGAGACGCTCCTGCGCGACGAATCGCCGCGCGTCCGATTGCACGCCGCACGCTGTGCCGGATCGAATTGGGATGCTCGATTCACTCAACCGTTGATGGGACTCCTTCGCGATCCGCATACTGAAATTCGGCAGCAAGTCATAATCTGCTTTTCGGACCGCGAGTCCACCAATCGCACGTCTATTTATCTTGGCTTGCTGAATGATTCTGAGCCACAAGTTCGCACGGCCGCGCCAGCCACGACCATAGCCGTCGTCCGCGTGGGTTGAGACGGGGTCCTGAACTCAACTGCGCCGCGTTCTGACGGTTTGCCCCGGCCAACGGTCAGGCACGCGCCGGTCAATCCCACGACACAAATCGTGCAAGCGATGGCGTGCGGCGTGCGGCCCGTCCGTATTTCCCATGGCCAGCAAAGACGGAAGAACGCAAAGTTCGATTCCAGGCCAGGATTGTCCTCCAACACTTTTGCCTGGCCGCAGGGCAGTACCGCTTTGTTTGCAGCGGGCTGGTGGCAGTCAGCAAACCGGCGGGTGGTCTCCTAACACGCATTCCGCCGCACCGGCATGCAGCCTGGCGGACTTCATGGGCGGCGCATGTCACGGTTTCGCCAGCCGATAGAACCGGTTGGCATCAGTGGGATGAATCAGGTGCTCCGTGCCGAGGGGCGGCGGTTCAACCGGTTGCCAATTCGCGTCCGGCGCCAGGGTGGCGGAGCTTTCCAGCGTGAAGTCGGCGTAAGCCGCGTTCCACTCCAGCCATGCGCCTTCCGCCGTTTGACGAATCGTCAGCACTGGCTGCGTCAAATCGAAGAGATGCACGGCGCCGGACAGGGCGTCGGGGTTGTCCTGCAACAGCGCGCCCACGGCCACCCAGTTGGCGGCGTGCGTCACGGACAGGCCGAAGGCGTCGTTGGTCTGACCGTTGGCCGACTGCAAGCGGGCCAGTTGCGACCAACTGGCGTCCGGTTGTACGGTGAACACATAAGACGAGCCGGGTGCGCCCGCGTCCGCGAACAAAGGCGCGTACGGCGCGCCAACAGTCACCCGACTGCCGTCGAACGCCACGCTTGCGCCAAACATTTCCAGCGGGCGATGCTGATTGGGCACGACTCGTTCGTTTTGGACCCAATAACTCCCTTCGCGGGTGAACACGGTGACGCCCCGGCGATTACGGTTCTCGTCATCCGGGGCCAATGGAAGCGCGCCGGGCATGCCCACCATGATGCGATCGGTCGCCATGGCCACGCTGGCGCCGAAAAAGTCTCCCGCGTGGGTGTACTGCGATTCGAGCCGCGAGTGAAACTGCCAGGAGAGGGAGCGGACGAACACATGCGCCTCGCCGCGCTCCAGGGGGATGTCCAACTCACGACCCATTGGCGCGCCGACGACGGCAAAAATCCCGTTCACCGCGACGGCCGCTCCAAAGTAGCGGTTTGCGCGTGGATTCTGCCCGAGCAACTGCACGGGCGATCCCCAAACCCCGGCGCCGTTGCGCTAGAAAATCCACGCGGCCCCGGTGTGCGGGCCGTTGTTCGTCTGGCCGGGTGCGCCGACGATGAGCGTGTTGCCGTGCAGGGCGACCTTGTCGCCGAACTCGTCACCGCCCAGGTTCTGCCCGGTCAGCTTGGCGACCTGCTGCCAGGTGTCATTCGTGTGCGTGAACACGTAGGCGGCCCCGGCGAACAAGTTCGTGTCGAAGTAGCCGGGCGCGCCCACGACCAGATTCGTGCCGTCCAACGCGGCGGAGAAGCCGAAGAAGCGCACTGCGTCTCCGCCCGGCGGCTGGAGCGTGGCTTCGTGATTCCAGTTCGTGCCGTCGCGCCGGAAAACGTGCGCCGTGCCCTGATAATCCGGGTCAAAGCCGAAGGGCACGCCCACGACGAGCCAGTTGGTGGACATGGCCACGGCGCGGCCCACGTTCCCACCGGGAAAGTTGGTGCCCAGCGTGATCGCCGACGCGGGCGCATAACCCGGCACCCCATCCTGGATGTTGCCGCCTTGCTGGACCACCTGATCCTCAGCCTCCTCCGGCACATCGCCGTCAGAAGGCTCGAACTTTGCCGGCAGCGCCGCGGGCGCATTGGTCGGCGGCATGTAACGGAACAGAAAGCCGCGACCATGCTCGCCGCCCACCAACACGGTGCCGTATAGCGCGCCGTCGCCGGCCTTGAGCAGTGCGCCGGTGGTGTGGGTGTGGCCGCCGTGACCCGAGCCGGTCGTGGGGCCGAAATCGTGCGCGATCTTGAGTTCGCCGGTTTCGGGATGCAGCGCGACGAGCAGGTTGTGCGCTTCGATCATGAACCCGTAAAGCCAGCCGTCCGAACCCTCCACCATCGCCTCCGGGGCGGGGGTCTGGTTCTTGAATGCGTCGGCCTCACCGAGCCGATTCATCACCCGGAAGCCGCTGCCATCTTTGGCGATCCGGAAGTAGTAATGGACGTTGGTGTGGAGCAGACCGGGACTGGCACGCCATCCGTGCCCGGCACCATGCGCGCCGTACAGGAATCCGTTGCTGTGCTCCACCAGGCCGTCAAAGGGACGGACAGGGTAAGGCGAATTATCAGGCGGCACCGTAGGCGGCGGGGGAAACCTGAAAATCGTTTCCAGAAAGCCCCCGTCCGCATCCGCCCGGAAAATCCTGCCAGCGGAATAGCCGCTCTGGAAATTCTCGAGAGGTGAACGGGCCACGCCGTAAATGCGGTTGTCCGACGCCACGATTTCGCCGCGATGATCCATCATTTCGAGCGAGTATCGGTTGAGCACCGCGTGCCCGGTTTGGAAGGAAGGCCAGACCCGGAACAGCACGCCACCCCGGCCGAAGACCAGTTCCGGGCGTCCGCCCTGGCGCGTCGCGCCCACGATGCCGCCGACGTTGTCTTTCGTCAGGCGCAGGGGATCGAAACCATCCGCCGCCAGACTGCCGGAATGGAAGGGCGCAAGCAGCCGCAAGTCGCTGCCGTTCTGCCGGACGCCGAGGACGGCCCCGGAATAATCGTTCGTTCCGCCGCCGCGGGTGGCGGCGACGAGCAGGTTGGTAAAGATGTAGAAATCGTTGGTGCCCTCGAACACCGCCTCCCAGGTGCGGACCAACTGCGGGATGAGCGGCGCGCCAAACTGGTTGGAGAACGCGGCGTTCGCCACCAGCACGGTCGCCGCGTTCGCGCCGTTCTTGTCCACCTTCACAATCGCCGTGGGGTCGCTGGACGAGGGGTTCAACGGGATGGAGACGCCGTAGAGCAAGCCATCCGTGCCTTCCGCCAGACACCACGGCGGATGAGCAATGCCGCCGCCAAAGCTCATCAGGTTCGTGAACGCCGGTGGTGGTGGCGGCTCCGGGTCCGGCTCGGGCGGCACGAAGGAGGAGGTGACCACGATTGTGAAATTCGTGCGGGCGGTAGAATGGGCTCGAACTATATTGGTTCCATCACCTCTCGTAAAAAGCTGGACTGTCACATCAACCCTCACAGGGTAGCGACCAGCGGAAAGACGGTGCAACGACCAGTTGGGACCGAACAAGGGGCTAATTCCACCGTTACCCTCGAGCAGCCTCCAGATTATTGGGTGGTCAGGGCTTATCTGAATTGCATCCGTATGCACATTGCGATCAAGTTCCCAGTCAGGTGTTTCGCTCATCCTCGCGGATACATACGGAAAGATCTCACGGGTGACGATTGCAGTGAGATTTGTTCCCGCATCCACCACTACTTCACTGGTCGAAAGAAAAAGTTCCAGACCAATTTCCTCGGGAGGGACCACGCGTGTGCATCCCGTCACAAGCGCCACGGCTACCAAGCACTTGGCAACACCCAGGCGGGCAAGCACCTGCCGGAATCCCAGACGCCATAGCCTGGAACGAGGCTCTTTCCAAACCTCGTGGCAGCCGAGGTGAGCCGGCTCCAACTCCCCGGCCAACGGAACGGACTCACGTTCGCCGCCACAAACATGATCGAGGTTATCTGGGCAAGGATCCATCATACGAGCCTTCTATCTTTGTTGTTTCCGTTAAGCCGGGATCTCACACAACGCCATCAGGGTTGATCCAATTGCAGGGCGTAGAACGCGGCATCGGATGGTGGATCGTAGTCCATGAGCGTGAACGTGCCGTCCAGTTGGGCGGTGCCAAAACCAATGAAGGACCAGCCTTCCTCCAGGTTCTCCTTTCGCAAGAGATGATAGTTCGCCTCCGGTTGACCCGTACATTCGAGCGTGACTTCGGTCGGGGTCACCGTGATGAATTCGATTCGCGAGGGCATCGCGGGCGGCGGCGGAGTGGTGTCCACGAACGAACCGATTTCATCCGCGTTCACACTCCCAACAACGACAAAATCCTCGGTGAGCGCCACCCGACCGCCGAACTGGTTTTCCGACCCCGAGTACAGCGGTGCCGCCTTGAGGTAGTACGGCTGGCTCCAGGTGTTGGCGCTGCGGTTGAACAGGTAGGCGGCGCCGGAATGGTAACGATCGTTGTTGTTCTGGTTGCCATTCACTCCGTTGGCATCGCTGGATTCCCACGGCGCGCCGACGACGATGTTGTCACCGTGGACGGCGACGGCCGCGCCGAACTGGTCGGAGGACTCGGTGTTCGAGGCTTTGAGATAGGCTTGCTGCGACCAGGTGACGCCGGTGCGGAAGAACACGTAGGCGGCGCCAGCCTGGTAGCTGGAGTTGTTGGCCGGGTTGCCATCCACGCCCGTGGCATTACTGGCTTCGCCGGGCGCGCCCACGACGACGGTGTCGCCGGCAATCGCCACGGAAGTGCCAAATACATCGGAACTTTCAGTGTTCGCGCCTTTGAGGTAGGCCTGCTGGGACCAGGTGCTGCCACTCCGCACAAAAACATAGGCGGCCCCGGCCTGATACGCTGAATTGTCGGCGGCATCGCCATTGATCCCGGTGGCGGCGCTGCTTTCGCGGCGTGCCCCGACCACGAGGGTGTTGGTGGCCATGGCCACCGCGTATCCAAATTGATTGTCGAACCTGGGCGTGGAGGCCTTCAGATAGGCTTGTTGCGACCAGGTGCTGCCACTGCGCACGAAGACGTAGGCGGCACCGGCGCCGACGACGCTGTTGTCCGCTTGATTGCCATTCACTCCCCCGGCATTGCTGGCTTCGCCAATCGCCCCGACCACAATCGTGTCGCCCCAAACCGCGACCGACATTCCAAAGAGGTCGTTGGCCTCGGTGTTCGAGGCCTTGAGGTAAGCTTGTTGCGACCAGTTGGTGCCGGAGCGGACGAAGACATACGCTGCGCCGGCACTACTGGCGGAATTGTTGCTCTGATTGCCATTGATGACAGTCGCGTTGCTGCCCTCCCCGGGCGCGCCCACCACGATGGTGTCGCCGGAGATGGCGACCGCATGGCCGAACGAGTCGCCGGACTCGGTGTTGGAGGCCTTCAAGTAGGCTTGCACCACCCAGTTGCTGCCGTCGCGCACAAAGACAAAGGCCGCCCCGGCGTCAATCAACGCCTGGTTGGGCGTGCTATTGACCCCGGTCGCGCTGCCCTGCTCGCGCCAGGAACCGACAACCATGGTGTCGCCGGACACGGCCAGCGAGGACGCGGTATGCATCTGCGGACTGGGTACGCCTGGGGAGGGAAAGACCGGATCGGGGACGGCGGTCAGATTGGTGAAAGCGGCGGCGGGGCGAACGCTCAACACAAGCCACAGGCCGACGCCACAGAGGAGCCTCAGGGATATTGTTTTCATAGGTTGACTTTGCTGATTGTGGGTTGGGGCATTGGTTCGTTATTCGTCACTGGTCATTCGTTATGATTCAACTTTCACAGTTTGAACAGACGGTAAAACTTCGTGGGCAGCGTGGCGGGAACGACGACTGGACTGGCCGCGCCGCTTGGCGCATTGAGCCGGTTCGTCGGCGCAAGATTCCAGTACACAACGCGACCCCCTTTGCGCCCCCGTGCGAATTGGATGGCCGCTTCATGGTTGAGTATCGGCGGGGCTTATATTGCGAATTTGCAGTCTGATCAAGCAGCAAAAATGGCGGCTCGGCCGTCCACATTCCGCACGTAACACCTGCTACCAGGGGTGATGATACAGGACCGGTTTATGGCGGTTGAAAGGCCCAAGCCGGTCACAGACCGGCGCCCCGTGCCAGCAAGTGTGACATGCCCGGGCCGAATCACCGACCAACCTTCGGTGAACGACCGTGGTGGGTAAGCGGAAGGTGGTCGCGCGATACACCGTCGGCAAGGCGGCGGTTTCGCTATGCGTCAAGCCGGCTTTGGCAAAACAATTCTCGCCCGCTTGAACGCGGCGCCGCGGTTCGGATAAGTCCGGTCTATTTGTCCAAGAATCTCCGGGCGGTCCACGTTGACGTCGGCTTCGGTGGGCACGCGGCCAAGTTTGCAGGCGAGTTGCTGCAAATAGAGTTCAATGCCGCGCTTCGAGCTGGTGCCGCGCGATCGGGCAACGGAGGTGCGTGGCACGACGTAACTCCCCAAGCGATCGGCGTTCTGGCGCATCGCGGCCAGTTTTTCCTTGGTGATCCGTACGTACTTGGGGTCCAGATCGGTGACGACGAATTTGCGACCCAATTTTGCGGCCGCAATCGCCGTGGTGCCGGCGCCGCAAAAAGGATCGAATACCACCCCGCCACGGCGAGTCGTTAGAAGTATGATTCGTTCCATCAGCTTCTCCGGCAACTGGCAAGGGTGCGAGTCGCGATCACGCTTGTGTTTGATCCGATGGATGTCCACCCATATATCCGACAATTCCACTTTTTCATCATCACCCACCAGTTTGCGCTCCTTGATGCACCTGGCGCGCAGGCAGTACTTGGGCGAATCGGGCGGGCTAACCAAGCTCGCACGCGGGGGCGTTCCCACGGGTGAATAGTTGAACACAGGTTTTCCCCCGGGCTTGGTGAAATACAGCAGCGCATAATGCGCGGGCATCAGCTTTCCGCGCGGATCGGAAAGCGCGTCCCAGACAATCCAATGGCGAAATTCCAGGCGTCCGCTGAGAAACGTCGCGTGGTGGAGGGCCCACTTGGGCAGGTTTAGCACCAACAGACTGCCGCCGGGCTTCAGCGTTTGCGCCATGCCCTCGAGCCACGCGTTGCACCACTCCAGATAATGCTGCTCCGCCAGCGTATCGGTGTAGGTGTCGTATTTCTTCTCCAGATTGTAAGGCGGATCAGCAAAGGCGAGATCGAACGCGCCTTCTGGATGCAGCGTTTTGACGCGCTCGAGAAACGCCACGCAGTCGCCTTGATAGACACAGTCCGTCTCCAGGCCGGCAAGCTCTTGAAACGCGTCGGTCGTTGAGTCGGCCGCCGCCATCGCTACGTCACTGGTCAGGATAAGGTTGGTTTCAACACCCTGCCCCGTCTGAATCACGTGCAAGGCTTTGGCGCTGTCTCCACCCGCCAGAAGTCGGATGCGCTCCAACACGTCTTCGGGAATCGCATTGTCGCGGATGGCCCGGCGCGGCAGATCGCGCCACACATCGGAGGGCGCGGCGCCGCGCGGGTTCATCAGATGTTTCTTGCCACCCCAATCCTTGAGGTTCTGGCCACACGCGGCACAATACCGGTGCGGCACGCGGATCAGATCCGTTTCCAGGTGGAAGGCGGTGGGCCGCTTGCGGTTTGATTCTGCTTTGGAGAATAACAGCAAACCTTGATGCGTGGCTTGGAGCAACGGGCCACGCGGCGTCTCGTCAATATCCAGCGCGATCCAGTATTTGAATACCATCTCCTGCGCGGCGTCAGGCAATGCGTGCAGAAATCTGCCCCAATATATCAATTCTGCCGGCGGGCCGTACACGAACAACAACCCGCCGAAGCGCAGTGCGCGCACACATTCCCGGATCAACCGATCCGAGGCAACCGTGAGTTGGCTGGTTTGTGCCGCCCGAACTTGCTGCTTGGACTTCGGTGCAAATCCCGTGCTGAGGATCACCGAATCGAGAAGGCCGTCCGCCAACGCCGAAAGCTCGTCGCCTTGGGCGGAGTTGATACGTTGAATTGCCTGGGTCATCGTGTTGCGGTACACCGCGTTCGCGATTTTATCGCACGAGGAAGTTACTCAGGCCAGTTCGAGTCGCCAAGGATTACTCCTGGATTGACGCGCAACTCACTGGGAATTCTCCTTTGCGCCAGATCGCCTGCGGATTAGGATTTCCGCAGTGCCATCGAGCCAAATTGCCTTTTAACCATACCACCAGCCATGAGAACCAAACTCCTGATCACGCTCGCCAGCTTGTTTACCATCGCCGCCATCAGTCCCGCCGCCGAATGGGTCGTCTATGAAGGCAAAGAAGGTCCCGGGCGCGGCAAACACATCGTGTTTCTGACCGGCGACGAGGAATATCGCTCCGAGGAAGGCATGCCCATGCTGGCCAAGATTCTGGCGGTGCGCCACGGTTTCAAATGCACCGTGCTCTTCTCGATCAATCCGGCTGACGGCACGATTGATCCGACCGTTCGGGACAACATTCCCGGCATGGAGGCGCTCGACACGGCCGATTTGTGCGTCGTTAATTTGCGTTTCCGCGAACTGCCTGACGCCCAGATGAAGCATTTTGTGGATTACCTGAACAGTGGCAAACCCATCATCGGATTGCGCACCAGCACGCACGCGTTTTCCTACGACAAGAACAAGGCCAGCGCGTATGCGAAGTTTGACTGGCGCAACCAGGAATGGCGCGGCGGCTTTGGCCAGCAGGTGCTCGGCGAAACCTGGATCAACCATCACGGCGTCCACAACAAAGAGAGTGCGCGCGGTATCATGGTCGAAGCCTTCAAGAACCACCCGATCCTGCGCGGCGTGGACGACATTTGGGGACCTTCCGACGTCTATGGCGTGGTGAATCTACCGGCCAACGCCAAAGTGCTGGTGCAGGGACAAGTGCTTACCGGGATGAAGCCGACCGACCCGCCGGTCACGGGCAAAAAGAATGATCCCATGATGCCGCTGGTCTGGGTGCGGGATTACACCGGTGAAGCCGGCAAGACTTCCCAAATCGTGACCACCACGATGGGAGCGGCGGTGGACCTGGAAAGCGCAGGACTGCGCCGGCTGCTCGTGAACGCTTGCTATTGGACACTGGGGTTGGAAGCGAAGATTCCCGCCCAGGCCAACGTGGATTACGTAGGTGAGTTCAAACCCACGTGGTTTGGCTTCGGCACGCACCAGAAGGGCGTCAAGCCAGCGGACTTGCGGTTGAAGTAAGGAGCAAGTTTCTAAAGGCAACAACGCGCGGTTGGTTAATTCCGCGCGTTGTACTGATTCTACCGCCTTAGTCCTGCTTCAAGTCCAATCCAGATCGGACTGTCAGGACTTGGCTTAGTATTCCCGCTTGGTCACGCGACCGGGTTGCGGCACGGGGTAACGCCCATTGGCATCTGCCACCAACGGTGCCGGTGAGCTGGCCGTGATCGTGTCCAGGCCCGGCGCCATTTCATGGTCGCAGTTGAGCATGTCTTCGAAAGTGATCTCCTGCCCGGTATGCGCGGCCATGCGGCCCATTGAAGTGACGAGGCTGGCCTCCACCCCGCGTTTGACTTCGTTGTACGGTTGGTCCTTGCGAATGGCCGCCATCAAATCGTTCCATTCGTTCTGATAGGGATCGCGCTCTTCGGGAGCGATATTGGACTCCCAGATTCGCTCGGCGCTCTTGGGCGTTTGGCCCTTATACAGGCTGGACGGATACCCGCAATCTCCGCTTTTGGAACCGATCCCGCTTCCTTTGGTGCCGTGGATGTAGCTGGAGAAATTGTCGTAACAACCCGTCATGCAACGTCCGTCGAAATAAAACTTGGTGCCGTCGGCATAGGTGTATTCCGCCGCGTAGGTGTCGAAATTCTGATCCACGTACGTGATGCCTTCGGGACTCTGCCGATAATGACGGCCCCCCAGCGCCTGCGCCCGGACCGGCCACGCGTTCTTCATCCAACCCAGATGATCAATGATGTGAATGTAGAAGTCGCTGTAGTTGCCGCCACTGGCCCAGATGAAACTGTGGAAGCGTTCGATCTGATACATCAAATCGCTGACGCCCGGCGGTTTCGGTAGCGAGGAGAAAAACCCGACCGGCCCGTGCATCCGGTAACCGCGCTGAAGAATGATCTCGCCGATTTCACCGTCGTGAATGCGCTTGACCATTTCCTGAAGCGCGCGGCTGTGACGCGACATCAAGCCCACGCCGACTTTCAGATTCTTGGCGCTGGCCTTTTCCGCCAGGTCAAACATCCGCTTGCTGGTCGGGCCATCCACGGTGATGGGCTTCTCCATGAACACGTGCAATCCCTTTTGAATGGCGTAGGTGAAATGCACCCAGCGGAAGGCCGGCGGGGTGGCAAAAATCGCCACGTCGCCCGGCTTCAGGCAATCCATCGCCTTCTTGTATCCGTCCAGGCCAACGAACTGGCGGTCCTTGGGCACATCCATCTTGCTGGCGAAATTGCGCCGCAAGTTGGAGACGCTGGAGTTGAGCCGGCCCTCGAAGACATCCGCCATGGCCACCAGTTTCATGGGCCCGCCTTTGACAGACAGCGCGTTGGCGGCGGCACCGCTGCCCCGTCCGCCGCAGCCGATCAGCGCAATCTGGATGGTCTCGTCGCCGGCGGCATGCACGTGCGGAATTGCCACCCCCGCCAGGGCTGAGGCCGCAGCCAAGGTTCCGGTTTGTTTGATGAAATCGCGTCGAGAAGTCAGTGAAGTATTGTTATCATTCATGGGCGAATCCTCTGCCGGTCAACCCGTCCGTGTCAACACTGAAGAGACACTGAAGAGATACGGATCCCCTCGCCCCTTTCCATTCGTTCGCCGCAGCCGGTGATCGTATCCATTCCGGACCACCGACGGTGGATCTTGCTTCTGACGGGCCTCAACCGCTGCTTGAAGTAACACATCCCCACTGCGAGTCCGGTCAGTTTCTCCCCGCCACGAGGGGAAACGCTCAATGAGTTTGCCAGTCAGGACGCCGCTTGCCCCCTAACCCGCTTGCTTCACGCACTGGTGAGCGCGCCAGATGACAAACGCCCAGAGCACCAAAGCCATCCCGCTGGTGATGATCGTAGCCTGGAAGGCGAAGATCACATAATCGTACAATCCGTGGGCCGCCATGCCCAACGCGACCGTGCCGATCTGCCACCCCAACCGCCGTCGTCCCGGCGGCACCGCCAGTCGTGCGTGCGCGGCGCCGAATCCCCAGATGGCGGCAAAGAGCATATGCGTAAGGGGCAATGCCACCGTACGGGCAAGCTGTCCGAGCCAGTCCAGGTCCGGCAGGTTGTAGAAGTTTTCCATGCTGGCGAACCCGAGTGCGATGGCCGCCGCGTAAACAAATCCATCAATCGGTTCATCGAACTCCCGCCAGCGAAACACGATCAGGTAAGCCACCAGCGCCTTCATGCCTTCTTCCACCGGACCGACAATGACGAAGCAAAAGAAAGCGTTCCAGCGGAGCTCACCCATCTTGACGCTGGGAACACCGAGTTCGTCCAGCGCCATGTAAACCAGCACGGCAAGCCCGCACGCCACGATCCCCAGCACGAAGGCCATCAGGAGTCGGCCGCGCGGCTCGGGTTTCCGACGATCCTTCAGGTCCACGTACTGCATCCAGAACAGCGCGCTGGCGAGCGTTACGCCCAACAACTGCCATGGATTCAAAGTGAACGGCACGGCGCGGAAGCTAGGCCAGCCGTTGGCGCACGACAAGCAGTGAGCTTCCCGATCACGAGGGCGCGTTGACCCTCACGCCCTTGAACACGCTGGCGACGGTGTCGCGGGCGCTGCTGGCCGCGCCGGCGGTGTCGGAACTGGTCAACTTGCGGAGATATGCCTGTGCTACCTGCGCTGCACTGGTTCAGGAGTTCACAGCGCGAAATGCCATTTGGGCGTAAATCTCTCTGGCGACCGAAGCGATCCGGAATTGCGCCGTCGTCTGGCCTGTGATGGGCAATTTGCGTGCATACGCGAAACATCGCCCGGCTGGTTTTCACCCCGTTGGCGCTGGCGTGCCTGCTTCCCGCCACGGGCTGCCGCAGTGCCTACTGCGCCGCCTACGAGAAAGTCGGCGTTCACAAACGCGACCTCCTCAAGAAGCGCGTCACCGACGCGTCCGAAACGCCCTGCCCCGTGCCCGCGTTGAAATTCTGCCCCGTCGTCATGTTCGTCATCCGCCCGGCATGATCGTAGGCGTACTCCACCGGGTACATCGGGCTGCCCAAGTCTTCTTCAGCAAGCTGGTGGGGAAATATTCGTTGGTGACGATAATCGTGGCTGAACTGAATGGCGGTTAGTTAAGGCCCAAAACTTTCTTGGAGAGGCGTTTGCGGCGACGAGTGTCGGGCGCGGAGCGGAAGATGATGCCGCGGGAAACGCGCTCCATCGCCTGGATGATTTTCCATAGCGCACGTTCGTTGGCCACCGCCTCCTGCATCGCTTCAAACTGCGCCTCACTGAGGGCCACACTCACCGTCTTCTGCGCCACTTTGCGCGTCCACTGGTAACCACTGCGTCCGGAGGCGGCGACCGAACGTTGCTGCACCGATCCCTGGCTGATGTAGCCGATTCGGGCCAGGCTCTGGCGCAAGCGACGATATTCCGCCCGCAAGGCGGCCAGCGTTTCCGGGGTGTCGTTCATGGCCGTTATTTTAGCTGGCGTGTCAAGTGGCACAGTAGTATTACTGTGCTATGAACACGCCCTTCTTCCCCGCCTTCCGCGCCCGCCTCGCCGCCCGGGGCCGCCGCACCACCGGCCCGCTGCGTCAAACCACCCTCCGGCAACTGGCCGCGCACCTCGCCGATCTCATTCCCCTTCACCTGCTTTCCACGGCGGACGAAGGCCCCAACAGCCGGGAGCGGCTCTTTACCCTGCGCCTGACCTGCGAGTGCTTTGTCTGGCAGATGCTCAAACCCCGCACCGCCTGTCGCGAAGTGGTCCGGCAGGTGCAGGCGCTGGCCTGCCTGCACGGCCGGGAAGCGGCGGCTGAAAATGCCTCGGCCTACATTCAAGCCCGCCAGCGCCTGCCGCAGGAATGTCTGGAACGCGTGCTGGCCGCCACCGCGCAGGCCGCCGAACGCCGCGCCGCATCCAGCCCACGGTTGCAAGGTCGTCCGGTCAAAGTGGTGGATGGCAGTTCGGTGCAGTTGCCCGACACGCCAGCCAACCAGAAGGCATACCCGCAACCCTCCGGCCAGAAGCCCGGCTGCGGCTTTCCCGTGCTGAAGCTGGGGGTGCTCTTCTCGCTGGCCAGTGGGGCCTTGCTGGACGTGGTGATGGGCCATCTCCACCAGCACGATCTGCGGCTCTTTCACCGCCTGTGGGAAGCGCTCAAGGCCGGCGACATCCTGCTGGGCGATCGCGCCTACGGCGATTATGTCACCCTGGCCGGACTGCCCCGGCAGGGCGTGGATGTGGTGGCGCGCCTGCATCAGGCGTGCAAGGTGTACTTTCGCCGGGCCAAACGGCTGGGGCACCACGACGGCGTGTTCACCTGGCGCAAGGGCTGCATGCAATCCACGATTCTGACGCCGGCACAGTGGGCGGCGCTGCCGGACCAAATCCAGGTGCGGATCCTGCGCTTCACCGCCGCGTGCCGGGGCTTCCGCACCCAGCCGATCACGCTGGTCACCACGCTGCTGGACGCGGAACTCTATCCGGCGGCCGAACTGATCGCGCTGTATCTGCGGCGCTGGCGCATCGAACTGGGCCTGCGGGATGTGAAAACGACCCTGGGGCTGGAACAACTGCGCTGCCAGTCACCCGCGATGGTGCGCAAGGAACTGCTGGCGGGATTGATCGCGCACAACCTCATTCGCTGCGTGTTGGCGGAGGCGGCGCAGGTTTACGAGGCGGAACTGGAGCGGCTCAGTTTCAAGGGCGCGGTGGATGCCCTCCGCCAATACAGCGCGGTGATCGCGCAGGCCCGAACCCACCGGCTGAAACGAAAACTGTGGGAGAATTTGCTCCGCACGCTGGCCGGCGACCGGGTACCGCTGCGTCCCGGACGCACCGAGCCGCGGGCGGTCAAACGCCGGCCCAAACCCTTTCCTTTGCTCAATCGTCCCCGGCGGCAATTCGTCGAACTCCCGCATCGCAACAGCCGTTGGCACGGCGGACCCCGCAAATTTCAAGGCCTTAACTAACCGCCATTCGTCTCCGATCTGAACTTCGGGGAGGCTGAACCTCCCCGAAGCTGAAGACGGTTTTATTTCGTCGCCTTTCGGTCCAGTTATCCCTTGGCAGGATGCTCTCCAGCAGAGCCTGCCTCTGTTTCGCTGGACGCCGTAAGTCTACCGGCGGAGCCGATAAATGCAATCGAGGTTCATCGGTCATCGGTCATCCTCCACTCTCCAGTCAAAAACCTCGAAAATCACCCACATGTTTTGGAGAAGAAGCCAGGTTTTAATACCAAACCATAGCCTAGGCCAGCAGCGAGCCTCGCTTCACTGAGCGATCCTTCCAAAATCGTCAAAACCCAAAAACTGTTTGGCGCGTTCGTGCCCGATTGGAGGCGAGAATCGTTTCCCCATGCAACAATCGCGGCGGAATCAGCCTGGAGGATTCCGCGCGATATACCTGCCAGACAGAACACTAACCCGGCACACCACATTTTTGTAGATTGTTTCATGCCTAATTGGTGTTATGTCCCCTCCAAGTGTTTTCTATGCCCAACGATCAAATTTTTCCACCTTAAATGTTCCACTTGAGTCGGCCCGTCAATCCACCATTTTTACCATGATGTCTGCAAAATCATCCTTCGGCTTGTTGTCGCGCACGAAACCGGACATTTGCCTTGCCCCGCGTCCGAATTTTTCCAAATCATGCCGCGCACGGCATGACGACATTATCGGCGGGCAACTCGAACCCAATCACCAGGCTGTGGGCCAATCCCGCCAGCCGCGCGTTGCTGGCGCTGGCGCTGGTGCTCATCCTCGGCGTGGTTTTTAACGCGGACGGCGCCTTCTTCAAATCCGGCACACATCGCGACGCTCTGCGGCAGGCCTCCGTGTTCGGCATCCTGGCCTGCGGCATGACGCTGGTGATCATCAGCGGCGGCATTGATCTCGCCGTGGGCAGCGTGCTGGCGCTGGTCGCCGTGAGCTTCTCACTGATGAGCATTCACTGGGGGTGGTCGCCGTGGTTGGCGGTGCCGCTGTGTCTGTTGCTTGGTGCGGCGTGCGGCGCGATTTCCGGCGGCGTGGCGGCGGTGTTTCGGGTGCAACCCTTCATTGCCACGCTGGCCATGATGGTGTTTGCGCGTGGTCTGGCAAAAACCGTCTCCGGCGGAATGAAAGTTTCCCGTTCCGTGCAGCAACCCGACGGCACGTATGACTACGTGGACGCTCCGGGCGTGTTCCAGTTGATTGATAGTCGCATCCAGGGCGACAACGTCTCCGTGGTGACGGTGATCTTCCTCGTCTGCGCGCTGGTGACCTGGTTGCTGTTGGCGCGCCATCGCTGGGGGCGGCAGCTCTATGCCATCGGCGGGAACGAGGAAGCCGCGCGGCTCTCCGGCGTGTCGGTGAAATTCACGAAGGTGCTGGCGTACGTGGGCGGCGGATTGATGGCGGCGGTGGCGGGCATCTGTCAGGCCGCCCAGGAGCAGCAGGGCGATCCCGAGACGGGCATCGGTTACGAACTCACGGCCATTGCCATTGTGGTCATTGGCGGCACCACGCTCACGGGTGGCCGCGGCGGCATCGGTCTTACTTTGATCGGCACGTTCACGATTGGTTACCTCGAAAAAATCCTGAGCGTGAACGCCGTGCCGGAAGCCAGCCGTTTGATGCTCACGGGCGCGATCATTGTGGCGGCGGTCCTGGCCCAACGGCGGCGGCGCGCCTGAGAATTCGTAGAGCGCATCGCCACGCGACAGACCTTGGTCGCGAGACAGGCCGGATTGCGGGTTGATATTTGGGTTGAAAAAGGCGCCGTCAAAGGTGTAAATCTGCGCATCATCCCCAGTTTGGGTTGCCGGCCCAGGCACGGCCCTTCCAGCTTCGGCCTTGGAACCCAAACTGTCGCTTATGTCCGAGGCTGAACATCAACCGGCCGCGCCTCCGACGAACCAGCGGTTCGCCACGACGCATTGGACCGTTGTCCTTACCGCCAAGGGAATGGCGTCGCCTGATGCGGCTGAAGCGCTCGAACATCTGTGCCGCGCGTATTGGCCCGCCTTGTACGCTTACGTGCGACGCGAGGGACATGCTCCCGCCGATGCCGCGGACCTCACGCAGGCCTTCTTCGCCCGTTTCCTGGAAAAGCAGTTTCTCCAGGACGTGGACCGGGCGAAGGGCAAGTTCCGGTCGTTCCTCCTGAAGACCTTGAACCACTTTCTCGCCGATGAATGGCGCCACGCACACGCGCAGAAACGCGCCGGCTCGCATCCGGCGCTCTCGATCAATGCCGAGGAATGGGAATCGCGCTTCGGGCAGGAGCTGGTCTCGGAGTTGACGCCGGAGAAACTTTTCGAACGGCGCTGGGCCCTGGCCTTGTTCGATCAGGCGCTGGCCCGGTTGCGCGCTGAATCCGGGCAGGCCGGCAAAGGCGTTCAATTCGATCTGCTCAAGGAGTTTCTCTCCAGCGGCGCGGATGAAGGCGCGTACGCCCGGGTGGCCGGCCAACTTGGCATTAGCCCCGGCGCCGTGGCCGTCCAAGTGCATCGCCTGCGGAAGCGCTACGGCGAACTCGTTCGCGAGGAAGTGTCCCACACAGTTTCCGAACCCGGCGAAGTGGAAGAAGAATTGCGCCATTTGCTGGGGGTGCTGAGCGGGTGAGATTCGAGCGCCGCGCCCGCCCGAGCGTCAGAATTGTTGAAATGCCGGGCACGGAATTCCGCTGTAAAGATTAGTTCGACATTTGTCAGCCATGCCGAAAACACGCACTTGCCCACAATGCGGGACCGAACGGTTCGACGATTCGTTGTCCGGACTCTGCCCCAAGTGCCTCGTGCGTTTCTCGTTCGTCGAGATGGAGCGCGAAGGCGATCAGCCAACACTCGCCGAGTCCGCTGGGCCACTCCCGCGCACGTTCGGGGATTACGAAGTCGTGGAGGAACTCGCCCGCGGGGGCATGGGGGTGGTGTATCGCGCCCGGCAATCCAGTTTGCAGCGGACAGTCGCGTTGAAAATGGTCGCCGCCGGACACTTGGCGTCGCCCACTTCCATTCAACGCTTCAAGACCGAGGCCGAAGCCGCGGCCAATCTCGATCATCCGAACATTGTGCCCATTTACGAAATCGGTGAGCACGATGGCCAGCATTACTTCACGATGAAGTTGATCGAGGGCGCGAGCCTGGCGCAACGATTCGAGGAGTTCATGCTGGCCGATGTGGGTGGAGGACGAGAACGTGCTGTTGAGCGGGGCACTCCGCCCAGTAGCGCAGGATTGCATCCTGCCGTATCGCGGATTTGCAATCCGCCGGAATCCAGCAGTGTCGACGCTGGCAAGTCTTCCGAGCGCCTGCCGAATACAATTCGGCGATACAGCAGATTAAAAATCTGCGCTACGAGACTCTTCGCGGTGCGAACTTCGCCCGGGCACAGTACGGCCATTCTGCGCGAGCGCGCCGACAAACTCGCCGCGTTGCTCGCCAAGGTGGCCGAAGCCGTCCACTACGCCCACCAGCGCGGCATCCTGCATCGTGACCTCAAACCGGGGAACATCCTGATTGATCGCGATGGCCAGCCGCACGTGACCGATTTCGGATTGGCCAAGCGGGTCGAGGCGGACAGCGGCCTGACGGTCTCCGGTGAAATCATGGGCACGCCGGCCTACATGGCCCCCGAGCAGGCGGCGGGCAACGTGCGCCAGGTCACCACGGCGGCGGATGTGTTCAGTTTGGGCGTGATTCTGTATCAACTGCTCACGGGCCGCATTCCGTTCGCGGGTGCGACGCCGGTCGAGATCTTCCACAACATCATTCATTCGGAGCCGCCCGCGCCGCGTTCGCTTAGTCCGACTGTGCCGCGCGACCTGGAGACGATTTGCCTGAAGTCTCTGGAGAAAGACGCGACCAAACGCTTCGGCAGCGCCAAGGAAGTTGCGGAGGAACTAAACCGCTTCGTGCGAGGCGAACCGATTCAGGCGCGCCCCGTGAGCCGCCCGGAGCGCGTCTGGCGGTGGAGTCGGCGCAATCCGGCGCTGGCGGGTTTCGCGGCGGCAACAATCATCCTGCTCCTCACGATGCTGATCGGTGCGCCCGTCGCCTTGTGGCGCGAAGCCACGTTGCGTCAGCGAGCCGAGAGCGAGGCCGTTAAGAGCCGGGAAGTCGCCCGGTTTCTGAAGTCCATGCTGGAAGGCGTAGGGCCATCCGTGGCGCAGGGTCGGGATGTCACCATCCTCAAGGAGATTCTGGACAAGACCGCCGAACGGGTCGGCACTGAATTGAAGGGCCAGCCTGATGTCGAGGCGGAGTTGTATCAAACCCTGGGCGAGGTCGCGTTCGTGCTGGGAGAACCGGACAAGACCGAAACGTGGTTGAAGAAGGCGCTGGCCTTGCGGCAGGAGTTTTATGGCGAGGTTCACGCGGAAGTGGCCAACACACTCGATTCGCTCGCCCTCGCCTACTACGGGCAGGGCCGTTACATGGACGCAGAGGAAGTCGGGCTGAAGGCGCTGGCGATGCAACGCAAGACGCGCGGCAACGAGCACACGAACGTGGCCACGTCGCTGAACAACCTCGGCATCACGCTGACGGAGCTAAACCGCTGGGACGACGCCCTCCAACGGTATCAGGAGGCATTGTGCATCCGGACGAATCAACTGGGCGAAGTACATTCCGAAGTGGCCGTGACGCTCAACTGCATGGCCGTGGCATTCGCCAAACAACTCAACATGCGCGACGCGGAAACCGTTCAGCGTCGCGCGCTGGAGATTCAACGCAGTATCTTACCGGACCCGCATCCCGACCTCGCGCTGTCGGTGATGAACTTCGCCAACTGGCTGCAAGTTCTGGGCAGACTGGAGGCGGCCGCACCGCTGTATCACGACGCGCTGCGGATGCAACGGGCGTTGCAGGGCGACCCGCGAGAACTGGCCACAACGCTCAACAACCACGGTTTGCTGCTGGAGCGGATGGGGCATTGGGCGGAGTCGGAGAACGCGCACACCAACGCGCTGGCCATCCGCAAGGAACTGTTCACCAACGACCACCCGCACCTTGCCTTCACGCTGAACAATCTCGCCAGCTTGCGTGCCGCGCAGGGCAGGTTTGAGGAGGCCAAAGCGCTGCACTTGGACGCGCTGGCCATGCGCCGGAGGCTCGGCGGCGAAGGTGATGCGGACGTGACCGCCTCCAGTGCCAATCTCGCCCGCGTGCTGCGTCAGGAAGGCAACCTTGATGGAGCCGAAGTCTGGCAAAATGACGCGTTGACTCGCCGCAAGAAACTTCCGCCCGAAGATGAAAGCCCGCATATCGCGACTTCATTGAACGAACTCGGCCTGATCCGTCGGGCGCAAGGCCGTCCCGCCGAGGCCATGCAGTTTCTGCGGGAAGCCTACGACCGGCGGAACAAAGCCCTGCGCAGCGACGACAGCACGCTGGCGGAATCGGCGGAGAATCTGGCGATGGTGCTTTGTGATGTCGGTGAGTTTGTCGAAGCCGAAAAGCTGGCGCGCCAGAGTCTGGCGATTCGTGAACAGAATTATGCGGATGATTGGCGCCGTTACCACGCGCAAGCCCTGGTCGGCGCAGCTTTGCTGGGGCAGAAGAAATACGCCGAGGCGGAAGCGGCTCTGGTTTCCGGATACAGCGGCATGAAGGAGCGTGAAGCTAGAATCCCCGTTTCCGAAAAGCCACGCCTTAACGAGTTCCTTGAACTGATTGTGCAACTCTACGAAACCACCGGCCGTCCTGAGGAAGCGGCGCGGTGGCGAACCCAACCAACTCAACCCGCTCAAACACCATGAAGACTCCAAACCCGATCAACCAAACTTCACGTTCCACCTCAACGCTCGCTTTTCGCCCAGCGACTTTGATCACTTTGTTCCTGGTGATTGGCAGCAGTCTGTTCAACTTCCGCGCCGCCGCCAACCAGGTCCTGCTCTTCCACGACGCGGGGTTCTTTTTCGGCGTGCCGAGCCATTACCAGACTGCACTGGATAACCGGGGTTACACCTACCAACTGTTCACCGATGGCTTTTCCTTCCACCAGGCAGTGCAGTCCGCCGACCCGGCGTCCGACGTCGTTGTGATCGATGCGCTGGCCGATTTCTACGACTTCAGCAGCGTGAGCGCGTTTGTCCAAGCGGGCGGACGCGCGTTGCTTCAGTACTGGAATCTGGCGGGCGACAGTGCCTTGGCCACAGCCTTTCAAGTCAGCGTCGCGCAACACCTCACCTGGTCGGAGTTTGTCCATGCCTGGGGTGGGTCGGACTTCTTCGATCATGTGGGCAGACCCCTCACGACGCTTCCGGTCGAGGTAAATGTTCATGGCCAGAAGTTGCAGCCACTCGGTGGGGCGCAAGCCGTTGCCGGCTATGTCAGCGGCTCCTCTGCCGATCAAGCAGCGCTGGTGATCGGCAACTCCGGCCGCACCATCGCGCAGGGATTCTACCTCGAGGAAGTTGAACTGGCGGAGGAGGCGATTCAGTTCGCCCGGAACCAACTCGACTTCCTGTTTGGCCCGATTGCACCGGACTCGGGACCGTGGATCATTTCTGATCCGCAGCCACAGACCATCCTGGCGGGTTTCAGCGCGACGCTGCACGTGCAGGCCGGCGGGAGTCAGCCCCTGAGTTATCAGTGGCAGAAGGACGGGACAGACATCGTCGGGGCCACGAACGCCGCCTACGATATCAGCAACGCACAAATTGAGCAGACCGGTCTCTATAGCGTCACAGTCAGCAACCTCCTTGGCACGGCCTCCAGCGGCGCGGGATTGTTCACCATCACCCATCCGGCGCCAATTGGGAGTGTTCTGCTCATGGTGGACGACGGGACGTTTGCCAGTCCGTACGAGGAAACCCTCATCGCCCTTGGTCTTCCCTATCAGAAGTACACCGATCCATCCGCGTTCAACACGGCCGTCGCCTCGGCCGATCCCGTTCGGACGCTGGTCATCCTCGACGCCTACGCCTCGTATTGGCGTTACGGCGAACTGGTGCCATTCGTGAGAACCGGCGGACGCGCTCTCATGCAGAACTGGGATCTGGTCGCAGGCACCCGTTTGGCGGAAGCCTTCAAGGTTTCCATCGGGGAACGGAACTCGGTCATTCTGGACGTCCACGATTGGGGCGGATCGAAGTTTTTCGCCGGAGTTGTGACGCCGCTGGATCTGGGGCCTTTGCTTCCCAACCCTTCGGTTCATGGCCAAAAACTTGAACCGATCGGCGATGGAGTGGCCGTGGGAGGTTATGTGGTGAATCCGACCGCCAACCAGGCCGCGCTAATCCTGGGCAACTCGGGCCATACCATCGTCAACGGGTTCATGCTCGAGGAGGTTGTGTCAGCCACCGAACGCAGTCGCTTCGCGCAAAACCAGATCCTCCACTTTTTCCCCCTGAGATTCGAGCCGGTTGTTCTCGACGGCACGACTTTGACGCTGCGTTGGACTACCATCCCGTTTCAGGAGTATCAAGTGCAATTCAAGGAAAGCCCCACCGCTCCGGCCTGGTCTGATCTTGGCCTCCCGATCACCGCCTTGAACACCACTGCCAGCACCACGGATACAATCAGCGGCGCGGACCAGCGGATCTACCTATTTCCGGCGTGAAAAGCGGGGTGGCCATGCGATTTTCCCTAGATATTGACGGGCCGCAATGGCCTTTTTAAGTTTTGAGCCTTACCTCCCTTTTAGTGAAGTGAGGCTCAACATGCGCCGCGCACCCAGAAACCTCAAGATCGCCTGTAATCACGGGGGTTTGACGCACTATGGCGGCGTTTACTTCTTTCACGAATTTACACGAGTGCTGCAATTGCGCGATTTCCTTGCCCGCCATCTGCGGTATCCCCGGCGCAATCAACGCTACAGTCTGTCGCAGATGACGCTGGCACTCCTGTATCCGATCCTGCTGGGTTTGGGCCGCATCGAGACCTCTTCCTTCCTCCGCGCCAACGGAACCTTTCAGTATCTGACCGGACTGCCGGACGATCCTGACCCACAAACGCTGCGCCGGTTCCTGAGCGGAGCACCGGAGGATTTCAGACACCAACTTCATCGCGTCAACGATCAACTTCAGCAACGGTTCATTCATTGGCTCGATCATCGCTCCCGCTTGATCCTGGATCTGGACAGCACCGTCGTCACGGTCTTCGGACATCAGGAGCAGGCGGAGGTTGGCTATAATCCGCGCTACCGCGGCAAACGTTCCTATAATCCGCTCCTCTGTCTGGAGGCGAACTCCTCGCTGCTTTGGGACACCGAACTGCGACCGGGCAATGCGGGCACTTGGGAGGGCAGTGTCGAACTGTTGGCCAGTGGTTTGGGCACTTTGCCCGGGGACGTGCGCGAGTTGCGGGTTCGGGCCGATGCCGGCTTCGGTTACGACCCTGTGTTGCAGATGCTCGAAGCACGACCCGCCCAATACGCGGTGGTGGCGCGCATGACTACGGGGCTGAAACGCAAACTGGGTGGCTTGCGCTACCAGCGGTGCAATCGCCTGTGGGAAATCGCCGAATTGGAACTTCAACCGCACGGCTGGTCCCAGGCGCGGCGCTTCATCGTCGCGCGGCGGCGGCTGGAGCGCAGCGAGCCCGAGCCGACCCTGTTCAATCTGGGAAGCTATTTGTATCGGGCTTGGATTACCAATCTGACGCTCACTCCGGAGGGAGTGTGGCATTTCTATGATGGGCGTGCAGGCATGGAGCCGCGCATCTACGAACTGCGGGAAAACTTCGCTCTGCGAAAGATCCCAACCGGGGACTTTGCCGCCAATGCGCTCTACTTGGAAGTGATTCGGCTGGCCCACAATTTAGTCACTACCTTCCAACGCACCTGCCTGCCTCCAGAGTGGCAGGACCTGACGCTGGGCACGCTGCGCTACAGACTATTCTGGCTGCCGGGAGAACTGACCCGACCACAGAACCGCCCCACACTGCGCTTGGCCGATTCGCCGGTCCTTCGGACCTGGACCGAAAAAATTCTCTCCCGCGTCCATCAGCTGCAACCGCTGGAGGCCTGAGACCATGCCCTGAAAAAACCGTTGAGTGCTGCAAAACATTCCGGCAGGAACCTCAATTTTAGGCCGCTCTTTCACAAAAGGACCGAAATTCACGCCGGATCCAAGATCTACCGCGTGCAGATGCTCCAGTGAAGCTTGAAAAGGCTGCCGCCGGAAATTTCCTGAAATCCTGCGCCGGAAAATCCGCTGTAACGGTTGAACCCCCTGTTTGGGATGAACCCGGCAGGACAACCATGAAAGAAAGGCAAACAGTATGAAAACCGACAGACTCAAGAGCTTCATGCTCCAAACCAAAACCCTCCTCCTCACGACCGTCGTCGTTTGCGCGCTGGCCGGATCGGCCTTCGCCGGGACCTTGCCGGGACACGCCAACGCCTTTGGCAGCAGCCTCGCTGAATGGCAGGAACTGTTCTGGCGCTGGGCCTTCGGCGATGTCTCGTTGCCGACCGACAACAACGGTAATGCAACGGCCGGGAAGAACGTCGTCCTGATGCCATTGCCCGACGCGCCGGGCGACGGCACGCCCGGCAGCATTGATGTGACCTTGAATGTCGGCCAGGCCTTCGTGTTGCCGCTATGGAACGTCCTGGGCACGAGCTACGATGACGGGACACCGAATGATCCAGCCCTGCCGTTGAGCCTGTTTCAGACCCTCGATATCACGCTCACAATTGATGGGGCTACCGTGGTCACCAGCGCCAACGTGATGGACTACTACACGGCGTTCGCGTTCGATCCCGCGATCGCGCTGCCCGCCGAATGGTCGCCCTACGAAGCCATCGTCTGGTTGCAGGGGATCGCGGTGACTCACACGCCCTTGAGCAAAGGCCAGCACACCATCACGCTCGATGTGAAGAACACGGAGCCGGTGATTGACGGGATGGGGAATGAATACGTGTTTGAATTCCACAACACCTGGCACGTGACGGTCAAAACCAAGAAGTGAAACCGCGCCGCCGCCGGCCTCGCTGAAGTTCAGTAGGCGAGGCCGCTGGCGGCCAACCCCACCGACGCCTCAACCACGAATTGCCAGTCCTGCCATGAAACCGAACGCAATAAGCGAGAACCTTGTCGTGAACGAACGGACGGAACACAAAGAACCAGGACCGCACGCCGCTCGGAGCGCGGACCGCCGAGTCCGCGAGGTTCAAATCAAGCACCAGCAACGCGCGGACTCAGCGGTCCGCGCTGCTGCGGTGGTGGCTTTGGGCTGCTCTTTTCCGCGCGCCTTTTGTGCCTTTTTGTGGCTGACAATCGCCTTTGCGACCAGCGCCTTTGCCGCCACGCGCTACGTCTGGCAGGACAGCCCCAGTCCCGCGCCGCCTTACACCAGTTGGGCCAACGCCGCCCACACCATCCAGGACGCCGTGGATGCCGCCGATCCGGGCGACACCGTGCTGGTGACCAATGGCGTGTATGCAACTGGGGGACGCGCAGGCCACGGCACGCTGACCAACCGCGTGGCCGTGGACAAACCGCTGAAACTCCTCAGTGTCAATGGGCCGGAGCTGACGGCCATTCAAGGCTACCAGCTCCCGGTTACCACCAACGGCGACGGCGCAATCCGGTGCGTTTACCTTGCCGACGGCGCGAGCCTTTCGGGGTTCACTCTCACCAATGGTGCCACCCGCATGGAGGGAGATTGGCCACATGAAACAAGTGGCGGCGGGGTGTCATGTGAATCCACAAATGCGGCGGTTTCCAATTCTGTATTGACCGGCAACGCGGCTTACTCCGGTGGCGGTGGCGCGTATCAGGGCACGCTGATCAATTGCGCGCTGACCGGGAATTCGGCTGCCGATGGCGGCGGGGCGAGCGATGGACTGCTGGTAAAATGCACCCTGACTGGAAATTCGGCGGAAGGTCTTGGCGGCGGGGCGCGGTACTGCATTCTGTTCACGTGCGCAATAAGTGGCAATTCCTCCTCACTTGCGGGCGGCGGGGCGGCTCAAAGCACACTCAACAACTGTACCCTCACTAGCAACTCGGCTCTGTGGGATGGCGGCGGTGTCGTCGAGAGCACCCTGACAAATTGCATCGTGTATTTCAACTCCGCTCCAAGCGGGGCGAACCACAGCTCCAGCACGTTTTACAATTCTTGCACCACGCCGCTTCCTTGGGGAGCCGCCAACATCACGAGCGATCCGCTCCTGGCGAGCAGTTCACACCTGAGTGCCAGTTCGCCTTGTCGCGGGGCCGGCAGTGCCGTACCTGCAACGAACACAGACATTGACGGCGAAACCTGGGCCAGCCCCCCGGCGATAGGTTGCGATGAATTCCACGCCGGAGAGGTGACGGGACCGATGAGCGTGGGTATCGCCGCGACCTGCACGAATGTTGGCACAGGCTATCCGGTCCGATTCACGGCACTGATTGAGGGACGCGTCACGTACAGCGTTTGGGAAATGGGAGCAGGTCTGACGATGACCAACCTGCCTTACAGCAGCCGCGCCTGGGATGCACCGGGCGACTACCCCGTAATCCTGCGCGCCTACAATGAAAGTTATCCGACGAGTGTTAGCGCAACCGTGACGATTCATGTGGTGACGCCACCTGCTCATTACGTGGTGGCCAACAGCGGCAACCCGGTTTACCCCTACACCTCCTGGGCTACAGCGGCTACGAACATTCAGGACGCTGTGGATGCCGCAGGCACACTTCCCGGGACTTTGGTGCTCGTGACCAATGGCGTCTATGCTACCGGCGAGCGAACGAGCGATGGCTTAACGGCCAATCGCGTGGTAGTGGACAAGCCGCTATCGTTGCGGAGCGTGAATGGGCCTGCGTTCACCGTGATTCTGGGCAGCAAGTCGCCGGAAATCCGTTGCGCGAGTCTGACCAGCGGCGCCAATTTATCGGGTTTCACGTTGACCAACGGGGCCACGCCGGAAAACGGCGGCGGAGTTTGGTGCGCGTCCGTGGATGCAGTCGTGTCCAATTGCATACTCAGCGGTAACTCGGCCTTTGACAACGGAGGCGGTGCGTTCGGGGGAACGCTAAACGACTGTTCCCTGATCGGGAACACCGCCTTTTCGGGCGGCGGGGCAAGGAATTGCGTGCTGAACAATTGCACGGTGTTCGGCAACTCATCTCCTTACTCCGGCGGCGCCGGTGGTGGAGCGTCCTGGAGCACGTTGAACAACTGCATCGTTAGGAGCAATTCGGTTCCTGGAACGTTTACCGGTGGTGGCGGGGTGCGGGTCTGCACGGTGATCAATTCCACGCTCGTCGCCAATTCCGCCGGTGCCGATGGCGGCGGAGCGCATAGGAGCACCCTAATAAACTGTATCTTGGTCAACAACTCGGCACAGTCCGGGGGCGGCGCGTATTCAGGTTCGCTGAAAAGTTGTACACTGACTGGAAACTCAGCTACGAGCCGCGGTGGTGGGATCTATGCCAGTCAGTCGGATAACTGCATCATCTACTTCAACTCGGCGCCTTCCTCCGAGAACTATTTTAGTACTGCTTCGTTCAACCTCCCGCAGTACTGCTGTACCACTCCATGGCCTCCCGGCGTGGGCAACATCACCAACGCCCCGCTCTTTGTGAACATCAACGACTGGAGCAATCTGCGGCTCCAGTCCAATTCCCCCTGCATCAACGCCGGAAACAATGCCGACGTGATCGGCAGCACCGATCTGGATGGCCGCCCGCGCATGGTCGGCGGCACCGTGGACATGGGCGCGTATGAATTCCAGGGGCCGGGCATGAGCGAGTTCATCGGCTGGCTGGCGCAATACAGTCTGCCCACCGACGGCTCGGCGGATTATGCCGACACCGACACGGACGGTCACAACTCGTGGCAGGAGTGGAAGGCCTGGACCGATCCCACCAACGCCTTGTCCGTGCTCAAGCTGTTGACCCCGCAACCGGACCCGAACGGGATGGTAGTGAGTTGGCAAAGCGTTTTGGGTCACAGCTATTTGCTAGAGCGCGCCACCAATGCGAGCGGCCCGTTCTCACTGCTCCAAGCCAACATCCCCGGCCAGGCCGTCACCACCAGCGTCACCGACACCAACCCCGCCAACGGCAATCCCATTCTCTACCGTGTGGGTGTCCAGGAAGGAAGGGAAACCATGCCATGAAACCAACTCTGAAAACCCTGGACTACGGGGTCTGGGAACCTACCGGGACGACTGAAAACTCACGGGTTGATCGGAAGAAACAAATGTCGAACTCCATGAAAAAGTTGGTCTGGCCCAAAATCAACGGCACCTCATCCGTGCGACACCAGGCAAAAGCCAGACGGACTGCTGGAAAGTCCGCCACCCGCCCGGTCACGAGCAAGGGCATGGCGGGCGGGCCGGCGAGTGTGCCCGCGAGGCGGATCGTGGTCTTGCGGTCGTCCCACCGCGCACCCAGCGCTTCGCCGAGCCGCCCGGGCAACACGTTCACGTCGGCACCGCTGTCGAGCAAAGCCTCCGCGGCCAGTTGCTTTGCGCCCAGGGAAAGGACGATGGGCAGCAGTGGCTTGCCGCCGGTCGAGTATGGGAAGCGCATGGCCTCAGCCTGGCGAACCGGCCTGCAATTCGCGCATCAACGCTTCGGCCGCGCCCGGCTCGAAAGTGGGCGTCGCCAGGGTGTAGGTGCGGCCATGTTGCAGCGGCGCGATGTCCGGTTCCGGGTCCACCTCGTCGGCGAGAATGCGAATGAGGCGGAGCTTGTCCGCCGCGGAGAGATTGCGCGCGTCCGGAATGATTTCGCTCAACGTCATGGCCGGAATCTACCGCACGCCGGCGCCGAAGCAAACACCCAAGTTCAGGCGCATCCATGAACGGGCGCATCCTTTCCTTCAACCCTCAACCGTAAACCGCTTATGAAAACAAACCTCCAAGCCCTACTGAAACCGCAGATCAACGCCGATGGATCAGGATGCAGCGCCATGAGCCACAGCGTGGCGACAAAGAATAGCTCACGGCGGAAGCTGTGGGTCAGCCCTGAAGAAGAACATGGGTCCCGGAGGGGCGACACAGCGCTTCCCAAATCCACAGCAGTGCATCCAGAGAGCGAAGGACTGGCCGCAACAGAACACAAGGAGCACAAAACCATGAACTCAACCGCGACGACCACGGTAAACCGCAAACCACACGAACCACGCAATAAGCCAGACACGGAACACCGTCTCGAACTCCGCCCGGTTTTGGACTGCGGCAGTCCTCTGCCGCTTTCCGACGGACATCGGTTTGTCCAGCGCCTGGCAAAGCGCCAGAGGACTGGCGCACGCCAAGACGCTTCGCGCCCTCACGTTGGCCGATCTGCCATCCTCGATCTTCCATCCTCCATCCTCTGCTTTCTGCTTTGTCTTCTGAGCGCCTCCGCCGCCACACGCTACGTCTGGAAGGAGAGTCCCAGTTCCGCGCCGCCCTACACCAGTTGGGCCACCGCCGCCCATGTGATCCAGGACGCCGTGGACGCCGCCGATCCGGGCGACACCGTGCTGGTAACCAATGGGGTGTATGCGACGGGGGGAAAAGCATACAGTGGAATGATGAGCAACCGCGTGGCGGTGGACAAGGCGTTGAACCTGCGCAGCGTGAACGGCCCGGAGGCGACGATCATCCAAGGCTACCAAGTGCCGGGCAACACCATCGGCGATGGCGCAATCCGATGTGTGTATCTGACCAACGGGGCCAGCCTGTCAGGTTTTACGTTAACAAACGGATCTGCAGGAGGGGGCGCTGGAGTATGCTGTGGATCGGCTACGGCATCCGTCTCCAATTGTGTGATAATCGGCAACTCGGCTATCGACGGTGGCGGGGCGTACCAGGGAAGCCTTGTTGCCTGCATGCTGGTTTCGAATGTGGCAGACTTCGGAGGCGGTGCTTACCAATCGGCGTTGAACGACTGCACCCTAGTTTCAAACTCAGCGTCTGGCAGTTACGGATTCGGGGGTGGGGCCCACAAAAGCAGTCTGACCAACTGCGTGCTGATACAGAACGATGCCAGGCAAGGTGGGGGCGGTGATGACTGCGTGATGGTGAATTGCGCTTTGCAGGAAAACTCCGCCATTTACGGTGGCGGCGCCTACGACTGCATTCTTTTGGAGTGCTTGCTAACGGGCAACGACGCACTATCTGGAGGAGGAGCCTGTGAAAGCACACTGCACAATTGTACGTTGACTGCTAACTCGGCTGATTTGGGAGGTGGAACCGTTATCAGCAAGCTCATCAACTGCAAGTTGAGCAACAACTGGTCTCGCATCAGTGCCGGAGCAACTGCGGGAGGCGAACTGATCAACTGTGTGCTCATTGACAATCACGCCGCGTTCGCGGGCGGAGCGGCTGCTGGTGGCAGCCTCAGCAACTGCACAGTAGTGGGTAACTCGGCCCTCGTGCGCGGCGGCGGTGTTGCAAATGGCTCATTGGCTAACTGCATCGTTTATTTCAACACGAGCACAAACGGAGCGAATCACTCAGGAGCCAGTTTCAATTACACTTGCACGTTCCCTCTTCCCACCAACGGCGTGGGCAACATTGATCTCGATCCACTCTTCGTGGACACCAACGGCTGGAGCAATCTGCGGCTCCAATCCAACTCCCCCTGCATCAACGCCGGGAACAACGCTTACGTCACCAGCCCCACCGACCTCGACGGCAATCCCCGCATCGTCAGCGGCACGGCGGACATCGGCGCTTACGAATACCAAGGGCCCGGCTCGGTGATTTCCTACGCCTGGCTTCAGCAATACAACCTCCCCACCGACGGCTCGGCGGACACGCTCGATTCCGATCAGGACGGTCACAACGCGTGGCAGGAGTGGAAGGCCTGGACCGATCCCACCAACCCGTTGTCCGTGCTCAAGCTGTTGACCCCGCAACCGGACCCGAACGGGATGGTGGTCACCTGGCAAAGCGTTTTGGGTCACAGCTATTTGTTGGAGCGCGCCACCAATGCGAGCGGTCCGTTCTCACTGCTCCAAGGCAACATCCCCGGCCAGGCCGGCACCACGAGCTTCACAGACACGAATACAGTCGAAGGCGATGCCATCCTCTATCGCGTCGCCGTGCCGGAATGAATGGAGGTGGCGATATGAAGTCAATTTCATCCGAAGCAATCTGCACAGAAGCTGGCGAACTAAACGGAGGATGGGCCAACCTCACTATTGATAGGGCGCGTCACCCTTTGCGCGCCGTCGGAACGGATTCGCCAGGGCGTTTGGAGGTTTTGTGGCGAGGTTGCGGCGCGCACGGAGTGACGCGCCCTACCTCCCGACTCAAAGAGAGCATTGCTGGGGTGACTTTCCACCCGGTTGACTGGACTTGACATTCGTGGGAAAAGTCGCGGGAAAAGTCTTTTCAAGTCGGCCACAAAGGTCTATTGGAGATTCTGCTATGGGATACTACAAACCTGTTTCGGGATTGGCTTCCGCGCTTGCTTCCCTCGTCGCTCTCAGTTTGCTCGCCGGGTGCGGCAAACCATCGGATCAATCCGGCGCCGGCGCGAAACCGGAAAAAGCCGCATACACCATTGGCATGAGCCAGTGCAATTTGGGCGAACCCTGGCGGGTGCAAATGAACGCCGACCTCAAGGCCGCCGCGGATCAGCAGACGGAATTGAAGGTGATCTTCAAGGACGCACAAAACGATACTCTCAAGCAACGTTCCCACGTCGAGGAGTTCATCAGCGCCGGCGTGGACCTCATCATCATCAGCCCCAAAGAAGCCGCGCCATTGACCGAGCCGGTTGCCAAGGCAGTGGCGGCGAAGATTCCGGTGATCGTATTGGATCGCGCATTGTTGGGTGACCAGTTCACTTGTTTCATTGGCGCAGATAACGTCAAGATCGGCCGCGCCGCTGGCGAATGGATCAAACAAAAGCTCGGTGGCAAAGGAAAGGTCGTGGAACTCAAAGGCCTGATGACTTCGATTCCCGGCCAGGACCGGCACAATGGTTTTCGCGCCGGGATTGCCGGTTCGGAGGTTGAAGTGATTTTTGAAGCCGACATGAAATGGCTCGAACCGGACGCGCGCAAGGAAATGGAGTCGGCGCTTTCGCGCTTCAAGGAGATTGATCTGGTGTATGCGCACAATGATCCGGGCGCGCACGGCGCGTATCTAGCCGCCAAGGCGGCAGGCCGCGAGAAAGGCATAATGTTTGTGGGTATTGACGCGCTGCCGCATGAGGGCGTGGCCTACGTCAAACAGGGAATTCTCGACGCCAGCTTCCAATACCCGACCGGCGGTGCGGAGGCGATTACGACGGCGCTCAAGATTCTGAAGGGTGAAACGGTGCCCAAGAAGATTGTCCTGGGCTCGCGCGTGTTCGACAAAAGCAACGTGGACGCGGGCGGCAAGGAATTGAACTGAACCAAGGGAGTATCGGAGGGAATTATGGCCCAGACTCGATCATCTAAGAAACAGAGCCATCCACGGCTCAAGCCGCGTCAGGTGCAACTGATCGCCAGCGGCGATTTGCGGCTCTCCGCCAACCAGGTTTGTTGGGCCGCCCAAAAGGAGATGGAGGATGCCCTGGTCGCCGCTATTCGGGCCGAGGGTTATGAACTGGTCCGCGCCCACCCGTATCGCCCGGAGGCCAAGCACGGATTCATCAGTTCTCAACGCGAAGGGATGGAGGTGTTCAAGTGCATTGATCCCGAGGCGCCACTCATCGTGGCGGAGGCGGTCTGGCAGTACTCCCATCACGTTCTCGCCGGCTTGACCACGCATCGTGGCCCCATCCTCACGGTTGCCAATTGGTCGGGCCAGTGGCCCGGCTTGGTGGGCATGTTGAATCTGAATGGTTCGCTCACGAAGGCCGGCGTGAAGTACTCCACCCTCTGGAGCGAAAAGTTCACAGACCAATACTTTCAGCAACGCCTGCGACAATGGCTCCAAACCGGCAAATGTGCGCACAGAACCGATCACGTCGTGCCTTGGCGTGAGGTGAAGGCGCCCACCGGCGTGCGCCGTGTGGGCGAAAGCCTCGCGGCGGAATTGCGCGCGAACAAAGCCATCATGGGCGTTTTCGACGAGGGTTGCATGGGCATGTTTAACGCCATAATCCCAGACGATTTGCTTCACGCCACGGGTGTGTTCAAGGAACGCCTCAGCCAATCCGCGCTCTATTACGAAAGCACCACCGTCAGCGACGCCGAGGCCAATGCCGTCCGCGCTTGGATGGAAGAGCGCGGGATGAAGTTTCACACCGGGCCGAAGGACGCCATGGACCTCACGGATCAACAGATTCTTTGGCAGGCCACGATGTATGTCGCTGCCCTGCGCATCGCCGATGATTTCGGCTGCGATTGCATTGGAATTCAGTACCAACAGGGCTTGAAGGACATGTTGCCGGCGAGCGACCTCGTCGAGGGCACATTGAACAATGCCGACCGTCCCCCGGTGAAATCGCGCGATGGCCGGCGCGTGTTGTATGCCGGCGAGCCGCTGGTGCATTTCAATGAAGTGGATGAGTGCGCGGGCCTGGATGGATTGTTGACCTATCGGGTCCACCAAGCGCTCGGCCAGCCGGTGGAGAATACGCTGCACGACATCCGTTGGGGGGATGCCGATCAATCCGGTACGGTGGACGACTACGTGTGGGTGTTTCTCATCAGTGGCGCGGCGCCGCCGGCTCATTTTATTGACGGCTGGGCTGGCGCGGAGGGCTTTCGTCAGCCGCCCATGTACTTTCCGAAAGGTGGCAGCACGTTGCGCGGCATTTCCAAACCGGGCGAAATCGTCTGGTCGCGCATTTATGTGGCCAACGACGTGTTGAACATGGACCTTGGCCGCGCAAAAGTCGTGGAATTGCCGCGAGCGGAAACGGAGCGCCGTTGGCAGGCCACCACCTGGCAATGGCCCATCATGCACGCGGTCACTTACGGCGTAACGCGCGACCAGATGATGGCGCGACACAAGTCCAATCACGTTCAGGTGGCCTATGCCACGGACGCCAGGGCCGCGGACCAGTGTTTGCTCACCAAGGCGGCCATGGCTCACGCGTTGGGACTCAAGGTGAACCTCTGTGGCACTCGGGCGGGCGGCAGAGCGTGGGCTTGAGCCGCAAAGGGGATGGCTTTTCTGCGAAAGTGGAGTGGACTGTGCTTCGAGTAGCGAACGCGCAACTCCGCAAAACCGATGCGCCAGCAAATGAACTTGTCACCACCGCCGAGACGCGGCTCAATGAAGCCATCCACCGACGGTAGTTGCCATGCCAACCGAACGTATTCTGATTGTTGAGGACGAGCGCGCCTTCGCCCAAGTGGTGGAAGGCTACTTGATGCGTCTGGGCTATCAAGTGGCGGGCATCGCGGACAATGGCCCGGATGCCCTCCGTGAAGCCGAGCGTTCCCGGCCGGAACTCACCCTGATGGATATCGAGATTCACGGCGACATGGATGGGTTTGAAGTGGCCGAGGAGTTTCGCCGGAGGTTTGACATTCCAGTGATTTTTCTGACGGGTCGGGGGGATGACGTCACGCTGGATCAGGTTCGCCGTTCGCAATCTTTCGGTTATCTGCTCAAACCGTTTCGGCCGGAGGAATTGCGGGCCGGGATTGAGCTGGCGCTGATTCGCCACCGTCAAGAAGCGCAGCTCAAGCAGCTTGAGCTGTCACTTTCCGCCGCGATCACGTCCACGGGCGACGCCATCCTGATGACCAATCAGGCCGGGATGCTGGTGTTCTTGAATCCGGCGGCGCAACGGCTGACGGGCTGGCCGTCCCGGAAGGCCGTGGGCCAGCCGCTGGCGGCGGTGTTCAAGTTGCGGGGGGATGCGGCTGAACTGGATCAGTTGCTGCGTAGCGCGGCGCAAGGCGCGTTTGTGCATGAAACGATCTTGTACACGGCGGCCGGCCGTGAACTGCCCATTGAAGTGAACGTTTCTGCTGTGCTCGATGATCGGCATGGACCGTCCGGTTCAGTCCTGGTCTTCCGCGACATCACCGAGCGCAAGCGCTTCGAGGCCGAACTCAAGACGTCGCGCGCGGAACTGCGTTCGCTGGCGGGGCACCTGGAATCGGCGCGCGAGGCCGAGCGAACCCGCATCGCGCGGGAAATTCACGATGAGTTTGGTCAAATGCTCACGGGCTTGAAATACGACCTGGCGTGGCTCGAAAGAAAATTGGTGGCGCACCCCGCAGTGCCGCGCGCGACGTTGCGGGAGAAGGTCCGCGCCATGGGCGAATTGCTCGCGGACATGGTTTCATCCGTGCGGCGCATTGCGGCCGAACTCCGGCCCGGGGTGCTGGACGACTTGGGACTGGCGGCCGCCGTGGAGTGGCAGGCCAAGGAGTTTGCGCAACGAACCGGCATCCGAATGGAGGTACAAGCGACGTTGCCGGAAGCCGAAGTGCCGCGCCCCATCGCCACCGCGCTGTTCCGTGTGCTGCAGGAATCGCTCACCAATGTGGCGCGCCACGCGGAGGCCAGCCAGGTGTGGGTGAGTTTGCGCCGGCAGCAAGGGCGTCTCGTGCTGGAAGTACGGGATGACGGACGGGGTTTCCGGGAGGCGGAGCTCGCGAAGCCCGGGGCTTTTGGTGTACTGGGGATGCGCGAACGGATTCTGCCTTTGCGCGGGGAATGTGAAATACGGAGCGAGCCGGGCCGGGGCACCACCGTGGGGGTGAGCGTGCCCATCAATGAGACCTCAAATTCCCAAGCCAAACATGATTAGAGTGCTGATTGCGGACGACCACGCCATTGTGCGTCGTGGATTGAAACAGATCCTGGCCGACACCACCGACATCGTGGTCGCGGGTGAGGCCGCGGATGGTCGCCAGGCGCTGGAGAAGGTCCAAGCACAGGCGTTCGACGTATTGGTGCTGGACATCACCATGCCGGGCCGCGGCGGTCTGGAAATTCTCAAGGACCTCAAGCGGCTCAAGCCGGCGCTGCCCGTGCTGGTGTTGAGCATGCACGCCGAGGAGCAATATGCCACGCGCACGTTGCGGGCCGGCGCCGCCGGTTACTTGAACAAGGAAAGCGCTCCGGAAGAACTGGTGAAAGCCATTCGGAAGGTTTGTTCGGGCGGCAAATACGTGAGCGCGGCCCAGGCGGAGCGCATGGCGGGCGAACTTCAGTCGGACACCAGCAAGCCACCGCACGAATTGCTGTCCAACCGCGAATTCGAAATCCTGTGCCTGATCGCTTCGGGCAAGACGGCCACCGAAATCGCCCGCGAACTGTCCCTCAGCGTCAAAACCGTGAGCACCTACCGCGCGCGGATTCTGGAAAAAATGAACCTCTCCACCAACGCGCAGCTCACTCATTACGCGATCAAGTCCGGCTTGGTTGATTAGCCATCTCTTGGCGGGGCGAGGGCACGTCCCGATTACCTGCCGGGGCCGGTCGGATTCAAACCTGAATGAAGTAGCTTAAGTTCTCCAGTTCAATGGCGAGGTTCACGTTGTTGACCATGACTTCCTCGGGTACGGAAAGCACGATGGGCGAGAAGTTCAGGATGCCGGCAATGCCGTTTTCGACCAGCGTGTTTGCCACTTCCTGTGCCACTTCCGCCGGCACGGTCAACACGGCCATGCGCACCCCCAGCTTGCGCACTCGCGCGGGCAATTCCTTCATGTCGAAGATCGGTTGGGTGATGGCTTTGTCGCGTGGACGCGCGGGGTCCACGTCGAACGCGGCGACGATCTCAAAGCCTTCCTTCTCGAAACCGCGATACGAAAGAAGCGCCAGGCCCAGGTTGCCGACGCCCACAAGCACTACTGGTTGCAGGCGGGAGGTGCCGAGTTCATCCGCGATTCGCCGGGAAAGTTCCGCGACGTGATAGCCCAGTCCGCGGGTGCCAAACGTGCCAAAATAGGCGAGGTCCTTGCGCAGTTGCGTGGGCTTGACGCCCGCCACCTTGGCCAGGGCTTCGCTGGAGACGGTCTGCATGTTGTTTTCGCGGAGCCGGGCCAGACAGCGCAAATAGACGGACAAACGATAAACCGTCTTGCGCGGAATTTCTGGGCGATGGTTCTTCTTCAAGGGTGATGAAGCATATCGCTTTCGCCTGGATCGGCAAGCCTGCCATTGCGCGTCGAGCGGTGCGCGCCGTTAGGGCATTTTCAGAATGGCGTTGCCGCCGACGTGAGGAGGCGGACCTAAATCCAGCAAGATTAAACAGAGCCGCCTTATTTCTTCGGTGGCTACATTCTCTATGAAACCGCTCTTGGATAGCATTGTGCCAGTATCGGCGCGCATGGAGTGACGCGCCCCACCCGCGCCCCGCAGGGAGTAGCGAAGCTTCCTCGTCGCAGCACTATTCCTTTCGCCGCCGGCGGAGCAGATAGCGAAGGAAGGAGCCCAAGCCCGCAAAGCGGTAATTGGCATCCACGTAGTGCTCGATCACGTAGAACGCGAAATAGTAGAACCGGCAGAAGCTCCAGACGGTGAGCACCAGGAGCAATGCGACTTTCCAGGTCGGATGTTCCAGCATCAGTAGCGCAGCGGCGCCGCTTCCCAGCAGCAGGAACAAACCGCCCTTGAGCTTGATCCAACCGGGCTGCGTGAGGTCTTTCATGGCAGCAATTCGACAATTGCCTGGGCGGCGCGCTCGCTGGCACCCGGCCCGCCCAGCGAAGCCACGACTTGTGCCAGTTTGGTTTTCACGAGTTGCCGGCGCGCGGCATCACGCAACAATTCAAGCGCCGCGTGCGCCAGGTTTTCCGGGGTGGCGTCGTGCTGGACGAATTCGGGGTAAATCATCTCCCCCGCCAGCAGGTTGGGCATGGTGAGGGTGTTGACCGTGACGAGCCGTTTGCCGGCCTGGAACTCGGCCCACGAGACTTTGTAGAGCGTGACCGCCGGCACGCCAAAACAGGCACATTCCAGCGTGACCGTGCCGGTCTTGGCCAACGCGAGGTCCGCCTGGGCCAGGGCTGCGGCAACGTTGCCAGTCTGTAATGTCACGTCCGGCGGCAGCGCCAGCAATTTCGCTTCCGCCATGAGGGTTTCCGGGAGGACCATGCGCGCGGTCGCGTTCGGAAGTTGCTGTCGAATCTGCGCAAACGCCGCGAGCAGGACCGGAGCGTGGCGGCGCAGTTCTGCCCGACGGCTGCCGGGCAACAGTACGATGAACGGAGCGTCGGTGAGCGGTTTGTGAGCGTCCCCGGCCAGGTTGCTGAAGCGTTCCGCCATGGGGTGGCCGACGAATTGCACGCTCAATTGCGGCACGCGGCGGGCGTACCAGTCTTTCTCGAAGGGAATGATGCTCAAGAGCAGGTCATGGTCTTGCGCAATGCCATAAGCGCGGCCCGGACGCGAAGCCCATACCTGCGGAGACACGTATTGGATGAGAATAGGATTCCATGGGGTAAATTCCTTGCGATGGCGGCGCGCGTGATTGCGGATCGCCCGGGCAAAACGCAGGTTGAACCCGCCGTAATCCACGCCAATGATCACTTCGGGCTGGCGGTCGCGTGCGAGCGCGAGCAGTCGGCGAAACAGCCGGCGGAACTTCACGAGGTGTCTGAGCACACCCGCAAGGCCGATCACTGAATGTTCGGTCAGGTCGAAAGCTAGCTCCACACCTACGGCCGCCATGCGGGGGCCGCCCGCACCGAAAAATCGCGGCGCCAGGGCCGTGCGCAGCGGTTGCGCGTCGGAGGAGAAATCCAGGGAGGTCGCCAGGATTTTCTGACGCAACGCGCCCACGAGTTCCGCGGCGAGCAGGTCACCACTGGCCTCACCGGCAATGAGCATGAAGGAGAGAGGTTTCAAATCGCGTTTATACGGTCAGCCATTCGCGAGGCGCCGGCGAAGGTGCGATGCGCGAGCCGTTATCCTGGTCACCCGCGTATTGGATGCGCTGCATGGTTCACGATTACACGCGCGCGAATTTCGGGTAAAGCTTGGATTCAATCCGGCGCGATGAATATGATGCCGTCGTGCAGATTTGAGAAAGGACTCCGCCAAACAAAGATGCGCGCGTTGAACCCCAGAACCGTAGCCACCGACGTGAGGAGGTGGAGGTCTTTGCGGGCCAGGCTTGTCCGCCTCGTTACCTCGGCGGCTACAGCAGCGAGGGTCATGGGCTCAATGCGGGTCTGGTTATTTCACCCTCAATGCGGAGCGCCGATGCTCCATGTGGCGCGGGTGCGAAAGGTCCATGCTCGCGCTGCGGATGCTGAGGGATGCGGTGCCTTGGTAACATTTGCTTCCCAGTCGCTGGTCTGCTTTATTTGCCCGCGAACCTGATTCCGTTGACGATTATGAAACGATTCCTTTGGTTGGTCTGCTGGCTGGTGGTGACGGTCGAGGCTTTCGGTGACTTTCGCGCCGCTGTTGCCATACGCAACGTCACCCCCGATCCTTTGCTGCCGGTGAGCGGCGGCGTGGGGCCATCCCGACCGGTAACGCAAACGGCGGGCGAACTCACCGTGCGCGCGCTGGTGTTTGAGGAGGGCAACACCCGCGTGGCGGTTGTGAGTGCCGACTTTCTCGGATTCCCGGCGTTGCTGGGCAACCAGGTGCGGGCCGGAGTGAAGGGGATTCCCGCGGCAAACATCCTCATCGGCGCCACGCACACGCACAGTGCCCCGGATTGCTACGGCTTTCCGGATGGCAAAGGCGGCACCGCCAGTGATCCCAAATATCTGGAAATGGTCTGCCGGCGGATGACGGAGGCCATCAATGAAGCGGTGACGAAGCTCCAGCCCGCCCAACTCAAGATCGCCACCGGTGAGGCCAAGGGAAAGATCGCCTACAATTACTACGCCGAGCAGTTGTATGACCCGCGGTGCGACGTGATTCAGGTGCTGGATGCGGCGGGGAGACCGATCGCGACCTTGGTCAACTACGCGATTCATCCCGAAGTGCTGGGCAACGACGCCGGCGTGTGCAGTCCCGACCTGATTGGCCCGCTTTACGACGAGATAACGGCGCGCGGCGGCGGTATCGGCGTTTTCATGAACGGCGCGCAAGGCGGCATGGTGACGGCGGATAATCGGCAGCCCGCCGGGCGCGAGGCCAGATCGTGGGAGGAATGTCAACGGATTGGCGCGCTGCTGGCAAACGAAGCGTTGCGGATCGTGCGGGGCGCGCCGGTGCAATCCGCGCCCAAGCTCCATTGCGCGGCCCGCCCATTGACATTGCCGGTGGATTCACCGCTCATGCGGGCGTTGTTGAAACAAATGCCCGCGCAGCCGGGCGCCACGGCTGACAGTGTGACCACGCAATTGAACGTGGTAAACATTGGCAATGCGCAAATCCTCACCATTCCCGGCGAAGCCCTGCCGAACATCGGTTTCTATCTGAAGCGGAAAATGCACGGCCAGCACAACCTGTTGTTCGGGCTGACGAACGATGCCTACGGTTACATTCTGACCAAGGAGGATTTCAACAGCTTCCGGCGCTACGATTACATTTCGCGGACCAGCCTGGGGGAACGCACGGGCGAAGTATTCGTGAACGAGGCGCTGAAGTTCGTGAATGATTGCCCGCGACCGACGCCGCTGGCGACCCGGTGACCGCACCGCGAATCCGGCGATTACTTCAACGTCTTGATGAACTCATCCGCCTGCGCGATGGAGCGGTTCATTTGTTCGATCAAGCGCGTGATTTCCTTCTGGATGTTGGAAGTCTCGCCCTGGAGAGAGGCGATGGCTTGGGCGTTGAGGTTGTGCTTGAGAAACAGCACGTAGTCTTTGAACTGGCTCAACACGGGCGTCATGCTTTGCTCGGCGCTGGTAAGCGCCTGGTGCAATTCGTCGTAGCGCTGGCGGGTGGCGGTGAGTTGGGCGCGGCTGGCGTCGCGCAACGAGGGCGTGTTGATTTCGCCGATCTCCTTTTCCCATTCCGCGAACAAATCGCGCGCCACGGTTTCCACGGAACGAATGCGACTGCGCACCGTATCCGCCTGGCTGGCGCACTGGTCGTAGTCGGTCTTGAGTGAATTGTAGGCGCGCTCCAGTTGTCCCCCATCGAACTTGGTTATTTCCTTCAGACGCGTGAGGGCGTCCTTGAATTGTTTCTGGGCTTCCTTCTGATCGTCGCGCGCCTCGGTAACACGTTTCTTCAGCAGATCGCGTTTATGGATACCGACTTTCTCGTAGGCGGCGTAGTAGGCACTGCGGCAGCCCGTGGCGGGAAGCAGGCACGCCAGCGCCAACAGGGTCAAAACCAGCCAGGCGATGTTTCTCGTATGCACGCGCATTGCCTACCACAGGCCAGACGACGGCGCAATTCCGGATCGCTTCGGTCGCAAGAGAGAGAGTATCGCCCAAATGGCATTTCGCGCTTTGAACTCCGGAACCAGGGCTGCCCCTACGGGGCTGGTGAATTTATTTTGGGCCCACGACTACAGCGATATCGCACCCACGGTGTTACCGCCGCTGGACCCGCTGCCTCATTGAAGTTGAACTCGCACCTCCGTCGGCTGAGGGTCAACGCGCCCTCGCGATCAAAAACGAAAACGAAAACGTGTCAGTCCAACACGTGTCAGTCCTGAATGGCGGTTAGTTAAGGCCTCGATAATTGCGAGGTCGGCCTTTCCAGTAACGGCTGCGGTGGGAGATTTCCACGAATTTACGGCGGGGTTTATTGAGCAAGGGAAAGGGTTTGGGGCGGCGTTTGACGGCGCGTGGTTTGGTTCGGTTCGGTCTGCGGGGCACCAGATCGCGCGCCAGCGCCAGCAACAAATCCTCCCAGAGTTGGCGGCGCAGCTTGCAATGGGGCGCCCGGCTAATGGCGTCGCTGAACTGGCGCAGCGCATCGAGGCTTCCCTTGAAGCTGACCCGGTCCAACTCCACCTGATGAGTCACCACGGCCTCGGCCATCACACAGCGAACCAGGTTGTGAGCGACCAGATAAGCCAGGAGTTCCTTCTCCGCCATGTCCGGGGTCTTGCAGCGCAGTTGTTCCATCCCCAGGGTCGTCTTGAGATCCCGCCGGCACAGTTCCAAGCGCCAGCGCCCGGCATAGAGCGCCACCAGTTCCTCGGCCGGGTAGAGTTCGGGATCCAGCAGGGAGGTCACCAGCGTGATTCGGCGGTTGCAAAATCCCCGGATGACGGTGGTGAAGCGGAGGATGCGCACGGTGATTTGAACCGGCAACAGATCCCACTCGTTTGCCGAAAGAATCTCTGATTGCTGGTAACCCTTGGTCCAAACCAACAGGCCGTCGTTTTTGCCCAGACGCCGGGCCTTGCGAAAATCCACTTTGCGGCGTTGATGCAGGCGGGCGACTACATCCACGCCCTGTTGGGGGAGTCCCGCCAGCGTGGTGTACTCGCCATAGGCGCGGTCACCCGGGAGGATGTCGCCTTGCTGGAGTTGGTCCCACAAACCCCGCAACAGCCGCAAGTCATGATGATGCTGATTGCCCAGGAGGACGTTGAGGACCGCTCCGCCGCACAGGGAGAAGATCACGACCAACTTCATCACGGGGAAGCCGCAACCCGGCTTTTGCGAACGGGGCTGAGGGTAGTGCAGCTGGTTGGCGGGGGTGTCCGCCACTGGCGTGGAAGAGCCATCCACAACCTTGACGGGTCGCCCTTGGAGTTGGGGGCTGGGAGCGGCCCGGCGCTCGGCGGTTTGGGCGGTGGCCGCGAGGGCTTTTTCCAGCCGCTCCTTGGGGAGACGAAGGCGCGCTTGGATGTAGGCCGAAGCGCTCTCCGAGATCGGCGACCAGCCGTGCAACGTGCGCAAGGCTTGGACCTGGCGGACCACCTCGCGGCAGGCGGTCCTGGGGTTGAGCCGTTGCCACAGAAAACATTCGAAGGTCAGGCGCAGGGGGAAGTCACGCTCCCGGCTGTTGAGTCCCTCCGCTTCGCTGGAGAGGAGCGGGGCGGGCAACAGATCGCGGAGCTGGTCTTGGAGCTGGCCCAGGGTGGCCTGGCGCAGGGAGTGGGCAGCGCGCCGGCCCAGGGCGGCCAGGCGGGAGCGGAAGGCGGGGAGGAAAGGAGTGTGCATAGAGCGGTAGATATACCGCCCTATTGACAATGCTGCTACTCTTATTTGCATGTCATCGGATCTTTCGGCCATCAAAACGGAATACACGCAACTCCGCGCCCGTCTGGCCCGGGCGGGTTGGATCAGCCAGGGCTACGCCCAGGATCGCGGTCCCGGCGCGGGCGGTCCGTGCTACCAGTGGACGCGCAAGGTCAAAGGCAGGACGGTGTCGGTGGCCTTGTCCAAGGAGCAATACGAGGCGCTTCAGCAGGCGATTGAAAACTGGCGCGAGTTACAGGAAATCCTGCGCCGCATGCAGGCGCTTTCCCGACAGGTCATCTTTGAAACATTGCCAAACCCGCCACGCCGCAAACGCCTCGGCAAGAAAGTGTTGGGCCTTATCTAACCGCCATTCGTGACTGCGGCCGTTTCGGGACGCCGCAAATAGCCGGTGTCCGTCGGCTCGGAATCTGCGGCTTGAATCCACAACATGTGTTGTCCATCATCCAATCGTCGAGTGTCTATCTCAATAAGCGCAAATGAGTTTGCCGGGGTTGCCGCGTGCGTTGCGCCCAGAGGCGTTTGATCGTCAACTAAAGGCGAAATCCAAAGAGTCGATAGAGCGCGTGTTCCCAAGTTTACTTTCAAGTTGATAGTCCCACCAACTGGTGAACTGAACGACGATAACAGTGCGAT
>JAHCLO010000037.1 GCA_026125285.1 Verrucomicrobiia bacterium | reverse complement strand
TGCCATGCGCGATTTCGCAATCGAGGCAACTCCCCATGCAGGCGAAGCGGGCCTCCTGCATCGCAACAGAAAAGCGTCGGCCCCCGAACCGCATTACCGGAAGCGTTCTGTTTCACCGTGAGGTGTTCTCCATTCAGCCAAACTTTCCGACTGGCGAGACTGCCGATATCAAGCGAGGTGGTGCAGCAAAAACTTCCAGTGCTGGCGACTCCGTTTTCCGCGCAGGCGCTTGACGTTCTTCGTTTAGCTTGCTGAAAGCTGTTCAATCTACTGCCGCCGCCGGGTGGATCGTTCTTGCAGCCAGATGATGTCCCGATTGTTCGCAGAACGCAGCCGGTCCAGCACTTCGCCTTCGCGCACGAGAGGGGGCATCGTGCGGTCGTCCACCCAGCGGCGAATTTCCGCGTGACCATCAACGAACGAGAGTCCGCCCGCGCGGTGATGATAACTGGCGGGATAATCGTAGAAGCCCACGATTGCGGGGTTGTCTGGCCAGCCAGTCATGTCGGGTGCGAAGTTGCCGACGTCAATGCTGTCCTCCCGCATATCCAGCAGCAGAAAGGTCTTGGCCGGTCCCGGATCAACGAAGTCGCTCGACTTCAAATACACCTTCCAGCGGCTGCCGCCGTAGATATACTGCCCATTTGGTCCAAGAAATCCGCCTGAAAGGGCAGCGTCCGTGCCTCGAAAACCTCCCACCCAAACATTCATGGACATGCTGCGCACGCGCGGCAGTCGCTGTCCATTCACCAGCACCGACGAGCGATCTGCCGGACAGCGCCAGATTTGCGCGGATTTCCCGGTGTAGGGCCAGATCGGGCTTCGTTTGATGTCGCGCTCCACGTCCCAATTCGAGGGATTGGTGGGATCATCCCAGCGCAGGTATCCGCTCACCCACACATCCGGTTCGTAGGTGTAGGGCGGAAATCCGCTCGCATACAGCAGCTGGCCATGGTTGTCATCGGTGTACATGCCCCACGCCAGGCTCAATTGCCGGTGGTTGTTGAGGCAGGAGATGCCCTGGGCCTTGAGTTTGGCTTTGCCCAGCACGGGCAACAACATCGCCGCCAGAATCGCGATGATCGCAATCACGACCAACAGTTCAATCAGCGTGAAACCCTCCCGGCGCCTGCGGGGCGAACTGGCGGCACGACTGGGCTGAACCTGAATCTCAAACATGCGTGTTCAGACTATAGGTCACGACTGGTTCTACGCAAATCGTTCTGTGGTCCGTCGGTATTGAGAAGCGGTCAGTTTCCAGGTTGCATCGGCCGGAGTTTCGCCGCAATGTGTGCCTTGGCGGAGCTATTGGGTTCAATTCGCAAACAACATTTGAGGATTTCGGGGTTATGAAAAAGTCCATCACTCGCCGTCGCTTCATCCACACCAACTTTTCACTCGCGCTTGCCGTGGGCGCATTCCCTGCCATCGTTCCGGCGTCGGTGCTCGGCGGCGCCGGCAAAGTCGCGCCAAACAATCGAGTCAGTGTCGGCTGCATCGGCGTCGGGCCGCAAGGCCGGGGAGTCATGAACGGATTTCTGACCCTGGCTGGCGCGCAAGTCGTGGCGGTATGCGACGTGAAACACGATCAACTGGAACTCGCCCGCAAACAGGTCAATGATCGCTACAAGAACGCCGATTGCGCAACCTTCCATGATTTCCGCGAAGTGCTCGCGCGGAAGGACATTGACGCGGTGCTCATCGCCACACCGGATCATTGGCACGTCCACATTGCGGTCGCGGCCGGGCGTGCGGGCAAGGACCTGTACCTGGAAAAACCCATGGGGCTGACGCTGGCCGAAGACCAGCTCTTGCGCCGGGTGGTGCAACGGAATAAATGCATCTTTCAGTTTGGCACGCAGCAACGATCCAGCCGCGAGTTCCAGCGTGCGTGCGAACTGGTGCGCAGCGGCGCCATCGGCCAATTGCGGCAGATCAACGTCTGGTGCTCCGCCAGCCGACCCGGTGGCTCGACCACACCGATTCCCGTGCCGGAGGCGATTGACTATGATTTCTGGCTCGGCCCGGCGCCCTTTACACCGTACACGGAGGACAAGTGTTCGGATGACGGCAACAAGAAGACCTGGTGGTTCAATTACGATTACGCGCTCGGCTTCATCGCTGGCTGGGGCGTGCATCCGCTGGACATCGCGTTGTGGGGCCATCCGGCCATGCTGCGCGGCGCGATGGAAGTCGAGGGCCAGGCCATCATTCCCAACGAGGGCGCGTGCAACACCAGTGTGGCGTGGAAGGTGGATTTTGCTTTTGCGGACGGCGTGCGGATGAATTTCCGCGGCACACGGAATCAATTCAGTGAAGTGAATGAGTTGAACGACTTATCCGCGTTTCAGGCGAAATATGGGCCACTGGCCGATCATGGGACGGCGTTCGAGGGCACGGAGGGCTGGGTGCTCGTGCATCGTGGAATGTTGCGCACCCACCCGGAGAATCTCGCCGAAGCCACGATCCCCGCTGAGCATCAGTTGCGCCGCAGCGTGAATCACGTCGGCGACTTCCTCGCTGGCATTCGTCATCGTGAGCCGGCTGTCTGTGGCATAGAGACCGCGGTGGAGGCCGACCTGCTCTGCCACTTGAGCGATATTGCCACGCGACTGCGGCGCAAGCTTCGGTTCGATCCACGTCGGGAGAAATTCATCCAGGATGAGGAAGCGAATCGCCGGCTGGCATTGCGTCCGATGCGCCCGCCGTGGCAGCTCAGTTAAGCGCTGCTCGCGTCCGCGGCTCCGGGTGGAATCTTGAAGATTTCTTGAATTGACATCCTGCTCGCGCAGTCAGAAGCATATCTGATATGAAAGAGACATCGAATCACCTTACTTCACGTCGCGAATTCCTCAAGCACACCGGCCAACTGGCTGCCGCCTCCGCCCTCGCGGGCGTTGCCCTCCCGCACGTCCACGCGGCGGGCAGCGACACCATTCAAGTGGCCTTGATCGGTTGTGGTGGACGCGGGACCGGTGCGGCGGCCAATGCGCTTTCCACCAAGGGCGGCCCCATCAAGCTCGTGGCTCTGGCCGACGTGTTCGAGAGCAAACTGCGGCGCAGCTACGAGGCTTTGATGAAGGAGCACTCGGCGCAGGTCGAGGTACCGCGGGATCGCATGTTTCTGGACTTCGACGGCTACAAGAAAGCCATGGATTGCCTCAAGCCGGGGGACCTCGTTATATTTGCCACGCCACCGGCATTTCGCTGGGTTCATTTTGATTACGCCATTCAGAAAGGTCTGAACGTTTTCATGGAGAAGCCGATCACGGTGGACGGTCCAACCACGCGCCGACTTCTCAAACTGGCCGAGGAATCCGAGAAGAAGAACCTCAAGGTGGGCGTTGGTTTGATGGTGCGGCACTGCAAGGCACGTTTGGAACTGCTGAAGCGAATCAAAGCGGGCGAGATCGGTGACATCTCAATGATGCGGGCGTATCGCTTGGGCGGCCCCGCCGGCAATGCCGGTCCGCGGCCGGCCAACCAGAGAGAACTGCTCTACCAAGTGCAACGTTTCCATGGCTTCCTGTGGGCCAGCGGCGGATTATTCAGCGACTACAACATCCATCAGATTGACGAGTGCTGTTGGATGAAGGGGGAATGGCCGGTCAAGGCTCACGCCACGGGTGGGCGGCATTTCCGTGGCGATTCCTTCGACCAGAACTTTGACAACTACTCGGTGGAATACACCTATCCGGACGGCACCAAGCTGTTCTTCATCGGTCGCAGTCAGGCGGGCTGTCACGATGAGTTTGCCAGCTACGCCCACGGGCACAAAGGCGTGGGCGTGATTTCGACCTGGGTGCATACGCCCGGTCGCTGCCGGACCTACCGGGGACACAACCTGACGCGGGAGAATCTGATCTGGGCTTTCCCGCAGCCAGAGCCGAATCCCTATCAACTCGAATTCGATGATCTCGTCCAAGCCATCCGGCGGAATGAACCGTACAATGAAGCTAAACGCGGCGCCATTGCCAGCCTCGTGACCTCGATGGGGCGCATGGCAGCGCATACCGGCCAGGTCGTGTCGTACGAGGACATTCTCAACTCCGAACACGAGTTCGCGCCGGACGTGGACAAGCTGACGATGGATTCACCCGCGCCGCTGCAATTGGGAGCGGACGGCAAGTATCCGCAGCCCGAGCCAGGCGTAAAACGACAGCGCGAGTATTGAAGCGATCAGAACTCGGCCGGTGCAGGGTGCGGGGTTGAAAACTCCCCTTGACCGGTCTCAGAGCGCGGCATCCATGCCGCTTCACCTCACCCCTGCCATTGGGTGTCGAAGTGGAGCCAGCGCCGCAATCCGGTTCTGGGTGACAAGGCGCGAATCGCTTCAGGGAATTCGCGCCCCGCGGAATCTCATTTGGCTGAATTCTCCAGAGCGATGGCGCCGGGCTACGCTGCCTTATCGCAGCACAAACTGTCGGTGCTTCGCGAACACCCCGTGCAGCGACGATGACAGTTCATCCTGCAACGCCTGCAACTCGCGATAGACTTTCACATTCGCCGCGTCCGGTTGCGCTGTTTCCGTTGGGTTCAAACCCACGAAGCGGTCGGTGACTTCTTCGATCGTGAGCTTCTCACCCTGCTGCAACCGCCAGCACCAATACGCCTGTAACGCCGCGCCATAAGCCGCGCCTTCACTTACCTTAAGCGTCACCACTTCGGCGTTGAACACGTCCGCCATGATCTGCCGCCAGACTTTCGAGTTTGCCCCGCCGCCGGTGGCGCGGAGTTGCTTCGGTTTGACGCCGAGTTCCGCCAGCCGGCGCAGGCCGTAATTCATGCCCAGCGTCACGCCTTCCATCGCCGCGCGCGCGAAGTGTCCGGCGTCGAATGTTTTCTGATTCACCCCAAACCACACACCGGTGCCGTCCGGCACGTTGGGCGTGCGCTCGCCCTCGAAGTACGGCAGCAGCAGCAAGCCGTTCGCGCCGGCGGGGATGCGTGCCGACTCCGCCGCGTAGCGCTCGTGGGTCCAGCCGAAATCCTGTCGCACCATTTCCGTCGCAACGGTCACATTCATCGTGCAGAGCAACGGCAACCAGCGATTCGTTGAATCACAAAACGCGGCGATCTCGCCCTGCGGATCCACGACCGGCTTTTCCGCGCAGGCGTAAACGGTCCCGCTGGTACCGAAGCTGGCAGTGATGACGCCGGCGCGCGTGTTGCCCGTGCCGATGGCGCCCATCATGTTGTCGCCGCCGCCGGCACTGACCAGCACCCCGGGATTGAGGCCCAGTTGCTTGGCGGTAGCGGCCTGCAACTGCCCCGCGGGTTGATCACTCGAAATGAGTGGTGGCAACTTGCTTCCCAATGCGGGGTCAATGGCCTCCAGAACAGACCGGGCCCACTTGCGTTTGCGCACGTCAAGCAAGGCGGTACCACTGGCATCGCCGTATTCCATCACCTTCTCGCCCGTGAGCCAGAAATTCAGGTAGTCATGCGGCAACAACACCGTGGCGAGGCGCGCGAAATTCTTCGGCTCATGCTTTTTGAGCCAGAGAATTTTTGAAGCGGTAAAGCCGGGCAATACGGCATTGCCCAGCGCCTTGATCGTTTGTTTCAGCCCACCGACCCTGCCCATGATCTCCTCGCACTCGGCGGCGGTGGACGTGTCGCACCAAAGCTTGGCCGGGCGGATCACTTCGCCGTCTTTGTCCAGCGGCACAAAACCGTGCTGCTGCCCGCTCACGCCGATGGCCTGGACATTCGCCGCAATCGCTTTGGCCTGGCGCAACGCCTGGCGAATGGCGGCGGCGGTCGCGTCGCGCCAGATGTGCGGGTGTTGCTCCTTGGCACCGGGCGGAAGATTGGGGATTAAATCGTAAGCTTGGGAGCCGATGCCCACAACTTTTCCATCCCGTGCGTCCACCGCCAAAACTTTCGTGGATTGCGTGCCGCTGTCAATGCCGAGAATGAGAGTTCGCATGGCCCAGATTGTTAATCGCTATCTGGAAGTTGAACACCAAAAACTTTTGTGCGCTGGCCGGCTGCAAGATCAGCCCGCTGACGCCGGGCGCTCCGGCCAGATCAGCCGATAAAGGTCCGGTGCGGCGGCGATGTCGGCCACGGTCAGAAACTGGACGTTCTCGACGGTGTAAGGTTTTTCGCGCGGGGCGATCCATTCCTTGAACGCCGGTTTCACCACGAAGACGAATTCATCGTTGCGGTCCTGGGCCATCCCCAGCAGGGCGCTGGCGCGGTATTCCTCGGCTTCGGAGCGCATGGTGGGTTGCATCACGCATTTGTCCGGCCCCCACTCGATGTGCGTGCCGTTGCAGGCGTAAACGAGGACCACCTTCTGCTCCTTGATGTGGCTGAGGTAGAAACCGTAGAACTCTTCGCCGCGCAATTCCATGAGGCTGTTGATTTCAGTCCGCTCGAAGTTCAACACCTCGAAGCGGCGGTTCTCAAAGACGCACGGCAGACTGAGGTAAACCTCCTGGGCCGGGATTCCCAGCCACGTTGCCAACCGCCGAAACACTTCCAGGTTGACTTGCACGGCGTCCGTTTGATGGAAGAGGGCCACGATGCCGGGATCCAGTGCCGGTTTGGTCGGCGCTGGCGGCGGTTCGGCGAGCTTGGCCTGCGGCACCCTTGCTGGCGGAATGATCTCGGGTCGTTCGATGGCGGGCGGGCTCACGTGCGATTCGGCCACGGGAGCAGGCTCTGGAACTGACGGCGCTTCGCTTACAGTAGGGGAGGCGGCGGCCACCGGGGCCATGCGGACTTCAACTCGCGGCGATGCTGGTTTCAGCGCGCTCGTCAGCAGGTGGCTGGCGGCGCGCAATTCCGCATCGGAACTGGCCGGGTCCAGGGTGAGGTGTTCGGCCTGCTGCGTCGCGCGGTAGATCACACTCAACTTCCGGTGATCCAGGGACAGATGCACTTCCACGTTCGGCAGAAAGACGCCGGAGTGCTGCAACTCGTCCACGTTATGATGCGTGAACGCCTTGGTTGGGAGCATGTCGCCGCCGGCAGTGATGCACTCCAGCCACAGCAACGACTTGTCCGAGAGACTCCGCACCACGCGTATTTCCGCGAGCTCTCCCGGTTCACCACCGGTTGACTGGGGTGTGGGCGCACCGGCGCCGGCGCCGCTCCGGCGGATCGCTGAATGATTAAGGATGTGCTGAAGCTGCGCGGCCGTAACCCGCATCAGGTTGGCATCCGGCAGTTCCGGAATTTTCTCCTCGCCCATGTCCGGGCGCCGCCGGCGGATCACGAGGTTGGGCGGCAGCAACCGCAATTGAATGCCGGGCTGGATCAAATCGCACTTCGCCGGATCCTGTAAAATGTCCAATTGTTCCTGCGACAGGTGACCCTTGATCTCCAGCGGCACGCCGGCGCGCTGGATCGTGAAGTGAATGTCGAAGCCCGTGCTGGCCGCGGAGTTTTCCTTGACCTCGATGGCGACCGCCTTGCGTCGCGCGCTGATCGCGTACCGATGATTGAGCGCCACTTCGAGTTGCTTGGCGCCCGTCTCGCTGCACTCGTAGCGGATGCCGTCAATTTCAATGGCCCGCTGCATCGGGTCCACGTGGTAGTTGCCCGGCGTACGGATGAGGCCGCTGCTGATGAGTGTCGGGAAACCGCGCAACCCACGCTCTTCGCGGTCGAGGCCGTGGCCCCATTCGATGATCATGTGGCCCCAGTGATCGAGCTTCACTTTGAAGTGGGGTCTGTCGGAATGAGGTGTCGCCGCGACCGGTGAGCCGGCGGGGGCCACGGGTTTGTGGGAAACCACGGGCGTGTGATGCTTGTTGATCTGGTGCTCCAGTTTGGCCGGCCCGGCGGGATCGGTGATGCTGATTTTCTCCGTGTTAATCTCGACGCTGCCATCCGAGAAGATGTTCAGGCTCTGCGGCTCCTCGATCAATCCGCGCGTGACCCATTTGAAGTGGTCCAATTGAATCCAGGATTTCCCATGTTCCAGCGCGATGGTTTCCTGACCCAGACTGAGCGTGAAGACGCCGGATTCCTGGTCGGCATGATGTCGCACCCCAACCTTGACCCGCCGCTCTTCGTGTCCGGCACCGCCGGTGGTCAATCCCAGGAGCAGCAATCCCCAAAGCGCGCCGTTCGCCGGCAGCAAGTCAGCAAACCACAGCCCGGCGAGGCTGAGAACCAGGGTTGCGATGGAAAACTCCAGACCGTGCCGGGGCGGCTTCGCGGGCGAGACGAACGCCCGGTGGTTGAATTGGATAGCTTCGTCGGGTTGATCCAGGTAGCCCCGGATTGCGTGCCGGTCGGCGTTAATGGAGTGTGCCGGTCTGCCGGCAGCGTTGTGCAGGTTGTTCGGTTTCATAGGGGTGCCGCTATTGGTTGTCCGAACCAAGGAATAATGATGTCAACTTGAACCCCGAATCAAGCCGGGATCAAGAATGAAAATGGGCGGTTCGCACACCAGCCGGACTTTGGGGTGAAAATTGCCCGGGGAATTTCGCGCCTTGAACCCGAAACTGCGGTCACCGACGTGAGTCGGGGCGGATATCCTCCCCGGATTCAGATGGAGCGGGCTTATAGTGGAGCCGAGCACGGCGGACGCCGCGACCACAGTGAACGATGCCAGATTCGTGTTCGGGCGTGGATGACAAGACTCCCTCCTCTTAACCTCCATCACCCAAAGCGGCGATAAATCAGCCGCACTCCAAACGCTGCGCGAGGTTGGCTAACGCGGAGGGGTCGCGAAGCGTTTGGAGTGCGTGCGGCTTCAGCGCCGCTCTTTGTGGGGACTTACGCTTCGCGGGTGCAGGGATTCCCTGTGCGAACACCGATCGGTAACGCCGACTTTCCAGTCGGCGTGCGCCGGTTGGAAAACCGGCGATACGGACAAGTGGGTCATGGGAGATAGCCGGCCGGCGTTCCCGGAGTTCTTTAGCATCTTGGCTCCAAGTCTTGGCAATGGATTTAGGAGCGCGATTTTGGGTGTTTAGTGTGTTGGACGGCTCAGTCTATATCGCGGAACGCCCTACAATTTGCTTTCGACTGAGCAGGCGACTGTGCTAAACACCACCGCCACAAGCCAAAGCCCCGGGTAGTGGGCAACACTTGTGCATGACCCGACAAATGAACCTGGAAACTGGAATCCTGCCAGTACAGCGGCTCAACCTGAGTTGCTTGCCACGATCACAAGTAATGAAAGCCTTTTCCCCCGCCAGCAACCGGCGTTTCGTTGCTCCCCTAGCATTCCTCGCTTGGTTGCATGTTGCAGCCTGCGGCGCCGAATTATCGCCCCCCGGCTTCCGACCCCAACCCGTCGGCGTTCACGCGCTCGTCGGCGGCAAAGTCGTCATCAAACCGGGCGAGACGCTGGACGTCGCCACCGTGGTCATCCGCAACGGCTACATCGAAAGCGTCGGGGGCAATGTGACGCCGCCTGCCGAGGCGCGGGTTTGGGACCTGACCGGGCAGACGATTTACGCGGGATTCATCGAACCTTATCTGCCTCTCTCCGGCACCAACGCGCCGGTTTCCACGACGGAAACGCAACCGATCCACACCGACAGCTTGACTTCGGGCAGCGTGAACTTTTTCGGCACACCCGGACAACGGACCGACTTGGGCGCCTCCGGTCCCGGGCATGAAATCTCCCGCATCACCCCTGAGTTGCGCGCGGTAACACAGTACTCGCCGCGCGACCGGGCGTTGGCGCCGTTGCGAGAGCAGGGCTTCACGGCTGCGCTGATCGCGCCCGCGAACGGCATCATTCGCGGCAGCAGCGCGCTCGTGCAATTGCGCGAAGACAACCCCAACGCGGTCGTGCTGAAGCCCGACGTATTCCAACACATCGCGTTCGACACGCGGAGCACGGAAGAGCGGGTCTATCCCGCCTCGTTGATGGGGGTCATCGCCACCGTGCGGCAGAGTTTCTTCGACGCGCAACATTACGCCCTGGATCACGCGGACTGGTCAGGGAATCCGCAAGGCCGCAAACGACCGGAGTTCAACCCCGCGCTCGAGGCGCTGTCGCCGGCGGCGGAAGGGAAAATGCAAGTGCTGATCGAGCCGGGCAGCGCGTTGATGGTGGACCGCGCCGCGCGCGTGGCGCGGGAATTGAAACTGGACTTCGCGCTCGTTTCGAGCGGCCAAGAATGGCGCCGGCCCGACCTAGTGGGACAGGCTTCCAGCCTGTCCGCCGAAGTAGCCAGGGAGACAGGCAGGATGCCTGTCCCACCAACGTTCATCGTGCCGGTGAATTTTCCCACGCTGCCCAAGCCGCCAACGGAAGAGGATTGGGACCAGGTTTCGCTGGACCAGTTGCGCGCGTGGGATTGGGCGGCGGAAAATCCGGCGCTGCTGCGGCAACAGGATCTCGAGATTGCATTCACGACTTACAGCTTGAGCGACAAAAAGGCGTTTCGGAAGAACCTGAAGCTCGCGCTCGAACGTGGTTTGTCCGAGGACGACGCCCTGGCGGCGCTCACGACCTTGCCGGCGAAGCTTTGCGGGATGGACAAACAGCTCGGCACCATCGAAGCGGGTAAGATCGCCAACCTGACCATTGTGGAAGGGAAAGGTTACTTCGATCCCGAATCACGCGTGCGGGATGTGTGGATTGACGGGCGCAATTTTCACATCGCCGCGGCAAAGGAGCCGCCGAAGGAAGCGAAGAAAGACGAGGACGCTGAAAAGGCTGCGAAGGCGAAGGCTGAAAAAAAGAAGAAGGAAGCGGAGTTGAAGGAATTGCGGACCAAGCGCGTAGCGCGGTCGCCGTTGGAGGGGCGAGGAGCGATTCCCGTGAAAGTTGGCGATTCGACCGCAATAGGAGCATTCATCAGTGGCGCAACGATTTGGACATGCAGTTCGTCGGGTCGAATGACCAACGCGAACCTGTACTTTCGTGAAGGAAGAATTGTATCGGTCACTCGCGAAGGCACAGGCAGTTCTGGACCACCCGTAAAGTGGATTGACGGCAGCAGCCTCCACATCACCCCCGGCCTGATTGACTGCCACAGCCACACCGCGATTCTCGGTGCGGTGAACGAAGGCACGTTGCCATCTTCCGCCATGGTCCGCATTGGCGACGTGGTGAATTCGGAGACCAAAAATCTTTACGAACAACTCGCGGGCGGATTGACCGTGGCGAATCTGCTGCACGGCTCGGCCAATCCCATCGGCGGCCAGAATCAGGTCATCAAACTGCGCGATGGGGCCAGCCCGGAGGAACTCAAGTTCGAGGGCGCGCCGCCGGGTATCAAGTTCGCACTGGGCGAAAACGTGAAGCAATCCAACTGGGGCGACCGGAACACCACGCGTTTTCCCCAGTCGCGCATGGGCGTGCCGACGTTTCACGAAAACCGCTTCCTCGCCGCGCAACAGTACCTGGCCGCACAGGCGTCCGGCCGGTCAGCCGGGACGAATCGAACCGGCAGGATGCCTGTCCCACTACGCCGCGATCTGGAACTCGAAACCATCGGCGAAATCATCGAAGGCAAACGCCTCATTCACTGTCACAGCTATCGGCAGGATGAAATCCTCGCGTTCCTGCGCGTGATGGAACGGTTCCAGGTGAGGATCGGTACGCTGCAACACATCCTCGAAGGTTACAAGGTGGCGGACGAAATCGCCGCGCACGGTGCCGGGGCTTCGGCCTTCGCGGATTGGTGGGCCTTCAAGTTCGAGGTGTATGACGCGATTCCGTTTGCGGGGTCGCTGATGCACGAACGCGGCGTGCTGGTTTCGTTCAACTCGGATTCCTCTGATCTCGCGCGCCGCATGAACACGGAGGCCGCCAAGGCGGTGAAATTTGGCGGCACATCGGAGGAGGACGCCCTCAAGTTCGTCACCCTCAATCCGGCGAAACAACTCGGCATTGATAAACGCGTCGGCTCACTCGAACCGGGCAAGGACGCCGATTTCGTGGTCTGGTCGGGCCATCCGCTGGATTCGCGCAGCGTGGTGCTGCAAACGTGGATTGACGGCAAAAAGTACTTTGACCGGTCGTTGGCGGCGGATCGCGCGGCGGCGTTGCAGCAGGAACGGGCTGATCTCATTGCCAAGGCCAAAAAGCTGGCAGGTGGCGGCGGCAGCGGTGGTGCGGAGGACAAGAAGGACGATGGCTCGTTCTTCCGCGTAGCACTGGAGCATCAATTCGATTACGTGGACCGGCACTGTCTGGATGAAGAGGAGGAAGGACGATGAAATTTACGATTCACGGTTCACGATTCACGATGTCAGCGTGCGATGGCAGTATAGCGCGGATTTCCAATCTGCTTTATCGTCGAGTCACATTCGGCGGACGACCGGCCTGTCGTAACGCCAGCAGATTTCACATCCGCGATCCAGCGCAACGCGGCCCGGCCGCAACCCAAGGAGCGCGGACAGCTTTGTCCGCGCGTTCCTGTGCGACCAGTTCCGACTCGCGGACAAGGCTGTCCGCGCTCCGGGAAAATCGTCGCGGCTTGCGACGACTTCCAGAGATGCTGATAGAGTGCAATTCTGCGCTACGTTCCTGCGCGCTTGCGGCATCGTTATTGTTCAGCCCGTTGAACTCGGCGGTCGTGCGCGCAGAATCGGTTTTGCTGACCGGCGCGACAGTTCACACGGTTTCGGGGGAAACGATCTCCGCCGGTCAGGTGTTGATCAAGGACGGGAAGATTTCCGCCGTCGGCAAGACGGTTTCGGCCACGGGTGCAAAAGCGGTGGACCTCGCCGGGCTGCACGTTTATCCGGGCATGATTGCGTTGAACACGGACCTGGGCCTGGTGGAAATCGGCGCGGTGCGCGCCACGCGCGATCAATCGGAAGTGGGTGAGTTCACGCCAGAGGTGCAATCCTGGCTCGCGGTGAATCCCGATTCCGAACTGCTGCCCGTCGCGCGGGCGAACGGCGTGGCCTGTTTCCAGCCCACACCCCAGGGTGGGGTGATCGCCGGCCAGTCCGCCCTCGTGGCGCTCGACGGCTGGACCATCGAAGACATGCTGGTCAAGCCGGCCATCGCGCTCCACGTTTATTGGCCGTCCGCCGGTCTGGATGTCACGCCGCGCGAGCAGAGTCGCGGACGCACGCGGCCCCTCGAAGAGCAGGACAAGGAACGCCGGGCGAGGCTCAAGGAAATTGACGATTTCTTCCAGGAAGCCCGCGCCTACGCCAAAGCCCGCGAGGCCGCAAAGGAAGGGGACAACTTTTTGCGAGTACCATCATGGGAAGCCATGCTGCCCGTGCTCCGGGGCGAGGTGCCCATTACGGTTCACGCCGATGACGCGCGCCAGATTCGCGCCGCGGTGAGCTGGGCGGAAACCAACCGGTTCAAAATCGTCCTTGCCGAGGCGCGTGACGCGTGGAAAGTCGCCGGTCTGCTGGCGTCCAACACCGTGCCCGTGATTTACAACCACGTGTTCACGCAACCGCCGCGCGACACGGAGAATTACGACGTTCAATTTGCCGCGCCCGCCGCGCTGTGGAAAGCCGGTGTGAAAGTGGCCATCGGCCTGAGCAGCTATCGCGCGTCGCTGGCCAAGAATTTGCCCTACGAAGCAGCGCAAGCGGCGGCGTTTGGCCTGCCGGCCGATGAGGCGCTGAAAACGATCACGCTCTATCCCGCCCAGATCGCAGGCGTGGCGGAGCGGCTGGGGTCCATCGAAACCGGCAAGGATGCGACCCTGGTGGTGACAGACGGCGACATTCTGGACATCCGCTCGAACGTGAAACGTATGTGGATTGCCGGCAGGGAAGTGAGTCTGGATAACCGGCATACGCGTTTGTACGAGAAGTACAAAAGCCGGCCGAAATCTCGCTGACGCCTTCCAAAGTCCGGTGCATAGGGGCTGGCCTGCTGTCTGCTGACTGCAAGCTCCGGTGTAGCGTGGCGCACGAATGAATCGTGCGCACAGTAAAAACGGTAGCGATAGAGGAACAACCTCCCCGATTCTTCCGCGGTTCTGACCTTCGCCGTGCGTGGGCATTCCATAGGCGCGCCGGAGAAAGGGCGCGAGAGGAGAGCAGCATAACACCAAAGGCCGCGTCATGCCGCGAGAAGCCGATTCAGTGGCAGTGCTGGCGATTTCAGATCGCGCTGAAGTCTGCGGTGAAGTTGTGGCTCGTGTGGGTTCTGTTCCGGGCGTCCACTTGCTTGCGCTTTTGCCATGGACAACTCCGGTGCGGCAGATCGAAGCGTCCCACGCGGATGTCGTGCTCCTCGATTGCGGCAAGGAAGCCGACGCATTGGAACGCCTGCGCTGTCTTGCCTCTGGCTGATGGGCGTTACGGCTCCGTGCCCCTGCATGGGAAGTGCCTACGGCCTGCTGGGGGTGAGCGCGGCGACGATGAATCACATTCTGGGCGGCATTGTTGTTGCACTCCTCCTCGGAAGTGGCTATTTTATCTGGCAAATAAACCATCTTCACAGGATCCGGCCAGCGGACCTGAGCGGAGCCGCTGGGGCCGTGCCAAAAGTGCATGAAGGCCACTGACATCGCCGTGGGGCGTCGAACGAACGACCAAAGCGCGTTCACGTTGATCGAACTTCTTGTCGTGATTGCGATAATCGGAATCCTCGCGGCGATGCTGCTCCCGGCGTTGGCAAGAGCCAAGGCTCGCGCTCAACTGACGCAATGCGCGAGCAACCTGCGCCAGATTGGAATTGCATCGGCCGCATACGTCACGGACCACGGAGCATATCCAGCGTATTTTGAACCGTCTCCGGGGCAGGACTCCCTAGCGTGCTGGACAGACAAACTGTATCCTGCATTGTCTGCGAACTGGACAAATGATCTTTATCAATGTCCTGGTAATCCGCTCCGGCTGGTCTGGCGTCGCGTTTTCGATCGAGGCGTATTCGAGAACGGCGTCAGTTACGATATGAATGGACACGGAGTTGGATGGAACACTCCTTACGGTCTAACTGTATCCCTTCCAGATGGGTTCGTGGGGTGCAAGGAGTCCCAAGTGCGTTCACCCAGCCAGATGATCGCTTACGGGGACACGGTTCCTGACAGGACACCTTTGGGAATGGTGCATCGTTTCTATTTTGAGGCTCAACGAGGAACGTTGGGAGCATTCCATGTGCGTTCGCTGCAGATCATGACGAAACGGCACTCAGGACTCTGGAACGTAGGGTTTGCCGATACACACACCGAGCATTTGAAGGCGAGCGTGCTTTTCGGCGAGAATAAGCAGTCGCCAACCGAGGAGGAGTTGCGGCGTCGCTGGAACCGAGATCACCAGCCGCATTGGGAGGAGCTGCGCCCATAGCCCGTTCCTGTGGGGGGCAGAACCAAGACCCTCGTCCAGTTCACTAATCGGCACCGCGTGTCCGGACCTTTACGAAACAGCGGCATGCCGTATCTGAATTATGAAAGACCCTACGCACAGCGTCGTAAGGGGGCTTTTGACCACACAGCGTGGATGGTTTGGATTCTTGGTTGTTCTGGTCACTTTTGCTCTTTATGCGGCTGTGGCCAGTTATCCCTTCCTCGCGCATGACGACAACTTTTTTGTCACTGAGAATGACTACGTCAAGCAAGGGCTGACACGCGAGAGCTTTATCTGGAGTTGGACCGCAACGTTGGGGTTTTATCACCCGCTAACGTGGCTTTCGCTCATGGTCGATGCCACGATCTTCGGCGTGAATTCCGGGGCATTTCATCTCACGAATCTCTGGCTGCACATCGCCAATACGCTGCTGTTGTTTCATTTTGTCAAGCGGGCGACCGGCGAGACCGGAAAGAGCCTGGTTATCGCAGGCTTGTTCGCCTGGCATCCCATCAATGTGGAAACCGTTGCCTGGGTTTCTGAACGCAAGGGCCTTCTGGCAATGGCTTTCGCACTGCTCGCGTTGATCGCTTACGTGCGCTACACGGAGAAACCGACCGCAGCGCGAATGGGGTCGGTGGTGGCTGCAATGCTGCTGAGTCTGCTTTGCAAGAGCGTAGCCGTGATCTTGCCGGCTTTGTTGCTCGTGTTGGATTTTTGGCCTCTCAAGCGGCTTCCAGCGGGCGAGCCTGAAGGCCAGGCAGGTCTGGAGTTTTGGCATCGCACGTTGCGGCTTGTTGCGGAGAAGATTCCACTGTTCATCCTCTCCGGCGCATTTACGTTTTTGACGTTTCACGCGGAATCGAACGTCGGCGCCGTCCGCAGCCTCGCGCAGTTTCCGATGGCTGATCGCGCCGTGAACTGCATTTCCGCAATTCCGATGTACCTGAAGCAGCTTCTGATTCCGCACGGATATGCCGTCTATTATCCATCGGCCCGTCCATCTGCCGGCGGGCTTTTGCTGCTTATCACCGCTGTCGTGCTTCTGCTTTGGTGTGTCGTTCGCAATCTACGCACCCGAAAGTACGTCTCTGTCGGAATCCTTTGGTTTCTCGTTTGTTTGGCCCCGATCCTGGGTCTCATCAAAATCGGAACGCACCTCATGGCGGACCGCTACATGTATCTGCCGCAGATCGGCATCTTCGTGGCGCTGGTCTGGATGATTGGCGATTGGAAATGGATGACCATCCAGCGGCAGCTTCTGCTATTCAGTGGCGTCGCTGCGCTTCTGATTTTTTCCACGCACCGGCAACTGGCTTGCTGGAAAGATGATCTCGCGCTGGCCCGCAATGGCGAGCGAGTGACCGGCAAGAATGCGCTGGTGTGTTTCGGTATGGGCATCGGGTACGACGTGATTGGCGAGCGAGAGAGGAGTCTCGGGTGTTTTCGTGAAGTACTGGAGTATTATTTCGATTACCCCGGAACGCATTACAACATCGCGCGCGCGTATGTGCTGACAGGCAGGCCGAAACGTGCGCTCGTGCATCTCGATCTCGCCTTGCGTCAATCGCGCTATGACCCGCGATACCACAATCTTCTCGCGGGGGTTTTGTGTGCTTCTGACGATCCAGCAATTCGCGACGGGCGCAAAGCCGTCGAGCACGCCTCGTTCGCGTGCCGCATGTCGCCCAACGGGAATTCCCTTTATCTGGATACGCTGGCGGCGGCCTACGCGGAAGCCGGTGAATTCGAGCAGGCGCAGTGGACTGCAACAGAGGCCATGAAACTTGGTGCCTCAGCCGAGGTTCAGACTTCGATTCGCAGGCGCATCCAGCTTTACACCGAGGCGAAGCCTTTCCGTGGAATCCTGCTACACGATGCCGTCGTCCGAAGAGGAAAAGGATGAAACCTGTCGCTCGCGTGGTGAGTTCCGAATTGTGGCTTCTCTTCAGCCGCTACGCTCGCTTCTGCATCGTTGGCGGCAGCGGCGTGGGGGTGGACATGGCGGTGATCTGGCTGTTGGCCGATCCGATGATGCTGCACTGGAATCTGACTTTGAGCAAAATCATCGCGGCGGAAGTGGCCATCTTCAATAATTTCCTCTGGAATGATATTTGGACGTTTCGAGAATTGGCAACTGAGCGGACTGGCGGGCGAGCGCGGCTCCTCCGTTTGGCGAAGTTCAATGTGATCTGTGTAGCGGGAATTGCGTTGAGCGTTCTGCTGCTGAATGTCCAGGTTTCGTTCCTCAATATGAACGTCTATTTGGCGAACTTGCTTTCCATCGTTGCAGTTAGCATTTGGAATTTCGGCATGACCCTGAAATTTGGCTGGGGAAGGCCAAGCGCGAAAGGCACGTTCGGGTAATGAGAGAACCCCACCGGCGGCGCGGCGTTTTCCCAAGCGGTTCAACTCACGCAAAAACTCACCACCGCCGCCGCGCGAGGGAAAGCTCACCTGACCGATTCCACCCGCGGGTTGCTGGACTCGTACACGCCGCAAATCCGGAAACTCGTGGCCCACCAACTGGTGCAGCGCTCCGTCACGCACGCGCAGTCCGCGTTGCGCGACGACGAATTCATGCGCAAGGTTTTCGGCGCGACCTACGATTGCCTGCCGAAACCGGTCCATCGCTTCGTCGCCGAACAAGCCTTCATTGAGTTTTGCCTGGAGCAGCGGCAGCGGTTGCTTGGCCCGGCAACCACCCGTCCGGGCGGGGGGTGACCGTCGGTTTGGGAGGCTGCGAAAGTCGCGCAGCCAACATGGCAATGCGGCGTCTGCTCAAGCAGCTTCACGATTCGTCCGCCTCGCCCCCGCTCCAGCTACCACGCAACCGGGCTTCTTGACCAGGGAGAGTCTTCAGTCAGCGGCGGCACTCGGTTTCAACGCAGGGATGTAATGAGCTGCCACGCCGGTGGCAATGGCCATCTGGTCGGCGCCGCGCTGATTGGTGAAGACGATCACTGTCACCTTGTCATCCACGAAGCGCGCCATGGCACTTTTGAACCCGGTCATGTGCGAGCCGGTGTGACTGATCAAGCGGCGGCCTTGGTGCGTGCCGATGCCCCAGCCGAAACCGTAGCCCGCTTTCGAGCCATCGTTCAACTCCGCGCGCGTCCACATCTGTTCGAGCGTGGCAGGCTTGAGGATTTTGTCCGAGCAAAGCGCGGCGTCCCACTTGGCCAGATCGAGCACGGTCGAGCGCAGCCCGCCGCCGGCGTAACCCAGAACGGTCGCGGCGATGTAGCGCCCGTTCTGCAACCGGTCTCGTTCCCAGAGATAACCGGAGGCGCGATTGGTGATGATCTCTGCATGGCTGATGACCCGCGTGTCATTCATGCCAAGCGGATCAAAGATGCGTTCCTGGAGGAATTCACCCCAGTATTGGCCCGTGATTTCGCGGATGATCATGGCCAACAGATGGTAGCCGGTGTTGCTGTAAGCGTACTTTTCGCCGGGCTGGAAATTCAGCGGCTTTTCGTGCAACGCCCTAATCACGTCCCCGGGCAGAATGTCGAGGCGCAAGTCCATGACCGGTTCGTTGATGAAATCCTTGATGCCGGAAGTATGCGTGAGCAGATGGCGCACGGTCACGTCCTTCCAACTTTCGGGCAAACCGGCAAGATGCTCGGAAATCTTGTCCGTCAGGGACAGTTTCCCCTCCTCGACCAACAGCATGATCGCGCTGGCGGTGAAGGTCTTGGTAATGGATTGGATTTGGAAGATGGTATCCGTCCGTGTCGGCACGTTGAGTTCGACGTTGGCCAGGCCGTAGGCGGAGGCTTTCTCGAGCACACCGTCTTTCACCACTGCCAGCGTCAGCCCGGGAATGTGCTGTTTCTGCATCTGCTTCTGGATGTAGTCATCCACCGTATCGGCATGAGTGGCGATGAGGCTGGCAAGTGGGAACACGAAGGTAATGCCCGAAAGGATCGAGGAATTCATGGGGCGAAAACTAGTCCGTTGCTGAGAAAAGCAAAGACTTATCTCAATTTCGAGAAGGGCCACGCCTTGCCCCTCACCGAAGCGAAGGAGCATGGAAAGGACGCTGACGTTGCTGCCAAGTAGTGCTACGGCCTTGCCCGCAGGCTGAGCAACCGAGTTTGCAGGGCGGGCGGAAAATCGGAGGAATCCTGGTAGAAATAGTAGATGCGCGAACCGCCCGTGCTCCACGTGGTCAGGTAGTACATCGTCTCAAATTTGTGCCAACTGGCGGAACCATCGGCAAAGACCTGATTGCCGCCGACGGGCACTTTGGATTTCGCACCACGATGTTGCGGCATGTTCGCATAGACAAAATCGCGGCCCGGTTCGTTGCCACCCCACGAACCATTGATCTTTCCGACGGCGTCAGCCGCCAGAACGTGCGTGGATTTGGACTGGCTGAGTTTCACCGGACTGCGGGAGGGGAAATTGCCGGCGGGATTCAACCAGTTGGTCAAGCCACCGAAGTACTGATAACCAATCACCCACTGCGGAAACTCAGGCTCCAGAATCGGCAAACCCGGCCGGTTGGCACAGGTCCAGACCGAAGGGGCGTTCGACTGCACGGTCAAGCCCACCTGCTTCGCCGCGGAGGCTTCGGGGGGATTGAGGCAGTTCTGCACGAAACTGTTGGCACTCCAGCGTGCGGAGAGCACACGGTCGTCGTTGTCCAACGAATAAACATTAACGCCCACGGCCAGTTGACGGAGGTTGCTCACACACGAAATGCGTTTGCTCCGTTCCTTGGCCGTCGCCAGGGCCGGCAACAACATGGCCGCGAGAATGGCAATGATGGCAATGACCACTAACAATTCAATCAAGGTGAACGCCAGCGCCGTGGGCGAACTCGTCCGAGGGATCAGGTTTTTCATAAGCGAATGGTGCTCTGGGTGGGTTGGGAGTGCCGGATTAGACAGGAACAAGCGCGGTTAAATGAGGAATTCAACGCAGACACAAGCACAACTTCCAATGGCTCCATGGACAGGGCGAGTGGAGTCTTGCCGCAGAACGATCCGATTGACCTTCCTGGTCCTGCATACTGCCGGCTGGCTTTGGCCGATGCAAACATAACGCGTGCTCTATGCCCACAGAACATATAATCCCCTCAGCAACGGTCGCAAGCTGGAATTTGCCGAAAATTGGCCCGCTATTGGCCGCTGCTGTTTAGCCCCCCGGATTCACGTGGCCGCGGCGAGGCGTGGCGGGTTGGTGTTCGCTGTTTCCCCGAGGTGGCTGGGCAAGTGGTTGAAACGGGGCAGCAATTGACTTGCACCCGCGGCGATTTGTGGAGAAATGTCGGGATGCACAAACCCGGGTGTTTGCTCCTGATGCTTGCCAGTCTGGTCAGCCTCCATGGGGCCGCTGCCTACGACCTGATCATACGCAACGGCACAATCTACGATGGCAGCGGACAGCCTCCGACAGTGGGAGATGTGGCGGTCAAAGGCGACAAAATCGTGGCCGTCGGGAAACTTGTCGAGGCCAGTGCCAGCCGGGAATTGAACGTCAAGGGCCTGGCCATCGCGCCCGGCTTCATCAACGTGTTGAGCTGGGCCAATGAGTCCCTCATCGAAGATGGCCGGTCGCAGAGCGACATCCGGCAGGGCGTCACACTTGAAGTTCTTGGGGAAGGCGAGTCCATGGGACCGCTCAATGCGAGAATGAAGCAGGAAATGCGCGAAGGCCAGGGTGACATCCAGTATGAGGTGACTTGGACGACTTTGGGCGAATACCTCGACCACCTCGTCCAACGCGGCGTCTCCTGCAACGTCGCATCCTTTCTCGGCGCCACCACCGTGCGCATTCACGAACTCGGTTACGAGAATCGTCCGCCGACCGGCGCCGAACTGGACCGCATGAGGAAACTGGTCCGGGTGGCCATGGAAGAGGGCGCGTTGGGCATTGCATCCTCGCTGATTTACGCGCCGGCCTTCTATGCGCAAACGGACGAATTGATTGAGTTGTGCAAGGTCGCAGCGGAGTATAACGGCCTCTACATTTCGCACCTGCGCAGTGAAGGCAATACCTTTCTCGAAGCACTGGACGAGTTGTTGCACATCTCGCGGGAGGCGCGCATCCCGGCGCAGGTTTATCATTTGAAAGCCGCGGGCCAGTCAAACTGGCACAAGATGGACGCGGCAATAAGGAAGATCGAAGCCGCCCGCGCCAGCGGATTGAAGATCACTGCCGATATGTACACCTACACGGCGGGCGCAACCGGGCTGGACGCAGCGATGCCTCCCTGGGTCCAGGAGGGTGGTTATCAGAAGTGGGCGGAGCGGTTGAAAGACCCGGATATCCGTCGGCGGGTGCTCAAGGAAATGGTCACGCCGACGGACGAATGGGAAAGTCTGTACCTGATGGCCGGTTCACCGGACAAAGTCCTGCTCGTCGGCTTCAAGAATGAAAAGCTGAAACAGTTCACCGGTAAGAGCCTTGCCCAGGTCGCCAAATTGCGCGGACAGTCACCGGAAGACACGGCGATTGATCTGGTGATCGAAGATGGCAGCCGGGTAAACACCGTTTACTTCCTCATGTCCGAGGACAACGTCCGCAAGCAGCTCCGGCTTCCGTGGGTCAGTTTCAACTCCGATTCCGCGTCGCTTGCCACCGAGGGCGTGTTTCTGAAATCCAATCCGCATCCGCGTGCTTACGGAAACTTCGCCCGGCTGCTCGGCAAATATGTGCGCGAGGAAAAACTGATCCCGCTTGAAGAAGCCATTCGCCGGCTGACTTCGTTCCCGGCGGAGACCTTCAAGCTGGATCGGCGGGGCGCGCTCCAGCCCGGCTACTATGCGGACATCGTTGTGTTTGATCCGAAAACGATCCAGGATCATGCCACGTATGCGCAACCGCATCAGTACGCCACGGGCGTGGCGCACGTATTTGTGAACGGTGTGCAAGTTCTCAAAGACGGCGAGCACACCGGCGCGAAGCCCGGCCAAGTAGTGCGCGGTCCGGGATGGAAAGGAAGAAGATGAGCAACGAAGTCCCCAACCACTACTCCGAGCGAGGACAGCCATGTCCGTGCAAACTCCCACTACTCGACTCGCGGACATGGCTGTCCGCGCTCCTGGTTGCCTTGACCATCAACGTAATCGGTCCAGGGCCAGCCGCGGTATTCGCCCAACCTGCTCCACTTATCCATGCGCATGCTCACAATGATTACGAACACCCGCGTCCGTTGCTCGACGCGCTGGATCACGGGTTTTGCAGCGTCGAGGCGGACATCTTTCTGGTTGAGGACAAGTTGCTCGTCGCTCATGACCGCGACAAAGTGAAGCCGGAGCGCACTCTGGAGGCCCTCTACCTGAATCCGCTGCGGGAGCGCGCGAAGAAGAACGGCGGTCGGGTTTATCCCAACGGCCCAGAGTTCACGCTGTTGATTGATCTCAAATCGAGTTGGCAAACCACCTATCCAGTTCTGCGCGCCGTGCTCACGAATTACGCGGACATACTGACCACCTTCTCCAGCGACGCGAAGCACAGCAACGCCGTGATGGTCGTCATCAGCGGCAGCCGGGACCGCGGCATGTTTGCCGGCGAAACCGTCCGTTACGCGGCCTTTGATGGCGAGCCAAGTGATTTGGACACCAATCCCCCCGCACACTTTGCACCGTGGATCAGCGCCCGTTGGGGCGGCACTTTTTCCTGGCGCGGCAATGGCGAGATGCCGGACGAGGAGATGGCAAAACTTCGCCTGATGTTGAGCCGCGCGCACGAGCAGGGCCGGCGCGTGCGCTTTTGGGGCGCGCCGGACACGCCGCACTTCTGGCGCACGCTGCGCTCGGCCAACGTGGATTTGATCAACACGGACAACCTCGCCGGGTTACAGAGTTTTCTGACCGCGCACTGAGGGCGCGGCGTCAACCCGCCGTGTCGAAAGCTGATTTGTGGAACTTGCCACATTGCCCGCGCCTGTTACGTTTCTCCCGGCATGGGGATAACTTCAACGAAAGGGTCAAGCAGATGAAACGGCTCGCACTACTGGTGGTTTTGGGCATGGCAACTTCGGCGCTCGTTTCAGCCCAACCGCAACTCACTTACGTTGACCTCATCAAACGGCTCACGGATCTCGAGCATCTCGCCACGCTGCCGGCACCGGGCGAAACGACCAAGCAATGGTCCAGTTACGACCGCGCCAGCCAATACGATGAAGCCACCGGCAAATACCTACATTGGGACGCCAATGGCGACGGTGGCGGCATCATTCGCCGGGAAGATGGCCAATTGGTGCTGGCCGAGATGGAGGGGCCGGGCTGCATCTGGCGGAGCTGGTCGGCGGCGCCGAAGGCGGGTCCCGTGCGCATCTATCTCGACGGCGCGAGTGAACCGGCGGTGGACCTGCCGTTCTCCGGTTACTTCGACGGGAAACACGCGCCCTTCACGCGTCCTGCCCTGGTTTACACGGTGGCGCTCGGTTGGAACAATTACACGCCCATTCCGTATCAGAAATCCTGCAAGATTGTGGCGGAGGAGGGTTGGGGACAATACTACCAGTTCGTTTACACCACGTTCGCGAATGGCACGCGGGTACCCACGTTCCAACGCGAACTCACTCCCGAGGAAGATGCCGCGCTGGATGAAGCCGATCAACTCCTGCGCAATTGCGGCCCCCGCGACACGTCCACCGGCTACGCCAGGTCCAGCGGCAGCGGATGGTTGAGCGCCAAAGGCGGCACGGATACCCACAAACTCAAAGGCCCGAACGCCATCAATGCCATTCGCGTGAAGTTCGAGCCGTCGCTGACTCCGGCGGACCACGACGCACTTCGGGAGTTGGTGTTGTCCATCAAATGGGACGGCGATTTTGCATCGAGCGTCTGGACGCCGCTGGGGGATTTCTTCGGCACCGCACCGGGCGCGAACCCGTATCGTTCGCTGCCGTGCGGACTCACGGAAGACGGCTGGTGGTACGCCAACTGGTTCATGCCGTTCGCGAAGAGCGCCGAGGTGACGCTGAAGAATGAGGGCAACGTGGATCGTCAGGTCACCTTCGAGGTTTATACCCAGCCGCTCAAGGAGGATCCCGCCCAATACGCCCGCTTTCACGCCAAGTGGCATCGCGACGAGTTCCTGCCGACCGAGCCGGCACGCTGGATTGACTGGCCCCTGCTCAAGACCACCGGACGGGGCCGCTATGTCGGCGTGATGCTTCATATTTGGAATCCGCGCGGCGGTTGGTGGGGCGAAGGCGATGAAAAATTCTTCGTGGACGGCGAGAAGTTTCCTTCGACTTTCGGCACCGGCTCGGAGGATTACTTTGGTTATGCTTGGTGCAGCCCGCTGCTCTTTCAACACGCCTTCCACAACCAGACGCGCAACGACGGCAACAACAAAGGCCACGTTTCGGTGAACCGCTGGCACATCGCCGACCAGATTCCCTTCCACAAATCCTTCGCGGGCGACATCGAAAAGTATTATCCCAATTCCCGGCCCACGCTCTATGCCGCCACGGTCTATTGGTATCTCGCACCTGGGGGTGATGATCCCTACTCGCCGCAGCCGCTTTCGCAGCGGACGGGCTACTACGTGCAGCCGACCTACAAGATCATTCCGGGTGTCATCGAGGGTGAGCAGTTGAAAATCCTCGCCCAGACCGCTGGCAATCCGCATGAACAGGACCTCTCCGGCTTCGGCGATCAATGGAGCCGCGACGCCCATCTCTGGTGGATTCAAGCGAAGCCCGGCGACAAACTGGACCTCGCGCTGCCGGTGGCAAAATCCGGCAAATACGAACTCGCAGTGCGGCTGACCAAGGCGCGGGATTACGGCATCGTGCAACTCTCGCTGGACGGCACCCCATTGGGCGAACCGATTGATCTCTACGATCCGAATGTTGTACCAACTCCGGAACTGAAGTTGGGCACCCATGAACTCACGGCGGGCGACCACAAACTGACTGTTGAAATCACGGGCGCCAACGCGCAAGCCGCGAAGAGTTACATGTTTGGTCTGGATTACGTCCGGCTCATCGAAGTGCCGTGAAGTTCGGCGTGGGCAACGCCAGGAAGCGCGCCGTAAACGCCGTTTGATTTCGCCGCGCAATCTGCTAATTCTCTGCCCATGATATGTCCGGCCTGCGATCACCGGTTGACTGAAACCCAAGTGGGCAGCGTTGTCGTGGATATCTGCCAGGGCGGGTGCGGCGGCATCTGGTTCGACGCCTTTGAACTCAAGCGCGTGGATGAGGAACACGAGCTTGCCGGGGAACATCTGCTGCACATTCGTCACGACCCGACGCGGCCCGTGGACCATGCGCGCCGTCGCGGCTGCCCGCGCTGCCACGGTGTGAAACTCAAGCGCCATTTCTTCAGCCCCAAACGCCGCGTCGAGGTGGATCATTGCCCCAACTGCGGCGGTTATTGGCTGGACGCGGGGGAACTGGCCAAAATCCGCGACGAACAGAAACCGGCCACCGACGCCAAGCCCGGCGGCAAGGACCAACTGCCCCCGGAAGTCATCCGTTACCTTTACCGGCTGCAGATTGAAATACGGTCAACGCAACGGTCCCTGGACTGAGCGGACTCTGGGCTAACGAATTCTGAAACAAAACCGCGCCCCGGAGTGTTTTTCCTCCGAAGTGCCGCTGACACCGGGCGAATCCGGCCACGCAACACCATTTCAAGCTGAATCCTGAAACCTAAAACCTGGAGCATGAAACCGAATCCGGCCAAATCCCATACCGTCGCAGTGTCCTTGGCGGCCCTGCTTGCCATTACTTCCGTCGTCCGCGCCGACGTGGAGGACAAAGTCACCAAATCATTCACCGCGGCCCCCGGCGGGCAACTGTTCGTCGAGCTGGACCGTGGCAGCATTGAAATCAAGACCGCCGAAGCCGGCTCGGTGGATATTGAAATCACCAGCAAAGCCGGTGGCAGCCGCAGCCAGGCGGAAAAGACCCTTGCCGATCACATCGTCACGCTCACGCAGACTGATAATGGCGTTCAGGTCCGGTCAGAATACCAGGGGCCGAGAACCCGGCGTTGGTTTGGCAGTTCCCCGCAACTCCAGGTCCAATGCGTCATCACCGTTCCGCGCGAGTTCGACGTGGACCTCAAGACCGCTGGCGGTAGCATCAATGTGACGAGATTGACCGGCAAGTTGCAGGCGAACACCGCTGGCGGCAGCTTGCGGTTCGAGAGCATTGAAGGCCCGATTTCCGGCCACACCAGCGGCGGCAGCATCTACGTCCACGACGCCAAAGGCAAAGTAAACCTCCGAACCGCTGGTGGCACGGTGAACCTGAAAGCCATCGAGGGCAACGTGAACGCCCACACTTCCGGCGGCTCCATTCGCGCCGAAAGCCTGACCGGTGAGGCGGTGGTCAAGACTTCCGGCGGCAGCATCCAGGTTGCGGACATCAAAGGCGCCATTGAAGCCGGCACCTCAGGCGGCAGCATCACCGCCACACTGTTGGAACAACCGGCCAAGGCCTGCTCGTTCAAAACTTCCGGCGGCAGCATCACCCTCGTTCTCGACGCACAAGTGGCCGTGGACGTGGATGCCCGCACCAGTGGTGGCCGGGTCACGACCGACTTCCCGGTGGTTTCGGTCGTTCAAGGCGAGCAAAAGAAGCACGAACTCCGAGGCAAGATCAACGGCGGCGGCCCGCTCCTGACCGCTCACACCAGCGGCGGCAGCGTGCGCCTGCAGCAGAATTGAAATCGCCGTCGAAGTTTCTGCTAACTGCCGACCGCTTTCAGCCAGAAATGCGCCATGAGCGATGCGCCCGCCGCGCTTGGATGCACACCATCGCCCGCCCAGTGCTCCGGCGGTGCGTATTTGATGGCCGCATCGAACATTGCTTGGAAGGGCACGAACGTGGCGTAATGTGTGTCCGCCACGCGCTTCGCCGCCGCGCGATAATCATCAAACTCCGGAAACCACTTGTCAGTCACCGCGCCGCAACGCAACACGAATGGCTCGCAAACCACCAACTTCACTTTTGGCAAAGCCTTCCTGGTGCGTTCGACCAGCGCGTGGTAGTCGCGTTCGTAAATGTCCACCGTCCCCTTGTAACCCAGTCTCGGATCAAGCGAGTGCCAGATGTCATTCACGCCGATCAAAATACTGAGCACGTCCGGCTTGAGGTCGAGGCAATCCGTCTGCCAGCGCTCGGTCAGTTGGAACACCTTGTGGCCGCTGATGCCGCGATTGAAGAACTGCAGTTCATCCGCCGGTCGGTCCACCAGCAATTGGGCCGCCGCCAGCCACGCGTAACCATTCCCCAACCCGGGCTGGTTGTTCGCCACGTCGGTCTTGCCCCGGTCGCGACTCCGCCCGGCGTCCGTGATCGAATCGCCCTGAAACAAGACTACGTCGTGCTTTACAATCCGGACCGGCTTGCCGCGCGCGGCGGCGACGGCGTCCGTAGCCGCGCAAAGGCCGGCCAGGGCGGTGGTGCTGAGGGCGGAGGCTTTGATAAAGCTGCGTCGGTTGAGTTCATTCATAAATTGGCGTCAAGTTACGAAAGCCGTGCGGTTTGGAAAGCCCATTAAAGGCCGGCTTGGGGAAATGCTTGAGGAAATGAATTTGCCAAAGCGCCCATCGCTGATTAGCGTGGCCTCGTGATTGATCAATTGCACAGCACCACGACAACGACGATTTAAGCGTTCGTCTCCAACGAGATGAACGCTCACGCCTCAGACCGCAAGTCCGGGGCGTTTTTGTTTGGGCCGAATCAAAACCACAGATGGACGCAGATGAGCACAGATGACATGCCGGATCTGGCCAACGTGCCGAACACGCGCTTCCTCCTCAAGGAAGAGACGCATCGTATCATCGGATGCGCCTTCGAGGTGTTGAACCAAATCGGCCACGGATTCTACGAGAAGATTTACGAAAATGCCCTCGTTGTGGAATTCGGTCTGCAAGGGATCGGCTTCGAGCAACAACGTCGTTACGATATCCTCTACAAGGACAATCCGGTTGGCTTTTATGTGCCTGACCTGATCGCCTTCGGCCAGGTAATCGTGGACGCAAAAACCATCGAAAAGATCACCGACGAAGAACGCGGCAAGATGCTGAATTACCTCAAGGTCACCGGCCTGCGAGTCGGGCTGATTCTCAATTTCAAACACCCCAAGCTCGAATTTGAGCGGGTCGTAAGGTAAGAAACGAAACCACAGATGGACACAGATGGACACAGATTTCTGATGCGGCCGAAGCCACACTCCGCCCGGCGTGAGGAAAATGACGGTGGCGTCCTGTCCATGTCCATGTCCATCGCCCTCGGCGAATCTCCCTGTCCCTATCTGAGTTCATCTGTGTCCATCTGTGGTTTCTCTTTTTGATTTATGGAAAACGAACGCAAAACTCTCGACGACCGCGCCAAGATGACCGAGCTGGAGCGCATCCGCCACTCCTGCGCCCACGTCATGGCCACCGCCATTCTACGCCTGTGGCCGGACGCCCAATTCGCCTACGGCCCGCCCGTCGAGAACGGCTTTTACTACGACCTCGAATGCTCCCACCGCATCTCGCCCGAGGATTTCGAGCAGCTCGAGGCCGAGATGAAGAAGGAGATCAAGGCGAACAACACTTTCGAGAAAGTCGTGGTGACCCGCGAGCAAGCGCTAAAGGACGCGCAAGCCGGACGCCTCGGCGGTCTGACCGACCGTCCGACCAGTCCGAGCAAATTCAAGCTGGATCTGTTGCAGCAAATTCCCGAAGGCGAGCCGATCTCCTACTACAAGAACGGCGACTTCATTGACCTCTGCGCCGGGCCGCACGTGATGCGCACGGGCAACATCGGTGCGTTCAAGCTCACCAGCGTGGCCGCCGCGTATTACAAGGGCGACGAAAAAGGCCCGCAGCTCCAGCGCATCTACGGCACGGCGTTCAAGAACAAGACCCAGCTCGACGAGTATTTCAAGATGCTCGAGGAGGCGAAGCGTCGCGACCATCGCAAGATCGGCGCGGAGATGGGGCTGTTCGCGATCGACACGGAATACGTCGGGCCGGGCATGCCGTTGTGGCTGCCCAAGGGCACGGTGCTCGTCGAGGAACTGGAGAAGCTGGCCAAGGAAACCGAATTTGCCGCCGGCTACGTCCGCGTCCGCACGCCGCATCTGGCCAAGGAGAAAATGTATAAAACCTCCGGCCACCTGCCGTATTACGCAGAGTCAATGTTTCCGCCGATGGTACTTCGCGAAATGAGCGGATTTGACCAATCGCTCTTGCAGCTTTCCGCCGGTGACACTCAAGATGTCATTGAAGAATACGGGAGGGACTTCGCAGCCTACATCCACAGTTTTCTTAAGCGGCCACTGCCTGTTTCTGATGACGAAATGGGGAAGGTTCTTGATCGCTTCTACGAGGGCATTCCTGAAGACAAGCGTTGGGAGTTGCTTGAAATAGCGCGAGCAAAACTGGCAGCCGAATTGGCTCAGACAACGATCGGAGAGCCTGAGAGATACTACCTCAAAGCGATGAACTGCCCGCATCATCACCGCATTTTTGCGGCTGAACCGCGCAGTTATCGCGACCTGCCGTTGCGCCTCGCGGAATACGGCTGCTGCTATCGCTACGAGCAGAGCGGCGAGTTGTTCGGCCTCATGCGCGTGCGGTCGCTCAACATGAACGACGCCCACATCTATTGCACCGAGGAGCAGTTCGCGTCCGAGTTCAAGGCCGTGAACGACATGTATCTGAAGTATTTCAAGACGTTCGGCCTCGAAAAGTATCAGATGCGCTTCAGCACGTCGTCGCCGGAAGGCTTGGGCAAAAAATACGTCAACGAACCGCAGTTGTGGAAGAAGACCGAGGACATGGTGCGCCGCGTGTTGCAGGAGAGCGGCATCAATTACGTCGAGGTCGCGAACGAAGCGGCGTTCTACGGGCCGAAGATTGACGTGCAGGTGTGGAGCGCCATCGGCCGCGAATTCACCATCGCCACGAACCAGGTGGACTTCGCCGTGCCCGGACGCTTTGGGCTGACCTACCGCGACAAGGACAACACGAACAAGACGCCGTTGTGCATCCATCGCGCGCCGCTGGGCACGCACGAGCGGTTCATCGGTTTCCTCATCGAGCATTACGCGGGCAACTTCCCGCTCTGGCTCGCGCCCGATCAGGTGCGCGTCATCACGCTCAACGACGACGCAGCGCTCATCGAATACGGCCAGGGCATCGTGAATGAGCTGCGTGCGAACATGGTTCGCGTGGAGTCGGATTTCAGCGCAACGCCGTTCAAGGCCAAGATTGCGGACGCGGAAAAGACCCGCGTCCACACGATGCTGGTCATCGGCGGACGCGACATGGAAGCCGGCGCGGTGAGCGTCCGTCTCCATCACGGCGGCCCGCAAGGCGCGAAGCCGAAGGCGGAGGTCATCGCGCAAATTCTGGCGGACATCAAAGAGCGGAAGGCGTAGCGCGAGAGCGGGCGACCCCTGAATGGTGGCTCTCCGCAAGGAGTTTTAACGCAAAGGCGCGGAGACGCAAACGAAACCGCGAACCACGCAAACTACGCGAACGCTTCTCCCTCTCCGCCTCGAACGGGGAGAGGGTCGGGGTGAGGTGTCGAGAATTGGTAGCACAGGCAGCTCGCCAAACATATTTCCCCAAGCGCGAATCAATCATTTCCCTGTAAGTGGAAATGTTGCTACCACTCGCTGACCGGAAAATACCAATGGCGTGTTGCCTTGAAATTCGCAAAGCACGTTCAAGGTTCTTGTGTCCAAGCGAGCCGTTGAATCTGGCTCAAATAACCGGCGCGGAGCAAACGATGGCAGAACCGTTTTCACCACCAAACTTCCGGCGACTTCCTTCACGCCGAACACCATGAATTCTCCAATCATTCCTTCCTTTAGCTCGTTGATATTCGGCTTCGGCGTAAGAGTAACGAAGTGGGGGGCGATTGCCTAGCGGCGAGTTGCGCGGCCAATTCGACACCTCACCCCGGCCCTCTCCCCGTTCGAGGCGGAGAGGGAGAAGCGTTCGCGTGGTTGGCGTGGTTCGCGGTTTCCTTTGCGACTCTGCGTTGAATGGAGTTTTGATTGAGCAGACAGGCGGATTAAGTTTTTAATCGCATTGACCGAGTTCACGGAAGTTTTGACGCGAGTTGAATTTGAAAAGTTTTGCCCAAGTTGAACCACGTTGCTGCCAGAAGACCGAGGACATGGTGCGCCGCGTGTTGCAGGAGAGCGGCATCAATTACGTGGAGGTCGCGAACGAGGCGGCGTTCTACGGGCCGAAGATTGACGTGCAGGTGTGGAGCGCCATCGGCCGCGAATTCACCATCGCCACGAACCAGGTGGACTTCGCCGTGCCGTCGCGCTTCGGCCTGACCTATCGCGACAAGGATAACTCGAACAAGACGCCGTTGTGCATCCATCGCGCGCCGCTCGGCACGCATGAGCGCTTCATCGGCTTTCTCATCGAACATTACGCGGGCAACTTCCCGCTCTGGCTCGCGCCCGATCAGGTGCGCGTCATCACGCTCAACGACGATGCAGCGCTCATCGAATACGGCAAACCCATCGTGGCCGAACTGCGCGCGAACATGGTGCGCGTGGATTCCGATTTCAGCCCGACGCCGTTCAAAGCCAAGATCGCTGACACAGAAAAGCTCCGTGTCCACACCATGCTCATCATCGGCGGCAAGGACATGGAAGCCGGCGCGGTGAGCGTCCGTCCCCACCTCGGCGGCCCGCAAGGCGCGAAACCGAAGATGGAAGTCGTGGCGAACATTCTTGCCGCTATCAAGGAAAGCAAAGCGTAAGCTGCCTTCATGAAGAACACCGCAACGATCCTTCTCGAAACCAAGCGAATCTATTTGCGCGAACTTCGCGTGTATGATGCGGACCTCCTATTCCAACTCGACACCGACCCCGAAGTGATGCGTCACATTTCGAAGGGCATACCGACACCGCGCGAGACGTTCGATGCAGCATATCTCCCACGCATGATGGCTTGGCAAAACCAATCGCCGCCGCGCGGGTTCTGGGCAGCGCACTTGCGGGAGTCGGACGAATTCATCGGCTGGTTTCACCTGCGTCCGGACAAGATTTCGCCGGAGGAAATGGAACTGGGCTACCGCCTGAAACGTAACGCCTGGGGGCGTGGATTGGCCACCGAAGGCTCACGCGCTCTGCTTCGGAGGGCGTTTGGGGAATGGGGTTATTCCAAAGTCTGCGCCCGCACGCTCGCGGCTAATCTGGCTTCGCGTCGTGTCATGGAGAAAACCGGACTGTCCATTGAGTGCGAATTCACGTACGGGTCGGAAGTATTGCCGGGTTGGTCAGAAGCAGAGCGACGCGCGGTGAAATATTCGGCTGTGGCTGGCAAGGTCGCGTAGGCGCAACATCCCTCAAGGCCAGGATCGCGAACGCCGAGCAATCCCGCGTCCACACGACGCTCCTTATCGGCGGGAAGGACATGGAGGCCGCCGCGTGGGCGGCGCAGACGGCTGTCTGCGTTACGGCTGGCCGAGATGCTGCTTGAAAAATGCGATGGTACGTCCCCAAGCGACTTGCGCGTTTTTCTCATCGTAGCGACCGGTGGAGTCGTTGTGGAAACCGTGATTACACTGGGGATACATGTGCATGGTGTAATTCACTCCGGCGGCTTTGAGGTCGGCTTCGTATTCCGGCCAACTGGCGTTGACGCGCGTGTCCAATTCGGCGAGTTGAATCAGCAGCGGGGCTTTGATGTTCTTGCGGACTTCCTTCGCGGCGGGCGTGCCGTAGAAGGGAACGCCGGCATCAAGCACATCGGGCACCACGGCGGCGAGCATGTTGACGATATAACCGCCGAAGCAAAAACCGACCGCGCCCAGCTTGCCGTTACACAGTTCATGCGTCTTGAGAAACTTCGCAGCGGCGATGAAGTCCTTTTCGATTTTGACGCGATCGAGCGAGCTTTGCAGCGCGCGGCCTTCGTCGTCATTGCCGGGATAACCGCCCTTGGGATGAAGCGCGTCTGGCGCGAACGCAACAAAGCCCGCCTTGGCCACGCGCCGGGTGACATCCGCAATGTAGGGATTCAGGCCGCGATTCTCATGGATGACCAAAACCGCCGGAGCTTTTCCCTTCAGCGCAGCGGGCGTGACGAGATAACCGCGCCCTTCGCCGTGACCTTCGGGAGATGGGAACACCGCGTAACGAGCCTTGATGTCGGGATCGTTGAAGGAAACCTGTTCCGCGTTGGCGTAATTGGGCAGCAACGTCGTCAGCAAAAGATTCATCGAGAACCCCGCCGCCGTGAGCGTGGCCAGCCGATTCATGAAGGTGCGCCGGTCAATCAGCCCGTGCGCGTATTCGTCATACCAATCAAACGCCTCCTGCGGAATGGGCGGATGCGAGGCGGTTTCGGGCGTGCCAGTTAGGTTCGAATTCATATTGGTTACTGGTTCGGCTAAACAACGGTGATTGACCTGATTGTCCAGTCAACCGGGCCGCAGGGCAATAGTGATTTCGAGTAATTCTTGCGGCCCATTCTGTGCGCGTTGAGCATCCTGCTCCACCACGGCGGCCCGCATGGCGCGAAATCGAAGGCGGAAGTCATGGCGGACATCTTGGCGGACATCAAACCGCTGCGGGCGCCAACACCTTCGTTGTGGAACGACTTCCGGCACGCCACCCATTAACGTCAACTCCGCCGCGGTTATACGTGCGTTTTTTTTCGCTTGCGCACCCTTGCGCAGATTGGAAAATCAGTCAGCCGACGGGCCAACCACCATCCAGACCATGCTCCGCCAACTGTTGCTTGAAATGACCATTGCCACGCGCGGGCGGGGCCTTTACGACTTTACGCACCGCGTTCAGGAGTGGATTGCCCAAAACGACTTTCTCGACGGACTGGTCACGTTGCATCTTCAGCACACGTCCGCGTCGCTGCTCATTCAGGAGAACGCCGACCCGGACGTGCGGGCCGACTTGGACCGCTTCTTTGCGCGGCTCGTGCCGGACGGCGATCCGCTGTTCGATCACACTTGCGAAGGCGACGACGACATGCCCGCGCACGTGCGCACGGCGTTGACCACGGTGAATCTGAGCATCCCCGTCAGCGGCGGGCAACTGGCCCTCGGCACGTGGCAGGGCATTTATCTTTGGGAACACCGCCGCGCGCCGCATACGCGCCGCGTTGTGCTGCACTTCGTGGGGAAATAGACTCGCCAATTCCAGCCCGCGATGGCAGCTTGCGGCACGTTTCATGCAAAAGTTCATTCTTGTTGTGCGCGTTGCGGCGGTCCTTGGCATGGCCGGATTCCTGACGGACAGCCGGGCGGAGTCGCCCTCCAATCGCTTTGGTTTCACCGGCCCGGAGATCTTCCCAATTGATAATGCCATCGGTCTGTTGCACGCCGCCGACCTGGACGGAGACGGCTTGAACGACCTCATCATCGTCAACAACTCACGCTCCAAGATCAACCTGCTCTACAATCAGACCGGCAAAACCAATCTCACCAAAGCCACAAAACCGTTGGCCAAACGCGAGCTTAACGAGTTGCCGCCCGACGCCCGGTTTCGTATTGATTCCATCGCCTCGGAGAAACGCATCGCGGCGATGGTCGTGACGGACCTAAACGGCGATGGCCGGCCCGACTTTGCCTATTACGGCGAGCCGAAAGAACTGGTGGTGGTTTACAATCAGGGGTCCAACAACTGGAGCACGCCGCGCCGCTGGCCGATTGATGACGGTCAACTCAGCCAGAATGCACTGACCACCGGTGACTTGAACGGCGATGGCCGCCCCGACCTGGTATTGCTCTCGGAGAACCATGTTTATCTCCTCGCACAAAATGAAGACCGCACCCTGGCCGAACCCGAAAGAATTCCCGTCTCCGGCGTGGTGAAATCGGTGCAGGTGCTCGACCTGGACGGTGATGGCCGGCAAGACATGTTGCTCGTGAACTGGGAAAGTCCCACGCCGTTCCGCTTCCGACTGCAAACCGCCGACGGTCAGCTCGGCCCGGAAATCTTCTTCAACCTCCCGCCCATCCGCTCGTATTGGGCCGACACGCTGGAGGCCAACGAGAAGACCTTTATCATGACCATTGCGCAGAATTCCGGGCGGGCCCAGATTTCACAATTCACGCGCCAACCGGCGGAAACGCTGGCGGGTAATTTCAAGCAGGGCCAGTTTCAGGTGTTGCCGTTGAACAAGACGGACAAGGCCCGGCGTGGTCAGCATTGGGCAGACGTGAACGGCGATGCGCGCGTGGATTTGCTCGTGGCCGAACCGGAAAGCGGCAAGCTTTCGATCTTCCTCCAGCGGCCCGACGGTTCTTTGGCGTCGCCACGCGCTTTCCCCACGCTGGCGGGCGTAAGCGACATCGCGGTGGCGGATTGGGACGGCGACGGAAAGCCGGAGGTTTTTCTGTTGAGCACCGAGGAGCGGCAAATCGGGGTGGCCCGCCTGGATGACGGAGAACGCCTTCCGTTCCCGACGCTGATTCCGTTCGATGGCCGTCCCCTGGTCATGGCAGTGGGGTCGTTGCAGCCGAACGCGAAACCGGTGTTGGCCGTCATTGTGGATCAGGACGGAAGGCGATCGTTGGTCATTCGAACGGCCGACGGCGCGACGCGCACGCAGAAATTGAGTGAGAATTTCAAATCCAATCCCACGGCACTGGCGATTCACGATGTGAACCAGGATGGCTGGCCCGACCTGCTCGCGCTCATTCCTTATGAGAAGGTCAAAGTGCTCTTGCAGTCGTCGGCCAGGGATTTTGACGAACTGGAGGTCGCCCCACCGGGTGGAGCCGACATTGCGCAACCGTGGTTCAGTACCGCCGACGTGGACGGTGACAGGAAGCCTGAACTCCTGTTGGCGCAGCGGAATTTCGTGCGCGCCGTGGTGCTCAGTCCGGAACCAGGCAGGCAATCTGCGCCTGTCACCAATTGGGTGTTTCAAGTGAAGGATCAGATCAACGGGGCGACGGGGAATTCCCGGATTATCGGTGCGGCGGCGGTGAAGCAAGGCACGAACGTCGTGCCATCATTGTTCCTACTTGATGCGGAGCGCAAGGCATTGACATTATGCGAGCGCGATGCCTCCGGCGTGTGGCAGGTGGTCCGAAACCTTTCCTTGCCGGTCTCCGAATTCCGCGGCCTGCAAGCCGTGACTTTGGGCGGCGACACACCAAACGCCGTGGCGTTTCTCGGCCTGAACGCCATCGCCTGGCTACCATTGTCCGGCGACGCCTGGGAGCTTACCACACTTGACGGTTACGAAACTTCCATCAAGAACGGTTTTCTGCACGACGTGGTTTCCGGTGATTTGAACAACGATGGGCGCAAGGATTTGGTTTTCATGGAGACGGCGCGCAATCACCTTGATCTCGTGATCTTCGACGCCAACCACAAGTTGGTACCGGCGGACCGCTGGCAGGTATTCGAGGAGCGCACGTTCCGCGGGCGGAGCGGCTCCTTCCCCGAACCGCGCGAGGCCCTGGTGGCCGACCTCACTGGCGACGGCAAGAACGATCTGGCCGTGGTGGTGCATGACCGGATTCTGGTTTACCCGCAGGAGTGAGTCGGTGATCTCTTCTGACAAGCGGGCAACCAGACCGGAGACCTCACACTCCCAGCGAATGGGCGCCAAGCTGTAACCTGTAACCCGCTCATCGAAACCGGAAAGCCCAAAGCTGGTCACAGGCCGGCGCTCCAGTTGGTCCGTCGTGCCGCTCGCGCAATGTCAAGGTTGGCTGTTCAGAAGGCGTATCGGACACCTAGTGATACCAAGTGTCGGGTAAACTCGCGGCCCGCGGTATCGGGAATCCGACTTTTCGCCCAGTCGTAGGAGTAGGCCAACTCTGTGCTGAGATGTTGATCATGTTTGTACGTCAGCGCGGCACTGGGGGTGAAGATCCAGTCTTCGCGTTTCACGGGCGGTTCCCAAACGCCGCCGTAGGCTTTGAAGCCGGCCTGGGAGGTGAACTTCTCACTCCACCGGTGACGCCAGGAAATTTCGTAAGTGATGTCCTCATACGCGGACGGCGCGCCAAACGCCGGTTGTTCATACTGCTTGGCGGTGAGCGTCACGGTATCCGACTTGGTCAGTGTCAGGACCGCAGAGCCATCAACGAACAGCTTCACGTGCTGGGAATCGAAGCCGTCCGGAGGATTGTGGTTGAAGTCCCGCCAGTCCGGGCCGATGAACAGGTTCAAGCTCAACCAATCGGTGATTTTCCCTTCAAACCCCAGCAGCAGCCTCCGGTAATCATTCGAGTAATCATAACTCTGACTGGGCAGGGACGGCTCGTGCTGCCAGCCGAACCGATACGCCACAAACACGTACCCCTCCTTGAACGCCTTGTAGCCCACGTCCAAACCGACGTTGAAATCGTTTCGATCCACGTAGTTCTGGTAAAACGGGTACTCTGCCGGACTTCGTCGTTCGGTCTGGAAATCGTGGATGTAGGAGGAGACCGCCGGGCGGAAGAACCAATCGCCGTGTTTGTGAAACGCGCCAAAGCTGTTCCGGTAGATGAACGCCGCCCGCCGGTCACGCAACGGAATGCCGCCGATGGCCGGGGCGCCGCCCGGGGCGCCGAAGGTCAAACCCTCCCGGCTGCCATCAATCCACGTGAAGCTGTTCTGCATCTGCCAGGTCACGATGCGTACCACCCCGTGGAAGCGCAGGCCGGCCCGATGCGCCACGTGACTTTCAGAGGTCTCAGAATGGTAAACGTTGACCTCCGGCGCGTAAGAAGCGCCAAAACAGAACTCCGGGATGGGGGTCCAGTCCAACGCCAGGCGTGGCGTTACCGAGGTGACCAAAGATTCCTGAAACGGTTGAGCCGCGTTGGTCACCGCAGGCGAGGGCTTCTCGTCCTGGAGATAGACATTGCTGTCGAAGGTTTCCTTGAGCGTCAGATCGGCTTTGAGGCTCAGGTTGGTGGCCAGTTGCCAGCCTTGCGCCTGGCTGCTGGTCATAGAGCCGGCTAGGATCACGGTCACGGTCACGCCATGACGCCGCAACGTTCGCAACCGCTCGGCGACTTTGCCCCAAGGTTTGTTCTTCATGCCACCCCACTTTTGGCTGGTGATGTTGGTTTCGTTTCCCCGGCGGGCACGGTTACAGCGGTGCTGGCGGAGCGTGATTTCAGCAGCAGCGTCAGCGCCGCACCCAGCAGTAGCAGAACCCCGGCGGTAATGAACGAGGATTGATAACTGCCGCCACTCTGGGCGGTGAGCGTCTGCTGCAAACGGGGTAACACGAGGCCACCCATGCCCCACGCCGTGAACAAAATTCCGTAGTTCACCCCGAAGCTCTTCAAGCCCCACAAGTCTTTGGTGTATGACGGAAACAAGGCCAGGTTAGCACCGTAGTTCGCGCCAATGAGCGCCGCTACCAGCACGATCACCACGGCGGCCATGTCTTTGGACGCGGTGACCGGAATCGCCACGAACATCAATAGGGCTTGGAGTGCCAGCACCAGGCACAAGGTCCAGCGCCGGCCAATTCTGTCGGACAGCGTTCCGGCCAGAACGCGCCCGCCGGCATTGCCGATGGCCATGACCGCCACGGCTACGAACGCCAGTTCACCCATGCTGGTCTTGGCCATGCCGCTGATGCTGCCGATGACCATCAAGCCCGCGCCCGCGCCGATGAAATAGATCACCCACAACAGCCAGAAGGTCGGCTGCCGCAGGATTTCCCTGGGCGTGAAGTGCATTGCCGCCACCGGTTTGGCGGGGCCGGCGGCACCGGCCGGTTTGGCGCCGGCCACATAACCCGACGGTGGATTGATCAGCAGTTGCGCCAGACCGCAGACGATCACGACAAAGGCGATGCCGAAGATCAGCATTGAGCCGCGCAACTGGTAATGAGCCAGCAGGTATTGCGACAACGGCGCGAGATAGACCGGCGCCAGGCCAAAACCCGCGACGACCAGGCCGGCGATCAGGCCGGTCTTGGCTGGCGGAAACCATTTCAACGCCGGCGGCGTAGCCGAAGAATAGCCGAAGCCAATGCCCGCCCCCACCAACACCCCGAAGCCGAGCAGCCACAACACGTAGTTGCTGGTGGTCGAGATGATCACCATGCCGGCGCCGACCAGCAATCCGCCGATGGACGCCGTCAGGCGCGGCCCAAATCGGTCCTGACAGCGTCCGGCCAAAATCATGACGAACGCGAAGACCAGACAGCACAGGGCGTAGGGATCGTTCAGTTGCGAGCCTTGCCAGCCAAACTCCTTTTCGATCGCGCCCTTGAAGAGACTCCATGTGTAGAGCACTCCCAGCGCGAGATTGATCCCGGTGCCGGCCAGCGCGACGGTCCACCCACGGTTTGCGATACCAGATGGGTTGCCACTTTCACGGACGCTTGTGCCCGTTCCATTCACGTTTCCCCGCCCCATTTGCCCTGCCATAAGCGTGTCCTTCCCCTGCCCCAAGTTTCTTTTCTCAACCAGCTTCCGCCATCGTCATCGGGAACTGATGGATGAATTGTTCGCCCGCCCCGCGTTCGGCGCAATCAGTCGCCCCGAACGCGGGCGGGCGGAGTCAAGCACGGCCTACTGTTTGCCCTTCACGAGCACTTCCACCACGTGCGGATCGGCCAGCGTGGTGGTGTCGCCAATTTGATCCACTGCGTTTTCGGCGATCTTGCGCAGGATGCGGCGCATGATTTTGCCGGAACGGGTCTTCGGCAAGCCGGGAGCGAACTGGATTTTGTCCGGCGCGGCAATCGGCCCGATTTCCTTGCGCACGTGATTGACGAGTTCCTTTTTGAGTTCGTCACTTTCGGCGATGCCCTCCTTAAGGGTGACAAACGCATAAAGACCCTGGCCTTTGATGTCGTGCGGCATCGGCGCCACGGCCGCTTCCGAAACCTTCGGATGACTCACCAAGGCGCTTTCCACTTCCGCCGTGCCAATGCGGTGGCCCGACACGTTTACCACGTCGTCAATGCGGCCCATCAACCAGTAATCACCATCCTCGTCAATGCGGCAACCGTCGCCGGTGAAGTAGATGTTCGGATACATCGTGAAGTACGTGTCAATGAAGCGGTCATGATCGCCCCAGGTCGTCCGCATCATGCCGGGCCACGGCTTCTTGATGCACAACTTGCCGCCTTCGTTCGCCGAACACTCGGTACCGTCGTCGCGCAGAACGACCGGTTCGACACCGAAGAACGGTCGGTTGGCGCTGCCGGGTTTGAGCGTATGCGCGCCGGGTAGCGGCGTGATGAGAATGCCGCCGGTTTCAGTCTGCCACCACGTGTCCACAATCGGGCAGCGTTCCTTGCCGATGACGCGGTGATACCAGATCCACGCCTCGGGATTGATGGGTTCGCCGACCGAGCCAAGCAGCCGTAACGAACTCATGTCGTATTTGTTCGGCCACTCTTCGCCCAGGCGAATCAGCGAGCGGATGGCGGTGGGCGCGGTGTAGAAGACCGTGACTTTGAATTTGTTGACGACCTGCCAGAACCGACCGGCGTCCGGGAACGTAGGCACACCTTCAAACATCAGGCTAGTTGCGCCGTTGCACAGCGGACCATAAACAATATAGCTGTGTCCCGTCACCCAGCCGATGTCCGCGGTACACCAGTAGATGTCATCCTCATGTACGTCGAAGATGTACTTGTGCGTGAGGGCCGCGTGCAACAGGTAGCCGGCGGTGGTATGGACGACGCCCTTGGGTTTGCCGGTGGAGCCGGAGGTGTAAAGCATGAACAGCACATCCTCGGCCTTCATCGTTTCCGGCGCGCAATCGGGACTCGCACCGGCCATCAGATCATGCCACCAGAGGTCGCGGCCCGCAGTCATGTTGCCCGGGTTCTCGATATGTTTGACCACGATCACCTTCTCAATGCTGGGTGAGTGCTTCAAGGCTTCATCCGCGATGGCTTTCAGCGGAATCGTCTTGCCCGCCCGCAAGCCACCGTTGGCGGTGATGAGCAATTTGCACGTGGAATCGTTGATGCGGCCCGCCAGCGCCTCGGCGCTGAAGCCACCGAAGACGATGGAGTGAATGGCTCCGATGCGGGCGCACGCCAGCATGGCAATGGGCAACTCGAGAATCATCGGCAGATAAATGGCCACGCGCTCGCCCTTCTTCACGCCGAAGGATTTCAGCACATTGGCAAACTTGCAGACCTCGGCGTGCAACTGCTCGTAGGTGAGCTTCTTGACGTCGTTCTCCGGCTCACCCTGCCAAATCAACGCGGTCTTGTTGCGCTTATCGGTTTTGAGATGGCGGTCCAGGCAATTGACCGTGACATTGAGTTGACCGTCCTCGAACCACGTGTGGTGGATGCGCCGCGCGGCGGTATCCCAGGTGTATTTACGGGCCACGGTGGGCGGCTTGATCCATTCCAGCGTGCCCGCCTGTTCCAACCAGAACTTGTCGGAATCGTTGATTGAGCGTTCGTACATTTTCTGGTACTGCTCGGCATTGATGTAGGCACGCTGGATGACCTCGGGTGACGGCGGGAACGTCCGATTCTCCTGCAACAGTGAACTCGTGGAAACCGTTTTGTTTTGCTCAGTCATATACTTTTGTGTGTCTGGGTTTGTGTTTGCTTATGTTACAGAATCAGCGGTCATGTCAACCGCCATTGACGCCGGACGGACGTAAATCTGCCGGCGGCGTCAGTCCGTGATAGGGAAAAACATGTTGGGCGACACGCTGGATCACGGCCTCCACCTCCGCCGTCACGGCCGCGCGCTGCTCCGCGCCGATGTAGCGGACCGGATCACGCAAACCGCCGGCCCACTCCGTACTGCCCAGCATCACACCGCCCAAGCCGAGGCTAAAAACGTCGTCGTCGCCCTGTCCGGCGAACGTGCGCCACGCCAAGGTCCAGCCGCGCACCGTGTGCTCGACGTTGTAACCGCCGCCGCCGGCCACCAGGATCGGGACTTTCAGCTTGAGTAGTTCCTGGATCAAATCCACGAGCGCGTTGTTCGTCAGGCACAAGTGCGTAAGTGGGTCGCCGGCCAGCGTGTCCATGCCCAGTTCCAACACGACAACGTCCGGTTCGTACGCGCCCAGCACTGGCAGCACCACGCGGTCAAACGCCAGGAGGAACGCTTCGTCGTGCGTCTCTGCCGGCAACGGCACGTTCACATTGTAACCGCGACCTGGTCCTTCGCCGATTTCATTCTCGAAGCCGCCCCACGGAAACAACGTCTTGCCGCTTTCGTGCATGGAGATCGTAAGCACGTCGTTGCGCCGATAAAACGCCTCTTGCACGCCATCACCGTGATGCGCGTCCACGTCCAGATAGGCGACCAGTTTGCCAGCGTCGGCCAGTTTCATGCAAGCGAGCGCCACATCATTGAGGTAACAAAAGCCCGCCGCGCGCTGCGCCATGGCGTGATGGAAACCGCCGAGCAGATTGAACGCGATGTTCGCCTCGCCAGCTATCAATAGCTCCGCCGCATTCAATCCCGCGCCGCAAGCCCACGATCCGTAGGTGAAAAGGTCCTTGAACACCGGCGTGTCCGGTCCCCCGAGGCCCATCTTCAAGCCGGTGACAGTCAGATCACCCGCCGCTGCGCGCTGGAGTTCATCGAGATAGACGGGAGTGTGCCATGCCTGGAGTTCATTCAAGGTTGCCGGGCGGGCCGCCGCTTCCACTTGTTGCACGCCGTCGAGCAGGCCCAGGGAATTCAATCGCTGCCGGGTGAGGCCGGCGCGCTGGGTCTTGAAGGGACAATCCGGCGGGTAGCTTAACAGCTCAATTTCCGGGGAATAAATGAAGGCCAGTTTACGGTCACTCATGGCGGAGGTGAGAGCAGGGGCGCGGTACAAGATACCCGCGCCACGTGCGCTGCGCCGACCAGTCAGGCCGGGGCGTGGCGCGCGTGTTGGCGGGTTCGCGTTTCAAAGTCATCTCATCCTGTCCGGGTGCGCCGCCTGAAAGGCGCGCAGTGCCGGCGACCAGTTGTGATGCCGTTGCGGGTGCGGGGCGGACCTCGTGTCCGCCACCGCCGATTCCAGAAAACGCTCCCGGGCCATCATGCCCATTAACGCGCCCGCGCTACAGCGACCCGGCAAGACTGCTGACCGGTCCACAGCCCGGACGACGTTACCCAGCCCGGCGCTGCGTCATCCTGCGGAAAAAAGTAGCGGTCACACCGTGCATCTGCTTCACCGTTTTTGGCAATTCATTGCTTTTTTTTGGGCCATAGGGCAATGCGCCGACGCTGATCCAAATTCCACGACTGCCAGGAAACGGACTGGTTTCCCGGCCCGCCCATCAAGTTGATGTTTCCACGAACCGTTCCGTCGTAGCGGCGGCTCGGAAGAGCGCCGCCATTCTCGCACCGCTTGGCATGCGGCGCTCTGCCGAGACGTCGCTACGGGGTTCAAGGGCGCAACGCGTGACTCGGGAATCGTGGAGGCTTGCCATGAATCGCAGCCCTGTATCGCCGGCTTTCCAGCCGGCAGACACGCCGATTGGAAGACCGACGTTGCCCCCTCGCGGTTCACGGTCTCGACTTTGGCCCCGAGGCATGGCACGTTCTGCGCCTGTGTCCATGGCTGAACTCCGCAATTTTCTGGAAGCCGAACCCGTCGGATTGTTTGCGCTGCTGTGCGGGATTGTCGCTTTGGTTTTCTGGCTTTCGGAGGCCAAGGCGCTGGCAAAGCTATTCGCGGTGTTGCCCACGGTGTTCTGGATCTACTTCGTGCCGATGCTGCTGGCGACGCTAGGTCTCTTCCCCCAGCAATCTCCGGTTTACAGCCTGCTCACGGATTACGTTCTGCCCGCCAGTTTGCTCCTGCTTTTTCTCTCCGCGAGTTTGCCGGAGATACTGCGATTGGGGCCGAGGACGATTGGCGTCATGCTGACCGGCACCGCCGGAGTGGTTCTGGGCGCGGCGGTGGGCGTCCTGGCCATCCTGCCGTTCTTCAAAATCGGGCTGCTGCCGGCAGCGCACTTGGAATCGCTCTGGAAAGGAGTGGCGGCCCTGAGCGGCAGTTGGACCGGCGGTTCGGCGAACTTGGCCGCCATCTGGCAAAGTCTCACCGCGAGTTCTCAGACGGAAGCGGAGGGTCAGATTTTTGCCGCGATCATCGCTGTGGACGTCTGCATCGGCTACTCTTGGATGGCGCTCTTGATCGCCCTGGCCGGACGACAGACCGCCGTCAACCGCTGGCTGCGCGCAGATTCCAGCCGCATCGAAGAGGTGAATCGTCGCGTCGCAACGGTTACGCAAGCACAGGCGCGACCCACGGCCACAAGCAAAATACTTTACATGCTAGCGCTGGCGTTTGGCCTGGCCTTCGTATGCAAATGGCTCGGCACTCAGGCGCAAACCGCGTTTGAAACCCAGGTCCAAAGCCCGCTTTGGCGCAGCGTGCTGGGTTACTATGGCATCATGATTATTCTGGTCACGCTCCTCGGATTGGTGCTCTCCGCGACCCCGGTCGCACGGCTGGAAGACTACGGCGCATCCAAAGTCGGCTACGCGCTGCTGTACCTCGTGCTGGCACGCATTGGCGCGAAGGGCGACTTGAACGCCATCCGCGAATTTCCGACCTACCTGCTGATGGGCGTGGTCTGGATGCTCACACACGGCGGATTGTTGTTGCTGGCGGCCAAACGATTTCGCGTGCCGTTGTTCTTCGCGGCAACCGCCAGCCAGGCCAATGTAGGCGGTCCGGTTTCCGCCCCAGTGGTAGCGGCGGCGTATCAACCGGGGCTGGCCGTGGTCGGATTGTTGATGGCCATTTTGGGCGGGATTCTTGGTACCTTCTCCGGCTTGTTCGTTGTGGCGCCGATGGTTCATTGGCTCACCAGTTGGGTTCGATGAGCAGAGCACGTTTCCACACTCCGCTTGGAGCTATCCCAACTTCTCCGCAATCGCCTTCGCCATGTCGAGCGTGGAATCATTCCCGCCCATGTCGTAGGCGCGGACCTTGCCTTCCTGGATCACCGCTGGCCCCGCGTAGCGGCGTCTCGGCAGAGCGCCGCAAATTGACTGTGGTTCAGGTTTCAAATGGCGGCGGTCTGCCGACGCGCCGCTACGACGACCGGCCGTAGCGGCTTTTGGAAGAAAGCCGCCATTATCTGTTGGGGAGCAGGCGGGGGTTGGTTTCATTTTACGTCTCATCTTTTTCTTGATTGGCGGCGCTCTGACGAGGCGCCGCTACGGGCGTTGGTTCTCGCTGCTGGCAGTAGAGTTTCCAGAAGTTTTCCCAGAAGTCATCCGCCAACGGATGCAGGAACGGATAGCCGGGCACGATTGCGCCCAGATGCGGCCAGTCGCGGGGATGTTCCACGAGTCCTTTCCGGCGGGGATTATCCAGCACGTAGAAGCAGGATTTCTCGAATGCCCCGCGCACACGGTCGCGCTCGCGCAACACGCTGTCGTGGGATTGTTTCTGCAACTCGAATTCCACGCCGGTGGGCGAGCGCAGAGTCAGTTCGGCGGCCAGATGTTTGCGGAGGAATTTCATGGCGTTGCGCTGGTCGCTGTCCACGCGCAGGCCCATCCAGATGAGATGCAGGTGGTCCGGCATGACATGAGGACATAGACGGGACAGAAGAGTCCCTCGCGCGCGGCGGCGTGCAGGAGCAGTTCGCGGAAGTGAAGATGAAACCGGTCGTCGAGCCAACCGGTGGCGCGGCGTTGGAGCGTGACAGTCCACTGAACTACGGCGAATCCACGATAGAACTCCGGCGCCAGGCGGGGCAGATGATGCCAGTCAGGCTGTTCCGTGAGCGGAGCGGGTTTCATGGCGCGACCGTAGCGGCTTTCGGCAGAAAGCCGCAATCCGAAAAGGTGGGCGAAGTTCGCGGCGGTAAAGGGACACGGGCCAGCCCTTGTATCGTAGCGGCGACTCGGCAGAGGACCGACATTCTCAACAAAGAAGCGGAGTTTGCGGCGGTCTGCCGACACGCCGCTACGAGCGTGGGGCGTAGCGTATTTCGGGAGAAAGACGCCATCTTGTCGGCAGCCGTTTGAGATTGAAGTCTTCATTCCGTACTCAGTCGGCGGCGCTCTGCCGAGACGCCGCTACGCTCCGAAAAGTTGCCGTTTCGCAATTCGGCATGGTTCCTAGAACCTCACAGTTTCGCCGCGATGGCCTTCGCCATGTCGAGCGTGGAATCCTTGCCGCCCATGTCGTAGGTGCGGACCTTGCCTTCCTGGATGACCGCCGCCACGGCGCCTTCGAGCGCGCTGCCTTTGCCCGGTTCGCCGAGCCAGTCGAGCATCATCTTCGCGGCGAGAATGGTTGCGATGGGGTTGACCTTGTATTGGCCGGCGTATTTCGGCGCGGAGCCGTGCGTGGGCTCGAACACCGCCAGCTTCTGCCCGAGGTTGCCCGAGCAGCCGAAGCCCAGCCCGCCCACCATTTGCGCGCACAGGTCGGAGATGACGTCGCCGTAGAGATTCGGCGCGACGAGCACGTCGTAGTTGAACGGGTTCTTGAGCAGCCACATCGTCATGGCGTCAATGTTCGCGTCGTCCATCGGGATGTCCGGGAACTCCCGGGCCACGGCCCTGGTGCATTCGAGGAACAGGCCGTCGGTCGCGCGCACCACGTTCGCCTTGTGGATGACGGTGACTTTCTTCCGCTTGAGCTTCCGCGCGAACTCGAATGCCGCGCGCACGATTCGCTCCGAACCGGCGCGGGTGTTGATCTTGCACGAGACGGCGTATTGATCGGCGGGCAGCTTCGCGAACGGCGCGAACGGCTTGGCCAGCTTGCCCAGCGTGTCCGCCAACTCTGGCGGCACGGGCGCGAACTCGACGCCGGCGTAGAGGTCCTCGGTGTTCTCGCGGAAAACGACGAGGTCAATGCCGGGTTTGAAGTTGAGCGGGTTGCCGGGGTAGCCCTTGCATGGGCGCAGGCAGATGTAGAGATCGAAGAGCTGCCGCATCCGCACGATGGGCGAGCGATACGTGAGGCCCTTGCCCTGAAGCGCGGGAGCAAGCTCGGCGGCGGCGGCCTTGACCGGCTTGGACGTGATGGCGCCGAACATGGCGGCGTCCACGTTCTTCAGCAGGTCCACGGTGCGCGCGGGAAAAGCGTCGCCTTCCATGCACCAGAATTCCCAGCCGATGTCGCCGGGGAGGTATTCCGCGTCGAGCGCGAGTTTATCGAGGACGATCCTCGCGGCTTCGAGGACTTCGACGCCGATGCCGTCGCCGGGCAGCCAGGCAATTTTGTATCGCGCCATAGAGTTTCGCGCTCGGGTTGAACCGCTCGGGCAGGCTGATACGCAGCCGTCCGCGAAGTTCAACTTGAGGTCAGCCCGGTTGCGATTTCCACACCTCGGTTGTCAAAAGCCGCGCGTTTTTTGGCGTCCGCGGCCAGGTCACAATGGAACGGATGTCGCGCTTGGCGAGGTTTCGTGCTCTTGAAATTGCACGCCCGCGTTTTGATGGCGCGCTTCCACAAAGTCCTTCAACTGGCAGAGGGAGTGATTCCAGATCACATCATGCACGAAAGCGGGAAAAGCATGGCGCATCAGCCACCACGCCGGTCCGGTGAGCCAGTTGCGACCGCGGGGAAAATTGAAGGCCACATAGATCGAAAGGTCGCACACGTCCGGCTTGGGCGTTTCCAGTTCGAAGATCAAAACCCCGCCGCGCGCGAAGCCGTTTTGGACTCGATAAACGGCCAGTTGATTGACGACCACGTGTTCCAGCAGAAGCCGGAAGGAAAACCGCGGCAACACCACGCGATACTCGATGGTGCAGCCGCCAACGTTCGGCTCGCCGGCCACGCGGCGGATTTGCACCCAGCGCGGATGCAAATACTCGCGATCCGGCTCGCCGAACCGCCCCAGAGCCGCAAACACGCGAGCCCGTGGCGAGCGGATGCGGATCGTGTACATCCGCTCGAATTCGTAGCTCGACGGGCCGGGCATCCGACACGCCGCCAGCCAGTGTGCGAACGCCGCGCGCTTGGCTTCCAATCGTTCCAACGCCACCCCCGTGGTAAAACGTCCCAACCCGCGCCAGCGCAAGCCAAACATCAATTCCGCCGCGTAGTTTCGCAGCGTCACCAGCACACCCCCGCTGAGGATGGACCACAGGACCGAGGGCCGCATCATGGCACGCAGGATTTGTTCGTAGCGGTCGTCGCCACTGGCAATTTTCCAGAGGATTTGCTCGAGAGTTCGTTGTGCGGCCGAGGCGTTCTTCCTTTCCGAGATGACGGCCTGATAGAGAAAGCGGCTCAACACCGAGGAACTGAATACCACCCGATGGATCAGAAACACCAGGGCGGCATACCGATTGTCCCGACGAAACTGGCCAATCACCGGAGCATAACCGCGACGCAGACTCTCCTCATCCACACCCCGCTCCAGCGCGGTGGCCGCCAGCGCCGCCGCCGTTTGCTGCGCGGACAGCAGGCCGTCCTTGTAAAGGCGCGTGACCACCAAATCGCCCACCATTGCCACCCGCGGGCCGATGGCGTGCCGCGCTGAACCGATGACCATGTTCGGACTGCAAGTGCAAGCCAGCCGCAGTTGCGTCCGGGGCGGCACCAGCTTCCGGATGTGGGGCAGTTCCAGAAACTGTCGCATGATGCGCCGCGCGGTGTCCGGTTCCCTGGCGCCGTCCACGCTGCGTCCGACAAGGACTGCGGTCAGGAAACCCCGTTTCGGCACCAGGGAACACATCTCCAGCGGCAACTCCTTCGAACCGTACTCCACGAAATGAATTTCCTCATCGAGCCACGGTGACTGGTTGGCATCCAGTTCCATTTCAAAGATCAAAGCCCGGCGCAACCGCGGCGTCTCGAATTCAGGGAGCACCTGCCGGATGATCCACACCATGGGATTCTCCCGGATCGGCAGGCCCGGCTTGCCGTTCACGCCCGCGGCGAATACCAACAAGTCTGCTTCCACGTGCGCCTCGAATTCGGCCCGCCAATAGGTGATGACCGGTTTCCCGTTGGCTGCGCGCGTGACGCTGCTGACTTCAGCGCCGATCACTTCAGCGCCGGCTCGTCGTGCGCCCTCCAACAAGAATCCATCGAAATTCTGCTCCGGATCGAGCCGCCGGCTGGGGCGCGAGCCGCGATAAACGGAGAACAGCTCCCGCCCCGCCGGCACTTCGAGCGTGATGTTTTTCCAGTAGCCCTGGATCGTGACACTACGAATCCGGCTCTGGATGACCCCCTCGGGCAGAGGCAATCCCAACTCGCGCAGGCCGTCGTTAAGCCGGGGGGAGATACCGCCAGCGCAATGATTGCAACCCTTCCAACACTCCGGCAAGGCGACTGTCTTCGAGTGGCCGGTCTGAAGCCGACGCTCGAGGACCAGCACCTTGAGTTGTTTTCCCAACTTTGCCGCCAACTGCAACAGTTGAATCGCGAAGAATGCTCCCGCCGGCCCACCGCCGATGACCACCACGATTGCCCCGGACGCCAGGCGCAGCGCCTCCTTCTTGGGCAGACATTCTGCTGAACTGGCGGAGCGCATTTGTTCAAGGTCCACGAACTGGACCGGCTTGAAGAAATGATCGCGCTCGGGCATTCCGAAGCCGGACCAGAGAAGAAGTGGGTGAACGCCTTCTCCGTCGGCTCTCCCAGTTCCAGCTCGTCTCGCAAGTTCGTGAGTTCATGACCGTCAGGCCAGTGCCGCCAGTCCGCCTACGCGGCCGAGGCGCAGTCCGCAAGTTCGCGCACCTGATACGCCTCCCAACACCGATGGCAGACTCCATGCCCCGGCAACCAGTTTGGAAACTCGGTGGTGATGCGTTGAACGAGGCCGGACTCCAACAAGCCAGGATCGGCCCACTGGAATGTCGGAAAGTCGCACAGCGGACAGGACGCGCCGGGCGCGGGCCGGTGTGCCTCGCGCAACCCGCGCGGGTCGGTGATGAGCGCGAGAAAGTCTGCATGACGTGGGACTTGGGTTCGCCACAAGGAGTTGAAGGTTTGCGCCTGCCTCGGCTGCGGCCAGAAGGAGTAGCCGCGCGCAAAGGCGGCGGCGTGTTGCTCGTAGGCTTGCGTTGGGGTGAAACCGGCAGCGGTGAGACGACCGTCAATCGTAATGTCCCACAGCAGACGATAGCGCTCGCGGGCGAGCCGCTTCTGCGCGCTGTTGAGTCCCGGCAACTCCAGTTCGGGCAAATAGCCAAAGGCCGGATCGAGCATGTCATGCAGGTGCGTGAACTCGTGGCGGAGATAATCGCGCAACGCCGCATCGTGGATCAGCCGTTCAAGTCGCAGCGCCAGCAGGCCGGTGCGCTGGCCGGCTTCGTTCACATAAAGCTCTGCGCCCTCGTCGTTCTTGCCGGTGGTCTTGCGCACCGCGAGCACGCCAAGCTGTTCACGAACAAGCGGAGATTCCTTCAACACGTCAGTCAGCGGCTGCTCCAAGCCCCATTCGCGAAACCAATCGAGGTGCAGGTTGAAGAACGCCGCGTTGCGTTCGTCGGGATCGAGGATGCTGTAGAGCTTCTCGCGCTCGCGATGGAAGCGCGCGATTTGCAGCGAAGGCACACCCGGACGCCGGCCACTCGCACAGAGGAAAACGGCGGCTTCCAGAAAATCCTCGTCGTATCGTAGTTGCATGTCAGGAAAGGCCGAAGCCCGAAATCCGAGATTCGAAAGAAGCCCGAAATCCGAAATCCAAGGATTGCACCACCGGGCAATCGCCCGGGCATTCGGCTTTCGCAACTCTTTCGGCTTTCGACTTTCGGATTTCGGATTTCATTTCACGGTGTTGCCAGCGCGCCGGGGGCAAGCTGGTTGATGCCGCAGGAGTCGCACATCCGCTCGGCCGCGTCGTCCACGGGGCGGAGCAGCAAGTCCTCGCTGCCGGGGGTGACGCTGAAACGGACACATTCCGATTCGATGAACGCGCGGGTGAACTCGGCGAGCGCCCGGAACGTCGGCTCGTTCGTCGCCGCTGCGAGGCGACGGGTGAACGCCGGTGTCCAGCGACCCAGATGTTCACGGAGGAATTTCTTCTGCGCGTCGCGACATTGGGCGAGCTGGTCGGCGTCGAGCTGGTGTTCGAGTGCGTAAGCTTCCTTGGCAGCGAGGACACAAAGGAATTCCAGTTCAAGGCAGATGTGGTCGTGGCGTTCGCCCGCGTCATCGGTGACCTCGAGACCGAACGCACGGTAGAACGCCGCGAGATCGGCGAGGCGATGCGGCTGGAACAGCGGATCGGCTTTGAGGTCGCCATATTCGATTTCGTTCAACGGACAACCACCGCGCGCCGCGTGGCCGAAGGTGGCGATGTAGGCATCGTTAAATATCGTAGCGGCGCCCCGGCAGAGCGCCGCTGAAAGTTGTTCGAGTGAGCTTGCCAGTGAAGCCGATGAGTTGGCGGCGCTCGGCCGAGCCGCCGCTACGACGCGCACTGCCGCCCGCAAGCTCTCCTGCGTCCCGACATCGCAAAGCCAGGCCCAGCCTTGAGGCGTCGGGTCCTCGTAGGCTTTGGCGAGAAAGCGGTGGAGGAACGAGCGCGCGATGGCGAGGTCAATCGCTGTTTGAAGCGTGTGGGTGAGCGCGCGGCTTGCCTCCTCACCCTGACCCTCTCCCCCTCCGAGGGGGAGAGGGAACAGCGATGAGCGCGTCTTTGAAATCTCCAGATCGCTCGTGCCATCCGCAGTCACAGCTTCGCGGCTGGACGGCGAAGGACTCTCCCTCTCGCTTTCGGAAGGGGAGAGCGCCGGGGTGAGGAGATTTCGTTCGTCCGCACGGTAATTGCGGAACACAGAACGCTTTGGCGTATCGGTCCTGGCGGCCCATTCACCGCGCAATTGGGGTTCAGATTGAATTGGCATGTTTGGCGTCCCGCACGTGCAGGGGCTCTTCCACGGTGGTTTCGATGATCTTTGTGCCGTCCTTCGCGTAGCCGATGATGGTGTCGTTATAGAGCGCGAATTTCTTCCCGCGCACTTCGGTCTCGAACACCTTCGGGCCTTCCTTGATTTCGTAGCGATGGCAGATGCGCTGGTCTTTGCCGAAAAGCTGCAGCACGGCGAGGAGTTCGCGGTCGGGCGCGGAATACTTCTCGATGGCGTCGTCCACGCCCGGGCCGAACATCTGGCGCAGATAGGGTCGCGAGACCCAGCGCGGCGGGATGTAGTAGCCGTTCGGCTCCGTGCCGAATTGCGGATAGAGCGGCAGCGCGACCTTCGCGACGTGAATCAGGTAATAGAGCGGATTGTTGCGCGCTTCTTTCCAGGTGCCGTCTTTGTTAAGCTCAATAAGCCCCTGCAGGCGGATGTGGCCGATGCATGAGGACATGCAACGGGTAATCATCGGCAGACCGCCGCCGGCCTGGTCCTTGCCCTCGATGCGCGGGTAGCACGCGATGCACTTCTCGCTGGTGCGGGTTGTACCGCGGTAATAAGTCTTCTTGTAAGGACAGGCCTCCATGCACTTGCGGTAGCCGCGGCAGCGTTCCTGGTCAATCAGCACGATGCCATCCTCGGGACGTTTGTAGATGGCGTTGCGCGGGCACGCCGCGAGGCAGGCCGGATAGCTGCAATGATTGCAAATCCGCGCGAGGTAGAAGAACCACGTCTTGTGCTCGGGCAAGAGTTCGCCGCCCTTGAAGTATTGGCCCTTCACGCCCTTCTCGTTGCCGACGGGATGATCTTCGTAACGATTCGGCGCGGACCATTCTTCATCGGTGGGCAGGTAACCGAGCGCACGGTTCGCGCCTTCCGGACCGATGAAGGTTTTCGCCGCCTCAAAGACCGTCTTGCCATTGAACTTGCCGTAGGGCACCTTGAGATCCTCCGGCGTGCCGCCCCATACCTGCCTGCCGGGGTTTGCTTGTTCCAGAAGGTCAAGGGTCTTGACGTCCCAGTGGTGCGGGTAGCCGCCGTAGGGTTTCGTCTCGACGTTGTTCCACCACGCGTATTCCTGGCCCTTGGAGAAGGTCCAGGTGGACTTGCAAGCCATGGTGCAGGTCTGGCAACCGATGCAGCGGTTGGTGTTGAAGATGAAGGCAAACTGCTGGTCGGGATACGCCGCTTCGTAGGGGTAATCCATCTCGCGACCGAGTTGCCAGTTGAAGACGTTGCTCATGGTTTGTTGAGAGGTTGAATCGTTAAGTGGTTACCAGGTCGCGGTCAGACGGTGTATTCGGGAATGGGCACGCCAGTGGGGTCGGTCAGCGAACTCTTGCCGCGCGCCCCCTCACCCTGACCCTCTCCCCCTCCGAGGAGGAGAGGGGATAGCGTTGGTGGCTTTTCTGAAAGTCCGAGGCCGCTCGTGCAATCCGCCGTCACCGGTTCGCGGTTCGACGGCGGACGATTCTCCCTCTCCCCTTCAGAAGGGGAGAGGGCCGCGGTGAGAGGACTGGCTGCGGCGTTCGGCCACTCCACCTGTTTCCCCCAACGCGCGAAGACTTCGGTAATCAAATCGCGGATGAACGGCTCCCCGCGTTTCTCTAAGGCCATGTTCGGGCCGAGGTAATGCGGGTTGCGGAACAGCGCGAGGATTTGTTTGTGCCCGTGGCCCATGCGCATGAACTCCTCGATGAACGTCTCGGCCATGGCATCAGTGGTGTCCTCGTGCGTGAGGAAAGCCATGCCGTTCAGTTCAAACGGATCTGCAAAATCGAATTCGTCTTTGGGCATAAGCTGTTACTCAAACGTTGCCGCGCCACCCTCGCCTTTGCCACTGAAGTCGCCGGCGAGGTATTTCCTCATCACCTCGTTCTCGGCGTCGGGTGATGTGCCCTCGGCGCCGGGTTTCCATGGACCTTTGGCGCCGAGACCGCCGTCTTCCGCCTTGGTGACGCGGATCAAACATTCCTTGGGCACGGTGTTGACCGCGTGATTGTCCGCCTCGCCGCCGAACAGGAATCCCATGAACGCCTTGGTTTTGTGGAACAAGGTGTCGGTCTGGTGCATCGGCATGTGCCAGTTGCGCGTGATGGATTGCTGCGAACCGAAGCGGAAGTTCGAGATGTAACCCTCGTCGGTGAGCGACAACCCGTCGCGCCGGGTTTGCTGCGCCTTGACGGTCTTTTCCGTGGCGATGAACGAGCCGTGTTTCATCATCACCACGTTGTACGGGTATGCGGCGTTGTAGGTGCAGCGCAGCATGAGGCGGCTGACCTTGTAGAACGGGTCACTGGGCGTTGCCCCCAAATAAGGGCGATCCGCGGGGTTGGCGTCCACATAGACGTAATCGCCGTTGTTGATGCCGAGATCACGCGCGGCCTGTGGGTTCATGTGGAGTTGATGCTCACCCACGTTCGGCAGGCGTTTGTCCACGCGGTAGGGGTCGCCGAAGTTCGAATTCCAGATCAGATGCCAGTCCACGTTCGCCCAGGAGGAGTGGACCGAGTGGCGCGACTTGGGGGTAAGGCAGTAGAAGTGGAAGCCCTTTTCCCAGAGAAAGTTCTTCGACTTCTTTGTCTCGGCCCAACTCAGCTTCACGTTGCGCACCGTCCGTTCGTCCCAATGCTCGGCGTCGAGCGGAATGCCGTAATCGTTCGGACGAACGAGCGGATTGGTGCTGACGATGACGTTCGGCAGGTACGGCGTCGCCTCCGGGCCTTCACGATGAACAATGAAGTTCTCACCGCACGCGAGCGCCGTCGGGTCGTCGGAGTAGGAATGTAACCGGCCGGTGTCCGTGTAGAACGGGTAGTTGTCATGCACCTGTTCGTAGAAAGGAATGCGCGGATAACTGCGGAAAAGCATTAACGCCCCGCCCGGCGGCCCGTATTTGCCGGCCATGATGTCGTCCACCTTGTAGCCCGCTGTGGTGGTGGACGTGTCGAGCAGGCGCTGGAGATAGACCTTGCGCTGCCCGATGTGCTCGAAGTGGAAGTAGTCGCGGAAACGTTTGTCGCCGGTAACCTTGCCGAGCGCGGCGGCAATGCCGGCGAGGATGGAAAGGTCGTCCTTCGAGTCGTAGAGCGGTTTGATGCCGCCCTTCCAGATTTGCAGAAATGGATTCGAGCAGCTCGCCGTGACTTCCAGGTCGGTGAACTCCACCCATGAATTCGCGGGCAGACCGAAGTCGGAATACTCGACGCTCGCCGTCATCTGCGTTTCCATCGTCACGATCAACTCCACATTCGGGTTGACGTTTTTGATGACGCCGTAGGCCCACTTGGCATTGTTGATCAGATTGACGTTCGTCGTGAAGATCGCCTTCGTCGGCGTGGGCATGTGCGTCTTGCCGGTGAACAACTTTCGGCCTTCCCGGGGCGTGTTGACCACCAACGGGCGGTCGCCGTGATTCCAATACGCCGGCTCTTCGTCCTTGGTGTACCCGTGGGCATGAACGTCTCGGCCGTGCGCCTTGGGATTCAGATTCACCGCGAACGGATCTTCGGCCACCCAGCCCTTGAAACCCGGGCCGGTAACCTGACTGCCCTGGAAGAGCGCGGCCTTGTAATTGCCCGCCCAATGCTGGCAGCCCGTGCCCGGCTTGCCGATGTTGCCGGTAAGCAGCAACGGCAGATGCGCGGCGCGGTTCGCCTCGGTGGCGTGAAACCAGTGCGCGATACCCTCGCCTTGATGGATGGCCGTGGGCTGAATGGTCGCGATGTCCCGCGCCAGCTTCAACATCAGTTCCTTTGGCGCGCTGGTGATTTCGGAAACGGTGTCGAGGTCGTAGTCCTTGAGGTGCTCTTGGTAGAGAGTCCAAGAGGTGGCTACCTCCACGTCTGATCCGTCGGACAACTTCAACCGGCCGCGATAGCCAAGCTGCGGGTCGAGGCCGGCCTTGGTCATCGTCTCGCCCACCATGTCGCGCGTGAGAGCTTTGGGGGAATTGGTGGTCGCGTCCCACACGACGAAATCGCCGAGCTTCTGGTGCTGTTCGTCGGTGAGGCCCTGGACTTTCTTGCTGGGGCCGTCGGCCGGCAGGGTGTTCGAGTAGTTCGGGAACACTTCCGCCGCGCGCAGGCGCTTGCCGTTGTCCGTGCGGATGAGCAATGGAAAATCGGTGAAGCGCTTCACGAAGGTCTCGTCATACCATCGGTTGTCCATCATCACGCGGGTGATGCCGAGCCAGAGGGCGGCGTCCGTCGCGGGGCGGACGGGAATCCAATAATCGGCCTTCGTCGAGGGGGCGCCATATTCGGGGGCGATGACGACGATCTTGCAGCCGCGTTCCATCGCCTCGACGAACCAGTGGGCGTCGGCCATCTTGTTTTCGACGAGGTTCTTGCCGTTCATGATGATGAGCTTCGAGTTGCGCAGGTCGTTGAAGTCGCACTCGGAGTTTTGCAGTCCATGCACCCACGGCTGGCCAGGGGCTTGATCGCCGTGCCAGGTGTAATTGGACCAGTTGCGGCCGGCTCGGGCCTCTTCCGGCTTCACGCCGCGCACGTGAACGTCCAGCAACGCGAGCGAGTTCGAGAGACGGTACATGCCGTATTTGCCGAGCACGCCCAGCAGCCCCATGCCGCCGCGCATTTTGAAAGTGCGCGTGCCCGCGCCACCCATTTCCTGAATCATCTCGGGCACGTAACCCTGTTCGGCGAGCAGCTTCGCGCCGGCTTCACCCGAATAGCGCCTGGCGATCGCCACCGCACCGCGCGCGATGTAATCGAACGCTTCATTCCACGACAGCCGCTCGAACTTGTCCGTGCCGCGCGAGTCAAACTTGTATTTCGCCTTCAACTCCGGCGTGAGTTCCGCAAAACCGTCATCGGCCCAGCGTTTCCAGCCGCGCCGCACGATGGGATGCTTCAGCCGGTACGGTCCGTAGAGGATGCGGTGAAACGTGTAGCCCTTGGCGCAATGACGGTTGCCCCAGTTGGCGGAGGCATGGTTGCCGTAAAGGTCGGTGTAGGTGTGGCAATCGTATTGTTCGCCGAGCCGGACGATGACGCCGTTGCGCACGTGCGCGGTGATGCGACAGTTGTGGGTGTCGTTGGGCGCGCAAACCCAGGAGAATTCCCGGTCGTAGGCATATTGGTTGCGGTAGAGCTTTTCCCAGTCGCGATTCGGATAATGCGCGAGCGGATTGCTGACGTCCTCCAGCGCAGGTTGGGCCTGGAGAAAGCGCAACGGCAGAAACTGCGCTGCGGCGATGCCAGCCCCGACTAGGCCGCTGCGTTGCAGGAAGGAGCGTCGGGAGAAGTTGTCATTCATAAACGAAGAATGTTGAGCGGTCGTGTGAATTGTCAGATGGATGGAATTGTGATGCGTTCTCCCTCACCCCTGCCCTCTCCCGCTGGGAGAGGGAGAATCATCCACCGTCGCGCTGAAAATCCGGCGACTGGACTTGCAGGAAGCACACTCGAAAAAGCGGAACGCGCCGACTGCTGTCCCCTCTCCCAGCGGGAGAGGGTCAGGGTGAGGGAGAGTTGTCCGCTACTTGGGATGTTCACGTTCATGCGCTGACTAGCGTTTCGTCGCGCGGCTTTTCGCGGGGTCAAACTGGAGTTGAAACCAATTGCTCACCATTTTGCGGCCGTTGCGGTCGCCCTGTTCGCCGTTCCAGATGGCGAACGCGATCGGCACGGGCTGGGTTTCGGTGAACTTCACGTCGTCCTTGTCCTTTGACTTCAGGTCGCGGATGAACACAACGTTCCAGTTGCCATCGTGCCAGACGCCGTTGCCGAGGACGTTTTGTTGCGCGGGCGGCTGCGGACGGAACGAACCGAACCCGCGCGCGTTGGCGTCCTCGATGGGTGATTTGTGAGGCAGTGCGGTGACGTTTCCCGCGTCGGCCGCCGTGTTGAAGCTGGCGGGAATCCAGCCATCCACCCGCAACGACGGATACGCGTCCTCCATCGCCGGTTCACCGCGGCCCGCGAGTTCGGCCTGCGCGCCGGCTTTCCAGTGCCAGAGATTCACCGGATGCTGCGCGTCGCCCATGCCGATGAATCCGTATTCACCGGTCATTGAGAATTGAACCGCCGCCGCATCTTGAAAGTCCTGCACGCGAATGGCGGTGTGTTGCGGCAATTCATCGCGCCAATGCAACAGCAGGGCCAGCTTGCGGCCATCCGTCACCGCTGTCACGGCCACGGCGTACACCTGTTGCGGCTCGGGCCAGAGCGGATTGAGCGGGACTCGAACGGGATCGAATTGTTCCCAGGCGCGGTCCATCGGATCGGTGATCAATCTGGCTACGCGCTGCACGCGAATACGGCCGTCCTCCGGCATCAGCAAGTCGCTCACGGCCACGTCGGTGCGGCGCAGCGAGCGGACGTAATGCACCAACGCCCAACGTTCCTCGGACGTCATGACCTCGCTTCCGTACGGAATCATCGGCGTGCCGGGCAGGCCATTGTGAATGCGCTGGTACAAATCCGCTCCGGTGTGACCCCCTCGAAACAACCCCGTGTTGAAGTCGCGCGGCGGGGCGGGCAAACCCGCGTAGTCCCTGAGCGTGGGTACTTGAGGGCCGTCGCCTGCACCACTTTCGCCGTGGCACAGGTTACATTGCATTCGTTGGTAAACCTCGCGGCCCTGTGCCAGCACCTGCACCGTGGCCGCGGGCTCAGGCGGCACCACCACTGATTGCACGCGCACCCCGCTGGCAGCCGCCTCCTCGAAGCGATTGATCTGCCGGCCGGAGTTGTCCGTATAGGCGGTGAGGTGTTTGACGTATTGCACCAGGTCGCGCAAATCGGACTCGGTCAAATACGCAAAGCCGGGCATCGAACTGCCGGGCAATCCGCGAGAAATTGAGCGCAGCAAATCCTCATCTGTCGGCAGTGCCTGGCCGGGAGTGGATTTGATCTTGAACTGTCCGGCGCTGAAATCGCGCGGTTTGGGATACAACCAGACGGCCGCCGGTCCGTTGCCATCGCCATTGCTACCGTGGCACGCCGCGCAGTGTTGGTCGTAAACCGCCTTGCTCAGGAGGGGGTCCATTGCCGGATCGTTCCCGGCAGCCAGCATCCCGCCAGCGCCAATCAACATTGCTGCCACCGTCCCAAATCGAAAACCAGTTGTCGCAACGTCAGGCTTCATTGGTTGTGCAGCATAGGCCCGCCCGCCGGGCAAATCTTTGATACAGATCAATTCACTGGCAGATCGCTGGACGCGCAAAGTGCGGAGGGGACGGTAATCAGCAACGCCTCGCCAGCGGATGAAGGATCGCTGGTGGTGAACCGCGCACCCAGCGTTCTGCGAGCGGGCAAATCCCCGTCCCGGGAATTACTCGCCGAGGTTCTGGCGCAGCAGCGCTTTGAGCCGCGCCGGCGATAACACCGTCAAGGTCTTGCCCTTGACCTGGATCAGTTGTTGTTCGCGGAATTTGGCCAAGGTGCGCGAGAAGGTTTCGCTCACGGTGCCGAGTTCGGCGGCGAGGACGCGCTTGGTGGTGCGCAGTTCGATGTTCACCGGCTTCGCACCGTCGGGGTCGGGACAGCGTTTGACGAGCCAGTTCGCCAGGCGCGTTTCCACGTCCTTAAGCGTCATGTCTTCCAATTGGCCCACGAGCACGCGCAGGTGCATGCTCATGGAACCGAGCATACGGAGCGCAAGTTCCGGCTGCCGTTTGAGCAGTCCGAGAAAGCCGCTCTTTTGCACCAGCAAGACCTGCGAGGATTCCACCGCACGCGCATCCGCCGGATAACCCACCATCGTGGCGAGCGTCGCTTCCGCAAACGACTCGCTCGCGCGAAAGATGTGGATCACCTGCTCCTTGCCGGCGGCACTGACCCGATGAACATTGATCGCGCCTTTCTGCACGATGTAAAAACCGTGGGACGGATCGCCTTCGCGGAACAGGTAGTCGCCTTTGTCGAGCGACTTCACGACGGTGATTTCGGCGATGGCGTTCAAGTCCGCCGGCGACAGCCCGACGAAGAGCTGACAGCCGCGTAGCGTGTTCGCAATCGCCGCCTGTTTGAATTCCGCAAGTGACATGGTCAATAAGTTACCGCCGGCCTACTGGTCTCCGCGCAACCCAACTCGCGCCTCTCCCGCTCTGTTCGGCCCTTGCCTTGCCCTGGCCCGATTCCTGCAAAAAATGTCCAAACTTTGACAAGTCGGGTGTAGAGCCAAAAGTCCCGCCTGCTTAACGTGAACATGCTAATTGTGATAGAAGTCACTGACAAGACCTCAGAGACGATTCCTGCCGTGGAACGGAAGCGAACTGCGGGCTCACGCGAGGGAAACGTTCACGAGACGGCGTTCGGCAGTCCGCGCGACTTTCTGGACAACCGCTTCGTGTATCTGGTCGTCTCGCCCCGCGCCCGCGGCCTTTCCATCGGGGTGAACATGAACCCCGACAAGAAGTGCGACTTTGACTGCATTTATTGCGAAGTCAACCGCACCGTGCCGCCGCGCGAAACGCTGCTGGACGTGGATGCGATGGCGGTGGAACTCACGAATACCATTGAGTTCGCGCGCTCTGGCCGGTTGCGGGAGCGTCCCTGGTATCGCGCCATGCCTGACGAACTGCTCCAGTTGCGCCACGTGGCGTTAAGCGGTGACGGTGAGCCTACCCTCGCGCCCAATTTCGCGGAGGCCTTGCAGGAGATCATCCACGTCCGTGCGCTGACTCACGCGTCTTTCTTCAAACTGGTGCTGATCACCAACTCCATGGGCCTGGATCGTCCGGAAGTGCAGGAAGCGTTGAAGCACTTCACGAAGCTGGACGAAGTATGGGCCAAACTGGATGGCGGCACGCAGTTGTATTTGAACCGCGTGAACAAAGGCCAGGTGGCGCTCCCGAAAATCCTGTCGAACATCCTGCTCACCGCCCGGGAACGGCCCGTGGTGATTCAGAGCCTTTTCCCAGCCATCCACGGCGAAGAACCACCGCTGGAAGAAATTGACCAATACGCCCGCCGCTTGCTGGAACTCAAGCAAGCCGGGGCGCAGATTTCGCTGGTGCAAATTTATTCCGCCACCCGGCCGACCACACGTTCCGAATTCAGCCATCTGCCGCTCAAGTGCCTTTCTCGCATCGCGCAGACCGTGCGGCAGATCACGGGTCTGAAGGCGGAGGTGTTTTAGCTCCTGTCGGTTGGTCCTCTGTGTTGGGAAACTCGGCTGCTTCGGCAGCCGGGTTTCTTTACGGGGGTATCCGCGGCCAACACCCGCACGGCCCGGTTCACAGTCCCCAGGGAATCGTGAAGCTTCGGGCAGCCAACGTTGCGCAGCGCAGGTGATCTGCCCTACGGAACCGCACTCTTTCGCGCCGGATTAAACTTGTCTTGGCCGGGCTTTCATGGAAGGAGTAACGCCGCTCAACGCCGGCGCTCATCGGCTTGCGCACATCCACCCACAATCCATGAAAGAAAACTGCCGTCGCATCGTTGATTCAAAGTGGTTCCAACGTTTCATCATCGGCGTCATCCTGTCCGCCGCCGTGTTGATCGGACTGGAGACTTCGCCCGCGCTGATGGCCCGGCACGGCGACTGGCTTCATCTGCTGGACAAGCTGGTCCTCGCGATCTTCACGCTGGAAATCGTCGTCAAAATGGCCGCGCACGGCAGCCAGCCGTGGCGGTATTTTCGCGACGGCTGGAACGTGTTCGATTTCCTGATCGTGGCGGTGTGTTTCCTGCCGATGGACGGCCAGTACGCCGCGGTGCTGCGGTTGGTCCGGATTCTGCGCGTGTTGCGGCTCATCAGCGGCGTGCCGCGATTGCAACTACTCGTGGGCGCGTTGCTCAAAAGCATCCCGTCCATGGGCTATGTGGGACTACTGCTGCTCATCCTGTTTTACATCTACGGCGTCATTGGACGATTCTTGTTCGGCGGAGTTGACCCGGTGCATTTCGGTTCGCTCGGCGATTCCATGCTGTCGCTCTTCCGCGTCATCACGCTCGAAGACTGGACGGACCTGATGTACACACAGATGTTCGGAGCGGGCTACGTGGAAGGACAGACCGCAAACACCTCGCTCACGCCGCACGCGGTGGTGTCCATCGGCTATTTCGTGACGTTCATCCTGTTCGGCACGATGATCATGCTCAACCTTTTCATCGGCGTGATCATGAACAGCATGAACGAGGTGCAGATCGAGGCGGAAATCGCCCAACGCGCCAGACACCGGGAGGAACTCGGCCACGTCACGGTCGCCGATGAACTGGCAAAACTGGAACGCCAGCTCGGTGATCTGAAAATCGCACTCCACGCAACCGTTGTTAAGCTCAAGTCCGAAGGGAAAGGATGACAGCCGCAGTGGCACTCAAGCCGTGCCGGAGAAAAGCCGGCCACCCACCACGCCGCGCTTGATTGCGGCTGCGGATTTGAACTTTCAGGGCGCGCAGCCGGTGGCCGCACTGCCCTCCTTGCATCCCCCCTTCGCCAAGGCTGCGGCGGGACAGAACGTCGGGCACATCCAAGTTTCCTGCGAGGGTTGTGAACGACTTCGGCTGGGAGCGCCCCCCCGCGTGCGCCCGGTTGTGCCTCGCAACCGGGGCCCCACGCGCGCCAGCGCGCGTGAGAAACTGGCGCGGTGGCGCGCCCGGGTGCGGCGGACGAGGCGTCCGCCGCTGCACGCGAGGCGCGTGCGCCCCCCACGGCACAAAAGTGAGTGGCGGGACAGGCCATCTTCACTGCGGAGTGCGGCTTGCCAACCAGGTTGTAACCTGATTTGATTCACACGTTCACATGAGTTGCCTGCTGCGAGGATCAACACCACGAGCCAGCGCATTCACCAATGCGGCGGGGAGGTTATACGCCGACACTTACGCCGACGAGAACCGGTTGAACCGTACGTCGTATCGCAGCCAGACCGCGGCAGCGAGTTACCGATATGACCCCTATGGGAACACGATTACTTCGAGTGGCGTGCTGAGTTCGGTGAACAAGTATCGCTTCAGCAGCAAGGAACTGATGGCCGGTGGAGTGAACGGCATCTACTCCTACGGCTACCGCTTCTACGACCCGGTTGTGCAGCGGTGGCTCAACAGGGACTCGTTCGGGGAGCGGGGCTTCGAGGTGCTGCGGCGCGGCAGGCCAAATGTCAGAGGCAGCGACGGCCCGAACTTGTACACCTTTGTTCGAAATAAGCCTGTTTCAGCAGTCGATGCGTTTGGCCTCAGCCTGTGGGTTTGCACCAGCCGGGCGCTCGGCATTATCGGCGTCAACCACGCGTACATGTGGGATGACCGCGAAAACCCGCCGGGCCACCGCGATTGCTCGATGCAAAGGAGCAGTGGGAACGGCGGTAAGGGTGATGAAGCCACGCATGACAAGAATGCTATTGGGCCGCCTCCCGGTTTGGGAGATGGGTTTGATGTTTGGTACGGTCCTGAAGACTCAGGCGTGACATGCACGCGTGTTCCCAACAGCAACGGCAAGGAACAACAAGCACTTGACTGTTGCAGGCAAAAAGCCAATTCCAAGCCTTATTGGATTCCAGGACTGTGGGATTGCCACAATCCTCTCGATGACTGTCTCAAAGGAATACCGCTGGAAATCCCGCCACATCCCCGTTTCGGCAAGAACAACGGCACCCAATGAAAACCATGTTGTTGAGTGTTTCTGCAGCCATCACTTTTTCTGGCTGCGCTGCAACTCCGGTGCGGATTCCTGGAGAAGACGTGCGTTCGAAGCCTTTGCCTTATCCAGAAGTGTCGCGATTCCTGGAATCAAGAGAGCATGTTCCCGTTTCCGGTATCCGCTTTCAAAGAGACGCGGTTGGCTCGAAGTTGTTCATTAGCTTCTTTTTCAGAAAGGGAGACGCGCCCGCGTATCGCACCCTCATCGTCACGGGCGGCGGCATCCGCGAAATTCCAAGTCACCCAAACGTGTGGTACGACGATCACGAGAATCCTGTGTTCCGGCTTGAGGGTGGCAGAGAAAGGTACGAGGACGAGGGCACGTCTTACCGATTCTTTTCACGCTGGGAGGAGTCCAGGTACGTCTTTAAGAATGGCGATGTCATTCCATACAAAGAAGCGTGCGTGGCGGGCGTTTCAGGCGGCGATTACGTCTTGGTCCAATTCAAAAGAGAAGCCAGGCCGCCGCAGCGCGTGCATATCCAAGGGACTAATTATGTCACAATCGAGTATCCGGAGAAAACCGCGTGGATTCTTTCCAGGATTGAGAATCCACGCCAGCCGATTCTCGAACTGCCGAAGGATTTCGAACCGCAAGCCGCTTACGCGAGCAACGGTCGCCTAATCCTCTTCGACATTTACCGGCCGCAAGGCGACAAATTCGTGAGACGGTGCTTGATTTATCAGCAATCGGCAGATGGCTTCCGGCTGGCGCAGGACATCCCCATTCCGTGGATGGGAGGTGTTTTGGATTTTTGGCCGGATAGCGGCACTGCACTGATTGATGCGCTCAACAACAGGCACATGTACCCGACCTATTATCGGTTCAACATCGAAACGAAGCGGAGAGAGTTTATTGGTCTTGTTCCGGCTGATGACGTTCTTTTTTTGAAGGAGGACGTCATCCGAACACTTGATGCTGCAATGGGAGACGGGAAATGAACTCGCCGGTGTCCCGCACAAACGCTGTAAGGAATCTGGCGGCGCTCAGGCCGCGCGGGGGGAAGGTCGGCCCTTCCCCGCGCCTGCCGAACAGCCCTAGCGCTACGTCTTCGCTGTGGAGTGCGGCGGCGGACTTGAACTCTTGCGGAAACTCGATTTTGATTTCTTTGCTATGAAATGTTGCCATCAACGCACCAAGCACACGCGCCCGGACAGCAGCCACCTGACGTTCAGCTACGATCCGATTGGCCAGTTGACGATTGTGCGCGCGACGAATTCCGGCGGGACCATTCTTGGCCTCGAAACCAAAGGCTACCTTTACGACGCGGCCTGGAACCTGAATCGCCGCACCAACAACAGCAGCGGTTCAAGCCAGCCGTTCAACGTGGACGGGAAGAACCAGTTGACCAGCGAGCCGGGGATGACCGATGCCTATGACGCCAACGGCAACCTGACCAATCGGAACGACGGCAGTTACTATTACGGCTACAGCTACACGTACAACGACGAGAACCGGTTGAACCGTACGTCGTATCGCAGCCAGTCCGGGCAGGAGGCGAATTGGCGGCGGACGGTGTTCACCTACGACGGGCTGGGCCGGCTGGCCGCCAGGAACAGACGTGGCAATATGGCGGCGAGTTACCGGTATGATCCCTATGGGAACACGATTACGTCGAGTGGCGTGCTGAGTTCGGTGAACAAGTATCGCTTCAGCAGCAAGGAACTGATGGCCGGCGGCGTGAACGGCCTCTACTACTACGGCTACCGCTTCTACGACCCGGTTGTGCAGCGGTGGCTCAATCGGGACCCGATTGGAGAAGGAGGTGGCATTAATCTGTATGGGCTCGTAGCAAATGATCCTATTGGCAGGATAGACCCAAGCGGGCTGGACTATCGGGGATATGGCTACGAATGTGCAAAACAATGCGAGAGGCAATTGACTGACTGTTTATTTGATCGCAATGTTCCCTTGAAGGCTGGTGGCGTGTTT
>JAHCLO010000036.1 GCA_026125285.1 Verrucomicrobiia bacterium | reverse complement strand
CGGCTTGAAGATGCTGCTCAACACGCTCTCCACCTGCACCATGGTGCGCTTGGGCCGTGTCATGGGCAACACCATGATCTGGGTGGTGCCGAGCAACCTGAAGCTCATTGACCGTGCCACGCGATACATTCAGAAGCTCACTGGTCTGGAATACGTGAAGGCGAATCATCTGCTCTTCGAAGTCATCGAATACGTTGAACCGCGCATGAAGGCGGATCAGACTTATCCGCCGGTGGTGGGCGTGAGTGTGATGCGCCATCGCCACGGTTTGGGCAACGAGGCGGCGGAGAAACGTCTGAAAGAGGAAATGGGGTAACGGAGGCTGCGGAGAGTGTCGCAGAGACACGGCGCACCGCGCGGGCGATTTGCCGTTGTGATTTGCCGTTGTTGACCACACGAAATGCCCTCGCTAACTTCCTGCGATGGCGAATGCAGGCGGCAAGAAGAAACGCAAGGCGATCATGCTCGGGGTGGGGCTTGATTCCGATGGACACAAGCGTGTCACCACCGGGCCTAACTTCGCGCTCGTGGGTGGTTCCGCCGAAACGCACGATCAGATGACCGAGAAGGCCATCAAGATCAACGAGAAGTTGAAAGCTCGCGGCAAGGAACTCCATCAGGTTGACCACGAGGAATTCGACGACATCGCCCACGAAGTCGGTTTGAAGCGGGTGAAGCCGGAGTAGCTTCTCCTGCTTGTGCTGATTGAGATGACTTTCGCTTGCCAGGCATGGGTGGCTGTCGAAGATCGAAATGCAGGTTGCCGAGTGGGGCTGAAGACGTATGGTCGGTTCTTCGCTCCTTTCGGTGAAACAACTTCGTACGGTTCAAAACGCCAAATCCAGATTTGGGCTATGCACCCTTGAACTGGCAAAGCGTCAGTGTCGTGCGCCAGAGCGGCGCTGAAGCCGCTCGCACTCCAGACGCTTCGCGAGATTTCCGCGGTCACCACCAGCGCGTAGCGTTTGGAGTGCGGCTGATTCATCGCCGCTTTTGGCGGAGGGGTTCAGCGGGATGTGGCCTCCAGGTGCGCTGCAAGCTTGCGCGGCGCCCGTGCTTCTTTGCCGGTTCCATTGAAAACAGCGAAAAGGCTTTTGAAAAACAGAATTGTTCGTATCCCAAAGTCTTTCGATTACCAGAGGATTGAAAGACTCGTAGCTTGAGGTGCGGCTGGCGTGTCTGTTAGGAAGTTTCGTGGAGCTTTCTTTCCGTCCGGTTTGTCCCAGCGAAGAAAATCGTGGAGTCTGGTATCCCATGCCTGCGGTGCGCAAACTTGCTCCGCACCCACGTCAACAACTACACTGCGTCATGCGGAAGACATTGCTGGCGTTCGTGGACGATGTTTATGAAGACCTCGAATTGTGGTATCCCAAGCTGCGCCTGGAGGAGGCGGGTTACGGGATGCACCTGGCCGCATCCGAACTCAAGGCCTATCGCGGCAAACACGGTTATCCGGCCCAGGCGGATCTGCGCTTGAGCGATGCGCGCAGCCAGGATTTCTGCGGGCTGCTTATCCCCGGCGGATTCATGCCCGACAAACTGCGGCGCGATCCACAGGTGCTTGCGCTCACGCGGGAGTTTTTTGAGCAGAGCAAGTTGGTCGCGTTCATCTGTCACGGCGGCTGGATTCCCATTTCAGCGAAAATCCTCAAAGGCAAGCGCGCCACGGGTTCACTCGGCATCAAGGATGATCTGGAAAACGCGGACGCGATCTGGGTGGACGAACCGGTGGTGGTGGACGGCAATTTGATTTCCAGCCGCACGCCCAAGGACCTCGCGCCGTTTGCCTGCGCGATGGTGGAGTTTCTCGGTGGAGCGGTTGCGTGTGCGAGACGCGTGTGATGTCCTCGACGTTATTTTGCAATGACGCAGATCTTCTTAAGACCGACAAACCCTTCACCCTTCCTGCTCCCCAGCGGATGGGGCGAGAATTCGCCGAATCCTGATTCGCGTGGTGAACCCGTGAACGGTAGCAGCCGACGTGAGTCGGCTCAAACTGCTCTCCCTGTCCAGATGGAGCGGACTCACGTCCGCTTCTACGAGGTTCATGGACTTTCGCGATGAGCGCGCACCATCATTCCCTCCAAAGCAACGATCCTTCGTTCAAATCCGGGCCGCGCCCCGCGGGCGAAATCATCCGGCGAGTGGCGGTCTATCTCAAGCCCTACAAGTTTCTGGCGTTTTCCACGGTGGCCTGCGCGGTGATGTCGCTGGCGGCGGGGCTGGCGTATCCGATGTTGACCAAGATCATCATCAATCACGTCGTGCAGGCCAACCAGGAAGGGTTGCTGACGCTGGCGGCGGCGGGGTTGCTGGTGGCGTTTCTGGTGCGCGAGGGCTTCAACAGCATCCGCATCCGCGTCAACAACCGGCTGGAACAAAACGTCATTTACGACATGCGCCGCCAGGTGTACGCGCGGCTGCAACGGTTGCCGGTGCCATGGTTCGATCAGCGCGCCTCGGGCGATCTCATGACGCGCGTGATCGAGGATGTGAATTCCGTGGAGCGGTTTCTGATTGATGGCACGGAGCAGGGGACGGTGGCGGTGTTGAGCGTCGTGGGCGCGTTGGTGTTCATGTTCTGGTTCAATCCCGTGCTGGCGTGGGTGGCGCTGATTCCAGTGCCGTTCCTTGTTGCCGGGGCGTTGTGGTACACGCTCACGGCGCATCGCCGTTACCGCGTGCAACGCGAGGCGGCCAGCGCCATGAACGCGCTGTTGATGGACAATCTCCAGGGCGTCCGGCAAATCAAGGCCTTCGGACGGCAGGCGCACGAGGACTCACGGTTTGAACGGCGCGCGGACGATTTGCGCGAAGGCACGCTCGTCGTCATGCGCGTCTGGGCATGGTATGGACCGGCGATGCAGTTCTTCGGCTCGGCGGGCATCGGACTGGTGTTGTGGGTGGGCGGGCTTCAGGTATTGCGCGGCAACATGGACGTGGGCCAACTCGTGGCGTTCATGCTCTACGCCGGGATGTTCTTCTACGAACCGCTTGGGCGATTGCACGGCTTGAATCAAATGTTGCAGGCCGCCCGTGCCGCCGGCGCCCGCGTGTTCGACATTCTGGACGCCGAACCCGAGCGCGCGGATCGTCGCGAAACGCTGCGGGCCCCCGTGCGGGGCGAAGTGGTTTACGAAAATGTCGGGTTCAGTTACGGCGCGGATCGGTCCGTCTTGCGGAACATCAACCTGCACGCGCGACCCGGCGAGATGATCGCATTGGTCGGCCCGACCGGTGCCGGCAAATCCACGCTCGTCAATCTGCTGCCGGCCTTCTACGAGGCGACGGAAGGGCGCATCACGATTGACGGGCAGAACATCCGCGACGTGGCCCTGGAATCGTTGCGCACGCACATCAGCGTCGTCAGCCAGGAACCGTTTCTGTTCAACGGCACAATTCGGGAAAACATTCTTTACGGCAAACTGGAAGCCACGGAAGAGGAATTGATCGCGGCCTCACGCGCGGCGAATTGTCATGAGTTCATCGCGCGACTGGCGCAGAGCTACGATACCCGCGTGGGCGAACGTGGCGTGAAACTGAGCGTCGGCGAGAAACAGCGCGTCAGCATCGCGCGGGCGCTGCTCAAGAACGCGCCCATTCTCGTCCTTGACGAAGCGACCGCCAGCGTGGACACGGCCACGGAGAAATTGATTCAGGAGGCGCTGGAACGGCTGATGGCCAACCGTACGAGCTTTGTCATCGCGCACCGCTTGAGCACGATCCGGCAGGCGGATCAGATTCTCGTCCTGCGCCACGGCGAGATCATCGAACGGGGCACGCACGAGGAGTTGCTCACGCGGGATGGCTTGTATGCCCGGCTCGCCCGCATTCAGGGCACGACGTTTATCGAGGAGAGTTTTGAGAAGCTTGAGGTGGCGCAGTAACGCGGCTCTGAGTTGGTTTCTTGTCGTCAAAAGGGAAAGCGGTAGAGGGCTGCCGCGGTCCAAGACACGAAGCGTTGTCTGTGGTCGCCTGGGATTCGCGGAGCGTGGTGGAGTGCGCCAGTCGTCTGGTGCTTTGGATGGCGGGGAATCCAACGCTTGTATGCTGAATCACTCGGCGATACTCGCAGCGCGACAAGGCCGTTCATCAATCGCGGCACGCACGAGGAGTTGCTGGCGCGGGACAAAGAGCAAAGCACTGATTGACGAAAAGCAAGGCATGAGCAGACTCTGGTGACATGGTTGGGTTTATGAGATTTCTTCTGGTCACGGTCGCTACAGGCATCCTTTGCACCACATCTACGTTCGGAGCAGATTCAGGTTCAGCACGCTTCGAGGGCCGCCATTACCGCGGCGCCGGGGATGTGGAATATCTTCGGTTGTTGGAAACCGCGCGGCGCATGTTCGAGCCGGACGCCGAGCGGCAGAATCTGGCCATGCTCTACGTCACCAACTGGAACGGCCTCGTTGAAGGGCCGACGTGGGACGCGTGGTGGATTCAAAACAGTTACGGCACGACCTACGGCATCCTGCCGCTCCTGCGCGAACCGTTTCTGACGTTTCTGCAAAACTCGCAGGACCTGTGGTTCGATCAAATGGGCGATGGCAAACGCGTGGGCGCTTCACCACCCCATGATTGGGTCGCGCCGGACGGTGCGTTGTGTGACGCCGCTCGCCCTGGGTGGATCGTCTATAAGCAGGGCGATGGTCGCATTGCGATTCACGATTGGGGCATGGAGTTCACTGCCGCAGGCGTCGTGCTGCAAAGCGAGCTGCTGCTGACCACGCGCGATCCGCAAGCCATTGCGCACTATTTGCCCAAGCTCGAACGTTGCGCGGCGTTCATCGAAACGCGCCGTGACCCAACGAACAACCTTTTCCTCGCCGGCCCAGCTGGAAATCTTCTTGCGCCCAGTTACGCGGGGTGGCGGCGACCCGACGGAACTTACGACAGGGCTTACCTTACCGGGCTTTCGATCACCTACATCGCAGCGCTCGATCGGCTGATTGAATTGGAAAAGCTGGCTGGTCGCACGGCGATGGCCGAACGCTATGCCACATCGCGTGCCTCTGCTCGGAAAGCATTGGCCGCGCTGACCACTGAGGAAGGCTATTTCATTCGTTCGCTCGATCCGGACGGCACGCGGCATGGGGTATTCGGCGCGGCAAAGCACGGTTATTTCGAGGCGTCCCCCAATCACGATGCCATTGCGTTCCGCGTGGTGGGCGACGCGCAGGCCGAGAACATTTTCCGCAAGATTGCTTCGATCCCGGAACTGCGACCGCACGATTTCATTCTTCCGAACTACCCGAGCTACGACGACATGTACGAGAAGCCGGAGGGATTGTGGGCCTTCGGCACGTGGGTGAATGGCGGGCATTGGTCCACCTGCGAAGCGCGGATGATGCTGGCCTATTATCGCCTTGGGCACTTCGACGATGCACGCCGTTCGATGCAACGGCTGCTGACGTTCGCCGAGAAGTTCCGTCTCGACAATCCGCTCGTGAAACAAGGCAGCGACGTCTATCAGCCAAATCAGCCGATCAACCTCACCTATGACGCTTTCGGGCCGCCCGCGGCTTTCATGCGCGGCCTGTTCGAGTATCTCTATCGTGCGGATGGCCTCACGCTCGTGCCGCACATTCCGCCGTCCATCACGGAACTGGAGCAACTTGATCCGGTTCGTCTCGGTTCCAAAAAGGTGTTCCTCAGCGTGAAAGGCAGCGGGCCGATCACGGGTGTTACAGTCAACGGCAAGAAATGGAAGGGCTTCGATGCTGAGACAGTGTTCCTGCCGTATGAAAAGACGCCCAAGAATGCCCGAGTGGAGATTCTACTTGGCGGTGCGGGAGCGGCGCGGCAAAGCAAATTCGAAACGCCGCACGTGGGCGGATTCTTCACCCTCTCGGTTGTTGCAGGCAGTTTTGATGCGGCGCAACTGAGACGACTCGCACGGCTCATGGAGTTCCAGTCCAGAATGCTTGATAAGGGGTTGGGGCAGACTTACGAAACAGCTCATGCACAATTGGTCCTGGATTGTGCAAAGTCGGTCGCGAAGCGCGACGATATGAAGCGTGCTGGCCAGCTTCAGCCTCTGTCCGAGGCGTCGCAGATCGCGGCGGATAAACTCTTCGTCGAAACCGTGTTCAAACTCTGCGACGGCCTGGAGGCAAGACTCGAATCGTATCGGAACGCGACCGAGGCAAAGCAGCGGAAAATGTTTGAACTGTGGCGGGGCAGTGAGAAGGACTTGCAGCGTTAGAAGCTCAACAGCAACTGCCAGATATACAGGTTGCCGAAGGCGTCAATATCCTCCCAAATCTTGCGGATCAATTCCGGGCTGCCGGTGATCTCGGGCAATTCCTTCACGCGGTCCTCCCAGGGGAAACAGACCCCGGGCCGCACGCGCTGAGGCTGCGGCCTGCCCGCCATGCCCGCAATGCGTTGGCGGGGAAAGACCGATGAACTAGAAAACATCCTCGGTTGATTGGCGTTCAGTCTTGCGCTCCGCAGTTGGACTTGCCCGTCCCGCAGCGCCTGCTAAACCTTGCTCCATGCGTTTGACGCTTCACCTGGCGCTGGTGTGGATTCAATTTGATTCCGTCCCAGATTCAACGGCTGGCCAACTCGCAGAACCGAAAGCAAACGGGAGCAATGGAACGTGAAAACCTTCTACCTGGTTGTGGCAGCCCTCGCGCTGCTCGTTGGCTGGACAGGCCCGGCCGTCGGTCAACCGATTTGCGAATGGAACTTCGACCGGCCCGGCGATTTGCAGGGCTGGCAGCCCAACGGGCATGTCACCAACGTGGTGGTCACGAATGGTTCGCTCAACTTTCGCGCGGTCGGGAGCGATCCGATTCTCGAATTGAAGCCGCTGCTCGATTTCGCGGCTTCCGCGTTTCAAGTGGTCGAAGTCCGGCTCAGGGCGGATCGTGATGGCACGGCGGAGCTTTTCTGGAGCAGCACTTCAACTGGCCGTTTCGGCGGATTTTCCCAGGAGAAATCCACGCGCTTCAATGTCACGGGCGATGGCCAATGGCATATCTACCGCCTGCTCCCCTGCTGGCAAACCGAAGGCAGAATCGTGCGGCTGCGCTTCGATGTGTACGACGGAGCAAAGTTCGAATTGCAATTCATCCGCGTTGTGGCTCTGCCAACGGCCCCCGGTGCTACCAAGGCGGATTTCGATTTCAGCCAGGGCCAGGAAGGCTGGCAATGGTTGCAGACGATCCACGAAGCGGTTCCGTTTTTGTGGGTCGGCGGCGAATTCGAGACTGGTCCGAGCGGGATGCTGTTCAGCCCACCAGTGCAAATTGACACGACCAACCAGAATTACGTTTCCGTGCGCATGGCCGTGAACCGCGGCAACACCGCAACTTTGTTTTTTGCGAGCACCCAGAAGCCGGGGCTCCACAGTTTTTCATTCCCCATCGAACCCGATGGCCGCGAGCATACCTACAATCTCGATTTCCTGTCGGCCGCAGACTGGCGCGGTAAAGTCATCGCCCTTGGACTGCGTCCCAGTGATGCCGCGAACGCCACTGTGCGATTGCACTGGTTGAAAGTCACTGACCAACCGCAAGGCCCGGCGCAGTTGAAGATTCTGTCGTTCGCCCTGGACGAGGCACTGCCACGCGTTGGTTTGCCAGCGACACTGCGCCTGGCTGTTTCCAATACGGGCGGAGAACCAGCGAGAGACGTTCGAGCCAATCTCAAGCTACCCGATGGCGTCCGGTTGCTGGAAGACCATGGCTCGGAACCTGGTGTTGAGTCGCTCGTGGTGGGCGAGGACACGGCGCTGACCTGGCGTGTCCAAGCCGAACTGCCCCTGAGCAATTTTTTCCAAATAACTCTGACCGCCCAAGCTTCAGATACTGTCGGCAAGTGTGCCTTGGCACGCTTCACGCCTCGACTCCGCGTGGAGCAGACCGGCTACATTCCCGAACCCAAGCCCGTCCGCGGTCCGGTTGAAGTCGGCGTTTACTATTTCCCCGGCTGGAAGACCGCCAGCCAATGGCAGCCCATCCAGAAATTTCCCGAGCGCAAACCGGTCCTTGGTTGGTATCGCGAGGGCGATCCCGAAGTCGCCGACTGGCACATCAAGTGGGCGGTGGAGCACGGCATCACGTTTTTCGCGTACGACTGGTATTGGTCGCAAGGCGCCAGGCAATTGGAGCACGCGTTGCACGATGGTTACTTCAAAGCGCGCTACCGGCAGCTGCTCAAGTTCTGTCTGCTCTGGGCCAATCACAACGCGCCGGGCACTTCGTCATCCGAGGATTGCCTGGCCGTGACACGCTACTGGATCGAGAATTATTTTCACCGACCCGAACATCTGAAGTTCGATGGCAAGCCGGTCATGATCATCTTCAGTCCGCATCGCCTGACCGAAGACCTCGGTAGCGAGGGCGTGAAGCACGCGTTCGAAACGATGCGGGAGGAGTGTCGCAGGGCGGGGTTGAAAGGACTCCATTTGATCGCCTGTATCGGCGACTTGGGCGGGGCACGCACCGCCGCCGCGGAAGGCTATGACGCCGTCACGGCCTACAATTGGCCGCACCTCGGCATGAACGGCGAAGGGATGTTTGCCCCGTTCGAAACCCTCGTGCCCGCCTTTCGTCGTCAGTGGGAACACCTACTGGCTGAAAGTCCGATTCCCCTTACCCCGCTGCCGGTCTGCGGCGGTTGGGACAGCCGCCCCTGGCACGGCGAAAACAACCTGGTGCGTTTTGGCCGAACACCGGAGTTGTTCCGGCTGCATCTGCTCGATGCGCGCGAGGTTTTGGACAATCAAAAGCCGGAAGCCAGAGGCCGCAAGGCCATCCTGATCGAGGCCTGGAACGAATGGGGCGAGGGCAGCTACATTGAACCACACACTGAATTCGGCTTTGGCTACCTGGACGCCATCCGCGAAGTCTTCACCGATGCACCCGCGGAGCACGACGACCTCACGCCTGCCGACGCTGGTCTCGGGCCTTACGATGTGCCGCCCCCGGAGCCTCCACGGACGGCCTGGGAATTCGAGCGCGACGACGAGGGGTGGAACAACAGCATGCAGTTGACCGAGGTAAGAACATCGGACGGCCGCTTGCGGGCGCGAACCACCGGCAACGATCCGGCCTTCTTCGGTCCGCCGATGCAGGCGAGGGCCGCTGAGTTCAGCGCCGTCGCCGTCCGGATGCGATTGAATCAATCCGCTGTCGGAGCACCGCGAGACGTCGCCCAACTTTTCTGGCGCACGAGCCGAATGGCCGAAAGCGAAAGCACCAGCGAACGGTTCACCGTTCATGTGGACAGCCAGTGGCACGAATACCGCATCTCGGTCGGTCAGAATCCTCGTTGGCGCGGCGTCATCACCCGCCTGCGACTTGATCCCGGCACGCGCCCGAACGTCGAAGTGGACTTGGACTTCATCCGTCTGGCAAAATGAACTCCGCCATGAGCATGACACGCCGGGATTTTCTCAAGGCCGCCTCCGCCGCCGCGATCTCGATCGCGAGTTACGCCGGGAGCGCCCAGACCAAAAAGGAGCTGCTGGGCGACGACGAAATCCTCGCCCAATGCCGGGCGCGCATCGAGCGGCATCGCCAGAGCGAGGGGGCGATCGTGTTGCGGGACACGGCCGGCAAACCGGTGACGCATGCCACGATTCGCGTGGAACAATTGCGACATGAGTTTCGGTTCGGCTGCAATTTTTTCATGTTCAACCGCACCGGCGATCCGGAACGCGAGGAGAAGTATCGCCGGCAGTTTGCCGAGCTGTTCAACTTTGCCACCCTGGGCTTCTACTGGGCGAACTACGAGTCCGAGCAGCGAAAACCGAATTACGACTACACCGACAAGGTCGCCGAGTGGTGCGCGCAGCAAAGCATCATCTGCAAAGGGCATCCGCTGGTTTGGGATCATCCCGCTGCATCGCCGCGCTGGTTGCCGGAGGACGATCAGCAACTGGAGCAACTCTCCGCCGCGCGCGTGCGGGAGATCGTGGCGCGATTCAAAGGGCGAATTGATGTGTGGGACGTGGTCAACGAACCCACGCATTTGCCGGAGGACGTCAACCAAACCCGCATGGCGCGCTGGGGCAAGAGCCTCGGCCCGGTGGATTACGTGGCCCGACATCTTCGCATTGCCCGCGAAGCCAATCCAGCCGCGACGTTGCTGGTAAACGATTACCGCCTCGAGCCGGCTTACTTGAAAATCCTGGAAGACCTGCGGGCGCAATCGCCTTCGCTCTTTGACGCGGTCGGCATCCAGAGCCACATGCATGACCGCGTCTGGCCGTTGCGAAGAATCGGAGAGGTTTGTGACCTTTACGCGAAATTGGGACTGCCGATTCACTTCACCGAAACCACCATACTCAGCGGGCCGCGGTTGGGTCCGGGAGAAAACTGGGGCGCGACCACACCCGATGGCGAGCAACGGCAGGCAGAACAGACAGCGGCGTGCTACACCACCCTGTTCGCGCACCCGGCACTGCAAGCGATCACGTGGTGGGATTTTTCTGATCACGGCGCGTGGCAGCGGGCGCCCGCGGGCTGGCTGCGCCGCGACATGTCACCCAAGCCGGTTTACGATCGGATGAAATCGCTCATCCGTGGTGAATGGTGGACGAAGCTCGAAGGCCGCCCGGATCCGTCCGGCATCCTGACGATGCAGGCTTTTCACGGACATCACCGCGTCACCGTCGGGTTGCCCAGCGGACGCGAGATCACCAAGGAAGTCCATTGGCAACCGGGGCGGCAGAACCGGTTGGAGATCGAAATCTCCTGAACCTGCCCGCTGCCCGCCGATGCACAAGGTTCGGCTTGACGCCGTGCGCTCAACTCGTTAGCAAACCGGCATGAACGGCACCGCAGAGCAGCGGGCGGGTTTTGATTTGCTTAACCTCCGGACGAGCCACTCGGGCGCGTCCATTCCGACAACCCCAGCGGGGCCGGCCACGAAGGGAGAACCATCATGATTCAACTGGGATTACACACCGACAACTGGCGGCCGTTGAGCACCGGCTTTGAAGCCGCCTGTGAGAAAATCGCCGCCACCGGCCTCAAGCACCTCGAGTTTGCCGTCATCCACGGGCAGAATTTCATCCAGGCGCTCGGTTACGACCCGGGCGTGTCGCTGCAATCCAATCCGCGCGCCGTGCGCCGCTTCCTGGACCAACTCAGGCTCAAGGTTTCGCAAATTGACGGCGCCTATCCGATGATGGGCCCGAGTGGTTCCGCGTTCGGCGTGCAATACGTCCAGCAGGCCATCCGTTTTGCGGCGGAACTCGGGTGCCCCATGGTGGACACGGTGGACGGCGCATTCGAGACGCCGGGAATGACGCGCAAGGAAGTCTTCCGCGTCACGTGCGACAATTACGCCCAGGTGTTGCCCTGGGCTGAGGATTACAACGTGGTCGTGAACGTCGAACCGCATGGGCCGTACACCAATGACATTGATTTCATGGACCGCCTGTTCCGCCACTTCGACTCGGAACATCTGCGCTGCAATTTTGACACCGGCAACAGTTTTATCGCCGGCCACAACCCGCTCGATTACTGCAAAGCGCTCCGCAAATACATCGTCCATTGCCACATCAAGGACGTCAGCCCGGCGTTGGCGGCAGCGGTGCGCGGCGAAGAAACCGGCATTGGCAGTTCGGAAGTCTTTGTTGGCGGCGGCGTCAACGCCGACAACATCCGCAAGTGCCTGGAGTATCTCCACAGGACCGGTTGGGATGGTGTGGTGTCCATCGAGTGCAGCGGCACGGATGAAAACACGCGCAAGAGCGTCGAGTGGATGCGGGGTTTGGTCAATAGCTTGAAGACGGTCAAAGTGCGGAACGGCTGAGGAGCCGACCGGGCTGCTTGACTCCCGTGCGCTTGATGCCAGACTGAGGCTATGAATGTTGAGCGACTTCGGGAGTTGATGTACGCGACGCCATTCGAGCCGTTCTCCGTGCTCCTGCCCAACGGCGACAAGATCCGCATACCTCACACAGATCATATCTGGGTCCATCCGGATCGGCGCACGGTGATTGTGGTGGCCGAGAGCGGGGCCACGCGCATGCTCAACCACCAGATGATCCTGGGCGTGGAACTGGACCAGGCCGCGGCCTGAAATCTCCGAGGGACTCCAGCGGGGGCAAGTTTGGTGGCTCGGCGACGTCACGTTCAGCAACAGACAGTGTTGGCGAAAACGCCTCAATTCGGCGGGTACATTTTGGGGAATCTGCAAAGAATCTGAACCTTCAAATCTGGCAAATCATGAACCATTCCTCCTCCTTCAATCGTCGCACGTTTCTCACGGCCACTGCCGCCGCGAGCACGCTCACACTGTTGAAGCCATCCACGGCATTGACCGCCGAAGCCAACTCCACCATCGAACTCGGCCTCATCGGCTGTGGCGGACGCGGAAGATGGATTGCCGACCTCTTCGCGCAGTCCGGCAAATACAAGCTCGTGGCCTGCGCGGATTATTTTCAGGACCGGGTGGATGCCGTCGGCGAGAAACATGGCATCGCCGCGAACCGGCGTTACACCGGGTTATCAGGCTACAAGCGACTCCTCGAAGCCAAACTCGACGCGGTCGTGATCGAAACTCCGCCGTATTTCCATCCCGAGCAGGCGCTGGCGGCGGTGGAGGCCGGCAAGCATGTGTTTCTGGCCAAACCGATTGCCGTGGACGTTCCCGGCTGCCTGACCATCGCCAAAGCGGGCAAACTCGCCACCGAGAAGCAGCGGGTGTTCCGCGTGGATTTCCAGACCCGGGCCAACGAGCATTTCCGCGAGGCCGTGCGGCTGGTTCACCAGGGCGCGATTGGCAAGCTGGTCATGGTCGAGGCGTTTTATCCGTGGGCGGGTGGCGGTCGCGGCGCGCCGCCGCCAACTCCCGAGGAACAGTTGCGGCAATGGTATTATGTACTGCCGATCTCCGGTGACTTCATCGTCGAGCAGAGCATCCATTCGCTCGACGTCGCCACCTGGGTCATCAATGCCGATCCCCTCCGCGCGCGCGGTTTGGGGGGTCGCAAGGTTCGCCCGCCCAACAGCATCTATGATCACTTCGCGGTCCAGTACACGTTTCCCGATAACCTGGTGTGCTCGTTCACCTGCATCCAAAGCATTCCGTTCGTGAAGGATGAAATCCGCGTGCGGGCCTTCGGCGCGGAGGGCATCTTCGACGCCGATTACTACACTGGCGTCATGCTGCGCGGCCGGGAGGAAGGTGTCCGCGCCAGCGTGGGCGATCTTTACACGGGCGGCACCGTGGTGAACATCAACGAGTTTCACGAAGACATCGTGAAGGGCAACGTCGCCAATCCCACGGTCGCCCCCTCGGTGCGCTCAAACTTGACCGCGATTCTCGGACGCGACGCCGCTTACAGCGGTGAGGAGATCGCCTGGGACGTCCTCCTCAAAAGGAATGAGAAGCTGGAGCCCAAACTCAAGGGTTTGAAGGCGTGACAGTTTCCGAGGGACAACGGTAACTCCATGGTCAAAGTCATCCTGCTCCTTTTCCTCGGAGCCGCTCCTTTAATCGCGGCAGTGGATGCGGCGCCAAAGCGTTCATTGGTTTTCGACGCTTCGACCGCCCGCGAGGCGCTCCGCTGGCAGGTCGAAGCCCGCGAACAGTTGTTCGCCCTGATGATGGGCGGCGCGAAGCCAAAGTCGGGGCCGCTCGATGCCAGGATGCTTCAGCGCATCGAAATGCCGGCGGGGGGATACGTCCTGGAGGAACTGTCTCTCCAAACGCTGCCGGAGCGCCGGGTACACGCGTGGATGGCGGTGCCAAAGGACCGGAAAGGAAAGGTCGGCGCGGTGCTGGCGTTGCACGGGCACGGCGGAACGGGCAGCCAGATCGTGCGCGGCGAGGGTCTTTATTGGTATGGCCGGGCCCTGGCGGAGATGGGTTACGTGGTCATCTCGCCCGACATCGGCCAGCACGACTTGCAGCACACGAACTGGAAACTGCCCGACGCTGACGCCGATCTGGATGCGGATGGTCTTTCACTCGTGCCGCACCTTCCGCCGTCCATCACGGAACTGGAACAACTTGATGCGGGGCGTTTCGGTTCACTGTCAGGTCTGACGTCTGAATTGAACTCATGAGCGAATTTGGAAAGCTCCTGATCGTAGTCGGCCTGGTGATTGCGAGTGTGGGCCTGCTGCTCTGGTTGGGTATCGGAAAAAGCTGGCTCGGGCGGCTGCCCGGAGACATTCATTACACCAAAGGCGAATTCAGCTTCCGCTTTCCGCTCGTGACCTGCCTGATCATCAGCGCAGTAATGACTCTGCTCGTGTGGTTGTTTCGGAAATGATCGTGCTTGCGGTTAGTTCCGGTGTTTCCGCACTAAATTTTTGCTTTTTGGCGGCAAGTCTGGGACGTTGCTGCGAGTAATACATGATCGCCAAGAGAATTCCCCGAGTCTCATGCTTCCTCCGCGCTTTGCACGCTTGGCGGTGTCCTCCAGCCCAACCGTTGCGTGGGGAGAGGAGGTTCCAGGAGCGCGGACAGCTTTGTCCGCCGGTTCCGACTCATGCGCCAACAGGGCGCGGACTCAGCGGTCCGCGCTCCTGCGGTTGCGCCTTGGCGGTAAAGGTGGTTTCCCAAGAAGCTGGGCAGAGGGTCAGCAGGCCGGGCGTAAGTTCGACAAAGCATCAGTTGCTCGCTGCGTGGGGCGGCCTGTGTGTTCTGCTATTGTCTCTCTTCAGCGCCGCACCCCAGGTTTCCGGTGCATTGATGATCAGTGAATTCATGGCCGTCAACAACGGCTTCTTGCAGGACGAAGACGGCGAGAGTCCCGACTGGATCGAAATCCACAACACTTCCGGCACGGAGGTGAATCTCGGAGGCTGGCACTTAACAGATAACTACAACAATCTTGCCAAGTGGACGTTTCCGGCGACCAATTTGCCGCCGTTCGGTCATTTGATTGTGTTCGCCTCTGGCAAGAACCGAGCGGTGGCGGGGCGTGAGTTGCACACGAATTTCGAGCTTGCCAGCCAGGGCGAGTATCTGGCGCTGGTTGCGCCGGACGGGGTAACGGTCGCGCATGAGTATGCGCCCGCCTATCCGCTGCAACGGGGGAACGTTTCATACGGGGTGTACGTTGAATCATTCGTGACACCGGTCGTGATCACCGGCGCCACGGCGCGGGTGCTGGTGCCGTCTGATGGCGCGTTGGGACTGAACTGGACCGCTCGCGTCTTCGATGACTCAGGATGGATGAGCACGAACAGTCCCGTGGGTTTCGCCGTCGGCACGGTGCCAACTCCGGTGCTGGCGCTGGATGTCAACGAGCGCGGGGCAAACGCGTCAACGACCACCCAGGCTGGTTTTACGTCTTTCGTCATCAACTCGAACGTTTCCAGCAGCGCCATCGAAACCCAGGCGGTCACGCGCGTTTATGGCAACATTTCAGTGACGGTTTCCAACACCGCACCCTACGGTTACGACGACCGGTTGCGGACCACGCCGGAAAACACCGGGACATTCACCGAATCGCTGCTCCTGCGCGACTTCATTTTCTCCCGCGACGACACCGGCACCGGAGGACTCGATATCACTCTGAGCGGTCTGACACCTAATCTGGCACACCGATTTACGATTTGGTCATTCGACACTGGCAGCGGCGGTAACCGCGTGGCTGACTGGTCTGCGAACGGCGTTTTGGTTGCCTCGGCCTACACGTTCAACGGAAACAACTGGCCGGCCTCGAACGAGCAATATCGCTTCAGTTTCGAGGCACCGGCTGACAACACCGGCGTCGTGGTGCTTTCCGGTCGGCGCGTGCCGCCCAGCAATAGTTCGTTCGGTGTGTTCCTCAACGCGCTGCAGGTAGAGACGCTGGCGTCCGTCGCGGCGACCAATGGTCTCGCGGCGCTCATGTTGAGCAACAACGCTTCGGCCTATATCCGCATTCCGTTCACGGTGTCGAATCCCGGCGAACTCGACCTGCTGCGATTGCGTATCCGTTACAACGACGGCTTTGTCGCTTATCTCAACGGCCAACTGGTGGTGGCGCGTAATGCTCCGGCAACGCCGCAGTGGAATTCCACCGCCACAGTTGGGCGTTCCGAAGTGGAAACGTTGGTGCCGGAGGAGATCCATATTCCCAACTCGCCGGGTCTGCTGGTTGCCGGCGAGAACGTGCTGGCGATTCACGGCATGAACGTCAACGCGAACGACGCCAATTTCCTGATTGTCCCGGAGTTGGAGGGTGTCGTCAGCGGCGCGTACATGCTGCGTTATTTTAGTCCGGCAACGCCGGGCGAGCTTAATGATTCAGGCTATCTCGGCCTGGTAGCGGACACCGAGTTCAGCGTGACACGTGGCTTCTACGATACACCTTTCACCGTGGCCATCACTTCCGCCACCGCCAGCGCCTCGGTTTATTGGACCACCAATGGCAGCCCGCCGTCGCCCACCAATGGCACACTTTACACCGCGCCTGTCTCCGTCACGGGCAACACGTTCCTGCGGGCCGCGGCCTTCCTGGCCAATCACGTGCCCAGTGTGCCGGTGACGCACACTTATCTATTTCTGAACCAGGTGCTCCAGCAACCGAACAATCCCCCCGGCTATCCGACAACATGGCAGGCCAGTTATCCCGCCGACTATGAAATGGACCCGAACGTGGTGAATCATCCGAATTACGGGACGACTCTCTCGAACGATCTGCGCGCCATTCCCACGCTCTCATTGGTCAGCGATCACAACACTTTCTGGCATCCCTCCACGGGCATCTATGTGGATGCGACGCGCTCGGGCATACTGTGGGAACGAGCGGCGTCGGTGGAGTTGTTCAACGGCGACAACACGTCCGAGTTCCAGATCAATTGCGGTGTGCGGATGCAGGGCAACGCCAGCCGGGATAACGTTCGTCTGGCCAAACACGCGTTCCGGCTGCTGTTCAAGTCGGCCTACGGACCCTCGAAACTGGATCACGACTGGTTCGGCGGAGGGGTAAGCCGATTCGACAACATCGTCTTGCGCGCGTGCTTCACGGATTCCTGGGCGACACGCTACTCGCCTGACGATGGCGGCGCCCGATACCGGCCCGAGGATTCACTGTACCTGCGCGACGTGTGGGTGAAAGACTCGCTGCGCGACATGGGCCATTTATCGGGCCGCGGCAACTTTGTGCATCTCTATGTCAACGGTCTTTATTGGGGGATTTACAATCCCACCGAGCGGCTGGATGCCTCATTCTTCAGTCAACAGCTCGGCGGCCTCGAAGCCGATTGGGACGTAATTCGCGATTTTACCGAATTGCTGGATGGTACGCCTGACGACTGGGATCAGATGATGGCGCTGGTCAACGCCGGCGTAACTTCGGAAGCCAGCTATCAGGCCGTGGCGGAACTGGTGGACGTGGAGAATCTCATTGACTACATGCTGCTGCACTTTTTCGGAGAAGCCGAGGACTGGCCGCATCACAACTGGTATGCGGCCCATCGCCGCGCCAACCCGGTCAATGGCCTGCCGGCCACGAAATGGATATTCCTCTCCTGGGATCAGGAAATCGTCCTGGACCAACTGGTCACGCGCAATCGCGTGGGTGTGAATAACAACAACACCCCCGCCCGTATTTACTCGCAACTGCGCGCCTGGCCGGAGTTCCGGCGGTTGTTCGGGGATCGAGTGCAGCAGCATCTGTTCAACGCCGGCGCGCTTAGTGTCAGCAACAATATCACCCGCATGCAGGGCCTGGCGGCGCGCCTTGACCGGGCCATTGTCGGCGAGTCCGCGCGCTGGGGCGACGCGCGGGAATTCACGATTGGGGTGAATCCGGGCCACGGCCAGACCTTCACCCGCGATGAATGGTGGGCGCCGGAACTGCACAAGCTTTACACGAACTTCTTTCCCAACCTCAACGCCCTCACCCTCTCCCGGCTGCGTGCGGCCAATCTGTATCCCGGTTTGGACGCGCCGGAGTTTTCCCAGTTCGGTGGTGACGTTCCGGCAGGCTTCAATCTTAGTATGATGCACGCCAATCCCAGCGGTGCCGTTTATTTTACGCTCGATGGTTCGGATCCGCGCACTTACGGCTCCGGCGCAATCACGCCCACGGCGCAAGCCTACGAGACTCCCATCCCAATCAACCAGCCCGTGCTCGTTCGGGCTCGGGTGTTGGCGGGCACGAACTGGAGTGCGCTGGTCGAAGCGACCTTCACGCCGCCACAAGACTTGAGCAAACTGGCGCTCACGGAAATTATGTACAATCCGCCTGATCTGGAGGCGATTCCGGGTAACGCGTTGGAGTTTCTGGAATTGAAGAACGTCGGTACCAACACGCTTAACTTGTCCGATCTAACTTTCAGCGCGGGAATCACGTTTATGTTTCCCGAGGCCATGCTCGTGTTGCCCGGGGAGTTTGTCGTCCTGGTGCGCAATGCCGCTGCGTTTGCGGTCAAGTATCCCGGAGTTGCCGTCCAGGGCACTTACACCGGCCAGTTGGACAACGCGGGCGAAACCGTGACCCTGTCGTTCCCGTCCGGTGGCAACGTGTTTTCGGTCACCTACCGTGATCGCGCCCCGTGGCCGGTGACCCCCGATGGGCACGGCTTCTCACTGGTGCCGAAGCAACCCGGCTTGACGCAAGCGCCGGACCAGGGGGATAGATGGCGGGCGAGCGCCTTGTCCGGCGGTTCTCCCGGAGCCAATGATCCGGAGCCAATCATTCCGCCGATTCTGGTGAATGAAATCCTCACGCATACCGACCTGCCGCAGCGCGATGCCGTGGAATTGCACAACCCAACCGGCGCAGACGTGGATTTGAGCGGCTGGTGGCTCACGGATGATGCCGCCACGCCGGCGAAATATCGCATCCCGATTGGCACCCTGTTGCCCGCCGGCGGTTACATCTTATTTGACGAGACCCAATTCAATACCGGGACGGACGGCAACGTGCCGTTTGCGTTCAGTTCGCTTGGCGAGGATGTGTACCTGTTCTCGGCCACCACCAACGGACAACTCACGGGCTATAATCACGGCTTCGCTTTTGGCGCGGCCTTCAATAATGTGAGCTTCGGACGTTATGTGAACAGCGTGGGCGAGGAGTTGTTTCCAGCGCAGACCGAGATGAGCTTGGGGGCGCCCAACCCTGGCCCGCGCGTCGGCCCGATTGTGCTGAATGAAATTCACTATCACCCCGCCGGAGCCGAGGACGAGGAGTTCATCGAACTGCTCAACACCAGCGACGAGACGGTGGCGTTTTTTGATCTCGAATATCCCACCAACACCTGGATCTTTCGAGGCATCGGCTACTCCTTCCCGGCAGGAATAACGCTTGGTCCGGCGGAACTATTGTTGCTGGTGCCGATTGAGCCCGCGGAGTTCCGCGCGAAATACAACGTGCCTGCTGAGGTGCAAGTCCTTGGCCCCTATTCCGGTCGGCTCGACAACGGCGGCGAGCGTCTGGCCTTGGATGCGCCGGATGGCCTCACAGCCGGCGTTGTGCCTTACGTCACCGTCGAGGAGGTGCGTTACCGCGACGACTCGCCCTGGCTCCCGGCGGCGGACGGCAGCGGGCCTTCGCTGCAACGGGTGTCCGCCTTGGCCTACGGTAACGATCCCATCAACTGGGTCGCCGCTGCGCCGACGCCGGGTCAGTTCTCGCCCACTGCCGACAGTGACGGCGACGGCCTGCCCGATGGGTGGGAGATCGCGCACGGCACGAACTGGAGACTGCCCGATGCGGACACCGATCTGGATGCGGATGGCATGAGCAACTGGGAGGAATTCCTGGCCGGCACGCACCCAAACGATCCGGAGAGCTCTTTGCGGCTGGAGGTGTTTCGCGCGGAAGCCGGCACGGTGGCGCTTCAGTTTCTGGCCGTTTCGAACCGCACCTACAGCGTGCTGTATGCTGAAAGTCTGATCGTGCCGATGTGGTTCAAGTTGGCGGACGCGCCTATGCATGACACCAATCGTGTGGAGACAGTCACGAATTCCACCGCCCTGTCCTCTGATCGCTTCTACCGGTTGGTGACTCCCATGCAACCTTGACGCGGCTGCGATCATGACCAGGCCGTGCGCTGGCGGTGGACATTGATCCGCGATATTCATGCGCAGAGATGTAGGTGGCTGGCAGCGTCCGCTGTTTGTTCAACGTCAAAGGCGAGCTGTTTCACGTGCGCCCGCCAAGGTCGCGCAATGTTCCCGTGTAGTGGGATGGCGGCCTGCTGCGCGAATTAAGCATTTGTTCGCTCCCGTGCCAACGGAGCATCGCTCGTCACCCTGACGCACGACTTGCAGTCTTAGTTGGCCAATGCTTGGCTGAACGTCGTGCAATACCAACCACGGCATCCGGGCTTCTACCTGGGCGCCGGCATAAATCCGCCCCCCAAGCCCGCGACCACCACCGAACGGTATCGCCGCGCGGCGACACTGCGGGGGAGATGATACCTTCGCCGGATGGTGTGGTTCGTAGCCGCATCAACTTGGGTGAAGTCCGGGGCTGCAACCATTGGATGTTCAGGCTGCGGGGCAAGATTTCTCCCAACCCAAGTTCGTGCTTTGAACCCCCGAACCGTAGCCGCCGACGTAAGGAGGCGGATAGCGCTGCAACGCATGGGAATCCGCCTCCTTACGTCGGCGGCTACGAGCGCAGGGTTCGGGGGAGGGAAGGCACAGGAAAGAAGGCACAGGCGTTCCGTGCAGGCGGGGGGACTGCTATCGAAGGCAGCAGTTGCCTGCTGGATGGTGAGCGGTACAATTCTTTAGCCATGCCAATTTCTTCGCTCGGAGACACAAACCGTTTCGCGAAAATTTCCCTGAAAAATTAGCTTGCCTCCGGGGCGACGGTTGCTCTACAAATTTCGTGGAACCCAATCAAGTTTTCTGCGAACGCAGAACCAAATGTCGCATTTGAAAAATCTGTTCGGATGGATGGCGTTGGCGCCGTTGACCAACTGTAGCATTTGTTCCAGCGTTCTGGGCTCACGCAGCATTGAAGAACCTCAACAGTTCTCAACCAACCAAGTACCCTAAACAAAAAAACCTAGTTCATTACTATGAAAAACTACTTAACCCTCGTGGCAATGGGGATGGCCGTCTGTGCCATCTCAGCTTCAGGGCAGACGCTTCCCCTCGCGCCGGAGCTTGCCGGACTGACGCCGAAGACGGCGACGGGCTGGATCAACGGCACGAATGGGATCAACAACTTCAACAGCGAGGCTTTGTCCTTGGACATGGCCAATAACGGCAATGTGATCATCGGTTGGGAGGACGATGCCGAAGGCACGATCAACCACTTTTTGGGGGTGTGGACGATGTTGGACGGCAACGGGAACATGATTACGCCGATGACGGTGCAGACCAATCGGGACACGACCGGGGACTTGGGGACGCTGGAATCCACGACGAATCAGTATTTGTCGTTTTTCCGGTCGGACAACACGGCGACGCCGGGGTTTCCCGGGGGCTGGGGGCCGAAGGTGCGGGCGAATCGGTTTGGCAATGGGATGGGGATGGGGGCGATGCCGTGGGCGATTGGGTTGGAGATCCCCGAGTTGTTTGAGATTAACGCGGATGCGGGCGGGCCGCCGCCGGCGTCGGATGATTTTCCGTGCGTGCAGTTGTTGAATAATGACGGGACGCCGTTGCGGCTGGGGCCCATCAGCGGGATTACGAATCTGGGGATTGTGACGTTGGCGGATGCGGATGTGGAGCCGGCGGGGGCGATTCGGCTTGGGGGCTGGGATTATCTGTCGAGCGGGAACATTGTGATAGTGGGGGAGAGCCGGCAGGCGGCGGACCGGGCGTTGACAGGCCAGGCGTCTGGCAATACGCCGGTGTATCGGATCGTGACGCCGGGGGGCATCCAGGTCAAAGGGTATTCGGCGGTGAGTGCGACGGCGGAATCGGGGAGCATCTCGCGGAACGGGGCGGCAGCAGTGGCGGGTGGTTTTGCGATCCGCTGGCAGGGGGCCGGCGGGGCGACGGTGCGGTTGTTTGACAATGCGGGGAATCCGACGACTGGGAATCTGGATTTGGCGACATTGACGGGTCATCCGGAGGCCTCGGGTGGTGGTAACGGGGGTGGTGCCGGGATTGACAGCAACGGCAAGGATGCCTACGTGGTCGTGGGCGACTTTGGCGGGAACACGGTCTGGGTGACGGTGCTCAATGCCGATGGCTCGGTGCGCTGGTCAAGGAACGCAGCCGATGATAAGGTGCTCACTGGCTTCAATGGAACGAGTGCCGCCATTGATGAATTGGGGCAAGTGGTCGTAACGTTCAGCGCGCGGCTTGATCCTACCATGAGTCAGGCCATCATGGGGCGGCGCTTTGACGCGGAGGGCAATGCCGTCGGTGGCACCTTCTACGTGGGGGAGACCGAAATCCCCAGCTTCGACTCGCCAGTGTTCTTCGACTCCGACAGTCCCAAAGTGGCTTGGCGGGACGGCAACGTTGCCGTGGCGTGGTTCAGCAAGAACTACGTGGATCCAAGTCTCCATGGCATTAGGACAATTGCCTACCGTCTGTTCCTCACCGGGACGCCGAGCGGCCCCAGCTTGTCCATCTCCAGCAGCGGTGCCAACGTGACGATTTCGTGGCCGGCGGATGTGACCGGTTTCACTTTGGAGTCGTCTCCCGTTCTGGGCGCTGGTGCGGTCTGGACTCCGGTGCCAGGCGTAGTCAATAACTCAGTGGTGGTCACCGCCACTGGCACGCGGTTCTATCGCCTGAAGCAATAAGCTTCAGGTTGACGTTTCGGCCTCCTTTGGTTGAGGCCGAATGAAATCAATACCCTCGGCCCGTCGCTGCTTTCGAGCGCGGCGGGCCGAGGAATTCAAGACTCGGCTTTTCACACTTCGACTCAAAACTCGACCCAGTATGTGGTTGAATCCTCTCCCAGCAAAGTGGTCTTCCGCTTGCGCTCATTGCCGGCGGCAGGCATTTACCCTGATCGAACTACTGGTGGTTATTGCGATCATCGCCATTCTGGCTGCCATGCTCTTGCCCGCCTTGTCGAAGGCCAAGGACAAGGCCCAACGCACCCGATGCTTCAACAATGTCAAACAGCTTCAGCTTGGGTGGATCATGTACTGCGATGACAATGGCGACCTGATTCCCCCGAACAACCCTGGCGGCCAAAACGGAGTGCCCGGGCAGGAAGCCTGGGTTTACGGAAACGTGCAGACGGACATCAGCACCACGAACATCCAGCTCGGAGTGATGTATAAGTACTCGCCGGCCTTGCCCACTTACGTGTGTCCCACGGATCGTTGGACCATCACCCGCCCCAGCGGTAACTACCCGACCACCCGCAGCTTTTCCATGGTCAGCGCCTTGGGTGGCGCGGGAAACGTCAAGGCCATGAACATCCGCGATCCGAACCCCTCCAAAGCCTTGGTGTTTGTGGAAGAACAGGAAAACCGCACAGTTTCGGATAATTTCATCAACGATGGGAACATTGGCTTGCGCCTGTATCCTTCGACTGACTGGGGTGATTTGCCTGCCCAACGCCACGAGGGTGCGACCGTTTCCATGGTGGATGGCCACGTGGAGTTCTGGAAGTGGCGGACCAAAATCCTGGTGGTGCGCGGGCGGGGCGCTCGTCCCGCCGAACTTCCGGATTTGCGACGCATCCAGCAAGGACTCCCGGGCTTCGTTTATTAGCCGGGCGTACTTTCTGCAATCGTTCGGCAGGGCATTTTCGGGAGGCGCAATCGTTTTCCTCCGTCTGGCCGTCCCGGATTAACTGCCGTCTCCTGACCGCAGTTGGTTGTCGCCGGCGGATGATTCAACTCGCCTTCGCAGAAAAGTCGTGACCCCGACGGCATGAGACAATAACCATTTGCCGGCAATGATGCATCACATCGTCATCACGTTTTCATGCCGGGGTTGGGCCAAGCCATGAAAACTTACCCCGTTTACCTGAATGGGGAATGGCTCGTTACCACGGATTCCGTCGGCGTCGTGAATCCGGCGAGCGAGGATATTATTGGGCGCATGTCGCAAGTGGAACGGCGGCACGTGGTCCAAGCCTTGGAAGACGCACACAAGGCGTTCGCCGGATGGCGTCAGATTACCGGCCGGGGCCGGGGCGAGATTCTGGAGCGAATTGCCGATGAGGTTCACCGGCGCCGCGAAGAGCTTGCCCGGATCATTACGTTGGAGAACGGGAAACCCATTGCCCAAAGCCAGGGCGAGGTGGCCATGGCCGAAGACCACCTGCGCTGGTTCGCCGAGGAGGCACGGCGGGTTTACGGGCGCGTGGTGCCGCCGCAAAACGAAAGCAAACGTCACCTGGTGATCAAGACCCCCATGGGTGTGGTGGCCGCCATCAGTCCGTGGAATTTTCCACTCGTGCTGGCGGTTCGCAAGGTGGCCCCCGCACTGGCCGCCGGTTGTCCGGTGATTCTCAAGCCCGCTCGGCAGACCCCCCTCTCGGCGGTGACCTTCGCCGAATGTGTCCACGCGGCGGAATTGCCCGCCGGCGTGTTTCAACTGGTGGCCGGCAATGCCGCCGAGATCGGCCGGGAGTTTCTGGATAATCCGCTCTGTCGCAAAATTACCTTCACCGGCTCCACGGAAGTCGGGCGCAAACTCATTGCCGGTGCCGCCGCGCGGGTCAAGCCCCTGTCGCTGGAACTGGGCGGCAACGCCCCCCTGTTGGTGTTTGACGATTGCTCGCTGGACGACGCCGTGAAGGGGACCCTCCTGGCCAAGTTCCGGAACACCGGCCAGTCCTGCATCGCCGCAAATCGCATTTATGTCCAGCGCGGGGTGTATCCCGCGTTCCTGCAATCGCTGACCGAAAAAGTCGTTGCCCTCAAGGTGGGCGACGGCATTGATCCGCAGACCCAGATCGGCCCGCTGATTGACCGCGCCGCGGTGGATAAGGCGGCCGAGCACGTGAACGATGCGGTCAACGGCGGCGCGAAGCTGCTGTGCGGTGGCCACCCGCTCAAACGCGAAGGTTTCTTCTTCGAGCCAACCGTGCTCGCGGACGTGGGGCGCAACAGTCTGTGCATGTTTGAAGAGACGTTTGCCCCCGTGGCACCTCTGACATGCTTTGACACCGAACGCGAAGCGGTCGCGCTCGCGAACAACTCGGATTACGGCCTCAGCGCCTACGTATTCACAAACGACATGAAGCGAATGTTCCGGCTCGTCGAATCGCTGGAGGCCGGGATGATCGGTGTGAACGACGGCCTGCCCACCACGTCGCAATGCCCCTTCGGCGGCGTGAAACAAAGCGGTTGGGGAAGGGAACTCGGCCGCGAGGGAGTGGACGCGTTCCTCGACACCAAACATATCTCGCTGCAACTGGATTGAGTCACCGGCCCAACTCGTGATCTGAGATTCAGACGCAGCTGCCTGAGCGGCAATGGATTTTCAGTGACGCTTCCTGCGTCGGAGGGAGCTCTGGTCTATCAGGGTTGACGACTGTTCGCGCGTCGAGCCATAGTCCGGCTGTGAGCAGACTCTTTGCGATGCGAGCTTCGGGGTGTTCTGACAGCGCCCGCTGCTCGACAAATCCAGTTACCGCAGCGGCAGAGGAGCGCAACCCGCAATCTCGCACCATCATCGAGAACTCCGCTTCCCCACCTCACTCCTCCGTCCGCAATCTGCACCGCCGACATTGCCCGCTGTCCTGTGGGAACGGTTTTGCCCGGATCGCATTGCTGGTCATGACTGCCTTTATCGCTATCTTGGTCGTGGTAACTTTGCCGGCGCTTTCGCGCGCCGAGGATGCAGTCCCTGTTCCCTTGGTGAGTTCAGACGTCATCCCGAATCCTTCCGCCCGAATCCCACCACGGAAGACCGCCCTGACCATCGTGAACGAACAATTCTTCCTCAACGGCCAGCCAACCTACGCCGGCCGCACCTGGCGCGGATACAAGATCGAAGGGTTGCTGCTCAACTCACGCATGGTTCAGGGGATTTTCGATGACCTGAACCCGGAAACGCTGTCGCGCTGGGCATATCCTGACACCGGCCGCTGGGACGCGGAGCGCAACACGCGCGAGTTTGTGGCGGCCATGCCCGAGTGGCATCGGCATGGCCTGCTGTGCGTGGTGCTGAATCTCCAGGGCGGCAGCCCGGAAGGCTACTCGGCCGATCAGCCCTGGCACAATTCCGCCATCGCCGCCGACGGCTCGCTGCGCCCGGACTATATGGCGCGGCTGGAGAGGATTCTGGATCGCGCTGATGAATTGGGCATGGTGGTCATGCTGGGCATCTTCTATTTCGGCCAGGACCAGCGGTTGGTGGATGACGAAGCCGTGAAGCGGGCCGTGATCAACACCGTGGACTGGGTGGCCGCGCGCGGCTATCGCAACGTGCTGCTCGAAATTGCCAATGAGTGCGACAACCGCGCCTACGACCGCGAAATCATCAAGGCCGACCGGGTGCATGAATTGATCGCGCTTGCGCAAGCACGCTCGCGCCTGAACAACCACCCGTTGCCCGTCAGTGTCAGTTACAATGGCGGTTCGATTCCCCGCGCGAACGTGGTCGCGATGGCCGACTACATTCTGCTCCACGGTAACGGCGTGCAGCAGCCCGCGCGCATGGTCGAGATGATCCGCACAGTACGCACCATGCCGGAGTTCACCGCCAAACCGATCGTGAACAACGAGGACGACCGTCCGTGGCGCGATGCGCACCAAGGCTGGGGCGTCGCGGGCAACAACTTCGTGGCCTGCGTCACCAACTACGTGTCCTGGGGTTATTTTGATTTCCGGCAGCGGGACGAGCCGTTCGCGGAAGGTTTCCAGAGTGTGCCGGTCAACTGGCAGATCAGTTCGCCGCGCAAACGGGCGTTCTTCGATCTGCTCGCAGAAATCACCGGCAACGCGGCGGCGAAATAAACGTGAGCCGATTCCGCCCCCACCTCTGTGCGATTGATGGGAGCGCAAGGACAAGCTCCCCTCATCGCCGCCGACTTCATCATTTGCCACTGTTCAAACCGAGCGGTTTGTTCCAACCTGCGCGCATGAGGAATTGGCGCAGGGCGTGGGGTTGGGTCAGTCTGGTGACGGCGTTGAACCTGGGCATCAGCGCATGGGCGGCGGATGCGGACGGTTGGATTTCCTTGTTCGACGGCCAGACGCTGGACGGCTGGCGGGCGAGCGAGAATCCCAGCGGCTTCAAGGTGGTGGACGGGACGATTGCCTTTGCGGGCGCGCGGTCGCACCTGTTCTACGCCGGCCCGGTGCAGAACGCCGATTTCAAAAACTTTGAGCTTCAGGTTGAGGTCCTGACGCGGCCGGCGGCCAACTCCGGCGTTTATTTCCACACTGGCTATCAGGAGAAGGGTTTTCCCGGCAGAGGATTCGAGGTGCAGGTCTGCAACACCCACCGGGGCGCGGGTGGCTACGTCGAGATGAAAAAGACCGGCAGCCTCTACGGCATTCGCAATCTCTACAAGGCGCTCGTAAAGGACGACGAGTGGTTCACGATGCACATCGCCGTCCGCAACCCGCATGTGCAAGTCCGCTTGAACGGACAGTTGGTGGTGGACTACATCGAGCCGGACAACCCGCCTTCCGATCCCAATCGTCCGCGACGCCGGCTTTCGCGCGGCACGTTCGCGCTGCAAGGACACGATCCCGAAAGCAAGGTGTACTTCCGCAACCTCCGCGTGAAGCCGTTGCCGGACGAACTGCCGTTTCATTCGGTGGCTCCGGTATCGTTCGACGCCGTGGACGCCCAGCTCGTCCGGCTCGGCGGCGCCAATTTTCCGCTCGTGGATTTTCACACGCACCTCAAGGGCGGGCTGACGCTGGAGGGCGTCCGCCAGCACACCTTCCGCACCGGCATCAATCACGGGATTGCCGTCAATTGCGGCGTGGGCTTCGCCGTTACCAACGACGCCGGCGCGCTGGCCTTTCTGGAGTCCCTGGCGGGCCAGCCGTTTTTCGTGGGCATGCAGGCCGAGGGCCGCGAATGGCCGACGCTCTTTTCGCCCGCCGTGATCGCCCGGTTCGATTACGTTTTCACCGACAGCATGACGATCGTTGACCACCGCGGCCAACGCGCGCGGCTTTGGATCAGGGAGGAGGTCGAAGTCCCCGACCCGCAGGCGTTCATGGAGCATCTCGTGGAAACCATCGTCAAGCTGCTGGCCGAGGAGCCGGTGGACATTTATGCCAACCCGACCTTCCTGCCGGAGGTGATCGCGGGTGAATACGACGCGCTCTGGACGCCGGAGCGCATGCGGCGCGTGATTGACGCGGCGAAACGGAACGACGTGGCCATCGAGTTGAACAGCCGTCTGCGGCTGCCGAGCCGCACCTTCGTGCAAATGGCCAGAGATGCGGGGCTGAAGTTCACCCTCGGCTGCAACAACACCGACAGCGATTTGGGCCGGGCCGAGTACGCGCTGGAATTGATCAGCGCCTGCAAGCTGGGCTACCAGGACTTTTGGATGCCGAAGCCTGACGGGCAGAAGCCGATTCAGACGCGGACGAAGCGGTAACGCGCTCGTCGCAAGGCGCGAGGTTCTTCCACCAAATCACTCACCACCGGAAGAAACGGTAGGGGTCGTCCCACTCTTCCGCTTGATCAAGGTAGAATCCCTCCAACCAGCGGCCCGGTTCATTCCTGGCAACCGGCGAGGACCAGCGCGTCAGCAAAGGCGTTTCGCTGTGCGCCCCAAGGTTGCACGCCAGCCGCGTGATCAGAAACGCCGTGCGGCGGAAGGTCCGCTTGAGGCCGTAATTCTTCGCGTAATCAAATTGCCAGGGCGCAAGCTGGCAGAACACGAGGTTCACATCCGTTCCCGATGCCAGAGCGCCGTTGCCCACCACACTTGCTCCCTCTGACACCAGCGGCAGCGGGCGCGGATCGCGGCAATGCACATCGGCGGGGCCGACTCCAGCCAGCAAAGAGCCGAACGGCGGCGGATGAAAAACCGCACTGATGTGCTCGGCCCTTGTGAAAGACACCTTGAGTTCCAAAAACGCGTCGGCGTCCGCCTGGTCCAAACCCAACGCCAGCATGTTTCCACCCGCTCGCAGGAAAGCCGTCACCGCATCGCGGTGCGGACGCAGCGTCTGACCGCCGCCCGGCCCGACGATCAACACGTGGTCAGGTGTCAGCGAACCACCGGTGTATTCTTCGGGTTGAAAGCCGGCGGCAACGAGGCTCTCGCGGCCCTTGACGTCGCCGACGTAAAGCGTCGCGCGCTTCGGCGCCGGCTGCCAACTTGCGACGTGTTCCAGCAGCTTGGCGGTCAACCGTTCGGCTGCCGGATCGCGCTCCGTGCGCCCCGTCACGTCCAACTGGCAGAACAGGATCACTCCCCGGCCCTCGCGGAATTCAAGCAGCGGGCTGTACTGCAAACTGAACCCGCCATCCAGCAGCGGCAGGAAATCGCCGCGGGCGGGTTTCTCGATGAGCACGGAAGCCACGTTGCCCTGATTGCCGCAACGCCACAGACGGGTCACGGGAATGTCACACCACCTCACCGTTGGTGCGCCGTTGAACTTGGGATTCAATTCGTACTTCAACTCCGACGGCAACAGAGTTGCCGCGCCGCGCCAATCGCGCAGGTGCTCCGCTCGCAAACCCGTGAGTGCCGGGTGGTCTGGAATCCGGGGAAAGACATTGCGCAGTCCGTATTCGGTGACGCGAAAGCCAAATCGCTTCTCCAGCACTTCCGAGGTTTGTTCGAAGACCAGCACCTTGAGGCCGTCGCGCACGCGATGGATGTCCGGCGCCGGGCCATCAACGGTTAGTGCGCCCTGGCCAACCACCAACACATCGAAGCCAGCAAGGTCGGTCGTACCATTCACCAACTCGAAGCGAATCCCCAAGGTCCGCAAGGACTCAGCCGTCTCGCCTCTCGGATCAAACAAAGCAACGCGCCGGTCCACCCTGGGCGGAGCGCTCGCCGGCAGGACGTGAATGGCAAACTCATCGGTCTGCGCCTCGCCCGTATCGAACTCCACCTTCGCGGTGAGTCGGTATTCGCCTGGCGCGATGTCGGTTGGCAGCGCAAACCGCAAGGGCACGCGCGTCTGTTGGCCGGTTTCGATCACCAGGTGCGTTCGCCCCGCAATGGGCGGCGTCAATTTCAACTCCCAGACAACTTCGGCACGAACCGTCACCCGTGAGTTGTTGATCACGATGAGTTGTTTCTCAACGGTTTCATCCGGTTGAAAAACATGATCCTTGCTGGTGAAGCGTTCCGGCTTGCCGGCCAGCCATGCCAGCAGCGGACGGTTGTTGCGCATCAATGCCTCGCCGCCGCCGGTGGGCACCCAGTCGGTGCGGTCGTAGGCCATGTCCATCCGCTCAAAGCGTTCCGCCAGATAGTCCGGGCTGAGACCGGGGCGTTGTAGATTCGCCCAATCCACCGGCAGTTCCTGGCGGCGATTGCGATTCAGGCCGGGGCGCGGCTTGAACAGAATGTGGTGTTCCCACGGTGAGTTTGCCGAAAGCCCCCAGGTGCGGAACGCGCGCCAGTTCTCGGTGAAGTATTTCGCAAAGACCGGCTCGCGCTCCGGGAAGTCGGTCGAACCCAGTTGATGCGGATAATCCCAGCGATGCCACAACCGCCCCTCGCGAAACTGCCGCGCCTCCCAGCGCAGGTTGCGCTTCTCCCTGTCGCTGATGGCAAGTGCGCCGTCGCCGAGGAACTGCGCGTTCCATTCCGCGAGGCAGAACTCCCACGGCACCGGGGCGCTGCCAAATTCGCGTTTGCCCTGATACCAGCCGCGATACATCGCCCAGTCCCACGTGAAGGGCGCGCCGTATTCGCACAGAAACAACGGCTTGATTCCGTTGGTCGCCCAGTGCTCGAACCAATCGGACATCTCCTGCACCGGCACGAAGTTCGGATAAAAGTTGCTCAAGTGCATCGGGCCGAGGTTGCCGGAGGCGTGGTGATAAATGATGCGGCTCGCATCGAACGACCGGATGACGGCCTCGGCGCGGAGGGCGCGTTTGACGTTGTTCGCCGCCCAGTTGTCGCGCGGCGCGGAGTGGCCGTCCAGCAGGCGCGGGTTCATGTCTTCGTTGTAACCCGTGGCGTTGTGACTGGTGGCATACATCACGACCGAGGGATGATTGCCCGCCACGCGCGCGAAAAACTCCGCATGCCGGGCGTAGCCATTGGCCGTGTCGGCGTTCCGCGTGGTCCAGTCGTAATGACTGAAGTGCGGCTGGGTTAACGCCACCAACATGCCCTCGTCATCCGCCGCCCGCAGAATCTCGGCGAAGCTCAGATGCGCGCCCGGCTGGCAGTCGTAGTTGTGTGTGTAAACGAAGTTGATGCCGAAGCTGCGGAGGCGTTCGAGGCTTTCGCGCGCGGCGGAATAGGTCGCGGCCGCCGCGCCGACCTGGGCGTTATCCAGCGGCACGGTGGAGAGGAACAGCCTCGTGCCGTTCAGGAAAAAATCGCGCCCCTCGATCCAAAACTCGCGGAAGCCGAAGCGCACCGGCGGCAGCGCGTCCAGCAAGCGGTCGTTCGCGTCCAAGAGCGACACGTGCAACTCGTATTGATGCTGCGGCGTGTGGATGTCCCACAGCTTGGCCGGCTGCCAGGATTTCGTGAGGGTGAGTTGGCCGTGATCGAGATCGGCGGCTTGGAATGGCGGACTGCGAAATTCCTTCACGGTCTGGTCGCCGTCAGTGATCCGCGCAGCCAGCCGGTGGTCCTTGCTGGGTTCAAGTTCCTTCAACGCCGCTTGCAGTGAGATTTCCCAACGCCGCACCGAAGTCCTCAATCGCACATCAGTCAATCGCGACTGCCTCGGCGTGCAGACGAGGAAAACGTCGCCACAGAGTCCTCGTCGCGCCACGCTCCCTCTGACTTCGCGCGCCGAGGCGCTGTCCGAGTAGGAAAGCATCACCCCTCTGAGCGGCAGGGCAACGACCAGCAACGATAGCCGGTGTGGTTGGCCGGGCCGCAAAGCCGCCGTGAGGTCGAGTTCGCCGGCTGGAAACTGCAGTTCGCCAGCCTTTTCTCCATCTACAAACACCGCGGCGAACGAGTTCAGGTATTCGGCGCTCAACGCGATGCGCCGACCGGTCCAGGCCTCCGGCACGTTAATCTCGCGCTCATACCAGGCTGCCGTCACGTCCCGCAACCGCGTCGCTTTCCAACTTGGATGAACATGCGCCGTCTGCGAGTCCTTCTGCATGTAGTCGGTGATGCCCGGCCACGGACCCGGCACTTTGAAGAATCCCCAACCCTGTGTGGGAACGGCGTCGGCGCCGGGCGTGGCGGGCTGCCAGCGCCAGAGGCCATTGAGGCTGACCCGCTCGCGCGTCGGCGTCGTTTCCCGCCAGGCGAGGGACAGGTCCCACACCGCCCGCGCACCCGGCGGTAACAGCGCGGACGCCTCCTCCGCTCCGCGAGCCAAACTGGCCAACCTGGCCAGGGACAGGAGCGCGGTCAGAAAGAGACGCAAGCACATGTTCACTCCGATGACCGCACGCTAACCATCCGCGAGCCGCAGGTCAACGGCTCTACGAGACTGTGTCTGCGAGACTGTCCGGTGCGCCGCTGCACAATGCCTGCTCCGTGCCGCACGCGCGACGGAAGTCCGCGCCAGTTCCTCAAGTTAAAAGACACGACTTTGTGCAACATGCGCAGTGTCTCGCTGAACTTCCACCGGCGATTTCGCGCTCAATGAATCGCCTGCCGGCAGCGACGAGATTCTAGTCGGCAGGGTGCGCCGGCTTTCCTGCGCCGCTCCGCCAACGCTTGGAATGACGAAAAATGGCAGGAGATTTTCGTTTACGCTGCTTCGGTTGGCGTGCTTTCCTAACTCCCCTCCACCGGAAAGTGAATGAACGAGTTAAGTACATTCGCAATAAACACGTGCGCGTTCTTGAAACGAGCGACGAGTTTAATGTGCCTGCTTTTGGCTTGGCACGCGGGGTGGCTCTTCGCCGCCGCTGGCATCCAGGTTGAGGGAACGCTCGTTTACAGCACCGCCGGGCCGATTCCGGCGGGTGGCGCGAACGAAGAGCAATATGTCTTCAAGCTGACTGCGCAGGGTCAACAGTGGAATATCCAGATGGTCCCAACGGATGCGGAGAAACGTCCGATCAAGTACATTGAAATCGGATGCGACGGAGAGACGCTGTACGCCTACCACGAACAGAACGTGGAGCGTGTCGTGTGGAAGGACACGAACAACGTCCCCATTGTCCCATTGAATCGGGGCTTTGCCATGATCATTCCGGATACCCTGCCCAGCCCTCGATTTTTTCGATGTGAACCGTTATGGCTGGCGTATTGTTCAACCTGGTATTTCAGCACGAACCACAGCGGTAAAGCTCGGCAGATTTGGCTGTCCGGAGACACTTCACCCAGCCCTGTGGTGACGAATCCCCCGGTTAAGGCCGTCTGGGATTGGTGTGCCAATGGGGGCCAATATCTTTCGCGCGTGGAGTATTTTCCGGAATCACGTCCTGGAGGTTCAGCCGATTTCCCTCTGGTTGTGTACCGAGTGACTCAGACGAAGACCGTGGCAGGGGTTGAAGTGCCCAGTCAGTTTGAGTTTATCCGTTACCGGGAGGAAGATGTCAGCAAGCAAATCCCGTTCGTAACATTTTCCTGCCGCGCAACCAATGTGCTGCGCCTCGCTTCCCCGGTAAACCCAAGACCAACGATTGCAGTCCCAGTGATGATGATGGACTACCGATTTTCCGGGGATCCCGCACCCGTTCCAGTGGTGCGACATCTGGTAACCAATGGCTTGTGGCTGGAGAAATCTGAACTGGCAACGACCAGGCATTTCGAGATTGCGAAACGGGTGGCCAATATCGAGTCCTCGGGACAAACGAATACTCCAGCGAAGAATCGCCGGCGCATCATTGTCATCGCTTTTGTCGTCGCAAGTATCGTGGTCTTTGCTTTTGCGATGACGAAAACCAGTAAACGTTAACCATGAGAAAGGGACAAAATATGAGGAAACTTATTGTGACCGGAGCCTCGTTGAGCCTGTCTGTCGGGATGCTGCTCGCCATGTGCCAGTACGCAACTCCCACGTTGACGGAAGGTACGACTGCTGATTGCAGCAGTGCCTGTGTTGCCGATGCGTACTTGCCAGCTGTCATGCGATGCAAAAGCACCTGTGACACGTTGAGATGTTTCGCTTCGGGCTGGGCTTATACCACGCGCTACAGATCCATTGGCACATGCAGCGGTGACACTTGCATCAACGTCATACTCTATGTTGATTATGACTGTCCCGTGCAGGAATTCAGCAGTGATGACGGCTGCCTCACACCCTGTGGCGGGTAGAGCAATGCAAGGGCGTCATGCGGACCACTACAAGGTCGGAGATTATGTGGGCGGATATTGCAGCAGCGGGCAATTCGACTGGGGTGGCACAATCACGAACATGATTCCGAAGCTGACGCCTTGCGGCGGCTAAGTCTGAGGCCGTTGGGAATTGGGGATTGAGAGCGCTCCGGCCTTGTTGGCCAGCGGACGTGTTTGGCTTCGTTGGGTAAAGCGAGAGAAGTGTCATTGCACCGCGCAAGAAAGACGGTGGTCAGGCCAGGACATGCGGCAGATTGTATCTACCATGATTGCGGCGGGGATGTTGAGCCTATGTTTGTTTGCATCGTCACGACCTCCCCAGTCGTCGAGATTCGCCGAGCCTTTGCTCAGAGAGATTCAGGCCGCGTTTCGCGACCCATCCACCCAGTGGATGGTGTTTGGCTGTTGCGCGGTCTATTTCGTCATGTTCACGCTGCTGGAGCGATGGGCAACCGGCGGGCGGTTCTGGCAATGGGGCCAGCCGCAGGTTTGGGCCGTCGCCTTGCTCGTGCTGGCGAGTTTGCACTACGTGTTTGCTTACGAATCGGCCTCCGGAAGCACCCACGCCTTGACCCTGCTGGGAGGTGCGGTGCTTGGGAAAGGCGCGGTGGTGTGGAGCGGGAGGCAAAACCGAAGAGCAAGACTTCGCGCCATCACGGCTCCTCTCCCACCGAACCCTTCGCTCGTAGCCGCTGACGTGAGGAGGCGGACGCGCTGGGGTGGCAACAAGTTCCGCCTCCTCACGTCGGCGGCTACGGCGCTGGGGTGCATAGCGCGAAACTCCGTTCGCAACATTCTTACCCCGGCCAGTTCCCCATCCGATGGGGCGAGGGCGTCTCTCCTGGCGGGGTTGCTGGTTCTGCTGGTGGTTGCGGTCTTTCTTCAAAGTGACACCGGATTCCAATTCCAGTATCGCGGGCAGGGGCGCTGGACGGGGCCGTGGGATAATCCGAACATCTTCGGACTCTTGATGGCGGTGGGCTGCGTGTTGGCAGCAGGCCAATTAGTCTGGAGTCCAAAGTCCACAGCCCAAAGTCGCTGGAGTTGGCGCTGGATGCGACTTGTTTTGTTCACCGCCGCTGGTGTGGTTTGCGGAATCGGTTTGCTGAAGAGCTATAGTCGCGGCGCGTGGTTGGGCGCGGCAGTCGGGCTGAGTTACTTGGGATGGAGTTGGTGGACTGCAAGAACCCACCTCCGCATGAACCTGAAGGTAGGGCGCCTCACTCCGTGCGCGCCGACATCGCCTGCAACCGCCTCCGGCGCGCACGGAGTGACGCGCCCTGCCACCGCCACGGTTCAGGGGTTCAAAGCGCGAACTTGGGTTGGGAGAATTCTCACCCCGGCCCGCAGTATCAGACACCTCATCCGGCCTTCGGCCACCTTCTCCCCATCCGATGCGGAGAAGGGAACCTCGGGCGGAGAGGGAGAAACGCTTTCACGGGAGGCGCGGTTGATTCCCTCGCTTCGCCGCAATCTGGTTCCATTGTCGGTGATCTGCTTGTCCGTGGCCATGCTCGCGTTGTGGAACTTCCGGCACACGGAGCAGGCCACCGCGCGCCGCGCGTTTTCCGTCGCAAACCTGAATGATTTCTCGTGGCGCAATCGCGTGGCGGCGTGGGAAGGCGCGCTGCAGATGATGGCCGGCAAACCGTTCCTCGGTTTTGGCTGGAACGAGCCGGAACGGGTTTATGATCAGTTTTATCGCGTGCCGAAAGTGACCGAGAGCGCCGCCCTGCAAATGAATGATTACTTCACCCTGGGCACGACGTTGGGGATTCCGGCGCTGGTGTGCTTTCTGGTTTACGTTGGTTTGAGTCTAACCCGCGATGGCCCCTCACCCCGGTCCTCTCTCCCATGCGGAGAGGGAGAAATCCAAGCGCCCGTGCGCCGGGAAACGGATTCTCTCCATGCAGCCTCTGGTAGCCGCCGACGTGAGGAGGCGGAAAGGGCGGCGAACCCCATGCGTCCGCCTCGTCACCTCGGCGGCGACAACGCAGAATCCAACCTTGGGATGTCAGCGACAGACTGGCAGCACTGTCCCACTACAGATTGGTTGCGTGTGACCTGTCGCGCCGGGGCCATCGTCCTGCTCGTGGGGTTCTGGTTTGACGGCGGCTTGTTCAAGCTGGCCACCGCGTCGGTGTTTTGGATTCTGCTGGAATTGGGCCGATGCGAAAGGATTGAACAGTTGAATCGTGAGCATGTCGAATCCACCATGCGTTGAACTCCTGCCCCGTGGCGGCAGGATCGGGCGCGTGGCTCCGCGCGCGTCGTTTTGGCTGACTGAGTGCGGCACGAACGGAGTGGCGTGTCCGGCCTTGATGACATGAAAAACTGCCCTGTAGCCCAATCGAAAATCGGTTTTACTCTGCTCGAGTTGCTCGTGGTGATTGCGATCATCGGCCTGCTGACGGCGCTGCTATTTCCGGCTTTCTCGCGGGGCAAGCAGCGCGCCCAAGGGGTGGTGTGCCTGAACGAGGGTAAACAGTTGATGATGGCCATGACCATGTACGCCGGCGATAACCATGACTATTTCCCTCCAAACCCCGATGATGGCAACAGCCTACCGGGCCACAACTGGTGCAGCGGTAAAGCAGGCATTGGCGGCGCGGATGAGTTCAATCCCGACGTGCTCAAGGACCCGGAACGCAGCCTGTTGGTCTCGTATCTGAATGGCAACATCTCGGTGTTTCACTGTCCGGGGGACAAGCGCATGGGCGGGTATCAGGGCGCGGACCCCGCCCTAGCCGGCCGGCCGGTGCCGTCGGCGCGCACCTTCGCGATGAATCAAGCGGTCGGAACAATATGTCCGGGATTCGATTCCGCCCTGCAGCGGGCTCCGCATTACGGGGCGCCGCGCCTTTCGGTCAATGGCCCCTGGTTGGACCACAGCAACGCGCATCGGCGGGACACCACCTGGCACACCTACGGCAAGCTCTCGAGCACGGTGGCGCCGGGACCTTCGAGGTTGTGGGTGCTGATGGATGAAAGTCCCAGGGAACTCAACGATGCCGCGTTCGCGTTTGGGATGGAACGGCCCATCTGGCATGACGTGCCCGGGACGTATCACGATTACGGTGGTGGCTTTGCCTTCGCGGACGGCCATTCGGAAACGCGCCGTTGGGCGAGCCGCGCCGAGAAACAACGCGGATTCATCCGAGATGCGGCTGACCAGCGCGACTGGCTATGGATGCGGGAACGCACCTCAGCCCACGTCAGCGGCACAATGCCGGTGCCGAAGCTGTAGCGTCCGGGGGCCGAGGGGCGAGGGGCTTTGCGGGATAAAATCCTCCGGACCCGGATTCGAGCTTTGAACCTCTGCACTGTAGCCGCCGACGTGAGTCGGCTCTGACTTCTCCCCGTTTTCAGAGGGAGCGGACTCACATCCGCTGCTACAAGGTTCATGCAGAGCTTCGACCTCCGAGAACGGACGAGCATCGGGGCCATGAACCGTAGCGGCGTCTCGGTAGAGCGCCGCATACTGGCTGGGGTGGGAAGGGCGGCGCTCTGCCGAGCCGCCGCTACGTCGAGGTTCATGGGCAGGGGGAGTAACCGGGTGGCGTAATTCTTTTGGGGAGCGCACGCGCCCTCGCGTGCGGCGCTGGCCGCCCGCGGCCAGCGCACCCGGGCGCGCCCTCGCGCGAGTTTCCAACGCGCGATGGCGCTCGTGGTTCCGGCCGCGAGGCGCAACCGGACGCATGCGAGGCGCGTGCGCTACCCCAGAATGAGAGTTGCAGGAAACTGAGATGCGCCCGCTCTTGGGCGCGAGAATGACGAACAATGGCAGGAGATTCTTGTTTACCTCGCCCTTGTTGTTGTGCGTTCATACTCGCGAGCCTTTACCCGATAGTTGCGAAGAACATTTCTAAACTCACAACTCTGCGAAACCCGACGGCGATGCGCTGGAAAACACGAGAGAAGAATGATTTGGGTGCGGCTGACACCGACAAGGTGCTGGAGGCAAAGTTTGCCGGTGCCGGACCCGCCGTTAAGTTGAACTTCGCGTTGGTGCCGCGTCGCCAGGCCCACCGCAGGCCATCTTCTTGTCGAGTCCGCTTTGTATCGTTGGTGCTGGCGGTTTCAGTAACCCTTGCTGCCGGTGCCGCAGCCTCTCACAGCGCTTCCTCCGCTGACGAGAAGCGCCTGCATCCTTCTGGCCAACCCTTTGCTGTGACCAGCACCAACTTCATGCAGTTTCTGAGGACACCGCCGCTGATTGATACACTGGTTTATCGGCGGGTGCTGCTGAATCGGCCCAGGGCTTTCAGGACGAAGGCCGAACTCAACGATTTCCTGGAGAAGTCGAAGGGAAAAATATTCGATAACAAATCGGAAGAGCTGTTTGCTCTAAAGTATCTCTCTCCACGTCATCTGGTCTTTCAGAAACTGGACGCTGTCACTAACGCCTGGTCAAAAACCACCCGAGTGGGGACATTTTTTGGGCGCTACAACGAGATCTGGTGGTCGTTGACTCCGACTGGCGCGATGACCACCGACTCGCAAAACGGGATCTACAGGCGGAACGGTTCTGAAATTACCGCGTTTGCGGACAAATACCGAATGGCCACGGAATTCCTGCGACTCGGGATGTATGACCTGGTCATGAGTAGCATTGAGGGGACTGATGCCTTGGGTTCGCCTTCGGATGGGATTCATTTCACCGGACGTTCTGAATACGGAGGACTCATTGACGGCGTCGCCAAATGCCGGGACGGATTCGTTTTGGAGATTGCGTACCGGATCTCAAACACCAGTTCGAAAATTACCGGGCGAATTATCAACGTTATTCATGAAAATGGACGGCTGCACTCCTTCCAAGTATCCAATCTCGTGGGTGCCAAAAGCGAACCGTCTCTCTATAGCTACTACGAAGTGATCCAGCTTGATATGCCAACAGGTGAGCTGCCGGAAACTTCGTGCGCGGTGGAACAGTTCTTGACCGAAACCGACCGGCGAGTGCTTACCAAAGAGAATGGAGAGCAGCATTTCTTCAGTCCGAGGGGGTTGGTGCCGGTTTCTGTGGCGCAAGCCCCAAACGTGGTTCCAAAAACACTGATGGTGCGCATCGTTTGTCTCCTCGCAATTGTCTTGCCGCTTGCGATCCTCCTTGTTCGGTATAAGCGGCGGGCAAGTTAAGACCATTCCAGTAAATTGCTATTTGTCTCCAAACACCTCCACAAAACTCAACCAAGCTAATACAAATGAAAAAACTAATAATAAACGGTAGTCTGGTCGCTCTTGTAATGGCCGGAGCAGTATTGGGTCTCCGCGCGGCAAATAATTGTTGCGGGATGACGGGAACCACGATCTGCGGCGAAGGCACAACGTGGTATTTTATCGTTTGCAGTCTTTTCCCGCCGAGTACCGCAATTTGCACGGGTTCATCGGAAGGAGTTCCTCTGCCGGATGCTGAGTACGCGAGTGCTTTTGGGACGGATAATATCAGCCTCCGACCAGGGACATGCTGGGTGACAGTTACAGCAACTGGAACTTGCTGTGGGGGGGCCATTACTGAATGGGGGGCTATTGACGATTACTATTATGGGAATTGCACAGGCAACCCGTGCCCAGGGGGGTAAGCTTAAGAGCGAGGGAGATGACTGGTGAGATAGCAAGTAAACCAGCGGCCTTTGGTGCTGGCCTTGGCCACGGAAGAGTTAGGCGTTGGTTCCTAGCGAGTTCCGGGGCGGTCCTCATGCTCACCGGGGCCGCCAAGCTCTGGAGCGCGCTCGGCACTTCCAAGTTCCTGGCGGCGGTGGATCCGATCCTTGGGATCAAGTTTGGGCAATTGCTCTTGGCCGTGGGTCTGGCCGAGATTGCGGTGGCGCTCGTGTGCTGCTTGAGCAAGCGGCAAACGCTGGCGCTCGGCTTGGTGGCGTGGCTGGCCACCAACTTTCTGGTTTATCGCGTCGGCCTGTGGTGGATGGACTGGAAGCGACCGTGTGGGTGTCTGGGGAATCTCACGGACGCCCTCCACCTCTCGCCGCAGGCAGCGGAGAACATCATGAAAGTCCTGCTGGCCTACCTGCTCATCGGCAGTTACGGGCTGGTGATTTGGCGCTGGCAGAATGGCTGGGCGCGGTGCCAGTCAGGTGAGGGCTTCGCACCATGAAGCCGTATTGGAAGCGGAACCTATGACCACACTGCGGCTAGTTTCCAGTTTGCGAGGCTGCGCGCTGACCAAATTGCTGGTGGTTATTACCACCATTCGCATCGCTGCTTTGTTATTGCTGCCGGTACGCGCAGGGGAATTTGAAATCGAGGGCCAAGTCATCAGCGTTGAAGACCTCGCGGGCGTCCAAAGCTCAATCACCAACTCGTTTCTGATCGCGGTATCGAACTGCAACTGGTTCATCAGAATAGTGTATCAAAATGCCCGGGTTGGTTATCAGGAGGTTGCCTGTGTTGAGGATGTAATCTACTCACTGATTTCGAGAGAAGCTTGGGCAGAGAAGCAAGCTCTGGCGGGACAGCCGGTCGGTGCGAACAAGGCGGACGCCTCCATAATGGAGGGCAATATGCCCTTGCGGTCAGGGGCCACCGCAAGTCCGGTTTTATGGCTCGCTTATTGTTCAGGCTGTTTGTTGGATACCGCCAAGGACGGGAAGCTCGTTCCGGTGTTTCGTTCGGATGTATCGCCGCGGTTCTTGAAACCCCTGTCAACGGAGATCGTCCGTCAAGACCTCTGGCCGGGGCTGCCCACTTTAATGACTTTCTTTGACGATGGGGTTGATCACCGGTACGGGCGGAAACGGCAACCGCCATTCGACCGAGGATTCGTGTTAGCTGAATACCGCGTTACGCACTACACGAACGTTGGAACGTTCACGCTGCCAAGCGACTTCGAGCTTGATGAGTTCAGACCTGCCAGCGATTCCGCGATGGCGGGTCTCCAGCGTTGGCGATCGCACAGAGGATGGCTGACAAAAGCAAGTGCCAAACTCCAGACTACGGAATTCGTACCAAAAGTCCCGGCGCCTACGCTGTTCTCAGATGCAAGAATCCCTTTGGAGAGCGGCAGTTCCGAGGGGTTCTCGTATTTGACCAACCGTTGGTTGGCCAAGGCTGAACTTCTGGAAATACTCAAGGCAAGTCGCATGGCGGCTGGCGGGCCAATGGAACCTCGGCGAACCGTCCGGCGCGCGGTCTTGCTTACTCTCTTCGTCAGCACCGCTGCGTTTATTGTCGCTATCAGCCTGAAGACGAAGCGACAGGGCATCAAGTAACCGAAGTGCTTACAGAATCCCTACGACACCAACCACGAATACCAAGAAAACTATGAAAACCATCAAAACAGAAATCCGCAAACTTACCCTCGGCTTGATCTTGTTTACCTCAGGAGCATGCCTTGTGTACGCCCTCGGTTGTGGCGAAACCGCAGACAGCAATGATGCTTACCCTAACTGTCCAACCTGCAAAACAATTTTTTACATGGACGATCAGGGATCCGCCGTGCCTGTAACGTGCAAGGGGGGTGGCGATCCGGCCTTCGAGTGTTACCGGGTCGGAAATCCCATCAACTACCGTGCCGTCACGGTGAACGGTACAGGCTGCGATTTTAACCCACCAAATTGCACTCTCCCTTCAGTTCCACCGAATGGTCCAGGACCAAACGATCCGCAGTTGTACGGCCAACAAACAGCGACTCGTGCATGTGCCCAGCCAACGGGTTAAAAGCATCGGGAAATCCCCCGGCTTTGCCGGGGGAGACTGCCAGGGTCCACCTCAGTGTGAGGATTCCAGTCATGAACGCATTGCCATGAGACCACGCCACCGACCACAGAACTTGGGGATTGTATTGCTCTGCTTGGCGGTATGGTGGAAAAAGGCTGTCGGCGCAGAGGGTTATGCAGTCTTGGGTTATTTGACATACACCCGTTTCGATACTTCGGGCCAGCCAACTCACAAGAATGTGCTGATGTTCGATGTCCAGGTTCATGGTGCGGACTGGCGCATCCGCACGGAACCGGTGATCGAAGGCAACGGCGGGATTGGGTTCTATGAAGCGTCCCACCGCGAGGGGGTGATCTTGATGGTGACGGCTCTGGAGACGGCCTCCAGCGAATCTGAATCGCCGTTTCAGAGCCTGCGCGCCGAACTGAAGGCATCCAAAGCGATCGAGGTTTACTTCAGCAACCCACCCCCGCCCCGAGCGGTTGTCTCCAACGCGGTTTCGGCGGCAGTTTCATCCCGACCCACAGTCAATGCTTCCAATGTCGCGGTTGCGGTTGCGCTGAAAGGCAATTTTCCGCGGGTGGACCAATCGTATGTTGCATTCCTCTGGTTCGCGTTTACTTCCCCCGGCGATCAGGCTCATGGGACCAGCAACGCATTGCTCCAGATCTGGGATGATGGACAACCGCAGAAGGTTCGTTTCAGACACGCCAAGTGGAACGAGTTTAACGAAGCGCCAAACTTGGTTTCGAGTGCCGAGTACCATTGGTCGGGAAAGCAGCTTCATCCCAGCGGCAGGTTGGAGGAGATTACCACCTCATCTGCCAAAAGGGCGGGACAAGTTGCGGCCCGCTATGAAGTGCCGACGGCCACGAACTTCGCGCAATTGAGGTTGCCATTGGAATTCCGCCTCATCCGGTATGCTGCGACGGAAGCGGAGGCTGGGAAGGAAATCGTATCGAGCACTATGGTCGGGACTGTGGTTGACTGCCAGACACTCTCCGCGTCGCCGTCGGATCCGGAGTTACCCGGCAGGACCTTCGTCACTGATTATCGAGCTTCAGCGGAGGAGTTGAAAGGATCACCCGTCGGTTATCTGCATGATTCAAATGCCCTGCCAACAGTCGAACAGGTAAAGCGAAGCAAGTTCTACCTGCAGACGCTGGCGGCGGTTAAAACCTCGAGTCCGCGCACAACGTTCCGCTGGATGTTGCTGGCGCTGCTTCTGGTTCCACCGGTGGGAGTCATTTTCTGGAAGTGGTTAGCGAAACGGCGGGTTGAATGACATGCTCTGTTTACACCAACGATGGAGATTCCGAGGAAGACTGCGACTGCGACTCCGAATCATGGGAATATGCTGGAGGTCCGCATCAGTCGCTCATGCACCGGAAATACAATGGGACGTTTTGCGGCGGCTGAGGATTAAGCCTCACCATTGGATCATGAGCCGCAGGTGCTGGGCCGGAAGCGAAGGCGCATGAGTCATGAATGGCGGATTGGAATTAACTCAACTGTTGCCGGAACTGGCAGCGCAAGCGCAGTGGTCGGTGGCCGAGTTGGCGGGAATGTACGGTGTCTCCGTGAAGACGCTGGAACGGCGCTGCCGGGAAACGTTGGGGGTCCGTCCGCGAGAGTGGATGATACGGCTGCGGCTGGAGCAGGCGCGCACCCGCTTGCAGAACGGCGCAACGGTTTCGGCGGCCAGCTACGATGCGGGTTACCCGGACCCGAGCCATTTCGCGCGCGCGTTCAAGAAGCACTTCGGCCAGCCGCCGTCGTTCCATCGGCTACCGGTCAGTCCCCAGACCGGTTCGCCAGCACCGGAAGTGACGAAAAATGGTAAGTGTCTTCAGTTGGCACAGCAGATGACCGCGTGCTTTATTGAATGCGATCAATAGCCCAGGTCGCGCACGGTAAACAGCTATCATGACCACCCGGCCAACAAGCACTCGCACCTTGCCACACCAGCGATGGACTGGCTTCGAGAACTGTTGTTCTTGTCCGCGCACCGAGTTGATTGATGACTATCGAAACGGCAACGGCAAACGCGCGTTGCGAACGCTGGGGAGGGGTGACCTGTGAGCCGGTTCGTCCATGCGTTTGTCCTGATTTCTACGCTGACCGTTGTCTCGCCGAAGTGCTTTGCCTCGGAGTATCGTATCTACGGCAAGGTCACGACTTACTGGTTTGACAAGCAAGGCAACGCGACTACGAAAAGCAAATGTGACTTCGTCTGGCATCGGAAGAACGCGTTGTGGCGCGTGGATGTTCTTGAGCCTGACGGGAGATTTCCTTCCGGAGTCTGGCACTCGGTGCTGCCTTCCGGTGGGCAGGAGTTGGTTTCCCTCAGGACGTATCCGACGACCGCGACCCAATCGAACAGCAGCGCATTTGTGGAAGTCCTCACCAATCGGTTCGTACCTCCCAGCATCCACGGGGCACACGCGGTATGGCTCGCATTGAACCGCGATCAGATTCTATCAGAGATTGGTCCATCTGGTGAATGTCCACCCTTCTGGCTGCTTGACCCGAAGTTCAGAGGTTCAACCAACAAGTCGCACCTGATGTTCAGGACGAACAATGCGATCGTATTCCTTAACCGTGGCCGCAAATACATTCTGGACGAAAATGGCCGATCCAGGGCAGTGGAGTACCCGGCTCCCTTCAACAAGGGCTTCAAGCAGGCGGAGTTGTTGTTTTCCCAAGAGCAGTTGGATGAGCGAGATTCAATCCCAAAGCGTGTTGAGTTGTCCTATGTGGGGGGAATTCCTGACGTTAGTCAGCCAAGCGGTTTTGCCTACCAGATCGGGACCATGTTCGTTGTAGAGAATGAGTCAATTCATTATGAGCCGCTGGCGGAAGCTGTCTTCTCGCCATCGTGGACCAATTCGGTTGCGGTGGTTGTGGATCGGCGTGAACAAAATGATGCCGGTCAGTCACTATCTTATACCACCCGTGATCGCCGCCTGGATCTCAGCGCAGAGAAGCTGCAGAAAATGAAAGCCCTTGATGCCAAAATGAAAGCGACGGGGGTTTCAAAGTCGGCGAACCGCCTTTTGCCCCTGGTTCTTCTATGCATCGCCTGCATCCTGCCTTTGGCGCTCTGGTGTCGCGCCATTACCAAGAAACAACATCCGTCAACAAAACCAACCGGAACCAACGTATGAAACTGCGGCTGTGAATAAACTGCGCTCTGCGTGGCCCGGCATTCTTTTGGCCGTCATCACCCCAAGTTTGGCGTTCTTGTGCCATCACTTGGCCGCCAACCGTTCCGGGGGTCAGGTGCGTCAAATGGTTGAAGAGTTGGGCTCGATCCTGGTCTTCGCGGGCCGCCCGCTTCCCAACCATGCCGGCACCAAGTTGGTATTCATCCAGTACCGGACGAATGATGCGTGGGGCATCTACGTGCAGGAGATGGCCCACGGGAAACGCAAGTTGCTGGATGTGTTGCTGACGGATACCTGGCGGGAGGGCGTGCGGCCAGGCACGGGGCCGGTTTGCCACCGCCGGAAGTGACGAAAAATGGCAGGTGATTGGGTTTGAGGTGGAAGCCAATCCGGCTCAACGTGGCCGAGACCATTGGTATCTTATGGCGGATCCCGAGCAAGAACGAGAAGTTGGTTTGAGAGCCATACGTGGAAGCGGCGGTTCACGCGCCGTTGGTCCGCAACGCCAAGGCTTTGGTCAGCGGGCCGCGAGAAAAGCACTCTGCTTCCTCGTCGCGCGGTGGTTTGCAGGGTCACGGATGCACCGATTTGGGAGCGCGACCGGGGAACGTGAACGGGTTTCAAATACTGGCGCTTCCCGCCGAACGGCGCGGTCAAATCCAGCAGTCCAACCGCTTTCCCGGATCGTGGGACTTCGCCATTCCCTCAACGCCAACATTCTGGTCGGATGTTTTACATTCATTGGCTTCCTCTTGCTGGGCCTGGCGCCCCAATGCCGCGGCGCGGAGGCGCCAGAAGATCTGGTCACGTTCTTTAAGGGCGCGGTTGTTTCGCCGCCTGATGTGAAGTATTTCCGAGCATCGCAACAACGTTTGACGTCCAGCCAGTTGCCGGCCCAGGTGATGAAAGAACTGACTGCCAGGGGGCTCGACATCAACCAGCCCAGCCCGCCGACTTTTTTTGAAGGTGCCAGGTCGGGGGAGAACTTTCTTCTGAGCCAAACACAGCACACAAACTCAAGGGTTGACTTCGGCCATTCACTGTCGCAACCAGACCTCGGTTCACGGATTGTCTCTGGACGCGTCGGGTCGAACTCCTACCAGGTGGGGCTCACACAAGTCCGGCAAACGTTTGAGCAAGCCGCATTTGATGCCGCCAACCCTCCAGCAACATGGAGCAAGGCCAATTACAATTACGTGAACGAACTTTTTTGCATGGGCTTGGGCAGCGTAAAGGCTGGCAGTGCGGTCTGGCACGGAAACGAACTAAACGCAAACACGGAAAGTGGTCGTTCCATCCACGCTGAACTGACACTGTCAAACCGGATGCCGCACCTTTTGACCGTCAGAATGAAGAAAGGGGAGTCCCCCTTCAGCCTGATTCAATATGTTTACCCAGACGCAGGGTCGCTTCGGGGCTACCCTTCCAGAATGATCCGATCCATCCCAACTGAAGCTGGCTGGCGTCCGGCGGTTGAATGGACACTGATCGAGGTTCAGTTGGCAGAGCAACCGCTGGGTGAAGAGTTTTTTAGTCCGGCTAGATTTACGGCGCAGGTGCAATTTACGAACGTGTACAGCAACCGGGCCGCTTACACGTTGCTGCCAGATGGGAAAACCAGAAGGAACGCGCCTGCCAGCGACAAGCCGGCCGATACGCCCGTGAATCCGACGAATCGCATCATTGTTTTGTCCGCGTTCTTTCTTCTGACCGCGACCTTCATGACAATCGCGTTTCGGCACTATTTCAGAAAGCGTGAATAACAAAGCCAACCACAGAAAGGATCAATGATGAAAAAGAAACTGCCATACCTGGCGCTTGCATACGCGGCCGTTGCGACCGCCTACGGACTCGGTTGTTGGCTCGCAATCGCTGTTCCTTTGTTTAGGTCGGACCACCCAGAAACTCGCCTTGGGCCTGATCGCCGCGCTCTCGATCAACTTCCCCGCGGCACTGGGATTGCGACGACGTGTACATAACACCTCTTCAACTTGGGCAGCTGGAGCGAAATGCATCTGGCTGCTTTGCCTCCGCCCATCCATGAGAGAACAACTGATTCCGTTGGTCTTGGCTGCCTTCGCTTGCCTGCCACTGGCGAGTCCGGCGGATCAAGATGCACAAGCGAGGTTTGAAAGCTCGCTGAGAAACGCGAAATCCCTTTCGAATGTGGAAGTCCATTGGCGTGACACTCTATGGATAAAGGAGTTGGATTTGAAGGCGGTAAACCTTCAAGACTTTTCCCGCACGATGCACTATTCCTTTATAGCCGCGGGACCCAAGTTTCGCGCAACGTGCAAGCTAATATCAGGAACGAGTACAAACATAACGCAGCTAACGGAAGCGGCCTTTGACGGCAAGTCGTATGCCGAATACTCATCCAACGGCTCCATGGTAACGAGCGGTCGAAAAGAGCCGGGCTCTAATAGTGAGACCCCTCATAACCCGATCATTGCGCCGTTCATGTTTTTAACAAAGCTTTCCGATGACTGTAGAAAATGCGTGCTGCGTTTCACAGATCTCACTTCCGAGGGATTTGCGAATGGAGTGACTCTCGCAAGAGGGCAAAAAGCGGATGGCTTGCTCGAGTTCCAGATGTCAGGTCTCCCACTTGGGAAGCAGCCGACGACATGGACAATTGCCATGGACGAGGATGGCGGTTCGTTCACGCCAAGGACCATTAAGTTCATTGCTCCTGGAAGTAAGTATGAAGTCGTTCATCGGTTCCTCGAGTACACTAACCTGGGGGCATATCAGTTTCCAAGCAGGGTAGAATGGACGATGTGTTCCTATCCTCCGACTTCTCCCCCGACGGTGCTTTCAACAGGAACGGTGACTTTAGTATCGGCACACATTCCAGACCAGATAGCAGATTCGGTGTTCAAGCTCGACGAAAACGCGGCTGCTGTGGTTTGGGATTCGGACCAGCGAAAGTTGACCAGAACGGCTCCGGAGTTAGTCAAAGTCAAGACTGCAACCAGAACCGCAAGAATTGTCCTGCTCGTGGTCATGTTCATGACAGTGGTCGCTTTGATAGCAGTTGCGAAGAGATTCGTTTCGAGAAAGGGGTGAATTACTGGGCTCGGGCAAGCGAGCGGTTGCCTTTGCCCTGAAATGGACCCCAGTTTTTAGACCACTGGTATGGGTGGATTTTTTGGTGTCTGCTCCTGACCGGCTCGATGAACGAGCCGGTTAAAAAGAAAGGAAAGGACAGACAACAAAATGAGAGCGAAACGACGACGGTTGGAAGCGGGCTTCAAGGCCAAGGTGGGGCTGGAAGCGTTGAAGGGGATCAAGACGGTGGCGCAGATTGCCCGGGAGTATCAGGTGCATCCCAATCAGGTCAGCCAGTGGAAGGGCGAGGTGAGTCAGCGGCTGCCCGAGGTGTTCGAGACGGGGCCGACGGTGCAAATCCAGGAGAGTGAGAAGGAGATCGAACGGCTGGAGCGCAAGGTGGGGCAGTTGACGATGGAGTTGGACTGGCTCAAAAAAAAGTCCAGACAACTGGGCTTGTGAAGGAGCGCGCGGAACTGGTGGAGGCCCTTCCGGCGGGACTGTCGCTGCGGGCGCAGTGCGCGTTGCTGGGCATCTCGCGGGGGGCGTATTACTACGAGCCGCGGCCCGAAAGCGCGGAGAACCTGGCCCTCCTGCGCCGGCTGGACGAACTGCACCTGGAGCGTCCGGTCTTCGGGAGTTGGCGGCTGGCGGCGCTGTTGCGGCGTGAGGGCTGGGCGGTCAATCGCAAGCGGGTGCAACGCCTGATGGCGCTGATGGGCATCCGGGCGATCTACCCGCAAAGGAACACCAGCCGACCGGAGCCGGGGCACGAGATCTACCCGTATTTACTGCGTGGAAAGGAGATCACGGGCCCGGATCAAGCGTGGTGCGCCGACATCACCTACCTCCCGATGCGCCACGGATTCATGTATCTGGTGGCGGTGATGGATTGGTGGAGCCGGTATGTGCTGGCGTGGCGTTTGAGCAATACCTTGGAGGCGGCCTTCTGCGTGTGGGCCTGGCAGGCGGCGCTCAAGAATGGCACGCGAGCGCCGTTGATCGGCAACACGGATCAAGGATCGCAGTTCACCTCACTGGCGTACATTGAGGCGGTGGAGGAAGGGGGCACATTGGTCAGCATGGACGGCCGGGGCCGGGGCCTGGACAACGTGTTCGTGGAACGGCTGTGGCGCAGTCTCAAGTATGAGGACATCTACCTGCGCGACTACGAGGACGGACTGGAGTTGGAGAACGGAATGTTCCACTGGTTCGCCCATTACAACGACGAACGACCGCACCAGGCGCTGGGCTACGCGACGCCCCGGGAAGTGTATCGCTTCCCTGAATCGCATGGGGCCAGGCCGGCGAAGTGGGAGTTGAAATCAGACCGCCTGCGGCGGTAAGATGACGGTGCCTAAAGAAAACGGGAGAGAGGAGGCCGGCGCCTGGCGTCGCCTTCTCTTTTCCAAAAGGGTTCTGTGCGCAGAGCAGACAACAACAAAAAACCAACGATGCAGACCCAAGGAATCACACCTTATTTTCTGCGGTCAGTGGTTTGAAGATGGGGTCCACCTCACCCTTCCAAGTCTCAGGTGGGGCTAGAGACCCAATATGACGAACATTGGTAGGTTTGACGAAAAATGGTATGAGTTTTCAGTTTATGGAGCAGATGCCCGGATGATTCAATGCCTCAACTCTTTCAATGAACCCGCATCCGCAACATAGGATTTGTCACGCATGGACATTGCGGTGCTGGACGGGTCGAATAATGGTCGTGATGTCGTGCGGGCCGCTGATGGGCTTCGGCCTCACCGCTAGGGGGGATGAGTATTCCGCAAAGGGACACATCCGGGTCGAAACACGAGTGGCTGCTACGGGCCCGGGCAAAACCAATGGCTGGAATTTTTATGTTGAGGCGATAGGTGATAACTACAAGGTGAGGATTGAAGACCTCAAATCGGCCGACGACTATTACGAGTATGCCTGTGAGAACGGCGTGATGCACATTGTTCATCACGTTCTGCCGGTAAAATCCCCGGATACCCCAGCGGCAATGCCATTGATGTTCCCCGCGCGGATCGAGGAAAGAGAAATCCCCCCGAACGACGGAACTCGTGCGCAATTCGTCTGGTTCGCGCTGGCGGCCCACGGTTTCTTCAGAACTTTGTCAGAAGAGGTGATGTTGCCAATATGGAGTCCGGAAGACCCCAAGACCCGCCGGCAACCATTCCCAATGGCAGTCTTTGCGGAACTTCTGTCCGCACCGCCGCACCTGCCGGCGAGAGTGAGTTTTGTCAACGATGGATTCTATCGTTCATACAATCCTGTGACCGAGGAAATGGATGTAAGGAAGCTTGCTCCGCCTTATGATTCGGGTTTCACCAATGCCATTTATCAGGTTCTTTCCCTGACCAACACCGCCAAGCATACCTTGCCGGCGCGATTCGTCTTCGCAGTCTATTCCTCCCCGATCCGGGCCGGGGATGTTCCTTTCGAGCGCGTGTTGGTGCGTGGCTGGGTGGATGAAGTAGCGGACCACGCACGCGAGAAGGCGCAAATCGCACGGTTCACTGGTGAGGCAAGTGTCGTGGACTACCGGATTCGAGGGACCGTACAAAGTCTTGGCCAGACCAGTGAGTACCAGTACGGCGCCTACCCGGTGACAAACGCCCATTGGCTTAATCCAGATCAGCGCGCACGCCTTCGGGGACGAATCGAGCACGGGATTGAACTCAGGCACAGAAGCACACAGCACGCTAACCGCAGATTGTTGATAATTGCACTCTTGGGATTGCTTTCCATCCCGCTGGCGTGGGGGGGCTGGCGCGGACTGCGCCAGAAGCCGAGTAGCTAGAATTGACGCAAAAACAAAATCCACATAGCTCGAAAGGAACTAATATGACCAAAAGAACCAGTATATCTGCTCGCTTACACCTCAAGGTGCTCGTCCGGCTGGGATTGCTTCTCATGTCCATGCCATTGGCTGCTCATGCGGAACTCTGTCCCGGATACCTTACCTACCACCCTTATGTTGGCCTTGGCGACGGCAGCAACAACATTGCGATTGTCTGTGATATTCAAGGGACGAATGATTGCACGTTGACTTTCGGGATCTGTAGGAGCGGCTTGCAGTTCACGCCTGCCCCCCTACGCACGAAAGAATCTGCTATTCTGGGTTTGAGGAAACAGGCTACAGATGTGTACCTCATCGGGTTTACCCAACGGTGACTTTCTACGTGGGCGTACCGTACTGCACCCCAACCGAAGGGACGCCCACTTGTGACGCCGGCTGTATTGACTGGGACACCGAAACTACAAGCTCAAGCACCGACTATAGTTGGGCCGAGGATAGAGTGGAGGAGTGTCCCCTTGGCTAGCTCTTGCATGAGCGGATCGCGATTTCCAGTTGGCGGCAGTTGCCACTGATTGGGGGCGGAATGCGACGGTCTCAAGCTGGGAAGATCTCGATCGTCCATTTCAGAGAAACGCGCGCTTGGTGGTCTTGATGTGTTTGTGCTCGAAATTGCCGGGAATCCTGCTGACGGTGGTCACACCAGGTTTGGTGCTGCTCTGCCATCACCTGGTGACTGGGGGGAGCCGAAGTCACGTGCATCAAATGGTTGAAGAGTTGGGCTCGATCCTGGTCTTCGCGGGCCGCCCGCTCCCCAACCATGCCGGCACCAAGTTGGTATTCATCCAATACCGGACGAATGATGCGTGGGGCATCTACGTGCGGGAGATGGCCCACGGGAAACGCAAGTTGCTGGATGTGTTGCTGACGGATACCTGGCGCGAGGGCGTGGTTTATGAACAACTCCGCACCTTCGGTTGGTCGCCGGACGATCAACACTTTGCCTACAGCCGGGGCCGGCAGAGGCGGATCGTGATCTGCGACGTGGAATCGGGAAAGCGCACAGTGGTTTATGAGGCGGATAAGCCCGTTACCTCAGGCGCGTGGCTGTCGCCGCAGACGCTGGTTTGCACGGATGGCGAACGGCTGCTGGAGTTCGTTCAATCCGCCGGGCAATGGACTGGACCGCGAGTCTTCACGGCTTCCGCGGCGCCGGCGGGCAGCGCCGCCGCCACGAACCCGCCCGTGGAATCGCTCCAGGCGTTTTCCGCGGATACCTTGCTCTGGCAGCAAGGTGACGCGATTTGGAGCGCGGGGAGGGATTCGGCGCCCGTCAAAGTCTGGCAAGCCGGTGAGAGTGAATTGGTGGAGTATCACTATTCTCGGGAAGCCCGCCAGTTCCTGGTGCATGGCCGGGACCAGGAGGCTGACTTTCTGGCGGAGTTGTTCCCCGGGACGCCGGGCGGCCGGAATACGCTCACGAACCAGGAAAGCATTGGCGGCCCGGGGGCGCATCCCACGCAGGCGCGGCTGCTCAACGGTGGCCGCGGCTACGCTTATCTCAATGAGAGCGATTTCAGCCTCAACACACCGGTCGTCAGGATGGAGAGGTCGCAGCCTCCGGTCAGCCTGCCGTGGCGGAGCGAGATCAAGAGTTTCGCGGTGAGCCAGGAGCAACTCTTCGTCATCAGTGCCTTGACGAACGAACCGACGGGCATCTGGAAGTTGGACCTCAATTCCGGCGCGCTGGAGCAGATTGTTTCAAACCAGGAGCGCCCGTTTCAGTTCGCCACCAGCCAGCCGCCGATTCAAAACTTCATGACCAATGCGTCAGGCAAACGCCTGACCTATTATTTGTTGGCGCCGTCACACGTTAAGCCGGGCCAACCAGCGCCCCTGGTCTTCGGCGTCATGGGCAAGCTGGAACAGGCCTACAATTGGGACCGCTACGCCCAGACGATTGCCAATTGCGGCTACTACTTCGTGATTGTTGACCGGCGTAACAGCGCGGTCAACGAATGGGCGGATGAGGCGCTTTCAGTTTACGAGGCGCTCGTCCATCAGGTCAGCGTTGACACGAACCGGGTGTATGCGCTGGGCATCAGCGTCGGGGCCGTGCCGATCAATCAGCTTCTGGCGCGAAGGCCGGAATTGTGGCGGGGCGCCATGTATTACAGTCCGAATTCCCTGCCCGATCCGGCCCGGCTGAAGGCGTCGAGAATTCTGATAGACATCGGGGAGTTGGACAAATACTCCGGGGAGAACAACCGCACGGCCAAGGATTTTCGGGATGCGGCGGCGCGGGCGGGAGTGAATGTAACCCTTTTCATCCGCCCGGGGGTCGGCCACAATTGCCGCCTGCTCTCCATTGAAAAGGAAAGGCTGCATCAATTGGCCGCCTTCCTGGGCAGGCCATGAGGGACCGTGTCAACTCGAGTGTTGAACCATGATGCCAGGCAGAGATGGGTGCGGGGATTCATCCACTCCGCCGGAGCCATCCTGCTGTTTCTGGCCACGGCGTTGTTCCTCGTCAATGCGACGAGTCCCGCCGACTGGTCGCCGACCAATGTCCCCATCCTCCGCGTGCCCGTCTCCCGACTTTTCTGGTTTGTCGGCGGAATCGGGATGGCGGTGGGTCTGATTTGCCTCTTGGCCAAGAACTCAAGGCTGCCGATGGCGCTGGTTTCCGTGATGGCGACCAGTTTGCTCGCGGCCCGGATCGGTGGGTCCGCCTTGGGGTTGAGCCATGGTTTCAAGGGTTACCTGGGACCGTTGGCTGATGCGTTCGGCGTTCCGGCCAGCACGGCCGATGGTTGGCTGATCGCAACGAGCGGCTATTTGCTCCTCGGCTGCCTGGTTTCCTGGCGGGCAGTCTCCGAACCGCCGCCGTCCACGGCGGCTGGTGAACCGAACCGCAAGGCCGCATGACGGTCCACCCCAGGACAATTGCGGCGGTTGGCTGGTCGTGGTTGCGCTCGCTCGTCTCGCATCCGGTCTGGGCATTGGTGCTGTTGGCGGCGCTGGGTTTCGGAGGTTCACTCGCCTGGGCCAAGGCGCGGGATCCGTTCGACCGGATTTGGTTCATGGTGAAAACGCCTGAGCACGGGCAGACGCGAGGGGTCGCGGTGCTGCCCAAGAACGCCGCGAAACCGTTGCCAGTTGTCCTGTATTTGCATGGTGCCGGCGGGAGCTTGCGCCGCAGCGGGAATGAACTGCGACAGATGGCGGAACTGGGACTGGCCGTGGTGGGGTTGGAGTACGACCAGACCAACATGGCTGCCTTTGACGCTCAGTTCATCGCCCTGCATCAGTACGTGACACGGCAAAAGTGGGCCGAGACAAATGTAATGGCGTGGGTGGGTTTCAGCCTGGGCGCCCAACGGCAGTTGAGCTTTCTGCTGGAGCAGACGGAGTGGCGGCCGGAGGTGTTGGTGCGCCTGGCCGGCGGTTGGGTGCCGGAACTTGAATCCTTCCATCGTCCATCCTCAGCCCTGCCTGCTTTGTCCGGGCCGGGCGAACCTGCTACTGGCTTCCGCGATTCAGCCTCCGGGAAGATTCCCCGCGTGCTCATCCTCCACGGCGATCAGGACAATGTCTTCCCGCTTGCGGATGCCGAACGCACGGCGGCGTGCCTGCGGACCAACGGCGTGTCGGTGAACATGACCGTTCTTCCAGGCCAGTCGCACACGCCCATGGCGGATCGTGGAATCATCTTTCGGGCCATTGGTGAACATTGTCTCACGGAGCTACGGGGCACCCAGGCGCTTTCTGAATATCGCTCCGTCGCGGCGTGGCAAGCCGGCGCCAAGCCGTTCTTGTTTTACTGGCTGCCGGCGTTGTTCTGGTCGGGGTTGTGGTTTTTCGGGACAAACCACCGCCATCGAACCGGGAACGGCACTGGCGTCCCGCTTGCCGCTTCCGCCGCGTCCAGCGGAGAAGAACCAGCGGCAACGACGGAGCGGAAGACGAGGTTCGCTGGCGAGCCCACGCGACTTCGAATCGGCCTGTGGTGTGTCGCGATCTTGCTGGCGGTTGTGGCCATCGCCTGGACGGCGCTGCATCTCATTCCGCCCCGGCTCACGATCAGGGACCGGACGCTGACCCTTGCCCGCGACTATCTCATCCGGCCAAGCCAGCGAGCGGATTTCGACTTCCTCGTGGCCGAAGCACCGTGGTCGGGCAAACGGTTGCAGAGCCTCCTGACCCACGTTGAACTGGCCGGTTACAATCGCCGGCTCGTTAACTGGGAACTGGAAGATGACCTTTACCGCAAGTTCGTCTTGTCACCATGGGTCAGTTCGGAGGGAGGCGAGGAACTGAACTGGCGTCGCCCGTTGTGGGAAAGCCTGTATCCGCGCATCCGCAGGGAAACGGATTTGACCGGCGCGGCGGGCATCGTCGTCCGTCATCTGCGCGAGCGGGTGAGCATTACTGGAGGAGAGAATCTCCCGGTGGAAGTCGAAACCGTGTGGCGGCGGCAGATTACGAACGCAAAGGGTTTCGAGCGGGTTTACGTGGCGGCGCTGCGCGCCGTCGGCGTTCCCGCGCGCTTGAATCCGCAAGGGCGTGCGGAGTTCTGGACGGCTGCGGGCTGGCAGCCTGCCCCGCGGCCGTTGATTGAGGCGCTCGGAGAATAGGAGATACGACCTCCCGCACTTTGAATTCGTGCGTTCCTGGTGTCGTTCGTGGTTGACGTGGAGCACCGTCCTCATTACTGCTTTGCCGCAATGCACAATCAGACGATCCAAGTCAAAGGGCGCGACTTCACAGGTCCAGGCTTCGGCGTTGCGGCATTGACCAAGTCCGCCTTGCTGGGAACCATTTCTGGATTCGGCTTGGCTTGAAACAGATGACTCCGCGATTGCTCAGTTTCAGTCTCGTTGCCTGTTTCGGCTTGCTGGTTGCCGGTGCGCCGGCGCAGGTCAGGCACGTGGTCGTGGTGGGCGTGGACGGCCTTAGCCCGGACGGTTTATTGCGCGCCGAGGCGCCCCATCTGAAGCGGCTGCAGAGCCAGGGCGCATGGACATTGCGGGCACGGGCGGTGATGCCCACCTCCAGCGGGCCGAATTGGGCTTCCATGATCATGGGGGCCGGCCCGGAGCAGCACGGGGTTACTTCCAACGATTGGCGGCCGGACAAATACGACATCGCGCCCACGGTTCGGGGGCCGGGCGGGATTTTCCCGACGATCTTCAGCGTGCTGCGTGAACAGATGCCCGGGGCCACGCTGGGTGTGTTTCATGATTGGGGCGGCTACGGTCACCTGTTCGAGCGTCAGGCGGTGGATGTGATCGAAGACACCGCCGGACCGACCAATACCACTCAACGCGCCGTGGAGTTCATCCACCGCCGCAAACCCACGCTCACTTTTATCCACCTCGATCACGTGGATGGCGCCGGGCACAAGTATGGCCACGGCACCCCGGAGTATTACGCGGCCGTGGCAATGGCCGACGAGCTTATCGGCGAGGTGATGGGGGCGATTGAGAAAGCGGGAATCAAAGATCACACGTTGCTGCTGGTGACCTCCGATCATGGCGGCAAAGGCAAAGGGCACGGCGGCGCCACCATGGCGGAGATAGAAATCCCGTGGCTCGTGGTCGGCCCGGGCGTGCGCGCTGGTCACGAGATTCAATCGCCGGTAAACACCTACGACACGGCCGCCACCATTGCGTTCGCCTTGAAGGTTCAAGCGCCTGAGGCCTGGATCGCACGCCCCGTGCGCGAGGCGTTCGTCGGTGCCAGCAAGTGAGATCATCATGTCAAACCCGTCTCCCAACCCGGTAAACCTCGATGGCCTGCGCGTCGAGGGCGACATCAACCTTTCACCACATCGCCAGGCCTGGCAGGCGGGCCATTTGAGTCCGGCCACTCAGGCGCTGTTGGCCGAAGATTCGCGCTGGTTTGTGCATCAGGCCATGTCCACGCCCTGCCTCAATGCGCTGCGCTGCGCCAGCGGGGCGTGGATCGAGGATGTCGAAGGGCGGCGCTACCTGGATTTTCACGGCAACAACGTCCACCAGATCGGCTTCGGTCATCCGCGCGTCATCGCGGCGGTCAAGGAACAACTCGACCAACTGCCTTTTTGCACGCGGCGCTACACGAATGAACCGGCGATTCGCCTGGCGGAGAAGCTCGTCAGTTTTTCTCCGGGCGACCTTCGCCGCGTGCTGTTCGCGCCTGGCGGCTCCTCGGCCAACGGCATCGCGTTGAAGTTGGCGCGTGCCGCCACCGGCCGGTTCAAGACCATTTCCATGTGGGACGCTTTTCATGGGGCGTCGCTGGATGCCATTTCGATTGGCGGTGAATATGGCTTCCGCCACAACGCGGGTCCACTGTTGCCGGGTTGTGAACACGCGCCGCCGCCCGATCCCACGCATTGTCCCTTCCGCTGCGGGGCGTCGTGCAGCCTCGCCTGCGCCGACTATGTGGAATACATGCTGGAACACGAGGGTGACGTGGCGGCGGTGATCGCGGAAACGGTGCGCAACGTGCCAGTGATTCCGCCGCCGGATTACTGGAAACGCATCCGCGCCGCGTGCGACAAGCACGGCGCGTTGCTCGTGCTCGATGAAATTCCCATCGGCCTGGGTCGCACCGGGCGTTTCTATGCCTTCGAGCATTTCGACGTGGTTCCGGACATTGTCGTGCTCGGCAAAGGGCTGGGCGGGGGCGTTTTCCCGCTGGCCGGCGTGGTGGTGCGTGAGCATTTGAACATCGCGGCGGAAAAATCCGTTGGCCATTACACGCACGAAAAGAATCCGGCAGCCTGTGCGGCGGGGCTGGCCACGCTGGAAGTCATCGCGGAACAGAACCTGGTCGAACGCGCGGCGGTCATCGGGCAAAGGACGGTGGCTGACTTGCGCGGAAGGTTGGCCGGTCAGGCGCTGGTGCGTGACGTGCGCGGGTTGGGATTGTTGATCGGCGTGGAAATCGCCGGCAGCCGGAGCGAATCCTCCGATCTCGCCGAACAGATCATGTATGCGGCATTACGGCACGGATTGAACTTCAAGGTATCGAAGGGCAACGTGCTCACGTTTGCGCCGCCGCTCAACATCACCGAGGAGGAACTTGATCAGGCGTGGACGCGGCTTGAAGTTGCCCTCAACGAGGTGAAAGGTCGGCGCACGTGAGCAACCCCGCCACGGCGGAGCATCATTCTTCGATGAAACCCGCGCGCGCGTGGGTCTTGCTTGGAATATTGGTGCTGGGCTACATCGGCATTTATCTTTGCCGGAAGAACTTCGCTGTGGCCAATCCGTTGATCCGCGAGGCGTTTGGATTGACGAAAGAGCAGATCGGAATGGTGGCCAGTTACAGCACCATTGCCTACATGATCGGGAAATTTGCCTTCGGCCCGTTCATAGACCGCATCGGTGGCCGAATTTCCTTTCTATTGGCGTTGTTGGCGGTGGCAGTGTTTGGCGCGTTCGGTGGCCTGGTGAGTACGCTGCCGATGCTGACGCTGGTTTACAGTCTGAACCGGCTCGCCGGCTCGGCGGGCTGGGGCGGGATGGTCAAGTTGGTGCCCGATTGGTTTCCGGGCCGGCTGATGGCGTTGAGCATGGGCGTGCTTTCGCTGGGATTCGTGTTTGGCGGTGTATGCGCGACCTTGCTGGCGGGCGTCATTGCCGATTGGAGCGGCAACGACTGGCGCTGGGTGATGAGCGGCCCTTCGATCGTGCTCGCTGCCCTGCTGATGCTGTGCTGGGTGGTTCTGCCCCGGGGTGACAACACGCGGGATGTAAAAGCGGATGCCGGACAAAACCGTGCCGCGGGGTTTCAATTTCGCCACGTGGTGGACCTGCTGGCGATTCGCCGTTTCTGGATCGTGTGCGCGCTGAGTTTCACGCTGACGTTGCTGCGCGAAACCTTCAACACCTGGACCGTTGATTTCTTCAAAACCACTGGCGGGGACGAGATGTCCAGCCGGATCGCCGCGTTTCTCTCGACGCCGTTTGATGCGTGCGGTGCGGTCGGGATCGTGCTGCTGGGCTGGGTATTTGGCCGCATCGGTCACCTCACGCGCACCTGGCTGCTTTTCACCATTCTCGGTTTGCTGGCGGTCTTCATCTATTTGCTTCCGGTCCTGGCTTCGCGCAATATGTGGCTGGCCACGGCGGGCGTCGGCGCGATCGGTTTCCTGGCCTACGGCCCTTACAGCCTCCTTGCGGGGGTGTTGGCGGTCGAAATCCGGGGGAAAGAATACGTCGCCACCGTGGCGGGTCTTGTTGATGGCGTGGGCTATCTGGCGGCGATATTGGCCGGTCAACAATTTGGCCGGATTCTGGACCTGGGCGGATACCGGCTCGGCTTCGACTGTCTGGCCGGTCTGGCCTTGATGTCAGCCGTGTTGTGTCTCTTTCTGTATGGTTGGCCCTGGCGGTTTGGCCGGCGACCCAATTCGGCTACGCCACCCGCAGTGACCCAATGAACCACGAATAAGTGAAGCTCGGTATTGCATGATGGATTCCCTATGAACCTTGAATCGAACCTCCCTTCCGCCCGTGACAAGCTGTTATTCACCCCCGGTCCGCTCACGACCAGCCTGACCGTCAAACGAGCGATGCTGCACGATGCCGGCTCGTGGCATTTCGAGTTTAACGCGCTCGTCGCCAGCGTGCGCGAACGCCTGCTCGAACTGGCCGGCGTTTCGCGGGAGTCCGGCTGGGAGGTCGTGTTGCTCCAGGGCAGCGGCACCTTCGGTGTGGAGGCGATCTTTCAATCTTGCGTTCCGCCCAACGGCAAAGTGGCGGTGCTCACCAACGGCGCTTACGGCGACCGCATTGTGCTGATGCTCAAGCAGGCGAAGATTGACCACGTCGTCTTGCGCACGCCCGAGGACACCGCCGGTGATCCCGCGGCACTCGAAGTCTGCCTCAAGGACAATCCCGCGGTGACGCACGTGGCGGTGGTCCATTGCGAAACCACGACTGGCATTCTGAATCCCATCGCAGCCCTCGGACAGGTGGCGAAACGCCACGGCAAGGTTTATGTGGTGGACGCGATGAGTAGTTTTGGCGGGATGCCGATTGACTTTGAAGCCTGCCAGATTGATTACCTCGTTTCCTCGTCCAACAAGTGCATCGAGGGCGTGCCGGGATTCTCCTTCATTTTCGTTCGTCGCGCGCGGTTGCTGGCCACCGAAGGATGGGCGCGCAGCCTCAGTCTCGATTTGTTGGGCCAGCTCAAAGGATTCGAGAAGAGCGGCCAGTTCCGTTACACGCCGCCAACGCACGTGATCCTGGCCTTCGATCAGGCGTTGCGGGAGTTGGAAGCCGAAGGCGGCGTGGCCGCGCGGAGCGAGCGCTACCAGCGCAATCACGAAACGCTGCTCGCCGGTATGAAGCGACTGGGCTTCCGGCTCTTGCTCAATCCTTCAGTGCAGAGCCACATCATCACGGCGTTCCATTACCCGACGGCCGGATTCGACTTCAACACTTTTTACCGCAAGTTGAGTGACCGGGGATTCATCATTTATCCCGGGAAGCTCACGCAGGTGGACACGTTCCGCATCGGCAACATTGGCCGCCTGTTCCCGTCCGAGCTGGAGCAACTGGTCCACGCCATCGAAGCGGTGCTGGGCGAGATGGGTGTCAGACCGTGAAGCAGCGTCGTCCCAGGGTGGCAGCATGAATCCGGCGCGCGTTACCGTTCTTGGCTCGCTGCTGCTGCTGGTCGGGCTGGGCGGACTGTTGCTGTGGAACTCCGCCTCGCGGCGAGGCCCGGTTCGCACCGCGGAACCGCTGCTGGTGTATTGCGCCGCGGGGCTGAAATCCGCCGTGGAACCAGCTGTGCGCGAATTCGAGGCCGCCACCGGCGCCCGGGTGCAACTCCAGTACGGCGGCTCGGGCACGTTGCTGTCCAATCTCAAGATTGCCGCCCTCGGCGATTTGTTTATTGCGGCCGATCACTTGATTCTGGATCAAGCCCGCGCCGCGGACCTGGTGGCCGAAATGATTCCTCTGGCCCGAATGACACCGGTGATCGCGGTGGCCAGAGGAAATCCGAAAGCCGTTCTTACGTTTGATGATCTCCTGCGAGCGGACGTGCGCTTGGTGTTGCCCAATCCCGGCGCGGCTGCCGTTGGCCAGGTCGCCCGCCGTGCGCTGGTGGCAGATGGGCGGTGGGATGCGCTGGCGGCGCACGCCCGGGCGTTCAAACCCACCGTCAACGATCTCGCCAACGACGTGAAACTCGGCAGCGCCGACGCGGTGATCGTCTGGGATGTCACCGTCCGCCAATACGCGGAGCTTGAAGCGGTGGCCAGCGGGGTTCTTGGTTCGGTGGGATCTGAAGTGGGCGTGGGCGTCCTGCGTTCGTGCCGCCAGCCGGCGGCGGCGCTGCGCCTGGCGCGCTTTCTCGGCGCTCCCGAACGCGGGCTGCGGCACTTCGAGCAAGAGGGTTTTATCCCGATGCCGGGAGATCGCTGGAGTGAGACACCGGAACTGGTGTTGTTCAGCGGCGGTGTGAACCGCGTCGCCATTGAGGAAACGCTGCGGGAGTTCGAGCAGCGCGAGGGCGTGCGCATCAACCGCATTTACAATGGCTGCGGGATTCTCACGGCGCAGATTCGTGCCGGGCAGAAACCCGATGGCTACTTCGCGTGCGACGTGTCCTTCATGCGCACCGTGGGCGATGAATTCACCCCGGCGCTGGCTTTGGCGGAAACCAGTATGGTGATCGCCACCCCACCCGGCAATCCACGCGGCTTGCGCGATCTCCAGTCGCTCACGCAGCCCGGCTTGAAACTCGGCGTGGCCAACGAGCAACAGAGCGCACTCGGCGCGCTGACCGCCCGACTGTTGCGGCAGCACGGTCTTTACGAGGGACTCATGGCCAACGTGGTGGTGCAGACGCCGACCGCCGATCTGTTGGTGAATCAGTTGCGCGCCGGCGGACTTGATGCCGTGATTGTCTATGAAGCCAACACGGTGGCGGCGGGCGATCACCTTGCCGTGCAACCCATCGAGTTGCCGGGCGCGACCGCCATCCAACCTGTGGCGATTCATCAGCAAACAGTGTATCCCCGGCTCATGCAGCGATTGATCGCCGCATTGAGTTCCGCGCAGTCGCAGTCCCGCTTCACGGCCACCGGGTTTCGCTGGCGCAAGGAGGCCGCGCCGTGAACCGCCTGGCTGGGGACCACGCGCCGTTGTCCGGCAGTGACCGGCGGTTTTACGCGGTGCTGGGATTGATTGGCGGCCTGTACGTGTTTTTGTTGCTGGCCATGCTGGTGGCGGATGCGGCCTACACAACGCCAGGACATCTTTGGCAGGCTCTGCAAAGCCCGGAGATTCGCTATGCGATCCGCCTCAGTCTGTTGTCCTGCACGCTCACGACCCTGCTCTCGCTCTGGGTCGCCGTGCCGCTTGGTTATCTGCTCTCGCGCACCCGTTTTCCCGGGCGGGAGATCGTTGACCTGATTGTGGAAATCCCGATTGTGCTGCCGCCGCTGGTGGTGGGTCTGAGTCTGCTCATTCTGTTCCAGACGGCTCCGGGCCGGGCGCTTGAACAGTTCTTTCCGGTTACGTACGCCATCCCCAGTGTGATCCTCGCGCAATTCATGGTGGCCTGCGCCTTCGCGGTGCGGACGATGCGAACGACCTTCGACCAACTCAGCCCGCGCCCCGAGCAGGTGGCGCTGACGCTGGGCTGCCATCGGGCGCAAGCCTTCTGGCTCGTGGCGTTCCCGGCGGCGCGGCGCGGCATGTTGGCCGCGGCCACGCTGGCCTGGGCGCGTTCGCTGGGTGAATTCGGACCGATTCTGGTTTTCTCCGGCGCTACGCGCTTCAAGACCGAGGTGTTGTCCACCACGGTGTTTCTGGAGTTAAGCGTCGGCAATCTTGAAGCCGCCGTGGCGGTTTCGCTGTTAATGGTCGTGACCGCCGTTGCGGCCTTGTTCGTTCTGCGTCATTGGGGACGGGAAACCGCCCTGGGCGAACCCCGCCGGTCATGATCACGGTCGAACAACTCACCATCTCCGCCGGCAAGTTTGCGCTGCGCGGACTTTCGTTTGCCTTGCCGCCGGGCAGTTACGCCGTGCTGATGGGCCGCACCGGGTCGGGCAAGACGACGCTGCTGGAAGCCATCTGCGGTTTGCGTCGCGTCGAGAGTGGTCGCATCCGCTTGGGCACGGACGATATGACGGATTGGCCGCCGGCGCGACGCAACATCGGTTTTGTGCCCCAGGACGCCGCGTTGTTTCCCCACTTGAAGGTGCGCGAGCAACTGGGGTTCTCGCTGGCGGTGCGCAACCAGCCGGTGGCGCTCATCCGGCAGCGCGTTGAAGAACTGGCCGGCTGGCTGGGCATCACGCCGTTGCTGGAGCGTTCGGTGGCCGGATTGAGCGGCGGTGAAATCCAACGCATCGCGCTCGGCCGCGCGCTGGCGTTTCAACCGCGCGTGTTGTGCCTGGACGAACCGCTGGGCGCGTTGGACGAGGAAACGCGGGACGCCATGTGCAGGCTGCTCGAGGAAATCCAGACCCGCACGGGTGTCACCGTGCTGCACATCACGCACAGCAGTGCCGAAGCCGAGCGGCTGGCGGACTGCGTTCTGCAACTTCACGATGGCAAATTGGAGGTGCATCATGGTTGAAGGGACGCCCGGCCACGAGCTTCCGCCGTTGAACGCCGAGGAGCGGGCCGTGTATGAATGGCAGTTGGACATCGAAGGCTTCGGTGAAGCCGGCCAGCGCCGGCTCAAAGGCGCCACTGTCTTGATCTCCCGCATCGGCGGATTGGGTGGGTCGGTGGCCTGGCAACTGGCCGCCGCAGGGGTGGGCCGCCTGATCCTCGCGCACGCCGGCAACATCAAACCCAGTGATTTGAACCGGCAGACGTTGATGACGCATGATCGCATTGGCACGGCGCGACTGACCTCCGCGGTGGAGAAGCTGCGCGCATTGAATCCGCGGCTGGACATCGTGACGGTGCTGGAGAACGCGAGCACGGAAAACGCGGAACCACTGGCCCGTGAGGCAGACGTAATCGTGGATTGCGCGCCGCTGTTTCAGGAGCGCTTCGCTTTGAACCACGCCGCAGTGGTGTTGCGCAAGCCCATGATCGAGTGTGCCGTGTATGATTTGGAACTGCATCTGACCACTCTGATTCCGGGCCGCACGCCGTGCTTGCGCTGCTTGTATCCGGAGTCCAATCCGCATTGGACGCGCCGCTTCCCCGTGCTGGGCGCGGTGTCGGCCACCGCCGGGTCGCTGGCGGCTGTGGAAGTCGTGAAAGTGCTGGCCGGTTTGGGTGAGCCTTTGGCGGGCCGGATGTTGATCGGCGACCTGCGGTCAATGACGTTTCGTCAGGTCCGAATCCAAAGGTTGGCGGATTGTGCGGAATGTGGCAGGCTGTGCCCCGAAAGCAAAGCCAAGTGAAACAACGAGCCGTCATCCTCTTCGTGTTTCTTACGCTCCTCAGCGTGGCGTGGGCGTGCCGTTATTCGGTGCGCGATACCGGGTTTGTGGACCTCGGCGACGAACCCTACCAATTGGTGCTGGCGGGCAATGACCTTGGGGCGCGCGGCGACGTTTATCGCCGCATCGCCGCCGCGAGTCTCCTGGATGCAAACATTGTTTTTAGCGCGCGTGAAGAGACCACAATGGCGGTGCCGACGCTGACGCTAGTGGCGGCAGATGGCCGCAAGTTGCTGATAGCGCAAGGTGATGAATTGCCGATGGAGGTGCCGGCCGCCACGGCGCTGATTGAATCGGTGGCGCTGTCGCCGCTACGCGCGGAGATTCATGAAGCAGCGCTTAACGCGTTCGCCGTCGTGATTCTGATTGAAGGCGGTCCCGCAGCGGAGGTGGCGCGCGTGCGGTCGGCCAGTGAGGCGGCGATTCGCGCCGTGACCCGGTTGCTGCCTTCCATGCCCAAGCCGGTGGACACGCCGCCGAAGCTGATTCGCGTGACAGCGGACACGGCGGCTCGCGAGCGTGTGACGTTGTGGGGATTGGGCTTTGCTCCCGAGCCGGCAAATGAACCGCGGGTGGCAGTGGTGTTTGGTCGCGGCCGGCGCATTGGCAGCCCGTTGGAGGGACCGCTGATTACCCAGACCGTTTTACAGGAGCGACTCGTCATCATCGGCCAGGATTGCGAATGTGAATTGGATCGTGAGTGGATGAAAGGGCCGCTGCTGCCGGCGCGGTGGGACGCGGATCGCCAGCGTCTGGCCGTGCAGCGGCTTGGGTTTGACCCGGAGAATCCGATGGTGCGCGCGGAAGTCAGTCGCATCGTTCTGCGCGGACCAACTGCGGGGCAGGTGCGCAAACTGCCGGGCGTGGCACCGGGGATTGGATACTCGGAAGTATCGGTGGAAGAGATCGCGACCGACTCTCCGATGTCCGATGAACCTGCGCCCGCCGTTGCGACGTCGCCCACGCCCAGTGGGGCGACGACTGTTGTTGCCCTGGATACTTCCAGCCGCATGTTGTGGGTGCTTCTGGTGGCCGGCGCCGCGGTATTGGTGGTGGTGGCGATTGGCTGGTGGTACAAAATCCGGAGGGAACAGGGATGAGCCTGGCGGACCTCATTCTCCGCGAGTTGCGCCATCACTGGGCGAACGCTTTGCTGGTGACGCTGGGATTGGTCATCGCGGTCGCGCTCCTGGTCGCGGTCAAGATGACGACCGCCGCCGCCGAACGCGAAACCCGGCGGGTCATGCGTGATCTGGGTTTCAATTTGCGCATCATTCCGCGCGCGACCGACATGGACCACTTCTGGACGCATGGTTTTTCGGATCAGACCATGCCCGAGGAAGCGGTGCGGCGACTGGCTGCCAGTCATGGGGTGTTTCTGAGTTTCAACCATCTCACGCCGGCCCTCGAAGGACGGCTCGACGTGGCAGGACGACCCGCGCTGCTCACTGGTTTGGGCGAAACCATTGTGGACCCGAACGAAGGCAAACAACCGATGGGCTATCGCTTGAAACCCGGGCAGGTCATTCTGGGGCGCGCGATTGCCACGCGCCTGGAGGCCAGGCGCGGCGAAACCATCCGCTTGTCGGATCGGGAGTTTACCGTCGAACGAATTCTCGGGGAAAGCGGCACGGACGAGGACGTGCGGATTTATGGCGCACTCGCCGACGTGCAAGCGGTGCTCGGCTTGCCCGGTCGTATCAATGAGATCAAGGCCATTGACTGTTTGTGCCTGACGGCGGACGAGGATCCGCTGGCCCAGTTGCGCGCGGTGGTCGAGAAGATTGTTCCCGAAGCGCGCGTGATGCAACTGACCGTGCTGGCTGACGCCCGGGCGCGGCAGCGGCAGATGGCGGAACGTTACGCGCAGTTTGCAGTGCCGTTGGTGCTCGTGGTCGGCGCGGGCTGGCTGGCGTTGCTGGCCTGGCTGAATGTCCGTGAACGGCGGGCGGAGATCGGCCTTTGGCGGGCACTGGGACATGGCTCGGCGCGGATCGCCGGACTGTTGTTGGGCAAGGCACTGGTGCTCGGCGCGGTCGGAGCCTTGGCCGGTTACGCCTTGGGCATGTGGATTGCCCTGAGCGCCGGGCCGGAAATTTTTAAGGTGACCGCGAAAAGCCTTCGGCCGGAACCAATCCTCCTCTTCTGGGCATTGGCGTTGACTCCGGCGTTTGCGGCGCTGGCCAGCCTGCTGCCCACGATGGCGGCGGTGGCGCAGGAACCGGCGGAGACTTTGCGAGCCGATTGACGATGATTGTTTGCGAACAAGTGGAACGGTGTTTTCCCGCGGCAACGGGCGCAGTCAGGGCGCTGGCGGGCGTGAGCGTGAGCATCGCGCGCGGGGAGTTCGTGGCCATCAAAGGGCCCTCCGGCTGTGGCAAGACGACGTTATTGCTCGCGTTGGGCGGCATGCAACGGCCCAGCGCCGGTCGCGTGAGTTTCGAGGGGCGCGATCTCTACGCGCTGTCCGCGCCGCAACGCAACCGTCTCCGCGCCGAGCGCATCGGGTTTGTGTTTCAGTTGTTTCACCTGGTTCCCTATTTGACGGTGCGCGAGAACATCCTGGCCGGGTTACCCACGGGCAGTGACGTTGGGGCGGCCGCGGCGCGCGTCGAAACCTTGCTCCGTCAACTTGGTTTGCGCGAACGCGCGGCGGCGCGTCCGGGCACATTAAGCGCGGGTGAACGGCAGCGCACCGCTCTGGCGCGGGCCCTCGTCAAGCAACCCGCTTTGATCCTGGCGGACGAACCCACGGGCAATCTCGATCCGGCGAACGCCGCCGAAGTCTTCCGCCATCTGGCCGCCTATCAGCAGGCGGGCGGTACTGTGGTCGTGGTAACGCACGGCAATGATGCCGCGCCGTACACCACCCGCACTTTGAACCTTGTTGCCGGACGATTGGTTGAGGCTGATCGCCCGGTGAATACGCCTGTCAACGCCGATCAACCCATTCCTTCACTATGATAACAACCACAAGACTGCTGGTGATGTTGGCCACCTCGTCGCTGGCCACCGCTATGGCCGCCGACTGGCCGACGTATCGAAACGACTATGCGCGAACCGGGGTATCGCCCGACCCGTTGCCGCGCAACCTGACTGAGGCCTGGACCTGGCGCTCCGCGCAGCCTCCGCAACCGGCGTGGCAGGGCGAGGCGAAATGGGATGGCTGGAACAAGGTTTACGACCTGAAAGCCCGCCAGACCTTCGATCGCGTCTTTCACGCCGTGATCGCGTCCGGGCGGGTCTATTTTGGTTCTTCCGCGGATGATCAAGTCTATTGCCTTGACGCGAAGTCGGGGCGGGAGCTGTGGACGTTTTTCACGGAGGGCCCAGTGCGATTCGCGCCCACGATTGTGAATGGCCGCGCCTACTTCGGCTCAGATGATGGCCGGGTATATTGTCTGGAGGCTTCTTCCGGAAAGGTTGTGTGGCAACAGCGGGCCGTGGAGACGGATCGCCGTATTCCGGGCAATGGCCGCGTGATTTCCAACTGGCCCATTCGGACCTCGGTGGTGGTGCAGAACGGGTTGGTTTATACGACTGCCGGCATGTTTCCGTCGGAGGGCGTGCATTTGGTCGCGCTCGATGCCGCCACGGGCGCGGTCAGGTGGCGGCAGGTGCAAAACGATCTTCCCGCGCAGGGTTATCTGCTCGCTTCGGCCACGCGGCTTTATGTGCCCTCGGGCCGGAATAATCCGATTGTCTGCGACATCGCGGATGGCAAGCGGTTGCATGTGGTCGAAGGTGCCGGCGGCACTTACGCCTTGTTGAACGAGGGCATGTTGGTGTTTGGCCCGGGCAAGACCGGTCAACTCGGGGCCGTTGAGGAAGGGCGCAAGGACCAACTCGCCACGTTTCAAGGCAATCACATGATCGTCGTGGCCGGGCGCTCGTATCTGCACTCCGACACGGAGATATCCGTGCTGGACCGGACGCGCTACCTCGAGCTGGCCCGCGAACAGAAAGCGTTGTCGGCCCGGCAGGGTCAACTGGCGAAGGAGTTGCGCGAGTTGGGCAAGAAAACCGGCACGGCAGCGGAGCAGCAAAAGATCAAGGATCAACTCGCAGACTTGGGACGCAAGATTGACGCCACCACCGAAGGCATGAACAACTGCGTGCTGTGGCGCAACGAAAGCCGCTGGCCGTTGAGCCTGGCGCTGGCCGGCGACACGCTGGTGCTCGGGGGCGACGGAGAAATTGCCGGCTTTCACACCGAGCGCGGCACGTTGCGCTGGCAACACAAAGTCAGCGGTGGCGCCTACGGTCTGGCGGCGGCCGACGGCCTGTTGCTGGTCAGCACGGATGAAGGCGTCATTCACTGCCTGCGGGCGCCGGAGGCTCACGCGGCACTTGCGCCGGCGCGGAGTGGAAAGGAGGTGCGGCGATGAAGCGGCTTCGTTTCATTCTTACGGCGGCAGCCGTCGGCGCAACGACATCTGCGTTCGCCCAGGAGGCGGGTTTGATCAGTTGGTGGTCTTTCAGTTCCGACCGGCAGCAAGGTGCTTCGATCAAGGCGTGGCACGGCGGACTCAACATCACGCCCTCGGGCAGTTACCGGTTTGCGAATGAACCGTCGCCGGCTCGCATTGAACTCCCCGCGCGTGACGAACGGTTGTTGGTCGCCGAAAGCATTGAGAAAGCGTTGCTGCCCAAACAAGACCTGACGGTGGAGGCCTGGGTGCGTGTGGATCGCACTCAGGAATGGGGCGGTATTTTCAGCGCCTTGCAGGACAACGGCGATTTCGAGCGCGGACTGTTGCTGGGCTATCGTGAAGATCGCTTCTGCCTGGGGATCGCGACGGAAGCCGCGGGCCGATTGACCTACCTTGCGGCGGACACCGCCTTCGCCACCGGGCACTGGCATCATGTGGTGGGCACTTATGATGGCAAGCAGCAACGCATCTTCGTCAATGGCCGGCTCGCCGGTGAGAGTTCGGTCCAATCCGGTCCGGTGTGGTATCCGCCTTCCGCGCCGGTTGTGGTGGGCGCCTATCAGGATGACAACGAATTCTACCGCATGAAAGGCGCGCTGGAATCAATCCGGGTCTTTCAACGCGCCCTCTCGTCCGAGGAGGTCGCAACCCGGTATCGCCAGCGGGCGGCGGAGTTTCCCGCACCGGCACCCGAGCCACTGCGGCTCGCGTTGCCTTATGGCCCGTTCATTGATTGGTTGGATCGCACCACGGCGTTGGTGACCTGGGAAACCGATACGGATATCCCCACCCGGCTGGAATTGTTCGATCCGTCAGGAAAGACCACCTCGTTGGGGGATAACGCTCCGGCGCGGCGGCACGAGGTCCGCCTGACGGAATTGAAACGCGACACCGAATACCGCTTTCGCCTGCGGGCACCGGATCGAGACGGACGTGAACACGCGACGCGGCGCTATCTCTTTGATACCTCATTTCATTACCAACCGGCACCCGTGCCGCCGGTCGCAGCTCAAGTGATGACCGGGCGCGACCGGGAGGCGGCGCTTGCCCGTGAACTGCTGGAGCGTAGCGGCGTGAGGCAAGGCTGGGGGGTGGTGCTCGGCCTTCAGGATGGCCGCGTGGCGTTGGAACTGGTGCGACAAAGCGATTTGAAACTGGTGATTGTGGAAGCGGACGCGCAGCGCGTGGCCGATGCCCGGAAGTTGTTGTCCGCGGCCGGGGTGTATGGCGTCCGCGCCAGCGTGCAACATCTGACCGGCAACGAACTGCCTTACGGCACGTTCATGGCGAACCTCGTTGTTTCCGAATCATCACTCCATTCCGGCGAACCACCGCGCTGGCCGGCGGCCGAGGTGTACCGCCTTTTGCGTCCGGCGGGCGGGGTCGCGCTGCTGGGCGCACCCGCGCCGGACGGAGCGGCGCCCAAGGTGGAAGCGTGGAATCAGTGGCTGGCCTCGGGTGAATTGCTGGCGGCGCGGCGCGAAACCGCCGGCAGTTGGTGGCTGCGTTACGAACGGGGTCGCTTGCCGGGTGCGGGAGAGTGGAGTCATCAATACGGCAGCACCGATAACAGCTCCACCAGCCTCGACGAGCACGTGCGGGGCGACCTGGAAGTCGCGTGGTGGGGCGATCCCGGCCCGCGGCCCATGCCGGATCGCGGCCCACGCAACCCGGCGCCCCTGAGTGTCAATGGCCGGTTGTATATCCAAGGCGACCGGATCCTGTTCGGTCTGGATGCCTACAATGGCAGCGTATTGTGGTCGGTGATTGCCCCCGAGGTGCGGCGCGCCAACCTGCCGCGCGATTGCAGCAACGCCGCCGCGGACGACACCACGCTCTACATTGCCCACAATCAGTATTGCCTGGAGTTCGACGGCCAAACCGGTGAGCGCCGCCGTCGCCATTCCGTTCCGCCAGAAGCTGACGGGGCGAAGTTCGATTGGGGATATGTCGCAGTGGTGGAGCAACACCTCATCGGCAGCCGCGTCAAACAGGAAGCCCGCTATCAGGGGGATGACGGCGAATGGTTCGAGGATTACCATCCGGATCAGGTCAGCCGCGTGGTCAGCGAAACGCTTTTCGGTACTGACCTGAAGAGCGGCACGCATCGCTGGTCATACCGGCGTGGCGCGATTCTCAATTCCACCATCACCATCGGTGATGGCATGATCTTCTTCATTGAAAGCCGCAACCCCGATGCGGTCAATGCCCCCGGTGGCCGGTTGTCGCCCGATGTGTTGACCGATACGCATCTGGTGGCGCTGGATTTGCGGAGCGGCACGCCCCTGTGGGAACAGGCGCAGGATTTCTCCAAGCTGCAATTTATGACGTATCTGGTTTACAGCCAGAACACGCTGGTCGTCACCGGCACCGACAAGAACAAACATTTCCACACCTACGCTTTCAACGCCCGGGTTCGGTCGCCGTATGCGGACGAGTCACAGCCGGTTCACGTGGGCAATCAACTGTTGTGGTCGGAAAGTCACAAAGAAGACAAAGGTCATCACAGCGGTCACCTGCAGCATCCGGTGGTGCTCAATGGCGTGTTTTACTCGGATCAACGCGCGTTCGACCTTAAGACCGGCAAGACGCTGCGCACCGATCTGCCCGAACGGCGCGGCTGCGGCACCATGTCGGCCAGTGGCAACGCGCTGTTTTTTCGTCACCACTTCCATGGCATGTGGGATCTGGAAACTGACCAGCGGTCGCAATTTGAGGGCATTCGCGGCGGCTGCTGGCTGGGGCTTATTCCCGCCGGCGGGATGTTGCTCGCACCGGAGAGCAGCGCCGGTTGCTCCTGCACTCACGCCATTCAAACCTCCGTGGGCTTCGCGCCGAAATTGCGGGCCGCGCGCTGACGGAGTGGGACCAATGAGTGCGAATTCCTGTGCGAGACCGGGATGGCCTGGCATCGCGCCATTGATTGTTCTGGCAACCTGTTTGTCCGCCTTCGCGGCGAAGGCTCCGCTGCGGGTCAGCGTGTATTGCACCGCGGGCGACATTCAACAACACCTGACCACGCCCGCGGGCCGGGAGCGCGTGCTCGCGGTGCTGCAACCCCTGACGGTGTCGCGGCTGTTTCTGGAGGGGCGGCGCGGAGATGAATACGTGTCACCCCAACAGTTGCGCGAGGTCCGGGATTTCTTTGCCGCCACGGGCATCGAATGTAGCGGCGGCATCGCCACGGTGCCGGGGACGAAATTCGGCGTGCGCCAGACCGGCGGTCTGGACTGGCTGAACTGGGAGAGTCCGAAGACCCGCGCCGACGTGGCCGGCTTTTTCACCGAAAACGCGCCCGCCTTCGACGAGCTCATCGTGGACGATTTCTACTGTACCGGTGACGTTTCGCCCGAATCCGAGCAGGCCAGAGCCGCTCGTTCCTGGGGTGAGTATCGCCGCGATCTCCTGGTCGCCTTGATTCAGCCGATGATCGTGCAGCCGACGCGGACGGCCAGTCGCCGGACAAAACTCATTCTCAAATATCCCCAGTGGTACGACCGTTTTCATCTCTTTGGTTATGACCCGCCCCGCATGTCGGCCCCGTTTGACACCATCTGGGTCGGCACCGAAGTCCGCAATCCGCAGACGCGGCGCATGGGGTTCGTACAACCGACCGAGGGTTACATGAACTACCGCTGGCTCACCGCGATTGCCGGGAAAAAAGTGCGCGGGGCCTGGTTCGACCACATCGAGTGCAGCGCGCAGAACTTCGTGGACCAGGCTTACCAAAGCGTTCTGGCCGGGGCGCAGGAACTGACCTTGTTCCGCTTGGGCGATTTGATGGCGCCGCATCCGGGTGACGCCCTGTTGGCCGAGCGGTTGCCGGAGTTGCGGGAACTGGCCAACCGCATCCGCGGGAAGAAGCGGCGCGGCCTGGCGTATTACAAACCGCCCGGGAGTGAAAGCAGCGAGAACATGTACCTGGCGGATTATCTCGGGATGATTGGTCTGCCGGTTCTGCCGGTGGCGGAATATCCGAAGGATGCCAGAGTGGCCTTCCTTCCCGTCCAGGCGGCGGCGGATGCAAAGCTGCTCGATAAGATGCAACGCCACTTGAAACATGGCGCCACGCTGGTCCTGACGCCCGCCTTGCTGAAGAAGCTCGGGCCTAAAGCACTCACACTCGCCGGTGTGGAGCTGGTTGCGGGTCAAGCCGCGTTGGCGGCGAATCATTTTCACATGGGCGACAATTCGGTCGCGACCGGGATGCCGGTGGAATTGGCCGCGGTCTTGAAGGCGGCCGGTAACGCTGTGCCGGTCATGGCGATGCTTGACGGACGGGCAGTCCCATTTTTAACCCGCCGCACCGCCGGCAAAGGACAGGTGTTCGTCCTCAACGTCCGGACCTTCTCCGAGGAGGACTTTGGCCAGCACGGGGAATGGTTGCTCGCGCCGAGGCCGCTTGGCTTGCCGCGAATCCCTCAACCACTGGCCGATTCGCTGCGCGCCGATTTGTTGTCACCGCTGGGCGTAACCTTCGGCGCACCTTCCGGAGTCAGCCTGGTCCTGGTGGGCAGAGAGGCGTGTGTTTACAGTTTTCTCGACCAACCCGCGCAGGTCCGGTTTGGAACCGAGGTCGTGGAGTTGCCGGCGCACGGTTTGGCCTGGTTGAAGTAGAGCAGCGGAGGGATCAGCTGCACGAGGTCCCTGAGTTCCGTGGTTCAGCGCAATTGGAATGTGAATTGCCCGTGCCACTCTCCCTCACCCTTGCTCCCTG
>JAHCLO010000035.1 GCA_026125285.1 Verrucomicrobiia bacterium | reverse complement strand
CGGACCGAAATGAAACGTCTCGAAATCCGCTAGTGGTCCGGTGCCGTCAATAATCCCGTCCGTGGTGAAACTGGTGGAAACCGTGCCGCCGTGCCAACGATAACCCACGAATTGTACCGTCACCGCGTCCGGCACCACCGTGCTGTACTCGGCCAGATCCACGGACAGCAGGTCAAAGAGGAACCCGTCCAGGAAGCTGAATTTCAGAGAGTCTCCGTCTAGCGCCTGCAGATACGCAGAGCCATTCTCGGGATAGAAATCAAATCCCCCACCATTGCGTGTAAAGCGACTCGGAGCACTGGAATGAATCGGCGTAAATGCCATTCCAGCCTCGTAGTATTCACTTACGCTGTGCTGCGTCCCCGGCGGTTGTAACGGCGGTCCCTCGAAGGTGATGAGCCGCGGTTCAAGCGTGCCTTGAGTTGTGCTGCAAACCAAGCGGGAGAAAAGGATTAGCACCGCCAGGCCCGACGCAGGGTTCTTGCTGCCCCAACCCGATCTCAAAAGAATTGTCTTCTTTGCCATAACGAGTCTTCCCACGGACCCCGGAGTGTGGATAGCCATGTCCGCACGCCTGCCAATCGCCGGGGTAAGTGACCGAGGTGCGTGACCCGGAAGTCGCAGCTTCCACACGCTCCAGATTACAGCATGGGCAATCGCTCATTGTCCATACCGTTATTCACTGGGCTCCAATTTACCCGGAGCAACACAGTAAAAGCCCATGTTCTACCGGTCAAGGAAGCGCCTCATTCAGCGGTCAGATGGCGTGCCTGCCGTTTTAGTGATGCGGTGTGCCGACGCGGACGCGTTGGTTCAGCTTCATGAAGGAATCCGCGGAGGAATGAGGGTTTGTCGGCTCGTCCACCGCGTTGGTAATCGCGCCAGAGGGTTTCGGCAATGAGCCTCGGCTGAAGCTGCAATTCGCCGGTCAGGTAATCGAACAGCAATTCCATGAGCCGGACCAGCGCGATGCCGTCGGTGCGGCCCGTGCGCGCGTGCAACCATTCGCTCCAGCGCATGCAGGCGTGGAAGGGTGACGCGCCGGCCCAGATTTCCGCCGAAGTGGTTTCACGCCATAGCAACGGCGTGGTTTCCACAAAGTTTCCGCTGTTGCCCAGCAAATCCCAGTAACGCGCAAAACGCCGGAGCTTCTGCATCGTGGCAAAGTCCAATGACTTGTTCCGCAGCAGTTCGTACGGCGGATGCGGATTGTAAACCATCTCCCATTCTGCGTCGTGCCGCATGATGGGCGTGCCGCGCAGGCGTTTGAGGATGCCCACCTGAATCTCGTGCGGGCGCAGGGCGATGAGCCGGTCGAATCCCGCCGCAAAGCTTTCGAGGTTTTCGCCCGGCAGGCCGGCAATCAGGTCGGCGTGGATGTGAACGCCGGTTTGTTCGCGCAGAAACCGGAAGTTGTCCTCCATTCGTTCGTAGTTCTGCCGGCGGCGGATGCGTTCCGCCACGTCGGGATTGAAGGTCTGGATGCCAACCTCGAATTGCAGTGTGCCCGGCGGAAACAGCGCAATGATGTCACGCAATCCCTCCGGCAGGCGGTCGGGGATCATTTCAAAGTGATAGAAGTTGCCGGGGCGGTGGCGTTCCAGGAAGAACTCGAGAATCGCGCGGCTGGTGGCGACGTTCAGGTTGAACGTGCGATCCACGAACTTGAATTGGCGCACGCCGCGATCCAGCAGTTTCTGCATCGCCTCAAGAAAAGAGGGCAGGGGAGCTTGCCGCACCGGGATGTCCAGCGAGGAGAGACAGAACTCGCAGGTGAATGGACAGCCGCGCGAGGCTTCGACGTAAATCACGCGATGGGCGATGTCCTGTTCGTTGTATAATTCGTAGGGCAGGGCAAGCTGGCTGAAATCCGGCAAGTCGGCGCGGATGATCTTTGGGAAACTGGCAGAAGGGCTTAACAATGCGGCGCATACTTCCGCGAATTTCAAATCGGCCTCGCCCGTGATGACGTAATCCGCCAGTTGCACGATGGGTTGGGATTCAACCTCATAACTGACTTCCGGTCCGCCAAGAATGATGATCAACTCCGGACGGATGCGTTTGAGCAACGCCACCAACTCGGTGGCCGGGGCGACGTTCCAGATGTAAACACCGAGGCCAATGATTCTGGGTTTCTGCGCCAGCAACGCTTCCGCGATGTCCACCGGCCGCTGGTTGATGTCGAATTCCATCAGGCGCGCCTGGGACTGGAGCGAACCGAGATTGGCCAGCAGGTAGCGAAGTCCAAACGCGGCGTGAATGTATTTGGCGTTGAGCGTTGTGAGGACAATGTCCGGCATGACGGCACGCTAACATGGCTTCGATCACGGGTGCAACGCTGTGCCGCGAGGAGATGCCGTTGCCGCACTTGCGTCCGCGCAGTGATGGATTACGTTTCAGTGTGCAAACCTGGAAGGGAGTCTTCTATGCCAGTAAAAAAACTGAAAGAGTTCCTGGATGCCAATGGCGTGAAGTATGTGAGCATCATCCACTCGAAGGCCTACACGGCCCAAGAAGTAGCGGCCTCGGCACACGTTTCCGGGCGAGTCATGGCTAAGACGGTGATCGTGGAATTGGACGGCGAGATGGCGATGGCGGTGTTGCCCGCCAACCGCAAGATTGTATTGCAGGACTTGCGCGAGATCACGGGATCGGATCAGGTCAAGTTCGCCTCCGAGGAAAAGTTCAAGGCGCGATTCCCGGACTGCGAGACGGGCGCGATGCCGCCGTTCGGCAAACTGTACGGCATGGAGGTTTATGTGGCTGAAGCGCTGTCCCAAAACGAGGCGATCGCGTTCAACGCCGGCTCACACATCGAGGTGATCAAATTGCCGTATCGCGATTTCGAGCGCCTGGTGGAACCGAAAGTCGTGAGTTTCACGACATGATCCTTGGGTGAACCACAGGTTGAAGTCCTAATGCCGCCATTGCCATTCCGTGCCGGTCCGGCTCGGGCTGGTGCTCCGAACTGATGCACTAAGTTATCGAGGCGGTTCCACATACGTCCCGTGCGCCGTGGCGCGAGCGAGACGCGAGAAATAGTCGTGGAGCGTGCGGGAGATTTCCTGCATCGCTTTTGCGGCGTCATCCTCCATACCGTAATTCTCCATCACCGTCACCACGTAAGGCCGGCTCTGCAAAAGCACAATGGCCCACTCGGTCTTCACACCCGCAAGGCCGCCGGGCTTGAATGCCACCGGCACGTCGGCCGGCAGACCCGATTTGATGCCGCCGGTCTTGGTCTTTCGCAGAATCGAGAGAATGTGATCGCAGACTTCGCGGCTGAGGAATTCTCCTTTGAACAACAATTCCATGATGCGCGCGGCTTCCGCGGGGGTGGATATGTTGTCCTCGCCACGCCAGGAAGCGCCGGTGTCCAACATGCGGCGCTGCACGCGGGTGTGCTTGAGGCCGATCGAAGCAAGGGTCTGATTGATGTTGGCCATGCCCACCAGATCAATCAACAGATTCGTGGCCGTGTTGTCGCTGACCGTGATCATCAGCACACACAAATCCTCGATGGTGAGTTCCACGGTGCCGTCGCCAAGGTGCAACAATACGCCGCTGCCACCGGCCTTGTCCTGCTTCTCAATGCGGCGACGGTCGGTGAACTTGAACTTGCCCGCCTGCGCCTGTTTGCAGACTTCCATGAGAATCGCAATCTTGATGGCGCTGGCCTGCGGAAATACGAGGTCTTCGTTGATGGCAAAACGTTCGCCGGTGGTCAGGTCCAAAGCCGTGACCCCCATGACTCCGCGAGTGCGCTCGACGATCTCCCGGAGTTGCGTGGCGGTTTTCTGGTGAAGCACTTTCAAGTTGGCTTCCTGGGCTGAGGCGTGACCGGACATGCCGAGAAAGATGATCGCCAGCGCCGACAACACAATCTTTGATTTCATGGGGCAGGGGAGGGGAAGACAGGTTATACACGACGTCGTAAGTCCGATCCGCCGGCTGTGGGCAGCCGGCCTACAAAACCTTGTAGGCCGCGTGCCCTCACGCGGCGTTACTTCTGACGTTGTGTATAATGACATAGGATGATCCGGTTGGCTGAGTGAATCATGATGCGGAGGTGAAACAAGTGGAAAAATCAGGGTTTGCCCGTTCTGATAATCCCATCAACCGTTCGGTGGCGATGGTTTTTATTCGACAGGCATCAGCGGTCTTGGACAATGCCGCGATGCAACAACAGGTTTATACGCTGGGCCATTCACCGGATCCGGATGATGCGTTCATGTTCTACGGGCTGGCGAAGAATTTAGTTCCGACGCGTGGCTTCCAGTTCGAGCACATTTTGCAGGACATTCAAACGCTCAACGAACGCGCGACGCGTGGCGAACTCGACATCTCCGCAGTGAGCATCCACGCCTACGCGTACGTCAGCGATCAGTATGCTTTGTTGCCCAGCGGCGCGAGCATGGGTGACGGTTATGGCCCCATGCTGGTGGCCAAGCAGCAGTTCAGCCGGGACGAGATCGGGAGGAAGACAATCGCCGTGCCGGGCACGATGACCAGCGCGTTTCTGGCACTGCAATTGTGGATGGGCAAATCGGCCAAGGAGTTCAGTTTCGTGGTGGTCCCATTCGATCAGATCTTTCAGACCGTTCGTTCGGGGGCAGCGGACGTGGGGTTGATCATTCACGAAGGCCAACTGACTTATCAGAACGAAGGCTTGGTGGTTTGCGAGGATCTCGGGGACTGGTGGGCCAGGACCAATGGCGGCCTGCCGCTGCCATTGGGGGGCAACGTCATTCACAAGCGGATTGCGCCCGAGACGAGGCTTTTGCTGTCGGCAATTCTTACCGAGAGCATTCAGTTCAGCCTGGATCATCGCGATGATGCAGTGCAACACGCATTGCAGTATGCCCGCGACATGGGCAAAACCCTGGCCGACAAGTTTGTGGGAATGTATGTGAACCACTGGACGCTGGACTACGGCGAGCGCGGGCGTGAAGCGATCCGGCGTTTTCTGGGCCGCGCTTTCGAACGCGGGCTAATCCCACATCGACAGGAACTGGAGTTTGTTGCCTGACTCTCCCGATTCCTATTTCGATCCGATTCCAAACTCGAGCGGAAAAAGGATTGCCATGACAGGGCAGAGGACTAAGATTCCCCGCAAGCCAGCCAACAATTGCCCGCCAGCGGTGCAGGAACATCGTTTCACACGGGCAACGCGGCTTGAGTCCGTGTCAGACCATTGCCACTGCGATGAAGATTCTGCTCCAGCACAAAACCACGGGCCATTATCTCACAGAGTCCGGCAGTTGGTCGGCAGACACGTTGGAGGCGATGAGTTTTTTAAGTTCCACTTCGGCGATTGATTACTGTCTGGCGCACGAGATTTCCGGGGTCCAGATTGTTCTCAAATTCCAGGAGCAGCATTACGACATCGTGCTGCCCATGATTGCCGATCATCGGCGTTCCCCTGAATCCCCTCGAAAAAGCAGCCGGTCGTGACTGTCTTCACCCCGGCACAGGAAACAATTGGCCATTCTTTAGACCGTTGTAGCGAAGGTGGAGACTTGCGCCAGCGGCGGATTCCTTTAAGCTGTCAACCATGACCGAAGGAAAGATTGACGTAATCAACCACAGCCGGATCGCCGAGTTGGGGAAGCGGGTGCTGCAGGGCGGCGAAATCACGCGGGCTGAGGGAGAATGGCTGTTCGCACTTGAAAGAACGGCGGACATCTTCGATTTGATGTCCTGGGCCAATCGCATTCGCGAGCGGTTCAAGGGCAACAAGGTTCATCTTTGCTCCATCATCAACATCAAAGCGGGCGGTTGTTCAGAGAATTGCCGCTTTTGCGCGCAGTCCGCGCTCTATCAAACCGACTCGCCGCGTTACAGTTTGATTGACGAGCAGTCCATCCTCAGCGCCGCTGAAGAAGCGCAAACCAACGGCGTAGTGGGACTCGGACTGGTGGCGGCGTGGCGTGGGTTGGACGAGGGGCCGGTGCTGGACGAATTGTGCGAACGCTTCGAGGCCATGAAACAAAATGGCAAGGCGCGGCCCGATGCGTCACTGGGCATCATTAGAAACCAGCGGGTAGCGGATCGTCTCAAGACGGCGGGTGTCGAGTGTTACAATCACAACCTGGAAACTTCGCGCGGCTTCTATGAAAAGGTCTGCACCACGCACAGTTACGACGAGCGGGTGCAGACCATCCGGCATCTGAAAGCGGCGGGCATCGGGATTTGTTCCGGCGGAATCCTCGGCATGGGCGAAACCCGGACAGATCGTTGCGAACTGGCATTCTCGCTCAAGGAACTGGGGGCAAACGTAGTGCCGATCAACATTCTCAATCCCATTGATGGGACACCGTTTCAGGACCGGGAGCCGCTGCCGCCGATGGAAGTGCTCAAGAGCATTGCCTGTTTCCGCTTCATCCTGCCGCGTCAGGAAATCATGGTGGCCGGTGGGCGCGCGGTGAATCTGCGGGATTTACAGAGCATGATCTTTATGGCCGGAGCCAGCGCGATGATGGTGGGTAATTATCTCACCACCATCAATCAACCGGTTGACAAAGACCTTCAAATGCTTAAGGACCTCGGCTTGGATCCGAGTTGGGACAAGCACGGCTTCAGCGATCAGAACGGCGCGGATAGCGAAGGTCAGAACGCGGTAACCCAACTGGAACCAGTCCTCGCCAAGTAAGGCCGGGAGGCTGATGCGTTCGCGGTAAGTTCAGTGGAGGACAATTGCAGCGCTTGGGCAAAAATTCCGGCGGTTACTTTGGCGAAACGATTGCCATTGCGGAAGTCATGCGCGCCTGTACCACTGCGGCTAAGGCACACGGTTGGGTGTTGGAGGAGATTCCCATGGCGTCGGGGGCAAAGCTCGCCGCGTTCAAGCGATTGAGTTCGCACTCGTCGGCCACTGGCTCGCAGAGAATTTACCTGAGTGCCGGAATTCATGGCGACGAACCCGCCGGCCCACTGGCCGCACTGCGATTGCTACAGGAAAATCGCTGGCCGCCTGGTCTCGAGCTGTGGTTTTGCCCGTGTCTGAATCCCAGCGGCTTTCAGCTGAACCGCCGCGAGAATAGTCGGGGCATTGATCTAAATCGCGATTACCTGCATTTGCAGAGCGATGAAATCCGGGCGCATGTCGCGTGGCTGGAAACGCAACCTTCCTTCGACCTTTGTCTGTGCTTGCATGAGGACTGGGAATCGCACGGGTTTTATGTTTACGAGTTGAACCTCGACAACCGCCCGTCACTGGCAGAATCCATCGTGGCAGCAGCCGGCGAGGTGTGTCCCATTGATCTGTCGGAACACATTGAGGGCCGCCCCGCCAGGAATGGCGTCATTCGCCCTGACACCGACCCGCGTTCGCGACCGCAGTGGCCCGAAGCCTTTTATCTTGTCACTCACAAGACCCGCCTTTCCTACACTTTGGAAGCGCCCTCGGATTTTGCCCTTTCGGTGCGGGTCAATGCGCTCGTCGCCGGGGTAAACGCAGCTCTGCGAATTCCGCAGCCACCCGCTCCGGTGGTGTGAGACCGTGCCGGGGAAGGCGTTGAACTCACTGGGGCAGACTCCCGTTCACCGCAAGGCCGCCTCGCGGCGCTTCATCCACTCATCGCCCAAGTCGGAAAGGGTTCGCGCCTTCAGGACTCGTTCCGCCAACGGGAATACGACGCGTTCCTCCTTGTCAAAATGTTTGCGGGAAGCAGCGACGGCTTTGAGCAAATTCTGGCGCGCGGCTTTCAGCGATCTGGCCTTTTGCACCTCGAGTAACTGCCGGTCAATTTCTTCGTGTTCCTCATGAAAAATATCGCGCTGGCCAATTTGCTCCAGGTAATGTTCCAGCGGTGCGATAAACAACTCATCCTCAGTCATCGAATGTGCGCGAAGTAATGACTCCAGCGTGTCGGCCACTGACTTGACTTGCGCCAGCAGCTTGTGCCGCGGCACGGTCGTTTCGATGTGGTCAAAGAGATTATGAAACACCGTGTGTTCCGCTCGTAATACGTCCGTAATTTTCATTTTCTGAGCCAAGTCCAAATGTCTGCTGTGCAATAAACCATTCCGGATGAATTTCGCCAGCCGATTTTCATATTTCCGTCCTGTCACGTCGCATAGTTCGGATTGGGAAGGAGGGCGGGGCTGATTGATCCGCTCACGCACACTCGGCACATTCGGCTTCCGCCTTGCGACACCCTCTCGCGCTCCTATAATCCGCGCGTGCTCGACATCAAATTGATTCGTGAACAACCGGATTTTGTGCGTCAACGGCTCGCCACCCGCGGCGCCGGGGAGGAGAAGTTGATAGACGGCATCCTTGACCAGGACGAGCGGCGCCGCAAGACGCTCGGCGAAGTGGAATCCCTCAAGGCCCAACGCAATCGGGTGTCCAAGGAAATCGGCGCGTTGATGGCTCAGAAGAAACTGGCCGAGGCCGAGGCCCGGAAAGTGGAAACGCGCGAATTGGGCGATCGCATTGCGGGACTGGATGGTGTGGCGAAAGAGGCCGAGTCGGCGCGTGACAGACTGATGCTTCAATTGCCTAACCTGCCGCACGAATCAGTGAAAGTGGGCGCCAGCGCGGAGGATAACGTGATTGTGCGCGAGGTGGGTGCAAAGCCGGCATTGGCCTTCCAACCCAAATCGCACGTGGACTTGTGTGAGCATCTGAAGCTCGTGGATTTTGCCCGCGCGGCCAAGCTGTCCGGCAGCGGGTTCATCCTTTACACCAATTGGGGTGCGCGGCTGGAGCGGGCGTTGATCCAGTTTCTGTTGGACTTGCACACGCGGGAGCATGGCTACACCGAGGTGTCACCGCCGTATGTTGTCGGACCGCATTGCTTGGAGGGCGTGGGGCAGTTTCCAAAATTTGCCGACCAGTACTACGGACTTGCAGAAGGCGACCGTAATGATGCGCTGGGCAAACTATATTTGATCCCCACCGCCGAAACCCCGGTGGCGAACATCCATCGCGAGGAACTGCTAAAGGAAAGCCAGTTGCCCCTGCGTTACTGTGCTTACACACCGTGTTTTCGCGGCGAAGCGGGCGCGGCTGGCGTGGGCACGCGCGGTATGATTCGCGTGCATCAGTTCGACAAGGTGGAATTGATCAAGATTGTGAAGCCCGAAGCCGGTTACGATGAACACGAGAAGATGCTGGCCAATGCCGAACGCGTGCTGCAACTGCTCGGCCTGCATTACCGTGTGGTGCTGCTCTGCACGGGCGATATGGGATTTGCCAGCGCCAAGACATACGACTTGGAAGTGTGGTCGCCAGGGCAGGGGAGTTATCTCGAGGTTTCCAGCGTGTCGAACTGCGAGGATTTTCAGGCGCGCCGAATGAACCTTCGTTTCAAATCGGACACTGGCGAAAACCGTTTCCCGCACATTCTGAATGGCAGTGGCACGGCGCTGGCGCGGTTGTTTGTGGCATTGGTTGAAACGTATCAACGGGCGGACGGCAGCATTACGATTCCGCCGTTGTTGCAGCCATATTTGAAGGCCGATCGAATCACCACTTAGCCAACTCGACTAATGGCGCTTCGCAAACCCCGATCCCGTACTCGTGCGCGCAAGTCGCCCGCCCGCGCTTCAGTGACCATGGGGAAGCCGGTGACGAGCAAAGCCCGCCGGCAGCCTGCCATCAAGGCCAAGTCTGCCACGAAAACGCCCACCAGAAGCCCCGTCAAGCGAAGGGTAAGGGAACTGAGCGAAGCCGCAGTTGGACCGCCACAGAGAATTCTCCTGGCCAGCAGTGAAGTCCACCCGTTCTCCAAAACGGGCGGTTTGGCTGACATGGTCGGCGCCTTGGGCAAGGCGCTGGCACACGCAGGACATCGGGTAGGCATCGTTACGCCGCTCTACCAGGGGATTCGGGAACGGTTTCCTCAAATGCAGCGGGTGGATTGGGTGTTCGACTTACCGCTGGGTGCCAATCGCGTTCAAGCTGAATTGTGGTCCATCGAACTGCTGCCGCAGCTTACCGTTTACTTCATTTACAAGCCCGAATACTTCGATCGTCCGGGGCTGTATAACGAGCACGGTGTGGATTACCCGGATAACGCCGAACGGTTCATCTTCTACTCCAAGTGCATTGCGCATCTGGCACGGTATCTTCCTTGGAAACCAGAAGTTGTTCACGTCAATGACTGGCAAGCAGGGCTGGTTCCGGCCCTCATCCGGCATCAATCGCTCGCCGAAGGGTGGGGGACTCCGCCCAGGATTTGCCTGACGATTCACAATCTCGCTTACCAGGGATTGTTTCCGCGTTCGGCCTACAACCTGACGAACTTGCCTTTGAATTATTTCCATCCGGAGGGTGCGGAGTTCTACGGACTCTTGAATTGCCTCAAGGCTGGCATCGCTTACGCGGACGTGCTGACGACAGTCAGCCCACGGTACGCGCGCGAGATCACGACCGAGCCATTTGGATGCGCGCTGGATGGAATGTTGCGTAAGCGCCAGAGTCGGTTGATTGGAATCCTGAATGGCGTTGATTACGAAGAGTGGAATACCGAAGGCAATCCAAACCTGAAGCACAGTTACACAAGTCGCCGACTTACTGGCAAACTGGCGAACAAACTGGCACTCCAACAAGAACTGGGTTTGCCCGTTCGCGCTGACGTTCCGTTGTTCGGCACCATCACGCGTTTGACCGATCAGAAAGGTATAGACATCGAGCTCGGCGCACTGGAGGAGATGTTACCCACTGACCTGCAGTTCGTCCTGCTGGGCAGCGGCTCTGATGAATATGAGCGTGCGTTTCAGGGGCTGGCACGGCGTTTCCCGCACAAAGTCGCGGTACAGCTTGGCTACAACGAAGCTCTGTCCCACCGCATTGAAGCGGCCTGTGATTTCTACCTGATGCCATCGAAATTTGAACCCTGCGGGCTCAATCAAATGTACAGCCTGCGTTACGGTGCCGTACCAATTGTGCGGATCACTGGCGGCCTGGACGATACCGTTACTGACGCAAACGAGGACCCGGCCGCGGCAAATGGCTTCAAATTCCTGGATTATTCGGCGCGAGCCTTGGCCAAAGCCATGCGTAAAGCACTGGCTATCTATGAAGTGCCGGCGTTGCTCCGGCGCTATCGGCAGAATGCCATGAGTTGCGACTTTTCATGGCAGCGGACTGTGGGGGAGTACTTGCGAGCATACCGGCTCGACATTAAATAAATATAACAGACATTGTTCGTAGGAATATAGGGCATGCAACATGCCCGAAACCGAAATGTTGCGGAGTCCCTTATAATTCTACTTGTGTCCCCAGCCGAATCGCCATGTGATCGGCCAATAGACGAAGAATGATTTCCCTATCACTTTGGAGGCTGGAAACTCGCCCCAACTGCGCGAATCAAGACTGTTTACCGTGTTGTCACCCATGACCATGTAGTTGTCCGGCGGGATCAAGACGCCGTCACGCTGGCCGGAAAAATACGGCGCCAATTGCGGATGATAGACATGGCCAGAATACTCGCTCTCTCTGGGTGGCTTACGCGGATCGAAGGAATAAACATTCTCAAAGTGTGGTGTGCTGGCATCCAACCGCTCGCCGTTGATCCGCAAGTGCCGGTCTTCGCCGATCTGCACGCGTTCGCCACCCAGCGCCACCAGACGTTTGATGTAAAACGTGTCCTGTTGCGGAATTCGCGTGCCGGCAGTCTCGAACACAATGATTTCACCACGGGTGGGTTTGCGGAAATTATAGGTTAACCGATCTACGAACAGATGATCACCGCTCTGCACTTTGAGCCGAACCACTTGCTCGCCCTTGGAGAATGACTGGCCATAGTGCAGGTCCGCCCGACCTTCCAGGCTGCCGGCTGGCGGCTGACCGTAATCCGGCGGGAACCAAATCGTATGCGCCACACCACCGATCCACAAAGTTTGCTTGATGCTGAAAATGAGAAACCGCCATGGCGCGCCGACGCGTTCCAACTTCCCATCCGCCTTCGAGTGTAATTCAACATACGAGATGCCCTCGAACCATTCGCGCACCCGCGTCAGGCCCGTTGGGATCTTAAAATCCGGCTGCTCCATCAGATTCTCGGAAGTGACGCCAAAGAGTGTTGGCTGCATCGAGCCGGTGGGGATCTTGAATGGCTGCAAAAAGAAAGTGCGAATACCCATTGCCACGGCCAGCGCGACCAGCAGCACTTCCACATTTTCCCGCCAGGCGGCATGGGGATACGGTCGCAGCCATTTGTTGGCGACCTTCTCCACGTTCTCCATCTGCTTGAGCAAATCCTCCTTGGCGGTGCCGGAACGCAAAGCCGCTTGCAGCGCGGCTAGCGACTCCTCGATCGCTTGCCGTGCCGGCGTGGACAGAATGTCACGTTGCGCGCAGAGAATCCGGTGGACGTGCTTGCGCATCGCCGTCGCCTGGCGAACCGTTTTGGAGAGAAACCAGCGTAGGATCATAAGTGATGCGTAATGCGTGATGGGTGAGTGGAACACGAACCAGGCCCGAGCGAAGCGACGCCTCCCCTGCCCTTTCCCGCGCGCATTGTGCAGCGCGGATCCGAACACCGCTTCCTTTGGCTGCAGCCGGCTTTCATGTCTTCAACACTTCGATAAAGGCTTCCTGCGGAATGTTCACGCTGCCGACGGATTTCATGCGCTTTTTGCCTTCCTTCTGCTTTTCGAGCAACTTGCGTTTGCGCGTGATGTCGCCGCCGTAACATTTTGCGGTGACGTCCTTGCGCAGGGCACTCACGGATTCGGAGGCAATGATCTTTCCGCCGATGGCCGCCTGGATTTTCACCTGGTATTGCTGCCGCGGGATCACTTCCTTGAGCTTTAGCGCCAGCGCGCGTCCCCTGCCCTCGGCCTTGCTGCGATGGACGATACACGAAAAGGCGTCCACGGATTCGCCATTCACCAGCATGTCCAGCTTCACCATTTCACTCGCCTGATAATCCGCGTGCTCGTAATCCATCGAGCCGTAACCGCGCGTGATGCTTTTGATGCGGTCATGGAAATCAATCAGAATCTCCCCCAGCGGTACCAGGTTGTGCAACATCACCCGCTTGGTATCGAGCGTCTCCGTATGATCCAGTGCGCCGCGCTTTTCGGACACCAATGCCATCATGTCGCCGATGTATTCATTGGGGCAGATGATGAACGCCTTTACCATCGGCTCTTCAATCTTCTCGATGTAATTGGGCTCGGGCAAGAACGCCGGATTATCAATCTCCTTCACTGTGCCGTCGGTCATCGTCACCCGATAGACCACACTGGGATACGTAGCGATGATGTCCATGCCGTATTCGCGGCGCAAACGCTCCTGGACAATCTCCAAGTGTAGTAAACCGAGAAATCCGCAGCGGAAACCAAAGCCCAGCGCGACGCTGGTTTCCGCCTGATAGACGAAGGCCGAGTCGTTGAGCTGCAACTTCCCCATGTTCACCTTGAGATGCTCGTAATCCGCCGTGTTGATCGGATAAATTCCACTGAACACCATGGGATGGATCTCTTTGAACCCGGGCAATTGCGGCGACGGATTGCGGGCCTCGGTGATGGTATCTCCCATCTTCACCTCGGCGGAACTCTTGATGTTCGCGGTGAAATAGCCCGTTTCGCCGACCTCCAATCTCTCGCGGACATACGGTTTGGGGTTGAAACTGCCGACTTCCTTCACTTCCACGTTCTTGCCCGAGTGCAGCAGTTTCACTTGTTGGCCGGCCTTCAGTTCCCCGTTGAACACCCGCACATGCGTCACCACGCCTTTGTAGGTGTCGAAATAAGAATCAAACGCCAGCGCCTGCAAACTTGGCGCTCCCGTGGGTTTGGGCGGTGGCACTCGCTCCACGATGGCTTCGAGAATTTCCTCAATGCCGATGCCTTCCTTTGCGCTCGCCGGAATCGCCGTCTCCGCCGGGATGGCCAGAATATCCTCCAACTGCTGCTTGGCCAGCGCCACGTCCGCGTGCGGCAGATCAATCTTGTTGATCACCGGGATGATCGCGAGTTCCTGCTTCATGGCCAGATGCACGTTGGCCACCGTCTGCGCTTCGACCCCTTGCGCCGCGTCCACGATCAACAGCGCCCCCTCGCACGCGCTGAGGCTGCGCGACACCTCGTACGTGAAATCCACATGCCCCGGCGTATCAATCAGGTTCAATTCGTACGTCTCGCCATTCTTGGCTTTGTAAAGCATCGTCACCGGATGCGCCTTGATGGTGATGCCGCGCTCGCGCTCGAGGTCCATTGAGTCGAGCAACTGCGCCTCCATGTCGCGGGTGGCTATCGTGCCGGTGCGATGCAACAGGCGATCCGAAAGCGTCGTCTTCCCGTGGTCAATGTGGGCAATGATGCTGAAATTGCGTATGTGTTCCGCGTCCATCCGTGTGTTTCTTGAACTGCTTGCTCTTCGTCTTAATCTTGATCCTGATCTTATTCCGAACTCCCAACCCGAGCGCGGCAGGATAAGCCCAAAGCGCCGAAAGGAAAGGAAAATGGGGCGGAAACACTGTTGGCCTTCCGGATAACGGACGTGGTATTCTCCGGGTAAACCCAATTTGGTTATGAACTGGTTCAAGCGAATCCGAAGGGCATTGACGGAACCCGCTCTAAGCCCGACGCCGTTTATGAATGAATCCCTCAACAATCTCACTCCCCGTGCCCAGCAGTCACTGGCGCTCGCCCGCAAGGAAGCGGATCGTATGCACCACAACTTCGTCGGCACCGAACACCTGCTGTTGGGATTGATTGCGCTCCGGCAAGGCGTGGCCATCAATGTTCTCGGCAAACTGGGCCTCGACCTTGAGACCGTGCGGTTGGAAGTCGAGCAACAAGTCGGCACCAGACCCGACCAGAACATGACTGGCAACATTCCCTACACACCCCGAGTGAAGAAAGTGTTGGCACTGGCAGTGAAGGAATCCAAGGCGCTAAACCACACCTATGTCGGGACTGAGCATATCCTGCTTGGCCTGTTGCACGAGGGCGACAATGTGGCCGCCCGGGTGTTGAGAAATCTGGGCGTGAGCGTGGAGGTGGCGCGGCGGAAAATCCTCAAGGAACTTGATCCCAACTTTGATGCGCAGCACGCGGAATCCGAAACGATACACACCAGCGATACTACTGCTCCGCCTTCCAACCCAGAAACCAAAGACAACATCTCAATGCCAACAGAGACGCGGGACGCAGTTGAGACGAACAAGCGCTACGATGTGTATTGCACCGAGCGAAATCAGAACCTCGTCGTGTACCGCAACGTCTTGTTCAAAGGTCTGCGAAGGTTGTCTGGCGAGGACAGCGACCTGGTGGCTGATTTCATCGAACTCGAACAAGCCGATGGAAAACAGGTCTTCGTTGCCAAGTATTCGGTCATCAGATTCTGCGAACCTGGCGTCACGCCGAAGCTTGAAATCCTTCCGCCCGGGACTCCGAAGTGAGCATCGCCGGCACTGCCGAACTGACTTCCCAGCCCCAATACTGCCGCGACAAAGAAGTTTCATTGCACCCTGCGGGTCGCGGGTAGGGCGCGTCGCTCCGTGCTCGCCGTTGGGAAAGCCAGTCCCCGGTTGCGGCGCGCACAGAGTGACGCGCCCGACCTTGCCTCCAAATATGTTTGTCACGGCACTACAAGCGCCGACGCCCCATCACCAATCTCTTGGCGATGGAGCGTCGTCCTCCCCTGCCCTGCCGTTTCTCAACCTCAGAAACACACCAGCGATGTGCCGCGCGGCAGGCGAATCACAACCGTCCCGGCGATTTTATCGTGCCAGGTTTGCTTGTCGCGATCCCAAATCATCCACAGAAAGCCGAGGAACAGCACAACGACGGAGAACGCCGCTGCCAGCCCGCGCACCAACGCCACCGGAAAAGTGACCGGTTGGTTATCGAGCCGGACGACTTTAAGATTCAGCACAATGCCGCCAACCGTCGTGCCTTTCCACGCCCACATCCCCGCGAAATAGGCCAGTGCCACGAGGAATCCCAGCGGCACTCCGCCGACCAGCGAACTCAGAATCGAGACGAGGATCACATCGAGAAACGCCGCGCCCATGCGCTCCCAGAAATTGGCGCGCGGAAAGGTCAACGCCTCGGAATTGCCCGCGGACGCAGTTTCCGTCACTGGCATGGGAGTCGGCAGGGGTGGTGGCGGCCCACTTTCGGCGCTGCTGCTCGCCGGCGTTTCGCCGGGTTCGGCAGGATTGTTCGCGGCGGTCTCGACGGCGAAAGTGGCCGCGCCAGTCGCCGTGGCAGGTGTCGCAGGCTGCGGTTGGTTCGTCACCGGTGGAGGCGCCGTGCGCGGGGGCAATTCGCGTCGCGTGCCGCCAAACATGGCCATGACCGCCGCGCCCAACGCCCAGATTCCCGTTACGCCAAACACCACCAGACCCAAGACCGGCACGAAGTACAGCAGCGTGATAAGAATCCACCCCACTACGAACGCCAGCAACGGTGCCTCAAAGGCGCTGCTGCCAAATTGTCGTCCCAACTGCCGGCCGACATATTGCAGCAAAGCCACCTTGCCCAGAATGGCCGCAAAGAACAGCGCCGCGAGCAGGAACGGCACAACGAAGACCCCGATGCCCGTGGCCACGAGAATGAAGATCACCAACGGCATGAGTATTTTGGTCAACAGTCCCACCATCAGTGTCGTTGCCGGGCGGCGCGTAATTTCCTCCAAACACGCGTTCACGGGACGCGGCAACGCCAACGCCACGAGCAGATACAGCAGGAAGAACGCGCCCGGCAGCACCCACAGCCAGCCAACGCGCGGCGCCAGCGGACGCAGTTTCAACAGGCAATGCTCCACCCAATTTCCCATCCAACCAAACCCAGGAATGCTCACGATTTGTCCGCCAATCGTGGCGCCTTCCTCCCGATCCACGGCGCCACCCACGGCCACCACGTCGCGTTCGATTTTGGCGCCGGGCCCAAGTTTGACGTTGCCAAACACCGATACGGCATCGCGCGAGACAACGGCGTTGGGGGCGAGTTTGATGTTGCCAAACACTGCTACGGCGTCGCGCGTCTGTCCCTCAATGACAATGTTACCGAAGACGGCAACCACCTGGTCGCGCACCTCGCCGCGCACGGTGGCCGAACCAAAAATCGCCACCATATCCCGGATGGATTGACCTGCCGCGAGTTCTGCGCTGTGTCCAAACACCACGATCTCCTGCCCCGAGGTGCCATGATAACCATGCCGCACCAAGGGTGAGGTGATCGAGGGCGTCGGCGCTTCTTCCGTGGCGCTTTCCGTCACCGACGCATTCGTCGCCTCGTCCGGGTTAGCCTCCGGCACGACTTCTTGCGTCGTCCCGCTCATCACCCAGCCGCAGAACAGCAGCGTGCCAAGAATCCCTGTTCCGCCCCGGCCCCACGTTTGTTTAAGATTTGTTTTCATGATTCTCCTGGTTTAGCGGCGCGCCCACGCGAGCCGCACACAGACCGTTCCCAGACCGACACACGCGGCGTAACAGCCCAGCATCACCAACGCACCGCCGATCCATACCAGCGGATGGATGCTCTGGACTGCCAGCGTGATGGCGTTGCCCAGGGCGCCCAATGCGCCCCAAAGCACATTCACCAGGCTCAAGCGCTCGCCGATCGAACCCAGCGCGTCCGCCAACAGATCGCTCTGGCCAAACTGCCAGCTCCCGACGCACAGACCGGCAAACAGCGCGAGCATCACCACCAGTGCCGCCGCTCGTTGTGGGAATGGCCAGGTCTGCCACGCGCGTCGGTACCACGGCGCGGCGGCGCGTTGTTGAATCGTTCCCATGATCCGCGCCGCCAACCCGCTTGGCGCCGCAAGTTCGCCCAACGTGTTCAACTCCCGTTGCACGCTTGCCGTCAGTTGTTTCTCGAGTTCGGAGTCCATGCGTGGTGGTCCGTTAAAGCGATTCTGCCTCCAGTTTGAGTTGCAGCTTTTGGCGCAACGCCTCGCGTCCGCGAAAGATGTCTGTCTTCACCTTGCCCAGCGACACGCCGAGCTTTTCGGCAATCTCATCGTATTGCAGACTCTCCAGATGGAAAAGCACCAGCGGCACCCGTTGCGCGGGCGGCAGACTTTGCAGGGCGCGCTCCACCAGCTCGCGCCGATCGGCGGCCTCAATTGCGGCGTGCGTGTCCTCCGGCGCGGGGAAATCCACCACCAGTTCATCACCCTCATCCGAACTGCGGCTCAGTTCCGAGAAAAAACTCCAGCGCGCCCGGTAGCGCGCGAGATGGTTGAGGCTCAGATTGGTGGCCACCGTCTTGAGCCACCCGCCAACCGTCGGACTGTCACGCAACGTGGCGAACCTCTCGTAGGCGCGCAGGAAAACCTCTTGTGTGACATCCTCGGCTTCGGATTGGTTGGCGAGCAGGCGCATGGCAGTGCTAAAAACCATGTTCTGGTAATTGTGCAGGAACGCCTCGAACTGTTGCGTCTCGGTCATTGGCCGGCGAGCATCGCCCGGAGGTCAGTTTAGGGCCGAAGACGGTTAAGATGCAAAGCTGTTGCATAACCTGCTGGATAATCAGTGACGGATTGCATGAGGCGCCTTTCAGGCAACCAAGCGGGGCATCCGCGACCCCAGGTCGGCCTTGGGGCAAATCGCCCCGACGACGCTCTTCGCGGCCGTCAACGGCAGCCCGGCGAGGGCTGAAAGTGACGCACAGGCGGGTATCGCGGCCCGCCCCCGGCCACCCCTGTAATCGCTGGGCAACAGCGGCAAAGGCTGGGTCACCTTGAAGGCCGGATTCGGTTTCGTCATAAAGTGAATTGCTTTCATATCGTCGGGATCAATACCCGACAGACGGGCGTTTTGTTTCAAGAGATTTTGCCGCCCTTGCCAACGCTCAATTGCTTGCACTGGTGTAGCGGCGGACGGACAGTCGCCATACCCATTCCGAAACCACTGCGCACGCCGCCGCCATCCCCAACAGCAACAACAGCGCTCCGTGCGATTCCAATTTGTCCGCCAGCAACCGCACCGGCACATTGCTCACCAGCAGCATCGGCAGCACGAACGTGAACACTGCTTTGTACATTCCGCGAAATGCCTCATCCGGCATGCGGGCGATCTGAAACAAATTGTAGTAGCCAAAGACAATCCCCTGCGCTTTCACCGTCCAGAAGCTGATCGTGGCCAGCATGAACATCAGCGAATAGTGGATGAGAATCCCTGCCGCGCAGAGGCCCAGAAACGCGAACACCGTGCCCACCGTGGGCACGAGTTGAAGTTGCCGTGCGGCGTAGAGCATCACGGCCAGGGCGGATGACGCATTCACGAACCCGCCCAGGTCCACCTGCCGCAACGAAACCACAAAGCGCGTGTTCACCGGGAGCATAAGAAGAAAATCCAGTTTGCCGGTGCGGATCAGTTCCGAGAGATTCGCGCAGTTGATCAGAAAGAACGCCTGGTAAATCTGCTGGATGAACTGACTCGCGCCCACCAGCAACACGACTTCCCATTTCGTCCAGGTGCCAATGGCGTCCGTGTGCAAATACAACACGCCGATGAATCCCAGTTGCAGACCAAACCACAGCAATTCCACCACGATCCAGAGCAGGAAGTTGCCTTTGAACATTGTCTCCCGCGTGACGGAGTTTTTCCACAGGGCCGCGTAGATGCCGGCGTAACGCCCCAGCTTCGCCAGCCGCGACGAGGCCAGGCCCCCCGCCTCCTGCCCCTGCCCCGCCGCCGTTGAGTAGTCTTGGTGCTTGCGGTTCATGCCTCAACCTCCCGCCGCAGCGTATCGCTTGATGCCGCGATGCCAGGCGAAGCGCGCCAGCAGATACGCCAGCACCACCCACCCCGCCTGCATTACCAGTCCCGTGATCAATTCCATCCCCGTGACTTTGCCCATGTAAATGCCGACTGGAAAATAGAGTTGATAAGGAAAGGGCGTGAAATACAACGCCCCTTCCACCACCGGCGGCAGGATGTCCAGCGGGAACATGTGTCCGCTGGCAATGTACTCAAACGCATAGAGGATGAAAATGAACGTGGAGACTTCGAGCACCCAGAACGCCAGCATCGCCATCATGTAAGAAAGAAAGAACTGGAGCAACGCCGTGAGTAGCACCGAAAGCGCAAAGAACGCCACCGTCATTCCATCCGGCGGCAGCACGAAGTAATGCCGCAGATAGAGAATCAGCAACGTCACCGGCACAAACGCCACCGCCAGGTAAGTCAGCCGGCCGGAAAAATACAGGCACAGGCGGAACCACAGGTAGTCTATCGGCTTGAGCAAAAACTGGCTGATCCGCCCGTCCTTGATGTCCGCCGCGATCTGCCAATCGTCTTCGCTCACCGCCGTGAAAGCGTCCACCACCGTCACCACCAAATAGTAGGAGATCATCTGCGCCAATGTGTAGGTGCCCACGGTGGCATCCGCGCCCTTGCCCTCGTAGATCGTCCGCCACAACCACAGCATTGCCGTCAGCGGAATGAACCCGAACAACGTCCGCGTCAGAAAATTGAAGCGATACGTCAGGCTGTTTTGCACGCCAATGTTCAGCACGTGCCAGTACTTGGTCAGACCGGGCATTGCACGCAGCGTACCGATGGCCGCGTGCCAGGGGAACAAGGATTTTTGTTTGCCCCAGCGCGGCTCCGTCACTACCGTCCCAGCTTCATTGCTGGAAACTTGAATCAGATGTTTTGAACTATGGCAAAGCAACCGTTATCGGCGGCAGAAATCACGGAACTCGTCAACGGCCTCAACCGCCTGGCGCGCAACTTGTGGTGGACCTGGGACCAGGAAGCCCAGGAACTCTACCAGGAACTCTCGCCGCGCAGTTGGCAGAATCTTTACCACAATGCCGTCGCGATCCTGCACGAAGTCTCCGAATACGAACTCCGCGTCCGCCTACAGGAGCAGGATTTCGCCGACCACGTCCGCCAGGTCCTGCGCGATTTCGACGATTACCTGAATGAGAAGGACACCTGGGCCGCCAAGCACGCCCCGCAACTGGCGGAGCGTCCCGTCGCCTACTTCTCGGCGGAATTCGGTTTCCATGAAACCCTTCCCATCGCCGCCGGCGGGTTGGGCATCCTCGCCGGCGATCACGCCAAGTCCGCCAGCGATCTGGGCCTCGGCTTCGTCGGCATCAGCCTGTTCTATCGCGAGGGTTATTTCCAACAAGCCTTCGATGCCAACAACTGGCAGACCGAATACTACACCCATCTGAATCCCAAAAACCTGCCCGTGGAGCCCGTTCTCAATTCCAAGGGCGAACCGCTGGTCTGCTCCGTGGACATTGGCATGAACCAGGTCTTCTTCCAGGCCTGGCGCGTCAATGTCGGCCGTGTGCCCGTGTTCCTGCTCGATGCCAACCGCCCCGAGAACGAACAACACTACCGCGACCTGACTCAACGGGTTTACGGCGGCGACAGCACCACGCGCATCATGCAAGAGGTCCTGCTCGGCATGGGCGGCGTGCGTTTGCTTCGCGCCCTGGGCATTCAGCCATCGCTGTTCCACATGAACGAAGGCCACGCCGCCTTCCTCACGCTGGAATTGATTCGTGAACGCATGGCGGCCGGAAAACCATTTGCCAAAGCCGTCGCCGAGACCAAGACCGAATGTTTCTTCACCACGCACACTCCCGTCGAAGCCGGGCACGACCGCTTCAGCCCGGAATTGATGGATTACGCCCTGCACCGCTTCCGGGTGCATACCACCGTGCCCTTCGAGGATTTGATGGCGCTGGGCCGCGTAAAACCCGATGACAAACACGAGCCCTTCTGCATGACCGTCCTCGCGCTCAAGCTCTCGCGCGCCGCCAACGGCGTCAGTGAATTGCATGGCCGCGTCAGCCGCCACATGTGGCACAGCCTGTATCCGAACGTCCCGGTCGAAAAGGTCCCCATCGGGCACGTCACCAATGGCATTCACCTTCTCGGCTGGATGAAAGGCCCCGTGCGCCGCTTCTGGCGCCGCAAACTCACGGAGCAGCCACAGGTGGCCTCCGAACCGGTTCCGGTTGGCGACAGCACACGCTTCTGGCGGGTCCGCGCCGCCCGCGACTGGGACCGCGAAATGAGTTCACCCGAATTCTGGCAGCGCATGACCGACCCGGAATTTATCAGCGACGAGGAAATCTGGGCGCTGCGCTACAAACTGCGCCGCGAGCTGCTCGAATTCACCCGCCGCCGCCTCCTGCTCCAACACCAACGCGTCACGCACGGCGATTTCATTGCCTTCGATCACCTGCTCAACAACGACGCGTTGACCATCGGCTTCGCCCGGCGCTTTGCCACCTACAAACGCGCCCCGCTTATTTTCCAGCAGATGGAGAACATCGTCCGGCTCACCCGCGACCAGGCCCAACCCGTGCAATTCATCTTCGCCGGCAAGGCCCACCCCCGCGACGATGACGGCAAACGCTACATCCAACACATCATTCACCTCAGCCAGTACAGCGACCTCAAGGGCCATCTCGTGTTCATCGAGAATTATGACGTCCACATCGCCCGCCAGATGGTGTCCGGCTGCGACGTGTGGTTGAACAACCCCCGCCGACCACTGGAGGCCTCGGGCACCAGCGGCATGAAAGCCGGCTGCCACGGCTGCCTCAACCTCAGCATCCTCGACGGCTGGTGGCGTGAAGGCTACGACGGCGAGAATGGTTTCGCCATCGGCGAGGATGCCCACCCGGAATCCGTCGAGGAACAGGACCGTCTCGACAGCGCCAATCTCTACAAAGCCCTCACCGAGGAAGTCATCCCCTGCTTCTTCAATCGCGACGCCCAAGGTATCCCCCGCCAGTGGATTCAGAAAGTCCGCCACGCCATGGCCACCCTGGTACCGCAGTTCAACACCGAACGCATGGTGCGGGAATACACCGAGAAGTACTATCTGAAGAAATAGCTGGAGCCAGATGCCAGAATAACCGATGGAAGGGCCGACCCGACGAGGGGCTTTGATTCGACCGACCGGGCATCCGAGGTAACTTCACAGTTGCCGCGCCACCCGCCGGAAATGGTAGCCCACAATCGCAAACTCAATGGCGCGCCGGAATTGACGGGGACGGCGCAGGAGCGTGCTCCAAAAAAAACGCCAGTAAGCCACGCGTCCCCGATACCATACGCCCAGAAGCCAGAAGGACTTCAGGAAGGCCATGAAGTCCGACCAGGAGAGTCGGAGGCGGGGGCCAGTGGGACGGTGATGATGTTGCAGAAAAGTCCGCACGCGCTGGTAATAGACCTTGGGCTCGTAGAGCTTCTTCATCAATTCCCGATAACCCGATTGCAGGAAGTCACGGTTCAACCGCGGTTGAAAATTCAGTTCCGCCTGAGTGTTGTTGCCGCTGGTTTCGGTTTCAAGCCGCCCTTCGCTCTTGAGCCGTTGCCAGAGCCGCGTTTGTGGCAAGGCGGTGAGCAGCCCCACCATTGCCGTCACCACGCCGGAATGTTGGATGAACTCAAACTGACGTTTGAAGATGTCGCTCTTGTCGCTGTCAAAACCGACGATGAAGCCGCCCATGACCTCCAGGCCGGCCTGCTGCAATCGCCGAACGGAAGCAACCAGATCCCGGCTTCGATTCTGGAGTTTGCGACACTCCTCCAAGGCCTCCTTGGACGGGGTTTCGATGCCGACAAAAACCTTGGTGAATCCCGCCTCGACCATGAGGGCGCACAATTCCGGATCGTCGGCCAGATTCACCGAGGCCTCCGTCAGAAAGCCCATGGATGGCCGCGTGCGGCGCCGCCAGTCCACGAGGGCGCGCAATAAGGCCCGCGTGCGTCGTTTGTCACCGATAAAGTTGTCATCCACGATAAACACCATGTCCTTCCAACCCCGCAACCGCAGGGCTTCCAGTTCGGCGACGAGTTGCTCGGGGGTCTTGGTGCGGGGGATGCGACCGTTCATGACGATGATATCGCAGAATTCGCAGTCGAACGGACAGCCGCGCGAGAATTGCACGGCCATCGTCACGTAATGGCGCAGGTCCACCAAATCCCAGCGCGGGATGGGCGTCTGGTGAAGACTCGGCCAACGCGGGGCGCGGTAAATGCGTTGCAGACAGCTCTGCTGCAAATCCGCCACCAGTTGGGGCATCACTTCCTCCGCCTCTCCGAGCACGAAATGTTGGATCTCCGGGAACGTCTCATGGCCGGTGGTAAACAGCGGCCCACCGGCGATCACCTGCCGCTCCAGCGCTGTGCAGCGTGCCACCACTTCGCGCACGGATTCCTTGTGAACAATCATGGCGCTCAACATCACATAATCCGCCCAGCGCAAATCGTCGTCTGTGAGCCGGGTCACGTTCATGTCCACCACCCGAAGGTCCCACTCACGTGGCAGCATCGCGGCGACAGTGAGCAGGCCGAGGGGCGGAAACGCGGCCCGTTTGGCGACAAAACGGAGGACATGCTTGAAGCTCCAGAAGGTGTCTGGGGTTTGCGGACTGACGAGCAGTACTTTCATGAATTACGCGGGTCTTTACCCGCCTCGCATCGTAAGCCCCGCACTCGACACGCGCGAGACAATTCTGGAATCACCATATCGCCGCTCCTCAGCCTCAGTTACCGGCTTCAGGTTTCACCAACGCAACGACGAAGGCATCAGACCTGAGATACAGTTGCGCCGCGCGTTTGACATCCTCAAGCGTGACCGCTTCCAGTTTCGCATCCTCGGCATCCGTGTAGCCAAAGCCCAGGCCGTAAAGCTCATCCAACGCGGTCGTCATGGCCAGACTGCCGAGGTCTTGCCGTGCGATCTTTTTCTGGCCAATCAGTTTGGCTTTCGCCCGCTGCAGTTCCTCCGCCGTCAGTCCTTCGCTGCGCAGCAAGGCGGCCTCCTTCAGCATCTCGCTCTCCACCAACGCCGCCTTTTCCGGTTCTGTGCCGGCGTAGAAGGCGAAGAACCCCGGTACCAGGCCGACAAAATTCTGCGCGCCGACATAGTAAGCCAGTCCGAGTTTCTCGCGGACGCGCAAAAACAATCGTGAGCCGAGGTCACTGCATGCCTCCTGTAGCAAGTCCAGGGCATGACGGTCTTCCGCACACAAGGTCGTACCCGGAAAGCCAATGACCAGCACCGCCTGTTTCTTGTCGCGCGTCTCGCTGACTCGTTTGATCGTCGTGAGTTCGACGCTTTGGGACTTGATCAACTGATCCGTGGTCAGTCTCGCCGGTTTCCACTTCGCAAAAGCCCGCTCCACGGCCAGCTTCACTTCCCGGGGAGTCACATCACCGTAAATGGCCAGCACACAATTGGCCGGCGTCGCGAGTTCACGGTGAATTGTCTTCAAATCGGCGACCTGGATTCGCTCGACGCTTGCTTCCGAACCCAAAGGATCAAGTCCATAGCCGGCTTCACCGAACAATGCGCGGCGCATCGCCTTGCTGGCGCTCTTGAGCAGTTCATCCTTCTGGGCACGGATTCCGGCAAGCTGAATTTCCCGCTCCCGTTCCAGCGCCGATGCCGGGAACACGGGATTGAGGAGCGCATCGGACAGCAATTCCAGCCCCGCGGCAAAATCCGAACTGAGTACCTCGACGTTTACTCCGAAACTGTTATTGCCGCCGTAGCTGTCAATGCTGCCGCCGACAGATTCGATTTCCGTGGCTATTTCCTCGGCCGTACGCGTTGCGGTGCCTTTGAGCAAGAGTTTGGCGAGCAACTGGGTGGCCCCATTGTTGGCGGGGTTTTCCATGAGCACGCCACCCTGAAAGACGGCGCGGAATTCCACGAATGGAAGGCGATGATCTTCTTTGATCAGCAAGCGCAAGCCGCTCGGCAATTCGACTTTCTGAATGGCATGCTCGCGGGACAACTCGACGGCCACCGTGGACTTGGGCGCGACTCCATTGGGTAGAAGCGCGTAAAGCGTGCGATTCTCTGCGGTCAGATACAGGCGAGCGACCCGCTGCAACTCGGCGGGGGTCACACGCTTGACCGCCGCAAGATAACGCTCGGAGAAATTAAGATCGCCGGCCACCAGCCAGCTTCCGCCCAGGTCCTGCGCCTGGCCTTGCATCGTTTTGCGGGTCGCCAGCGTGGCGGCAATGTATTGCTTGACCGCCTTGCTCACTTCCTCGACGGCGATGACCTCGCGCTGGAGTTTCTCCACCTCGGCAAGCAGGGCGTTCCGTGCCGTTGCGAATTTGTCCCCATCCACCACCGCGCTCATCCCCAGCAACCCCGCGTTGCCGGGATTATAGGTCCACGCATCCGCGTAGTTCACCAGCCCCAATTTTTCGCGCACTTCGCGATACAGGCGTGAACTGCGTCCACTGCCCAGCAGCACCGCCAGCACGTCCAGCGCCGGCACGTCGGGATGCCGCAACTCCGGAATGTGCCAAGCAAAGTGCAAGTACCCCAGTTCAATGGGTGCTTCCTCAATGATTTCGCGCGGAGCGGTCTGGCGCGGCTCTTCCGGGAGAACCACCGGCGGCAGCGCCCTGGCTTTGGTGCTGGCGTAGGCCGCGCGAATCTGCCCCACCACTTCTTCGTGCTTCACGTCACCCACGATCACGAAGAAGACGTTGTTCGGAACATATTTCTCCTGGTAATAGCCGCGGATATCGGCTGGTTTCACTTCATGGAAAATATCCGGATAACCAATCACCGTGTAGCGGTAGGGACTCTTGGTGTAGGCAACCTCAAACAACCGCCGGCCCGCGCGCCGGCCGGGGTCGTCTTGATTCATGTCCATTTCCCGCACGATGACCTGCTTCTCCTTGTCCAGCTCTTCGTCCGGCAACGCGGCGTGCTGCATGATGTCGCACAGGATGTCAATGGCCACGCGGGCGCCGGTGTTCGGCACATCAATGTGATACACCGTGCGGTCAAACGAGGTGTACGCGTTCATGTATCCGCCGGCTTCCTGGACCTCCTGGTCAATGCGGCTGCCGGGACGCGTGGTGGTGCCCTTGAACAACATGTGCTCCAGCACGTGCGACAAACCGGCGCCCAGCCACCTGCCCTCATGAATGCTCCCCGCCATGCACCATGCCTGGGCGGAAACAACCGGCGCGCTGTGATCCTCGCGCACGATGATCATCAAGCCATTATCCAGCGTGGTCAGTTTCACGCCGGGCGGGATCGCAGGAATTTCCGAAGGAGTCTCGGCGGAGGCAATGGCGTTGGCGATCATTGAAATGGTGCGAACTCGGAGGCAAGGTCTTGAATCATGAATCGCTGCCTGGCTCAGTCATTTGTGGTCGGGACCACTGGGGGACTGGTGGTGAGCTTGCTCGCCGGCAAAAACGGTTTCCGAAACGCGGTCACAAAATCGTAGCCCTCATCGAAGTCTTCCAAACGATCCTGCTCGGTCTTGGCCAGCAAACCGATTTCGACCATATTGAAAACAATCTCGCCAAAATCCCGACACTGCCGCACGCCCCATTCTTCCAGCACCGTAATCGTCATCGGACCGAATCCCGCCGGACTCAAGGCAAACTGGCGGATGCCCTCCAGCAATTCCGCACCGGTTACATGGTGGACTTTGCCTAGCTTCTCCCGGTTGGCGCCGGCCTTCTGGGTGTAGTCCAACGCATCCCGCACAAATCCGTACGCATCGCGATGGAAACGCCCGTCTTTCGCGAGGATCCGCTCGACGGCTTCCTCAAAACTGATTTCCTGCATATTTAAGTTTTCCCCGTTTGCATCGTGGCCGCTGGCGTATGCGCGGTGCGACACGACTTGACCGCCCAGCCTGTCAGCAGCAGTCCCAGTATGATGCAGAGAACCAATTGCTCCTGCTTTGTCAAATGGTTCACGCGCCCATTATAGCAAGCCCACTCTGGACCGCAACCGTGGCGATGGCCGCCTATTTCGAGCCAAGCCCTTCCATCCGCTGGGACCGGACACTGCTAATCGAGCGTGCGACGGTAACGTTTGACGGCGATGACCAGCGCAACCAGGCCGAACAGCGCGATTGGCCAGAGGTCGTGAATGACTTCGGCATATCCGTTGCCTTTCAACATGATGCCACGGACGATGCGCAGGAAATGGGTAATTGGCAGGATTTCCCCGAGATACTGCGCCCACACCGGCATTCCCCGGAAGGGAAACATGAAACCCGACAGCAAGATGGAAGGTAGAAAGACGAAGAAAGCCATTTGCATGGCCTGAAGTTGATTCCGGGCAATGGTCGAAAACGTGATGCCCATCGCGAGATTGGCGACGATGAATACAAATGCGGCAAGAAACAGCAACGGGACGTTGCCCGTGATCGGTACGCCGAAAAGGAAATAGCCCGCGACCAGAATTACTCCCACCTGAATGTAACCCACCAAAATGTAAGGGATGATCTTCCCCGCGAGCACTTCCAGCGGGCGCGTGGGCATGGACAGCAGATTCTCCATTGTGCCCCGCTCGCGCTCGCGCGTGATAGCCAGACCGGTGATCATGATCATGGTCATCGTTAGGATTACACCCATCAGACCCGGGATGATGTTGTATTGCGTGATCGCTTCCGGATTGTAGCGCGGGTGGATGCGCAGTTCGATGGGTCCGTCCACGCCAGCCAATGCGGCCAGCGGACCTTTTAGGTCATGCTGCAACGCATCGCGAACCAGCACGCGCAAGGCGCCTAGCGCGTTGCCCGTCGCCGCCGGATCAGTGGCATCGGCTTCCACCAGGATGGCAGGACGATCCCCGCGCAGCAGATCGCGGCTGAAGGCGGCCGGGATGTTGACCACGAACTGGACCTCGCCACGCGCCAAAGCTTCCTCGGCCTCCATTTCCGTCTGCAATACCTTGACGAAGTCGAAATAGCCGCTGTTGCGAATCGCACTTAGCATCGTGCGGCCTTGCGGCCCCTGATCCGCCAGCAGCACGGCGGTGGCCAGATGCTTGGGATCGGCGTTTATGACGAAACCAAACAGGATCAATTGCATCAAGGGAATGCCGAGCATCATGCCGAAAGTCAGCTTGTCGCGGCGCATCTGGGTGAACTCCTTCACGAGCATTGCGACGAGCCGCGCCAGCGAGAATTTACGCAAGACATTCATGAACGCGCGTTGTCGGGCAATTGGTCCATGAGGTGAATGAAGACATCCTCGAGACTGGAGTCGGTTTCGCGCCACTGATAGGGAGCGACGCGCAGGGGCTGAATTGCCCGGCGGAGTGCCCCGGCATCGTCGCCACTGACATGCAGTGTGTTGCCAAAAGCCACGGCCTGCTGCACGCCAGCAGCGGACCGGAGTCTCTCCGCCAGTTCCACCAGACGTGGGCCAGTGACTTCCCAAGTGGTGAGGTTCGCGTGGGCGATGACTTCCGCCACCGTGCCCTGGGTGAGCAACTTGCCGTAGCCGATATACGCCAGCCGATGGCAACGCTCGGCTTCATCCATGTAATGCGTGGCGATAAGGCAGGTGAGTCCCGCCGCCGCCAATTGATGGATTTGTTCCCAAAAGTCACGGCGGGCTTTGGGGTCCACCCCGGCGGTCGGCTCGTCCAGCAGCAACAACTTTGGCTCGTGAATCATGCAGGCGGCCAAAGCCAGGCGTTGTTTCCAGCCGCCCGAAAGATTACCGGCCAGTTGATTCCGCCGTTCGCTGAGACCGAGCTTTTCCAAACTGGCAGCCACGGCGGCGCGCCGGTTTTTCACCTGATACATCCGCGCCACAAAATCGAGATTCTCGATGATACTCAAGTCTTCGTAGTAACTGAAGCGCTGCGTCATATAACCAACCTGACGCTTGATCTGCTCGCTCTCGCGAATCACGTCGTATCCCAGGCACCTCCCGCTGCCAGCGTCCGCGCGCAACAAACCACACAACATCCGGATGAAGGTGGTCTTGCCACTGCCGTTCGGCCCGAGAAAACCGCAGATTTCGCCCGCGCATACCTGGAGATCAATTTGATCCACCGCGGTGAGATGACCAAATCGCTTCGTCATCCCGCGCACGTCAATGGTGACTTCAGGCATCACGGTTGGCGGGTCAGGAATTGTACCTCCACCGGTTGGCCGGGATGGAGAGTTGTGGCCACCTCCGGCTCGAAGCTGGCCTCGACGAGATAGACGAACTTCTGCCGGTTCTCCCGGCTGTAAACCATGGGCGGACTATATTCGGCTTTGGGCGAGATGAAACTTACCTTGGCCGTCACACTGCCGCTGACGCCATCCATGAACACCTGCACCGGGTCGCTCACTTGAATCGAACCAAGCTGTCGCTCCGGCACAAACACGCGGAGTTTGATGTTCTGGGGTGGCAACACCACGACTACGGGGCGGCCCGCAGCAACCCATTCGCCGGGCCGGTACAGAGTGTCAAAGACGAGACCCGCCTGCGGAGCATATTGGCTCTTCTGCGCCACGTCCCATTCCGCCTTCGCAAGAGCGGCCTCCAGGGCGCTGACGTTTGCCTCGGCCGCCGTCACCTGGTCTGCCCGCGCACCGAGACGGGCGGTGGTCAGTTCCGCTTCGAGCTGCGCCACGCGCTGCCGGCTTTGGTCGCGGGTGGTGCGTGCGCGATCCACCGCCTGTTCGGTGGTTCCGCCCACCGAAGTCAGCAGGCTTTCCTCGCGCACCAGTTCTCTTTCGGAAAGCTCGCGCGCGGCTTGAGCTTGCTTGAGGCTGGCAACCAGCGAATCAATCTCCGACGGACGCCGGCCCTTCTTCAAGTCCGCCAAATTGGCGCGGGCTTGGGATAAGCGCCGTTCAGCCTCGTCGCGGGCAGCGGTCTCGGCCTGGCGCTCAAGCGTGAACATGGGATCGCCGGCCTGCACTTGTGCCCCGCGGGTTACGGCCAGACTCTCCAGCGCCCCGGCGTGTGGCGCCGCCACGAAAATAAACTCACCTTCGAGATAACCCTGAAGGCGATTAGTGGAAGCAGGTTGGCATCCGCAGATAAGCCCGCCACCCGTTAAGGCCAGGAGGATCACAAGTATCGGTGTTCGCCGCACGCGCTCGCGCTGCGGCTTGGTTCGAGTGAACAATTTCATGATTGCTGCCTCCCGTGGTCAGTGAGAATTCCCCGCAAAACAACTGTGACAACCATCGGGAACGCGGTCTTGGGCGTCAGTCCCAGTTCCTCAAGTTTCTGTGGATTGATGATCGCTTCGATTGCACCCAAGAGGATTTCGATCATCAACTTGGCGGACACATCTTCGCGAATCAATTCCGCGCGCCGCCCCTCCGCAAAGAGCTTTCCAAAATAGCGCTCAATGCGCTCACGCCGCAGCGTTTGAATCCAGGCAAACAACTCCGGTTCACGCTGCATGTCACGTATGAATGAGGGTTGTGGTTCCTTCAGATGGCGCTCAAGACACTCCAGCAGTTGTTGGAGTTGGTTGGGGAAACTCCTTCCCTCCACCGCTACCAGCCGCTCAAGGTCGGCGTCAACTTCTCCGAACTTTGCGCGAATGGCCTCTTTCAACAAGTCGGCTTTGCTGGCGAAATGAGCATACAGCGTCTTCTTGCTGATCCCCAAATCCACCGCCAGGTCGTCCATGCTTACTCCGCGGAAGCCATGCAATAGGAAGTGCCTTCGTGCCTGCTGAACGATCCGCGCTCGGATGGGAGATTCCGCTTCATCCGGCTGAATCGCCAAAACTGACAAGTGTCGGCTCATATACTTTGGAAACTAATCGAGTATCTGCGGTTTCCTGTCAAGCCTGCGTTGCCAGCGAGCCACGTCTGCCAGGTGGCATCTGGTCTTTCGTCTTGCCCGGCGATTTTGGCATCAGTTACGTTTGGGCAGCACTTATGGCAGCCATTGGCCGATTTCAGAAGGGTGATGACGTTTTCCACGCGAAGGTCGTGGATGGCGAATTGTTCCGACTGCGCGGCGACCTCTTCGGCTCACCTTCCTTTGATCGTAAGCCTACCCCCGCCAAAGGAATCCGCACACTGACCCCCGTGACGCCGACGAAGATCATTGCCGTGGGGCTGAATTATGCCGAACACGTGCGCGATAGCGGCCAAGCCATGCCCAAGGAACCTCTAATCTGGTTCAAAGCCCCATCCGCACTCTTGGCCGACGGCGCCAAGATCGAAATTCCTCATCCGCAGCACCGCGTGGATTTCGAAGCCGAACTGGCGATTGTCATTGGCCGCCGCGTGCGCAATGTTCCGCCCACCGCTGCGGCACGCTACATTCTCGGCTATGCGCCGGCTCAGGACATCACAGATCGCACGGTGCAGAATTCCGAAAGCCAGTGGTGTCGGGCGAAATCGTTCGATACCTTCCTCCCGTTCGGGCCGTATATTGAAACGCAGATTGATCCGCACAACCTGACGCTCCAGATGTTCCAGAATGGCCAGCTTCGCCAGAATGCCAATACCGCTCAACTCCTCTTCAATTGTTACCGACTCGTCAGCTTCATCTCCGCAAATATGACCCTGCTGGCGGGTGATTTAATCCTCACCGGCACCCCGGGCGGCTCCGGTCCCATCCGCTCAGGCGACCGCCTGGAAGTGCGCATCCAGGGCATGGCGCCGCTACTCAATTCGGTGAAGTGAAGGGTGAAGATTGACAAGTGCATCCTGCTCGTAAGTCGCGATTGTCATCGGCTGGAGGCGGACAGCGACAAACTCGCCTGGTTGCTGCGGGAACTGGACCTGCCCGCACCCGTCTTTGCTTCACCTGAGAAATTACTCAATAAATTCTACACCTGATAATTATGCGTTGGACTCAAACCCTCATTCCTACTCTGCGCGAAGCCCCGGCGGACGCCGAGATTCTGTCGCACAAACTCCTCTTGCGCGCCGGCCTCATCCGCAAACTGGCCGGTGGTGTTTACACTTTTCTGCCGGTGGGCGTTCGCGCCCTTCGCCAGGTTGAACAAATCGTCCGCGAAGAAATGAATCGGGCGGGCGCCGTGGAAGTGCTCATGCCCGCCATCCAACCACCCGAAATCTGGCAACAAAGCGGGCGCTACGAGACTGCCCGCGACGTGCTCTTCAAGGTCAAGGACAGTGCCGCCCGCGAATGGGTGCTCAGCCCCACGGCTGAGGAAGTCATCACGCTGATCGCCGCGGCCGACATCAATTCCTATCGTCAACTTCCGAAGAACTTCTATCAGATCAGCGTCAAGTTTCGCGACGAAATCCGCCCGCGGTTCGGCCTCATGCGCGCCCGCGAGTTCATCATGAAGGACGCCTACAGTTTCGACACCACCGACGAAGCCGCACAAATCGCCTACCAGAAAATGTATGACGCCTATACGCGCATCTTCGCGCGTTGCGGACTGAAGACGTTTCCGGTCGAGGCCGACACCGGCGTTATTGGCGGTAAGTTTTCGCACGAATTCATGGTCCCGGCGGAAACCGGTGAGAACGAGGTTGTGTACTGCGAGGCGTGTGGCTACGCCGCGAACCTGGAGAAAGCCACCAGCGGCATCCCCAAGACCGCCGCGCGCGAAATCGGCGCGTCGCCGGAAAAGTTTCCCACGCCCGGCGTCCTCACCATCGAAGCGTTGAGCAAGGAGCCCTACAAGGTCGCGGCTAATCGGCAGATCAAGACCCTGGTCTTCATCGTCCAGGACAAGCCGGCCATTGCGCTCGTCCGCGGCGACGATCAATTGAACGAAACGAAGTTCGCGGCCGCCGTCGGTACGACAATCTTCCGGGCGGCCACGGCCGATGAGATTCTCGCCGCCCTCGGTGCGCGTCCTGGCAGCCTCGGCGCAGTGGCCGCCACGTTGAAATCAAAAGACATTCCGGTTTATGCCGACGAACGTCTGCGCGGCGCCAACGACATGACCACCGGCGCGAACGACGACGGTTTCCATCTGCGCAACGTGTCCATCGAACGCGACATCACCGTAACGCAGTGGCGTGATTTACGGACCGTGATCGTTGGCGAGCCGTGCGTCAAATGCAGCAATACCCTCAAGATCCGCCGCGCCATTGAAGTGGGCCATGTCTTCAAGCTCGGCACCAAGTACAGCGAGAAGATGGGCGCGCTTTACCTCGATGAAGCGGGCACGCGCCATCCCCTGGTCATGGGCTGTTACGGCATCGGCGTCACGCGCACCCTCCAGGCGGTCATTGAGCAGTGCAACGACAAGGACGGCATCATCTGGCCCTTGAGCGTCGCCCCGTACCAAGTCTGCATCACCCCGCTGAACGTCGCGCCGGACAATGCGGGGATGCAGTTGGCGGAAAAGCTTTACGCCGAACTCACCGCCGCGGGCGTGGAAGTCATCCTCGACGACCGCGACGAACGACCGGGGGTAAAGTTCAAGGACGCCGATCTCGTGGGCTTCCCGATCCGCGTTAGCATTGGCGAGAAATCCCTGGCCAAAGGCGAAGTCGAGATCAAACCGCGCGGTGGCGCGATGCTCGCCGCGAAGATCGCCGATGCTCTCGAGCGTGTACTCGCCCTGGTGCGAGAATGAAACGCGAACCGCAGTCCAATTGTGGCCAAGCGGCAGAACCGTCCCAACGTGGCGAAGGTTTCTCCACAGCGGAGATGACTGCGTGAGCGTAGCGTTGGTGGCGCGCCCTCAATCCTCCGCCTTGGATTCCCGGCCCGTCAAATCCTGCACCGCTTGCCGCACGTTCTTGGCCGCGTAAAGCATCGCATACACTTCCTCAATGATCGGTGCTTCGACGCTGTGATTGCGCGCAAGTTCCCAGGCGGAGCGGGCGGTCGGATAGCCTTCCGCCACGGCCGTCATGCTCGCGACAATCGCCTCGGCGCTCTCGCCCTGGCCAAGCCGCTCGCCAAAACCACGGTTGCGGCTCAGGCGCGAGAAACACGTCACCATCAAATCCCCCAGACCACTCAAACCAGTGAAGGTGTCGGCCTGTGCGCCGCACGCCACGCCCACTCGCCGCATCTCGGCAATCGCCCGCGTGACCAGGGCGGCTTTCGAGTTGTCGCCAAAACCAAGCCCGTCGCACACGCCGGCGCCGATGGCGATGACGTTCTTAAGCGCGCCCCCCAGTTCCACGCCGTGAACATCGCTACTCGTGTAAACGCGAAACGCCGGACTGTGAAAAACTTCCTGGACCGCCTGGGCCGCGGCTTCATCCGCACTGGCCGCCACGATGGCGGTGGGCACGCCTTTCGCCACTTCCATCGCCAGGGTCGGACCGGACATCGCCACGATACGGGCAAGTGGCGCATTCTCTCGGAGGATGTCCGACATGGTGTAGCCCGTCTCAAACTCGATTCCCTTGGTCACACTCACCACGATGCCATCGAACGAACCCAAACACTTCGTCACGTTGCGAAAGCCCTTCGATACACTGGCGACCACGACCAGTTCCGCCGCTTTGATGGCAGAGGCAGCGTCCGCCTCGACCTGGAGTTCCACCGGCAATCCAATGCCCGGAAGGTAGCGTTCGTTACTGCCAGTTCTACGGATGGCTTCAACCGTCTCCGGGAAAAAATCCCAAAGCGTGACCGCGTGTTGCCGAGCGGCCAACATGCGAGCCAATGCTGTCCCCCAAGCGCCCGCGCCGAGCACAGAAATAATCATGTCGTTTTGCCTTTACGTTTGAAGTTAAAGCGATGTTCCGTGCCCGCGAGCAGCCGTTGGATATTGGTCCGGTGCTTGTAGATTGCCAATGCGCCCAGCGCCGTGGTGACAATGCCCAGCAGGAGACTGTGGCTCGTGAACCACACGGCCACGGGCAAGGCGACGGCGGCGGCGATGGAAGCCACCGAGACATAGCGCGTGAGCAGAAACACGATGATCCAGGTTGCCAGCGCGATGCCAACCGCCAGGGGCGCAAGCGCCAGATACACCCCGGCGCTCGTGGCAATGCCTTTGCCGCCTTTGAATTTCAGCCAGCACGTATAATTGTGTCCCAACACGGCGAACAGGGCAGCGAGGATGGCGGCGACCTCGCCAGACTCCTCCACCGCCTCGGCCGGCAGCAACCGAGCAGCCAGCCAGAGCGCCACAATGCGCACGGCGAACCAGCCTTTGAGCGCGTCCATCAGCAGCACGAAAATGCCGGCTGGTTTGCCCAGAAAACGAAATACATTAGTCGCCCCGATATTGCCGCTGCCTACGGTTCGAATGTCCACGCCCTTGGCCAGACCCACGAGATAGCCCGTCGGTATCGAGCCTAACAAATAGGCGGCGAGCGCGACGACAAGGTAGGCGATGATTTCCACAGCGTTGATTTAGAAGCTTGGGCGGAAAGTTGAAAGTGCAAAGTTTGCCTGTTGTCAGCCATGAACCGTCAGTGGCAGACTGCGCGCGATGGCTACTGAACATGGACCACGGAAGCGGCCTCGAGTGAAAGTCGCCGTGTTGGGTGCCGGCGCGCTCGGCAAGGAACACGCCCGCCTCTACGCCGAGCTCGCGGCCGCGGGGTCGGTGGAATTCGCCGGACTTTACGATGCTTCCCCGGATACCGCGCGCAAGATTGGGGCGAAATGCAGTACCCACGTGTTCAACTCGATGGCCGAACTCACCGCTGCCGCGGACGCGGTCAACGTGGTAACGCCCACGACCACCCACTTTGAACTCACGCGGTCCCTGCTCCGGCAAGGCAAACACGTGCTCGTGGAAAAACCGATGACCGACAACTCGGCACAAGCGGCCGAGTTGGTGGAACTCGCGCAGCAACATAACTGTGTGCTCCAGGTCGGACACGTGGAGCGGTTCAATCCCGTGTTCAAGTATCTGGAAAATGCCGCGCCGGCACCCCGCTTCATTGAAACCCACCGACTGTCCCCCTACCCTGCCCGCTCCACCGACATCGGCGTGGTGCTGGACCTGATGATTCACGATCTCGACGTGGTATTGGCGTTTGTGCGATCACCGGTGACGAGCGTGGACGCCGTTGGCATTCCCGTGTTGAGCCAGTCCGAGGATATTGCCAACGCCCGGTTGCGCTTTGCCAATGGCTGTGTGGCCAATCTCACCGTGAGCCGCGTCAGCCCGGAACGAATGCGCAAAATTCGCGTGTTCAGCGGCGGCGAAGTGCCGAGCTACATCTCGCTCGATTATCGCGCGCAGGAAGGGTTCATCTACCGCATCGCCCGCGACGGTGAGGAGGAGAGTTCCATTTTGAAGAAACTCCTGGCTGCCAAGCTGGGCGTGGGCAAGGACTCGACCATCGTGAGTGAATTTGGCGGCAAACGCATCGTCCGCGAACCAGTCCCCATCGCCAAGGAAGAGCCACTGAAACTGGAGCTCCAGCACTTCATCCAATGCGTGCGCGAGCAGCAAACCCCGATGGTCAGCGGCGAATCCGCCAAGCGGGCACTGGAACTGGCGTTCGAGATCACGCGGCAAGTGCAGGCCAGCGGGTAACGGCGTGGCGATGACTCTCGCAAGGCAACGGCAGTGGGAGGATCGCGTACTGGGATAATTGAATTCCGTTGCGTGGCAGGGCGTGTCACTCCGTCCGCGCCGTCCCGGAAAAGCGGTTGCCCGGTGCGGCGCGCACGGAGTGACGCGCCCCAACTTTCTTGTTGGTGACGTAGCGAAAGCCAACCGATAAGAACTTCTGCGGTATGCCGGTTCTCGGCGTCTGACCAGACATGACCGTATGGTATTCAGTCGCCGAGGCTGTGGCCAACACCGAGGGTGCTTGCATTCAACGGCGGTCGGGCAAACCGCAATCCATGTCCCCAGGATTGGTGACTGGTGAGGGAGAAGAAGGGTGCTAATCTAACTCCAGTTCTCATTCTTGTGGGCCGGACTTGGAAGTCCGGCCCGTGTTATTTGCAGGGATGCCCGCTGCCGGCGAGCAAGCCGTTGGCGTCTGCAATCTCCAATTTCAAGATGCAATCAAGCGAAGCGTGGCGTGTGCCTGTTTTCGTCATGTTGGCTCTGGACGGCGGCCACATGCCGCCAATCACGCGAAAAGAATTACCACGAAGCGAAGAAGCGACGGTGTAGCACAGCACGAATTTCAAGGAAGTCCGCGTGAGAGGACTTCCTGCGTCCTTATCGAGTCCGCCAAAGCCCACAAGCGAGTGACGACCAAGCTGAAATCCTCACTTGGACACAGTTTGTATCTCTTGAAACAACCAAGCACGCGCGTAGGCCCACCAGCGTTTGGCAGTGGCCTTGGAGATGCCAAGCACCTCGGCTGCTTCTTCAATCTTCAGGCCGACGAAATAACGGAGCTTCACCAGTTCGGCCTGCTGCGGTTCGAGTTTGGCGAAACGATCCAAAGCGTCGTTGAGCGCAAGCAACTGGTCATCGGGCGCGGGGCTGGCAATTTCGAGTGCGTCCACGTCGAGATGCTCGGCACGCTCGCCGCGACGCTGGGTTTGTTTGCGGCGGGCGCGGGCGATGAGGATGCGGCGCATCGCTTCAGCGGCGGCGCCGAAGAAATGCGCGCGGTTTTGCCACGATTGGTTGGGCGAATCCACCAGTTTGAGCCACGCCTCGTGGACGAGCGCTGTGGGTTGCAGGGTGTGACCTGGACGTTCGCCCGCCATCTTGTGCGCGGCCAGGCGGCGGAGTTCGTTGTAAACCACCGGCAACAATTCCTCGGTCGCTCGCGCGTTGCCCTGCTCGATGGCAGTGAGGATGCGCGTGACGTCGCTCATCTCTTTTCGCCTCCGGGGTGTTGAAGCGCGTTCGCGGACGGCGGTTTGATGAGCGCTTCCGCCTCGAGTTGGAAACGGCTCAGGTCTTCACCTGGCTGCGGGCCTATTTTCTGGATTCCGTGCGTGTAGAGTCGCCGGGCTTCGTCCGCCTGGCCGAGTTGCCAATGCGCCATAGCGAGGAAAAACATATCAAAACTGTTGCCGCCCTTTCCGAGCGCGACGGATGCTTCCAAGTCCGCGATGGCCTGCGTCCAGTCTCCAGCGTAATAGCGGGCCACGCCGAGCGTGTTTCGATGGTTGGTGGATTGGGGATTTGCTTCGACGGCTTTCTGCGCCAATTCGACGGCCAGAGCGGGTGCGCGCTGCGCCGGGTTTTCGGCCGTGGCCAAAAACCACGCCACATGGTTGTGCAACCCGCCCTTCTTCGGGGTCACCCGGTTCAGCAGCTTGCGGCAGAAGTCCAGCGCCGGTTGTCGCTGCCCGCCTTTCATCAATGCGATTGCGCCATAGCCGTAAACCTGTGCAAGGAGGTTGGGATTTCCTGCGAATTGCGTTTCCAGGTTCTCCAGCAACATAATCGCCGCGGCGCGGGATTCCTCAGCCTCCCGGTGCTGACCCGTCGCCGCCAATTCATGGTTGAGCCGCAGGCGGATTTCGCTGAAACCAGCCAGACCGCGCACGGCCACCACCACCGGGTCGTCGCTGTCCAGCGTGGAAGGCTTGGTCTTCGCCAGGACTTCGCGAAACGAGGCTTCCAACTCGTTGAGTTCGTCGCCGGAGGGAAACAGGTTCGTCACCGCCTGTGATTGGCCGGCGAGTTCGAGAGTGCGAATCACCGCGCTCAAGGCCGTGGCGATGTTCTTTTGCTCCGGCGAAAAGATTTTTCGCATCAGGGCGAGCGTTTGTTTGTGGGCCTGCATCGCCTCGGAAAAATTGCGCTGGCCGCGCAGGGCTTCACCGAGAAGGTAGTGTCCCCAGGCGGTTTCGGGATGCTCCGGCCCGTAAAGTCGCAGCCGCGCCGCAAGGCTTTCCCGCGCGATCTTTTGCGCTTCGTCAAATTGGGAACGGACCAGTTTCACGTGAACCAGCCCGCCCTGGATTCTCGCAATATCCGCGAACTCAAGTCTCGGTTGTTTGCTCCCTTCGGCCAGCGCTTCCAGGGAGACGGCTTCGATTTCATCCCATCGGCCTGGGAGACCTCCATAGGACTGCTCGAGCAGCAGGGTTTGCAGCGTGAACAGCGCGCGAATCACGGGCTCGCCTTCCATCCCGCGTGCCCGGTAGATGCCGATGGCCTGGTGCAGGTCCGCTTCGCGCCCGGGAAACTCGCCGGCCTGATCGGAGGTCCAGGCGTAATCAACCAGGCTGTCGGCATACTCTTCATGCTTCTCCCCGAAGAGGCCGCGCCGCAAGACCAGCGCACGCATCAGGTGCTGGCGCGCCTTGTCTCTCTGGCCCAGCCGAAAGTAAGCCCTGCCGATGGTGCTCCGCAGTGCCGCCTCCACCTCCGGCTGATCCGGCAATTGCTTCGCCAGGTTGTCCGCGTAATCGTCAAGAAGTTGCCGGACCGAATAATCGAGCCCCCTGCCGCTCGCGGGATCAATCGAGCCGAGCATCTGCTGTAAGTACTCGGTGACGCTGGTGGCGGTGGCGGCCTCTCGATCCGCGCGCTGCTTTTCCGCCACGGCCGCCGCCTTGGCGCGTGTCGCCCGCAATGCTTGCCAACTGCTCGCCAAAACACCCAGCGTCAGCACGAGGATCAGCCCTGCCGCCGCCGCGAACCCAAACTTGTGTCGCCGGACGGTTTTTTGGAACTCATACAGGCGGCTGGGCGGACGGGCGGTGACCGGCTCATTGTGCAGGTGGCGCTGAATGTCCATCGCCAGCCCGTTGGCGGTTTCGTAACGGCGCGTGCGGTCCTTCTCCAGCGCCTTCATTACGATCCAGTCCAGATCGCCGCGTAGCGCATGGATGAGGTCTTGTAGCCGCCGAGGTGACGAGGCGGATGGTTCGACCTCGCCCGAGTTCCGCCTCCTCACGTCGGCGGCTACCAGCTGTTGGGTAAGCCGCGTGGAGGGCCTCGGTGGCTCCTGCTCGCGAATGGTCCGCCGCATCGCGTCGAGTCCAGCAGCCATCAGCTCATTCGCGTCGAAGGGCGTCTGCCCGGTGAGCAGTTCGTAGAGCAACACACCCAGCGCGTAGATGTCCGTGCGTGTGTCAATGTCGAGGCTCGTCATCATGGCCTGCTCCGGGCTCATGTAGGCGGGCGTGCCGATGAATTGCTCGAAGGCGGTGAAGACGGTCTTGTCGGTCAGACGTTGGTCGGTGGTGGCCTTGGCAATGCCGAAATCAATCACCTTGGGCACGGCCTCGTTTTCGTTCTGCGTGACGAGAATGTTCGAGGGCTTGATGTCGCGATGGATGATGCCCTTTTGATGCGCGTGCTGGATGGCGTGACAAACTTCGGTAAAGAGTTTCAGCCGTTCGTCGGTCGAAAGATTATTCTGGTCGCAGTATTCCGTAATCTTGATGCCGCGCACGAGTTCCATCACGAAGTAGGGTCGCCCCGTCTCCGTCGCGCCGGCATCGAGCACCTTCGCAATGTTGGGATGATCCATCAACGCCAGCGCCTGGCGTTCGGCCTCGAAGCGGGCGATGACGGATTTCGTATCCATCCCGAGCTTGATGACCTTGAGCGCGACGCGGCGCTTGACCGGTTCAAGCTGTTCGGCCATGTAAACGACGCCACAACCGCCCTCACCAATTTGCTGAAGCAGTTTGTAGCGGCCAATTCTGTCACCGGGCTTCTCGCTGAGTTCGCGCAAAACTATGGTTGAGTCAGCGTCACCGCTCAAGCCGGTCGGTGGCTCTTCCAGAAAATCCCCCGCGTTTTCCGCCGCGCGGAGCAATGCCTCAACGCGCTGGCGCAACGTCGTGTCCGTGCCACAGGCCGAATCGAGATAGGCCGCGCGAGCCTGTGGGGTGGAGAGCAGGATCGCTTCAGCGAACACCGATTGTTCGGAGGGAGCGGGCGTCATGGCAGTTGGCTCATCGCCCATGTATGCGCCATACAACCACAAAAAGGCTCATTTTACGAAATAATAAATCGCATGAGCCTTTTTGCCGGGATTTGGCTCATGTCGGGATGGAATGAGCAAAGACGCCAACATCAAGGTCAATCGCCGCCGGATGGCCCTGGGCCTCGCCGCGTTAACCACCGTTCTCGCCGGGATACCCTTTACCCCAGTGAGGGCGCAGACCTTCTCCGTTTTGCACAGCTTTACGCCTCGGCCTGAGGTCACCAACTACGACGGGTCTTATCCAGTGGGAAGGTTGGCTGCCAATGCTTCCGGCACTGTTTTGTACGGGACCGCGAACACCGGCGGCTCGGCTTTCGGCACGGTGTTCGTCGTGAATGCCGATGGTTCAGGGCTTACGAATCTGCACAGTTTCATCTACACCAACGGAACGCAACCGCTGGGCGGGGTGATTTTGTCGGGCAACCGGCTGTATGGGACCGCATGGGTGGGCGGCCCATCGGGCAACGGCGGCGTGTTCGCCCTGAACACCGACGGCACGGGTTATACCGTCCTGCATCGCTTCTCGGCGACCGTTGGCCCTGAGCCTTTTGCCACCAACAGCGACGGAGCCAGATCGCGTGCGGGATTGATTCTCTCCGGCGACCGGCTGTACGGGACGACAGAATATGGCGGCAGCGGCGGCAATGGCACCGTGTTCGCCCTGAACACCGACGGCACGGGCTTTACAACCGTGCATAGTTTTCCGGCCGGTGCTGAAGAGTCCATCTTTGGCAACTACACCAACATTGGCGGTATTCGTCCGAACGGCGGGCTGGTTTTATCAGGCAACGCGCTCTACGGGACGGCGATCGGCGGTGGCCGGTTCGCCCGAGGAACCGTGTTCAAGGTCAACACCGATGGCTCGGGCTTAACGACGCTGCACAGTTTTACGCGAGCCGATTACCATCCGGTTCTCAACCCTTTTTCCGCCAACAGTGATGGCGTCAATCCCGTTGCCGGTTTGGTTTTATCTGACAACACGCTGTATGGTACGACCGAGGCTGGCGGCGCTTTTGGCCAGGGCGTGGTCTTCGCTCTGAATACCAACGGCGGTGATTTCACGACCCTGCATGATTTCTATCATGCCACCGATGGATACTACGCCAATGGCACATTGATCCTGTCGGGCAATACCCTTTACGGGGCAGCGATTGGAAGCGGCGGCTTTGGTGGCGGCACGGTGTTCGCGCTCAACACCGACGGCTCAGGTTTTACAGTTCTCCATCGTTTCATCAATGACACCGACGGAGGCGGTCCAGACACTCTGACGTTGGTGGGTAACTCGCTGTATGGAGTGGCGAGGTATTACGGCAACTTCGACAACGGCACAGTGTTCCGTCTCTCGTTCACGCCGCAACTGAGCATCACCCGTTCCGCAGCCAATGTGATTTTGACCTGGCCGACGAATGTCGCCGGGTTCGATTACACCGGGTTCATTCTGCAATCCACCACCAACCTGGCATCACCGGTTTGGAGCGCCAATTCTCTGATGCCGACGGTCGTCAACGGCCAGAACACCGTCACCAATCCTGCGTCCGAGCCACAGCGGTTCTTTCGTCTGAAGGCGCAATAGAGCATCAGCGTGACGCTAAGAACAAAATCAAATCACCTGAGCCTTTTCACCACGTTTTGGCTCATGACGAGAAGGAAAGCAGCAAACATTCGAAACCAATCCAGACAAAGCTATGAAAAGAACATCGGCCAATTCACATCTCAGTCGTCGGACTCAAATAATCGCTCTCACACTCGGTCTGCTCGGTGCAGCTCTTGCCGGCTCGGCGCAGACTCCTTGTCCCGGCGTCAAGACCTTCGCCACGGGCCTGCTGGCCCCGAGCAAAATCATCCAGACGCCGCGTGGCGATTTCATTGTGGCGGAGAATGGACCGGAAATTCCCAACCACGGTCGGGTGTCCATCGTGGATCAGCGCGGCAAGCGGCGCACCCTGTTGGAAGGATTGCCCTCGGCCCGCACCTTCGTGGGAGACTTCAACGGCACCACCGGCGTTTGGCTCGAGGGCCGGACCCTCTTCGTTTTGAACGGCCAGTGCGATGTCACCTTGGCCGGCCCCGTTCCCGTCACCGAGCGCGCCAATCCCACACCGTCTTCACCGCTCTTCAGTTCCGTGCTGGCGATCCATTTCAGCGCGGCAATGGAGGAGGCAACCACTGGCGTCACGTTAACTCTGGCCGATCATCAAGCGTTGAAAGCCGGTCAACGGTTGATCCGCGCGGATGCCCGGGGACAGCGCATGCTCATCCAACTGGTCGCGGACTTCCCGGACTACGCGCCGGAGCTGCGCCCGAACTTCGCAGACAACGTCCGGCATTCGCATCCGTACGGCGTCGTTGGTCACGGCCGCCACCTCTACATCGTGGACGCGGGCTTCAACAACGTGCATAAGGTAAACGTCCTCAGCGCCGAGTACGAAACGCTCGCATCCTTTGCTCCCACGCCCAACCCGCTTCCGGGTCCGCCCTTCATCGAGAACGTGCCGACGAGCATTCGCTGGGATGGCAATCAACTGGCGGTGACACTGTTGAGCGGTGGGCCATTTTTTATCCCGGGTTATTCACAAGTTCAACATGTGGATCCGCGCACGGGAGCCATCACGCCACTACTCACCGGTCTTTCCTCCGCCATTGACATCACTCCACTCCGAGGATGCGACGAAGATTATCTGACTCTGGAACACAACCTGACTTTCCCAGTGCCGGGCCCAGGACGTCTCCAATACTTCGCGGCGCCGGACGCACAACCGGTTGTCCTGGCAGATTGCCTCACGACTCCGACCAGCATGGTGCTGGATCGTCGCGGCGCCCGCCTGGTAGTTACCGAATTGGCCACTGGCCGACTGGTCACGCTGGAACTGCCGTGAGCGGAGTACTCGCAACCATCTCCATCACTGAAAGATTATCATGAAAACTCCGTATGCACCTGAATCGCTGATTCTTGCCGGCAGCCTGCTGCTGCAAGCGAGCGTGCTCTGCTTTCACGCGACCGCCGCGCCCGGCGACGTGGACCTCTCGTTTGACCCCGGTTCGCCTATCACCAATGCTGTGGCGGCCATCGCGGTGCAATCAGATGGCAAAGTGCTCGTCGGCGGCCCGCTGACGTTCATCAACGGCACCAACCGCTACGCAAGCGTCCGACTCAACACAGACGGAAGCCGGGACACCGCTTTCGTTTCGGACAGCTTCATCCCGGATTGGACCCATCTATTTCAGAACGGCTTTTTCAATGATGCCGAGGCGGTGGCGGTGGCAGTGCAATCGGATGGCAAAGTGCTCGTGGGTGGAATGGTGGCTCGTAACTGTCCCGAAGAGGAGTGCCAAAACACCTTTTCGAGCTTTGTGACCCGCCTCAATGCCGATGGCAGTCACGACACCAGTTTTACTCCGTTCATCGGAGACCTGGGTCTGGCAGTCGAACAGATTCCCCAGGTGAGAACCTTGGCAGTGCAGCCAAACGGCGAAGTCGTGGTCGGCTATGTGGGCTATGGCCTGGTCCGAGGAATAGTCCGGCTCAATGCCAACGGGATTCGGGACACGAATTTCAATACCAGCATTGGAGCTGGTCTGGGCGTTGATTCGATCGTGCCGCAGCCTGACGGCAAGTTGCTCATCGGCGGTCCGTTCAACACCGTCAACGGCACGGACCGGAACGCGTTGGCCCGTCTCAACGCGGATGGAGCTCTGGATGCCACTTTCATTCCCGCCGCCGGAGTAGGCGGATCTCCACTCGCGTTGCAGCCCGATGGCAAGGTGATTGTTCGGGGATTCGCCAGGCTCAATGCCGATGGCAGTTTGGACTCCAGTTTCAACGCCGGCACGGGAGCGAACGGTGCAGTAGCATCCATGTCGTTGCAGTCGAATGGGCAGGTGCTCATTGCCGGCGCTTTCACTTCGGTCAATGGCACAAACTGCAACCGGGTGGCGCGGCTCAACGCTGACGGCAGTCTGGACAGTAGTTTCCGGGTGATCCGCGGAGTGGAGAGTCCGGTTTCTGCTCTCGTTCTGCAGGCGGATGGCCAAGTGTTGATCGGCGGGGCGTTCACCTTCCTCAATGGCACGAACCGATACGGACGCGACCGGCTCAATGCGGCTGGGCGCGTGGACGGCACTCTTGTTTCCAGCAGCTTCAATCCGGATCTGTCGTTCGTGATTCAGGCCGGAGATTGCTGGGCTGGCCCGCCGGACTTCGAGTGTTCGCAGTCCTCGACGGCTACCACCGTGCTCGTGCAGCCGGATGGAAAGGTGCTCGTCGGCGGCTACACCGCCACCATCGTTCTCGACTTGTTCGATAACCACCCGTTCATCAGCCATCGCTGCTTTCTTGCCCGCGTGCATGCGGACGGAAGTCGCGACACGAGTTTTCAGCCGTTGATTGGGCAGACACGCGATGTGCCCGAGGTGACGGCGTTCGCGGTGCAGCCGAACGGCAAGGTCGTTGTTGGCCGCACCTATTCAGGGATTGCCAGACTTCACACGGATGGAAGTCCGGACACCAGTTTCAATTCCGGGATTGATAATCCGTGGGTTTCCGCAGTAGCGCTGCAAGCCGATGGCAAGGTGCTGCTCGCGGGCGGATTCAGCACCCTTCGCGGCACGAACGTGAGCTACGGGATCGCTCGACTCGATGCCGACGGGACGCTGGACAACAGTTTCGATCCCGGCGGTGGAACATTTGGGATTACTTCGCTCGCGGTGCAGCCGGATGGGAAGGTGGTTATCGGCGGCGATTTCTTCGCCGTCAATGGCACGGCCCGCAATCGCATTGCCCGCCTCAATGCCGATGGCAGTCTGGACCTCAGTTTTCATCCGGGCACCGGAGCGAACGGAATGGTTCGTTGCGTCGCGCTGCAAGCCGATGGCAATGTCCTCATCGCCGGCGATTTCACCACGGTCAACAGTGTGGTGCGGCCGTATGTAGCGAGGCTTTACGGTGATTCCGCGCCGACGTTGAGCATCGCGCGGTCGAACGCGTTGATGACTATTTCGTGGCCCGTGAACGGGTTGAGCTTTCAGTTGCAGGAAAGCACAAACCTCGCACAGCCGAATGCCTGGTTGCCGGTCGTTCAGCTTCCCGTCACGAACGGCGCGCAAATCTCCGTCACCATTCCCGCCAGCGCGGAGCGGAAGTTCTTTCGGCTGAAGTCGGAGTAGTTTCAGCCGCACCACCCGTTGCAAAATCAACCACCGTCAACCCATGAGAATCTCAAACCTGTTCCGCAGTCGCTTGTTGATCGGCAGCCTGCTGCTGCAGCTCGTCACCATTCCCTGCTTTCATGCGCACGCCGCGGCGGGCGACGTGGACCTGTCCTTTGATCCCGGTTCGGGCGTCAATGGCGGTGTGTCCACCATCGCATTGCAACCGGATGGCAAGGTGCTCATCAGCGGTTCGTTCACCACCGTCAAAGGTCTCTCGCGCCCCGGACTCGCCCGGCTCAACGCGGACGGCAGCGGTGACAACAGTTTCAATCCGGCGGTGGCCGGCGGCGGACTGTTCGCGTTGCAGGCCGATGGCAAAGTGCTGGTGAACACCTATGGCGGCCTGGTTCGGCTTCATGCCGACGGAAGTTTGGACAACACCTTTTCCGCCAGCATCGCGGCATTTGATGAGGGGATTTATTCCATCGCCGTTCAACCGGATGGCAAGGTGCTTATCGGTGGCGGGTTCACCGTCGTCAATGGCACGAACCGCGTCGGGATCGCCCGGCTCAATACCAACGGCAGCCTCGACACCAGCTTCGATCCCGGCACGGGCGCTTATGGCGTTTATGCCATCGCGCTGCAACCGGATGGTCGGGTGCTGATCGCGGGCGGATTCCAGGCGGTGAATGGCACCAACCGCAACCACGTTGCGCGACTCCATGCCAACGGGAGTCTGGATGGCAGTTTCGATCCCGGCGCCGGCCCCAGCGACTGGGTCTATACCATGGCATTGCAGCCGGACGGAAAGGTGTTCATCGGCGGGAACTTTTTCTGGTGCCACGGCACGATCAGCCACGGCATCGCCCGGCTCAATGACGATGGCACCAGGGACAGCAGTTTCAATCCCGGCACACTCCTCACGGGTGACGCGCTCAACTACAGCACCGTCATTTCTCTCGCCACGCAGGCGGGCGGCAAAGTGCTGGTCGGCGGAACCTTCGCGCTCAACGCCACGAACTGGATCAATCTGGCCAGACTCAACGGCGATGGCACGCACGACACGGGTTTCGATCCGGGCACCAGCGCCGGCAACAGCGTGGTCGCGGTTGCCGTTCAGCCGGACGGGAAAATGTTCATCGGTGGAGCGTTCACTTCCGTCCATGGCACGAAACGCCATGGCATCGCGCGGCTCAATATCGGTGGCAGTCTCGACGCCAGTTTTGATCCCGGCGGTTCCATTGACAGTGGCGTCCTGACCACCGCGTTACAGCCCGATGGCAAGCTGCTGATTGGCGGGACCTTCACCACAGTTGGTGGACTCGCCCGCACCGGTCTCGCCCGGCTCAATCCTGATGGCAGCGTGGACGACGCTTTCCATCCCGACATCAATTTTTTGGCGACCGCCTCGTACATTCGATCAATCACCCTGCAGCCGGATGGCAAGGTGTTGGCGACTGGTATCTTCGCGCCGACCAATGGTGTGCCCTCCGGTTCGGTCGCGCGGTTCAATCCCGACGGCAGTTGGGACAGCGGTTTCTGGCCGGACCTGTGGCCCTTCGTCCAGCCAGGAGATTGCCTGCCGAACTATGGTTGTTGGCAATCCGTTGAAGCCACCTCCGTCCTGGTCCAGCCAGACGGCAAGGTGCTTGTCGGTGGACATGCTTGGACCACGGTTTACGGGGATGAATGGTCCTACGACGTACTCCGTCCGTTCCTCGGCCGATTCGAGACGAACGGCAGCCGGGATTGGAGTTTCACTTCCGGCACGAACTATTCCGAGAGCTGCATGATTTTGCAGCCAGATGGCAAACTCGTAGTCGGCGGGGTCGAAGGTATCTCCCGGTTGCACCCCGATGGCTCACTTGACCTCGCTTTCAACGCTGGCCCGATTGGTTCAGTCCGATCCATCGCGCTGCAACCGGATGGCAAGCTGGTTCTCGGAGGCGCCTTCTACGTCCTCCAAGCCCCGAACCACAGTGGTGTTCTGCGCCTCAATGCCAATGGCAGTGTGGACGGTAGTTTTAATTACGGACCGGGCATGAGCGGCGCGGTTCAATCAGTTGCCTTGCAGCCAGACGGGAAAGTGCTGGTGGGCGGTGACTACTACTTCTTGAGTGGCACGAACTACATTTACGGCATCACGCGGCGCAATGCCGACGGCACTCTCGACGCCGGTTTCAATCAGGGCACGTCATGGGGCGGGGCAGTGCGTTCCATCGCGGTGCAGTCCGATGGAAACATTCTCATCGGCGGCAACTTCACGACGGTCAAAGGTGTGTTGCGCCCACGGGTGGCGCGGCTTTTCGGTCAGTCGGTTCCGCCCTCGCTGAACCTGGTGCGATCCAATGCGTTGGTGACCCTCTCGTGGCCCGTAGGTGCGCCGGGATTTCAATTGCAGGAAAGCACAAATCCAGCGCTGCCCGGTGCGTGGTTGCCCGTGGCTCAACTACCCGTGACCAATGGCGCGCAAATCTCCGTCACCGTTCCCGCCAGCGCGGAGCGGAAGTTCTTTCGACTGTGGAAGGAATGAGGTTCCTCCCGGCCAGGGCATCGGTCATGATGCGCTCCCAGACGCAAACCCATGCACGAGCCAAGCCGATTCTGGGACGCGCTGGCGGAGCATCATGCCGCCGTTGAGGACAACTATCTCGATTTGGCGAGTCTGCGGCAGATCACGGGTGACGTCCGGTCATCCGTGCTGGTGGTCGGCGCAGGGCAAGGGCTGCTGGTGGCCGAGTTGCAGGGAAAGATTTCGCCGGATCCAAATTCGCGCTTTGAACCCCCGAACCGTAGCCGCCGACGTGAGGAGGCGGATTCCCCTGAGGTGCAACGTTGTCCGCCTCCTCACGTCGGCGGCTACGAGCGAAGGGTTCGGGGGGAGGGATTCCAATGCGACGGCGTGGATTTCAGTTCCGTGATGATCCGCTACGCGATGCGTCGGCGCGGACTCGACCTCATCCAGGCCACGCCGGAAACCCAGCCCTATCGAGATGAAGCGGAGATCCGAAGACTCTTTGATCGCTTGGCAATTCCAATCAATGAACTGCGGACGCTCGCGACGTGCTGGATTGTGCAGATATAGCCGCCGCACCATCAATAGAACGGACGCCCCAGTCGGAGTTGTCGCCATCAGTCACACTCGAGGCATAACAGCGGAGAAGCCGCAGCGATCTGGTGGCCGCCGGAAAACGCACTGATCCTCGACACGCAACAACTTGGTCAAAAGCTGGAACGTCACACCGTCAATCAGTTGCTCGGGCATTTGCGCGGGTGGAGACGGACGTTGCTGACCTGATTGCACTGGGGCTGTATCCCTCGTGATTGACTTGTTTCGGCTCTCACCGCAGGCTGCGCCCATGAATTTCAACACAAGCCACTGTTTCTGTCCCGGCAAGGTTTCGGATCGCCGCCAGCAATCCCGCGCCCGTTTCCTCCTGATACTGTTGCTCCTGACTGTCGGTGCGTTCGTAGGCCGCGCGGACTGGCCTGAGTTTCGCGGCCCGTCGGGGGATGGGCGCGTTTCGGCGCCGGGCGACACCAAGCTCCGGGGCTTTCCGTTGCACTGGAGCGAAACGAACCATGTCAGGTGGAAAACGGAGATTCCGCATCGCGGCTGGTCGGCGCCAGTGGTGTTGGGCGGGCAGGTGTGGGTCACGACGGCCACGGATGAGGGCCACGATTATTTCGCCATCGGCCTTGATGCGCAGACGGGGAAGATTCTCTTCAACGAAAAGGTGTTTCATACGGATGATCCGGAGCCGCTGGGGAACGGCGCGTCCATGAACTGCTATGCCACACCTTCATCGTTGATTGAGCCGGGCCGGGTGTATGTTCACTTCGGCAGTCCGGGCACGGCCTGCCTCGACACCCGGACTGGCAAAGTTCTGTGGAAACGAAACGATCTTCCCTGCCGGCACTACCGCGGGTCGTCGTCCTCACTGGTTTCGTTTGAGAAATTGCTGATCCTCACCATGGATGGGGCCGATCTGCAATATCATGTCGCGCTCGACAAACAGACCGGCCAAACCGTCTGGAAGACTGATCGTTCGGTGGTGTGGAATGACGAACACATTCCCGGTCCCATGGCGCGGGATGGGGATTTGCGCAAGGCCCACAGCACGCCGCTGATTGTGAACGCGGCGGGAAAGCCGCAGATGATCAGCCCCGGCGCCAAAGCCGCCTACGGCTACGACCCGCGTACCGGACGCGAGCTTTGGATGGTGCAATACCCGGATTGGTCGGTGGCGCCCCGGCCTCTGTTTCACAACGGCCTCGCCTACATCGTCACCGGTTTGACGAAGAAGGAACTTTGGGCGGTGAAGACGGACGGGGAAGGTGACGTTACGGATACGCACGTCGTCTGGAAGCTCAAGACGCACGTCGGCAAATACGCGTCACCCATTCTCGTGGACGGACTGATTTACACGGCCGCAGAAGAAAGCTTCATCACCTGTCTGGAAGCCGATACGGGCAAGACCGTCTGGACGGAGCGGGTCGGGGGGAAGTATGCGGCCTCGCCGATCTATGCGGATGGCCGGCTCTATTTCTTCGATCAGCAAGGCACAACCACCGTGCTCAAACCGGGGCGCAAGCTGGAGGTGCTGGCCACCAACACCCTGGACGACGGTTTCATGGCCTCGCCGGCAGCTTCGGGCAAAGCTCTGTTCCTGCGAACCAAAACGCACCTCTATCGGATTGAGGAGTAAGCGGCGGAATGCGGGATCAAGCCGCTCCCTCAGACGACACGGGAATTTGGGCTAATACTGCGACAAACAAATCGCGCAACGTGGTAGGGCGCGTCGCTTCTTGGTCACCGCGCTAACTGCGGGCGCGAGTGGCGGGAGTGATTGACGAAGCGCTGGCACACCAATTCATCACACCGCACTGCTGATCGCGCTTGAATCCGATGTGGAGGCATCGGGAAGCAACCACTATCAAGTTTGCGTGGTCGCTTGTTCGTTTACTGGCAGCACGACTGTCGGCATTATTGGCCAGTTGAAACGGTTCCGTGATTGGCTTTTGCCGTCATTCCCGGTTCAATGGGCTGCGAGAAGTCTGATCATGGACGCATATTTTTACACTTACCTGGTGGGGGGAGTCTTTTTCCTGATCGGTATGTACTTCGCCGTAAAGCACGATTACGTCGGGTTCACGGGCCGCAAACTGCGGAATCTGCTGATCAGTCTGGCCGTGCTGATGTTCTTCGCCATGCTGCAAGGCTGGCTGCAATACGCGCCCATGTCGGCTCTGCCAGCGAAGGAATACACCGGCGGCGCTGAGGCGGTGCTCAAGGACGTGGGACACATTCGCGGCACTGCCCTGGATTATGCCATCGTGGCGCTCTACTTCGGCTTGATTCTCTTCAACGGGATGTACTTTGGCCGCCGGCAGAAGACGACCAAGGATTTCTTTTTTGGCGGACAACGTTTCGCCTGGTGGCTGATTGCCATCAGTCTGGTCGCTACCACCATCGGCTCCTACAGTTTCGTCAAGTACAGCGAGATTGGTTACAAGTACGGGCTGGGCGCGAGCCAGGCGTATTGGAACGATTGGATCTGGTTTCCGCTGCTGGTCTTCGGCTGGCTGCCGATTCTCTATTTCTCGCGCATTATTTCGGTGCCCGAGTACTTTGGCCGGCGCTTTGATCCACAGGTCCGGTTGTGGGCCACCATCTATTTGCTGATTTATCTGGTCGGCTATGTCGGGGTGAATCTTTATACGATGGGCGTGGTGGTGAACATCATGGTTGGCTGGCCAATCCCGCTCGCGGCCTTGGGGGTGGCGATGATTTCAGCCTCGTACGTCACGTTTGGAGGCCAGAGTAGCGTGATCATGAACGATCTGATCAACGGCGTTTTCCTGCTGCTCGTTGGGCTCCTGATTTTCGTGCTGGGGGCTTCCTACATCGGCGGGTTTGATCTGCTCTGGTTGAATCTGCCGCGAGCCGCACGCCTGGCTTTTCCAAATTTCAACGAAGACCCGGAGTTTCCGGCCGTGGGCATTTTCTGGCAGGACGCGTTCGCCAACTCGGCAATGTTCTACTTTCTGAATCAGGGGATCATCATGCGCTTCATGGCCGCGAAGTCGCTGGACGAAAGCCGGAAGGCGACGACGGTTTTGATGGTGGGACTGATGTTCATCGGCGCGCTGGTCGTGTCTTCCGGTGGCTTGGTGGCGCGCGCTTTCACCAACGCTGGCATCCTGCCGGAAGTTCAGGCCCGCGAAGCTTTCTTCATCGCGGCAGAGTTGCTCAGTCATCCGGGCATCTTCGGCTTGATCCTCGCGGCGATGACGGCTGCACTCATGTCCACTGTGGATACGCTGATCACCGCGGTATCAGCCGTGACGGTGAATGATCTCTACCGGGCTTACCTCCGCCCCAAAGCCACGGACAAGCAACTGCTCCGCGCCGCCCGCATCGCCGCCATTTCCGTGACGGTGATTGGCGTGCTGATGGTGCCCGTGTTCATGCAGTTCAAATCCATTTATGTAGCTCATGCGGCGTTTACCGCTGCCGTCACTCCGCCCATGGTGGTGACTTTGCTGCTGGCGGTTTTCTGGCGCCGGTTCACCCGTGTGGCCGCGCTCTGGACCCTGGTAGCCGGGCTGTTGCTCATGGGAATCTCCATGGTGTTTCCGGCGGTGATCATTCCTTTTGCTCACGGCGTGCCCGGCGGTCATACCGTGTGGGATTTTCTCGCCGGGATGAGAGAACAGCAATTCATGCGCGCTTGCTATGGCACTGTCTTGTGCGCCGTGATTGGCGTCGTAGTCACGCTGCTGACCCGGCCGGAACCGCTGGAAAAGCAGCGCGGGCTGGTCTGGGGCACCATTGGCGATGCCCTGCGCCATTACAAAGGCTCTCCCGGACGCGAAAGCCAGGTGACGCGGGCATTGGCCACGCCCCAATTGCTCCACGCCGAACTCCCGCACTTCGGCACCGCCGAACTCGCCGGGATCCGGATTTCTTCCGCGCTCGCGTGCAAACTGGACGCGCACGTAGGCGATTTGCTTTACATCACCGATTCGCGCTGGTGGACCGGCGGCTTGCACTCCGCGCATGTCATTGTGGCGGAAATCGTGGACGCAGGGGATCAAATGACAGTGGCAATGGAGGAAACCGCGTTCCGCAATGTCGTCGGCCGGCGGCGGGATCAACCGGTGAAGCTGGAGAGACTATACAAGTAAGGAATGCTGACATATCTTCCCGGTGGTTTTGGAAGGGTGGAGAATCGCTCCCGGCGTGAGCCGGGGGAGGAAAGTCCGAACACCTCAGGGCGCGATGCCGCGTAACCTCGGGCCGCTGACGCAAGGAGGCGGACTTCAGGATACACGCGGGCGGTGACGGCGCGAGCCGTCCCAACGGACAGTGCCACAGAAAACAGACTACCCGTTCCGGCAACGGAGCGGGAAAAGGTGAAAAGGTGGTGTAAGAGACCACCGCTCGTCGAGTAATCGGCGGGGCACGGAAAACCCCATCGGGTGCAAGGCCAAATAGGGAACCCCGGAGCGGCCCGCTCCAGTGTCCGCGAAAGTGGAACGGGTTCCGGGTATGGCTGCTGAGATAAATGATTCTCTCCCGCGGAGCAATTCGCGGCAGACAGAATTCGGCTTACAGCCCTTCCAAAACCAACTGCGTAAGGTAGCAAGTGATGCCGCATTCCTCCCCGACGTGAATGCTCGTAGCGCAGGATTCCATGCTGCTCTATCGCGGATTTTCGATCCGCAATGCTTCGCCAAGGCCGGCGATTCCGTTCGTTTGACCGGTTGCCGAATGAAATTCGGCGATACAGCAGACTACAAGTCTGCGCTACCGCCGGAAGAAAACGAGGCATTACATCGGCGATCATAATCCCGTCAGGCGCTCGCGTTTGATCGCGCAACTCAACCACCCACGTGCTCCCGGAAATCACGATGACCAAACAAAAGCGGCTGACCCGAGGTCAGCCGCTTGCGAATTTACACTGTCCGAACTTCGCCTACTGGCGCGTGCGATAGAACGTGGCGTCACCCGAGGGCGCAACCAGGTACGGCGAACTGGGATTGCCGGGCACGTCCGTCCAGGGGCCGGTCACACTCGGGGCATGCTGCAACGTGCCGGTGGTCCAACCAATCTCGAGTTGGTTACCCGACACTTCGATGGTGAGTGAACCAGGCTGTGGTGCCGTGAACCCATAAGGCCGCGGCACGGTGGCGTTGTAGGTCGTGCTGCTCAGGTAGAAGTCGTCAAACAAGGCACTGTGGGTGGCATTGTTACCCAGGACCACCACTTGGTCGAGCGCGGGCAACATGCCGCCCAGCACCACGTCAATCCACTCGGGATCGCGATCACTTCGGTAGTCCTGGAAAGCTACCGTGCGCGTGGGATCACCCAGCTTCTGGAGATACACGGTAAACGTATCCACCGTGGTCAAATCCTGGAAGTACTGATCCAGCGGCGCATTGGTGACGTCAATCCAGACGTTGTACACCGCACCAGCTTCGAGCGGCTCGGCCAGGTAATCTATCGGGTTGCTGGTGTTGAAACCGGCAAAACCATTGCGGGCGCCGATATACCAACCATTGGTCAGGACGCCGGCGAGTTCGTTCGTGAACGCCGCCACGTAGAGCACCGGACCGAGGTTCTGATACGCGTCGCCATAGCCACGCTGGCTCTTGTCCGAGAGGCCGACGATATTCGTGACGCCGGACGCGTTATCCGCACCTGGGATCAGGCGGAAGAACAATGACCTGGCCTGGTTTTCGTTCACGGACAGGTTTTGCAGATTCAGGAAGGAGATGCTGTTACCGGTGGCCGTACGCAGAGTGTGGTTGGCGTTGGTGTCCACCACTTGGGCAGAATTGCCGGTGGCATCCCTCCAATAGCCAGCGGCCGACAGGATGCCGAGGGGTGTCTGGTCAAAGTTATCCAGCAAGGCCCACCCGGGGTTGACGCCATCCACCACGGCCACGCTGGTGGTCGCGGAGAGCGTGTCCACTCCCCGGCTGATCGTCAGCACGTAGTTTGTGAACGCGTTCAGGGTCACGGAAAGCGATCCAGAGCCGAAAACCGTACTAGCCGTCAAATCTGCCCCGTTGACTGTGACCTGCGTCACATCCCGGCTGACCTCCCAGCGCAGTGTGGTCGAGCCGCCCGCGACCACGGCTGGCACGTCAGACTGAAATCTGTTGATCGCCAAGGGTATGAGCCGCACCGGCGGGTTGGTGATGGCGGTCACTTGCAGAATCTGAATTTCATCCGGAGAAAGCGCCCGATTCCAAACGGCTACGTCGTCAATCATGCCGTTAAACCAAGCCGACGCCGCGGCTCGCCGGATGGCACCAATGGTCGTGGTTTGCACCGTCATTGGACGTACTGGGGTGATGACCACTGGATCCAGCACTCCATCCACCCAGAGTTGTGCATTCATATTGCCACCACCGATGTCCCGTTGGACATACACGATGTTATGCCAGTTGGCTCCGTCATAGGCCCACGCCTGCGAGTGGCGGTGGTCGCCAACGACGGTCCCGGCGTCGTTGCGGATATAAATATCAACAGTACCATCAGCTCCGGTGTTGTGGGTGCCGATGTTGAACAGCGGATTGCCAGCGGTCAGGGAGCCCTCGGAGAAAACGCGTCGGTCACCTTGCGCGATGCCCAGGACCCAGAGCGAGACAGTGAAGTCAGGGTGCTGATAAATGGGCAGGGCGTCACTCGGATTGCTAATACGTTCAAGGTAAGCATTGGTGCCGTTGAATTGAAAAGCGTTGCCCCATTTGCCGGGAACAATGTCGGCACCACTCATGTTGATGAGGCTCATGTCGTAGGTGCTGACAACATCAAATGTCTTGTTGCCTTGCACCTCATTCAAGGGCCAGTAAGAGATCAAACCGTTGGTGATGCTGGCGGGCGGGAAGGTGGCAAACGCCAGGCTGGCAATCGTACTGGAGGCGAAGCCGCCCGCATTGGTGACGAACAATTGGTATGCGCCAGCATCGGCTAAAGTCAGGCTGGGAATGACCAGAGTCTCCTCAGTACCTGTCGGAATCGGCTGTCCGTCTTTATACCACTGATAGGTTCTTGGCGTGTCGCCGACGACTCCGGCGTTGAAGGTCCAAGGGGATCCCTCGGGGAGATTCACCCCGCCCACCAGAGGCGTAGTACATTCCACCGGGAGCGGACCCTGCGGGGTGGTCAAATAGTTGACGGCGTTTAAGAACATCTGCGCGCCATCCGGCTGCAGATCATAAATGCCAGCACCTTCCGAGGTGATTCCCGATTCCCGACTGCCCGTGAGGAACACCAGGCGCTTGTTGGCCAGCACGTCGCCGCGTTGAGACGTAACGCCCGCCGGAAACTCCGCGATGACCATTCCGCCAATCGCCGCATCACCCGGCGTGCCGACGGTGGCCAGCAGCGACCCACCGGCCCGCATGGCACTGGTTACCACGGAGATGCCGTTCTGCAGTGTTGTCGCCCCAGTTGTGGCATTCGTAAAGGTAACCCGTTCTGCGTAAGGATTGATCATGAGGTTGGTGTCGTTTAACGACACCCCGGCAAAGATTGGATGCGCCCGATAAAGTACGCGCAAGCGCATCTGACTGCTGTTCACGTCGGGGATCGTGTCACCCGTGTTGAACCCCAGCCGGTTGGCACGGTTGATGTAGCCATTGACTGATATCATTGGTACCGTGATGCTGGTGTTCCAAGCTGCAGTTTCCGGCAGCGAATCAAAATCTCCGCTAGGCACCGAACGGCTGACGATTACCAGATCGTTCGTGTTGAGCGCCGTTATCAGGTCCGGCAGGTTTTGCAGGTCCGCCACGCGCAGAAAGCGCGTCACGGTATGGCCATTGGCCGTCAACAACGCCGTGTAGCCGGCGTCGGGTGCGTTGGTGAAGCCCGCGCCAGCAGCGGCCGAAGAAGGCGCATTGTCGGCGGCGTGGAAACTGACCCAAGCGATGTTAGCGGCCGGCAACGACATTCCCGCCAGCAGCGAGACCGTCAGGAGAGATAGGAGTTTTGTTTTCATGGTGGGTATTGTGCGACTATTTTTCTCTTAAAATAGTTTTGCCAAAGTTAGCCAAGTCGGCAATCACGTCAACCTCAAAAAAATCAAATCGTTTTGTCTCCCCCCGAACCCTTCGCTCGTAGCTGGCTTTCGCTGGGGCGAAACTATGTCTTGACCTCGCTTTTCATGTGCGCCGACGTGAGGAGGCGGATTCCCCTCAGTAGCAGCGTTGTCCGCCTCCTCACGTCGGCTACGGTTCGGGGGTTCAAAGCGCGAATCTGGATTCGGCAGAGTCTCTCCCGGATGGGAAGGCCGGAAATCCAAAACCTCGTTTTAGACTCCAACCGAACGGAAAGCTGGCCTTAGACCGACTAGGCCTGCCGACTTCCACAGACCGGAAACCGGCCGACGACCCTTCTCAGCGAGGGCGAATGTTCAGCTTAAGCAACTGCAATTGTAGAATCTCGGAAAATCCCGCTTGACCGGGTGCAACGCATTGAGTAGCGTCGAGTTGTGTCCCAACTAGTACCAGAAGCGATAACCACTTCAAGGCTTCTTATGAAAACCCAACTCAAACCAAACTATCATCAAGTCCCGTTGCGCCCGCAGCCGAAGCGTTCCTTGGTCGGCAAATTCGCCGCCGCCATGACGCTCCTGTCGGTGGCGGCCTGGTCGCCCACGGCTAACGCCCAGGGCATCGTCAGTGACAACTTTGATTCCTATTCCAGCGCCGCCGATATGACTGCGTCGGGATGGATTCTGTCCTCGCTCAACCCCGCCCTGGTCACCACGACTTTTCCCGCAGTGGGTTCCGGCAAGGGCCTGCGTCTCCAGGCAATCCCCTTCCCGCCCGAAGCACCGGCGGTGCAAATGTGGTATCGAACGAATGAGTACACAGACTTTTATGTGGCGGTGGACATTGCCGAATGGCCAGGCACCGATAAGAATCAAGCGATGGTACTGTTCGCGCGCATGACTGATGCGAGTGCGGGTGGTATTGTAACTCCCAACCTGAATCCCGCCGCCGCGCAAGGGATGATCTGCAACTATGATGCATCCCAATATGGAGAAGACCCGACTAGTCGGCGACAGGGACAACTGCAGATCAACCGGGTTGGAGCGCTATTCTCCACCAGCCCGAGAGCAGTTGCGGAAATCACTTTCGTGCCTGGCCGAGCGTATCGCCTTGTGTTCAAAGCCGTCGGCACACTTTACACGGCCCAGGCATACGATATGCACGACCTGACTACGCCTTTGGTCACTCTGCAAGCAGATGTCCCGGATGAGTTCACACCGAACGGTGCTTGCGGCTTTCTCGCCTTCAGTCGCGAAGGCACAACCGGAACGGCGGATGTGACTTTCGACAACTACTATTCCGGCCCGACGGACCCGAATCCCGCCACCCCGCCCGCACTGGCACACCCGATCACCGGCACGCCGGTGGTGGATACCCGCGTTCCCGCCGCCCGTTGGGAGAACTTCCATAATCCGGCCACCGGCATCAGCTTCACCGCCAAGACCTACACTGCGGATGAGATCAATGCCGCGGCCACGAAGCTTTATCTCAATGGCGTGGATGTCTCCGGCCAGTTGGTCCTCTCGGCGAACGGGAGTACTATTACAGGCAACTTGCCTGGCAGTGCGCTGAAACCCAATACGGTTTATGCCGGCCGGATTGAAGTCACGGATGTGGCCGGGACCAAATCTTCGGCGAACACCTTCTGGTTCGACACCTTCTCGGAAGCGTATCTCGCGGAGTCGCCCGTCAAGACCATCGAGGCGGAAGATTACAACTACGAGAGTGGCATGTATCAATTGGATCCTATTCCGGTGTCAGGAATTGACACCAACCTGTCTGCGGTCAACGGGAATTACGTGGGATATCTGGATATGGTCGGTACGCGGGGAGTGGATTTTTTTGACGCCCGGACCACCGGCGAAGGCGGTTTCAACGAATATCGTTTCCTGGATGGCGTCGGCACCTCCCAAGGCAACAAGTTTGTGGAAGATTTGAACCATGCACTCAACGCCCAGATCGTGTTCTTCAAGCAACGCCAGCAATACGCGGAAGTGGGCATGCTGGAGTACGTGGTGGCTCGAACCGAACCCGGCGAATGGCTTAACTACACGCGCGCGTTTGCCGCGGAGAATTACCACGTCTATCTCCGCGTCGGATCCTTTGGCGCCACCGAGGTCCAGTTGGATCAGGTCACCAGCGACCCAAGCCTCGAAGAACAGACCACCACGCCCTTGGGAGTCTTCTCCGTGCCGAATAACATCATGCATAACAACCACACCTACGTGCCTTTAATGAATGGAGGGGCGCCGGCCGTGGTCAGTCTGGCCGGCACGAACACCGTGCGACTCACGATGCTGGGCACGGCCGGCCAGGACAACCGCAAGCTCAACATCAACTACCTGTTGTTTGTCCCGGCACCGGAGGTCGTCACGACCACCATCTTCGACAACTTCAATGACGGGAACGACACCACGCCGAAGTGGGATCGGTATGATCCGATTGGCGGAGTGACCGCCGCTCCGGCCACATTCTCATTCCCCGAAGGCGGCTATCGCATCCAAGCGCCAGCGCCCCAAGCGCCGGATGCCGGCCAGGCCCGCGCGGGCAGTTTCTTGAACGGGCTTGAACTGGGTGATTTCTACATCTCCGCAGACATCATTGACTTTGACGATACCGTGCGGCAGGCCTTTGGCATTGCGGCACGCATCAATACTCCCGGATTGGGTACAACGGGCGGATACCTGTTTAGCTGGGAACCGGGTGGCGGTGAATTGCCGGGCACGGAAAACGGAGATTTGGATATCAGCCGCCTCGAGGGCGAGTTGCCCACCGGCCAGATTGAAACCGAACCCAGCGGTTTGCATCTGGAGCGGGGCAAGAGTTACCGGTTTGTCTTTATGGGCAAAGGCTTCGAACTTGAGGGCTTGGTCTATGAACTGCCGGATACCAGCAATCCGATCAAGCGCCTGCCGGCGGTTGATCCGTTCGAGCTTTATCCCACCGGCCAGGTCGGCTTGATCGTCGCGAGTCAAGGCAGCCTCACGGTGGCGGGCGACGTCACGTTTGACAACTTCCTCGCCACGACAGCGGAACCGCGTCTGTCGGTGGATTTGTCGGGTGGCAATGTGAATCTCGCCTGGCCGCTGATTCCGTTCCGGCTCCAAAGTGCTCCCGGCGTCGGTGGCCCCTGGACGGAAGTGACAAGCGGCATCAGTCAGGTCGGAGACCACAACGCGTATTCCGCGCCCGCCACCGGCACGCAGTATTTCCGCCTGGTTTATCCGTAAGAGAAACCGGCCCATAATTCCGAACAGCGCCGCCTGACCTCCCAAGGTCAGGCGGCGTCTTTTTAAGCACTGTGTGGGTGTCGCGGCTGGCTAGCTGGCGCAACTCGCGGGTGACATCGCTTGCACTACATCATTGCGGGTAAAAATTCCACTTGCTGCGACAAAGAAGTCTCCATAACTCCCGCGAGGCACAGGGAGGGCGCTTCGCTCCGGGCGCGCCGTTGGGGAAGTGGGAGTAAGTTGCGGCGCGCACGGAGTGACGCGCCCCACCGTGTCGCGGAATTTATTTGTCATGGCTTTAGCGATAAGCCGGCTTCAAGCTGGCGCTCCCTCGCGAAAGCCCATACTGGCCATCGTCCTTTCGTCAAATAGTTCGCGAACCCGCAGTCGAAACTGCTTGCATGGAAAATTACTTCCTGTTAATTCGCGACTCGGTTGTAACACGCATACTTCTATGAAAAGAATTCTTCTCGCTACTGTCTTGCTGGCCGCTCCTTTGTGCCAGTCTGAACCCCTCGCTCCCCAGGAACTCCGCCTGAGAACCACGATTCAGGTACACGCTGACATCGGCATCGGTGCCAGCAGTTTGTTCAATCCCCGCTTCTTTGATGGCGATATTTATGCGAACCAGATCAACACCCCGGCGTTCGGGCGTTACCCCCAGGGCTCGAGCACGGCCACCTTGCTGGTGAACAACACCTTCACACCACTGGAACACCGGATGGTGGCACCGTTCCGCGGAGCGTTGCGTCACACGTACCTGCTGGGAGCAAGCGGAGCCGTCGGACCGATTACCACCTCTATCTCACGCTACGATTTCAACGGCGAGAACCGCTTGGATGTGCCCGTGCCTGGCGACGCGCAAGCCACCGAGGGATTTGACTGGGTGGATGGCAATACGATTATCTACACGTTCTACAATCCCTCTAGCAGTCGCAAGCGCCTCGGCCTGGCCCACGTGGTGGCGGAACCTTTTTCGGTAACCCCCGACACACGATGGAACAGTGAAGGCTACATCACGACCAGCGTCAGCGCTCGAATCCGAAATGTTCGCGTCGGGGATGTTTACGGTGGTTATGCTTACTACGGTGACGCCGGCCAGAACACGAACCCCAACTTCTACGCCATCAATCTGGCGACCGGTCAGGAGACTTTGCTCGGCAATGCCGGCACGCTGACCGGCGGAGGTAGTTTTGGCGTGTGGACCGTGGTGGAACGCGGCGGTTATCTTTATGTCCAGACGACGGACAACGGCGTTCAGGTTTACAGCATGAACAGCGCGACCAGCCTCGGCGCACTGCACACGACTTACACGAAGGAACACTTGACCGACCTGACGGGCTACAGCGGCCAGTTTTGGGGGTTTGATGTTACAGCGGAGGGCGAAATGCTGCTCGGCGGCACGGGTGCGTTGTTTGAGTTAGCCGGCCCGGTGCGCCTCAAGGCTTATGTTCTGGAGCCATTGTGGAACATCCCGCCACTCGAACCGTACGAATGGATGTCCACCAATCACCTGCAACGCGGACTGGCCTACAACGCAGTGTCGGGCAATCTGCTTACGGTCAGCCGGCACCCCGCCAATGGCAGCGGTGCGGTTTACGTCATCAATTCGACCAACGGGACTTTCCTCAAGAACCTGAGCACCACCGGCATCAAGTACGACAAGAATTTTCCCATCAACATGATTGGCGTGGCCGATGACGGGGCAATCTACGCCTGCAGCCTGGCCGTGAACAGCGTCACGGAACCCACCGATCCCATCAGCAACAACGGGCCGTTCCGCATTTATCGGTGGGCCGACGAAAACGCTGATCCGACGCTGGCTTACGAAGGCGACCCCAGTGACAATGATGCGATCGCGGCGAATCGGCGGTTTGGGGACACGATTGACGTCCGGGGCGCCGGAGTGACCACCGAAATCCTTTGCGGGACACGGCAGGGGAACATTGTCGCAGTCTTTAGAACCACCGATGGGATTAATTTCACCCACACCAAGATTCTGGTTTCCGAGATCACCAGCACGACCAGCACCTTCATGAACAGCATCGCATGGGGACCCGGAAACACGTTTTTCACCAAGAACGACCACCCGACCCCCGCCCAACAATTCGCCTTGCAGCAGTTTGAACTGACGGTTGAGTGGGGTCTGGCCACGCTGTTGCGAACCAACGCCAACCTCGCCAACCTGGGTGGACTTATTGACTACGACTCCGAACGTGGTTTGCTCGCCATCGTCAAAACCGTGACCCCCAGCGCCGCCACGAGCGGGATTCATGAGTTAAGACTGTTCAAGCCGACTGCCGCGGGCATGGTCCAGCAGGATCATCCTGTAACGTCGCGCCTTTTCCCCGGCAATTACAACAACGGCAATGGGGTTGGGTCGGTCACGTTCGGTGGCGGCAAAGTGTTCGCGCTGGCTGCCAACAACGGCATCATCGCCCTGCACCTCAAGGAAGTGGTGGTTGCGCCGCAAATCTTCTGGACCGAAACGGGAGGCTTCAACGTGGATGCCGGCTCGGTTTGGAGCGCCGCCTTTGACGGCAGCGGCAAAACGCCCATCGCGGTCGGGCTTAACCGGCCCATTGGCATCGCGGTGGACGAGGCCAATAGTTATCTCTACTGGGCCGAAGATGGGATCGGCGGCCAGACGCCCAGCCGAATCGTGCGCGCCCGGTTTGACGGTTCCAGCCAGGAAGTGCTCTTCAATGAGTGGGAAGACGGATTCACCAACGCCCAAATGCTCGGCCTGGATACCGCCAATGGCCATGTCTATTGGACCGACTTCATGCTGGGCGTGCTCCGGGGTAATCTGGACGGCACCGGCCTCACGGTGCTCGGCGGGTTGGGGAGCCGATATACGGCGCTGGCACTGGATCTCGTGAACGGCCACATCTATTACGGCGACCCCATGCAGAACGGGGTGCTCTTCCGTTGTGACCTCAACGGCGCCAATGGGGTGGAACTGGCCCGCGATATTGCCCAGGCCGACTTCCGCTTCAACGCCATGGCCGTGGATGCCGCCAAAGGTTTCATCTACTACACGGATACCGGCACCCATGAGATCAAGCGCATGAACCTAGATGGCTCGAATCAAACTCCCCTCCTTCAGGATTCCGGTCTGGCACCGCTCGGGATCGCGTTGCGTCCCGATGAATCGCTCTTCTGGGTGGGAGCAGGCCAGCGGTTGGGCACGGCCAAGACGGACGGGACTTCCGGAGTGGACCTGACCGTGGTCGGGATCGGCAGCACTCCGTTTGGCGTTGCCGCCCTGTCGCAGGTGCCGGTTGGGAATATCCGGATCACCGATATCAGCGTTGCCGATGCCACTGTCACGATTACATGGCAGGGTGGACAGGGACCGTTCCAGTTGCAGCGCCGCACCGAAGCGGCACAGGGCGACTGGGAAAATGTTGGGGCGACTACATCATCCAATCAAGCCACTGACGGCTTGGGTTCGCAGCAAATGTTTTATCGCGTCAAAGGTAACTGACGGTTACCCGAGCCGCAGCGTCCGAATGGCGCTGCGGAGACGATCCAGTAGTTGAGTTAGCAACGGAGGCGACTGCGCCGCTTGAGCGGGCAGTCGTTTCCTGCTTTTCCCAAGCGACCACCCGAATTGCGGTGTGCAGCAACGGATTCATCAGAACTCCGCCGACTTGGTTCGTCAGGAATAGACCGCTTCAATCGCAGGCGGGACCACCGGCTAATTCCGTCGGCTCTTCTTCAGCATCTCGTACGCACGTTTAGCGTTGGGATCGCCGGCCTCCATGGCGGCAATTAATCGGGCTTCCAAGGACCGCTCGGAGTTGTACACCGCCATCCCCTGCTCTATCGTCAAGTTTTGCCGCGCCTTGATAGCCTGCAAGGACTGGATCGCCTGCTCGTAGTTGGCCGCCTCCATAGCTGCGGACGCCGTGTCGGCGGTGTTCTTGATTTCAGGATTGGCAGTGACAAAGGCCTTCTGCAATTGGGTGGCGGCTTCCGCAGGTTTGGGCGGCGTGGCGGTGACGTTTTGGTCACCCTCGGGTTTGCTACAGCCCGTCAAGATTAGCAGCGCCAGAAACAACCCGCCCGCAGGGCCAGCCTGCCTGTGAGTGATGCTTTTCATGGGCTTGAAAACTATTTCGCTGGGTTGAGGATCATTCACCGGTAGGACTGTTTGGACTGCACCACATCCGGCCAGGGCGATTGCCCCGGAATCCGCCTAAGCCAGCTTCCATGGCGTAGGCCCGGAACTTGATGAATTCGGTCTGGCCACCGAACATCCCCATGACGATGCCCTGGCTATGGCGTACGCTGGCCCCCTCATTTGGGGAACTTGTGGCATTGTCATAGTAGGACGGTTGGTTCTCATCTGATTCCCAATAGATCATGTAGTGCGGCCGAAAGCGGGCCATTTTGTGGCTGACATAAGGCACGGCGCCCGGGGTGGTGCCGAAACTGGAAACCGAGCCATTCATGGTATAGCTGGTGACCTGCATTTCCCGCAGTCGGAAAGCCAGTGTGTTGGTCTTCTCAATGGGACACCAGTAAAGGTCGCGCTGCTTGTGATACGGCCAAAGTTGCCCCATCGTGATATTGTCCTTGTTGGTCGCGACGCGGGTCCGCGTATAGCACCAATTGGGTACGTCAAAAGTGCCGGAACTCCAGCCGGTGTAGGGCAGATAGTCGTTGAAATCCACCGTGTATAGGTGCGTGCTCAGGAGGATTTGTTTGACGTTGTTGATGCACTTGGCGCGATTGGCCTTTTCTTTGGCCTTGCTCAAGGCCGGCAGCAACATCCCTGCGAGGATGGCAATGATGGCGATCACCACCAGCAATTCGATCAAAGTGAAGCCGATACGGAACGTTGTGTGACGATGAGGTAGGTGCATGGTTAATCTCCCTCTGGTTGAAGCCCACTCTGTGGATGCGGGTCAACCGAACCTGCTCCCGCAGACCAGCCGATACCCGGAAAGGCAACTTGGCAATCACGTTTGGAGTTGGGCACACGAAAAACCTACTGACGCCGGATCTGAAATTCAAGCGCAAAGAAGGGCCGAAGAAACCTCGAAGCGCAAGGCCTCGGGCGGCTTGCGCGAGGGTTTCACGGCCGGTTGGACCAGATGATGCGGTGTTCAACTCCGCCTTTCAACGCACGGTTCCGCGCTGCTGACCGCTTCGTTGCAGTTCGCGAAGCGGCCGGAAACTGATCAGGATGATCTTTTCCTCTTCCATCAAGCGCTTCATGTCATCGTCCCGGGAAAACAGTTCGTATTCCTGGGCACGGATTGCCCAGCTACCCGTGATGGCCTTGGATTCCTCGGTGGGCAGCGCAGCATGGATGTACAGCTCCGTCACTCCCGGTTTCAGGTTCTTCACGATGTTCAGCCAAAAAGGCTTCACGCCCTGCTTCAGGTCCTTCAACTCGTCATACACAAAGTAATCCGGGAAAAGAACGCCCTTGGCGGCGAATTGCTGGCGCAGTTCCGTCTGCCCGAAACGAGCGAGAGTTTCCTGTGAGGCCATGCGCACCGGCAGATTGAACTCCACCGCCAGTTGCAGATACACCCTCACATATTCGGGGTGCAATTGCAGCGTGCCCATGTGCGAATCCAAATGCGTTACATCAATGCCGGCGGCCAACGCACGCTTGATTTGCGCGCGTCCTTCAATCAACGCCTCCTCGGGTTTGGCATTTCGATAGACATCCTCAACGCCGCGCCACAAATAGCCATCCGGGTCAATCAGTCCCGGCACCTGGGCGCGATCCGCGACCGGCCCCCAACGATACTTCACCCACTCGGAAGTGTGGCACAAGTGGATGCCGAAATCCCTGTCTGGATTCTGTTTCGCGTACGCTGCAATTTCGGGAAACCAAGGGCACGGCACCATGATCGTGGCCGAGCGCATCACCCCTTGCTCCAAACACTCGATGGTCGCCAGGTTGGCCGCGTGGCACATGCCCGTATCGTCGCCGTTGACGATAAGTATCTTGTCGGTGGCTCGGTAGCCCAACCGCTCGGCGAGCGAACGTTGTTCGGCACTGAATCCCACCATGGCACAAACGGATAACGACAAAACGATGAGGGCGTGAATTTTCATGGACAGCAGTTCAGGATGCACGCGGGAGAATACTCATTAGGCGCATGGCGGGCAACGTGGATTCTTAGTGTTCCCATCCGGCCCTTGGCCGGGCCGGGCCGTTGTACGGCAACGCACCGCGCTCCCCAGCAACCCGCTCTCGAATTTGCACCGTGTCCAAGTCCTTGGATTTTGGCGCTGCGATGAATCCGTAATATCGGCCCATCCAATAATCTTCCAGCCAACCAATCGGCGGTGTCATCACCCGACCACCGTTGCCTCCGTCGTACTCCAGCGCGGAACGGCTCCCCCACTCGGCGGCGGATTCCCGCGGCGAAATGGCTCGCGTGCCGCCACCGTAGGGCACATAGCCCGGGCGTGGGGAAAGGTCGTGCCGATGCGAATTGCGGTAGGTGTGACTCACCACGTCCAGCGACCACTCGCGAAGATGTTGCACTGCCTGTGGCACTTCACAGTCATTCCCGGTCAGGGCGCCGTAGATGAAGTTGAAGAACGGCACCCGCTGCATGCGCATCACCTCCCAATGTCGCTCCAGACTACGCAAATAAATGGACCGCAATTCCGGATCCCGCGCGTAGCGGAGCAGCGGATGATAGCAGCGAAACGCCAGTTCATCATCCCACGGCACGACTGAGTCCGGCGGGAAGGTCAACTTTTGCCGCACGGTGTAGGTATGGTAACGCCATTTCAAAAGCTGTTCGAGCCCCGCCTGAAATCGCTCGTCACCCGTCAGCGCATACGCCGTTTGCACGTAAGTCTGTGCCTCCATCCCATTCAAGCCGCGGGACTCGATGCCGTACGGGCGCAGCAGGTATTCGGGGTTCCATCGTCCCCAACGCGTCGGCTGGCCGTCCATGTCGCGCAACACCCAACCGTTTTCGATGATGTGCGTGGTGATGTTCGCCAGGTGTTTCGCCGCGCGTTCCTTCTCCGGCCCTTTGGCCGCCAGATCGTGAAAGAGCGCTACCGCATAATAGTGCGCGTTCACCTCATCGCTCGAAGTGTCGCCTTTCCAAATCCAAAGCCCGTCGTCCGTGGGATACCACTTGGCCGGCAAGCCGCCTGATCCTTGCGTGGCGCGCTGCCCCTTGTCCGCCTTGACGGACCACACCGAGCGCGCAATGAACCCCGGCTTCGGCGTGATGTCATCCAGCCAGACCATCGCTTTGAACGCCTCCAGCGCCTCCTGCCGGGCTTTCTCCTCGCCCGTGGCCGCGTATTTGAAAGTCATGGCCGCCAGATAATGCGCGGTGTGCCCGCCGTCGTTGTCACTGATTTCCCGCAACCAACCATCAGCGGCGCCGGACCAGTAGAGCTTGTGAACGAAGCCCAGGCGTCTGAACCCGCGTTGCTCCAACTCGCTCTCGAAATACGCTGCCTTCTTCGCCAGCGTGAAAGGCGCGTAGCGAATGATGCCCAATCCTCCATCCGTGGCGATGTACACCACGCCTTCAGCCACAGCGATGTCGCGTACATAATCGCCGGGCAACCAGTGTTGCGCTCCGAAATAATGAAACTCGCTGCCCGTCTGGCGAATCGCACCACGGCTCGTGCCGATCCACAGATCGCCGTCGAACCCTTCGGCCAGGCATGTCGCGTCCTCGAACGGCAGTCCGTCCGCGCCCCGCAACGTCGTCAGCGCCATGCCACGCAACACCGCCACGCCCCGATCCGTAGCCAGGTAAAGCCGGCTGCCCAGCGCCAGCAAATCGCGCGTGACTGGCGAAGGCATCATCCCCCAGTCCACCGGGTTTTCCACGAAAGTCTTGCCGTCGAGCAAAGCCAGTTCACCGGGACGCAACAAGTAAAGCGTGCCGCTGTAGGATGCGATGCGTTCCACCGGCCCAATCCGCACGGGATTGGCCAGCACTTGGGTGAAATCCTCCATCACCATCGTGCTGTCGCTCGACAAATAACCCTCCGCCGGGCGGATATTGACGAACCGGCCCGCTTCAAACCGGAAAACATCGTCACGCGTCGCTCCATAAACCTGGCCAAGGTGAATACAAAGATCGGTGAAAGTCTTTTCATCCACCCGCGACCAGTTGCCGTTAGTGAAACGATATGTGCCGTTTTCCGCCGTTATCCAGATCGCGCCGCCCAGCATCCACATTCGTTTCACACCGGAGGGAGCACCGTTTGCATCCGCCAGACTTCCATCCCGCAAGGATTTCACCGCCCCACCGACGACGACGTACACTGCGCCGTTGTGAACGGCTACCGCCGTAACCGGCGCGTCCGTGGCGATCTTCTCACCGATTTCCTGAAGATAAACCTCATCGGCAACCGGTTTCCACAGCCGGCGCGATTCCTGGTTGGCCACCTCGCCCCGCGCCACGCTGGCGGAACAAAACAAGGCGATCGCCGAGAAGCAAACCAGTGCGAAACCCGCGCCTGGCGGAAGCGCGAGCAGTCTCGTCCACGGAATTCTCGGAACGAATTCGCGCGGACAGGACTGTCCACGCTGCCGTTGCCGGTGGGTAGAACAAATCTTGCGGAGAATAAGAACAGGCTTCATCTGGCGGCGAAGATGGCCATGCCCTTCACCGGCGTAAAGACGATTCCGACCGTGGATTCCTAGCTCTGCTGCCGTCGGGTCATCCCCAAACTGAACCTCGTTGGCCCTGCAAGGCTCCGGCGAAAACTTCAAACACTTATTGGCAGGGAGCGGAAGGATCGCTTATCGTTTGGCCAGAATCCACTGGGGTTGATATGGGTAACATCCAAAATCCGAACCAAGTCTCCGCTTCCCGTTCCGCTCAACGAAAATCCCCTGTCCGCCCTGTCGGTTTCAAGGCGACCGTTGCTGCCACCGGCGCGGTTGTTCTCCTGGTGCTGTGTTTGTTTGGCGGCACGCCGATGGCACGCGTGTCGCCCTGGTTCGGACCCGTGACCGTGGAACTGACCGCCGTGTTTCGCGATCCCGGCACGCAGTGGATGGTGTTTGGGTGTCTGCTGATCTATCTGGCCACATTTACCCTGCTGCAAAACCGCCGCTCGGGAACGCATCTTTGCCGCTTGGGAACCCCCGACGCATGGCTCTGGTCCTTGGTCGTTCTGGCGACCGGGCAGTATCTGTTCAGTTACGGCAGCGCCTCCAGCAGTACGCACGCGCTGGTGTTGCTGGCGGGCGCGGCGCTCGGCAAAGGCATGGCAAACTGGGCTTCGTTCCACTATGGATACCCGCGGGCGGAAAGCGCACCTCCAGTGGTTCACGCAGAGGGGCAAAGGTGGAACGAGGAAATCATTGTCTTCGTTCTGGTGTTCTTGCTGGCCGTCGGCGCGCTCTGGCCGATGGAAACAGGCTACACGTTCCAGTATCGCGGAGCGGAACGCTGGTCCGGCGTCTGGGACAATCCCAATATATTCGGGTTGCTGACGGGCGCCGGACTCGTCCTGGCAATGGGCCAGTTGTTAAGGCTGATGACGGATCGCTGGTGGCCGCGGGCGCGTCCGCGAGAACCGCGAACATTGATGACTGCAATGCGCTGGTGGGGAAGAATCGTGATCCTGGTGCCGGCGGCAGGCATCCTGGCGGTAGGCTTGGTCAAAAGCTACAGCCGCGGGGCCTGGCTGGCGACGGCTCTCGCTCTGGGGTATTTGGTATTTTGGAGCTTGCGGTTTGCGGGACGTCAAGTCACCGGGACTTCGGGGGATACGTTGCCTGGCCGGTCCCTGAACCTTCTGCGGCGCAACTGGATTCCTGCCGCGGCCACTGGGGTTGCACTCCTGGTACTCGCCTTTTGGAATTTTCGCGACACGGAACGCACGGCTCTGCGGCGGGCGTTTTCCGTGGCGAACGTGAACGACTTTTCGTGGCGCAATCGCGTGGCGGCGTGGGAAGGGACGCTGCAAATGATGGCGGACAAACCGTGGCTCGGGTTCGGCTGGAATCAACCGGAGCGAGCGTATGACCGGTACTATCGCGCGCCGCAGGTGGACGAGGGCATGGCCATACAGATGAACGATTATTTCATGCTCGGAACAACACTCGGCATTCCGGCGCTGGTGTGTTTTGCGGCGTACCTGGCATTCTCGCTGGCACGGGGTCCAAGCTGCGGAACGCCATCATCGGTGATGCGCCCAAAAGATACCCTCTCCGCTCCCGGAGGGAGGGGAGAGGTTCAGGGTGAGGTGAGGGCGATGGACGATACTGAATCTGGTGCTCGAACATTGGTGACCGGCTGGAAGCAAAGCCCGGCTTCAGCGTGGCTGGGAATCACCTGCCGCGCGGGCGCGATGGTGTTGCTCGTGGGATTCTGGTTTGACGGCGGACTGTTCAAGCTGGCAACGGCGACGGTGTTCTGGGTATTGCTGGAGTTGGGAAGGGACAAGGGACGATGAACGAACTGTTGCATGAGATCTGGAAGTGGCGGGAGCGCGCGGCGCAAGCCGGCTGGTGCGTGGCCACACTGGCGGCAAATTGCGGCGTTTCGTTGGCCATGCTGGAGCGCTACTTTCACGAACACCTCGGCCAATGCCCACGTGAATGGTTGAAAGTTGAGCGGATGCTCCAAGGTCGGCGGTTCTTGATCGCCGGATTCAATGTCCAAGAGACGGCTGATAAATTGGGCTACAACCACCAGGAGAATTTCAGTCTGGCTTTCAAGAAGCATTTCGGCTGCCCGCCGAGCCGTCTGCGGAAGACGGAAGACGGAAGACGGAAGACGACGCGGCGCGAAGAAGGAGGGCATCTAATTCTTGACGACAATTCATACACCTTTCCTTTTGCTTTCTGGCCGTGGGAAGTGGTTTGATAGGCGCGGGCAGAACTTGGAAATCAAATGAACCGATGCGCGAACTTCTTGGGAGCAGATTGTGGAGCATCGGATTTACGCATGTGCGGATACATCGCCATGCGAGAGGGCGTAGAAGTGCGTACAAGCCGTTCTCAAGCACCCGTTCCCAACAGCGGACCGGGAGGTAGGAGGAGGAATGGGGTGGAAGCGAGAGAGTCTGACGATTGGCTCGGCGTGGAATCAAAGGAAAACTCGATTGAACCGAGAATTGGAGGCGATGGGCTCAGGTGCTGGTTCGAGAAAGCATCGAACAAAATACGGAAGTGCAAGCGGTGGCTAACGCGGCGTTGTGAGATGCCACCCTTCAGATCGGCGGCTAATGTTCCAAACTCATGAACCAACGCCTTTCTTGTGCTCTGTGCGGTGCCGCGGCGCTCGTTGTCGCGCCTGAAAACTGTGTTTGCATGGGCAACCCAAAGGCTCAAGCTGGCAACCTATGGCCCGAACCCTAAACCTGATTGCTTGGAGGCGTGTCAAAAGTCGGTGCCGCTCCCTCTGCATTCCCAACCCATGAGTAACCGAGCCTTGGTTTGGCTTTCGGTCCTAATTTGCCTTTTACCGCTTTTCGGGGAGGAGACTTCATCGGCTCAGGAATACACTGTAGAAGGGGTTGCGAGTTTCGAGTGCATCCGCGCGCCTGATGAGCCTGCAGTTTTTTTCCGTTTAACTGTGAGTGGATGTAAGTGGTACATCAGGATGACATGGCCAGACAACCTTTCTTGGGACTACGTTGATGCGTCGTTCGATGGGGAAAATCTTTATTATCTCTCATGCATGGAGACGTGGGTGAACAACCAACGATTGAAAGGGGAGAAGGTTGGAGATAATATCGCGGTCGCGAGAATATCCAAAACGGCGGTCTTGCACGATGCCCATGCCCATGCAATTGCACCCGTCTGCTTCGCCTACGCATCCGGCTGTTATCTCGATAACGTTAAGGACTCTCGCCTTGAACCCATAATCTTCTGGCCGCTCTCAACAGGGATATTCTCCATCCAGAACGTTGTGCTACAAGAGACGGAAATAACCCGGCACCCTGCTGTCCCACATCTACCGACCCGAGTCGTGTTTTTTGATGATGGCTTGGAGAGAAACGGAACTCGTGCGGCACCGCCTTTCAAACGTGCGCGACCTTATGACACCGGCTTTACGAATGCAATCCTTGTTGCCGATTCCTTTACCAATGTGAATGGATTCGCTTTGCCGACCGCGGCGTTCCTGGTGGTCTTTGCTCCGAAAGACCAGGAATTCTCACCGAGAGATCTCGGAAAGACATCAAATGATTTGCTACGCTTCAGCAAATATCAAATCATGGCCACGAATTTCCAAGCGGGCAGTTCGATGACCAGTTTTGTGCCCCGCTTTCCGGGGATTACCCTCGTGACTGACGAACGGTTTGTGGACAGAGCCCTATTCCAGAACTACAAATCGTCCTCCGGTTTTCTATCTGAGGCTGACATTACAAACTCGCATCAATTTGCAGCCATGAGTGCAGCCGTGGCAAGATTAGCGCCAATGCGCTACCAACAAAACGCAAATGTTTCCCCATGGCTCGTCAGGCTCGTCCTATTGGCGGTAGTCGCCAGCCCACTTCTCTACTTCTGTCTGCGCGCAAAAGGCTTAAGAAATGGCGAGGCAGAGACAACGAATACGAATCCAAACAAGAAGAAAGTGAGGACATGTAAATGAATAACACAAAGTTGTATTGCAATACTTGGTTCAGAACTCCATCGGCTATGGTGGCCATACTGCTAGCTATGGCAGCACAGGCCGTCGCCTGTATATGCACGAAGATGATGCCGTCGATGGATAACCGCAGTTGGGCTTGTTCAAGCTGTCGCTTTCTTAGCGATCCAAAGTACCCGCCATGCACGTTGGCTTGCTCTGTCGAAATCCCTTGCACATGGTATAGCGCGAACGCAGCTGTACTGCATGAATGCACTTCGTCATGGATTGACTCCCTCCGCACCGGTCCAAGCGTGAACGTCACTCTGACCGTTCATAATGGTGAGTGTCCCGCAGACCTTGGCCCTGGGAAACCGGTGATGGATTGTGTATGCTCGGTTGGCACTGCCGGAGTAAGTGCGCCAACGACTCTTGGTGGATTGGTAATAACACCCTGTCCTGGAACACCGCCGGGAGGTGCTTGAGTTGGATGTGTCTCCCCCGAAGCGAAGATCGCAAGACGCCATCAAATACGCTGGTCGCTGTTGCGGGCCAAAGCCTGTCGGCTGTGTGCAAAAGAAGTAATCAGGAATTGAGGACAATGAGAGCTGACAGCGCGGCTTCTTGGCTCGGCGGAGTGTTAGTGTGAGGTGG
>JAHCLO010000034.1 GCA_026125285.1 Verrucomicrobiia bacterium | reverse complement strand
CTCCACCCGATACGACCCGTCCGGTACACTCCCCTCACTCACACTCAAACTCGTCGCCCTCCCCGCCGCCCCGTTGTCCCGATTCTCAAACTGGAACACGCCCAATCGCTCGATGGAAAAATTCCGCGTCAACGTCGGCGTCAGGGGGTTGCCGGCCCGATCGGTTACGGTGGCGGCGATGGTGAAGCGGTAATTGCCCGGTTGCAGCGGACCGTCCACCAGCGCAAAAACAACGTTCGTTCCGGTGGAGTACGCGGGCGAGTGCAACGGATAAATGTCGTCATCGCTGGTGCCGAACTGGCCATCCTGGCCTGCGGCCCGCAGGCTGAAGTTGCCCAGGTTGTTGACCGTAGCGGCGGCCATCGGTTCGGCAAACGCCACGGTGAAGCTGTTGAAGATATCGGTGGAGGTCGCGCCTTCCGCTGGCAGGCTGGTGCCGACAACCGAGGGGGGTACGTCATCCGTGATCGTGAGCGTCAGGAAATAGCGGGCGAACAGATCGCGATGGGTTTCGCTGGTGATGCGGACGAAGTAAACGTCGCGGTCGGAAACCAGGTAAGTGAAGTTGGTCGCGGCTTGGAATACCGCGTTCGCATCGCCCTGCCGGAACAACGAAACCACGGCGTCCCCCGGAAGCAACGTGCTTAACGGGCCGGTGAAAAGCTCGGTGAGAATCTCACTGCCGACGTCCAGCGTGCCCAAGGCGAAGTAATCACCGGCCGAATCAGCGGCGGTCAAGGTCCCGGCGATGCGAAAGCGAAAGCTGCCCGCCAACTGGTTTGGCTCTGGCAGGTTGGCGGCATTGATCGAATCGTTCGTCTCGACTTCCAGTGTGGGGCCGCGGGTGAGGTCCACGCGCAGGCGGTAATCGGACACCTGTTGATCGGTGTAAACCCGCACGCGGAAGGCGCCCGGCACCGGCAGCAGCACACTGTAAGTTTCCGCAATACCAGAGGTGCCGCCGTCCACGCTGGCGAGGGTCTGGCCAGAAGGATTCAGCACCCGCAGCTTCGGCCGCGCGTTGCCAATCGCCGTCTCAATGCGAACCGTCAGCCTATCACCGGCTTCAGCCTCCAACGTCCAATCGTCGGCCAAAGCCACGCCGACACCATCGAATGCATTGGTGATCGAAGCCGTGAAGAAGCTGCTGGCGGAGGGAGTCTGCACGAATGACAGTGGTTCCACCTCGGCGGAAACCCGCGAGGCACCAAGCAGCACCACTGCCAGCGAAATGGAGAGCACGCCCGGCAATCGCCGCGAGGTTGTTTGGAGATTACATCGGGAAAGTTTCATAATGGTCATACGAATCTCTACGGTTTTCGACTCTGCAACGCGCCTCGAGGAAGGAGCCGCGCTCGAATGCATACATGCCAAATCACAAGCCATGACACAGGGACAGAGTTCTCCTGAACTCTTGTAGGCTTATGCAGGAATAATGCAAGGATTTATGTCAGAAGTTTATGTCAGAAGGATTCTGGCAGAACAAAAATGCAATCCGGCATGCCAAGAGCGCGGCGGTGCAAGTATTCACCGCCAACGGGCAAACAACTCCATGACCGTGTCCACGATCTTCGGCGCGGCATCCACCTCAAGATAACTCGAACGCGCCCGCCAGGTTTCGTAACCGCCCAGCTTGTGGTGCTCCGGCGTCGGCAGATAGCCGTTGTAGCCATTCGCCAGCGAAATGGTGAACGTTGGCTTGAACGGACTCCTGGCTTTGATCTCCAGCCCGATTTCGACAAATACTTCGCACGGAATCGCAGCGATGCCCAGATCGCCGATGCGCATGGTTTGGATGATGAGTGGCACTTTCTCGGGATAATCCTTCAGCAAGACGGTTTCCCGAGCGTAGATTTCCTCCGCCCCACGTAATTCGCGACCGTTGGTTTTCGCCAGAATTTCCCCGGCCCGTCTCAACTCGGCCGCGTCCGGCCGGCGCACTCCCAAAGTGATTTCATGTTGCGCAACACCCAGCGGCACCCAGTCCTGGAATTTCAACTCCCGGTAAACCCGTTGCGCCTCTCGCGCCACGGCGTCCGCCACGAGGTTGATTTGTTCGTAGGGCTTTTGTGGAGGTCGCTTCTGCCGGAAGTTGATGTTGTTGATGTCGCCGCTCGTGCCGTTGGCCAGCATGGCCACGAACGGTGGATTCAGCCGGTCCGCCCCCAGCAGTTGCTGGAGGCGGTCGCAAAAGGCGCCGAAATAGTCGGCGGAGATGTCAAAGCCGGGCGCGCCGACGTAGTGCAGTGAATACGTCGCCAGCAACGCCACGGGCCTGCCTTCCTGCGATTGGACCGCGAGCACCGACACCTCGGGATCGGTCGGACCGGCCGGCTCGATCAAATCGGGACTCTCCACCGGTGGGTTCATGCGGACGAGATCATTCGTTCCGCCAAATGGGTTGGGCGGAATCGCGCCCGGCCTCATGCGCCAGCGCCGATTGAACACTTGGTTGGGTTCCCGCCCCACGCCCCAGCCAATCTTCGCCGGCGCGGAATGGTTGATGGCGCGTTGCACGCCGTCCGCGATGCGCGCCGCGAGAAAGCCCTGGTACTCCGAGTCTGGTTCGCTCTGAAAAACACCGGTGCAGGTCGGCGCGCTATGGGTGTGCGTGGCCGAGATCAGGACCCCCTCACTTGGAATACCGGTTCGCTGTTGGATCAGGGCCTTGGCCGCATCCATCACCTCGCGCGGGATCATGCAACTGTCGCACACGACAATGGCCAGTCGCGTCAGTCCATCATCAAGCACCAAACAGCGCGCGTGCAGTTCGTCGTGAACGTGCTTCGCCACGCGGTCGTTGAAGTGACCATTGATGGAAATGCCCAGACGCGGCGTGATGTTGGCGGTCGCGGCGCCGGCGCGGAAATGGCGGGGCATCACGCCTGACGCCGGCGACGCCAACTGCGCAGGTAGAAACACTGCGGAAGTTGCCAAGGCAGCCAGGCAGACAAGCATCGAACGGATATTCTTATTCACGACTTGGGGCAGCTTTTAGTTCTGACGTGGATTTTGTCAAGCGTTGGGCTCAGGGCGTTGGGCCGAGGGCGACAGTGAGCTCCAATTCGCGTGAAGCCCCAAGTTTCACCACCAGACACGCACCCTCGATGGTTGGCGCGTGCGTTTCCAGATTCTGCGATTCAGACAGTGGGGAAAGGTTTTCTGTGACTGCGTCAGAACGGCGATTTCTGAGGGCGGAGGGAGATTTCATCCCTTTCTTGCTTCCAAGGGCAATTGGTGGCCTGCAATCCTGCAATCTCAATCCTGCAATCTGTATCTTTACGTGATCAATGGATAGCCCTTCCCCCACGGTCTGAATCGCAGTGAAATAGGCGGCGGTTTGACAGCCTTTGGAACGACGCGTAACTTCATTTGCATCGAGCATGACCAACACCGTAACAAACAATTTGATTGTCAACCTCACGCCTGCAGCAGCCGAGGAGGTGAGGTCGTTACTCACCAAACCGGAGAACGCCGGCAAACACCTGCGGGTCTATGTGGAGCAGGGCGGCTGCTCCGGCATGCAATACGGCATGACTTTTGATGAGCAGCGCGAGGGAGACGTGATTGCGGAACATGGCAACGTGGCCGTGCTGGTGGATTCGTTCAGTGCCCAATTCTTGCGCGGTTCGGTAGTGGACTTCAGCGACGCCCTGACCGGAGGCGGATTCAAGCTCAACAACCCGAACGCGAAACAAAGCTGCGGCTGCGGCAAATCCTTTGAGACCTGAGCCGGCGTGATCAACCGCCTTCGGCCTCCGAACGCCGCCCCGTGTGATGCGGGGCGGTTTGTTTTATACAGGCTTTATTCATTTCGTTTCCTTGACCCGGTTTTGCGTTGGCTCTAGTGTCTGACCGTCACTGGGGAGCCGTTGGAACGGCTGAGAGGTCCGCTGGAGCGGACGACCCGTTGAACCTGTTGGGTAATGCCAGCGCAGGAAGTTCGACAACTCTCACCTTTCCCGCTTTCCAAAAGCAAGATGCTTCTGTGTTTCCGAAAACCCAGACGCCAAACCCAAGAACCGAATCAAATTTATGATCGCTGACCCCAAAAAATCGTTTGAGCCGCATTCCTCCGAACAACTCCCCAACAGCCAGCGCGTCTATGTGCCCGGCACCCTCCACGCCGACCTTCGCGTGGCCATGCGCGAGATCACGGTCAGCGACACCAAGTCTTATACCGGCGCGGTCACGAAGAATGATGCCGTGCGCGTCTATGATTGTTCTGGTCCGTGGGGTGACCCGGCGTTCACGGGCTCGGTGGAGGAAGGTTTGCCCGCGCTGCGCCGCGATTGGATTTTGAAACGCGGTGACGTGGAGGAGTATGAAGGTCGTCCGGTGCAGCCAATTGATGACGGCTATCTCTCGGAAAACCACCGCTCGCTCTCGAAGGCCAAACGCCAGGATGAAACAGGTTATCGCCTCGAAGGCCTCACCGCGCCCAAACGCAAACCGCTTCGCGCCAAGCCCGGCAAAGTCGTCACTCAGCTCGCCTACGCCCGCGCCGGCATCATCACGCCGGAGATGGAATACATCGCGATTCGTGAGAACCTGCGAAGTGCGGAGTGCGGAATTCGGATTGCGGAATTAAGCGGCGACAACAAGCGCAACGATTTAAACAAGCAACACGCAGGGAGCGCACAACACTCCGCACTCCGCATTCCGCACTCCGAATTCACTCCCTCCGTGTTCTCCCGTTTCCCCCAACGCATCCCGGCTGAAATCACTCCCGAATTCGTCCGCTCCGAAGTCGCCGCCGGCCGCGCCATCATTCCCGCCAACATCAACCACCCCGAGTCCGAGCCGATGATCATCGGGCGCAACTTCCTCGTGAAGATCAACGCCAACATCGGCAACAGCGCCGTCGCGTCGAGCATCGAAGAGGAAGTCGAGAAGATGCGCTGGGCCACCAAGTGGGGCGCGGACACCGTCATGGACCTCTCCACCGGCAAGAACATCCACGCCACGCGCGAATGGATTCTTCGCAACTCGCCCGTGCCCATCGGCACAGTCCCGATTTATCAGGCGCTCGAAAAAGTGAACGGCAAAGCCGAAGACCTCACCTGGGAACTCTTCCGCGACACCCTCATCGAACAAGCCGAGCAAGGCGTGGATTACTTCACCATTCACGCCGGCGTTCTGCTGCGCTTCGTGCCGCTCACGGCGAACCGCATGACCGGCATCGTCTCGCGCGGCGGCAGCATCCTGGCCAAATGGTGTCTCGCGCATCACCAGGAAAATTTCCTCTACACCCACTGGGACGACATCTGCGACATCATGGCCGCCTACGACGTCGCCTTCAGCATCGGCGACGGCCTGCGTCCCGGCTCGATTGCCGACGCCAACGACCAGGCGCAGTTCGGCGAACTCGAAGTGCAGGGCGAACTCACCAAACGCGCGTGGGCCAAGGGCGTGCAAGTGATGAACGAAGGCCCGGGCCACGTGCCCATGCACATGATCGAGGAAAACATGGCCAAGCAGCTCGAATGGTGTGGCGAAGCGCCGTTCTACACGCTCGGCCCGCTCACCACTGACATCGCGCCCGGTTACGACCACATCACCAGCGGCATCGGCGCGGCAATGATCGGTTGGTATGGCTGCGCGATGCTCTGCTACGTCACGCCCAAGGAACACCTCGGACTGCCGAACAAGAAAGACGTGAAAGATGGCGTCATCGCCTACAAGATCGCCGCGCACGCCGCCGACTTGGCGAAAGGCCATCCCGGCGCGCAATACCGCGACAATGCGTTGAGCAAGGCGCGCTTTGAATTCCGCTGGGAAGATCAATTCAACCTCAGCCTCGACCCCGTCACCGCGCGCGAATTCCACGACGAAACCCTGCCCCAGGAAGGCGCAAAGACCGCGCACTTCTGCTCCATGTGCGGCCCGCACTTCTGCTCGATGAAGATCACCGAAGACGTCCGCAAATACGCCGCCGAACAAGGCATCGCCGCAGAAGACGCTCTGCAAAAAGGAATGGAAGAAAAGTCCCGCGAGTTTCAAGAAAAGGGAAGTGAGATTTATGCCAAGACGTAAGCGACCCGCAAATCAAGTTGTGACCCGACTGGAAACTTGATTAAAATCCTTCGGGCACAAACCCAGCATGATTCCAACCTTGTTCCAGATTCATTCAGAACCGAGCGTGGAACATTTGGCAGTTCGATTCCGTGAATTGACGCACATAACGACACCGTCGCTCGTGGACGGAAGCCTTTCGTTCTTGAAAGATTACGGAGCGTGGCTGTGGGATTATGCGAGAGATACAGAAAGCGTGCAGTCTGATTGTGTATTCATTCCGCCAAACCCGAGCCATTGCATCGTCTTCCCAACCGCAGGTGAATGTTTAGAGAGCAGTCACAAGCTCGCAAGACAACGAGGACACAACGGGGATTCGGTCAGCGAAATTGCAGAAAGGTTTTCTTTGAGTCAGGCCATGTTGCGCCAGCCGATCTATACGCTGTCTGGTGGAGAACGGGCTTTGGTTGCTCTTGCAAAAGCAACCATGCTTCTGCCGTCGGCCAGCAGTGCCGTCATTTGCAGTCCCGCTCGATGGTTGCACCCCAGCAAACGCTTTTTGATTGTTGAAACTCTTAGTCGCTGCAATGCAAAGGCCCATCACGCGTCGTTCCTTCAACTCCAAGGCGAAACGACCCGCTCCTCTCTTCCAGAAAACTCCCGTTGGTCCACGTCCGACGCAACAGTGAAGTGGAGAATTGAGTGCAACCGAGCGTCCATTGTATTTCCGCGAAAAGAATACCCGTTTCCAATTCCGGCGCGCCGTATGACGTTTGTATCACGCGACGAGAGAGTGAGCTTGGAGTCGCCAACGTTATTCAGTGGCGACAATGGAATAGGGAAGTCAACTCTTGCAAAGATACTTGCTGGCCTAACCACTTTGGATGCCGGCTCAATTGCAGTCGAGGTCGAAGGGTTTCGAGCCACTCCACGACTGCTATTTCAGGAGGCGGCGCACCAGTTATTCGCGCTCCCTCCGCAAGAGCACTTGAAACGGACATTTTCATTTGCAGAAGATCTGAGCAACGCGGCGCAAGAAGAGTTCGCCGCGCTTCAACGCAGAACTGCGGAGTTGTTAAGGGCTGCGGATGCTGACGGATTCATTGGTTCAGATGTCGCGCCGAACACGCTGTTGCAAGGGAGAATGGTTTTGGCGGCCGAGCGGCTCGTTGCGGGTTCACGACTTCTCATTCTAGATGAACCGTCTTGGGGATTATCTGCTCCTGCAGCCCGGGCATTCATAAACGCTTTGGTTGAGAGGGCACACGAAAAGCGAGTGGCCGTGGCGATTATCAGTCACGAACCAGAAATGCTTGGCCCTGTTTTCAAGAGCGAGCTCGCATTTCAATTAGCGACACACGAAGCTGTGGTGAATTTGATTCCCCAATCACCATGAACATCCGCGCGATTCGCAACCCACTATTGAGACTTGTGGTTCTTCTGGCCATCGGGTTTCCGTGCTTATTCAAGTGGCCATTCTCCGCGCTTGTGTCGAACGAGAACAGTTTTGCTTTTCTCGGAATGTGGATGGGCTACTGCGCGATAACCTCCGCGCTGATTATTAGAAGTGTTGGTGCTGAACAGTGGGCTAGGTCATTCGCCGTTGCATGTGTTCTCGCGATCGTGACTTTAGGTCCAGCCTTTTTAGGCCTGGAAGTGTGGGAGCGGTTTCAGGGGCTATTGGAAAAGATCGGTCTGGCTTTCGATAAGGAACTGTGGACATGGAAAAAACTGCAACAGGGTGTGATGATCGTGACCATCTTCCCCTACGTTGTTTTCATGGTGAATTGCTTTTCCGTCTCGAATGCTGTTCAGCGTGCATCGAGCTGGATCGGTGCGAAACGGATGTTGGTAAAGCACAGTTTGATAGTTCTCCGCGTGTGTCAGCATGCCATCGAAGTTCTTCCGCCCTTGGTCTTGATATGGAGAGAGCAGCATCCAAAGTTGGTCTTGCCAAGGCATCGGAACGATTGGTCAGGCGTATTTGAAAGAGCTTTGAAGTGGAGCGGCTGGTTTGTGGGGTCAGTTGGACTGTGGGTCAAGACCGCGTTGGTGTTCACGTTAGAGCCGCTAGCAACATTCTGCGCTGAAATAGACGCGCACTTCCCTGAGACGGAATCGAAAGGAAAACTATGAGAGACTCCAAAAGACCGAAATGGAACTTAGCGATGACAGGAACGACAACTGCACTGGTTGTTCTTGCAATGCTAGGAACAAAACTCGTGTCCATCCCGATACCTGCAACAACCGGCTATTTTAACGTCGGCGACATTTTTGTCATTTTGGCCGGGTTGTGGCTTGGACCGGTCGCAGGTTGTGTGGTCGGAGTCATTGGGCCGACCGCTGCAGACGCAATGGGATATCCACAATACATGCTGGCTACCGCTGTGACCAAAGGGCTCGAAGGATTGCTCGTTGGCTTGATAGGGGGTGGACGCCATGCCTCCTTGGGCCGGAAGGGCTTCGCGGCGGCTGTCGGAGCGATTGTTATGGTCGCGGGTTACTTTGTCTTTCAGGCATTCATTTATCCAGCACTAGGACAGTTTATTCCCTTGTTCAATTTCACCACGCTTTCAGCAGCCCTTGTTGAAGCTCCGTTAAACGCTGTCCAAGGAGCGATAGGTGCATCAGTTGGATTCGGCCTTTGGAAGGCGGTCGCCGGTTTCAATCCGCAAGGTCGAAATGACAAACCAAACGGCTCATGATGAAAACATGATTCCGTTCCGTCGTGAGCTTGCTAAGATTTTCAATACATGTCGATACCCGCACACAAAACCAGTGAGACGACCGTGAAGCTGTTTCACGAAACAGCACGCGGGCGGATTCTCCTCGGCGATTCGCTGGGCATGTTCCGCGATGAAATCGAACCGGGCGCGGTTGACCTCATCATGACCAGCCCGCCGTTTGGTCTGGTTCGCAAAAAGGATTACGGCAACGCTGACGCGCATGATTATCTGGAATGGTTTCGCCCGTTCGCCGCTGCGTTTCACAAAGCACTGAAGCCGCAGGGGTCGCTGGTCATTGACATCGGCGGTGCGTGGATTTCAGGGCAGCCGACGCGCAGCCTCTACCACTACGAATTGCTCATCATGCTTTGCAAGGAATTTGGATTCCATCTGGCGCAGGAATTTTTCTGGTGGAATCCGGCGCGTCTGCCGACGCCTGCGGAGTGGGTGACGGTTCGCCGCATCCGGGTCAAAGATGCCGTGAATTGCATTTGGTGGCTTTCACCAACGCCCTGGCCGAAAGCGAGCAACCGCCGCGTTCTCCAGCCTTACTCCGACAGCATGAAGACGCTTTTGGCGAAGGGTTACAAGCCGATGCTCCGTCCGTCGGGGCACGACATCTCCGACTGTTTCGGCACGGACAACGGCGCGGCCATTCCGCCAAATCTGATTTCGCTCGCGCACACGGAGAGCAACTCGGCCTACATCCGTTACTGCCGCGACAACGGCATCATTCCGCATCCGGCGCGATTCCCAACCGAAATCCCAGAATTCTTCATCCGCATGTTGACTGAGGCTGGCGACTTGGTGGTTGACCCGTTCTGCGGCAGTTGCGCGACGGGTGAAGCTGCGGAACGGACGCGGCGCGAGTGGATTTGCTGCGACTTGGTTGAAGATTATTTGAAAGGCGCGCTCGGTCGTTTTCAGCGTGGCAAGGTGGAAAAGTATTCGACTCCAAAATCTGAAAAGCAGAATGGCGAGGATTCCTACCGCGCCGTTAAGCCGGGGCTATTGTGGAATGGCGTGGAGGATGACGAGCCGCTTGCGGAAGACGGCGGCGCGAAACGCGCTGTTCGCGAGAAGACGTCAAAGCCAGCCGGGGCAAAGGCGATTCCTCACGAACCGAAATCAGCGCAGATGGCATTGCTGGAAAGCTACGCTCCCGCTCAGAAGCGGCGAAAGAGCAAGGGTAAATGATTCCAGCCTATGGCCACGCGCGTCAGCAAATCCGACCTCCTTCAACGAATCATCACGGCGGTCAAAGCCTCCGGGTGGAACACGATTGCTCTGTCGTCTGAGCATCCCTTCAAGCTCTCGCTTTTCCGTGGCGACCAGCGGGTCGTTGTCCTCTGCTACATCTGGAACATGACGCACGGCGGCTATCCGCGAAATCCAAACGAACTGCGAATTCAGGTCACCGGCGTTGACCGCTTTCGCGTCGAGGAAGGAGCGAAGACGCTGCTGCTTGGCTGGGAACAGGACGAGCAGATGTTTGCAGGATTCGACGTGACAAAGCACCTCATCTCAATGTCCGGTCGCTCTCCATCGCTACAGGTCCGGCGGGAGACGGTCAACGAAGCCAAGACGAAAGCGTTCTTCCCGCAAACTCGTGACAACCAGGAAATCGTCATCGCATTCCGTCCTGATTTCTTCGCGACCTACGCGCAAGAACTCGAAGACCTGCACAAGGCTGCGCAGCAGCCGGAAGAACTCCGGCAACTGGAGCGCATCGCCAACACCGACATCGAACGCGAAATCAGAGACATCCCTGCCGGCCCAAGAAAAACAGTCATGCAACAAATCAATCGGAAAGTGCGTGATGCGCGCTTCCGCCAGAACGTGCTGGTGGCATACGGCAATCGCTGTGCAGTCAGCGGAATGCAACTCGATCTCGTGGACGCGGCCCACATCATTCCGGTTGACCATGAGCGTGGGACTGACGAACTGAAAAACGGACTGTGCCTCAGCGCCCTTCATCACCGGGCGTTCGACAACGGCCTCATCGGAATCAAGAAGGATTACTCAGTCATCCTCAATGAGCGACGGATGATAGACCTTCATTCGATTGGGTGGGACGGCGGAGCGGCAGAATTCAAGGCGAGTCTGCGTGACCAGATTCTTTTGCCCGCACGCCGCGCTCATTATCCAGACCCGGACTATTTGGTTTTCGGCCAGCAGTTGCGCGGTTGGTCACAAAGACAGCTTGGTTGAACAGCGAGTTTTGTTTTCGTTGACCGAGTTCACCGAGAATTTTTACGCGAGTTGAATTTGAAAAGTTTTAGCCAAGTTGAATTGCATCATCGGCATCAGCGCGACGGCTTGCGTCCCGGCTCGATTGCCGACGCCAACGACCAGGCGCAGTTCGGCGAACTCGAAGTGCAGGGCGAACTCACCAAACGCGCGTGGGCCAAAGGCGTGCAAGTCATGAACGAAGGCCCGGGCCACGTGCCCATGCACATGATCGAGGAAAACATGGCCAAGCAGCTCGAATGGTGTGGCGAAGCGCCGTTCTACACGCTCGGACCGCTTACCACTGACATCGCGCCCGGCTACGACCACATCACCAGCGGCATCGGCGCGGCGATAATCGGTTGGTATGCCCGCGATGAGGAAGAAGTTTGCTTTGAGCCGACAGTTGCAGGTTTTGCACGAACTGGCGTAGTCGAGATGGTGATAGGCGAGGAAGCGATAGCCCTTACCCTTGCCGGTGCTGCGCGGAAAGTCCGCTGGCAATTTCAATTCAGCGATGATGTCCGCAGTCGGCCATGCCTTGAGGGCATCTTTCGGACGAAAATGTTCCACATCAAACTCGACTGCCGCCAACTCGGGTCCGCCAAGCAACCGTTCGCAAATGGCACACTTCCCGTGCTGCCGCTTGGTGCAAACGCTTTTGATCTCACTCCACTGTGAGGCGATGTTCTTGGTGGGCTTCCCGTCTTCTCAGGCGAACGAGCGCGGGTGACCCGCCTGCGAATTGCCGCGACGTCTCGCTGCACTGCCCTCCACCGCACCGGAACGATGCTTAAACTCGCAGCAGGGACGGGCTGAGGCCGGGTGCTGATGAAAACCCTACAATTTCAAGCCTGTTCATGGATCATCAGCCTCGCAAATCGTGATCTGCGCCTTGGGAACGGAGTCACCGACAACGCAAGCAGGTCTCCAGCCATCTCAAGCAAACGTCACCCTTGAACGTCAGAAGTAACTGCCCCACGAAACCCCGCGCATGTCGCCGGTCTTGCCAAACTGTTGATGCAACCCAAACGCTGCCCCCAGACTCTGCAGCGAATGGCCGTTGCCGCCTCGTGAAATGTAATCCCGCAGAATTGGCCGGTAGTCGGGATGCGCGCAGTTCTCGATGATGAGCTTGGCCCGCGCGGTGGGCGACTTCCCACGCAAATCGGCCACGCCCTGCTCGGTGACGATCACACACACCGAATGTTCGCTGCTGTCGAGGTGACTTACCATCGGCACAATGGTGCTGATCTTGCCACCCTTCGCAGTTGAAGGGCATATGAACATCGAAAGGAACGACGCCCTTGCGAAGTCCGCCGAGCCGCCGATGCCGTTCATCATGTGTTTGCCCAACACGTGCGTGCTGTTCACGTTGCCGCTCAGGTCCACCTCGATGGCGGTGTTGACCGAAATCGTGCCGATGCGCCGGACGATTTCGGGATTGTTCGTGATTTCCTGCGGGCGCAACAAGAGTCGCGGCCGGAAAAATTCCCAGTCCGCATAGATCGCCTCCAGCGTGGCGGGCGGCACGGTCAGCGAACAACCGCTGGCAAACGTCACGCGTTCCTTGCGCATCAGCGCAATCACCGCGTCTTGGATGACTTCGGTGTACATCTGGAAATTCGGAATCTCCGGATGTTCGGCCATCGCCATGAGCACGGCGTTCGCGGTGTCACCCACGCCGGATTGCACCGGCAGGAAAGTTTTCGGGATCAATCCGCGTTTGATTTCCGCCGCCAGAAATTCCGCGACGTGATCTCCGATCTTGGCCGTCACGGGGTTGACTTCCGCAAACGCGCCCGTCTCGTCCGGCAGATGCGTCTCCACCACACCGACGATCTTCGCCGGGTCAATCTGGATGACCGGCGCGCCGATGCGATCCGACGGTTTGAACACCGGCACGTCGCTGCGCTGCGGGGGATCATCGGGTTCGTAAATGTCATGCGACCCGCGCAGGATGGGCGGATGATAACGGTTCAACTCGATGATCACGTGCTTGGCCAGGCGCGCAAAGGTCGGCGAGGCGCCCACGGATGAAGTCAGCACGATCTCGCCATACTTCGTGACCTCGCTCGCTTCGATGATCGCCGTGTGAATGGGACCGAGAAATCCGTAACGCACGTCCTGCGGCAGGCGCGAGAGGTGCATGTCGAAGAACTGCGTCTCGCCTGCGTTGATGCTCTTGCGCAAGTCGGGGTCGGACTGATACGGCGTGCGGAAACCGAGCGCCTTCGCCCGCGCCAGCGCACCGTCGAGTGAGGGGCCGGTCGAAGCGCCGGAGATGAGATTGATTTTGAACGGCCGGCCGGCGGCGTGTTCCGTCGCGGCGCGCGCGGCAATCGCACCGGGCACGGCCTTGGGCGCACCGGCGGCGGTGAACCCGCTGACGGCCACCGTCTCGCTGTGGTTGATGTACTCCGCCGCTTCTTCTTTGGTCAGTTTCGTCAATGGTTTCATGGAATAATTCAGGGAATGTCGCGCAGGAGCTTCACCTCTTGCGGTTCAAAAAACTGGTTCACATCGCCCGGCAAACGCAGGCGCAAACGGCCACCGGCGTCCACGCCCGCAAATTCACCCTCGACCAGCGTGCCGTCCAGGTCGAGCTGCACGCGGCGCGGCAAATCCCACAGCGCGTTCACGCGTGGCAACAATGACGTGTAGCGGCAGGCATCCCTGCCTGCCGTAGAGCCGGGCTTCAAGCCCGGCGGCAAAAGCTTTCGCTCTACCAATGTCTCGGCGCAATCAAAGCCACCATTCAATTCCTGCCAGACCCCGCGCAGCGAACTCAGCACCCGCTCCGCCAATTCCCGCAATGTTGGCAGCGGCGAAACCAAATCCGCCAGGCGCGCGACGTGGCCGTTCAAGGCCGCGTCGCGGGTGTGCGGTTGGTTTGTGACATTGATGCCGATGCCCACCACCGCCAGCCCGGCCTGAAACTGGTCAATCAACAAACCCGCCAATTTGCGGTCGCCCACAAGCACGTCATTGGGCCAGCGCAACCGGAGTTCCTTCACGCCCAAGCCGCGCAACACCTCGCACACCGCAACGCCCGTCGCCAGCGGCAACATTCGCCACGCAGGCGAATTGGTTTCCACCGGCACGACTGCGGACAGCCACAGTCCGCCCGCGTCGGAAACCCAATTCCGTTGAAACCGTCCGCGTCCCGCCGATTGTGTATCCGCCCGCACCGCATGCCACGCGGGCAGCTTCGCGGCGATCAGATTGGTGGACGTGACTTCGGCATACTCGTGCAACGTCCAGAACTCCGCCGTAACATCGTAGCCGCCGACGTGAGGAGGCGGAGAACGACGCAATCCGAGCGAGTCCGCCTCGTTACCTCGGCGGCTACCAGCATCAGCGAGCACTTGCCGGCTGTCTGTTAATTCAATCCTCACGAAACCTCGCATCGCTGCGTTGCAGCTCGCTATCCAATACTGACCAATGCCTGTCCTTCCTCGACCGTCGCGCCGACGGCGGTTTTAACTTCGGTGACCTTGCCACTCTTGGGCGCGAAGACGAACGTGTTCATCTTCATCGCTTCGAGCGTGATGAGATGATCGCCTTCCTTCACTTCCTGGCCCACGGCCACCACAACTGCCGTCACGCGACCGGCCAGCGGACTGGGCACATCGCCCGGACCCGCCGGACCGGAAGCCGCCGGTGCGGCTGCTACTGCTGCTGCGGGTGCAGCGGGAGCGGCGGCGGGCGGCGGCGAAGCGGGCGCTGCCGGGGCGCTGGCGGCTGGCGCTGAGGGCAGGGGCGGCGCAATGACGCCGGGCGCCGCACTGGTTTCATCGGGCAACTCGACGGTGACGTCGTAAGAGTTGCCATCCACGGTGACGCGAAGTCGTTTGATCATGCGATTTGGTAAAGGGTTCAACGGACTTTATGGGACATGAAAATCTGCGTGCGGCCTTCCACCGCCCAGACGTTGAGATGCGGCACAACGGGCACCGTCACCTGTTGCACGGAAACGAGCCGATACGGCCGGTCGAGAATCACGGACACCGCCGCCGCAATCACGGCCGCGATTTCTGGCGCCACCGCCGTGGCGACCTGTTGCGAACCAATCGGCGGCAGGCTGGCCACGCCGCCGCTGTGCGCCGCCCGCGCCGCTTCCAAGAACGAAGCGGCCTTGCTCAACGCGGATTGCACCTCGGCCTTGCGGGCCGGGTCGTCAAGGCGCGGTAACACGCGATGAATGAGTGCCAGCACCTTGCCGAGGTTCGACTCGGCGGGTGACAGATCGTCAGGAGGAGGAGTGGGATTCATAATTCAGTTCCGAGATTGCGAAGCGCATAACCCTCACCCCTGACCCCTCTCCCGTCCGACGGGAGAGGGGAACAGGTTTCGAACACTCGCCGTTGTTCGTAAGACCATCCCGCAATCGCCGCCACACGACATTTTAAACCAGCGGCGGAAGATTCTCCCTCTCCCATCGGATGGGAGAAGGCCGGGGTGAGGGCATTTATCAAGTTCATGATTCGTTACGCCCAAGGTTCACAACGGAATCGTCCCGTGCTTCTTCGGTGGCCGCGTTTCACGTTTACTCAACAAGTTGCGCAACGCGAGCGAAACCACCGCGCGCGTTTCCGCCGGTGCGATCACGTCGTTGATCATCGCCTTCTTCGCCGCTTCGTAAGGCGAACAGAAGTGGGCGCGATAATCCGCCACCAGTTTCGCTTCCTCTTTCTTCGGATCCGCCGCGGCGGCGATCTCGCGTTTGTAGAGAATTTTCACCGCGCCTTCCGCACCCATCACAGCGATCTCGGCGGTCGGCCACGCGTAAACCGCGTCCGCGCCCATGTCCGCGCTGCACATGGCGAGATACGCGCCGCCGTAGGCTTTGCGCAAAATCACCGTGATCTTGGGCACAGTTGCCGAGGCGTAGGCGAACAGCATCTTCGCGCCGTGCCGGATGATGCCGCCGCGTTCCTGCGCCACGCCCGGCAGGAAGCCGGGCACGTCCACCAGGTTCACGATGGGAATGTTGAACACGTTGCAGAACCGGATGAACCGCGCCGCCTTGTCCGACGCATCAATGTCCAGCGTGCCCGCCTTCACCGCCGATTGATTCGCAATGATGCCCACCACGATGCCCTGGATGCGCGCGAAGCAGATCACGATGTTCTTCGCGAATTCCTTCATCACTTCGAGGTAATCGCCCTTGTCCACCAGGCGCGCGATGACTTTTGTGACGTCCATCGGATTCTTGGAATCGTCTGGCACGAGCTTGTTGAACTCGGTGTCGGTGCTCAGGTCCAGTTGTGTGGTCGGATGATGCGGCGGGTCCATCACGTTGTTCGACGGCAGAAACGACAGCAGTTTCTTCACGATCCGCACCGCGTCCGCGTCGTTCTCGGCCACGAAATGAATGTTGCCGCTCACGCTGGCGTGCGCCTGCGCGCTGCCGATCTCGGCCATCGTGCATTTCTGGCCGGTGACCGCCTGAATGACCTCCGGCCCGCAAATGAACATGTTGGCGCTGTCCTTCACCATGACGATGAAATCCATCAACGCCGGCGAATATGCCGCTCCGCCCGCGCACGGCCCGGCGATCACCGCAATCTGCGGCACCACCCCCGACACCAGCACGTTGCGGAAAAACACCTGCCCGTAACCGGACAGTGAATCGTCACCTTCCTGAATCCGCGCGCCGCCGGAATCGTTGAAACCCACAATCGGACAGCCGGCCTTGAGCGCGTGTTCCATCACGTCGCAAATCTTCTTCGCGTGAATGCGGCCCAGCGCGCCGCCGCCCACGGTGAAGTCCTGGCTGAACGCCGCCACTGCGCGCCCGTCCACCAATCCCGTGCCCGTCACCACGCCGTCGCCCGGCAGGGATTTCTTTTCCATGCCGAAGTTGTGGCAATCGTGGTCCGCGTGCATGCCGGACTCTTGAAACGTTCCTGTTTGGAACAATTCATTGAGCCGGTCGCGCGCGGTCATCACGCCCTTCTTGTGGCGCGCTTCGAGTTTGTCCGCCCCCCCGCCCAGTCGGGCAGCAGCGCGTTTCTTTTCCAGTTCTTCGAGGAATGATTTCGGTATGGCCATAAATTCTTCAGGTTTTAACCACGAATGGACACGAAGGAACACGAATCAAACCGGCTGGAGCGCGGCCTTCAGGCCGCTTCAGCGCCACCACGCAGGAGAAGTGCGAACCACAAATACCGCTCGCACGCTGAAGCGGGCTAAAGCCCGCGCTCCATTCGTGTCTATTCGTGTCCATTCGTGGTTTGAATTCAGTTCGGTTTCGGCATGCAAAATTCCGTGAGCACGCCATAAGTGGATTTCGGATGCAAAAACGCCACGAGCTTGCCGCCCGCGCCATCAAACGGCTTGTCGTGAATCAACTTCACGCCCGCGTCCGCCGCCTGTTGCAATTGACCCTGCACATCATCCGTTCCAAACGCGACGTGATGAATGCCGCCCGCCGGATTCTTTTCCAGAAACTTCGCAATCGGACTCTCCGGATCGGTGGGTTCGAGCAATTCAATGTGGACCTCGCCACAGTGAAAGAACGCGGTGCGCACTTTCTGCGACGGCACTTCTTCGCGATGCTCGCATTTCAAGCCGAGTGCTTTCTCATAATACGGCACCGCTTCATCGAGTGATTTCACCGCGATGCCCAGGTGGTCAATTTTCTTGATCATAAAGTTTCAGTGGTTGCCAAAAGTGTGTTCAACGCCCGCCCTCACCCTGACCCTCTCCCCCGGGGAGAGATTTCGCCCAACCCCAGTTCGCGCTTTGAACCCCCGAACTGGAGCGCGGAGCATTGCCCCGCTCGGCTCGACACGCGGAGCAATGCTCCGCGCTCCGTTCATGGAGAGGGAACAGCAATCGGGGCGAACTGCGAATTTGCTCACTCGCAGTGCCGGCGACGGCGGTTGGTGACTTGATGCGAACGCGCACGACAAGCCAAACCATCCGCAATTAACCAGTGACGGCGTGCCATTCTCCCTCTCCCCGGGGGAGAGGGCCGGGGTGAGGGCGAGCGTCACACCATCCAGCAGTCGCTCCAGGATGTTTTGCGCGTTCATGACTTTTGCTCCGCTTCGTTGTGAGCCTCCAGCAAAACATTCGCCGCGCGCACAGCCGTCATTTCCCCGCGCAGCAACGCGCTCCGCAGTTCCGGCAACTTCGCGAGCACCCGCGGGTCGTGATCAAACCGCCGCCGCAATTCGTCGTGGATCAAATCGTTCAGCCATTCCAACGTCTGTTGCTGCCGCCGCTTGGCGATGACACCGCTCGCGTGCAACTCCGCGAAAAACTTCTCAATGCGTTCCCACACCTGCGGCAATCCTTCACCGGTCAAACCTGCTCCCAGCATGACTTCCGTTTTCCATCCCGGCGTTGCTGGTTGCAGGTAATGCAACGCCGCACCTTGATCCGCCCGCGCGTGCTCCGCGCGCAGCCGATTGTCGCCATCCGCTTTGTTGATCAGCACCAGATCGGCCATCTCCACGATGCCTTTTTTAATGCCCTGCAATTCGTCGCCCGCGCCCGGCAGCAACAACAACAGGAAGAAGTCCACCATTGAACGGAGCGCGATTTCAGTCTGCCCCACACCCACGCTCTCGACCAGAACCGTGTCAAACCCCGCCGCCTCGCAGAGCAACATCGTCTCGCGCGTGCGCCGCGCCACACCGCCGAGATTGTCGCCCGATGGCGAAGGCCGGATGAACGCATTCGGCGCGACGCTCAGTCTTTCCATGCGCGTCTTGTCGCCGAGAATGCTACCTCCGGATCGCGCGCTGGTCGGATCAATCGTCAGCACCGCGAGCTTGTACCCGCGCTCCACCAACTGACATCCGAACGTCTCGATGAACGTGCTTTTGCCCACCCCCGGCACGCCCGTGATGCCAATGCGTTTCGCTTTGCCCGTGTGCGGCAACAAGCGCGTCAACACCTCCTGCGCCTGCGCTTCGTGCAACCGCGAATTGCTTTCCACCAAAGTAATCGCCCGCGCCAAGATCGCCCGCTCCCCCGCCAACACACCCGCCACATAGTCCTCCACCGTCAACCGACGGGGATGGCGCGGCGCAGGGGAGTTGGTCGAGATTTCGCTCATGCGTCCACTCCATCCGTAGCGCAGACTGGCAGTCTGCTGTATCGCCGACTGGCAGTCGGCAGGCTTTCGGCACATCCAGCGCCGCCAGCCGCGTCGAACGCCCCGCAGGCTACCAGCCTGCGAAACAGCAGGTTGCCAACCTGCGCTACGCGGCTGCCGCCTCGCTTCGTCGTGGCGACTGCGAACATCTTCATCGTAAGCTTTGTAATCACCAGGCCGCATCAATCCAACGCTTGATTCAACTGCGTCAAAATTTCCTTCGCCGCATCGGGAATGAACGTGCCCGGCCCAAACACCGCCGCCGCGCCGTTCGCTTTCAGAAAATCATAATCCTGCGGCGGGATGACGCCGCCGACCACGATCATGATGTCCTCACGCCCGATCTTCTTGAGTTCGTCGCGCAACTGCACCAGCAACGTCTTGTGTCCGCCCGCGAGTGAACTGATGCCCACTATATGCACGTCGTTCTCCGCCGCCATGCGCGCGGCTTCGTCCGGCTGTTGGAACAGCGGGCCGATGTCCACATCGAAACCGAGATCAGCGTAGGCGGTCGCCACCACCTTCGCGCCGCGGTCGTGACCGTCCTGGCCCATCTTCGCGATGAGAATGCGCGGACGCCGCCCATCCTTCTCCGCGAAACTGTCCGTCAGTTTGCGGACCTGCTCGATTTGCGGGTCCTGCCCAAATTCAGATTGATACACGCCACTCACAGATCGGATGACGGCTTTGTGCCGGTTGAAATGTTTTTCCAGCGCGAACGAGATTTCGCCCAACGACGCCCGCGCCCGCGCTGCGTCCACTGCCAGCGCAAGCAAATTACCCTGACCACCTTCCGCTGCTTTGGACAACGCCTCCAGACACGCGTTCACCTTGGCGTTGTCGCGTTCGGCTTTCAGTTTTTGCAGCCGCTTGATTTGCGAATCGCGCACGGCGGTATTATCCACTTCGAGTACGTCGAGCTTCTCGGCTTTCTCCAGGCGCAACGTGTTCACGCCGATGATCGCTTCCTTGCCGGAATCAATGTGTGCCTGCCGCCGCGCCGCCGCTTCTTCGATGCGCAACTTCGGCAGCCCCGTCTCAATCGCCTTCGCCATGCCGCCGAGCGCTTCCACTTCCTGAATATGTCCCCACGCGCGCCGCATGATTTCATTCGTCAACGCCTCGACGTAGAACGAGCCGCCCCACGGATCAATCACTTTGCAGATGCCGGTTTCCTCCTGGAGCAACAACTGCGTGTTCCGCGCGATGCGCGCCGAGAAATCCGTCGGCAACGCGATGGCTTCATCGAGCGCATTGGTGTGCAACGACTGCGTGTGCCCGAGCGTCGCCGCCATCGCCTCGATGCACGTGCGCGCGACGTTGTTGAATGGATCTTGCTCCGTCAATGACCAACCCGACGTCTGCGAGTGCGTCCGCAGCGCCATGGATTTGGGATTCTTCGGATTGAACTGCTTGATGAGTTTCGCCCACAGCGCCCGCGCGGCGCGCATCTTGGCGATTTCCATGAAGAAGTTTTTGCCCTGCGCCCAGAAGAACGACAGGCGCGGCGCAAACGCATCAATGTCAATGCCCGCTTTGATACCGGTGCGCACATACTCCAATCCGTCCGCAAGCGTGTACGCCATTTCCAAATCCGCCGTCGCGCCCGCTTCCTGCATGTGATAGCCGGAGATGGAGATGGAATTGAACTTCGGCATCTTCTGAGAGGTGAAGCTGAAGATGTCGGCGATGATGCGCATCGAAGGCGCGGGCGGATAAATGTAGGTGTTCCGCACCATGTATTCCTTGAGGATGTCGTTCTGGATCGTGCCCGAGAGTTTGTCGAGCGGGACGCCCTGCTCCTCAGCGGCGACGATGTAAAACGCGAGAATCGGCAGCACCGCGCCGTTCATCGTCATGGAAACGGAGATGCGATCGAGCGGAATGCTGTCGAACAGCACCTTCATGTCGAGGATCGAGTCCACCGCCACGCCAGCCTTGCCCACGTCGGCAAACGCGCGCGGATGATCCGAGTCGTAACCGCGATGGGTCGGCAGATCGAATGCCACGGACAAGCCTTGCTGCCCCGCCGCGATGTTGCGGCGATAAAACGCGTTTGATTCTTCCGCCGTGGAGAACCCGGCGTATTGCCGCACCGTCCACGGCTTCGTCACATACATCGAACCGTACGGCCCCCGGACGAACGGCGCGAGGCCCGGCATGGTGTCGAGATGTTCGCACTGGGCGAGGTCCGCTTCGGTGTAGAGCGGTTGCACCGCGATCTGTTCGAGCGTTTGATGCACCCAATCGTTGAGTGATTTGCCCGTCTCGACCTCGAACCGCGCCCGCCATTGCTCAAATGTCACCGGCGCGGGCGTAGGGTTCAATTCAATTTTGGTATAATCAGGAAACGTGGTCATAGATTTAGCGATCCCAACGGTGCTTTGCTATGTCCGGTGGAATTGGATTTACGCTCGCCCTCACCCCGGCCCTCTCCCCCGGGGAGAGGGGGAATCGTTTTCCAACTCTTTGCAAAGCCGAACGCGCTGGGTGATCGAATGCCCTTAAACGAAAGCTCAGAAGGCAGCGACTGGAACGAAATTGTCCAGTCGTTCCACAACCGGGATTTGCTCTCCCTCTCCCCGGGGGAGAGGGCCGGGGTGAGGGCGAGCCTTTCACTAACTTCTCTTCCGACACGCCGCGTTCCGTGATTGATCGTCTTACCTTCATCTGATCCCCAGCCTTTCATGAATCCGCGACAGCACTTCAAGCACGTCCGCGCGGATGTGAATGAACTCATCCACGCCCGCCTGTTTGTGCGTTTCAATTTGCTCGGCTGGATAACCGGCCAGCACAATGGTCGCGCCCGGTTTGTGCGAACGAATTCCCGCAGTCAGCGCCGGCACCAGCGCCGGATAATTGTCATCCACGGAACAAAGCACCGCGATGTCCGCGCCCGACTTGGCAAACGCCGCCACGGCATCTTCGGGCGTTTTGAATCCAGCGGGTGAAACCACGTCATAGCCGCCCACGCTGAAAAAGCCGCGCGAGAAATCCGCCCGCGCTTTGTGCTCCTTGAGTGTTCCCATGTTGCACAGGAACACCTTCGCCGGACCATCCGCGCGCCGGTTCATCGCGGCGCGCAAACCTTCAATCGGCTTGGCCGCGCGCGTGATGCACACCGGCGTGATCGGTTCACTCGGCGTGTCGTTGATGCGCAAGGCCCGGGTAATTTCGCCCAGCGTTGCGCCGGCACTCACGGCTTCGACACTCACGCCAAACAAGTCTGCGCCGGTCAGTCCGATAACTTTGGCCAGCCAGTTGAGCACGGTTTGACTGTCCTCGTCCTCCAGTGCGGTGCGGTGCGAAGCCACCTGTTGCGCCCGCCGTTTGTGAAATGCCCTGGCATCGGTGGCCACAACTTCGAGCGGCTTTTCCTTCGGGTTGGCGTATTGATTCACGCCCACGATGGAATCGCGCCGGCTCGTCACGGCTTTAATTCGCTTGGCGGCCGTTTCCGCCACGGATTTTTGGGCGACCCCGGCCCGCATGACCGCCTCCATGCCTCCCGCTTTTTCCACTTCCTGGAACAACGCCCAGGCCCGGGCGGCAATTTCCGCCGTTGCGTTTTCGACATACCACGCCCCCCCCGCCGGATCCACGACGTGATTCAACTCACATTCTTTTTGCAGCACGAGCTGCGTGTTCCGCGCAATACGCAAACTGAAATCATCCGGCGTCCGCAGCACTTCATCGAACGCGCCCACCTGCATGGAGTCGCACCCGCCGAGCACGCCGGCAAACGCCTCGACCGTCGTGCGCAACATGTTGTTGTAGGGATCCACGACCGACTTGTTCCATTGCGACGTGCGCACATGCAGCGAAATTTTCTGCGCGGTTTCGTCGCCGCCCGCCGCCGCCACCGCGCGCGACCAGAGCATTCGCAGGGCGCGCAGCTTGGCGATCTCGAGGAAGAAACTCGTTCCCACCGTCACCGCGAAGCGAATCCGCGGGGCGGCGATGTTCACTCCCAAACCGAGCTTTGCGAGCTGCCGCAGATACTCGACGCCCGTCGCCAGTGTGTAGGCGAGTTCCTGTACCGCGCTGCCCCCGGCCTCGTGCCAGGCGCGGCTGTGGACGCAGATTGTCTGCAATTGCGGCGCATTCTTGGCGGCCCACTCTGTCAGCGCGGCCATCTCGCGATACGCGCCCTCGAATGATTGCGGTAATTTGCCCTCATGCGCGATCACCCCCAGTGGGTCCATCTCGATGCAACCGTGCAGCCGCGCGAGGGATTTCTTGCGCTTCTTCGCCAGCGCGATGAGCAATGCGGCAAACGGCAACGCGGAGGCGCCCGAGCGCACGAATAGCGACATCTGCTCCAAATCCACGCCGTCCAGGGCGCGATTGAGGTCATCGAGCGACGCGATGGACAGTCCGCCGAACCCGACGTCTTCCGCCGCGGCCCAATCGGGATCGAGCCCGTTGCGCGTCGCGCGATCGAGCACCATGTTGAGCGCGTTCAGTCCACGGCTGATGGAATTGCGCGCGGCGAAGTTGAATTCCGTGGGACTGGCCACTGCGATTTCCTGCGACACGTCCCAGGATTCCTTCACGTAACCGCTCGCGTTCGCCCCGCGCACGAACGGCGCGAAGCCGGGCAATGAATTCACGTGCGGCAGATTGGCGACGTCCTCGCGCCGATAGATCGGCTTGAGCGTGATGCCCTCGTGCGTGGCCGTGAACATCTTCTTGTCGAACGGCGCGCCCTTCAGTTCGGCCTCGACCAGCTTGCGCCAGTCGTCCTGACTGACGGGCGGAAATTCGGCGAGGAGCGCGGTGGTAGATTGCGTGGTCATGAAATTGCAGAGATAATTTGATGAATGAGCCGCCGGGACAAAGGCGGACGCCAAACGGCATGCGCACGATTCCCCCTGACGCTTCCCGCTAACGGAGCGCGGAGCATTGCTCCGCGGGTCGGGCCGAGCGGAGCAATGCTCCGCGCTCCAGTTCGGGGGTTCAAAGCGCGAATCTGAGTTCGGGCAATTCTCTCCCTCAGGGAGAGGGAACAGCGATTGGACGCTTTCTGATCACGCAACGACTCCGGTGCATCCACCGACTCACGACTGCAGGAGAGGCGGCGAACGATTCTCCCTCTCCCCGAGGGAGAGGGCCGGGGTGAGGGGAAACGGGGCGAACACAATTCGCCCAAACCCACTCGCCAATTGCTGAATGTCCGGTTCATTCGCAGGTGAATCCTTAGCCTTCGAGAGTTTCAACGGTGACGTCATGCCGCTTGCCGTTGACGGTTACAAACAGATGCCGGCCCTGGCCGTTGGCGCGCGCGGGGGTTGCAGCGGCGGGCGTTGCCGGGGCCGCCGGAGTTGCAGCAGGCGCGGCGGCGGGTTTGGTCTTGGCCTTGTGCAAATCCTCGACCTGTTGCGGGAACATCGCGAACAGCACCACGGTTTCGTCGTCCGTCGGCAGACCTTTCTCGGCGCATTGCTTGCGATATTTCTCCATGCCGGGCTCGAGCAAGTCCGCCGGGCGTTCGGTGACGCGCTTCTTGCAGGTCTGCTTCTCGACCTGCGCCAACACGCCGGGATCAATCGGGCCGGGCGTCAAACCATACTTGCCCAGGGCGATGTCCTGCGCGGGCTGACAGATCATTTTCCAGCGACCGAACTTCACATTCATCATCGCCTGCGTGCCGACGATTTGGGACGTGGGCGTCACCAGCGGAATCCAACCCAACGCCTCGCGCACCACGGGGATTTCCTTCACCACCTGATCGAACTTGTCGGCCATGCCCTGCTCTTTGAGCTGGGTGCGGAAGTTCGACAACATGCCGCCCGGCACTTGATAAATCAGAATGTCGCTGTCCACCCGCTCGTTCGCCGGGCTGGTGAATTTGGAAAGCTCCTTGTAGACGCCCTCAAAATAATCGCGCAGTTGTGCGAGCTTCTCCGTGTCGAACTTCGGGCAGCGCGGATGGCCTTCGAGCAGCGCCAACATGCGTTGCGTGTCCGGCTGCGACGTGCCATTGGCGAACGGTACGATGGACACTTCGACGCAATCCACGCCCGCATCAATCGCCGCGAGATAACTTGCCGCACCCAGTCCCGCGGTGTCGTGAGTGTGCAACGTGATCGGGATACCGACCTTGCTCTTCAACTCCTTCACCATCCGATACGCGATCTGCGGTTGAATGATGCCCGACATGTCTTTGATGCCGATGGAATCGCACCCCATCTTCTCCAGCTCGACGCCCATCTTCACAAAGTTCTCGACGGTGTGAACGGGGCTGATCGTGTAACAAAGTTCGCCGCGCGCGTGTTTGCGGTATTTCTTCGTCGCCTTGATGGCGGTTTGCAGATTACGCACGTCGTTCAACGCATCGAAAATGCGGAGAATGTCTTGTCCGTTCTCGCAGGTGAGCCGGACGAACGTCTCCACCACATCATCCGGGAAGCTGGCGTATTGGACGATGTTCTGCCCGCGCAGCAGCATCAGTTGCGGCGTCTTGGGCGCGATGTTCTTCAACGTGCGCAACCGGTCGAAGGGATTCTCGTTCAGATAGCGCAGACAGGAATCAATCGTCGCCCCACCCCAGGTTTCCAGCCCGGCAAAGCCCATCTCATCGAGAATGGGCGCGGGTTCGAGCATCTGTTGGGTGGCCATGCGGGTGGCCGCCATGGATTGATGACCATCCCGGAGGACGGTGTTGTTGAAGAGGACCGGTTTCGTGCTCATAAATCACAGGCAATCAATGGTTGTTCCATCGTATCAGTGAAACCGCAAGCAAGCGCGCGGACTTGGGATTCAGGCTGCCCAGCGGGGCATCCCGGCCAATCCGAGATGCTTGGCACCCGGTATCAGTTGCACGTTAATAGGTAGCAGTATTTGGCTAACGCGCTAGGCAGTTTTTGTAAAAGAATCAGCAGATTTTGCCCTAGGCCAAAGGGATTTCAAGCACAGGAAACCGACCAAGGCTTCAGCTCGGCGGGCTCAAGAGAACTCGGAACTGCCAGATTTCTTCAGCCCCGGACGCAACCGGAGTCTCCCGCGCGTCCCACACAGGTTACTTTTTCCTCGTCAAACACGGCGTTCACGGGCAAACAGTGCGCTCTGGTATTTCCATGACTGAACAAATTGTCATTTTGGATTTTGGCTCGCAATACACGCAGGTGATTGCCCGGCGTGTGCGCGAGTGCAACGTGTATTCCACGATTCTGCGTTACGACACGCCAGCTCGCGAGATATCCGCGCTTCAGCCCAAAGGGTTGATCCTCTCCGGCGGACCGTCTTCCGTGTACGCCGAAGATGCCCCATTGCCGGACCCAGCCATCTTCAAACTCGGCGTGCCGACGCTGGGCATCTGCTATGGCGTGCAGTTGTTTGCGCACTTTCTAGGTGGCCGGGTGGAAAAAGGCCAGAAACGCGAATACGGCAAAGGCACGCTCACGGTGACGAACGCCGCCTGCGCTTTGTTCGCGCGCCTGCCGAAGCGGCTTCAGGTTTGGAACTCACATGGGGACAAACTCACGAAACTGCCCCGCAATTTCAAACCCGTCGCCGTGACGGAGAATTCCGAATACGCCGCCATTGAACACCGCAGCAAGGGGTTCTTCGGCCTGCAATTTCATCCCGAAGTGGTCCACACCCCGCGCGGCCGGGAGGTTATCAGCAACTTTGTCCACGGCGTTTGCGGCTGCGGGAAGGATTGGACGATGCGCAATTACATCGAGCAAGCGGTCGAGGAAATCCGCGCGCAGGTGGGGCGCGAACGCGTGATCCTCGGATTGAGCGGCGGGGTGGATTCGAGCGTAGCAGCCGCCCTGCTGCACAAAGCCATTGGCGATCAACTCACCTGCATCTTCGTGAACAACGGCGTGCTGCGCGCCCGCGAGGCGGAAGTGGTGCGCGAGGTTTTCGGGCGCCATTTCAAGGTGAAGCTGCGCTACGAAAACGCCACGAAGCTGTTTCTGTCCCGGCTCAAAGGCGTCACCGACCCCGAGCGCAAACGCAAGATCATTGGCCGCACGTTCATCGAGGTGTTCCAGGCCGCCACCAAACGCGCCGGCAAAGCCAAGTTTCTCGCCCAAGGCACGCTGTATCCCGACGTGATTGAATCCGTGCCCATCGCGGGCAATCCCGCCGCGTTGATCAAGAGCCATCACAACGTGGGCGGGCTGCCCAAAAAGATGAAGTTTGCGCTCGTCGAACCGTTGAAGTGTTTGTTCAAGGATGAAGTGCGGCTGCTCGGTGAGGAGCTGGGTTTGCCCAAGGAAATCGTGTGGCGACAACCTTTCCCCGGGCCGGGGCTGGCGGTGCGGATTCTGGGCGAAGTCACGCCCCGGCGGTGTGAGATTCTGCGCAACGCGGACCGCATAGTGGTCGAGGAGATGAAAGCCAGCGGGCTTTATTACAAAATCTGGCAGAGCTTCGCAGTGTTGCTCCCGGTGCGCAGCGTGGGCGTGATGGGTGACGAACGCACTTATGATTACACCATCGCCGTGCGCGCAGTGGAATCGCAAGACGGCATGACGGCCGACTGGGTGAAACTGCCGTACGATCTCCTGGAGAAACTGGCCAGCCGCATCATCAACGAGGTGAAAGGCGTCAACCGCTGTGTGTTCGACATCACCAGCAAGCCGCCCGGGACGATTGAGTGGGAGTAGGCTTGCAGGAACGCACGGCATGGAATAGCGTCAGTTCGTGAATTGCGGGCAACAGAAGGTGATCCTGACTGGGGCCATCGGCTTTCTCGGCGCGTGGTCATTCGCAGCAGAGCCGGCAGCCATCAATCGGACTTCGGTGGATTCAGCCCGGGATCGCGCGCCCAAGGCGCTGCAATTGGTCGGCCATGACCTCTTCGTGGCCGCGTGGGGATACGGCATTCAGATTCTCGATGTTTCCGACCCGGCCGCTCCGAAATGGAAGGGCGGCTGGAATCCCCGCCGTGCTCCCGTGGGCATCCAAGTCGTGGGTGATTACGCCTTTGTAGCCAATCAACTCGCCGGATTGACGGTGTTGGATGTCGCGGACTCCGCGAATCCGGTCTGGCTCACGACCTACGACACCCCGGGCAGCGCCGCAAGTGTGCATGTGGTTGGGAAACACGCCTACGTGGCGGATGGGCCGGGTTCCGGCTTGTTGATCCTGGATGTCTCCAATCCGCGCCAACCCACTTTGGTCGGAAAGTATGAGCCTCAGCAGCATCATCCTTCGAGCGTTCAGGTGGTGGATCACATTGCCTATTTGTCCTGTTATAGCTGGTTTGAGCGGGTGGACGTGTCGAATCCATCGAATCCGCAGCCCGTTGGCCGCTGCCGGGTCACGATGGCATTTCACAGCCACGTTGCGGGCAAGCTGGCCTACACCGGAGCCCAGATTCTCGATGCCCGGGATCCGATGTTCGTGGCCAACTGGCCGGGTGGCGGAATAAGCGTCCATGTTGTGAACGGTTTTGCGTATGCCGCTTCGTACGGCGGCGGTATGCGGGTGGCCGACGTCCGCGAACCGCTCGACGCCAAATTGGTCACCGTCTTTCTGCCAGAAAGTCCGCAGTACGATGTCGTGGTAGTGGGAGGCCGGGCATATCTCATGGACACCGGCGCTTCGATCCGAATTCTCGACGTGAGCGATCCGCGGAATCCAACCCAAATCGGCAGCTTCCCATCCAGTCAATACGTCAGCCGTGTGCTGGCTTTCAAAAGGCCGGAGCCGGCCACCGGCGTCAAGCCGCCAGCCAGCGAGGCAACGCAAGTCCCAATCGTGGATACCACAGCAGCCATCACGAATGCGCCTCCTGAATTGAGCCGCCCGCACACGTCCGTTGAGGGCGGGTTTTCCTTTGTGCTCGCCGGCGTGCCGCACGCGACCTACGTGATTCAAGCCTCATCGGATTTGAACTCTTGGACAGCCATCACCACGAATGTGCTGCCCGCCACCGGCGCATTGCGAATCACCGACCTCCGAGCCGCCGAATTCTCGCAACGCTATTACCGTGCGGTGAAGCTGCGCTGAAGCGGGCAGCCGGCGGTAGCCGGTTACTCATGCCGCAAAGCCTCGATGGGATCGAGTTGCGCGGCGGCTTTCGCGGGGTAAAGACCAAAGACGATGCCCACCGCGCCGGAGATGCCAAACGCCAGCAGCACGGACCAAAGGGTGACGATGGTCTTCATGTCCGTGAGTTGGGAGACGACAATAGGCGTGATGACGCCAAGGGCGACGCCAATCAATCCGCCACCAACGGAGAGCACGACGGTTTCGACGAGGAATTGCAGGGTGATGTCGCGCCGTTTGGCGCCGAGGGCGCGACGAACGCCGATCTCGCGCGTGCGCTCGGTCACGGTGGCGAGCATGATGTTCATGATGCCGATGCCGCCCACCAGCAGGGAGATGGCGGCGATGGACCCGAGCACGACGTTGAAGATGCGCTTGGTCTGCTCGGCCTGGCGGAGCAATTGCAGTGGCACGACGATCTCGTAGTCGTTGCGCGAGTGAAAGCGGCCCAGCAACGTCTTGATCTGCGGGTCCGCTGTCTCCACGGCGGCGGTGTCGTTCATCTGCACGGTGAGCTGGTGCAGCTCGACCTTCTCCGCTTCAAAGCCGCCGGCCGAACGGCGGATAAGAACTTCGCCGAAGCGCGTGCGGGAAACGCTCAAGGGAACGTACACGTTGTTGTCGAGTGGCTCGCCCTCCATCACGCCTTGTTGCGTGCGATGTTCGGGCAGGTTCTGTTCGCGCACGAGGCCGACCACGCGGTAGTAGAAGGAGTCCACTTTTACCGAATGATCCAACGGGTCCTGATAGGGAAAGAGCCGTTGCGCCAAACCCACGGTCAGCACACAGACGTTATCCATGTTGCGCTCGTCCGTTTCGGTGAGAAAACGTCCCCGCACCACGTCCAAGCCGACAATCTCCGGATAGAACGGCAGCGTGCCAAGCACCTGACAAGGAACGCTGTTAGGGCCGAACAGAACATTCTCGCGGATGATTCGCACCGGCAACACCCGGCGCACGCCGGGAATGGTGGATTGGATGCGCGCGCCGTCCTGGTAGGTCAGCCCGTAATCAATGGTGCCGCCGCGGCCCAGGCCGGCCAGTTTCGCGTCCTCCGCCGGCTTGAGGCTGCGGAGGATGATATTGTCACTGCCGAGTTTCTTGATTTCCTCCTGGGCCGCGTAGGAGGCGCCTTCCCCGATGGCGAGCATGGCGATGACGGAACAGACCCCGAAGATGATGCCCAGCATGGTAAGCGCGGAGCGTAGTTTATGCAGCATCAGGCTCTTCATGCCCAACCGCACGGTGCTAAGGAACTGGAAACTCAGGGGATTCATACAGACGAGGCCGGCTGGCCGTTGGCGCGCGGCGCGGGCCGGTTGATCACTTCGCGCTCGATCAAACCGTCCTTCATGTGGAGCACGCGATGGGCGCGTTCGGCCACTTTGTGGTCATGCGTCACCAGCACGATGGTTTTGCCTGAAGCGTTCAAGCGGTCAATCATATCCAGCACCTCCGCGCCGGTGCGGGAATCCAGGTTGCCGGTGGGTTCATCGGCCAGAATCAGCAACGGATCGTTGACAAGCGAGCGGGCGATGGCCACCCGCTGTTGCTGGCCGCCGGAGAGTTGATTGGGGCGGTGATGCAGCCGGTCGCTCAACCCCACCATGTCGGCCAGTTTGGCGCAGTGCTCCTGATACGCGCGGATGTCCCGGCCCTGGTAAATGAGGGGCACCTGGATGTTTTCGATCACCGTCAACTGCGCGATGAGATTGTAGGACTGGAAAATGAAACCAATCATGCGCCCGCGCGCTTCCGACAGTTCATCGTCGGGCATGCTGGAAACGTCGGTGCCGCCCAAGGAATAGAGACCAGCTGTGGGACGATCCAGGCAGCCAATGAGATTGAGCATGGTGGACTTGCCGGAACCGGACGGCCCCATGATGGCGACATAGGCGCCGGCATGCACGGTCAGGTCAACGCCGCGCAACGCGCGCACCTCGGCTTCGCCGCCGAGGTCGTAACGCTTCTCGATCCCCTGAAACTGAATGATGGAGTCGGGCGGAGGCATGGGTTGGTTGCAGTGCGCGCGTGGATGCGAACGGCCACGCTCAACTATCCGGCGTGGGACGCGGTGCGTCGGCGGGCGGCGCGTTGGTGCCGCGCCGCCGCTGGCCGCCGCCGAAGCGTTCGCGCATGGCGGCGCGCTCGGATTCGTCCAACTCGCCGTCGCCGTTGGTGTCAAATTGCTTCAGGATTTCCTCGCGATTGGGGAAATTCCCGCCGCGTTCACCTTCGGGGCGCGCAGCACGGGGTGACTCGCCGGTTCGAGCCGTTGGGGCATCGCCAACATTCGCCCCGCGTTCGCTGCCCAGCCCCTCAGTCCCGGGGTTGGCGGCAGCGCGGGGAAACGCCGCACTGGGTCCTCCACGCTCCACGCCGTTGCGCGGCGCGAGGGCCCGCGATACCTGATTGCTATCCACGGTCGGCATTTCGTCGCCCTTGGCCATGAGCGCGCCGCCCAAGTCCTTGTCCTGGGTGTCGAAGGGTGGCGAGAGTAGAACGCGGTCGCCCTCGCTCAACCCCGTAGTGATTTCGATGAAACGCTGATTGTACAAGCCGACGTTCACGGGCACGGGACGCGGCGGATTACTGGCCAGATAGGCCACCTGCTGGCCTCTGAGCGTCGTGACGGCTTGAATGGGCACGGTCAAGACATCCGCCAAGTTGGTGATGACTACTTCGGCACGGGCCGAAACCCCCGGCTTCACATCAGGCAGGCGGTCGGTGATCCGCACTTCGGTAGCGTACACCTTGAGATTGGGATTGCCCCAACGGCTGGAACTGTCCGGCAACGGGGCGACGCGCGCCACAAAGCCGCGAAACCGCTGGTCGGGCATGGAGTCCAGCACCACGTACGCGGGCAAACCGGGGCGAATCTGGTTGATGTGCGACTCGTGGATTTTGACCTGGAGTTTCATCTCGGAAACATCCGGCAGTTTGATGAGTTCCTGGCGATTGCGAACGACGGCGCCTTCCTCGATCATGGATTCAGTGCTGAACCGTCCGCCACCGCCGCCGCCGCCGCCGCCGGTGGAATAAACAACCAACCCATCCTGCGGCGCATGAATCTTGGTGGCTTCCAGTTGTTTCTTGTCCCGATCCAGCTTCGCTTGGTTGAGATCCAGGGTTTTGCGTTGAGTTTCCACGTCGGCGCTCGCCTGCGCCAGCTTGCGTTCCCCCTGGAGTCGCACCCGTTCATAGTCCTCCTGGGCTTCTTCAAGCGCGGATTCCAACGTGCGCTTTCGCTTGGGCGCCTCGAAGTTTTCCAGCAGCCACAAGGCGCGGTTGGCCTGTTCCAATCGGAGTTCGGATTGCGAGACGGCAAGCCGGTGGCTGTCGAGGTTGGCCTTGGTTTCGTAGCCTTTCGCGTAGAGTTTCTCCGTCCATTCCAGCCGTTCCTTGTTGATTTGGAGGCTTTCCACGACATTGGTGATTTCGATCTGAGCGTTGCGCAAATTCTGCTTGGCTTCGCCATCCAGGTATTTCTTCAAGTCCGATTCCGCAAATTCGACCTTTAGCCGGGCCGCCGAAAGTTCGCTGTCCACCGTGCTTTTCTGGATCTCCAGTTGTTGCTGCGCCTGGATCAAGGAGAACTGCGCTTTCTCCACATTGATTTGTTGCTGATTGACCGAGTCCAGCGTGGAAGAGGAATCCAGTTCCACCAGTAGATCACCTTTCTTCACGTAGGTGCCCTCGGGCACGATGTAGATGATGCGCGCGGTGCCCTCGACCTCGTTGCGTACGACGACTTCGTTGACGGCCTCGATCGTGCCGCCTTCGACGATGGAAATGAGGAAGTCGCCGCGTTTGACTTCGTAATAACTCACGGCTTTGCGGTCGGTTCCCGGACGCAGGGCCAGGGCAATCAGGAGCACCACTACCAGGCCGGCAGCGGCGGCAACCAGCGGACGCTGGCGGGTGCGCTGGGCCAAGCTTTGGATGAATGAATTCGGTTTCATGGTCAGTTCTCGAATAATTGATCGGGCGGAATGACGGGTTGGTCAAGTTCCGCGGAAGTTGATGGGGCGGCAGATTCGGCGAGCGACAGGCCGGCCAAATGGTCTTTGAGCCAGAACTGCGGCGAGTCGGTGCGCAAGGCGCCGATGTTCAGCATGAGTTGCAGCCGCGCTTCCTGATGCTCCACAAGTGCCGCCGTGAGGGCGATTTGGGCGTTAATCTGGGCGTTCTGCGCTTCCACCAAATCACGGACCTCGGAGCGGCCCGCCGCCAGCAGCATGGTGCTGCTTTCCACGCGCCGGTTGGCCAGTGCCAACGCGTTCCTCTGGTTCTCGTAGTTGAGCCGGCGCTGCTCCAGCGTCCGCAAACCCCGGTCAACGTCGTTCTTGAGGGCATCCAGCCGCCCGGTAAACGTGCGCACTTGCAGTTCAAAGGCGATCAAGGCCTCCCGGTAAGTGTTGGCGCGGGGCAACCGGTCCAAGGGAAGGTCGAGTTGCAGCCCCACACTGGTCGTGACTTTGTGGGCATCGAACCTTGTGTAATCCGTGGGCTGTTCGGAAACCAGTTCGGCGCCGCCGGTGAGCCGCAGGCCAGGCTTGAGCTGGTCCGCGGCGATCCGGACGGCGCGCTGGCTGTCTTCATATTGATCAATGAAGTTGAGCATCTGCAACTGGCGTTGCACCGCGAGGCGATAGGCCGCGAGCGGGTCCATTGTGGCCGGAACCAGGCCGGTTTGTTCCACCGCCGTCAGCGCCTCGTCGTCCAACTCCAAACGCTCGCTCAAAGGCAGACCCAGCCGGATTTTGAACTGGTCCAGCGCGTTGAAGTAGCCCGCCACGGTGTTGACGTAGTTATTCCTCGCCGCGAGTTCCGATTGCCGGGCCTGGTCCACGTCCGAACTCCGCTCCCGATCTTTGCGAGCCTCGAGCCGCTTGGTGGATTCCACCTGGCTCAGGTAGTTGGTGTAGCGATTGCGGATGTTGTCCTTTTGTTGGAGCAGCCGGAAATACTCATTGGCGATGCCGAGCGCGAATTCATCCTGGGCAAGGCTGAACGTCCGCACCGCGTACACCATGTCGCGTTCTCGTTGGGTCAAGGTTTCCACGTCGGGATGGTTGCGGCCAAACCCCCGCAACAACGGCTGCACCAACGAAGCCGACACGGAGGAGAACGAGAGTTCCGGCTGTCCAGTATAATAAAGCATGACGCTGTTCAGCGCATTCACCGTCAGCCGGCCTCCGGTGCGGAATAACTGACTGATTTGCAGTCCAGTTTCCGTCACGACCTCCGAGCTTTGATTCCCACTACTGTCGCGTCCCCAACCGGCGGTGGTAACCGACGAGGGAGTGACTCGGCCTCCCACCGCGTAGCGCGCGTTGGAGAGGCGCAAGGCGGCCAGATAGAGAACTTCCTTCGAGCGTTGGTATTCCCGGCTGTGCTGCATGGCCAGTTCAATCGCCGCGTCCACCGTGAGCACGTGCCGGTTGGTGCGGACGCGGTCTTCGATCAGTTCCTCCGGCAGAATCTCCGCCGGCTTGCGGTGGGAGTAGGGAGTATCAATGGTGAGCGCGTTGGTGCGCCCGAGCACCTGAAACTCGGTTTGTTGAATGATTTGATAATTCCGCTGGTCCGCCGAGCGCCGATAACTGCCCGCCGTGCAACCGGAAAAGAGCAGGGCACATGCAGCGGCCCAGCAAAGCCACCATGCCGATGAAACTCGTGCGACTGTAGATTTAGCCAATAGCATCTTCAAAGTGACCACCCTCAGAAATCAGTAATCCCGATACAACCCGGCGACAAAGGTGAATTGACGCCGTCCAAGCCTGACTTCTTCACCGCATTCGGTCAATAAGCGAATCAGTCAGAGGAAGTTAGTCTCAAGGTGAAGCAACTGGGCTTTAAGCAGATGCGAAGCCAGACATGGCCACGCGCGATGCAGCAATGACAAGATCTTCCTCACGCCGTCCCACGCCGCGCCAGCACCGCGGCTCCCGTGATGCCGGCGTTATCTCCAAGTTTGGAGGCTTTGATTTCGATGCCGGACATGGTGCCTGGCATGACGTGATTCTTGGCGGTCTTGATGATCGTCGGCATCATCTCGTCTTGGAGCGCTTCGATGACGCCGCCCCCCACCACCACCACCTCCGGGTTTAGGATGTTGATCAAATTCGCGACCCCCACGCCCGCGAACTCCGCCGCCTCCTCGATTACTTTGGCCACAAATTTATCGCCGCGCCGGATGGCCTTCCGCAAATCGCCGCTGCGCATGTCTTTCAAATCTTTATCCAACATGTCCGTCAGCAGCGTCTCCTGGCCATCCTTCACGGCGGATTCAATCCGCCGAAAAATCGCCGTGCGACTCGCCAAGGCCTCCAGGCACCCGCGATTGCCACAGCCGCATTTGGGGCCATTGACCTCGATGACCATGTGCCCGATCTCGCCCGCGGTCAGATTATGTCCACAATACAAATCGCCATTGACGATCAATCCGCCGCCGATGCCCGTGCCAATGAAAATACCCACCAAGTATTTGGGTTTGGCTTTGAATTCCTGATCGAACACCCCAAGCGTGCAGACGTTGCAGTCGTTGCCAAGAAACACCGGCACATCGAGCAACTTCTCCAGGTCCTTCTTCAGCGGCACATCCTTCCAGCCCGGCAAATTCGGCGCGAAAATGACTTTCCCGGAATCCGTGTCCACGGCGCCCGGCGCGCCGACGCCGATACCGCGCACTTGCGAGAGGCTGAGATCGCACTCGTCCACGGCCTCCTTCACGCCGCGCGCAATGCGTTCGATCACCGCATCCACGCCGCGGTTGGCCTTGGTGCTGAGTTTGGACGTGCCTTTGAGCTCGAACTTGGAATCAAAGACGCCGGTGAGGATTTTCGTTCCACCCAGGTCCACCCCTAGAAAGTGTTCTTTTTGGTTGTCAGCCATAGGTTGGTTACTTGAGGCGATGGCCGGTAAGCACGGCGGCAATCTTCTTGCGGAGTTCGGCGTTGATTTCCTCCACCGCCCGGTAGCCATCAATGATGTGGAAGCCGTAAGTGCTTTGCAGTCGCCGGAACTGTTGCGCCATCAGCGCCTGGTACCGCAGGAAACTGTCGAAGATGTCGCGTTCCAACCCCAGGTCCATGCCGCTTTCCCAGTAGTCGAGCGAAGAATACTTGGCAAAGGCACGCTGGACGAGTTCCTCGGGCGCGACGTTCAGGTAGAAAACCGCATCGGGGACGAGCGCCATGCCGTAGAGATTTTTCAGCCATTGCTCGTCCATGCCGCGCACCAGGTCGCGGGCCATCAGCGTGTAAATGTAGCGGTCGGCGAGCACCATCTGGCCCGCGCGCAGCGCCGGCAGGATGATGTTCTCGAGTTGATCGGCGAAGTCAGTCGCGTAAAACAGGCTGAGCGTGGTGTGGCTGAGAATGTTGCCCTGCTGCGCCCGATTCAACTCCTCGCTCACGAGGGTGGACCGTTTAAGCCCCACCTGGATGGTCGAATGACCGCTGCCTTCCAGCCACTCGACGAGCCACCGGATTTGGGTGGAACGTCCCGAACCGTCCGCGCCCTCCACCACGATGAGTTTGCCCGCCAGCTTGTCCACGTCCACGCCCGGAATACCGTGACCGTAAAAGCGGCGCGGCGTCCGGGGTGGAACAATAATCCGGGCGACTTCACGGGGACCTTTTTTGCGGGAGGTGGTGGGCATGAAGTTCAAGTCTTGGGATGTAGGTTCGCTGGTTTGGCGTGATCGGCCGACTTCCACGCAAACGATGGGAGGTCCAGTTTGCCGGCGACCAGCGAACGCACCACACTTTGCTGCGCTTCGATGGTCTGATTGGCGTCCACAATCAGAAAATTAAACTCGCCACTCATCGCCAGGTATTGCTCAAGAATGCGGCCCTGAAAAATACGGAAACTCTCGTACGGGTCGGACGATAGGCGCAGGTCCATTCCCGCCTCGAAATACTTCAACTGCGGGCGGCCGTCCAGAATACGGCTCAACGAAACCTCCAGGTCGGCCTTGAAAAAGAATGTCAGGTCCGGCAACGCCGCGAAGCTGTAAATATCCCGCACCCACTGCGGCGGGCAGCCGCGGGTGATGTCGCGGCCAAAAGCCGTGAAGATGTAGCGGTCGCACAACACCAGATAGCCCGCGCGCAACAACGGCACGAGATGCCGTTCGTAACGATCCGCAAAATCCGTGGCGTGGATGAGGCTGAACGTGGTGGGCGTGAGCAGTTCCTGCTTCTTGCCCTTGCTGGTCGCGCTCTTGACCAGTTCGGAGGAGTTCCATTCGCTGAAAAACACTTTCAACCCCTGCACCTCCAGCCAGCGTTTGAGGAGATAAATCTGGGTGGACTTGCCCGAACCATCGAGACCTTCGACCGCGATCAGCCGGCCGGGATACTTCAGTTCAGCAAAGGTCTTCATCATGCGATGACAAGTTAAACCGCGACCGGGCGATGACAACCATTTTCCCACGAAGCAACCGCACGGAGCCGCACGATCAGCGAAAGATTAAGAACGGCGGCCTTCGTCATCGTGCGAACGCTGACCGCGGGGCCGCTGCAATTGCCGCAACGCGCGGCGGAGAGAATCGAGTTCCTGCTCATCGGCCAACTTTTGCCGTTCGGCAAGTTCCACCAGTTCCAAGGCCTCTTCCATTTGGTCCAGTGCCTTTCGGAGCGCCTCCACCACTTGGCTCACTTCATCCAGCGCCTGGCTGATGGCCGAAGTCTGTGAATCCGGTTCCGGCGGTTTGGACACCGTCGGCAGCGGAGGGGCGACCACGCGCGGCGCGGCCTGCGTTGCGGCCTCTTCGGCCAATGGTGTCGGTGCGACTGCTTCCAGCGGCGCAACCGCAGCCGGCGCAGGTGACGGAACTGGCGCCGGGCGCCGCCCGCGCCCACCACGTCGGCCTCGATGACGGCGGGAGTCGCCACCGGCGGACTTTGGTTTTGCCGTTTGCGCGGGCTCGTTTTTTTCTGATTCGCTAGCGGACATTGCGGTGTCAGCATGGTTGAGGCCTCTGTGAATGAAAAGGCAATTCGCGAACGGCGCAGTTCGCGAGTGGGACGAATTGGTTGGACGCGACTGCCGGGGTTGCCCAACATCTGGCAACATCATGAATGTCATGTCACGCTGCCGTCTTCTCAGCAACGCCACCGCGCTTACCGTGGGTTTGGCACTGCTCGGAACGTCTTCTCATTCCGCCGCCCAAACGGATGACTATCCGCCGCCCGCGCCGCGGCGACCGAACATCATTCTCGTTCTCGCGGATGATCTTGGCTACGGCGATTTGGGCTGCTACGGGCAGGCGAAAATCAAGACGCCCAACATAGACAAGCTGGCGGAAGAGGGCATTCGGTTTACCAGTTTTTACGCGGGCAGCACCGTCTGCGCGCCGTCCCGCGCGGCATTGATGCTCGGCCGGCACACCGGCCACTTGAACATTCGCGGCAACGGCAAGGGACTGGCGCTGCAACCGGAGGAGGTGACCGTGGCGCAAGTCTTGAAGGCCGCGGGTTACCGCACCGGCCTCATCGGCAAATGGGGGCTGGGGGATGAAGGTTCGAGCGGCGTCCCCAACCTAAAGGGCTTCGATGAATTCCTCGGCTACCTGAACCATACCCACGCCCACGATTACTACACCGACCATCTGTGGCGCTACGCGCCGCTGGTGACCACCAATTTCGACGGTCAGATTCCGCTGACCAAGAACGTCGGCGGGCGAAGGGGTGAATACACACACGATCTGTTTACCCTGGCCGCGCTGAATTTTGTCCAGATCAACAAACCCGACCGGTTCAACCGCTTTCGTCCGTTCTTTCTGTTTCTCGCTTACACGATTCCCCACGCCAATAACGAGTATGGCCGCGCCACCGGCAATGGTATGCAGGTGCCCAGTGATGAGCCCTATTCTGCGCAACCCTGGCCGGCACCGGAGAAAAACAAAGCGGCCATGATCACGCGTATGGACACGGACATTGGCCGCTTGGTGGAGAAGCTGAAGGAACTGAAGATTGACGACAACACCATCGTTTTCTTTACCAGCGACAACGGACCGCACAAGGAAGGCGGAGTGGACCCAAAATTCTTCAACAGTGCGGGCGGATTGCGCGGGATCAAACGCGACCTCTACGAGGGCGGCATTCGCGTGCCCATGATTGTGCGCTGGCCTGACCGCATCAAACCGGGCCAGGTGAGCGATTTCGTCTGGACGCTTTGGGATTTCCTGCCGACCGCCGCCGAGGTCGCCCGCACAAAACCACCGGAGTTTCTGGATGGCATTTCAGTGTTGCCGTTGCTGACCGGCCGGGAGCAAACCAATCAGCATGAATTCCTTTATTGGGAGTTTCACGAACGCGGCTTCCAGCAAGCAGTCCGTATGGGCGATTGGAAAGCGGTGCGGCCCCAAGCGGGCGAACCACTGGAACTCTACCATCTGAAAGCCGACCGCACCGAAAAGGAGAATGTTGCGGAGCGCAATCCCGAAGTCGTGGCGAAGATCGAAAAGTATCTGGCGTCCGCGCGTGTCGAATCCGGGCGCTGGCCCACCAAACCGCCACCCGAATCGGCCGCCGGGGAGAAAAAACCATAGCGTCCAGCGCGGTTAGGATTCGCGATACGTGATCCGCGCCTTGCCCAAATCGTAGGGCGACATCTCCACTTTGACACGGTCGCCGACGCTGATTCGAATGAAATGCTTGCGCATCTTGCCGGAGATGTGAGCCAGCACTTCGTGCCCGTTGGGCAACGCCACCCGGAACATGGTCCCCGGTAACACTTGCGTCACCGAACCGCTCAACTCAATTGGTTCTTCTTTCGCCATCGGATCGCCATCTGATGCGGGCGAACTCTAAACGGCAGCCGCCAGAAAAATCAATGGCTTTCGCGCCGGTATTTCAGCACGCCCGGAACCCCAATCGGCTGGAAGACCCGCCACTGTATTCCCCAACGGGCGGTAACCCCACGGCAGACAAGCGGACACGGAGAAAAACGCTGTGGACTTCGGCAATGAAGTCGCTAAAGTCGCCCGCACCAGTTTATGAAGAGCAACATGATCCATTCCGTGCTGACGGGCGTGCTGGCGGTGAGCCTGCTGCTCTCCGTGGTGTTCTGCCTGCGCGCGATCAATTCCACGCGCGAGACGCGCCGGCTCGCCTTGCAGGGACGCCAGGTGCAGTTTGAACAGGCCAAGTTCCAGAATTTTGCCAACGAGTGCCTGGAATACAGCAAAACCAACGCGGCCATCCTGCCGATTCTTGAATCCGTCGGCCTCAAGCTCGTCACCAAATAATTGTATGAACGATCTCCAGTCGCAATCCTCCTCCTCCGGTGATTCGCCGGAAACCAGCCGACTCTACGCCGCGTTGCAGGGTCGTCTGACCACACTGCTCCTGGCCATGGTGGTCTTGAGCGGTACGGTGACCGTTTATCTCTACCAGCAGCAACGCTATGCCGTGCAGGACCGCGATGTCACCAAACAAGCCGTTACGCAGCTTCTCCAGGGTTTTCAGCAACAGCAGAAACCCATCATGGAAAACTTCCTTGGAAAGCTGCAGGAGTACGGCAAGACGCATCCCAACTTTGTCCCCCTGTTGACCAAGTACGGCTACACCGGTCAGACCGCGACCGTGACCGCGCCCACCCCGGCCCCGGGCCTGCCTCAACCCGACCCGCTGGCTCCGCCCAAGCAATAATGGCCTTTGTCGCCGCCCCGCAGGAGCTGCGGCAAAGCACAACGCACATTGCCTAACCCGCTATCACGGGGCCGTTACGTCTGCACCTGAGCCAAGGAGCGCGAAGTTCCCGCTCAGTTTTCGCAACATCTGCTCGCCGCCCCCGGCCGGTTGCGGTAGCCTGCCGGACCGATGAAGACTATCCACTATTGTCTGGCATTGCTGCTGTTGTCTCCTCTGCTGGCAGCCTCCGGCACCCCATCGCGTCCGCCGAACATCGTCATCATCCTTACTGACGACCAGGGCTATGCCGACGTGGGCGTGTTTGGCGCAGAAGGTTTCAAGACGCCAAACCTGGACCGTCTGGCAAAGCAGGGACGCAAGTTCACCAACTTTCACGTGGCGCAACCGGTGTGTTCGGCCTCGCGCGCCGCGCTGTTGACCGGGTGTTATCCGAATCGCATCGGCATTCACGGTGCGCTGGGACCGGGTGCGCGGCACGGGCTACACGAGGACGAGGTGACACTGGCCGAATTGCTCAAACAGAAAGGCTACGCCACGGGCATGGCCGGCAAATGGCACTTGGGCCATCACCCGCAGTTTCTGCCCGTGCATCACGGCTTCGATGAGCACCTTGGCCTGCCCTACTCCAATGACATGTGGCCCTATCATCCCGAGGCTAGGCCCGGCACCTACCCGCCGCTGCCATTGATCGCAGGCGACCAGATCATTCACGCGGAAGTCACCCCGGAAGATCAGACGCAACTCACCACCCGCTACACCGAGCGCGCGGTGCAGTTCATTGAACGCCACAAGGAGCGGCCGTTCTTCTTTTACCTCGCGCACTCGATGCCGCACGTGCCGCTGTTCGTGAGCGACAAGTTCCGGGGCAAATCCAAGCAAGGACTTTACGGCGACGTGATCATGGAGATTGACTGGAGCGTCGGCGAAGTGATGAAGGCACTCAAGCGGCACAAGCTCGAAGCCAACACGCTGGTCATTTTCACCAGCGACAACGGACCGTGGCTCAGTTACGGCAACCACGCCGGTTCCGCTGGCCCGCTGCGGGAAGGCAAGGGCACGTCCTGGGAGGGTGGCACGCGCGTGCCCTGCATTATGCGTTGGCCCGGGAACATTCCGGCCGGGACGACAAGCGATGCCATGCTGATGACGATTGATCTCTTGCCCACCATTGCGGCACTTGCGGGGGCGGAACTGCCTCCCCGCCCCATTGATGGCCGTGCGGTGTGGCCCTTGATCACCGGCGCAAAGGACGCAAAGAATCCACACGAGGCCTATTGGTTCTATTACCACGTCAACCAACTTCAATCCGTGGTAAGCGGCGACGGCCGTTGGAAACTGGTGTTGCCCCACCAATACCGCACGCTGGCGGGCTGGCCCGGCGGCACGAACGGCCTCCCGACCAAGTACGAACAAACAACCATCGCGGCACCTGAGTTGTATGACCTGCTGAGTGACGTTGGCGAAACCCGGGATGTCGTTGAGACGCGCCCCGAGATTGCCCGGCAGTTGATGGTTCAAGTCGAAAAGGCCCGCTCGGAACTGGGCGATTCTTTGACGCGGCGCGAGGGGCTTGGAACCCGCGAACCTGGCAGATTGCCTGAACCCAATCGTCGGTAGCAACCCGCCCTTCAGGACTGCGAGAGAATTGCCTCAATGCCATAGTTCATTGACTTGTCTGCTCTCGTGCTTGCATCAAAGCTCGCATCAATGAGGCTTGCCGCAGAAGCTGATCGCGGCATAATCCTTTGCCGAGGGCGTGTTCCTCAGTTGATCGCGTGCGTCTGTAGCTCAGTTGGATAGAGCATCTGCCTTCTAAGCAGAGGGTCGTGGGTTCGAGTCCCGCCAGACGCGCCATGTTTCACGAGTTGGTCGCTTCCCTTGAACTCGGCGGTTGAGACCACTTCACCAAAGGTCGGGAGGGTCTCCTGCTCTTGCCGCCATGTTCAGCTTGATCACTTGCGCACGCTTCTGGTTGGCGGGGATTCTGCCTTCGGATTTCGAGTCAACCGCTGGTCGCGACTCCTCGCGGCGGGATGTGATGAAAATCTGGCTGGCACGATCAAGAATGAATTGACCGGGACGAGGAGCTATGGCTTATCTATGCCAGTGACTCGACTTGGGAAAAGGATGTGTGTGTCAGGCAGAATTCAAAACCCTGCCCACGGGGGAGGCGGCGTCATGCGGGAAGTCGAGTCCTTGGCCCAGTTTCCGACCAGTGATGGAGCTTTCTCAGTGGAGGTCAACCCAGGCGAGGCCCGATGAAAACACTGCTGGTCCTTGCGCCACACCCGGAACTCGCAGAGACCCTCCGCACCGGGCTGAACCCCGAACAATACCGGATCATTCATCGGGTCGGTTTGGAGGAGGCCGAACCCCTGCTGGCGCATGGTTTGGCCGGCGCCTGCATTGTGGACGTCGAATTGGCCGGCGTTCAGGGCGTCTGGATGCTGGAGAAGCTCCATCGTCGTGCTCCCAAATGCCCAATCCTCGTTTACACCGCAGCCAGGCAGTCGGAGTGGGAGGAGGAAGCCTATCTCCACGGGGTCGCCCATGTGCTCACCAAACCCGTGCGTCTCCGCACCTTGAACGCCGTGCTGGATCGGGTGTTGGCGGATGTCCCCACTCGGGCCGCGTCGGCCACCGCCCCACCCGCGACCGAGTCCACTCGCTCCATGGTCGGTGGCCCGACCGGTTTCACCAACGCATCCCAGACGCTGGCGGTGCTCCGAGATTTTTCCTCCATTCTCACCCATTCCTTGAACGCGGAAGGGCTGCTCAAACAGTTCCTGTTGTTGCTCCGGGAGATTCTGAGCATCAACCGCGCGGCGATCTTTTTGCGCCAACCCTACAGCGGCATTGACACCAGCCCGGAAGAAACCCGCCGTCTGCGCGCGGCCTGCGCCATCGGTTTGTCCAGCGGCCTGCTGGAGCACTTTGAACTGTCTTTCGAGGCGGGCATTGGAGGGCAGCTTATGCGTCTGGGTCGTATCCTGCGCCGCACCGGGGAGGAGGCGCGCGGAGACATCGAAGCGCAAAAAGAATTCGAGTTATTGGGCGCGCAAGTGGCCGTGCCGATGCTTGACCGCGAGACGCTGCTGGGGGTGGCCGTGTTCGACGGGCGGGTCACGGGTGAACCCTTGGTGAACACGGAACTCGAACTGATTTTCCACCTGCTCGAACAGGTGGGCATGGCCGTCCGCAACATCTGGCTGCACGACCAGTTGGCCGGCAATCATGAAATGATGGCGGGCGTGCTGCGCGAACTCAGCAGCGCGTGCGTGGTCGTCAGTCGCGATCTAAAAATCCTCCACGCCAACAAAATGGCGCGCAAATACTTTGCCCCGCGGGTGCGCACCGGGGGCGAAATGGAATTCACCGACCTGCCGCAACTGCTGGCCAGCAAAGTTTATCAGGTGTTGCGCACCGGCGCGGCAGTAACCACCTTCAGGTATGAGCCAGAGGAATCGCCTGGCACCGTTTACAGCGTTTCCGTGGTCCCGTTCCAACGCCAGGATGCCAGCCTGCCCATCTCCGCCTTGCTGGTGGTGGAGGACCTGACGCAAAGCGATCAATTCCACCGACTGGAACTCGAAGCCGCCAACCTGCGCCTGGTCAAGACCATGGCCGACCGCCTCGCGCACGAGGTGGGCAACGCCATGGTGCCCTTGTCCACGCATCAACAATTGCTGAGTGAAAAATACCGCGATCCCGAATTCCGCGCCTCACTGGATGCCGCGTTGGCGGACGGCGTCAAGCGCGTGACCCGCCTGATCAATCAGATGCGTTTCCTGGCGCGTGATGCGCTGGCGGCGCAGGAGGCCTTCCCGCTTTCACCGTTGATCGAAGAAGCCTATCAGGAGGCGCGCAAGTACCAGCCCGTAAAATCCGCGCAGCTCAAATACGAGAATGGCGGCAAACCTCTGTTCGTTACTGGGGATCGCGCGGCCTTGAAGCACGCCCTCACAGAGGTGATGATCAATGCACTCCAGGCGAATCCCACGGACCCGAAAGTCGGCGTCCGCCTGCAGGCGGACACCGCAAGCGACGAACCCGCGGGCCTGCGCATCGAGGTGCAGGACAACGGGGCCGGCTTCAGCGCGGAAGCGCTGCAAAAGGCCTCTTCGCCATTCTACACCACGCGCAACGTCGGTTTGGGATTGGGTCTGGCCGTGAGCCGCAAGATCATTGAGACACACCACGGGAAGCTGGAGATTGTTCCGGCCCGAACTGGACACATGGGGCTGGTTCGCATCAGCCTGCCCATGGAGTCGGCTGGTGCCGCGAATGGTTGATCGGTGCAGAGTCGGATTGGAGCCACCAAGTCGAGTCATCACCGCGTTAGGGAACTTGTGAAGCCCTGCGCGGTCGTTAGAGTTCCGAGCTCCACACGAAGTTGAAGATGTGAATCATGACCGTTCAGTCGGTCCAAGCAAGTAAGGCAATGTCAGCTACCACCATCACGGATACCGGAGCGGTTGTCCCGGAACATCCGCTGCCGCCCAAACGCAAAGGCACGCTGCTCATCGTGGACGACGAGGAAGGTCCGCGAATGTCCCTCAAGGTTGTTTTCAAGGATGATTACGACCTGCTACTGGCGGGGGACGGCGCCACGGCCATCGAACTTGCCCAGAAACACCGCATTGACGTCGCCTTGCTGGACATCCGCATGTCGGGCATGTCCGGCATTGAAGTGCTCGAACGCCTCAAGTTCGTGGACCCGTCCATCGAAGTGGTGATGATGACGGCGTTTGAAACGACCGACACAATGCGCCGGGCGCTGCAATTGCGCGCCAGCGATTACATCAACAAGCCCTTTGACCTTGTCACCATGCGCGCCGCCGTGGCCAACGCCATGCAACGGCGCACGCTCGACAGCGAAATTCACAACAACGCCGAAAAACTCGAACAACTGGTCGCCGAACTCCAGCATCAAAAGATTGAGCAGCAGATGGCCCAAACGCGCGGCGATATTTACGCCAGCATCATCCACGACATCAACGGCCCGCTGACGGTGATTTCGGGCTTCCTCCAATTGATGAACCAGCGCATCGGTGACAAGACGCAGTTGGGGGAGAACGAGGTGGATTTCGTCAAGGACCGCCTCAAGGTGCTGACGCGCCAGGTCACGAACTGCATTGAAATCTCACGCCGTTACCTCAGCTTCCTGCGGCGACGACCCGAGGACGCCCCTCGCGTGGGCGTCAACCAGTTGCTGGCGGACCTGAACCACCTCTTGCGGGTCCACCCCGCGTTGCGGGATAATGAGTTTCACGTTCGACCACTGGCCGAGGATTGCGGCGTGCGGATCAACGGCACTGATGCCATCCAGGTTTTGCGCAACCTGGCGGTCAATGCCCTGCAATGTTGCCCGCAACCTCACCGGGTGGAAATCGAGGGTGAACTGCTGCGCCAGGAGTTGAATCTCGCGGAGTTCAAAGATGGGCCGGAAACTCGCCTGCTCAACGTCGAGAATTTTCAAAACGCACCGCCGCTGATCCGGCTTTCCGTGCGCGACAATGGCCCCGGCATTCCCGCCGAGATCCTGCCGCGCGTCTTCCAACCTTATTTCACCACCAAGGACACCCAAAGCGGCACCGGCTTGGGATTGAACATCGTGCAACGGCTGGTCAAAGAAGCCGGCGGCGTGCTCCACGTGCAAACTCGCGCCGGCGAGGGCACCGTCTTCACGATCTACCTCCCGGGGACTCCGCTGGCGAACCCGAGTTGACGCGCAACGCGACGCGATCTGAGCGAGCGAAGCCGCGCCCGGGGAATTCTCTCCTCGCGGTGACACAATTCCAATTTTCCGGGCGCACCCCACCGATCCTCGACGTTCGGGCAGGTTCCTCCTATGGTGGCAACCGCGAGACATGAGTGACGTTGAATCCTCGACCAGCGCCGCCTCGGCTTCGGCCTCCGGCCCGCCGCCGGATCCGTATGCGGTGCTCCGCAACCGGGACTTCGCGCTTTACCTGTCGGGCCGGCTCATCGCGGCTTTCGGCCAGCAGATGCTGACGGTGGCCGTGCTCTGGGAATTGTATGAGCGCACGCACTCCCCGTTGCACCTGGGATTCGTGGGGCTGACGCAAATGATCCCCATGCTCCTCGGCATGCTGCCCGCCGGACATGTGGCGGATAATTTCGAACGCAAACGGGTCATCCTGGCCATGATCTCGGTGATCGCGCTGGCCAGTCTGGGGCTGACGCTGGTTTCCGCCCTCCATGCCCCGGTGATCTGGATTTACGTGTGTTTGCTGGTTTCGGGGATTGGGCGGACATTCCTGTGGCCTGCCAGCGCGGCGTTTCTCCCGCATCTTGTCCCGCGGGCCTTGTTCTCGCGCGCGGTAACGTGGAACACCAGCACCTTTCAACTTTCCTCCGTGGTGGGACCGATGGCGGGTGGCGCGCTCATCGCCCTGACGCACAACGCCGCCACGGTGTATGCGCTGAACACCGCCGCGGCGTTGATTTGTCTGGCGCTCGTTTGCGGCATCCGCCAGCGGCATCGGCCCGCCACCCAGGAAAAAATGACCCTGCCCGGCCTGTTCGCGGGCTTCAAGTTTGTGCGGCATCACCGCATCATTCTGGGGACGATCACGCTGGACATGTTCGCCGTGCTGCTGGGCGGAGCCACGGTGCTGTTGCCAGTGTACGCCAAGGAGATTCTGCGCGTCGGGCCCGGAGGATTGGGACTCTTGCAGTCAGCCATGCCCACGGGCGCGATTCTGTGCGGGCTGATCCTTGCGCATCGTCCGCCGATGGAGAAGGCGGGACGGGCATTGATATGGGCGGTGGCCGTGTTTGGCGTGGCCATTATTGGATTTGGCGTCTCGCGCTGGTTCTGGCTCTCGTTCGCGGCGCTCTTTGTTTGTGGCGCGGTGGACAACGTGAGCGTGATTGTGCGGCACACGCTGGTGCAATTGCTCACGCCGGACGAGAAGCGCGGGCGCGTGTCCGCCGTCAACAGCCTCTTTATCGGCACGTCAAACGAGTTGGGGGGATTCAGGGCCGGCGGTGTCGCCCATGTGTTTGGCCCGGCAATGGGCAACTCCATCGCCACCGGCGCCCTGATCTCGGTGGTGTCCGGCGGCGTGGGAACCATCCTGGTCGTAATCGCCGTGGCGTTGATCTGGCCGGAGATTCGGCGCTATGGCCGGCTGGACTCGTGAACAAGACCCATGGCCTGCGATCGTGACCATCTGAAATTTAATCTCGCGGCGCTGGCCGCACGAGGAGTGTTTCTCGGCACGTCGTCCTGGAAATATCCGGGCTGGTTCGGCCAGCTTTACGAGCGGGATCGCTACATCTGGCGGGGGAAGTTCTCGAACGCGCGCTTCGAGCGCCTTTGCCTCGCGGAATACAGCCAGGTGTTCAAGACGGTGTCCGTGGACGCGGCGTACTACCAGTTCCCCACCGGGCCCTGGCTCGAGAGCATGGTTTCGCAAGTGCCGGACGATTTCCAGTTCACCCTCAAAGTCACGGACGAGATCACGCTCAAGCGATTTCCAAACCTGCCGCGCTTTGGCCGGCGCGCGGGCAAGCCCAACGAACATTTCTTAAATGCCGACCTGTTCGCGTCCGCCTTTCTCCATGCGTGCGAGCCTTTCCGGGCCAGACTCGGGGTACTAATGTTTGAGTTCTCGCAATTTCATTCGGGCGACTTCGCGCGCGGTCGGGAGTTTGTCGCGGCTCTGGATGAGTTTCTGGCGAAGCTGCCACGCGGCTGGCGCTACGGCGTGGAGCTTCGCAATCGAAATTTCCTCCAACCGGAGTACTTCAGCGTCCTGACGCGACACCGCGCGGCGCATGTGTTCAACAGTTGGCAAGACATGCCGCCCGTGGACGAACAACTCGCCCTGCCGGGCAGCCGGAGCACCGCGGATTTCGTGGCCGCAAGGTTCTTGTTGAAGCCCGGTCGCAAGTATGGGGACGCGGTCAAACAATTCAGCCCCTACGAGCGCGTGCAGGACGTTTATCCGGCAGGCCGGCGCGCGGCCGCCGGATTGATCAAAACGGCGCTCGCCGGGCCGGCTCCCGGCCAAGCCTACGTTTATGTGAACAATCGCCTGGAAGGTAACGCGCTCGAATCCATCGCCGCCATTGTGGACGAGGCCAACGCGAATTGAACGTTCCCAAGTCTTGCCGGCAGCGGTTGGCGACCGCGTGCCAGGGACGACTCACCTCCCCACAGCCGGGCGTCAATTCGGCTTTTGCAGGCCACTCAGGAACGAACTGGTGGGGAAGTTTTTTCCGGGACAGCGCGTCTTGAGCACGTTGATCTGCTGATGGGTCTTCACCGCATTGGGAGTCAGCCTGCTGCGTTTCATCAATGCTTCTGTCAGCGCGGTGAGACTTTGCATTTGTTTGGCCGTGGGTTTCTTCTGGTCAAAATTGCCGATCAAGCAGATGCCAAGGCTCACCTTGTTCTGCGCGAGGCTGGCCAGATGACCACCATCCAACTGCCGGGTCCAACGGGAACCCACCCCGATTTCCCCGTCGCTCATCCCACTGCCATTGCCGATGACAAAATGGTAAGCCAGCCCGTTCTCCATGCGTCGCTCCTCCCGATGATAACGATCCAGGGATTTGAGCGTGCCGGTATCCACGCCGCTGTGATGCACCACGATATATTTCCAGCGGCCCGGGGTGACGGGAGCGCGGTCAATCGCGTTCTGCACCGGGGGACTCAGTGCGGGACGCTTCACGACTGGCGCCGACTTCGTTGGAATTATGAGACGCTGACCGACATAAATGCGCGCGTCCTTGGTCAGGCCGTTGCGATCCGCCAACTGCGCGACAGTAACATTGTGCCGCCGGGCAATGCCGTACAGCGTGTCGTTGCGCTTCACGACGTAGGACTGGTCGGCCTGCGCCGCCACTGACAGCCATGCAAACAGCATCACGCCCACCACCACCCGGCAGCCAAAGCCAAAGATGTTTTGACTCGTTCGCGACATTTCGTTTTACACGTCACTGCAATTTGCCTATTCCCCCCGTCACGGGCGAGAGCTTTTTGAGGACAACCATAACACGACGCAAAGAATACTGCTTATGAAACGCATCTTTTGGCTGGTCTGGCTCGCGATAGCAACCACTGCCGCCGCCCAACCGGCAACCGCCCCGGCGTTCACGCGCATTGAAGACGTGATCTATGGCCGCAAATTCGGCACTGCACTCACGCTGGACGTCTTCCAACCTGCCAAACCCAATGGCGCCGGTGTCGTGTTCGTGGTGAGCGGCGGCTGGATTTCTTCGCATGAAGCCATCCGGCCGGAGTGGTGCCGTCCGTTTCTGGATCGCGGCTACACCGTGTTCACCGTCGTGCATGGGTCGCAGCCAAAATTCGTCGTCCCGGAGATTCTTGAGGACGTTCACCGCGCGATCCGCTTCATCCGGCACAACGCCACCAGGTATGGAGTTGATCCAAACAAACTGGGCATCACGGGCGGCAGCGCGGGCGGACATCTCTCGTTGATGATGGCGGTGAAAGGCGGCAAGGGAAAACCCGACGCGAAAGATTTGGTTGATGGCGAGAGCAGCGAGGTTCATGCGGTCGCCTGTTTTTTTCCGCCAACCGATTTTCTGAACTACAGCCAACCGGACGACGACGCCGTCGGCGTGGGCACGCTGCAAGGATTCAAGTCGGGCTTCGGTCCGCGCTCGGACACACCCGAAGGTCGCCAGGAATTGGGCCGGGAAATTTCGCCGATCTATTTCATTCAGTCGAACACGCCACCGATTCTCATCATCCACGGCGACGCCGACAAGCTGGTGCCGATTTATCAAGCGGAACAGTTCGTGAAACGCTGCGAGAAGTTGGGGGTGAAAGCAAAACTCGTGGTCCGGGAAGGCAAGGCGCATGGTTGGGCGGGCATTGAGAAAGACCTGCCCATCTTTGCCGACTGGTTTGACGAACATTTGCGCGGCATCAAACCGGCGGCGGCGTCCAGCCAATCACCTTGAGTTCCGGGACTTGCCAAGTTAGTCTGCCGCCATGCCGATTTACGAATTTCATTGTGAGAAGTGCGAGCGGGACAGCGAAATCCTGGTCCGCTCCAGCGATTGGAAGGGAACAAAGTGTCCGAACTGCGGTTCGACGAAGCTGGAGAAGAAGCTTTCCGTGTTTGCCTCGGCCAGTGCCGGCGCCGCGGGCGAAGCGCCCGCCTGCACCGGAACGCCGTCGTCCTGCGGCATGTGCGGCACTGGGAAACCGCATAGGCACTGAAATCTGTGTCACTACTTTTATGACCGAGGCCGAAGCGAACGTGGTATCGGCGTGGCGTGAAGCCGCTGAGGATTTAGGATTTCAGTTCACGTCTCCATTCATCGCTCTTGCTTTGAGCGGCCAAGCCTTCGAAGCGCTTGGGCTTGTGCATCGGTTTGGCGGACGCATTGGCACACTGATTTCCGCCGAACCATCGGCGGATTTGTATCCACCTGTTGGTGACGGCTACGGTGTCTCTTACCTTGATTCTCGGGGTTACAGACGCTACAAGAAGGAGTTGTGGATTGAGATGCTTTGTGATTGGGGCTTTTGGGGAGAGCCTTCTCGCGCTCCACATTGGTATAAACCCGGACCTCATTGTCATTTGAGCGAGTGAACCTGTAATAGGAGGAATGCATTGACGCGGCCTATGGTGGATTGGGTGTCCTCTGATTTCGGTCGATTGAAGGGGGACCATTGGCGGCAACCAGTCGTCGTAACCTGCTATGATCTCTTTTCGGTTCTCAGCATAGGCTGCATCCGCACGCCTCCGCCGCCTTGATCTTCCGCAAATCTGCCACGGCCCAATCGGGTTTGTGTGACTGAAGTTCCTCTAACGAATGGCCGCCTGTAGCCACTGCCAGCACCTTCGCGCCGATGGCCCGCGCACAGCGGACGTCCAGCGGTGTGTCACCAATCACCAATACCTGTTCGCCGTGTAGTTTTTCATTCAGCAGGCGGTTACCGCGTTCGTGCGCAATGGCAGCAATCTGGTCGCGCTCCTCGTGGTCGTCCGCAAACGCGCCCGTCTCGAACACGTCCCAGAGATTGAAATGGCGCAGCTTGATTTCCGCGCCGAGCCGGATATTGCCCGTGAGCAAACCCAGCACGGGCGGTTGCGGTAATGTGCGCAGTTCCTTGATGAATTCCAGCACCCCGTGACAGGTCCGCGATTCGCTTTCCTTGAGGATGTGGTCCAGCCAGAAAACGTAGCGCGCGAAGAATTTTTGAAAATTCTCCGGCGACGACGCAATGCCGTGGTAGGTGAAGAATTCGCGCACGAGACTGTAATCGGTCCGGCCCGCGAACTGGAGTTGCTCAAAGCCGTGCGTGGCGTTGAATTCGGTGGCAAACACTTTGCGGAAAGCCTTCACGCCCGCGCCGCCCGTGTGCAGCAACGTGCCGTCAATGTCGAATAGAACCAGGCGAATCATTACGCCGGCAGTCTAGGAGCCGGCTGACACGGAGGCAATGTCCGCGAGACACTTGATCCGCCACGGCAAATCCCAATACCCGGGAGGAGTGGCTCGGCAAATAACGATTGCGCGCCAGCGGCAGACCGGGGTGTGCGAGCGCCCGACCAGCCTGCAAATTTCCTGCTGGAATCCGCGGTGTTGCGTGCTATTGATTCTGGCAACCAAACCGGACGAACCGGATCGTGACACACAAGCGCGCATTTACGTTGATTGAACTGCTGGTGGTGATTGCCATCATCGGCATTCTGGCGGCGATGTTGCTGCCCGCCCTCGCCCGGGCCAAGGAGAAGGCCAAGGGCACTGCCTGCCTCAACAACCTCAAACAATGGGGGCTGGCCACGCAGCTTTACGTGACGGATAACAATGATTTTCTGCCGCCGGATGGCACGCCCAATCCCGGCCATTCCGCCACCAACGTCGGCTGGTACATTCAACTGCCGCAAGTCTTGAGTCTTCCGCGTTACCATGAAATGCCGTGGCGCACCAATGCGAGCGCAGACGTGGGCCGCACCGTTTGGATTTGCCCCACCAATCCGCGCCGCAGCAATGGCAATAATCTATTCCACTATTGCCTCAATCAATACGTGAACGGCACGGGCGCGGATAACCGGCCCGTGAAGATTTCCTCGTTGAACCGACACTCGACCATCGTGTGGCTGTACGACAGCAAGAACCTGCCTGCCGTGGGCACGCCCAATTACGTGCATACCAACCTGCACAGCGGGGGCGCACAGTTCACCTTTCTGGACGGCCATTCCGCGCGGTTCAGAAAGGATGATTACTGGGATTCCTCCGGCAACCGCGGCCGCACCAATAATCCAAATCTGACTTGGATCCCTTGAGGTTAGTGCCGTTCATTCGGAGAGAATCGAACGGCCCCTTGATGGTGCGCCAGGTTGGACGAGTGGGCTGTGTTCCACCGTGAATTCGACCAGTTCTTTCGGCCAAGGGTTGAGAATGGGGCGAAACTTAAGCGGCAATCAGCCATCAAGCGGGGTGCGCCCGGAAGGAAGTTCTCAGGCACTGACGCCCACGTAACGTTTCCAGTTTGCCGCCGCCGCCTTGGCCACCCAGAAGGATTCACAGACGTTGATCGCCGGGGCCCCACTCTGCCACTTGCCTTGATCAAAGGAGTAAAGCACGTACTGCTGTCGGTCGCGGTCGAACAGGTGAATCACATCGCCGTCGGCGACCGGGAATTCAAGGTCTTCGCGCAGCAAACCTGGCTGGGGAAACAGCGGACTGCGGATGGAGAAGCCGGCGGGAATCGGTGTGGACAACGTTCCTTGTTCCACGACGCCGCAGAAACTCAGTGATTTGTAGTCGGAAGTCGGATTGAAGAAGATTGCCCCTTCGCCGGGTTTGAGCCGTTCGGATGGGTTGGTCCACTGATCTCGTTGGACCATGTTCTCCGTCAGGCGAAAGAGCCGGGTGTCAAACCGGCTGAGGGAGGTGCCGTTGGGCCAGCCCTTGAGCAATTCACCCACGGTCTGCACGCCGGTGGCAAAGGGATTGGCGATCATGGAATAGCCGGGCGTCACAATGGTCGAGGCGTAGCCGAGGACATTGGAGGACGGCACGCCTCCGGCGACCACCCGATACAGGCGATAGCTGAAGTTGGAGGCTTCCGAATCCACATATTCGGTCATGGGCGAGCAAGCCGCGTCGGCAGCAAGCAATCGCCAATCCTTCAGGTTGGTGGAGGTCTGAATTTCCCACGACACCCCTTTGGGCAGCGCAAACTTGAATCGGAAAGGACCGTAAGGGAACCGCTCCGGCTCAACCAACTCGGGCGGGTTGATCATCTGAGGCTTGGCAACGCGATGAAACGTGGATTCGCGGACTTTTCCAATCAGCGATTCCAGTAAGTTCGGCTGTGTTAATACGCTCACGAATCCAACGAGATTAGTTTGTTCAACCGCCAGAAACGCTACCACGCTGCAAGGTGCCACGATATAGGGCAAAGCCTGAATCTTCTGTCCGGTTCTCTCCTACAACGATCCAAGAGAAGGACACCTCCATGAGTTCCGAAGGCAATGTCTGACCCACAGGATTGGGCCACTCTCGGAGCAGTTGCGCGGCAGAAACACGTGCCGGTGCGGTGAGCCGACCATCCGTCCCTCAACAAAGCTGGTCATCGTCCCATGCCGCAGTTCACAGTAATTCATTAGACTACGGCACCCGATAAACGCGGAAGAACTGCGGCTGGCTGCCGAGGTTGGTGGAGAAGGAATACTGCGCGCCGGTGGCAGTGAGATTTGATGCCGCTACGGTCCAGGCGCTCAGATTTGAAGACACCTCCACCAGATACGGCTGGCCTGGAACAGACTCCCAGGTAAGCGTGAAAGCGTCGTCCGCCAGCACCGCGGAAAGCAGGCGGAACGGTTTGTCGTAAGGATTATTGAAAACCATCATCACCGGTAGATGGTCTGAGGCAGTCGCACTGTCGTCCACCAGCGCGGGCGGTGCAGGCTTGGTCAAGACATCGCTACGGAAGACCTGGGCGTCGGCCGCGTTCGAGAAAAGCAATCCGCAAGGCAGGATGTAGTCGTAACGCCGGGTGAGGTTCGCAGCACGAATAGAGAAGGTCAGGTCCTCACCGGTGAACGGATTGATGGGGGTGGTCAGGTGCAGCCCGGTGGGAACACTGGTCAGTCTTTGGACGGTGAGCGGTTGGCTGGCCGGCGGGCGGGCGGGGTCCTCGTTCAAATCTCCGGTGAGCAAATAAGGCCGCAGGTAGTTGGTGGTGAGAAACCCGTTGACGAAGAAATTGGAAATGGCATTTGCCTCGGCGGCCCGGCGGGCGGAATCGTCGGTCCCCTGACCCGCTTTCAAATGCGTGGTGAAGACATGCAGCGGTTGGGGAAAACCGGGCACGGCGATCTGTGCCTCGAACAGGTCGCGCGTGAAAGTTCCATTGTAACCAAAGTTCACGAGGCTCACGCCATCCAGCCACTTGGTCGAACGTGTGATGGGAAACCGGCTCGCGATGACACTCCGAATGAAGCCGTCCGTGCCGGAGTTGGTGGCCAGTTCATACCCCGGCAAATAAGCAGCCACCAATCCCGGCATCTGCCAGGTGTTGGTGAAGGGAATTTCCTGGAAGGTGACAATGTCGGGTTGCAGGTATTGCAGTTGGCGGCCAATGGCCTGCACCTGCGGCGAATTTGTGCTCCAATCCTCCACCAGGGCGCCATGCGTGTTGTACGTCACCAGACTGAAACCCGCAACCGGTCGCGGCGTCACCGTCAAGGTCGCCGGCGCACTGCTGGTCGCGCCGTGAACATTCGTCACGGTGACCGTGTAATCACCGGCTTGGGCGGGGATAACCCTACCCAGCACTAGCCGGGTAGCCGTCTCGCCCGGAAGCGCATCACCGTTGAAGTTCCACTGATAACTCAACGGCGGTATGCCGGTGGCCGTGACGGTGAAGATCGCCGTGCTTCCCTCCGCGATAGCCTGGTCTTGCGGTGGCTCAACGATGACGGGCGGCAGGTTCGCGGCCGGCGTGCGGGCTTCCGCAAAGCTGGTAGCCACGATCAGATCATCCAACGTCAGCACGCCCATTCCGCCGCCGGAATTGGACTGACGCAACGCAAAGGTGCTGATGCCCAGCGCTGTCGCGGAATCCGTCGCATCGGCGCGGTCGGTCAGGGAATCTTCACTGGCGGGATTGATCCACAGCGTGGTGGCGGGTGTCGCCGCCGCATAACGCAGCACCAGCGTGTAATCACCGCCCAACGCGAGGTCCGCTGCAATGACGAGCGGTGTGTTGGCAACATTGGCCACGCCCACGCGGAAGAAGCCCGGCGCAGCCCCACTGGTCGTGGCAAACACCTTCGCCCGGAAGTTGGCGCTCCCGCCGTCCTTGAAATGCGCGAAGTAATTCCCGGCGCCGCTGGGCAGGACGCTGAAGTTGATGGTAAAGCTCGCGTAAAGCGCATCGCTGTGGTACGGCGCGTTGGTCAACCCCGCCGCCACGTCCTCGGATTGGTTCTGCGATAGTTGGACGCGGCCGGAAACAACCTGGGTTTGGCCCGTCGTGCCACTGTGTGCCTTCCAGAAAAACGTCGAATTCGTGATCAACGAACCGTTCGGGTAGGAAAAGTTGTCGGACAGGATCACAGCCGCGCGTAGGGTCCCGGAAAAAAGCAGCAACCCCGCCAGCAGGATCGTCAGCCGGCGGGCAATGGTGAAATTCACGATCATCGAGGCACACAACGAATTCACGATCCCGCAGACCCTACACCGCGAGGCCGGAAAGTAAACCGCACTCAGCGCCGTTGAGTGTAGGTCGGCGCGGCATACTTTTCCGCAGCCAGTGCTTCGGTGCGTTCGCGCAACTCCGTATCGGGTTCAGACTCCGCCCAACGCGCCCCAAGCCGGTCTTGGGCCGCATCGCATACAGCTTGTTGCCAGTCAATCTTGGCCAGCGACAACGGTGGCGGTTGCACCGAGCCTTGAATCAACAAACCCGTGCGTGTGCGGCGTTGCGCCGCGCCGGCAACTTTTGTCCCCTGCCAGAGCAAATCGGATTTCTCGTAGCCAACGAAACACCGTCCAGGCGCGGTCTTGCGACAGCAGGGAGCAAGTTCAGTCGGGATGTCGAGGCGGGCGAACGCCGTTTGCAGCCATTCATGGATGCGCCGGTAACTGCCTTCAGCGCGGAGCGAATACCACTCGTGAACCGTCGGGAACGCAAGACTGTAGGTCCAATCCGCGTCGTGCGGCACGATGCCGCCGCCCGTGGGTCGGCGCACGACCGGGCGCAACAACGTCGCGCGCTCTACTTCGGCGAATTTCTGAAAATAGCCAAATGACGCAGCCGCTTGCGTCCATCCGTAGAAGCGCAACACCGGTTTACCTAATCGCGGCATCGCGTCCAGCAGCGCCTCGTCGAGCGCCATGTTCCAGGCCGCATCGCAAGGACCGGATTGGAGGAGCAACCAGGGAGACTGGGAACCTCCAACATCAAGCATGGTCGAGCGTGCTGCTGCCAGTTCCAGAATTGTAGGTTGACGGTTCTCCATCTCAGACTTTTCCCGCTGACGGACAGAGCTTCGCAATCTCGCATCCACCACAATCGGGCTTGCGCGCAACGCACCGCCGCCGCCCATGCCAGATCAGCCAATGGCTGAACAGCGTCCATTGCTCGCGCGGCACGAGCGGCATCAAATCCTGTTCGATTTTCTCCGGGTCGGTGTGTTTCGTCAGGCCAAGCCGCTGTGATAACCGCGCGATATGTGTGTCCACCACGACGCCCACGTTGAGGCCGAAGGCGTTTCCGAGAACGACATTCGCCGTCTTGCGCCCCACGCCGCCGAGTTGTGTGAGTTCTTCCATCGTACGGGGAACTTCTCCTCCATGGCGCTCCACCAGCGCCGCGCAACACGCCTTGATGTTCTTCGCTTTGTTGCGAAAGAAACCGGTCGTCTGGATGTCCTGCTCGAGTTCCGCCCGGCTCGCGTTCGCGAAAGCCGCCGCGCTCCGATACTTCTTGAACAATCCCGCCGTGACCAGATTCACCCGTTTATCCGTGCATTGAGCCGAAAGAATCGTGGCGATGAGCAGTTCCAGCGGATTGGAGAACTGCAACTCGCAGTGCGCGTCGGGGTAGGTCTTCTGCAAGGCGACGAGGATCTTCCTGGTGCGCGCGGCTTTGGCTTCGGCAGTTGCGCGAGGCATAGGCGCGTCAAAGCGGCGGGCGTGAGGAGACGCGCAGCGAAGCGGCCTCGAACTTCACCTGGGCGAAAACCTCGGCCAGCGGCAGGGTGATTTGCAGGGACGGCAATTGAATCTCCGCTTCCATTCCGGCAGCTTCGCGCAACCGCCATTCGCCGTCGTCACCGCGGATAAACTGTTCGATGCGCGGCTCCTTCTGGCTCACCAACAGATACTCGCGCAGTGTCGGAATCTGGCGGTAGTGTTCGAATTTCTTCCCACGATCATAGCCTTCGGTGGAATCGGACAGCACTTCGGCCAGCAAGGTGGGATTGATGATAGTGTCTTCTTCCTGGTCGGCGAACTCCAGCGGGCCGCACACAACGGAAAGGTCCGGGTAAGTGTGAAGACCGGTCGCCATCACCTTCAGGCGTAGGTCGCTCGTGAACGGAACACACGGTCGGCCTTTGAGGCGACCGTGAAGTTCGCCGATGAGATTGGCCGCAATAAGACTATGCATCGGCGAACCACCGGCCATTGCAAACATCTCGCCGTCGAAGAATTCGCTCTTAAACTCTGCCGCGCGTTCGATGGCGAGATACTCGGTCTCCGTCAGGGGACGGGACATCTTCGGAATGGCCATAACGGCGATAGTCTAATCGGGCCTGGCGGGAACGCAAGGCGACGGGTGGAAAACCGTATCCGACCCAAACCCGCCTCCGGCTCGGGGCTGCGGCTGCAATAAATCACTTCGCTTCGGCAGTTGCGGCCTCTCCCGCCGGTTTGACCTCGACTGCGGCTTTCTCCGCGGCTTTCTGCTCGTCGAGCAGCTTTTGCACTTCCGCCGGCGGCTTGCCGTACTTGCCGTCAGTCCAGCGATACAGGCGGCCCACGTCGTCGTTGAGGAAGGCATAGAGCCACCAGACCACGAACAGGACAATGAGCACCTTGGGCCAGGCGGCGGATTTCTCGGCGTACTTGTCGCTGACGTCCACGTGCGAGCCCGGCGGCAACTTGGCGATTCCGGTCAAGCTGGTCCCAAAAGGCACATTGATCCTGGCCTTGGCATTAACCGCCCAGCCATTGGCATCGAGAATCGGGCCGAGATTGCGTTTGCGGAGTTTCATGAACGCCAGGATCAGCGAGGGCAAGGAGATCAACAGCATGATGGCCAGGATGATCAACGGCAGTTGCCACGGCGCGATGCCTTTGAACAATCCCATGAAATACGCCAAGGCGGTACCAATGGCACCCACCGCCACGCCCATCGCCGCGACCGTACCCACATCCACCTTCTTCGCTGGCTCGGCCGGCTTGGCTTTATCGGCCGTGGTCACGGTGGTGGCCGTGGTTTCCAGCTTGGCGGTGGCGGCAGTGTCGGCTGCCGCGGCGCGCTTGGCGATCATTTCCTCGACCATCCGCACCAGCTTCTTGTAAGGGGACCAGAAGGCCTGGCGCAGGCTGATGGGATTGGCCACCAGCTTGGTGATCGTCGCATCCCAGTCGCGGCCCTTGCGGTCGTAGAACACCCCGTTGCGGCCGACCATCAAATTGTCATCGTCTCCTTGCGAGAACACCGCCACAATGCTCTTCTTCTCACCCGTGCTCTTGCGCACACAATCGCAATAGGCCAGATACGCGCCGGCCAAACCGGCCATGGTGGCATGTTTACCCGCATCCTCCACCGGCAGGCACAGCGTGCAGGAGCGTTGATCCAAATACAGTGTGCCGGCTTGGAAGATCGCCGGGTCACTGCCGTCGTACAGGTCCTTAAAATTGACAAAATTGACGCAAAGGAGATGCAGGTCGCGCACGAAGCGGACGAGCTTCTCCACATTGGCGATGGCCACGGCCTCGGGTTCCAGCGCTTTATCCTTGGCAATCAGTGCGGCGATGTTTTCCTTCGCCTTGCCTCCCGGAATCTCGCGCACCCGCGCCAGTCCCAGTTTTTCCACCGCAGCCCCCGCCTTGCCTGAATTCCAACATTCATAAGGTCCCAGTTTGGCCAGCAATGCGGCCCAGTCGGTCTCGGTTAATTCCGCCTTGTCGCCGAGCAGTGGTTTGACCGCGTTGGCGTGCAGTGCGGCGACCGCAGCTGCATGGGCGGGGTTAATGCCGGACTTGAGGGGCAGCGGCTTGCCAGCGGCCACTTGCGCGAGCGGAAAATTTGCGATTTCGTTGGCGGTGATGGTCAGGTCCTTGGCGGCTACCGCCAGGTATTCCTCTTCCTTCCGGTTGAGCATGGCCACGGCGCGGGGATCGAAGGCCGCCAGCCGGCAACGCCCGAAGTAATCATCCACCTTGCCCTTGATCGCCCGCACTGCGGCCGCGGCAGCCGCGGTGGCGTCGCCCGCCGGCAGAATGTTGGCCTTGTCGTCTTCCGCCTTCTTGTTCCAGGCATCAAACGCGGCGCACTCGGCGAAAAACGCGTCCGCCTTGACCTGGTCAATTCCCGGCTTTCCCGAGCGATCCGGCACCGTGCCCACACAGGCGGCAATATCATTGATCACCACCTTGGTGGCCTCGTCGTTTGCCGAGTCAGCAATGATTACCCCGTCCCCGTTCAACGTGGTGTTGACAAATATCTTGTTGGCATCCGAAGCGTCGGCCAGGGAAATCCCGGTGGCACCCGGCTTGCCAAGGTTGGCGCAAATCTGTTTGGCCGACGCGAGGAGTTGTTTGCCCTCGGGCGTGGCGTCGCTGATGGCAGAAAACGGTATGGTGTCGCCTCCTTTTACCAAGTCGTCGGGATTGTTGAGCATTGAACCGGCCCATTTGAGGGCGCGAATAAGTTCGGGCGCACGGATGCGGCCATCGTTGTCCGTGTCTATCAGCGCCGCCGTCTTGGGATCGAATTCCAGCCCGATGGTGGGACAGGCCAGGGCGACCCAGAGTTTCTGATCCAACTGATCAAGGTGCAGCAAATCAGCGCCGGATTCGAGTTTGACCTGATCAAAACCGCCGGCCCGAAAGAATCTCCAAGTGTGCAAAACAGGGTTCATAATATCACCAACTGTGAGGTTAAGTTTGTGGATCGAAGGCTAATCCTCCCGGACACCAAATCAAATCCGTATTCCTACGCAAACCCGGCATCGGAAGGCCGGTAGCATGCCGTCCTAAACGAAGCCGGCGACGAACCAACATGCGGTGGAGCGAGGGCTAAAAACGGCTATTGACGCCTAGAGTCCAGGCGAATGCTGCACCCAAATCTAACTTGGCAACTTTGTCGCCCAGCTTGTGCTGAAAGTCACTCAACGCGTGGAACTGGACGCCGGAGAAAACTTCCCAGCCTTTGCCTAGTGTGATATTAATCTGGCCGGAAACGTAGCCGCCAAACACCACGTCTGTGCGGTTTCCGCGCGCGGATTGCCCTAACGCGGCATGCGGCGCAGGGGCCGCCTCCCGAAAGCTGACTTCGCTATCAACGATGGCCAGCGAAAAGCCGCCTCCCAATAAGACAGAACCACAACGAGCAATGGGAAACTCCAAATACGGCCCCAAGCGGAATCCATACAGTCCCGCCTCCAACTCTCCGGCCACGCTGAGGGGAAAAGAAGTTGGCGTTGCCCCTAGCAGTGGTGCCCCTGGCCCGGCTGTTTTTGGTCCGTCGTAAGGGGGTTCCGGTCTGATGATCCCACCGTGTGGGAAGGCATCCAGCGACAAAGTCTTTGCTCCGCCTGTTCCACGCCACTCTGCATCGAGGTGGTTGTAACTCAAAGCACCCTCCACGCCCCACAGCACGTTCCAACCTTCGCCCAGATCGCGACCAACAACCAACTCCAGTCCATTAGCACAAAGCTTTTCAACTGTTCCCAAAACGCCCCGCTGGGAATGGCGCATTGCGAGTGTCTCTTCGGCCCATTGCTCCTCCCGCGTGAACCCCCAATAGGTCGTAAGATCCAAGGCGTTACCAGTGCTGTCCGTCCCGACAAAGCCATCTGCATAAGACCGATCCGCGTCCAGTGGACTGATTGCAGCCGGGCTTGCAGCACGATTCTCAAACGAGACATCCACGCTGAATATCGGTCGGTAGGCAAGGCCAAAACGCCATCTCGAATCCACCCCTCCCTCCTGACCCGAAACGAACCTGCCTCCGATGAGAAACAATAGCACTGCGATGGGAACGCATGATTTGCTGTTCATAAACATTCTATAGTTTAGTCACTCTGCGTTGAGATCTCGCTGCGCAGATCCAAACATCTGCATACTCGAACTCACTCCAAACAAAGCACACGGTAGTAGCGAGTCACCCCTGGCGCGCTCTCAGTCTTTGGCGGTCCCGCATCAATCCAATGAAGTCGTCTTCCAGGTGCGACAATTGGAGGGAGGCTTTGCTTCCAGGAAACCAGATTTTCGCTGTACTCAACAACGTACTTTAGTCCCGGAACCGTTTCGAACTCGATTAACACCGCGCCGTCTGTCAATGGCCGGATTGCTTTCACATCAAACGGGGTTCCGGTCACTGGATGAGGCGAAGGCGAACTTAGGGCTTCAGCCATCATCACCGCCGGCTGAGGGGGACTTCGGTCAACCGAGTAATATTCAATTCTGAGAACCACATTACTGCCGGGAGTCAAAGGCTGCCTGTAAGAGATATAGGGAACAGCAGAGGCGTTCGTTCCCGAGGCTTGATACACATAAACATTGGGGGAAAGACCAGTAATAAGGAGTTGAAAACCTGCGACGGTGGCGTCACCAGTATTAGTCACCTTCACCCAATGTTCGTACAGACCAGTTTGGCGGTTCAATTCAATACTCGTGTTTGCATGCACCGCGAGAGCAACGCTCGAACCAGAAATCCAACTATTCGTCGCCAACACTCTTGGTTCCCCTGAGTCAGCCACCCCGTTGTTGTTATAATCCAGAACTGCCTGAATAATGTCCATGCCGAGACCACTACTACCAACATATGCCCAAGACACTTGCCCGTTGGCAGCCGTGAAACAGTTTGCTGTCGAGCATGTGCCAAGTACTCCAGCATTCGGTCCACTTATTACGCTGAAATGCACCACTTGATTGGTCATCGGTATACCTGACGCTGTATCCAACGCGGTAGCCATCACGGTATGCACTGTTCCCGTCACATTGGTGGTCAATTGGGGAGCAAGCGACAATGTCGCGAGGCGTTCGGGCTCACTGGCTCCTGTGCTAAACCAGAAAGTCTGATGCGCAATGTCAGGCAGACTTTCAGGGGTGTTTCCTGACCAGAGAACGACGGCATTCGTCCCATCTCCAGCATCGAACCCAGAGCGAGCCGAACTGCCTCCAAAGCCGCCGCTACCACCACTCGCATCCCCGGTCGTCCAAGCTAGCTCGTCATACGAAAAACCAATCAGATTGCCCAGCGGGCCAGGGGCTGTGAGGATTAGTTGAAAATGATTAATCTTGTCTATTCGACTGTTGTAGTAACCAACGCGGTCCCAAGTGACCACAACACGATTGGTAAGATCCCAATAATGGACAAGCCCGCTTTCACTGGGACGAGTATCAACATCGCCAAAGAACGGCGCGACGATCACAGTGCCATCGGGATTAGGAAAGGCAAAAGCGGTGTATGTTTCAAGTGGCCCCGTAAATGTAACGTTGCCGTTGTTGTTGATCCAAAAACTGGTGTATTGACTGCCATAGATGTAAACGGTAAAAGGCAATTCGATTGGTCCAATAGAACCATCGTCATTGCCTGACAAGATAACATCCCCATAGTCCGGTTCATACAGGCCGGCCGTCGTGAACGTCCATGAGTAATCCTGCATGAGCGGATTTCCCTCTAGGTCAGTGACTCCAGCAGCGATAGTCGCGGTATACACTCTACGAAATTCCAACATGCTTGAAGGAGTGAACTCCAGCCGGTTGTTGGTGGTGTCGAACGATACCACACCTTGCACCAAGTTCGTGCCGAGCCAGAGCCGGAATGTATTGGAATTGAGAGTGCTTACATCCATGTTCTTGTTGAATGTAGCCGCCACTGGGGCATAAACAGCGACATTGGTGGCACCAAAAACAGGCATCGTACTCGTGACAATGGGCTCCCCGCCGATGGCAGATGCTTGTTCAATGGTGAGCACTTGTCCGCCGACATTCACTGTGCCAGCACGTGCCGCGCTGTTCGTATTGGGTAAGATGAAATACTGGATGCTTGAACTGCCTGCACCTGAACTTGGAGACGTGATCATAACCCAATCGTCACTTGTGACCGCGGACCAAGCGCATCCGGTTCCAACGTTGACCTCCATTGTCCCTATGCCCCCTGCCGCGCCAAATATCTGGTATGCAGGATCAATTTGGTAATTACATGGAATTCCCGCTTGAACGGCTGTAAATTCCACTTCCCCAATCGTAATTGTGCCTGTTCGAGAATTTGTTGTTGGGTTGGCCTGCACAGTGAATTCAACAAGGCCATTACCTATTCCACCGCTGACAGAGGTGATCGTTAGCCATACTTCAGAACTGTTGACGGTCCACGCACATCCAGGAGTTGCCACCACTTCAACGCTTCCTTCGGTTGCCATGGCGTCAAAGGACCGGCTTGCAGGCACAATCGAGTAATCACACCAAGCTGCTTGAGTTATGCTGAACACTTGACCTGCGACCTCGATTACCCCTGCGCGCGGAGTCGGGTTTGGATTCATGGATGCTGTGTAGGCAACAGTGCCGCTGCCACTGCCGTTGATGACTGAAGTGATGGCTAGCCACTCATTGCTGCTTGTGGCCGTCCATGGACACCCGCTAGCCACGATAATGCTGAAACTGCCTGTCCCGCCAGTCGCAGCTATGGACTCAGCACCGGGGGTGATTGAAAACTCACAAATGAGCCCGGCTTGCACAACCGTAAACATCTTGCCCGCGATGTTCACCGTGCCTTCACGTGGCGTCGGATCCATGTTGGGAGCCACCGAGTAATTGACCATTCCGTCGCCACTTCCGTTGCTGCCGGCGGTAATTACAATCCATGAGACTGTGCTGGAAGCCGCCCAAGCACAACTATTCGACGCCAGCAAACTCACGCTGCCATTGCCGCCAGCCGGGCCAATGCTGCGATCCGTTGGCGAAATGGCAAAGTCACAACTCCGTGACACCACGATTGGGACAGAGTTTGACGTCGATAGCCCATCGCTGTCGGTTGCCACAAGCGTTATCAAATGACCACCTTGGGAAAGTCGGATTGCGGCAAAGTGTACCTCATCGCCGGACCCGAGCGCGCCATCAATGTCGGAATACCATTGAAGGTTCGGACCACTTAACATTCCGTCCTCAGGGTCCTGCACGAATGCCTGCAAATAGACATGTTGTTCTTCTGAGAACTCATCGTTCGCTTCTGGAGACTTAAGGAACGCACCTGGTTCATTGTTGGCCACCGAAAACACGTCGTCCGACTCGTCGTACGTACTATTGAACCCATCAGTGGCTACCACTCTAACCAAGGCGTTGGTCGTGGCCGTCAAGAACTTGCGCGGGATCTGGTACGAGGCGGAAGATAACCCGGCAGCCAGTGTGTCCCATGTGTTACCGCCATCCGCACTGTATTCAACCAGATAGACAATCGCTTCGGCATCCGCATCTGTCCCTTCCCATTCAATGGTGACGTTTGCTGTGTCGAAAACTTCACCCCCGTTCGGAGTGAGAACTCGCACCACCGGTGGATTCTCCGACGCCACTCGTGAAGCCAATAGTACTCCGTCCTTCAACAAATTGACTCCCCTGATTAATGGATTGGCCGGTACGGGAATCACAAATGTGGCGAGCCGTTCTTGCGGGCCACCTGCTCGGTTCTCAACCACCAGTTCGGTTGGTTGAAACGGGATTTGCTCCAAGATGTTGTTTGCGACGTCGACGACCTCCAGAATGTAATCCCCGGGAAGCGGAAACTCAGGGTCATCACTCAGCACCTTGCGAAACTCTAAGAACGAAGCCGCGTTATCGCTCAAGGACACCATCCCTTCCACCAGCAAGTATTCTGAGATTTCGCCCCCGCCTGCAATACTTACTGTACCAAACCTTGCTCGAATTGCCTCCATCAACTTGGTGTAGGTGTGAGTAGAGACCCAGACGCCTGTGTTGCAGTTGACCCCACAATTGGGAACTGCACAATAGCTCATCAAGTCAAAGTTTTTGGAGGGGTCTATCACCCGAGGGCGACGTGTTACATGAGTGTCCAGACCAAAATAAAGATCTCTTGGATCAGGATTGGCGCTGACCTGATTCCAAAGCCGAGGTCTTCCTGTCGAATCTGCCGGAAAGAAGTACGGATAGACTTCACTTCCGAGGTCAGCGACTTCGCCACAGGCGCCTTGTGGTCGAGACCATGCGTCGGTGCCAAATAGTCCAGGATTAACACAGTGAGGACGACCGAGCACGTGCCCAATTTCATGCTGTAACGTCGGATCCAACAAGTCAACCGGGTCCGGACGTGAAAACCCACTGGCGACATTCCCAGGCACTCTCCCAGGCACTCCATCAGCATATCCCAAAATGCCACCGGGGGGAACAGGCAAAGGTAGAAACCCGTAGCAGATCGTGCGATTTCTGGGCCTCCAGGAAAGGCCTCCGTTTCGCAGGACGTTCAATCTACTGTTCAACAAAACAAGGTCATTAAAAGTGCTTGGTGGAGCGGCAACTGACATTTGGGTCAACTTCCATTTCACGCCGTTTTCTTTCACTGGATACATGGCGTTCAAACGCATGGCGCCAACCCAAGCATCGGCTTCATTCGCCGATGCGCCTGGGGTGTTGACCAAGACGAACAGGAAGTCCATCTCACTGCTCTTTTCAAACGTGACTTGAGTTGGTTGAGAACAGTCCAAGCCGCCGCCTTCCAGTTGAAAATTCAAAGTTCCTCGCGTCCAATCCACAGGAATTTCGAAATTCAAACTCGCCAGAAAGTTGGTTCGGCGGGTCAAGACGTCCGGCGCGGCTTTGGCGCTCCCGCCGGGGTTGCTTGCAGGGATTAGGCCAAGATTGTCGAGCCTCTCCCCTTCTTTGCGGTGAATCCGCAACTTCGCGATGACGTCCCGTTCCACGGCACTCTGCAGATAAACACGGACCCAGGTCTTCTTGCCCTCGACCAGCGGCACATCATTTTTAAGCCCTTGGATGGACTGAACAACCTCTGTTCCAGCTACCTCTGCTCCGCTGTTGAGTTGTACGTCCACGTAGGCAAATGACTCGTTTTTCACATAAAAACCTGCGTTCGGCACAGTGCCGATTTCAAAGTACGATGGTCTGGCAGTGAAGAAATCCCCTGAGAAATAGCGGATTTGATAATGCCAATCATAGGATGCGCCACCTTGAAAGCCAACGGCACCCACTGATGCCAGCACCCACACCAAGCAGAGGTCATTGGACTTCTTGACGGCAACAAACCCAAAGCCATCTCGACGATTTGGAAACGGAAAACCCCGCGTCGGAAACCCTAACACATTGTAGATCGGATAGAATGTGGCATCGCGGTCCACGAACTGGCTGAAGTTTGGACTCCCCACCTCAGCGTAACCATAGCTCGACCACCATTGGGCATACGTCATTGGCATGGTATCAACGATGGTACACTCAACTTTGCCAGGAATAGGCGTCCAATGCGTTGACGGGTTGTCCCCTTCCGTGTAAATCGTGATGGTAGCATTTGTAAGCTGGGCAAAAGCCGTACGGGGTACAAGCCCAAAACCCAGTATAATCGCAGCAAACAGCATGAGCCTTTTCATATCAAGACGCTTTGAAGCCGTATTGGATTTGAAGATGTGCCAAATGGCCTTCCGAACCAGCGCCGAGATCATCAACGCCGTTATTCGTAAAGCGAAGGGAAGGTTCTGCTTCGATCATACAGTTTGAGTTATTGTTGCCTTTCACAGGTTGAAACAGTCGAGGGAACTCAAATCTTACAACAAAGTGAAAGAACTAGACCCGAACCTTGGTGGCGGGCGTCGAAGGATGATCGCAAGACTGGCGGTGCTCTGTAACACAAAGTCCATCCATCCCGATATACAACCTTTGCGAAAAACAGTCAGATAGGATCTACAACCTCGACCGAAAAGCGCCTTCATAAGGTTGCGTAACATCCAAGCCCGAATTAACAGTACGCTTCCATCAACACGGTTCGAACTTTCCGGGCGCGGAAGGCACACCCGACAACTACATTGGAGACTGGCGCAATTATTCACGGATGATGCAAGAGTAATTGTCTGTTCGCAGAGCCGCTAGAGGCATATACCTCTGGTAAATACCCTCAGTACGAATACGGATCGCGGTGTGGTTTCGCATGGACTTGCGCGGGGTGCTGGGCGTAGAAGTGAAGCCATGCCCGTCCAATTCGCCCGCTTAATACGCCGCCGCTACTGGCCGGCGTGGGCGACGCTGGTGCAGGGGTTGACCGCCTCGGTATGGCTGGCGAGGAGCTTGTATCAGCAGGCAGAGGCGATAGATGAACAGCGGTTCAAGTTGGAAACCCTCATCCTGGCCCAACTGCTCGAAGGAACGATGGAGCGGTATGAGGAACGGCTCGCGCGACTGGCGGATTGCTGTGCCCAGTTCGACGAGTTGCCCGCCCAAGTCTGGAGATTTCGACTCAATGCCATAACCGAGCCGAGCTATAATCTGCCGTCGGTCATGCACGTGGCTTACTGCCCAGGGCTAGTTCGTAATGGTGTGCGGCTGGGGAATGACAGCAGACACTACACTAATTCCGGTTCCTCGATCTCCCGCGGGGGCGCGCCCTTGGGCGTGCCATCCGGAGCTTCGGGATACTCGAAGATTCTGCCCTCGTAATTCCGCAACACCACGCGGTCAGCGTTGCGGCTCAACACGTATTCGGGGCTGACCGGGACTTTGCCGCCGCCGCCCGGAGCGTCAATCACGTACGTGGGCACGGCATAACCGGTGGTGTGGCCGCGCAGTTCCTCCATGACCTCCAATCCACGGCGCACGCTGGTGCGCAGATGCGCCGAACCCGAAATGAGGTCGCACTGATAAACGTAGTAGGGTTTGACGCGGCACATCAGGAGCTTCTGCAATTGGGCGGTCATCACGGTGGGATCATCGTTCACGTGTCGCAGCAGGACGGATTGATTGCCCAGCGGAATCCCGGCGTCGGCCAGGCGCCCCAAGGCGTCGCGGACTTCCGTCGTGAGTTCACGCGGATGGTTCGAGTGGATGCTGATGAATAATGGATGATATTTCCGCAGCATGGCGCAGAGTTCCGGTGTGATACGTTGCGGCAGGAACACCGGGATGCGCGTGCCGATGCGGAGAAACTCGACATGCGGGATCGCCCGCAACTGGGCCAACAGATGCTCCAGTTTTTCGTCGCTAAACAGCAGCGGATCGCCACCGCTCAACAATACGTCGCGCACTTCGGGATGCTGGCGAATATAATCAATCTGCTCGTCGAAGTGCGGGTGGAAATCGTAGCCCGTCGCGTTGCTTACCAGCCGTGAGCGCGTGCAATACCGGCAATACGCCGCGCAACGGTCGGTCACCAGAAAGAGCACGCGGTCCGGGTAACGATGCACCAGGCCGGGCACGGGGGAATGGGAATCCTCGCCGCACGGGTCCGTCATTTCCCAGGCGGCCGCGTGGGTTTCTTCGACGCGCGGGATGACCTGCCAACGGATGGGACAGTGCTCGTCGGCCGGATCAATGAGGTTGAAGAAATACGGCGTGATGGCGAGCGCGAGTTTGTGATTGGCCAGTTGCGTGCCGGCGTACTCCTCCGGTGTCAGCGTGGGCATCAAACGCTCCAGTTGCCCCAGGGTGGTGATGCGGTTCTTGAGTTGCCAGCGCCAATCGTTCCAGTCGGAATCGGAAACATCGTGCCAGAAGCCGCGACCGGCGGAGCGAAATTGTTTGAGCAAAGAAGAGCACGGTCCTGAGGGCGGCTCCTCGCCGCCGTTCGCGGTGGTGGTGTCACTATGCATTTGGTTGGCGCACTATAGTTTTGAACCGCACGCTGTCAAGTTGCCCGCAGGCGCGCACAGATTGAACAGGAATCTTGGCATGGAATCTTCGACACCCGGGGAACAACCTGTCAGCGTGCCGTTACGGCTTCGACCGAATTGGTTGCCGGCGCGACTTCGGGTTTCAATGCCAGGCGGCGGGCGTCCAGGGCGTTCAGTTGCCGCACGGTTTCGCCGATGAGATTGCGCAGCTTGGCGTTGGTGTCGCGCGTGGTGGCGGTGAGAATCAATCCCACCTGGTCACGTCGCCGCAGGAAACTGCTCAATGCCTGGTGGTAATCTTCCATCAGTCGGCCCAGTTCCGGGCTGGTCGGCAACCGCGCGTGTTCGAGTTCGCGCAGCTTCGTCTGTAATGCCGGCGTCTGGCGAAGTTGATTCCACTCACGGAGGACAACCTGCAACGACACCGTGCCGGAACTCGGCAGTTCGCTGGGAGCGCGGCGCACCTCGACCGGCACGCGCAGCAACTCGTCCAAGCGCTGCCAGCTTTCGGCGGGAGACTCCAACTGGCCTGGGGCGCTCGCGGCGATATGCGCCTGTTGCAGCGCCCACCATTTCTCCAAATCCAGCGGTCCGCGAAAATGCGGCTGAAAGGCGCGGAAGAACGCCGTCTGCCAGTTGTAACAACCCGCCAGTTCATCCAGCATGGCGCGCAGATATTCGCGACCACGGTCGAGCCGCATCAACTCGAGGACCAACAACTGCGCGCTGCTCCGATAGACGTCGCCGCCGTCACCGGTGATTTGTTCCTCCGTGGGCCAACTCAACTCCTCGATGCTGCATGGCCGCTGGTGACGCAAGTTCGTCCGCACGGCTTCCAGCGGCTCATTCCGTCGCGCTTCAACCATCACCGGATTGATGGTTAATCCGCGCAAGGCCAGTTGGGGTGGTGGCAGAATCAGTTGCATCTCGCTCGAAGCAAGCAACTGCTGAGTCAGCCCTTCCAACAACCAGACGGGGATTTCCGCCGCGCGATCACCAGCCTGGCGATTGGCCATTTCGACCAGCAAGGTCTGAACGAGCGCCCGCACATAGCGCGTCCGCTCCACGAACTGCGGCAGTTCCACACGGTAATTCCAGCCATCCCGAAATCGTTGCGAGACGATGGTGACCGGGTCCACTGCGCTGCTGGCGGGCCGGAGCACGAGGTGAATTTTGCCCTGCCAGGGCGAGCTGTCCCTCAACTCTCGACCGAGCGCCTGCTTGATGCGTTCGCTGGACATGGCGAGGAGCGCGGGGCGCAACTCCACGCAGGCGGCGTTCGTCGCCAAGGTGTCGGCCAGCCGCGCCGGGGTCGTCCGCTGCAATCCATGCACCACGAATTGACCTGACAGGCTGCGCGCGGCGACGGTGTCGGGCAAACCTGTTTGAGCCAGCGCCACACCGCCCATCGCACCCAGTGTCAACGCCGTCACTGCCGCAAGCCGGCAACGCCATGCAGCAGGTTGGACTTGGCGCGTTTGCATTCGTGTCTCCGGGGCCTGGAGGTCAAGCCGACTTTGGCGCTGGCACCGACTTGGCCGGCTTCGACTCTGTCTTGCTGGAACTCTTGGCGTCTCCTGCTGTGGAGGGTTTGGCAGTTTCAGATTCCTTCTTGGCCGCCTGTTTGTAGCCTTCACTGCGGTAATCGGTGATGTAAAAGCCGCTGCCTTTGAAGATCAGTCCGGCGCCGGCGCTCAACTTGCGTTTGACGCGCCCACGCCCCCAGCGAGACTGCGCACACAAATCTTCGGGACAGGTCGTCAACGGCTTGGCCTTGATGGATTGGAAATGCTCAAATTCCTTTCCACATTTCGCACAAACGTATTCGTATGTTGGCATAGTCAAAAGCTGATCTAAGTTTTGCCGCGCAGATTAACGGAACCCGTCCCGGGTGTCGAGCCATCGCTCCCGAACGCGCGTCTTGGGTAGCGCTCGCGCCCTCACGTTGAAGCCGGCGCGGTTTACGTGGGCAGCAAGCGTCGCACGCGAGGGCGACTGTGCTCCCCATTGCAGAAAAGTGAGATGCGCCATTGGTCTTGAGCGCCGTAAGCGCAGGGCAGAACAGAGTCGGTCACGGATGAGGCCGTTCAAGTCAGCTTGGCCGCCAGCGCGAGCCATCGGCAAACACGGTGACTTGCTCGTAGGTGCCGGCTCGCAGGTCCAGTTCGATCAGCTTGGCCCCCTTGCGAAGCTTTTCGCCGCCGTAACCGGCGTGGCCCGTGGCGCGCCCATACACCAGATCGAGGGCGCGCGTGCGGACTGCGTAATCGTTGACGTGGTCGTGGCCGCAGAAGGTGGCCACCAGGCGGGTGTCCTCCGTGAGCACAGGCGCGGCCGCACCCGACTCTTTCTCATGACAGACCTCCTCCTGCAATACGCCCGGCGTGCGCCCCGCCTCGTAAAGGGTCTTCTGTTCCAACAGCGGGATATGATAAAAGGCCAGCGATGGCAGCCCCGGCGTGCCGACGTCAGCCAGGGAAGCGCGGGCACGGCGAAGCCAGTCCAGTTGCCAGGTCGTCAGTCCGTAACGATTGCTGTTGAGCAACCACAAATGTGCAGCGGTCGCCGACCCGCTGGCCGAGCGGGTGCGAACCTCGATGCGGTAATCCCCGTGGTTGGCTGCGCCACGGTAGAGCGAGTTTCGCGCGGCCGCGAGTGCGTCGTGTCCAGCTTGATAGTCATCCAGCAAATCGTGGTTGCCCCAACCGAAGGCCCACGGCACCTCCAGCGCTTCCACCCGACGCAGCATAACGAGCAGACTTTCCAGACCGCGACCACCCGGATTGTCGTGCCAGCTATCGCCGGTCAGCAAAACCAGGTCCGGTTTGAAGAGGCGTACGAACTCCTGCCAATCCCGCTCGGTTCGGCGATCCGCGCCGGTGATGGTGAGGCCCTGTTTAACGCCGCAGAAAAAATGGTTGTCCGTAAATTGGAGCAGCCGCAGGGATTGGCGTGCGCCCAGGTCGAGCCGCGCAACGGGCTCATCGGTCGCACGGCGAGTGGAGCGTCCGATCTCTGGCGGTTCGGTGGGCGTTTGGGCCGTGAGACGCAAAGCGGAAACCGGCGCGGTAAGCGCGGCCAGCAACGCTGGGCTGAGTTCGAGAAACTGGCGACGGTTCATGAAACAAGAATTCAGTTCCGCAGCCGCACGCGCAAGCCGGTTTTCTCCGGTGCGCTGGCAAAGGAGAGAATTCCCTTATCGGCCGTGACGCCCAGATACGGATCATTGGTGATGAGCAGATTGCCATCAATGTCCAGGTAGTCACACAACTCCGCCAAATGGCCGGCCGCGCTGATGAGTACGCTGGTTTCCAACATGCAGCCGATCATGGTTTTCAGGCCGAGCTTGCGCGCGGCACTCAACGCATCAAAGCCACCGCTGACTCCCCCGGTCTTGGCCAGCTTGACGTTTACGCCGTGATAACATTCCGCGCAATGCGCCACGTCTTCGGCAACATGATAAGCCTCGTCCGCAAACAGCAGCATCGGCGAACGCTCCTTGAGCCAGACGAGGTCTTTCGGATCCGTGCTGGCAGGCATCGGTTGCTCGACAAACTGAATCCGGCCGTCGGCCGCCAACCATTCGAGCCGATCCAGCGCCTCCTCCTTGGTCCTCCAACCTTCGTTCGCGTCCACGCGCACGGGCTTGTCGGGTGCGACCTCGCGCAAGGCAGCCAGGATGGCCTTCTCCTCGGGCACACCGATCTTGAGTTTGAGGACCGGATATTTTTCCGCAGCCAAGACCTTCTGGCGGATGACGTCGGGTTTATCAATGCCGATGCTGAAGGACGTCACATGATGTTGCTCGCGGAAGCCGAGTCCGAGAAAGTCGTAGATCGGTTTTTCGGCGCGTTTCGCGGCGCCGTCCAGCAGCGCAATATTGATGGCGCACTTGGCGGCCATGTTGCCGGGCGCCACCGTGTCGAGGTAGGCCATGGTGCCGGGCACGTCCGCAAACGAAAGCCGCGCGGCCTGCACCTGGCGGCAGAACGCCTCGACGGTGTCCACCGATTCATGATAACGCTCAATGGGCGCGGATTCGCCGATCCCGGAATTGCCCGCGTCGTCGGTCAATTCCACCATGACCACCTGGCCTTCGTTGACGCTGCCGCGGGCGATGGTCCACGTATGAGCAAGGCGCAAATCCTGGCGCCAAAACTTGAGTTTCACGGGCGGAACGAAAGCCTAATCCAGCATCGGATGCAACTCGATTCAGTTAGCGGCTCGTTTCAGTTCGCCCTGCCGTCACCTTGTTTCGTCGTCAGCAGCTCGAAGGTTGGATTGTCCTCCAGCTTCACGTGAGGTGCGTGTGAGGATTTCGATTTCATACAGACCCAGGCACTCATGCACCTGTCTCGCGTTACGCCTATCTTGCCAACGCGCCGCTGGTGAGCCAGGTTGCGCTCATATCGAGCACCATGACGCGCAGGACCACCATCTGAAGGTGCTGAAGGAGCGGCCAGACGGCGCTGCGGAATCTGAAATCTGGCATCTGCAATCTGAAATTTAAGCGAAGTGTGGTGCGAAGCTTGGTTGAACGCCATGACCCACGGCCCGATGCTCCCGGGCCGGATACTGCCGTCAGATTATCTGGGGCAACAGGCTTGGCGGACGCGGGTGGAAGTGCTGCGCGACGCCGGCCGGCAACTGCGCACGTTCAAACCCGAATAGTTGCCCTGCAAACCTTTGTTGCATATGCAACAAAGGTTTGTGAGGTGCGCAAGTCTTGCGAAGACACTGGACGTTGGGACAGCGGTGACGAACTGGTGGCCGGCAACAGAAAGCCAAGTCACCAACGCTTGACACGGCTTTTCGCGAGAGGACAATCGCCGAAGATGAAAACAACACATTCTCGATTCTGTAGAGTGACTGTCAATGCCCGCACCATCGGAGTCATCTTCATTGGTCTTACACTTCTGCAATCAGAGTTCTTCGCCGCCTCAACAGCAAGCCTCGGTGAATCCCCAACCAATGGGACAACGACGTTCAGTCGCGAACCGATTTCCAAACCGACATTCATCGTGAAAGAGGAGAGCATTGGGACACTAGATGCTGGGGTGACAGCCGATGCCATTCTATTTAGCCCTGACGGAAAGCGTTTTGCATACAAGCGTTGGGACGGAAACAAGCCGGTAGCAGTTATTGATGGTCACCCCGAGAAGGCTTTTGAAAATATTTTCCATACTACCGCTTTCGCAGCCTTCAGCGCCGACAGCAGACATGTGGCTTTCCCAGCGCAGCGTGGAGGTAAATGGTTTGTCGTTGTAGATGGTGTCGAGGGGAGGCCGTGCGATGAAGTGAAACATCTCTCGTTTGTTCCCGGAAGTTCAGCGGTGGCGTATCTTGCCCGCTTTGGTGAGGAATGGTGTCCAGTGGTGAACGGCATCGAGGGAAAGCGCTACGACTATGTAGGTAAACTGCATTTCAATCCTAACGGTTCACACCATATTTTTTCGGCAACAATCGGTAAGACGAAAACAGTCCCAAACCCAAAGGCTGAGATTGCTCGGCTCATAACTTACATCCCTCCCTCCATTGTCGTTTTGGATGGGAAACAAACCATAAGTGATGGCACGATCAGTCAATATCTCGACTCTGATGAGATAGCCTTTAGTGCCGACAGCAAACACTATGCTTACGTGGCCTCCTTAGGCCCACCGAAGAAACTTCGGTTGGTTGTAGATGGCGTCCTGAACGAGAAGAGTGGCGTGGCCGGCAAGGAATATCAGGACATCAGATACCTGACCTTCAGTTCGGACGGAAGCCGCCTTGCATACTGGGCTATAACCCGAGAAACCAACACAAAAGAGTGTTGAACGAAGCCGCTACGCGGCGGCGTGGAGCGGGAGCGCCACGGCCCAAGGCCCGGTCGGGGCCGCCAAGGTCAGTTGGAGATTTCATCACGCGCTGCGCTCCGGTATTCTGGGCGGCGTCCGGGCGGCTGATGGGCCGCCCCGGACCCCGACACCGAACTAACATTATTCAACACGACCATGCATAAAAAAAGTCCGTCCCGCACGCAATCCTCAATTCCTTCGCCGACGACCTGAAGCTCCTGCCCGTCGGGCCCCGCACCGAACAGGCCTACCACGCCTGCGTTCGACAGCTCGGCGAACACTTCAACTGTTCTCCCGATCAGATCAGCCCCGAACAGCTCCGCCAGTACTTCATTCATCTCAAGACCGTCAAGCAGGTCGCCCGGCCGACCGCCACCCAGGCCCTCTGCGCCATCAAGCTTTTCTGGGAGAAAACCCTCCGCCGCCCCTGGCCCGCCGAGGTGGCACTGGTCCGCGCCGATCCCCAGTTCAAACTGCCCGTCATCCTCGCGGCCGCCGAGGTGCGCCGCCTTCTCGAGCGCGTGCCCGCCCTGGATCATCGCGTCGCGCTGACGACGATTTACTCCTGCGGCCTGCGCCTGGGCGAAGCCCTCAAGCTGGAGGTGGGCGACATTGATTCGGGACGCATGTTCCTGCACATCCGCGGCGGCAAGGGCAACAAGGACCGCTACGTCCCGCTGCCGCAACGCACGTTGGAACTCTTGCGGCAACACTGGAAGACCCATCGCCATCCGCGCCTGCTCTTCCCGGCCAAGGGGCGTTCCGGCCAGGGCGCCGCCACCGCCACCCGCCCGCTGGATCGTTCCACGCTGCAACGGGCCTTCCGCCTGGCGCTCACAGCCAGCGGCATCCGCAAGGCCGCCCACATCCACACGTTGCGCCATTCCTACGCCACCCACTTGCTGGAGCAGGGCGAGAACCTGCGTCAACTCCAGGTCAACCTCGGCCATCACAGTCCCAACGTGACGGTGATCTACACGCATCTGACGAGTCTCTGCCAGACCCAGCATCAACGACGGCTCAACACGTTCATGGCCGATCTCTGAGGCCGGGTCATGTCCGCGCCCGTCGGTTCCACCGAGGGCACGGTGCGTCTGCACGAGGTGCTGGTTCAACACGGACCGGCCTACCTCGCACGCTTTGGCGCCACGATGCCCGCCCGGCAACGCGAAGTGTTGCGTAAGCTGCTCCCGTGTCGCACCCCGGCCCTGGGCGGCGCCCTGCATCACTGTCCGCGCTGCGGTCAGCGCCACTTCACCTACCACTCGTGCAACGACCGGCATTGTCCGCAGTGCGGGCGGGAGGAGTCGGAAGAATGGCTGGCGGCGCAAGCAGCGTGGCTGCTGCCCGTGCCCTACTTCCTGGTGACGTTCACGGTGCCGGAGGCGTTGCGCGGTTGGTTGCGGCGTCATCCGGCCTTGGGCTACGACCGGTTGTTTGACGCCAGCGCGCAGGCGTTGCAGGACCTGGCGCAGAGCCGGCTCGGGGCCACGCTGGGGATGCTGGGCGTGTTGCACACCTGGAGCCGCACCCTCATTCACCATCCGCACATCCACTTCCTCGTGGCGGGTGGGGGGTTGAGTTTGGACCAGCGCCGGTGGGTGAGC
>JAHCLO010000033.1 GCA_026125285.1 Verrucomicrobiia bacterium | reverse complement strand
TCTTCCCCGGGTTCGTCGGTTTCACGCCCGAACTCGTCGACTTCGCTCGGGGCCGGCTCTTCGCCTGCGCCCAACTCGACTGAGCCGAGCGCTGTGGTCTGGGTATCGGTGAGGTCGAGCAGCCGCGCGAGCACGCGCGGGGCATCCGAGGCGCTTACCGCAAAGGTGGGAACGTCGAAAGGGGTGATGACCGGCGGCGCATCGTCGGTGATTTCACCAAGCCACGGGTGGCCCGAGGCGCGTGCCAGCGTGCTGCTGGCGAGCGGACGGCCGTTGAGCGACGGAAGGCACACCCGCAGCGTGGCCCGCTGGGCAGAGGTGGCCGCGCCCTCAACGACGGCCGAGAGATCATCCGGCTGCGGTGTGAATGGGTGAGCCGCCCCCGCGTGCTGGGCGTCGGGGGCGAGTGAAGGCTGTGTGTGCGGATCGAGCGGGCCCTCCACCCAGAGATGGAGCCTGCCGTCGGACCAGTTCGCGTGGATCACTCTCGTCAACGGGGGCTTCCTGACCAACAAGGGACCGGCCCTTCGCGGGCGACCGTGGTCGCTCAGCGACACGGGAAGGAGTGGCGCACCCCGGAGGGGGAACCGAAAAATGAGGGCGCGGGGACTCGAACCCCGGACCAACGGCTTAAAAGGCCGCTGCTCTACCGACTGAGCTACCAACCCACAAATCCGATCCGCCGGCTCTGTCCTGACGGGGGATCAAACCGCGACCGGGAAAGCACTGGCAAAACCAAACGCGTGGCGAACACTAGGTGACTCCCCCGTGACGCGCAAGGCTTTTCCCCCTCCCAACGCCACACGACTTCCATTGCTACTTGGTCGGGCGATATTGCGCCTTTGCTTCAGGCAGCCATTCCTTGATCTGGCGGATGCGGGTTTCATCCGTGGGATGCGTGCGCATGAAAGCCGGCGTGGAACTTCCCTGCGATTGGGTGTAACTGGCGAATCGCTGCCAGAATTGCACCGCCGCCTCGGGATCATACCCGGCACGGGCCATGTAAATCAGTCCAATGCGGTCGGCCTCCGATTCCTGCGCGCGACTGTGCGGCAAGGCGCGGCCCACCTGCGTTGTGACCCCATAAGCTGTACCCGCCACCGCCTGCCAGGCGGGGTCGGCATTCGACAGCCCCGCGTTTAGCAGGTTTCCGACGCCCTGGATGACCATTGCTTCGCTGATGCGCTCCCCGCCATGGCGCGCCACCGCGTGCGCCACTTCATGCCCGATCACCGTGGCCAGGCCGGCCTCGTCCTTTGTGATGGGCAGAATCCCGGTGTAAACGCCAACCTTGCCGCCGGGCAGACAGAAGGCGTTTGGCTCCTGGCTTTCAAAGACCACGAATTCCCATTGCGCGTTCGGCATGTCCGGCCCGGCCACCGCCGCGATCCGCTTTCCTACCCGCTGGACGAGCGCATTGATGGCCGCATCGTTGCTGATCTTCGTTTCCTTCTTTATTTCCTGAAAACTCGTCAGGCCCAACTGCATCTCTTCGCCGGCCGAGAGCAGGGTCAATTGTTTCCGCCCGGTCACCGGCACCGTGCTGCATCCCGTCCATTGCACCGCCGCCACTGCGAGCAGGGCGCAGAGCACCAGTCGTGGAAGAATTCTGGTTTTCATTGCATTGATTCGGTTCACGCCTCCAGCCAACCACATTATTTTCGGTTTTCAATACGGAAGATTTGCGCGTTAACTGGAGCGGTTGCGCCAATGCTTGATTCGCCATGAAAGTAAACCTCGCTTACGGCCAGGGCCACCTCCCGGTGGAACTGCCCGATGACCGCACCACCGTCATCGCCCCCACGCACACGCCCGGCCTCGCCGACGAACGCGCCGCCGTGCTCGCCGCGCTGGACCAACCCATCGGCACGCGTCCATTGCGGGAATGGATCAAGCCCGGCCACCGCGTGTGCATCCTGTTCACCGACATCACCCGCGCCACCCCCAATGACCGGCTCATTCCGTGGTTGCTGGACTATTTGCGGGACGTGCCGCGCGAACAGATCACGTTGTTGAATCAACTCGGTACCCACCGCCCCAACACCACCGCCGAACTGGAACGCATGCTCACACCGGAAGTGGTGCGCAACTACCGCGTCGTTAATCACGAACCGGAAAATCCCGCCGCGCTCGTGCAACTCGGCACCACGCGCGACGGCACGCCGGCGTTGCTCAATCGCCACGCCGTCGCGGCCGACGTGCGCATTGTCACGGGGTTCATCGAACCGCATTTCTTTGCCGGGTTCAGCGGCGGCATCAAGGGCCTCGTGCCGGGCGTCGCGGGCTTGCAGACCGTGATGAGCAATCACGGTGCGCGCAACATCGGCGACCCGCAAGCCACCTTCGGCGTCACGCGGGGCAATCCCCTGTGGGAAGACCTCCGCGACATTGCGCTGCGCATCGGCGAGAGCTTTCTGCTGAACGTGTCATTGAACGAGCAACGTCAGATCACCGGGGTGTATGCCGGCGACATTCTTGCCGCGCACCAGGTGGGATGCGAATTCGTGCGCCAGGCGGCCATGCAGAAATGCGCCGCACCCTTCGACATCGTCATCACGACCAACAGCGGTTATCCGCTCGACTTGAACCTGTATCAAGGCGTCAAAGGCATGAGCGCCGGAGCGCGCGTGGTCAAACCGGGCGGCACGCTGATTCTGGCGGCGGAATGTCGGGAAGGCGTGCCGGCGGGATGTCCGCTGGATCAGTTGTTGCGCAGCGCCGCCGGCCCGGAGGAAATTCTGACAATGTTGAACACCTCCGGCTTCGTGCGACCCGAACAATGGCAGGCGCACATCCAGGCGCTGGTTCAGCGCAAGGCCCGCGTGCTGGTCCACAGTTCGTTGCCCGACGACGTGGTGCGCGCCGCCCACCTGACCCCGTGCCGGGACATTGCCGCGACCGTGAACGAACTGGTCCGCGCCAACGGCAACGGCGTGCGCATCGCAGTGCTGCCGCAAGGGCCGCTGACGATTCCGTATTTGGCGGAGTAGCGCTGGTTTAGGTGGCTGCCTTAGCGAATTCATTCACCGTCGTAAAAATACACCCCCTTTTCCCAAGCAGTCAGTCTCTTTCGGTGCCATGGGGAAATCTCGCTCTCATGACCAGGACGGGCGACTACGATGCCCCAATGGCCAAAACCACTGCCTATCAATAGAATCAACACGCTCTTGTTTGTGGTGAGGTGCCCAACCGTTATGCCCTCCGGATCATCAGCAAAGATGGGGAGTGATGTTACTTCCTTGGGCAACTCGTTCGTAATATCGCCGATCACAGCAATTGAGCTTCCATCGGGCAGGTGGTTCGTAACGATGCGCTCATAAGAAAAGAGAGGAGCTAGCGCCGCCTGAACATCGGCAGCTTTGTGCTGCTGTTTCGTATCTTGAACCATTTTGTCGAACTTCTTGCGCCATTCACTTCCGCAGCCAAATGAACTGATCACAAGCGCAACCAGACACGCAATACTTGGCAAACGCTGTCCGAACATTTTGCAGAGCCGTCTCATAGGCAGCTAACAGTGTTGATCGGCCGAAACCCACAGGCCATTGTTGAACTGAGAGGCCCGGCTCATGTCGCTCTTTTACGCCTGTCCCAAGTTCCAGACAAGCTCTGTGTTGAGGGCGTTACCAAAAGACGTCCAGGAGGTTCTGAAGGCTTTGCAGGAATGTCTCGGCTCGCACTGCGAACAGGCAGATGCAGACTTTATTTGTCGTTACCCTTCCTGCTGGCCAGTCCTTCAAATCACATCACGCCGGGAGTTGTTTTCCAACTGGTCCGCAGCCTTGAGCACGGACAATCCTCCCCCCGAACCCTTCGCTCGTAGCCGCCGACGTGAGGAGGCGGATTCCCATGAGTTACAGTGCTGTCCGCCTCCTCACGTCGGCGGCTACGGTCCAGCGGTTCAAAGTGCGAAGTCCGTCAAAAAATCCGCGGCGCGAGCCAGTTGGTCAGCACCACGATGAGCGCGATACCCACGATATTGAGCGCGAAGCCGTGCCGAACCATTTTCATCAACGGGATGCAGCCCGAGCCATAGACGATGGCATTGGGCGGCGTGGACACGGGCAACAGGCAGCCCATGCCCGCACCCAAACACGCCGCCAGTGCGGGTTCGAGCGCGCTTACCCCGGCGGCCTCCGCCACGGCAATCGCCACCGGCACGGACATCGTCGCCGAAGCGGTGTTGCTCGTGACTTGGGACACCAGACTGCCCAGCACGGCGAACAACACGGTCAAACCCAGAGTGCTGTTGGCCTTGGTTGCGTGAACCAGTCCTTCGCCCACCCAGGTGGCCAGTCCGGTGGTGAACATCAGATCGCCCATCGCCAGGCCGCCGCCGAACAACAGGATCGTACCCCAATCAATCCGTTTCGCTTCCGCCCAACTCAACGTGAACTGACGCTGGCGAAAATTGACCGGCAACACAAAGAGCAATACCGCGCCCAAGAGTGCCACCATGGCTTCCGGCAGCCGGGCGCTGACCCAACGCGACAAGAACGCCTCCGGCCCGAGCGTCAGCGCGAGCACGCCCGGCAGCAACCACAGCGACACGGTCAGACTGAAGACGGCGATGACATTCTTTTCGCCCCGAGACAGGGAACCTAAGCGCGCTTTCTCCGCGGCAATCCACGTCGCGTTGCCGCCAAAGAGATCCGCTTCCGCCGGCGAAACGCGTTTGAGATACCACACCAGAAAGATCAACAGCAGCAAGGCCAGCGGCAGGCCCAGCATCATCCACTTGAAGAAGTGCATCTCCACGCCCAGGCTTTTTTGAATCAGGCCGATCCCAATGAGATTCGGTGGCGTGCCGACGGGTGTCGCAAATCCGCCCACGGTGGCGGCAAATCCCGTCATCAGCATCAGGCTCGTGCCGAAGCGCAGGTCCGTGTATCTGACGTCTCGACCCGTGCGCAATGATAGTCGCCGTGCCATCTCACTCAGAATGGAGACGCCCACGGGAAGCATCATGGCCGCGGTGGTCGTGTTGGAAATCCACATGGAGAGCACGCCGGTGATGCCGCCGAACGCCAGCAGCAATCGCGTGGGATTCTCACCGACGGATTTCAGGCCGAGGATCTGAAAGGCAATGCGTCGGTTCAAGCCGTGATGAAAAATGGCCTCTGCCAGCAGGAAGCTTCCCAGAAACAGAAAGATGATGGGGTCGGCGAAGTTCCGAAAGATGTCCCTCGCCGGGGCCACGCCTGCCACGACGCAGACTGCCGGGCCGAGCAACGCCGTCACCGGCAATGGAATCGCCTCGGTGACCCACAACACCATCACCGCGCTGATCACGGCCGCCAGTCGGTGCGCCGATTCGTCGAGGCCGTTGAGCGGCAAGAACCAAACCACGAGAAACACCGCCGGGGCGACAAACAACCCCGCCTGCTGCCGCAAGTACTCGAAGCGTTGTTCCGCCGCCGACAGCTGGCCCTGCGGCTCCCGCTTGCCAGCGGGGCGCGGTGAATCTGGCGCGGATTGGTCGTGCATGAGTATGACTGCCCGCGCATCGTCGCGAGGACAACATCGTTGAACAATCAAAATTTTTTGGTTCACCGGTTCGTCGGAAGCATCTCAGCGTTCAGTGATGGGGAGCGCACGCGCCCTCACGTGCGCTCCCCAAACATGCGAGTAGCAGGAAACTGGGAAGGGCCTCTTTCCATGACTTGAATCGCGAAGTTGTGGACGCCAGCGGTGGAATTGGCAAAGTTACTTCCGCAATGAACCATTTCATGAACCGCGGCTCGGAGTGCGGACAGCCTTGTCCGCGCGAACCTCTGTACCGGAACTCGCGGACAAAGCTGTCCGCGCTCCGGGGTTTATGGCTGCCATGCGCGATTTCACCATCGAGGGAGCTACCCACGAACCCTATGCTCGTAGCCGCCGACGTGAGGAGGCGGATTCCCCTTAGTTGCAGCGATGTCCGCCTCCTCGCCTCGGCGGCTACGGTTCGGGGGTTCACAGCGCGAACTTGGGTTCAGAGAAACCTCTCCCTTCTCCGAACCGCAGTGCTCGGTTTGAGCCTGTTACTCGCCGCCGTGCAGCCGCACGCCGCGGAGGCTACGTGGAAAGCCGGCACGGCCAGAACCATTATCACGCCCACCGAAAGACTGTGGCTCGCCGGCTATGGCTCACGCGACAAACCAGCGGACGGCAAGGTCACGGAGCTTTGGCTCAAGGTGCTCGCGCTTGAAGACGCACGCGGCCATCGCGCCGTCATCCTCACCAGTGATCTGCTCGGCATCCCGCAGTCCATTTATCAGCGAACCTGCGTGGCCTTGAAGGAGACGTTCGGCCTGGCACCGGAGCAGATCATCCTCAGCGCCTCACACACGCATTGCGGTCCGGTCCTGCGCGGCGCCTTGTACGACATTTATCCGCTGGACGACACGCAACGAGCGCTTATTGAGCAATACTCGGCGGTGTTGAAGGCGAAGATCGTGGAGACAACGGGCAAAGCACTGGCGGAACTTGCGCCTGCCCGGCTGGCTGCGGGTCAGGGCGAGACCCGGTTTGCCGTGAATCGCCGGAACAACCTGGAAGGCAGCGTGCCCCAATTGATCGAACAGGGCGCGTTGAAAGGGCCGGTGGATCAGGCCGTGCCTGTGCTCGCTGTTTACCTGCCCGACGGAACGCTCAAGTCCGTTTTGTTCGGATACGCCTGTCACAACACCACCCTGGCGTTCGACCAGTGGTGCGGTGATTACGCCGGGTTCGCGCAGACCGCCTTGGAGCAAAGCCACCCCGACGCGACCGCAATGTTTTTCATGGGCTGCGGCGGCGATCAGAATCCGCTTCCGCGCCGCCAACTCGCGCTCGCCGAGCGTTACGGTAACATGCTCGCCGCCGCTGTCGAAGAAGTCCTGCTGGCGCCGCCGCAGACGCTCGCGTCCAGACTGGAGACAAGGATGGCCATGGTGCCGTTGAAACTCGGGTCGCCACCCACGGAGGCGGAATTGGAGAAACTGCAGCAGGATTCAGCCGTGTGGACTCGCCGATGGGCGGCACGACTGCTGGGTGAAGTGAACGCGGGCCAATCGTTCATCCGCGAGTATCCGTTCCCGCTCCAGGTCTGGCGTTTCGGCGGCCGGCAATGGTTCATCACCCTCGGCGGCGAACCGGTGGTGGATTACGCGCTCAAGTTCAAGCAGGAGCATGGCGCGGAGACATGGGTCGCCGGCTATTGCAACGACGTGATGGGTTACATTCCGTCGTTGCGCGTGCTCCGCGAGGATGTTCCGCCGCTCGCCAATCCGCGTTGGGGTTACGAAGGCAACACCTCGATGATTGTCTATGGCCTGCCCGCGCAACGCTGGGCCGACGACGTCGAGGATTTGATCATGGCAGCGGCACGGCGGTTGGTGGGAGAGATGAGCGCGGCGGAGCGATGACTCGGCTCTGAGTTGTACCTGGCTGGGGCGAGCGATTACCAGACCGCAAGGTTGAGATCGCCTTGGCGCGTGGTTTCAAATGGCCCGGGCACCGGTCGCGTGGCGCTGCGCTTGTTGCCGAAGTAGTCGGTGTCAATCTTCAGCTTCGAGCCATCGGGATTCACGTACGGCAAAGTGGAAATCTTTGCCTCACCCAGCAACTCGGTCGTTACCAACCCGGTTTCCGCCCCCCGGAGAGAGCGGTCCAACGTCAGGTGCAGGCGCATCCGGCCACCGTCTTCAACCAGTCGGAGGCGCGGATTCCATTCCGGCAATACGTCCGGTTTCAACTCGGCGGCGCCGGGCAGCGCTCCGTGACAATAAACATTGCCCCCGGCGTGGAGCGGTAGTTCGCGACCGTCGTAACCCCACAAACCATGGCTGCTGATCCAGCGCAGTTCCTTCAAGTTCCCCTTCTGCGCCGCGGTGGGGATTTCACCGTTGCCGATGAAGAGGTTGTGGTAAAAGCGGTTGTCGCCGCCTTTGATGGTTGCCAATCCAGCGACGACCGTGGAGTGAGCTGGATGGTAGGGCGTTTCGCGGCTGGGTTCGGGACGGTTGGTGATTCTTCCGGCGAACAGGTTGTGCGCGTAGGCGCCGCCTTGCGACATATCCAGCAGGCTGACGGACGAGAGGAACACGTTGTTGTCCACCACAAACGGGCCGTGGTTGACCTCGACAAACAAATCCTCGCTCGCGTTTTCGTGGAACAGATTTCTTGTCACGCGCGTGCCCTGTGCCATCCAATCCAGCCAGAGTCCCCGGCAGGTGCGGTAGATGTGATTCCCGCGAATCGTCGTGTCAATGGCGGCGTGGAACTTGATGCCCGCCATTTCCGCACCTGTGACGAGGCGGCGCACGTGGATGTCGTGAATGACGTTGCCTTCGATCGTGCTGAACGCCGCGCCGAGGCTGCCGACGATGCCCGCCTGTTCGCAGTGCGAGATCGTGTTGGAGCGAATGATGTGGTGTCCGATGTTCTCTTTGCGCCAGGGAATCGCGTAGGCGTGAGCGCGTTCGATGGTTTTCACGTAGCCCTCGGCGGTGTCCGCGGAAGTGTTGTCATGTTCATCGCCGTGTTTTCCCAGTGCGATGCCCGAACAGACAGAATGGCTGATGACGTTGCTCTCAATGATCCAGCCCTTGCTCCAATGCGTGCCGATCAAACCAATCTGCTCGGCGGTGGGTGGCGCCCACGGCGTGGCCGCGTGTTGCATCACAAATCCGCGTACGGTGATGAAGTTCCGCCCCGGTTGATCGGGATAGAACACGGTCTGGCGGACGTTGATCTCCACGAGTTGTTCGTTCGGGTCAACGTCTTTGAACTGCGCCCAAATGGTCGTGTGCGCGCCGTCCGCCTCCGCAAACCACAACTGCGGGTTCAAGGCTTGCGACTTGGGCGACTTCACGCTTCGACTCTTGAAGACCAGACACAGCGGCTTTACTCCGCTGACCGGTTTGATCCGGGTATTAAAGGAGGACCACGATTGCCAGTCACCGGTGCTGCCGACGGCGCATGTGCCGAGCAGTTCGCCGTCCGGCGCATCGAGGCGGAGTTCAATAACCCCGCCGGCCGTGGCGGACGCGGCGCGGATTTCAACCTGATCCGTGCCTTTGCCAAAATCCACCCGCGCATAACGAACCCAATCACCGTGCTCGATCCAGCCGATGCACTCGCCGCCTTCCGAGCACGCGGCGGTCTGCACGCCCTGCTGGGCCGCGAAAATGGCGGCCGGAATCCGTGCCGCACCGCCGGCGCCGTGGGTGGGACGCAGCCAGGCCACGTTCAGCAAGTATCCCGGCTCCGTCTGCGCCAGCCAGGCAGGGCTTTGGCCAGCGGGTAGCAGGACTTCCTCCAAGTTGACCGCCTCGGTGAGCCAATCGCCGTTCAGATACACCGTGCCGGTGTGATGCGGGCGGCCCCGCGGATTAAACCAGTCGCCCCGAATCAGGTTGGTGTACGGATTGAAGCTCCCGAAAAACGAATTGGGCAGCGTCACCTTCCACACGTCTTCCTGCACCTTGGTCCAGCCCTGAACGACTTCCGAGCCTTTGATCTCGACCCGCGCACCCGGGGCTGCCCGGTACACGATGCGTTGCCGGTCGGACGTGCCGCCGCGCGGTGGATTGATGCGTTCCCGGTAAACGCCCTCATGCACGGTGATCGTATCGCCCGGTTGCGCGAGATCGGCGGCGCGCTGGATGGTGCGGAGCGGCGCTGACTTTGTCCCGCGATTAGCGTCGTTGCCCCCGACGGAAACATGTAACTCGGCCGCGAAGGTGAGTTGAGATGCCATGGCCATTAAACCCAGAAGCCCTTTTGTCTTCATGCCGCCCGCATCGTTTGCCTGCTTCAGCACTCCTGTCAAGGCATGTTGTCAGATCGTGGCGGCTGCCGCTGTCCGGGCGGCTCACGCGTTGATCAAGCCTTTGCCGGCCTTCAGGCAACACCCAAGGGCGGAGCCATCCGCGCCGTCAGCCGGCGCGGCGTGCTTCAGGCACCAGCACTTTCAGTCCGCGCGGAACGACGGCCATTTTCACTGGCGTGTGCCCGATGATTTCACCGTCCGCCTGCACGTCAATCGGTGGGTGCGCCTCCGCGCTGACGGAGCGCGCGGTGAAAAAGCGCAGTTGAGGATGCGACAAGTGGCGGCCCCGGCACATTCGCCAAAGCAGGGCAATGGCCCGCCAGCGTCCCACTGGCTCACATAAATTCACGTTCAACAGGCCGTCGTCCATTCTGGCATCCGGGGCAAGCCGCATCCCGCCGCCCGAGTATTCGCTGTTGCTGACACTGAGCAGCAGCGTGGGCTTCTCCGAGATCTGCCCGTCACATATCACCCGTATCTCGGTCGCCTCATAAGACCAGATGGCGCGCAAGGCGCCCACGGGATAGGCCAGATGCCGGCCAAACACGCGCTTCACCCGGGGAGTGGTTTGCCTGAGTACCTGCCCAATAATCCCCACCGAACCGTAAAGCAAAGCATGGTGGGTAACCTCCCTTCCCTCCGCCCGGCAACGAATCTGGATGGTGTCCAAAGCGCGCGTGTGGTCGCCGCGGAGTGCCGCCGCGGCCTGCTCGGCGTTATGGATGCCGCACAGGCGCGCGGTGTCGTTGCCCGTGCCCAGCGGCACCATTCCCATGAAAGTCCGAGGATTCCCGGCAAGCATGATGCCGCTGGCCACCTCGAAGATCGTGCCATCGCCGCCCACGGCTGCAACGATGTCACATTCCGCAGCCAGGACTTGCGCATGCCCCACGGCTTCGCCAGGACGCGACGTAAACAAGACTTTCTCCGAGTTGCCGGCTTGGCGAAAGCTTCTCTGCAAATCGTTCCATTGCACCCGGCAGCGACCCACGCCAGCGGCAGGATTGACGATGAACCCGGTTCGCCTGGCGTTCATGCGCGCTTGAATCGCTTGGCGCCAGTCCGGCCTTTCCGATAACTGACGGGTTTGGCTGGCCGTCCTGTCTTCACCGGCTGTGAACCGTCAATGGCCCGTTTCAATTCCTTGATCTGGTCGCGCAGCAACGCGGCTTTCTCGAACTCCAGATTGTTGGCAGCGGTGAGCATCTCGGTTTCGAGTTCGTTGATCGTTTCGGTGAGGTCCACGTCCATGCCAGCGTCGCGCAAGACGCCGCCGGCCTGTTCGCGGGTTTCCTCACGCACGACCAGACTTTCTTCCACCGCACGCTTCACGCTGCGCGGCGTGATGTTGTGTTCCTGGTTGTAGGCGAGTTGCTTCTTGCGGCGATACTCGGTGACGGCGAGAAATCTCTTGATGCTGTCCGTCATCACGTCGGCATAGAGAATCACCTCGCCGTTGAGATGGCGCGCGGCGCGACCCGCGGTTTGAATCAAACTCGTTTCGCTGCGGAGGAATCCTTCCTTGTCCGCGTCGAGAATGGCCACCAGTGAAACTTCCGGCAGATCGAGACCCTCGCGCAGCAGGTTGATGCCGACGAGCACGTCGAACTCGCCTTTGCGCAGGGCACGCAGAATCTCAACGCGCTCTATCGCATCAATCTCGCTGTGCAGGTAACGCACGTTCACCCCGATGTCCCGCAGGTAATCCGTAAGTTCCTCCGCGGTGCGCTTGGTGAGCGTGGTAACGAGTACGCGCTCCTTCGAGTCGGCACGTTTGCGACATTCCTCGATGAGATCGTCAATCTGCCCTTGGAGCGGCTTGAGCGTGACCTTCGGGTCAATGAGGCCGGTGGGCCGCACAACGAGTTCGACGACGCCAGGCCGGGCGGTAGCCGCCGACGTGAGGAGGCGGGCTTCGGAGTTGGAGGATTGTTCCGCCGCCTCATGTCGGCGGCTACAAGACTCTCGCGCCCACTGGAGTTCCCGTCCTGCTGGCGTGGCGCTAACGTAGATCGTCTGGTTCTGCATCGCTTGGAATTCCTCGAACTTGAGCGGACGATTATCCAACGCGCTCGGCAGGCGGAAGCCGTAATCCACCAGCACCGTCTTCCGCGATTTGTCCCCCTCGAACATCCCGCCGATCTGCGGGACGCTGACGTGCGATTCATCCATCACCAGCAAGTAATCCTCCGGCAGAAAATCCAGCAACGTGCAGGGCCGCGAGCCGGGCGGGCGGCCGGCAATGTGCCGCGAGTAATTCTCGATGCCCGAGCAGAAGCCCATCTCCTCCATCATTTCCAAGTCGTACTCGGTGCGCATCTTGATGCGCTGGGCTTCGAGCAACTTGCCCTGCTGCTCAAACTCCGCAATGCGCAATCCCAGTTCCTCGCGAATCGTGAAGATGGCGCTCCGCAATTTCTCGTTGGTGGTGACGAATTGTTTGCCGGGAAACACGGTCACGTGTTCAAGCTGCGCGAGCTTGTTTCCCGTCAACGGTTCGAAGCGCGTGATGCGTTCCACCGTGTCGCCAAAGAACTCGATGCGCAGTCCGTCCTCCGTATAAGCGGGACACAGTTCGATCGTGTCGCCGCGCACGCGGAACTGGCCGCGCTCGAAGGTGATGTCGTTGCGGCTGTATTGGAGGGCGATGAGCTTTTCCAGCAGTTGCTCGCGCGTGAAGTTTTGCCCCACGTGCAGGTGAATCAGCATCGCCTCGTAATCCTCGCGGCTGCCGATGCCGTAAATGCACGACACGCTCGCCACGACAATCACGTCGCGCCGCGCGAACAGGCTGCTCATGGCCGAAAGCCGCAGCCGCTCGATGTCGTCGTTGGTCGAGGAGTCCTTTTCGATGAACGTGTCCGTGCGCGGGATGTAGGCTTCAGGCTGGTAATAATCGAAATAGCTGACGAAGTATTCGACGGCATTGCGCGGGAAGAAGCTTTTGAACTCGGCGTAGAGTTGCGCGGCCAGCGTCTTGTTGTGCGAGATAACCAGCGTGGGTTTGTTCACGTTCCGGATGACGTTGGCAATCGTGAACGTCTTGCCCGAACCCGTGACGCCGAGCAGCACCTGATGTTTCGCGCCGGACAAGATACCCTTGGTCAGCTTCGCAATCGCTTGCGGCTGATCCCCGGCGGGCGCGTAATCGGAGACGAGTTCAAAGGCCACGGGAAATCGAAGTTACGACTCGCCATACATCTCGGAAATCAACTGCCGCAGTTTTTCGGCTTCGGCGGCCGAGAGTCGAGCGATTTTGCGGGTGAGTCGGGCGCGGCTGAGGACTCGAATCTGGTCCACGGCGATTTCCGCGGGCTGGCCGGTACAGCGAACCTGCAGCCGACTACGCCAGGCCGGATGCAACTGGCTGGTGAGCGGGCAGACCACCACAGTCTGGAGAAGTTGGTTCCGCAGATCATCGCTGACGATCACCACGGGCCGCGTCTTGCCCATCTCGCTGCCTTGAACGGGGTCGAGGCGGGCGACGAAGACGTCGTAGCGTTTCATGTCCCGACCTCGCCCGCCACGGCGGTCAGCCCCTCGGGCAGAGCTTCCCAATCGGACCAATCTTCCTCGGTCTGGGCCATTTGCTGGTAGGTCTCGGCCCAGTTGAGCTTTTGTTGCCGGGTGCGTTTCGGTCGCAGGACAATCTCGTCCGGCCGCTGCTCCATGATCAACGTCTCACCCACGCGGTAACGGCGCAGCACCTCCGCCGGGAGACGGATGCCCCGTGAGTTGCCCACGCGCGTAACAGTGAGTTCAGTCGTCTTCATCGTGTGGTTACAGTAAGCACGCACGGTGAAGGCAGCAAGCGGAAATCTGGGCAGAGCGGGCTTGCGCGGAGAGGGTGGGACGCAGAGTTGGGTTGCACACGGTTTGTTCTGTGGCTTGCCTCCTTCGTATCCGCGACCTCCGAGAAATGCCTGCGGTCAGCTTCGCAACCGTGGCCGTCAATGAAGTAGGAGCGAAGCACAGATGGGCGGCTCGGACAGTGGCCGTGACCAGCGGTGTAATGGTATCCACCGCCAGGAAATCGTGATTTGTGAGCGTCGTTGTTACGCTGGCATAACTCCTCGACCGGGCACGAACATGAGTCCCTTTTTGGACGGGGTGAGGGTCAAGTTCAATCCGGGAATGAAGCCTACGCGGTCCTACGCGGTAATGTCCTTTGCCGTCCGTGATCGTGCCCTCAATCGCGGGCAGGACGACGGTGAACGCGCCGGTGTAAACTTGCCACATCGGCCGCCCGTAGAAGTCTTCGATGTCCGGGCCGACGCGGAGGGTGTTTTTGCCCGCCCCGCCGGCTGGGGATTAAACAGCCGCAGCCACGCCGGGGGCGACGGCGCGGACTGGATTCGCATGCAGTGTCGGGAGGTGTTTGGCGACCAGGGCCACTTTCTGTGCGACTTCACTCAGGGAGCGAATCACCCCGCACTCGACTTTTCCCAGTTCCTTGCGCGACAATACCGCCGATGTCGCTGCGTCAACCAAATTCACTGATTCGCCCGTTGGTTCGCCAGTTGCACCCGTATGTACCCGGCGAGCAACCGAAGATCAAAGGGTTGATCAAACTCAACACCAACGAGAATCCTTATCCTCCCTCGCCGCACGTGCTCAAAACGGTGAAAGCCGCCGTGGATGGACGACTGCGGCTTTACCCGAATCCAACGGCGGAACGATTGCGGGAGAAGCTGGCAAAACTGCATCGTTGCCAACCGGAGAACCTCATCGTGGGCAACGGCTCGGACGAATTGCTGGCGCTGGCCGTGCGGGCCTTGGTCGAGCCCTCGCGTCTGACGCCTAACACCTCCCGCACGACCGTCCAATACTTCACGCCGAGTTACTCCCTCTATCCCGTGCTGGCGGACATTCACGGAGCAAGCCGGAACGCGGTTCCGCTTTGCCCAGATTTTGATTTGCCCAGCCTATCGGAATTGAAGCGTGGCCGAAAATGGGATTTCAAAGCGGCGCTGACATTCGTCACTACGCCCAACGCACCGAGTGGCCGTGGCTACTCCGCGCAGCAACTTGATGGCCTTTGCCGGGAGCAACGCGGCGTGGTCGTGCTTGACGAAGCGTATGTGGACTTTGCCGAAGCGAACTCGCTGCAACTCTCCTTCAAGCATCCGCACGTGCTCGTGGCGCGGACCTTCTCCAAAGCCTACTCGCTCTGCTTCCAGCGCGTCGGCTATTTCGTCGGTCATCCGGAGCTCATTGCCGCACTCCACAAGATTCGGGACAGCTACAACGTGAATGGCCTTGGTCAGATTGCCGCGGAAGCCACCTTGGACGACCTCGCTTACTACCGGGCGAACTTCCAGAAGATCAATGGCACCCGCGAATGGTTGAGCCGCGAGTTGACGAAGCTCGGATTTCGCGTGCTGCCCAGCCAGACGAATTTCCTCCTCGCCAAGCCGCCGGTGTTCGCCGCGAAGGTCTGGCTGCAAAGACTGCGGGCGCGAAAGATTCTCGTCCGCTGGTTCAGCGCGCCGGAGGTAAAGGATTATTTACGCATCACCATCGGAACCGAGGCCGAGGCGGCGGCGTTGGTGAAAGCCGCGCGCGCGGTGCTACCCTGACGGCCCGGGTCGGGTATGCACGGAGGCCGCGGCGGCCGGCTTCTGCCTCGCGTAATAAGTCCAGAACGCGGCGACTTCCCGCGCCATGTTGTACGGTATCTGGCGCTGGAAATACTCTTGCCGGGCGGGCACGGTGCAGGCTTCAAAGCCCGCGCGCTGGTAGGCAAGTTTGATGCGCGGGAGGTGATAGAAATGACTCACCGCCAGCACGCGCTCGGTCTGCCATTGCCGGAAGAGCGGCACCGTGTTGCGCACGGTCGCCTCGGTGTTCCAGCCATGTTGATCCACAAAGATGTGGTCGGGGTGTACTCCGTGTTGGATCGCATACCGTCGCATGGCTTCGGTTTCGTGAATCACTCCGTCGCCGGGTCCGCCTGACATAACCAACCGGCGGGCAAGGCCGCTACGATAAAGCTCGCAAGCGGTGCGAACCCGGTCGGCCAGCGCGTCGGAAAGCCGTCCATCTTGGTAGGCGCGCGCACCAAAGACCACCACGGCGTCCGCTGGCCGGCGGTAATCGGTGTTGCCGAAAAAGAGCATCTGGGCGAGTGGAAACACCGCAAACAGAAACACACATCCGCCCGCCACCCGCCAGGCAATCCCACCCTCTCGCTCCGGGCGGGGCGACCACGCTGCACGCGCAACGAGCACCATGCCGGCGCAAACCAACAACGACAAGGGCACGGGCAACCCTGCGGCGAGGCGATTGGATGTCAGGAGGACGTAGAACGTAATCGCGTTGATCGCGGCCACGCCAGCCAGCGCCAGCGCCAGTGCAGCCGTAAACTGTGAGCGTCGGGAACCCGCTGGCCGGCGACAGGCAAACCGCAACAGCGCAAAGGCGGACAGTCCCAGCAGGAACTTGGACAGCCATGCCGGCAGCGATCCGAGACTGATCCACCAAAGGCTGGCGTCGAAGCCGGGCCAGAGCAAGTCACCCAGCAGGTTCATAGTCGTCAGCAGGGCGACAAAGAGGGCGAAAGCTCGGGCGATCATTGGAATTCAAGGAAAGCGCCGGTTAGTGTCCGGAGGCAAGACAATAGTCAGCCTTGAGAGTGGCCGCGTGTCTCAATTCTTTGCTTCCCCCGGGCACCTTTTCTGCTAAAACGGCTACCAGTGTATCTCGAGCATTACGGCCTGACAGAGCCGCCGTTCGACATCACGCCGAATCCACGGTTTCTGTTTTACAGCGCGAAACACCGCGAAGCCTACAATCACCTGCTTTACGGCATTCGCGAGCGGAAGGGTTTTGTCCAGCTCACCGGCGAAGTCGGCGCGGGCAAGACCACACTCTGCCGCGCGATGCTCGAACAGCTCAACGGGCGTTTCTCCACCGCGCTGATTCTCAACCCGGTGATGAGCGCCGACGAATTGATGAAGGCCATCGCGATGGAATATGGTCTGCCCGTCAATGGCCTCGACCGGCTCAACACGCTCGCCGTCATCAACCAGTTCCTGCTGCAACAAGTCGAGCGCGGCAAGGATACCGTGCTCATCATTGACGAAGCGCAGGACCTGACCGATGAACTGCTCGAGCAGGTTCGCTTGCTTTCCAACCTGGAAACCGACAACCGCAAACTGCTGCAGATCGTCCTCATGGGGCAGCCCGAATTGCGTGATCGCTTGAACAACCCGCGCCTCAAGCAACTCCGCCAGCGCATCACCGTGCGGTATCACTTGCACGCGCTGAACCGGGCCGAGGTGTCGCACTACATCCAACATCGCTTGCAGGTCTCCGGCGCGAACGGCGCGCCGCGGTTCACCCTCCCCGCCTTGTGGCGGATTTATCGGTACAGCGGCGGCATCCCCCGGCTGGTGAACGCCGTGTGTGACAAAGCCCTGCTGGCCGGCTTCGTGCAGCAGCAAAACGAGATTGGTTATCGCATGATCGGCCGGGCCGTCCGCGAACTGGAGGGAGATGTTCATTCATGAAACCGAAGCTTCCCAAGCGACGATTCTCGCCACGACGGTTTGTCGTTGGCACCCAACCCACAGCGGTCAGAGCCGCCCGCTGCAACCTGTAACCTCAACCCGCGAAGAACGCATGAGCCTCATCAACGATGCCCTGAAGCGCGCCAAAGCAGCGCAGGAAGTCAACCCCACTCCGCCGCCGGATTTGCCTTTCCGGGCTGCCGACCCGGCGCCGCAACGCAAGTCCCCGCTGCCAATGGTTCTTTTGTGCGTGGTGGTGGGAGTTTTCCTGATGGGCGGCTTGTTGGTCGCCGTGGCGCTGGTGAAACGAGCCTCCGCCCCACAGATCGTGACTGCCACCCAACTGCCCGCCCCGGTTCAACCATCACCCGAGAAGGAGGTCAGCCCGGTTTCTGACACCCCGATGGCAGTGAGTGCGATCTCAACCGAAGTGCCTTCCGCCTCCACGCCTGCTTCATCGGCCAGCACTGAAGCAACCCCTGACCCGGCGACCGCAATGGTGACCGCGAGTGCGGTCGCCGTGCCCATCGAAGCACCCCAACCTCCCATATTGAAACTTCAGGGCATCTTTTACAATCCCGACCGACCGTCCGCGATTGTGAACGGCAAGACTGTGTTCTTGGGCAACAGCGTCGGAGAGTCGCGCGTGCTCGCTATCACGCGGGATAAGGTCACGCTGGGCAGCGCCACGCAAACCAACGTGCTGGCCCTGGACGATTGACAGCATTGAGTGACTGCGTTCGGAGGGCGGCCAGCGATGCAAGCAAACCGAAATGGCACCAGCACTCTCCGTTTCCTCCGCCTCCTTCCCCGCCCGTTGAGCTTGCTCCGGCCCGGGGCATTTGCCACGCTCTGCGCCCATGATTCTGCGCCAGAAAATGGAAACGTCACCGCTGTTTGCCCGTGTGGCGCCGTTCGCCATCTTCCTCGTGTTGACGTTTTGCCAGGGGCAGTTTGGTGAAGCCTCGCGATATTGGTTTTACCTGGCCAAAACTGTCGTGGGCGCCTGGTTGATTTGGGAAATGCGTCATGCGGTCCTTGAAATGCGCTGGGCGTTCAGTTGGGAGGCGGTGGTGGTGGGTGTGGGGGTGTGCGTCATCTGGGTCGGGCTGGACGAGTTCTATCCCAAATTTGGCAGCGCCGGAACGCCTTGGAATCCTCATCTGCAATTCGGGGACGGTTCTGGACTGGCGTGGCTGTTTATTGCCGTCCGGATTCTAGGGTCTTCGTTGGTGGTGCCGCCATTGGAGGAGGTTTTTTACCGCTCCTTTCTTTACCGCTACATCGCGAAAACGGATTTCATGGCCGTGCCTTTGGGCTGTTTTGCCTGGGTGCCGTTTCTGGTGACGGCGGCGGTCTTTGGCTTCGTCCACCACGAATGGCTCGCCGGCATCCTGTGCGCGATGGCGTATCAAGGGCTGGTCATTCGCAAGCAACGTCTCGGCGACGCGATGACCGCGCACGCCATCACGAATTTCCTGTTGGGCCTGTGGGTCGTGGGGAAAGGCGCCTGGAAGTTTTGGTGAAAAGCTCTTCGCCTCTGCCTCCTGCTCTTGATCGTACGCTTGGTCGTAATCTGAATCAGCCACTTCCAGAGGTTGCGACCAGGAGCATGAGCACGATTAAGAGCAAGAGCAAGACTGCGGGTTGAGTCACACGTGACAATTGCACTCCAGAATTCGTTGCCGCCATGCGTTCTGCATGAAGACGAGCACTTGCTGGTGGTGAACAAACCCGCCGGCTGGAACACCCATGCCCCCTCGCCGTTTGCGGGCGAGGGCATTTACGACTGGCTCAAGCATCGCGAGCCGCGCTGGGCCAACCTCGCCATTGTTCACCGGCTCGACAAGCAAACCAGTGGCGTGATGGTCTTTGGCAAGACGCCGTTGGCGAATCGCTCGCTCACGGACCAGTTCGCCGCGCGCAGCGTTCGGAAACAGTATCTTCTGCTCGCGGATCGCCAACCCAAGCGCCGGGAACTCCTCGTGCGAACGAAAATCGCGCGCCGGGGTGAACGCTACGCAAGCTGCGCGCACGGCGAACTGGCGGAAACACGATTCCGTTTTGTGGCAACCGACGCGGCTGGCCAGCACCTGGTCGAAGCCGAGCCACTGACCGGCCGCACGCATCAGATTCGGGTCCACGCCGCGGAACAAGGGTTTCCCATCATTGGCGATACCCTCTATGGCGGCACTGCGTCCGAACGAATCTGCCTGCACGCCCAGCGGCTGAGGTTTTATCACCCGGCCAGCGGAGAGGAACGCGTTTTTGAAGTTCGGACTGATTTCCGCAACGCCTCGCGGGACGACTTACGAAGTGCGTTGGTTGAACTCGAATTGACGAATGTGTTCCGGTTGGGTCACGGCGAGGGAGATGGCCGGCAACTCGCGGGCTGGTATGTGGATCGGCTGGGAGACTTTCTGTTGTCCGCCAAGGAAGGCGATCTGGGAAGCCTGAGTGGCGACCTCGAATGGTGGCGCACCAAGTACGCGTTGCACGGCGTTTATCAGAAGGAACTGATTCGCAGTGTGCGGTTCGCAAGCAGTCAGACAGCGTGTGCCCAGTTGTTCCTGGGGAACGCCGCGCCGGAACGATTCACTGTCCGGGAGAACGGCGTGCAGTTCGAGTTAAGCTTCAACGAGGGCTACTCCGTGGGTTTGTTTCTCGATCAACGGGACAATCGGCGGCGGTTGTTAACCGGTCACGTGGCGGCGAATTTTCCATTGCGCGAACCCGGTCTCCCCACTCCGAACTCCGAGGTTCTGAACTGCTTCGCCTACACCTGCGGATTCTCGGTTTGTGCCGCGCTGGGCGGAGCGAAGACGACGAGCCTGGATCTCTCGAAAAAATATCTCGCATGGGGCAAGCGCAATTTTGCGCTCAACGGCCTCGACCCCGCCGCCCACGATTTCATTTACGGCGACGCTTTCGACTGGCTGAAGCGGCTGGCAAAGAAGCGGCGGGCGTTCGATGTGGTCATTCTCGATCCGCCCACGTTTTCGCAATCCAAGGAGAGTGGCGTGTTTCGTGTGGAGAAAGACTTCGGCAAACTGGTGAAGCTCGCGCTGTCCGTATTGAAACCGGGCGGCGTCTTGTTGGCTTCCTCGAACGCGGCGGACTGGCCGCCCGAAGACTTCCTTGCCGTCGTCCGTGGTGCGGTTGATGCGGCGGGCCGTCGCATCGCGCGGGAACATTACGCGCCGCAACCGCCGGATTTTCCAATTTCACGCGCCGAGCCCGCCTACCTCAAGACCGTCTGGATGCGGGTGAACTGAAACCACGCGGGCGGTTGTGCTGGTTCAATCCCTGCCCGTCGCCGGCGGCACCAAAGGCGAATGGTAAACGGCAAGTTCGCTGATGGCCGGCACACCGCGCGCGTGTTCGATGACCAACCGGACGCGCCGCGCGGTCGTTTCAGGAAACCGCAGCAGGTTGCGAGAACCGATGACGCTGCCTTCCGCCAACACACGCCAGGTGCCGGGCTGATCCTTCGGCTCGGCTTCCACCCGATACTTTTGTGCGCGCTCACCCAGCCAAAAAGGTTCCCGCAAACTCACGAGATTGAAGGTGCGAGCTTCTCCGAGGTCCACGACCAGTGTACCGGCGGTGGTCCCTTCGGTCGCCGCCCAATATGTGGCCGCGTCACCATCCACCGCCCGTGCCGCGCGGAAGTCTGCGCCGAATATGTTATCCGGCGGCTCGGTCGCGACTGGCCGGTGTTGTGCAAGATCGTCCTTGAACATTTCACGAATCGCATCGCCGAACTCGCGCAAACGATTCACGTCCGGTTCGGCAAACCAGCCTTCCCGATTGGGTGGCACATTCACCAGCAGCACACTGTTGCGACCGACCGATTTGAAGTAAAGGTCCAAGAGGTGGTTGAGGCTTTTGACTTTGGCATCCTCCGGCTCGTGGTAAAACCAGCCGGGCCGGATCGAGACATCGCACTCGGCAGGATACCAGACGTTGCCTGTGCGATCCCCGTGGACGTCCTTATTGGCCGGCTGCACACTCGATTCGCCCACGCGGGCGACACCGCTCTCGTTGCCTACCCAACGAACATCCGGTCCCATGATGGCAATCACCGCCTTGGGCGCGTGTTGACGGATCGTCGCGTAGTAGCTTGGCCAGTCGTAAACCTGTCGTTTGCCGTTCGGGCCCTCGCCGCAAGCACCGTCAAACCAGACTTCGTCCACCGTGCCGTAGTGGGTCAACAACTCCGTGAGTTGATTCCGAAAGTGTTCGTTGTAGGCCTCCGTGCCGTAACTGGCTTCATGGCGGTCCCACGGTGAAAGATACAGGCCAATCTTCATGCCTTCATCACGGCAAGCCTCGGTGAACTCGCGCACCACGTCGCCCCGGCCATTCTTCCACGTAGCTTGTTTTACGCTGTGCTCGGTGAATTGGCTCGGCCACAGACAGAATCCGTCGTGATGCTTCGCGGTGAGTATGATCAATTTGAAGCCGCCCGATTTCGCCGCGCGCACCCATTGGCGGCAGTCGAGTTTCGTGGGATTGAAGAGCTTCGGGTCTTCCTTGCCGTCACCCCATTCGCGGTCGGTAAAGGTGTTGATCCCGAAATGCACGAACATCGTCAATTCGAGTTCTTGCCAGGCGCGCTGCTCCGGTGTGGGGATTGGCTCAACGGGCGGCAGCGTGACCCGATCCGGGCTGGCCGCCAGGACCGCACTGCCGGCACAAACGAAGAGGACGCGCAGCAGAGCCTGGCTTTTGAGTTTCATAAATACCCCTTTGTTCCCCCGCAAACCTGTCGTCTCAGTGGCGTCGTCCTATTGTCGGAACACGGCTCGTTGCACCCGCCGTAGGTCCACGGTCGTGTCGGCGCCGTGTTGCGTCACGGTGGCGTTCAGGACTTGGTCCCGGTTCAGGGCCACCCAACGCCAGTTTTCGGCGTGACCGTCCGCGAAACCGAAGACGCCGGATTTGATATGGCGGGCAGTGGGCGAGTTCTGCCAACCATTGATTTGCGCCGCCGCGTTCACGGCGAAGTAGCCATCGTCCAGCGTCTCGACGCTTTCGTCCAGAAACGTCATGGCTTCGGCGGGGGAAGGGTACTTCACCTGACTGGTCTTCTTGTATTGCGGGTAAGTTGCCCCCAGGACCCAGGTGGTGTCATTGACTCCGTAGCGGGTAGCGTCGGCGGCATCGGCGCCTCCCATGCGGCCTTGCAGGGAGTAATGGCGCACCTGGCGCATTCCCCGCAAGGTTGCCGGGCTGGTCTTGGCGGAGGGACATTGGTAAATGTCCGTGTTGGGATTGTAAGGATACAGCAGACCCGCCCGGATGGCGTTGATATTGGTGGCGCCGGGCAGGGCGGAAACATTGCCCAGAATACCATCAATCCAAGCGCGCCGATCCACGATCCAGTTGGGTACCATGCGATCATCAAAATCGTTGGCATACATGATCCAGGACAGGCCCAACTGCTTCATATTGCTCACACAGGTGATCTGCTGGGCTTTGAGTTTGGACTTGGCCAAGGCCGGCAACAGCATGGACGCCAGAATGGCGATGATGGCGATTACGACCAACAGTTCGATCAGGGTGAAGGCCAGCCTGCGGGCAGGAGCACTGGCCGTGGACGGGTCCCATTTGGGTGAGGAATTAACATTCATGCTGGGTTAAATTCTTACATCGTCTTTATTCAAGCCGCGCGGGCTGCCACCGCACGCGTCCTACCCGACTACTACGCGGAACTTCCGGGCGAGTCAATGGGCGCTTTCGCCACCGCACCCCACCCTGACTTATCCGGCTTGCAGCACTTTCAACATTTCGCGATCCAACTTATGGCCGCGAAAATCTTCGTAGTCCACGTCCGTCCGGCGACTGTCCATTACGCCGAACGAGCCGCGCAGATTCCAAAGCGCCCAACCCCAGCCCGCTTCCTGCCACAACTCCAGGCAATCACGCATCCAAGCCAGCGTGACTTGGTGCGGCGTTCGATTGTGCGCGCCCCATTCGCCAACGTGAACGCCCACCCCCTTTGCCTCCAACTTTTTCCACGGTTCGATCCGGTCCCGACGGAGGAATGCCTTGTCGCGCACGCCCCGGTCACCCAGCTTCAACGGCCAGGTTGGCTCGGGCCATTGGTCCGAACCTTGCACCCAACTGGCTTGATAATGACTGATCTGCATTGGCTCGTAACCGCGGGTGCTTTGTCCCAAACCCAAGTCCACCAGGCCGTGGACCGGATCGCGCCCCCACTGCAAACCATCGGCGATGATAAGTCGTTGCGGGTCCTCCGCGCGGATCGCTTCCACGAGGCGTTTGACCACCCGGACATAATTCGTTTCCGAAACATTTGCCGGTTCGTTTACCAGATCAAAACTCAACTGTTCGTTGGGGATGCCTTTGAATCGCTTGGCGAAATGACCCCAGTGAAACGCGCACGCTTCCAGCGCTTTCTCCTCCGTCCACAAATCGAACGGCTCCTTTGGCGGATTGACACAATAACCCGGGGCGCGGTGAAAGTTCAGGTTCACATGCACGCGATGTTTGCGGCCCAGTTCGACCGCCTGACTGACGTGTTCCAACTCGGCTTCGCGCAGCTTCAACGGCGCTTCGTGGGTGGCCCAACAGAGATACGACATTGGCAGGCGGGCAAAGTCGAAGCCCCACTCGGCCATGATTTCAAAATCGCTCTCCCGGAAGGGCGGGTTGCCTTCCGGCCGCGCGGTGAATTTTTCCAGCAGATTGAAGCCGCGCCAGCGCGGCAGGCGGCGGGCTGAAGGTGTCGGCGTCGCGGCGGAAAGCGGCAATGAGGCGGCACCGCTTAAGGTGGCGGCGAGCGCGGTCGTGGCTTTCAGGAATTGGCGGCGGTTCATAGTCGGTCCTGTGCTTTGGTTTTCCCAGCCCGGGTTGGCGGCAGAGCTTCCGCCACCTGTGCCCGGCACGAATTATTTCTGCTCCCGATCCATTGAACGAGTGATCAGGCTGACTCTTGGCGTGGCGCGTGTCCGGTGCGTCAATGCCCACAACAGTGCCAACGCCACCACCATCAGGCCGACCCCGGCGATCAGGACGTGGGTGCGACTGAATAGAGACTCGGTTGGCGTAACGACGGCGGTTTGCGCCACGGGCGCGTCAACCAAGGCGGGAGAATCCGGTTCGGTCTTGAGCGTGGCCGTCTCCTCAACGCTCGCGAGAGCAGTTCGCGAAGCTCTGGCTTCAACTGTAATCGGCGTCTCGGTTGGAGGTGCGGCTTGGGGCGTGGCTATAATCTCTGTCACTGGAGCGGCTGGCGCAGTCGTCGTTTCGCTCGGCGTGGGCTGGACGGGTTGCGCGGGTTTGACCGGAATGACGGGTGCGGGCTTGTCGTCAGGCGGCGTGACAACCAACGGGGGTGCTGCGGCCGTGGTCGGCTCCGGCGGCGTTGGTCGCGCTTCCGGCGGTGGCTCGGTCTTGATAACTTCAACCGGCTCCGCAGGTGGCGACTGAGTGACCGGGGCAACGACTCGTTCCGGCAGTTCCACGGTCACCGTGGGCTGGGGCGCGAGCGATTCTGTCTCGGCTGGTTGAGTGGGCGGCGGTGTCACAGCAGGCTCGGAATCGGGCCTCAACTCGGTGGCTGGGGGCTGCGCGGTGATGGCGTTCGTCGGTGGAATGACAATCAAAGGCCGGGCGGCTGGTTTTGGTTCCGGCTCGGGCGGGCGCGGTTCCGGTGCAGCGACCACCGCTCGGGCTGGAAATTCGGGAAACTCCACCGGCCAGGGCGGCGTGCTTACTTTCCAAGCAACGAACTCACCATCTTGCGCCCGTAGGATAGTAACGAACGGCGTTCGGAGTCGGCGCTGTTCGGAGACATTCAATCGGTAAACCGTGTTGATCTCGGCGTCGAACGGTGTGCCGCTGAACTTTTCCTCACCATCAGTGATCAGCACCACAGTGATCTTCTCCGAATCCCGCACCACTCGCGCCATCGGGCCCAGGACTTTGTCGAGTTGGGTCTTCCCCTCATAGCGCTGGCGTTGCAGAAATTCGACCACACTCCTCGCCACCGACTGACGGGTTTGTGGGGTCCAGCGTTGCAACGGGAAATTTCCCGCCTGCAACTGGTCATTGAAAGTCCACATCCCGATGGTGTCCCCAGCGCGCAATTCTCCGCTCATGCCCGAAGCCACGAGATTGCCCACGAGGTTCTGCAAGTTTTCCGCATTACGCCGCATGGAAAACGAAGTATCCACGAGCAACAAATAGCGGCCGGGCGGCTCCGCGCCGGACGCGGCAGCCAGCCCTTCGCTCGCGCTCCAACCGATCCCAAGCCCCACAACTCCCGCGAGCGCGGCCAACCAAAGCCGACTGGCCATCGGGCGGCGGCTGCGGATGGGATCGTGGCTCCAAGCGCGATCAAACCTTGCGGGCATGACGATAGCGGTTGTGTTCTTTGCGATTGTAGTGGTTCAAGTCCACGGCAAATTCCGCCAGCGAGGACTCGATTTCGCGGATGAAATTCAAACAACTGGAAGCACTGCCACCCAGGCCGATGACGATGTCCCGCTCCGTGTTATCGTCCGTGACCGCGAGCACCTCGCCGTAAGGCTGGAAACGGTGCGCCGCGCGCTCAATCATCTCATCCGCCGTCTGGCCGGCTCTCGAGAACAACACTTCCACGTTTCGCGAGCCTTCGCGTTTGGGCCCGTCCGCCGGGGACCCACCTCCGTCGAAAAAAACGGTGATCGGCGTACCGATGGCGTCGTGGTAGCGCGTGAGAATATGAACCAGTTCCTCGCGCGCCGCAGCCGAATGGCGGGGCCGGCCCGGCGCCAGCTCCGGCCAACTGTGAAGCAGGCTGTAACCGTCAACCAATATGCGAACCAACGCCATGGATTCATCGTAAGGCCGCTACTGGGAAATGGAAAATGGAATTTCCGGCTTCCGACTACACCCTTGAACCAGGACAGCGGTTTGAGCGGGGGCGCGTTTTCAGGACAGCGGTTTCACGTTTGGGCTTGCCTCCACGGTTTTCCGCCCAAATGCTTGCGGCATGGACAAACTCGATCAACTCCGAGAGTTGTGGCGCATGCAGGACGCTTTGAACAAACGCATCGGCGTGAACACCGACGGCATGAGCGAAGAGGAGAAAACGAATTGGATTCTCAATTACTGCCGCGCCATGACGCAGGAGATTGCCGAATTGACCGACAGCGTGCCCTGGAAGTGGTGGGCCAAGTATCAGAAGTTCGACCAACAAAACGCCCGGGTCGAAGTTGTGGACTTGTTCCACTTTCTCATCAGCCTGGCCCAGGTGCTCGGGATGAGCGCGGACGACGTGTTCAATTCCTACATCAAGAAGAACGAAGTGAACTTCAAGCGCCAGGAGCACGGCTACGCGGTCAAGGACGAGCACGACTCGAAGCACATTTGACGAGGACGAACCCATTACCCGCAGATATCCTCGGCGGTATGAGTGCGTTCACGGTCCTGGAAGCGGCGTCAGTGGAGCATCTGGCGGTGGCGCGCGAATTATTCGTGGAATATGCAAACGCGATCGGGGTGGACCTCTGTTTTCAAAGATTCGATCTGGAACTCGTCACCCTGCCCGGTCGTTACGCACCGCCGGAAGGGAGGTTGCGCGTCGCGTTCGCTAACGCAACGCCCGCAGGTTGCGTGGCCCTGCGCAAAATCGGGGCACAGACTTGTGAGATGAAACGTCTTTACGTGCGACCGCAGTTCCGGGCCCAAGGGCTGGGCCGAGCCTTGGCGCAAAGTGTCATTGAGGCTGCCCGGGAGGTTGGTTATGCGCGAATGTGCCTGGATACCCTCGGTTCGATGGATGCGGCGATTTGCCTTTACAAGTCACTCGGCTTCACGCGGATTCCGTCGTATTACGACAATCCCCACCCGGAGGCGGTGTTCATGGAACTGAAGCTCGCCTAAAAAACTCTCGGCAAGCGCCCGCAAGCGACTACCATCGGGTCGTGCGCAAGACTTTCTCTTCCCAACCTGCCGGTGCGCTGGCACGGGTGCCGGTGCGATGGCGACGAGAGGTCGAGCGCATCCTCATCACCGACCAGCAAATTGCCACCCGCGTCCGCCGCCTGGCCCGGGCCATCCAGCGCGATTTCCGCGGACGCGAAATGGTCATTGTGTCTTTGCTCAACGGAACCGTGATGTTCCTGGCTGATCTGATCCGTCATCTTTCATTGCCGTTGCGGCTGGATTTCATCGGCGTCTCCAGCTACGGGGTGGGAACGGAGTCCGGCGAACTGGTGTTCACCAAGGAATTGCGGCTGGACGTCCGTGACCGCGACGTGTTGTTGGTGGACGATATTCTCGACACGGGCCGGACCATGAGCCGGGTGCTGCCCAAACTGCGCGCCCTCCAGCCGCGGCGCATCAAGATCTGCGTCCTGCTCGACAAACCTTCCCGCCGCGTGGAAGACGTGGAGGCGGATTATGTGGGTTTTGAAATTCCCGATTTCTTCGTGGTTGGATACGGCCTTGATTTCGCTGAACGCTATCGAAATCTTCCGTTCGTGGGCGTTCTCCATTCGTACATCTACCAACAAGCACATCGGACAGCGGTCCAGGCCCGCCGCCGTTGCTGAGTACTGCTCCCATGCAGATTCGTGTGTCCTTCTATTCGTATTTCCGCGAGTTGACCGACTGCGCGGAAACCGTACAAGACCTGCCCGAGGGCAGCACACTGGCTACTTTGGTGGAGCGGTTGACGCTGCGCTATCCCCGCTTGGCGGGAATGCAACGCTCAATGCTTGTTGCCGTGGGCGTGGAGTACCAACCTCGTGAATACACGCTCAAGGCAGGCGATGAGGTTTCGTTGTTTCCGCCCGTGCAAGGGGGTTGAAAGGCGCATAGAGGCTTCCGCCTATGGATGAACGATGAGCCAACTATCATCACCGCCGAGCCACCAATGAAACGTCAGCTTAAGCTCACCACCGAACCGATTGACGAAGCGGCCCTATTGCGCGGGCGCACCCTTTCAGGCAGCGTGGGGGCGGTGGTATGTTTCTTGGGAGTGGTGCGCAGCACGGAGAATGACACCCCAATTGGCGCTATCGAATACGAGGCGTTCGAGCGGATGGCGGAGCACCAATTCAACCTGCTCTTCGAGGAGATGGCCAAACGCTGGCCACTGGAATCGGTCCGCCTGGTTCATCGCATCGGAGAGGTGAAGGTTAATGAGCCATCGCTGTGGGTTGAAGTGGTGGCGCCACACCGCGGCGAGGCGTTTGCGGCGTGCCAATGGCTCATTGACGAGATGAAGCGCGTCGTGCCGATTTGGAAGAAGCCGGTGCGCGCGGAAGGCAATCGTGGTTGATTCAGTGGTCCGCGGAGGTGAAACGAGGTCAGACTACGGATGCTCCGGTGGCGCCGCTTGGGAGGTTGCTTTCTGCTGATGCTCAACCCGCACCCGGTTTTCACCACCCAACGCCACCGAGCTAATTTTCGGCTTGCTGGCTGACAAAACCAGAAGTCAGGATAGCAGCCTTGGGAACAAGCCATATTACACCTGCGTCAAGTGAACCAGACCGCGCCACGGGCCGCCTATCCCGCGTTGTATTAACGCGCGACGCTGGCCTCGCCGCGTCAGTTTCAAGCCGACAGCGGGAGTCCGTACTTGCGGAGGTCATGCCGATGGCGCTGATTGGCGGATCGGAGTCGCAGTTGGGAACAAACCGTTGCACGGTGGCGAGCGCAAGGTGGATCGGGCTGTGTTACGCATGAACGTGCTTCATCTCCTGAGCGATTGGAAACTGACGGGGCCTTCGGAACCGGTGGTGACGTTGTGCCAGCAACTGCACAAGCGCGGGCACTCGATCACGCTGGCGTATCGCACGCCACCGCCCAACGCCACGAAAAGCGTGGCCGCTCTGGCAGCGACGACCGGCATCAACGCGACCGATCAATTTCACCTGAACCATCATTTTTCCCTCACGGACAATCCGGTGGACGTGGTCCGGCTCAAGCGCTTCATCCAGCGCCACAAATTTCAGATCATCAACACGAACCTGTCGCATGATCATATTCTCGGTGGCTTGGCCGCCCGCTGGGCGAGCACCGATGCGTTGGTGGTGCGAACGGATCATCAGCGCGATTCGTTCCGACCCACGCGCCTCAGCCGGTTTCTGGTGCGACGGATGACGGATGGCCTGATTACCTTCTCCGAGCAGGCGCGCACGAAGTTGATCCGGGATTTTGGCCTCGCCGCCCACCGCATCGCACGGGTGAATCCCGCGCTGGACACCACGCGATTTCATCCGGACGCGGGGGATCGCGCGTTCCGCGCCGAACTGGGCTTCCGCGCTTCGGACCTGGTGGTGGGTATCGTCGCCCGTTTCCAGAAGTATCGGAAGATGAAGACGTTCTTCGAGGCCATGCGGCTGGTGGTGAAACAAGCGCCCCGGGTCAAGGCGATGTTGGTCGGGCGCAGCAGTCAGATGGAGGAAACCATCCGCCGACCGATCCAGGAGCTGGGGCTGACGCAGAACGTCGTCGTCGCCGGTTACCTCACCGACCGATACCTTGATGGGCTGGCGAGCATGGACATGTTCGTGTTTATGATCGCCGGCTCGGATGGCACCGCCCGCGCCATGCGCGAGGCCCTGGCAATGGGCGTCCCCGTTATCGCGAACAATGTCGGCATGTTGCCGGAGTTCATTGAGCACGGGAAAAGCGGTTTGCTGTTCAATGACAACCCCGAAGACCTCGCCGACCGAATTCTGAAGCTGGCCGGCGATGAAGTGTTGCGCAAACAGATCGGCGCCACTGCCGCCGCCCGGGCAGCGGAAGATTTTTCGTTGGAACGACAGGTTTCGGATGTCGAGGCGTTCTACCAGCGCCTGATCCAACGCAATAATCCCGGAGTGAGTCAATGATGCTGTCCCGCGGCTGACGCAACGCACTGCACTACTACTGCGACCAACAAATTGCGCAACGTGGTAGGGCGCGTCACTCCGTGCGCGCCGTTCAGCCAGCGGGCGGTGGACTGCGGCGCGCACGGAGTGACGCGCCCTACCGACCCCAACCGCCTGTTTCCAAACTTCTGAGTCTTAGTACTACATCAGTCCGCAGTCGGCGCGAATCCCGTTGACGCTGCCATTGGCATCTGCATGATTCTTTCCGGTGTGTGGCAACCTTTCGTTGCCATCCATTATTTCCAACAATTGAAATTGAAAGATGAAACTGGACGACCTGTATTCTGAACTGACACTCAAGACCAACGCCAAGCTTGTCCTCGTCGTGCTCGACGGACTGGGTGACTTGGCCACCCGGGAGCAAGGCTATCTCACGCCGCTGGAAGCCGCGTGGACGCCGAACCTCGACGCCCTTTGCAAAGATTCCGCGCAAGGCCGCATGATTCCCGTGGCGCCTGGCATCACCCCCGGCAGCGGTCCGGGACATCTCGGTTTGTTTGGCTACGATCCCTTGGAGTTCCAAGTTGGACGCGGAGTGATTGAAGCACTCGGACTTGGCGTAGAGTTACAGCCCGGCGACGTCTGTGCCCGCGCCAACTTCGCCACGCTCAATCCCAAGGGCATCGTCACCGACCGTCGCGCCGGTCGCATTCCCACTGAAACCTGCGAGAAGCTTTGTGCCCTGCTCGCGGCCAAGGTGAAGAAAATTGGCGACACCCGGGTCATCATCAAAGCCGGCAAGGAACACCGCTTCGTGGTCATCTTTCGCGGCAAAGGTCTGGAAGGACCCTTGACCGATGCCGACCCGAACCGCGAAGGTTTTCCTATTCCAGCGGTGAAGCCCCGTGATCCCAAGAACGTGAAGCAGAAGAAGATGGCCAAGTTGATCGGGGAATTCTACAAAGCGGCGCTGCCGGTGATTGCCAGGGAGAAACCGGCCAATGGCTTTCTCATGCGCGGCATCGCCCATCAGCCAGCCATACCGCTTTTCGAGGAGCGTTACCGCCTCAAGCCGGCGGCACTCGCAGTCTATCCGATGTACAAGGGACTCTCGCAACTGGTCGGCATGGCCCAGCTCTCCGGCGTGCAGACGCTCAAGGAGCAGTTGGAACGTTACCTGGTGGAATACGACAACTACGATTTCTTCTTCATCCACTACAAGTACACCGACAAGGCCGGCGAAGACGGGAACTTTGCTGCGAAGAAGAAAGCCATTGAAGACTTCGACGCCGCGTTGCCGATCTTGCTGAAGAAGAAACCGAACGTGCTCGCCATCACGGGTGATCACTCGACCCCGTGCGTGGCGAAAGGCCACTCGTGGCATCCGCAACCGGTGTTGCTACACTCGGCGTTGAGCGGCGCGGACAAACTGGATCGCTTCACCGAAACGGGCGCCAACTGCGGTTCGCTCGGCGTCTTTGATGCGAAGTTCCTCATCCGAATCATGCAAGCCAACGCGCGGGCATTCGACAAATTCGGTGCGTGAAGCGATTCGCGTCAGAAAAAAAATCGGTGTTGCATGCAAAAAAAGAATTGCAAGCGAACGCTTTTTTCTTCTACAAACGAGCAAGACCGACAAGACATAGCCAATCTGCATGAACCGGATGCGACCAATCCTAAAACAGAACGGAGGTGATACGCATGGCCGCAAAAAAGAAAGCCGCGAAAAAAGGTGGTAAGAAGAAGAAGTAACCACGTAACTAAACCGGGATGGCAAGCTTGGTCCGCGTGACAGGTTTCCCATCCTGGTTTTTTTGTACCGCCAGTTCACTCTCCTGCCAGCATCGCTCTCCGTCCCCCGTGTCCCTTGGCCATCCTCCCCGATCAATCCGCTCATTCACCGCGCGGACTCTCAACGAAGTTCTCGTTTACGCTCATTGCTGGCAAGTTCAGGTTTGGCCTGTCGGGATTGGCTTGCGAAGGCGACACGAGGATGAACGATGTGGACTTGCCCAAAATGCGGTGAAAGGCTGGCAGACCAGTCTGATGCGTGTTGGCGGTGTGCTGCCAAGCAGGAAGCGGCAGTGTCCGCGCCTCGAACACGCCGGCGCTGGACGCGCGCGTACGTGTATGGCCTCCTCTTCGAGATTGGGCTGGTGGGTCTGCTGCTCGTTTTGCCCAAGGAAACGTGGCTTTATGTGCCAATCCACAACCTCTGCCTCTACAGCCACTATCCACTGCTCGCTCTCGGAACGTTTGGGCTGTTGTTGATTCCCCTGGTGATGCCGTGGCTCTGGGTGGTGAGCGGTCGTGCCGTCTGCCGGGCGGCCATGAGTCTCGGCGTGTCACGGCGGCAAGGAATCCTCCTTGCCGGCGGACTTGGCTGCATCGCGTTCGTCGCGGTCATCGTGACGGTGGTTGATGGCTTCAATGACACCCCGCGGCCTTTTCAACCTTCACCTGAAGTCAGACGTGTCGTTGAGTCGAAGACCAGCTTCGCGCTTGATCTATACCGCACGCTCAAGGAGCAACCCGGCAACCTGTTTGTCTCTCCTTACGGCATTTCGACGGCGCTGGGGATGGTTCTGGCGGGTGCGCGCGGGCAAACGGAGCAGGAGATTGCCGCGGCACTTCATCTCAGCCTCGCGCAATCCGACTTCCATCACAACGGCGGCCTGTTGTGTCAGCGCCTGTCGGAATTGCTGCGGCGCGGCCGTATCCGGCTGACAGTCGCCAACTCCATCTGGTGTCAGAAGGGAGATCCTTTCACCAACAGTTTCCTCGCCCTCATGCGCGGGCCTTACCAGGCAACTGCGGAGAAGGTGGATTTTAGGAACGATACCGAATCGGCATCTCGGCGGATCAATCAATGGGTCCAACGCAACACCGGGAGTCTATTCAAGGACGTAGTCACGCCGGATCAGTTTGGCCCGGACACCAGCATCATGTTGTGCAATGCCATTTATTTCAAAGGCCGCTGGGCTTCACAGTTCAAGCGTGGTGCTACCAAACCGGCGCCGTTTTACGTCACCAAGGAGCAGAGTGTTACCGTGCCGATGATGCATCAAAAAGCGGATTTCAAGATGGCGTATGTGGTCGAGGACGACTTCACCCTGCGATTGTTGGAACTGCCCTATTACGGCCAGGACTTGTCCATGGTCGTGATCCTGCCGGAGGCTGTGGATGGATTGGGCGAATTGGAGCGTCGGTTGGAGAGCGATAGACTGCGAGCTTGGCTGGCGGAATTGGATCATTCCCCAGCGCGCGAAACGCTCGTCTGGTTGCCGCGCTTCAAGACTTCAAAGAGCCTCGACCTGATTCCATTGCTTCAAGCGTTGGGCGTCACAACCGCCTTCGATCCGCTTAATGCGGACCTTTCCGGCATAGACGGGATCAACAACCTCTACCTTTCTTCAGCACGACAACAAGCCTTCGTCGAAGTGGACGAAGAAGGAACGAAGGCCGCCGCGGTCACGTTGTTTAAGGGAAAGTCCAAGAGCGCATCCAATCAACTCAACGCAAATCATCCGTTCCTGTTCTTCATCCGCGACAACTCGACCGGCATCATTCTATTCCTTGGGCGCGTGGTGGACCCCACGCGGTAATCCTGGATTTTGTTAAAGCCCAACCTTTGTCGCCGCCGGACTTCGTCCGCAAGATTAGCGTGGATTAGCGTGGATTAGCGGTTAAAGTCGCGCTGTGGCCAGACTCGTTTTCGACATTGAAACCTCCGCGTTGCCGCTGGAAAACTTCGATGAAGCCCAGCAGGAGTACTTGTTGCGCGAAGCGCTGAAGCTCGAAGACGAGCCGGCCCGCGCCGCGCGCCGTGAAGAAATCCTCCGGCAGTTCAACCTCTGGCCGTTTACCGCCCGGGCGGTCTGTATTGCCATGCTCAACGCCGACACCCTGCGCGGCCAGGTGCTCTTCATCGCCGACGACTACGAGGAGGATGCCGTTGAGGGTGGGCCGGTTGAATTCGTGCCGTGCGCCGATGAACTCGAACTGCTCACGGCCTTTTGGGACGTGGCGAAACATTACGACGAGATTGTGACCTTCAACGGGCGCGGTTTCGATGTGCCCTTCCTCTATTTGCGCTCCGGATTGCTCAACGTGCCCATTACCAAGAAGAACTGGCTGGGTTACCGCTTTGCCACCGAGCCGCATTGTGACTTGGCGGAACAACTGACGTTCTATGGCGTCAGCGGCCGTGAAGGCGCGGCCCGACGGTTCAACCTGGACTTCTACTGCAAGGCCTTCGGCATTGATTCACCCAAGAGCCATGGCGTCACCGGCATGGACGTGAACACATTGATGGCCGAAGGCAAGTATCGTGAGATTGCCGAATACTGCCTCCGCGACGTGCGGGCGACAGTGGAGCTTTACCGCATCTGGAAGGAACGGCTGGCGGGGATCAAGTGAGAAGCGATGTGCCACCCGCGATGCCCAGGCAGCTTCCGGTGCTTGTCTGTTTTGCGCTCAAGGAGGAGGCGGCCCCATTTCGCAAGATCGTTGCGGACCAGCGCGACGCGGCGGTTCTGCTTACCGGCGTCGGCCAGGAGAACGCCCGCACCTCGGTTGCGGATGTCCTGGCGCAGCAATCGCCGTCACTGGTTTTGACCTGCGGTTTTGCCGGCGGACTGGATTCGGCATTACCAGTCGGGGCCGTTGTATTTGAAACCAGCCAACTTGAACTCTGGGAACGCTTGTCGAACGCCGGCGCGGTGCCGGTGAAGTTCTTCTGCGCCTCGCGCATCGCCATCACCGCGAAGGAAAAGCGCACACTCCGGAGTTCGACTCAAGCCGATGCCGTGGAGATGGAATCGGAAGCCATTCACACGCTGTGCCGCGAGCGCCGCATCCCGTGCGCGACGGTGCGCGCGATCTCCGACACCGCGAATGAAGACCTGCCGCTCGACTTCAATCAACTCGCCCGGCCCGACTGGACGATGGACTATTGCAGGTTGGCGCTGGCCGTGGCCAAAGCGCCCGGGACCATTCCCGCGCTCTTGCGTTTGCAGCGAAACTGCCGCGTCGCCGCCGAACGACTGGCGGAGGTGTTGGTGAAGATCATTGCGTCGCGGTAGTTGCCGGCGGAATGGTCCCCGGTTCGCGGGCTTTTGGTTTTGTTTGCTCACTGTAGCTGATGCAGACCGCGCCCATCAGGATCAGCACCACGCCAATCCATCGGACGCTGGACACATGCTCGTCCAGAAACCAGATGGCCGCGAACGTGGCGAAGACAAAGCTCAACCCGGTGAGGGGCCAGAGAAAGCTGATGTCACTCTTGCTCATCAGCAGCAGCAGGCACGCGAAGAACAAGGCTTCAAACAACACGCCCAAGAGAATCTGCCGGTTGGTCAGGCCGGCTTTCACCAGCCGGGTGATTTCCGGCACGCTGACGGCCCGCACCTCGCCAATCTGGGTCATGCCTTTCTTGAGCAGAACCACCCCGGCGCTTTCAAACACCAGGCCGATGAGCAGTATCAACAACAGTTTAAGCATAATCACAAGTCCTGGTAACGGATCAGTCGAATATTCAGTTGGGTCACGAGCGCCTTCACGCGCGGGCTGACCAAGGCCTCGAATTCCGGCTTAAACTTGTCGAGCGACGGATGGGAGTAAAGCTCGGAATCGCCGGCCGGCAGGCGCGGCAGAAGTCGCAACACGAATTCTTCATTCACCTGCGAATCCTGGAGCAGGCCGAAGACCCGTGACGGGTGACGAATTCCCCGCTGCCGCAAAGCCCGCCGCGCGCGGGCGGACAGCAGGCCGAAGATCAACGCATGTGAACCGCGATAAAACCAGCGGCCGCGACCAAGCCGGAGATTCAGCCGGAACGGATCCCGTGTTAGCCGCAGATGCCGGATGCCGAGTTCGCTTGCTTCCGCCATGAGGAGGTCAAAGACCACCGGATGGAGGTGCAGGTGCAGATGCCCATTCAGATGATCCAGCGCCAAGCCAGTCGCCCGGAATCTGGCGAACTGCGCCCGGATCTCCGCCCGCAACTGCTCGCGCAGTTCCTGCCGGGCAAAGTAGCGCCAGCCCACCGCTGCCGGGTTCTGCCCGAATTCACTCCGTTCGTTGACCAGACCAGGAATCTGCGCGGGAGGCAAAGCCGATTTTCCACAGAGCAAGGTTAGGTGCAGACCTACCCCAAGGCCGGGATGCGCCCGGGCCAGCGCCACGGCTTCCGCGCACGCCGGTTCGTTCACCATTAAACTGGCCGTGGTGAGGATGCCTTCGCGATGCGCGCGGATCACCGCCTCGTTGATGGACTCCGAGCGGCCGAAATCATCCGCGTTGACGATGAGCCGGCAGGCTTCAGGCATGGCGGAAAGGAGGCTTCATCTCATGTGGCTGGCGGCGCGGATCGAAACACGCCGCCGGAATACAGGAGGGAACCCATGATCAAGCCTGGCATCAGGGGTTCCCATAGTTTGGCGCCACCGCACCCGAAACGAACCGGTACCAAGTGCGCAGGATCAGCAGCAATTTGTGTCCGCGACTCAGCCGCGTCGGTTTGTCACCAAAGACATGGAACCGGCGGGCTTCGAGCTTGCGCAACAAACGCCAATAGACCGACCCCATCAATTCCGCGGCCACCATGGCGCGGCGGTCTTCGGCGGGCAGGGTTTCGCGTGCCTGGCGATAGAAGCCGCGGGCGCGTTCGGCCATGCTTTCCGCCAGGCGACGAAAGCGCTCGGAGTACTGGTGGCGCAGGATTTCCTCCGGCGGCACGTGGAAACGCGCCAATTCCACCTGGGGCACATAAATGCGGCCCCGCTCGGCATCGGCGCGCACGTCGCGCAAGATGTTGGTGAATTGCAGCGCCTTGCCCAAGTGGATGGCATAATCCCGACAGGCAGGGTTGCGGTACCCAAAAATCTCGATGCTCAACAAGCCAACGACTGAGGCCACGCGATAGCAGTAGAGTTCAAGTTGCGGGTAATCCGTGTACTGCTTGATGTCGAGGTCCATTTCCACGCCATGAAGCAATTCGTCGAACAACGCAAACGGCAGCCGATATTGTCGGATCACGGGCTGCAACTCGCGGTTGACGGCCAGTTCCGGCGCGCCGCCCTCGCATGCCCGGCGCACGTCTGCCCGCCAGGCGGCCAGTTGCGCGCGGCGGTACTCGACAGGCGCTGATTCGTCATCCGCCACGTCGTCCACTTCCCGGCAGAAAGCATAAAGCGCGGACATGCCATCGCGCTTGGCCTTGGGGAGCAATACGAACGCGAGTGCCAGATTGGAGGCGCTCTTTCGGGTGATCGCCCGGCTGTGCGACGTGGCACTCACGGCCGGGAGGGCGGCGTGGCGGAGGGCCCGGGTGAATCGTCGGGGCGAATGGGCGGCAAGCCGCCGGTCTCCGCAAGCGTGGGATTGCGTGGACGGTGCTCGCGCCGCCGCCGCCGGTGGCGGCGACGCCCATGGGAGTGGCGGCGCTGGCTCGCTTCCGCGGTAGCGTTCTCTGCGGAATCTTCTTTGACTCGGGGGGCGCGATCGGACGAATGATGATGGTGATGGTGACGACGGTGGTGGTGGCGCCCGCGACGACGACGGCTGATTATCGCCATCCAAGTCAGTGCAACCAGCGCCACGAGTAACAAAATGCCGATGAAGAGCAGGCGCTCTCGCTGCGTTGGACTCACGGCTGCCAACCCAGGCCAGGCGCTTGAATTCAAGAGATAAAACATGGATTTCATACTTCAGGAACATCTTTCCCCGCCGGGAGGGCGGCGTCTGCTTCAGGGTCAGTGGCGGACGCGAGGTCCAACCGCTGCATACGGTAACGCAGCGAGTGGCGGCTGATCTGGAGTTGCTCGGCAGTTTTGGTCAGGTTGAAATCATTGTCCTCCAGCGTGGTGCGGATCAAATCGCGCTCGAAGCCGGCTATGAGTTCGTCAATCGGCGCGTCTCCGGCGACTCGCGGCAGTCCCGCTCTGGGCATACCTGTTTCCGCTTGAAAGTCCGGCAGACTGCCAGGCCGGATCTCCCGGGCGCTTTCGAGGATCAAGGCGCGCTCGATGACGTTGCGCAGTTCCCGCACGTTGCCCGGCCAGTGGTGCAAGGTCAGCTTCTGTTGAGCACCGCGGGATATCCCCTGGACGTGTTTGCTCATTGAACCGGTAAACTGCTGCAGAAAATGCCGGGCCAGCAGAATCACATCGTCACCCCGCTCGCGCAATGGTGGCAGGCGGAACTGGACCACGTTGAGCCGATGAAAGAGGTCTTCGCGGAACTCACCGGCCGCGATCGCCTCGAGGATGTCGCGGTTGGTGGCGGCGATCAGGCGGATGTTCACCCGCAATTCCTGGGTGCCGCCTACGCGGGTAAACGTGCCATCCTCCAGAAAGCGGAGCAGTTTGGCCTGGAGCGACCGGCTCATGTCGGCGATCTCATCCAGAAAGAAAGTGCCGCCATCGGCTTCCTCGACGCGTCCGGGCTTTAGCTTCAAGGCGCCGGTAAATGCACCCTTCTCGTGGCCAAACAATTCGCTTTCGAGCAGGGTTTCCGGGATGGCGGCGCAGTTGATCCGGACGTAAGCGGCGTCTCGGCGGCGGCTGAGGTTGTGCAGGGCGCCGGCCACCAATTCCTTGCCCGTGCCGCTCTCGCCCAGAATCAACACGCGCGCGTCCGTGGGCGCCACGTTTTGAATCAATTGCCGGAGTTCGCGCATTTTGGCGCACTCGCCCACTATGTGATCCAACTGAAACGTCCCGGCGGCGTGAGCGCGCAGTCGGGCGTTCTCCTGCATTAGCCGATAGCGATCCGCGCAACGCGCAACCGCGTGGAGCAATTCCTCGGGAGCGAACGGTTTGGCCAGATAATCAATCGCACCGGCCTGAATGGCCTCGACGGCCAACTTGGGCGTGGCGTAGGCGGTGATCATGAGCACGGGGAGGTCGGGCCATTGGTGGCGAATCCGGCCCAACAACTCGTAACCGCTCATCCCCCCGAGCCGCGCGTCAGTGATCACCATGAAAAACTCCGACCGTGCCAACCATTCCAAGCCCGCTTCGGCCGATTCCACCGACCGCACGGAATAGCCCTCATCCCCCAGCATCGTCTCCAAGGAGAGACGCATGTTCTTCTCATCGTCCACGACGAGCACGGGTGGCAGGGAGACGCTCATTGGCCCAGCTTGATCAACATTTTCGCGGGGAAGAGTAAGATGATTCGCGCCCCGTTTCCAAGCTTGGATTCCACGCTCACCCGGCCGCCGTACAACTCGGCATTGTGTTTCACAATCGCCAGGCCGAGGCCCGTTCCGCGCTCCTTGGTCGTGTAGTATGCCTCGAAGATGCGCTCCACTTTTTCCGGGGGTATGCCCGGTCCGGTATCGCTCACCGTCACTTCCACGGAGTAATCCGGCAGACAACGTGCCCCAATGACAACCCGTCCCTGGTCCTTCACGGCGTCGCGGGCGTTCAACAGCAGGTTGGTCACCGCTTCGAAGAAATGCCGGCGTTGCATGAGGAGCGGGGGAAAGGGCCCGTCAAACTGGCGCTCGACCTCCACCTGGGTGGGCACCCCCCGGGGAAAAACCTCTTGGATGGCGCGCTCCAGTTCCTCGACCACATCCAGTTTTTCCAGCCGGCCCTCGGTCAGTTGCGCGTAACCCATGATCTGGGTGATGATCCGATCCGCCTTGGCGACTTCTTCCTGAACGATTTTGATTGGCAGAAGAGTTTCGGGCCGCATGTCCTTGAGCGACTTTTGCAGCGAGAAGGAGACGTTGTTAATGATGGCCAGGGGGTTCTTGATCTGATGGGCAAACTCGGCGGCGAGGCGACCCGCGGCGTGAAGCTGGGCGCTACGCGCAATGAATTCCTGCTGCTCCTCCTCTGCGCGTTGTTTCTCCGCCGCCAGCACCTGCACGCCGTAACAACAAAACGTCAACAGCACGAGCACCGCCAACCGCGGGAGGTACGGCGTGGCGGGGTATTCGTGGGGCACGGGCGCAACGACCCGCCGGGGGGAAACCGCGCGTTTGAGGTCCTTGGCCAGATCGTCCTTCAGAGTGGGACTTTCCACGCCCGTCTCCAGATAATGGGTCAACTGCTGGCGCGTCTCCGGTGTCAGTTGTTCCCAAAAGGACTTCGAGAAGGGATTGGCCTGCAACTTCAGCCAGCGGGCCGTGAAGGGCAAATCCTCGATGTCCTCGCCCGTCCCGCGGATCGGACGACGCAACTGGCCCGCAACCTCCGGTTCCTCGTCGCGAACGTTGATCTCCATCAAGCCCGCGACCACAAACAAACCGCTGAGAATGAGATTCAAGATGATCTGCGGCGTCGCCAGCGGAATACAGATGGCGTGCAACACGATCAACGCGGGGAAGACCCAGTATAGGATGCTCTCGAAACCGCCCGTCAGGATGGTGAGTCCGGCGAGAAACAGACCGTCCACCATGCCGGCCGTGAACACCACCCATTGCACGATGCCCGCGGGAAAGCGCCGCACCACAAAGTAGGAAACCGTCAGAGTGAGGGTGAAGAAAATGTAGGCGGTCAGCAAATCCTGCATGGCCTCGAAATACGCCCGATAAGGGGTGGGCACCTCCCCGACCCAGTCCGAGAAATAGAGGTAGTAGAATACCGCCCCAATCACCATGAGCTTGGCCGGCATGACGATGTCGCGTTGCAGGCGAATGACGCGTCGGGCCTGCTCCTGCAACTCGGGGCGCGGGGCCGTGAGCAGCGCGGGCATCCGCTTGAGCCACTGCCATCCACTTCGCTTCATAAATCCGGCCGGTTGATCTGTAACCGTCAGCCCACCATTTCAAGGGCGCGCGTCGCAATCGCCGGCACCGGCCACAACCGGCCCAAACCTTCGTAGCCGCACGAAAGCATTCCGGCTTCGGGCCCGATAAACTCCACGCCCCGTGATTTGAGGGTGGCGACATTCTGCTGAGTGGCCGGGTGCTGCCACATTTTCCCATTCATGGCCGGAGCCACGAGCACCTTTGCTTCGGGGTTCAAAGCCAGGGCAATGCAGGACAACGCATCATTTGCCAAGCCATGCGCCATCTTGGCTATGAAATTCGCCGTCGCGGGGGCCACCAGCAGCAGGCCGGCCTCATCCGCCAGCCGGACATGGGCGGGTTTCCAGCCTTCTTCCTCGTCATACAAATCGGTGATCACCGGGTTGCGCGAGAGGGTTTTGAACGGCAAGGGCGTAATGAATCGCTGGGCGTCGGCGGTCATGACTACTTGGACCTGGCCACCTTGCTTGACCAATTGACTGGCCAAATCCACCGCCCGGTGAGCGGCAATCGAGCCGGTCACCCCCAGAATGATGGTTCTATTCATCTTAATCCTACTCGTAATCTGAATTTCAATCCCGCGCCAACAGAGATTAAGATCAAGAGTAAGATCACGACCAAGGATTCACTCAAAATTCCGGTGCGACCGACCGGGGTGCCTTCATCTTTTCCGCCTCCACAATTGCCTGCATCCGGCGCAAATCCTCCGTCACACTCTGGCTGACAAGCAGGTAATCGAAGTTCTTCCACTGGGCAATCTCCTGGCGGGCCACGCTCAGACGCTTTTGAATGACGGTCGGAGCATCGGTGCCACGGCGGCGCAGTCGTTCTTCCAACACGACGAGGGAAGGCGGCGTCAGAAACACGGACACCAGGGCGCGCTGCAATTCCGCGTCTTCCTCCGCCCGCAGCCGGATGGCGGCGGCGCCCTGTACGTCAACATTGAGCAGCACGTCCTTGCCAACTCGCAATTTGCCCAGCACCTCGGATTTCAGCGTGCCGTAACTGTGCCCATACACGGTGGCGTGCTCGAGGAAATTGCCGGCTTGCACGCGTTTGAGAAACGAACCCGCATCCAGAAAATAGTAATCCACACCGTCCTGTTCGCCCGTGCGCGGCGGACGCGTGGTGCAGGTGATGGCGCGGGTCATTTCGGGTCGCGCGGCCAGAAGCTGGTTGCACAAGGTGGTCTTGCCGCCACCGGACGGCGCGGAAACGATCACCAACAGGGGAGTCGAAGCCGGGTCAGCCATAAGCCTGGAATGCAGCCAAACCAATGCTGGGGAACAAAAGCGCCGCGCCGGCACAATCCAGCCAGTTCGCGTGGCGCGAATGGCTTGGGCATTTTTGGGGTTGGCTTGCGGCTTTCATTCCACATTCTGAGCCTGCTCGCGAAACCTTTCCAACTCGGCCTTCAACTTCACCACCTCGCGCGAGATGAGGCTGTCGTTGGCCTTTGCGCCAATGGTATTGATCTCGCGGTTCATCTCCTGGGCCAGAAAATCCAGAGTTCGGCCGACTGGCTCCTTGGATTTCGCGCAATCGGTGAATTGCTTGAAGTGGCTTTGCAGCCGGGTCAGTTCCTCCGCGATGTCAGACCGATCAGCGAAGAAAACGACTTCTTTTAGCAACCGTTCATCGTCTGGCGCGGGCGCCGGCAAGCCCGCGTTCCGGATGCGTTCAACGAGTTGGAGGCGATAGCGCTCGGCTGATTTCGGCGCCTGCCTGGCGATGCGGGCGGCACACTGACGCATCACGGCCACCCGTGCGCTCAAGTCGCGGGCCAGATGCGCCCCTTCGCGCGTGCGCATGGTGACCAGAGCGACCAGCGCCTGGCTCAGCGCCTTCTCTACCGCGGGCCAGAGGGATTCCGTTTCGGCCAGGTCCTCATCGGTTTGGAACACACCGGGCGCCCGCACCAAGTGATCGAGTGTCACCTCCCCGGCGAGCTTGAGTTGCCGGGCCAGCCGGTTGAGTTCATGCGCGTAAGCCTTGGCCAACGTGGCGTTCAGGTGCATTCGCGCGCCACTGCGACCGGTGCTGGTGTGGAGCGACACGCGCACCGTCAGCCGACCGCGCGCGATGTGACGGTTGATGAGGTCGCGGATTTGCGCCTCCAGCAACTCCAGTTCCCGCGGGAGATTCAGGGAGATTTCGGCTTGCTTGCGATTCACCGAACTGAGTTCCACGGCAACCCTGAATCCGTCCCGCGCGCAATCACCGCGCCCATAACCCGTCATTGACTTCATGCGCGAACGAATATGGGAAGGAGCGCCGAAAAAGTCGAATGTTGAATTCCGGGCCGCCCAGTGCGGAAGAACTGGCCGTGGGACAGTTCAATTTCCAGTCCGGCCAGGGCCGGCTGGCTATCGCAGCAGGCGGAGCCGCAACGCTTCGCCCGGAATCAAGTCGCCGGCGGCCGAAAGCTCCACCGTCAGCGGCAGACCATACTCAAGAATCTGCGTGCTCTGGTTGAAGGCGAAGGCAGTGCTGTTGATCGGCTCAAGCTGCTTGCCTACGGCCACCACCGTAGCCTCGAAGGCCGAGTAGCCGAGGCGCAACCGCCGCACTTCAACGCGATCGCCCACCTGCGGACGCGTCGCAATCGGCTGGCGCACCCAGGCGACGATGCGCTCCGATTTCTCGGCGCTGATCACCAGAATCGGTTCCCCGGCAGCCACCTTCTCACCCGACAATCGGTAAATGGCACTGACAAAGCCGTTGATCGGCGAGCGCAATACCACCGGTTTCTGGAGGGCCTCCAGGTGCGTTCGGTGGGCATTGATGGCCTGTTCCACGGTGATGTCGGCGGAAGTCAACTCTGCGGCGCCCGCGGCGCGCAGACGTTCCGTGCCTTGCTTGAGTTCAGCCACGGTCTTCTCCCGGGCGGCCACTTCGGCGCGCAGGGCATCGCGGTCGCGGAGCGCAACATCGTAGCCCACCTGGTTACCCAAGCTGCCGCGCGCGAGGATCTGCTTGTCCAAAAGCTCCTTGGCGCGCTCCAATTCCGCTTCCGCCTGCTGAAGGTTGATCCGAGCCAGTTCGAGGTTGAATTGTTCCAGCAGGTATTCCGATTGAAGCTGGCTGAAGGAATCGAGGTTGCGGGTTTGATCCAGCTTGATGCGCGTCTGCATGAGTCGCACGTCCGCTTCCGCAGCCGCGACCTCGGCTTGAATTTGATCTTCGTCCATCACCCGAAGGACCGCCAACTCCTGGCCGTTGGTCACGGCCTGCAAACGGTCCACTTTGAGTTCCTCCAGCGTTCCGGGGAGGATGCTGATGATATTGGCCCGCACGGTCTCGGCCTCGCCCACGATGGTGGCGGGTTGAACGTAGCGCACCCACATCCAGGCAATTACGGCCACCAAGACCGCGAAGGTTAACACTGGCAGGTACGCGATGCGGAATTCACGCCACCGTTGCTGGAGGGGAATGGGAATGGGATTCAGGTTCTTTTCGGCCATTTCAAACCTCGGATTCATCCTCTGCCAGGATGGAACTAACGTGCGAGACACCGTTCAAGGCGCGAACTTCCGTGAGCAGATCGTTTACCCGGGCCGGATCGCGCAACAGTAACCAGTAGGAGAGATCCGCTCCGACTTCCTTCTCCTGTCCGGCGCGCTGGCTTGCGCGCCGGCTGCGGCGCGCATGGCGATTGAGCAAGTGATCCACTTCCTGGAGTTCCGCCAGTGGTCGGGCCCAGCGCAGCTTGAGAATGATGTCATATCGGTGGCGGGTGCCAAACGACGTAATCCACAGGTAAAGCAGCGCCACCACCATCACCGCCAGCCCGCCAATCGCCGTGGAGAATTTCTGGGTACCAGTGGCCATGCCCAGCGCCAGCACGAGCAGGATGTAAGTGGTGTCGAGCGTGTCGCGCAGCATGTTGCGAAAGCGGACGATGGCGAAGACGGCCATCATCCCGAAGGCCGTAATGATGTTGTTGGCCAACACATGCATCACCAGCGCCACAATCACGGGCATGACGGCCAGCGATTTGACGAAGGAGCGCGAGTAGGAAAGGCCGGAGTGCGTCACCATGTAAACCCAGGCCAGCACATGGCCCCCGGCCAGCGCCAGCAGCAGGCCAAGGATCAACGCTGGAAAATCCGTGGGCGCGCTTCCGACATCACCGCTAAACAATCGGTCATCCATACCTTGTCGTGATAACTCTTACTTAAAAAGCGAGGGTTTTCTAGCAGAATTTTAACAGGTCAGCCAGCCTTTCCGACCGGCCACGTGGAGACTGCACCTCGCCGCGCTCCTCCATCAGGGCCACGCTGCCGCAATATTTCGGGACGCCGGTGGAAACCAAATTGAAATGCTGGACGATTTCATTGAACCAATGAGGGAAGCGATCGGTGAACTTGAGTTCCAAGATCTGCTGGTCGTTGAACGGATAGATGGGATCGGACATCTCCGTGCTGAACACGGGTTCGGTTTGCACCTCGGCTCGCACCAAACGGTCCACGGTGAGGCGCACGGAATTGTTGTCTGGCCGGGTCCAGGCCTCCCGCGAATAGGCGACATGCGCGACCGGCCGCGCGTGCAGTCGGTGCATCAAGCGGCAGAAACGCTCCAACGCCACGAGATGGCGCGGCTGATCCACCACCAGATGCTCCGGCCCAGGCCATTGTCCATCCAGCAACGCCGCCCCGCTGGCGCGACGCACAATCGCCCGCTGCTTGAGAATGCATTCGCCTTCACGTCGCTTCAGTTCGAAGAACAAGGGCGACTCGGGATCGTCGTTGTAATAGCGTACGCGCAATTTGAAGCGCCGCTTTTCGCATTGCACGAACGCCCAGTACGTGGCCAGCGCCTCCGAATCCAGATACAGGCTGTGGACCGGATAGGCATAATCCGGCCGGGTGGCACTGTGCTCGTCCGGCTCCAGGTAGGCACTGGCGAACGAACGCACTTGGAGGGCTTGCTCCGGCGTGATGAAGTACTTACGCTCGAAGCGCTGCGCCTGCATCTGGTCTGAAATCATACTCAAGAAACTTTCAGGCGAAATCACAGCTTTCAGTGTGCCATCTCCCCGGCCTTTCCGCGACAAGGCCCTTGAGAATCCACCTGCCTGATTGCAGTCCACCGAGCCGGGGTTCATCGTGACTTTGAAGCCATTCGCGCGACCATATCCCGTCACGGGTGTTAAACCGCCCCTGAATATGCGCTATAACCGCCATCCACGCGATAATTTTTTACGGGCCGCGTTTCTCACCAGATTTCGGCGGTGTGCGCCAACGCCACCAACCCGCCAGCGCGCTGCCGATCACCGAATGAAGCGTGGCCGAAATGGCGCACACCAGCGCCGCCTCGGGCAGATGAGGAAAATGCTTCCTTGCCAACGCGGCGCCCAAGCCGGAGTTTTGCATCCCCACCTCAATGGAAACCGTCCGACAGTTGATGCGGTCAAGGCGTAACAACCACGCAACCAGGTAACCGAGGCAGAACCCGCCGGTGTGCAAAGCCAATACGGCCAGCAACACCACGCAGCCCGACCGTTTCAATTGTTCCGCACTGCTCCCGATAATGCTGGCGCAAATCAGCGTGATCGCCAGCACGGATACCAGCGGAGAAACGGGCAGAATGAGTTTCACGAAGCGCGGCGCCAGGTGATGCAGCGCCACTCCAACTGTCAAGGGCGCGAGCACGATCTTGACGGTGCTCACGAACAGCCCCCAAGCATCCACCGGCACATAGGTCCCCGCCAACCACTTCGTCAACAGGGGAGTCATCACAATAGCTCCAAGAGTCGAGGCCATGGTCATCAGAACCGAGAGCGCCAGATTTCCCCGGGCCAGAAATGTCACTACGTTGGAGGCCGTGCCGCCCGGACAACAGGCCACGAGAATCAATCCCACCGCCAAGGCCGAATCGAGCCGAAGCAGGCGTGCGATGGTCCAGCCCAAGAGTGGCATGATGAAGTATTGGGCGGCGAATCCCACCGCCACCGCCCGGGGAAGTTTCAAGACGGACCGAAAATCCTCCACGCTCAAGGTGAGCCCCATGCCCAGCATGATGACCGCCAGTCCCCAAGTAATTGAGTCGCCGCTGAACCACGTGAACCAACCCGGATTCACCAACGCCAGCGCGCCGCCCAGCAAAACCCAAACGGGAAAGAGATTGGTCAGCAGCGACAGCAGGCGATTCATGGGCGGAGGTTTATAGACCGGATGTGGCCGTTGAGGCAATTCGGGATTGCGTCCGGGGAACTTGCCCGCTACGGATGCGAGTTCAGGGATGCGAGTTCCTTCTTGCGGCTGGGTTTCCGCCCCCCTTAGCCTCTGGCAGCATAGGAAGAAGCCGTATGGACCAAACAAATCAAAGAATGTCACGCACCCTCTGGGTGGGCGTTGGACTGCTCATTGTCATCCTCGCCGTGGCGTTCGTGATGTCGCGCGTGCCTCCCGCGCGCGGCCCCGCCGCGTCCGTGATGGGGCAGGTGGCCGACTTCACCTTGACCAATCAGCACGGACAAATGGTGACGCTGGCCAACCTGAAAGGCTCCGTCTGGGTGGCCGACATCATCTTCACGCGTTGCGCTGGACCGTGTCCGCGGATGACCCAACAGATGAAACTTCTACAAGCCGCGTTGCCGCCCACCAGCAAGGCTCGTTTGGTGACCCTTACCACCGATCCAGACTACGACACACCGGAAGTCCTGAATTCCTACGCCCAGCACTTTGAGGCTGACCCGGAGCGTTGGATGTTTCTGACCGGGACGAAGAAAGAAATCGCTGCGCTGGCCATTGACAGTCTCAAGCTCACCGCGATTGAGAAAAGCCCCGAAGACCGCGAAGACCCGGCGGACTTGTTCATTCACGCGACGATCATGGTGGTGGTGGACAAGGCGGGCCGGTTGCGCGGCATCTTCGAGACGGAAGGTGAAGGGATTGACGCAGCGCAGGAACGACGTGAACTCCTGGCGCTGGTGGCGCAATTGGAGCGCGAGCGATGAGCCTCACGGACCTGCCCGCGATCAATGCCTGCTTGAATGGCTTGAGCACCCTGCTGCTCATCGCCGGGTTTGTGTTCATCAAACGGGGCCGCCGCGAAGCCCATAAGAAGTGCATGTTGATGGCGTTTGTTTCATCGTGCGTGTTCCTGATTGGCTACGTGGTCCACAAGGTTCTGGTGGTGAAAGGCGTCAACACCCCGTTTGCCGGCCCGGAAGGGCTCAAGCCGTTTTACCTGATAATGCTGGCCTCGCATGTCCTGCTGGCCATGTTAATTGTGCCGCTGGCGCTGACGACCATCGGGTTGGGCCTCGCGGGGAAGTTCCAGACCCACAAGCAAGTGGCACGGTGGACCTGGCCCATTTGGATGTATGTCTCAGTGACGGGCGTGTTGATTTACCTGCTGCTTTACCAAATCTATCCGCATCAGTAACGATGTGACGTTTCCGGGATGGCCCACCGGCGTCGCGAACACAGGCCCACAGGTCGTTCAATTACTCATGGCTCTTGGGTGTTTCTAAGGATTTTCCCGTGAATGTTCTCGACAATGCTCGTGGTGCGTGGGAAAAACGCGACAGGTTTCCAACCAAACTCAACGAGCTAACCATGAAGACTATTCCTCGTTCATCCCTGCTGGTTGCCTTTCTGTCAGCCACGTTGACCTGCGGGCTCTTCACCGAAACCAGAAGTCTCGCCGACGCCACAAACTGTGTCATGGCGCCCGCCGGCCTCGTGAGTTGGTGGCGGGCCGAAGGGAACGCCCAGGATGCGACTGGCGCGAATCCTGGCGCATTGGCCGGCAACACCACCGTTGGCACAGGCCGGGTGGGCCAGGCGTTCGTTTTCGATGGCAACAACGACGCCGTGAACCTGGGCAACCCCACGAATCTGCAATTGCAGAACTTCTCCATCGAAACGTGGGTCAAACGGGCGAGTGCTACTGTCACCTCATTGAGTTCTCCCACCTTCGGCAATCTCTTTTCGCACGGCTGGGGTGGTTACGCGCTTGGCATTGAAAGCAACGGGCGACTGTATCTCAGCCGGGTGGGACTCAGCAGCGTTGGGATAGACAGCGCCGTCACCGACACCAACTGGCATCATGTGGCGGTAACCAAGCAGGGAAGCAGCGTGGTCTTCTATGTGGATGGGATCGCCTACTCGGCGCCGGCCTACGACACCGTTTTCGCGTTTGCCAGTTCCTTCGCCATTGGCGCGCAAGGGGACGATCTCGCGGCGAGTTTCTATGGCGCGATTGATGAATTGTCCGTGTATGACCGCGCGCTCACGGCAACAGAGTTACAGGCAATCTTCCAGGCCGATACGAACGGCAAATGTGCTGGCCCACCCGTAATCCGGGAGCAACCCGCCAATCAGACCGTCGCCGTGGGTGGCAGCGCCAGTTTCACCGTCATGGCGGTAGGCACGCCGCCTCTGACCTATCATTGGCGATTCAACGAAACCAACCTGTTGAGCATGGATGATCCGACCCTTACGCTCGCCAATGTTCAGGCCGCCAACACGGGCGACTACTCCGTGGTGGTCACCAATCTCTACGGCGCGGCGACCAGTTCCGTGGCGGTGCTGACGCTGGCGGCGCCGCCGTGTGCAGATCCACCGTTGGGTCTGGTCAGTTGGTGGTCCGGAAATGGAGATGCCAACGATTTCGTTGGCACCAATAATGGCACTTTTTTGAATGGGGCTGCTTACGGTCCAGGTAAGGTGGACCAAAGCTTCAGTTTCAATGGCGGGGGCAACCATGTGAGGATCCCTGCCTCACCTTCGCTGAATGTTGGCAGCGGCAGTGGACTGACTATTGAGGCTTGGGTCAATCCGGCCACCTCGGCGCAACAGCCGATCTTGGAATGGGCTCCGGGCGGTGGAATGTACGGCACGCTGCTCTGGCTGAGTGTTCAGAGTGCCGGTTCGGTTTACGCGGACCTGGTTGACTCCAGCGGCAATCTGCATCTCATCCAAACCGCGGGTGGGATGATCACCAACCATGGTTTCCAACATATTGCCGTGACTTATGACAAGACGACCGGCCTCGCGAGGATTTATGTAAATGGGGCCACCGCCGCGACATCATCGTTGGGAAGCTTTTCGGCGGGGACCGGTGCGGATTTGTATATTGGCTACCGACCCGTCACGGCTCCCTTTGGGCCCATCGCGTTTAACGGATTGATTGATGAAGTGGCACTCTACTCGCGCGCGCTTCCGGCTGCCGAAATCCAGGCTATTTACGACGCAGGTTCAAGTGGCAAATGCACCACGCCCTCCGCGCCGACGATTGTCGCCCAACCGTCCGATCAAACCGTCGTCGTCGGCGCCCACGCCGCGTTCAGCATCATGGCGACCGGCACGTTCCCGCTGGCCTATCAGTGGCGATTCAATGAGACCAACCGCGTAGGATCGAATGAAGCCACGTTGACCCTTCCAGAGGCCCAGTTTTCCGACGCGGGGAGTTATTCGGTGGTGATTACCAATTCGTACGGGGCGGTAACCAGTGCGGTGGCTGTGCTTACCGTGGTGCCCACGCCACCGTGTGTCACGCCGCCCGCTGGTTTGGTCAGTTGGTGGCGGGCGGAAGGTAATAGCCTGGACGCCGGCAGCGGAAGTCCCGGAGTGCTGATGGGAAATACGGGTTATGGAACCGGCCGTACGGGACAGGCTTTTGTTTTCGATGGGAACGCGGACTTTGTGCTCTTTGGCAATCCCGCAAACCTGCAACTCCAGGACTTGACCATGGAAGCATGGATCAAGCGATCCAGTGCTTCAGTCATTTCTCTCGATCAACTCTCCGGTCCGGGCGGCGACATCATCGCCTACGGACACGGTGGCTACAGTCTTGGAATGTTCGACGACGGCAGCCTGTTCCTCTCCAAAGCAGGTGTGAGTGCCGTTATTATTTCCTCACCGGTCGCCAACACAAATTGGAACCACATCGCCGTGACCAAGGCCGGAGGCACGGTCGTGTTCTACGTCAACGGGGTCGCGTATCCTGCTCCGGGCAGTTACAATCCCGGGTTCACTTTCGGCACCAGTGGCGCCATCGGGGGCCGCGGGGATGGCGGGGGCAACACCTTCTATGGCCTGCTGGATGAAGTGGCCATCTACAATCGCGCGCTCGCCACCGACGAAGTTCAGGCTCTCTACAACGCCAGCAGTGCGGGAAAGTGCGTGGTGCCAATCCCGCCCTCCCTCTCGGCTCACCCTCAAAGCGTCAACGTTCTGGCCGGCGCGAATATCACGCTGAATGTCGTTGCTGCCGGCTCCCCGCCGCTGGAGTACCAATGGCGTTTCAACGGCGCCAATCTGGCCGGCGCAACCAATGCCTCGCTCACGCTGACCAACGTTCAGGTCAGTCACGGGGGGAGCTACTCCGCGCAGGTCACCAACATCGCTGGCTCCGTCATAGGCAGCGAAGCGACGCTTACCGTCACCCTGCCCACCCCGGTCATTCGCGCGTGGGGCACAAACGCCATGGCCGGCACACCCGTGACCGTCCCGATCACGCTGGCCGCCAACGGCAACGAAAACACGCTGGGTTTGAGCCTGAACTTCAACACGCAGCGAGTTACATTCGCCAGTGTCAGTTGGGGCGAAAGTGTGTCCGGCGCCAGCGTGCTCTTAAACACGAGCCAGATCGGATTGGGACGGCTTGGCCTGGCGGTGTCGTTCCCGCCCGGCATGGCCTTTCCGGTGGGAACGCAGGTGTTGGCACGTGTTCACTTCGACTCCTTCCTTTGGGCGGGGCCCGCCCCGGTCAACGCCGCCTTCACCTTCGGCGACCTGCCAGTGCCACGGGAATTGTATAACGATCAACTCCAGGCACTCCCGGTCAATTATCAGAACGGCACGGTTACGCTCACTCCCACGGTCTTTGAGGGTGACGTGTTTCCGCGGCCCAGCGGCAACCAAGCCGTCACTTTCGCAGATTCGGGGCAGGCGGCGCGTTTTGCCGCCCGGCTCGACACTGCCGCCGCCGGCCTCGAATTCCAGCGGGCTGACACCGCGCCGCGCGCGACGCTGGGTGATGGCCAAATCAAAGTCACCGATTGGGTTCAGGTCGGACGTTATGTGGCGGGGCTTGATCCGGTGGTCGCCATTGGTGGTCCAACCACTGAGAGCGCGCCCACTGGTAACACCATGCCCGGCAGCCGCCAGGTCCGCATCAGCAGCACGAACTTGCTCCAGGGCGAGAGTGCGGCCGTCATCGTCGAGCTGGAAGCCCAAGGTGATGAAAACGCGCTGGGCTTCACGCTCAGTCTCGATCCTGCGGCGCTGACCATCAACACTGTGAAGCTGGTCAGCGGTTTGGGCGGAGCCAGCCTGACGGTGAACACTACTCAATCAGGCTTGGGCCGACTCGGCTTGGTGCTCGCGCTGCCAACCGGCCAAAGTTTTGGGGCTGGTGCGAGGCAACTTGTGGAAGTCAGCTTGACGGCGGCGGCCGGCGCAAATGGAGCTTTTCCCATCACCCTGACCGATCAGTTGGCTACCCGCTGCGTTTCTGATGCGCTGGCGGAGGAACTGCCCGCCGAATACCTCAGCGGCACCGTCACAATCAATCCGTTGCACCCGGCCCCGACGCTTGCCATCGCCCAAACGGGCACCAATGTCGTGCTATCCTGGCCGGTGTGGGCCGGTGATTTCTCACTGCAAACTCTGGCGTTCAGCACGAGTTGGACCGATGGCTGGACCAACGCAATCGCCGTGTGGCAAACGAATGGGTCAGTGATTTCCGTCACACTGCCCATTGCGCCCGAAACGAGATTCTTCCGGCTGTTCCGGCCGTGACCGGGGTGCGATCCCAGTCCCGGACTTGTCATGCGGTGAAGAATCGGCGACAACCACGGCATGTCGTCCGTCGCCAATGTCGCCATTCACGCCAGCCAGTTTCCAGACGCGGTGCGCCGCGACCTGTTGGAGTCGTTGCGCACCCGGCAGGTGAACCAGAAGTTTCATTACGACAGTGTCAAGCAGACGCTCAAGTGGTTGAGATTGCACCAAGCTTACTCACCTTCGCGCACCGATGCCGGTTGTCTGGCGGTTTATGAAAGGGGTTTTGCCGCAGCGCTGGCCGGACTAAACGCGCTTCGCGTGCATCTGATTGGTTTGGGCTGTGGTGGTGGGCAGAAGGACACGCGCCTGCTCCGCCAACTGGCCAATCTCGGAAAAGAAACCTTTTACACCCCGTGCGACGTGAGCACGGCGATGGTGCTGGTGGCGCGGCAGGCGGCGCTGGCGGTCCTCCCAGACGAAAAATGTCATCCGCTGGTCTGCGATCTGAATTCAGCCGATGACCTACCGCGAGTTCTGGAGCAACAGAGTCGGTTAGATTCCGCGCGCCTCATTACCTTCTTCGGCATGATTCCGAATTTCGAGCCACGCTCCATCCTGCCCAAACTTGCGGCTTTGATCCGCCCGGAAGATGGGTTGCTCTTCAGCGCCAACCTTGCGCCCGGTGCGGACTACGCCACCGGGGTTCAACAAATCCTGCCACAATACGATAATCCGCTCACGCACGACTGGCTGTTGACCTTCCTGTATGATCTCGGCGTTTCGCCCACCGCCGGGGAATTGCGCTTCGGGGTGGAAGACGATCCCGCGGGCAGCGGCCTCAAACGTGTGGCCGGCCATTTTCATTTCGGCGCGGCCACCGAAGTCCAAATCGAGGATGAATTGATCGCCTTCCGGGCGGGCGAAACGTTGCGGTTGTTCTTCTCCTACCGCTATACACCGCAGTCCGTGAATCGTCTGTTGGGAGAACAGGGTCTTGAAGTGCGGCAACAGTGGCTCACGGATTCGCAGGAGGAAGGCGTGTTCCTCTGCCGCCGGGTGTGACCGAACGACCACCGCTCCTCGTCAGAAGGCTTGCAGGGTGTCCAGCACCGCCTTCACGCGCGGCACTTCGTGGGTGCGGAACAAGTCAGTCTTGCCCAGGGCCGCCAGCACGCTGAAAAACGGTTCGGCACCGCGCACTTCCTCGCCAAAAAACTCGAACGCATGCGGCAGCGCATGGCAAACCGGAAAGCCCAGCGTGCGCAGACGAAAGCTGTTGAGGAACACGTTCATCTGATGCCGCACGCGCACGGCGCTGTCCTGCAGGTTGCGGTAATAGAATCCCAAGCCCGGGTCTATGAAGATTTTTTGGACGCCGTGCCGTTGGGCGAGTTCAATCTGCCGCTGGAAGTAGTCGTGCATCATGGGGACCGGATCGGCGCTCAAATCGAAATCCCCAACTTCGCGCACGTTCGGTCCCTGCACATAACAGATGATAACCGCCGCATCATGCGCGGCCACCAGGCGGAACAGTTCCTCGCTGCGATCTGTGCCGGTGAGATTCAGAATGTTCGCTCCCGCTTCCAGACAGGCGCGCGTTACCGCCGGTTGGTAGGTTTCCACGGAGATCAAGGCACCGGCGGCGCGCAACTCCTTGACGACCGGCAGCAGCCGGCGTTTTTGCGCGGCGTCATCCACGCGCGCGGCGTGAGCCAGAGTGGACTCCGCCCCCACGTCCAGAATGTCCGCCCCCTGCGCGCAAAGCACTCGCCCCCGCCGAATCGCGGCTTCCGCAGTCAAACAAACACTCTCGCGATACCAGGAATCCGCCGAGAGATTGATCACGCCCATGATCGCGGGCCGGGAGTTGAAGGCGAGCGCGCGGCCGCCGAGGGAGAATTCCCGAACCTGTGCTGCCGCCGCAGCGCGATGAATTTCCACCAGGTTGGCCAGTTGTTCCAGGTTCAACATGCCATTGAGTTCAGCCGCCCAGCGTCGCGGGGTCGGTTACATCGCCCTTGTTGAAATCCACGTATTGCTCGGTGAGATCAGCGGCATACATCACCGCACTGGCCTTGCCGAGGTTCAAGTGAACGTGTAAATCAAATTCCTTCGGTGCGACTGCGGTACAGAGTTGTTTGAAGGTCGCCGGCGTTGGCTGTCCACGCCGGAGACTCCACAGAATCTGCCGGCTGCCCGGCGCACTGTAGCCGAGGTCCACCTTTTCTTCGACCACGGTTGCCGGGCTGTAACCGAGCGCATCCAGAATGCGGCCCCAGTTGGGATCCCCGCCGTGCCAACTGGTCTTCACCAGGGCGCTGTTCGCGACCGCGCGGGCCGCGGCGTCAGCTTCGGCCACGGTTTTTGCGCCGCTGACGCGCACCGTTACGATCCGATGCACGCCCTCGCCGTCGCGCACGATCATCTTCGCCAGTTCAAGGCAAACATGATTCAGTGCCGATTGAAAAACGGTGCTGTGGGCGCCCGGTCCCTGTAGTTTCAAATTGTCCGCCAGTCCATTGGCCAACACGAGTACGGTGTCATTGGTGCTCATGTCGCCGTCCACGGTGATGCGATTGAAACTCTGAGCGACGGCTTCGCGGAGGCACGCCTGGAGGGTTCGGGCTTCGATGGCGGCGTCCGTCGTGAGGAAGCAAAGCATGGTGGCGTGAAGCGGCAACGCCGCGGGGCGCTTGCCGGTGGCACTCATGCCAGGTTGAATCATCCCGGCCCCCTTGCAGATGCCGCCAATGCGGACGCGCTTGCCCCGGAGCTTGAATTCCACCGCGATGTGTTTCGGGCGCGTGTCACTGGTCAGGATGGCTTCCGCCGCCTGGGCCGCGCTTTCCGGCGAATCATCGAGCAACGCCACCGCCTCGCCGATGCCGGACCAGATGCTCTCCATCGGCATCGTCACCCCGATGCGCCCGGTGGAGCCGACCAGGACATGACCGGCAGGCATGCGGAGCAACTTCGCGGCCAGCGCCGTCATTTCGCGCGCATCCTGCATCCCTTGCCGGCCGGTGCAGGCGTTGGCATTGCCCGAGTTGACCACTATCGCCTGCGCCAGGCCCTGTTTGACACGCTCAACACAAACCTTCACCGGCGCGGCACAAACTTGATTCGTGGTGAACATGCCGGCGACGGTCGCGGGCACCTCGGAAACAATCAAGGCCAGATCACGCTTGGCGCCTCTTTGCGAACCTTTGCCGGTGCCGAGACGTTTGATGTCGCAGAAAACCCCGCTGGCCAGAAAACCTTTGGGCGCGACCACCGAACCGGAGATGTGTTTGATGGTTGATTTCATCCGTTTGCCAATTGGATTGTGTCACTTATTGCCGGCGGTTGAAACTGTTTTGCGTCCGTTGCTCAAGCTTCGCGTTTCCCCGGCCGGACCTTCGCCTGGAAGAGCCTCGGACTTGGCGTGCCAATGACTCGCCCAATGGATCATACGAGCCCCGCGGTTTCCGAGAATCCACCGATCAAGTTCATACTCTGGACCGCTTGGCCGCTCGCGCCTTTCACAAGATTGTCCTCCGCGCTGAAGACGAGCAACCGTCCCGTGCGCGGGTCAAGTCGCCAGGCGATTTCGATTACGTTCGTCCCGCAGACGTTCTTCGTGTCCGGCAGGGCTTTACCTTCGAGCAAACGCACGAAAGGTTCATTGCCGTAGGCCGCCCGGTAACAGTTGCCAATCTTTTCGCCGAGGGCCGCAACGCTGGCGGCCTCCTTGAAATGCCTGACCGGCGCCAGGTAAAGCGTCGTGAGGATGCCACGATTGACTGGAATCAGGTGCGGGGTGAACTGGATGGTCACGCTGGCCCCGGCGGCGACCGAGAGTTCCTGTTCGATCTCCGACAGATGCCGGTGTTTGGGCACGCCGTAGGCCCGGGCGCTTTCGTTACATTCCACGAACAGATAATCGAGTTCGGCTTTGCGCCCGGCCCCGCTCACGCCGCTGAGGGAATCGGCGATGATGCCGTCGGATTTGATCAAGCCCGCCCGGAGCAGGGGAATCACCGGCAACAGGATGCTGGTGGGGTAACAACCCGGCGAGGCGACGAGCGTGGCTTGCTGGATTTCGGCGCGATAAATCTCCGGCAGGCCGTAAACCGCCTTGGGGAGCAATTCGGGCGCGGGATGTTCGTGGGCGTAGAACTCCTGGTAAATCGCCGGATTGCGGACCCGAAAATCCGCACTGAGGTCAATCACCACGCAACCTTGTTGGAGCAGCGGCACGGCATATTCGGCGGCTACGCCATGTGGGAGCGCCAGGAAGACGAGGTCGGCTTGTTTGGCGAGCAGTTCCGGATTCGGCTCGCTGAAGCGGAGCGTCCTGGCGGCGGGGCGATGGGCGAAGCGCGGGAAGACTTGGGCGAGCGTCTGCCCGGCGTATTGGCGCGAGGTGACCGCGGCGAGTTCCACGTGTGGATGCGATAAGAGCAAGCGCACCAGTTCCTCGCCCGAGTAACCGGAGGCGCCGACGATGGCAACTTTCTTGATCATCATTTTGCTGGGGCCAGTTCAGGTCGTGCGTTGATGCGTGGCGGCGCTTGGCCATGTTCCATCGCGCCCGCCATCATTCCAAACAAAAAGCCCCGCCAGATTGAACCAGCGGGGCTTGAAAATCTCCAGTCCGATTAACGCTTCGAGAACTGGTAGCGTTTTCGCGCCCCCGGCTGGCCGTACTTCTTGCGCTCCTTCATGCGCGGGTCCCGCGTGAGGAGTCCTTCGGCTTTGAGCGAGGAGCGCAGGCCCGCATCGAATTGGAGCAACGCGCGGGCAATGCCGTGCCGGACCGCACCGGCCTGTCCGTTCGGACCGCCGCCGCTGACGCTCACCCGCGCGTCCAGCTTGTCGCCGGTCCCGGTTACGGTCAGCGGTTGTGAGGCGGTTGCCCGCAGGGTTTCAATGGGGAAATACGTTTCAAAGGGGCGTCCGTTGACGATGATCTTGCCGGAGCCGGAGGCCAGGCGCACCCGCGCCACCGCGGTCTTGCGGCGACCGGTGCCGAGGTATTCGGAAGTTTTGGTTTCTGCCATGGTAAGCGTTGCGTTTAAGGTTCAGAAAGCTTCAGGCGGCGGCCTTGATCGTGTCCGGCGTCTGCGCTGCGTGCGGGTGGTTCGGACCTCTGTAAACCTTGAGTTTCGTGAGTAGCTGCCGCCCGAGCCGATTCTTGGGAATCATACCTTTGACGGCGTGGTGGATAAGCTTTTCGGGCTGGGTTGCGCGCCGTTTTTCGACGGAGGTGTACTTCTCGCCGCCTTTCCAGCCGGAATAACTCATGAAGCGCTTCTCCGTTTCCTTCTTGCCCGTCACGCGCACTTTCTCGGCGTTCACCACCACCACGAAATCTCCGGCGTCGAGGTGCGGGGTGTACACCGGCTTGTTGCGCCCCCTCAAAATATCGGCCACCTGCACCGCCAGCCGGCCCAGCACGGCGCCCTCGGCATCCACCACATGCCATTTGCGCTGATCCAAATTCACTTTGGGTAAATACGTTTTCATCTCAATTCCCGTTCAAAGGAGGGCAGAAGCTACCAGACGGCATTTTCAAGTCAATAGCCATTTACCGCCGGGCGTAACCCGTGTAACCTCCGCGCGATTCATTTCAGCAGCACCGCATTCTTCACGCTGTCAATTTGAGCCGCCTTACATCGGCTCCTCCGAGCAAGGCGCAAAATCTTTTGTGTCCTTTGCGTGCTTTTGCGGCTATTAAGTCCGGCGCGTGAAACCGCTGACGAGTTATACTTGCAAGCTCTCCGATGATCAGGCGGCGACGTTGAAGTCGTGTCTGGAGGCGCGGCATTTCGGGTTTCGCGACGTGCCTTACGCGCGGTTCGCGGGGGAGAAGGACAAGACCAACGTGGTGTTTTACGAGAGTGGCAAGCTCGTCGTGCAGGGCAAGGGGACGCAGGAGTTCGTGGAGTTCGTGCTGGAGCCGGAGGTGTTGAAGGAGGCGCGGCTCGGTTACGAGGCGGTGTTGAATCCGGATTTGCTGCTGCCGCGCATCGGCGTGGACGAGAGCGGAAAGGGAGATTTTTTCGGGCCGTTGTGCGTGGCGGGGGCGTACGTGAACGAGGCGGTGTTGAAGGCCTGGCAGGACAAGGGCGTGCGCGATTCCAAAAATATTTCGAGCGACAAAAAAGTTTCCGAGCTGGCGGAATTGATTCGCAAGACGCCGGGTTGCGTGACGTCGGTGGTGCCGATTGGCAACGAGGCTTACAATCGGTTGCACGCGAAGATGGGGAGCGTGAACGCGGTGCTGGCGTGGGGGCACGCGCGGGTGATCGAAAATCTGCTGGCGCAAAAGCATCAGATGAATCCACCGCCAACGCGGGCGATCAGCGATCAGTTCGCGTCGTCCAAGAGCGTGGTGGAGAAGGCGATGATGGCGTTGGGGCGGGAGATTGAGTTGGTGCAGCGGCACAAGGCGGAGGAGGATTTAGCGGTGGCGGCGGCTTCCATTCTGGCGCGGGATGAGTTCGTGAAGCGGCTGTCCGCGCTGGGCAACCAGTTTGAGTTGGAGTTGCCGAAGGGCGCGAGCGCACAAGTTGACGCGGCGGCAAAGGATTTCGTGGCGCGTCACGGAGCGGAGAATTTGTCGAAGGTGGCGAAGATGCATTTCCGCACATCGTTTCGGGCGCGGGGACTGCCTGAACCGCCGAAAGTCGAGTGGCGGTCACGGAACTGAATCATTGCATTCGGGCCGCAGGTCGAGGAGATGTCACTGCCGTCAGTGGCTTTGCAGGCTGGTTCTTCAAGATTGTCGCGCGCCGCGCTTGTTGAGCACCCTCGTCTGCGCTTGCCCCATGTAGTCTTCGTGCCCGAGCCGAACGTGTTCGCGAGCCCTTACGATACTTTTGGTTTCGTGGCAAACGATGGAGAATCGGAGACTCCTGTAAGTTACACTGTCTCCGTTCTGCCACCACCCCGACCTCTCATTCACACAGCCACTTTTTCAAATCCTCCGTCGGCTTCCTGTCGGCTGGGTTTCGCAGGCGTGAGCAACGCCACCTATTCGGTTTGGCGTTCGCCGGATCTGAGTTCGTGGATGTTTTTGGGCATGGCAACGGAGGTTTCAACCGCGCAGTTTTCGTTCACGGACCACCCTGTATCCAATTTACCTGTCGGCTTTTACCGCATTCGTTTTCCGTGAATCGGATGGGGGAGAAAAATAATAAAAATCCCCGTTGACACCCCGGGCCTGCTTTCCTATTTTCCTCACCGTCTTAGGGCCGTAAAATAGACAAGATCGCGCCAATCCCACTGGCTTTTTTCGCAAAAAGGACGTGGGATGGCGGTTTTTTGTCGCTTTGCGCATCAGGATGAAGTCGGTATTGGGTGTGCCCATGTAGCTCAGTTGGTAGAGCACGTCCTTGGTAAGGACGAGGTCATCAGTTCAATCCTGATCATGGGCTCCAGATAGTTTTAAGTGACGGACAAACAGAAACGCTAACGACATCAACGCAGGAGAGCACAATGGCAAAAGAGCAATTTCAACGAACCAAACCGCACGTCAATGTTGGCACGATTGGCCACATTGACCACGGCAAGTCCACCTTGACTGCCGCGATGGTCGAGGTGCAGGCCAAGAAAGGCTTGGCCACACCGATATCCTATGCGGACATCACCAAAGGCGGCACTGTGCGCGACGAAACCAAGACGGTCACGATTGCGGTTTCGCACGTTGAGTATCAGAGCGACCAACGGCACTACGCGCACGTGGATTGCCCCGGCCATGCCGACTACGTGAAGAACATGATCACCGGCGCAGCGCAGATGGACGGCGCGATTCTGGTGGTGGATGCCTCGGAGGGGCCGATGCCGCAAACGCGTGAGCACATTCTACTGGCCCGTCAGGTCGGTGTCCCGGCCATCGTGGTGTTCCTGAACAAGGTGGACCTGGTGGACGACAAGGAATTGCTGGAGTTGGTGGAGATGGAAGTGCGCGACCTGTTGACCAAGTATCAATTTCCGGGCGACACCACCCCGGTCATTCGCGGCAGCGCGAAGAGCGCGCTGGCCGGTGAGGCGGAAGGGGCGGCGTCCATTCAAGAATTGCTCAATGCGATTGATTCGTTTATTCCGCTGCCGACCCGCGAGGTGGACAAGCCCTTCCTGATGTGCGTCGAGGACGTGTTCAACATTGAGGGTCGCGGCACGGTGGTCACCGGTCGCGTGGAGCGTGGGGTCTTGGAGCGTATGTCGGACGTGGAGATCGTCGGCTTGAGGGAGACACGCAAGACGGTAGCCACGGATATCGAAATGTTCCGAAAGCTGTTGGACAAGGCCAACGCAGGCGACAATGTCGGCGTCTTGTTGCGCGGCACCAAGAAGGACGAGGTTGAGCGCGGCATGGTGTTGGCCAAGCCTGGCTCCATCACCCCGCACACGAAATTCAAGGCGGAAGTGTACGTTCTCTCTAAGGATGAAGGTGGCCGTCACACGCCATTCTTCACGAATTATCGGCCGCAGTTCTATTTCCGCACCTCGGACGTCACGGGAACGCTGGCTCTGCCGCAAGGCGTGGAAATGGTGATGCCGGGTGACAACGTGGCGGTGGACGTGGAATTGCAGAAAGCGGTGGCGATGGAGAAGGGTTTGCGCTTTGCCATCCGCGAAGGTGGTCGCACCATCGGCGCGGGCCGCGTGTCGGAAATTGTTGCATAAGTCACGGAAGCGTATTCAACAGCCGGGGAGGAAGGCCTTCCTGGCTGGCGTCGTCGTCAGGCACACGATGTGGCGCGCTCGAAGGCTAGTAGGGCGTTAGCTCAATTGGTAGAGTAGCGGTCTCCAAAACCGTTGGTTGGGGGTTCGAGTCCCTCACGCCCTGCCAACCGCGCCGGAGAGGTGGCAGAGTGGTCTATCGCGGCGGTCTTGAAAACCGCTTTCCGCGCAAGCGGAACGGGGGTTCGAATCCCTCCCTCTCCGCCAGAAGAATTAGTTTGTGAACGAGACAACTCAAATTTTGGTCTGGGTGGTGGTGGTGGGAGCCGTCTTTGCCTTCCTGTGGTGGCGGGGACATCTCAAGCGCTTTGCCACGTACGTGCAGCAGACGCGCGAGGAGTTGAGGAAATGCACCTGGCCGACACTGGATGAACTGAAAGGCTCCACCGTGGTGGTGATGATTTCAATCGTGCTGTTGGGGATATTCACCTTCGTCGTGGACCGGGTGCTGTTCTATCTGTTCGTAACCCTCTAGCGACCATGCGCAGCCAGTGGTTTGTCATTCACACGCTCTCCGGCCAGGAGCAGAAGGTCAAGGAGAGCATTGAGAAGCGCCTCAAAACCGAGGAGATGGGTGAGTATATCCACGAGGTACTGGTGCCGATGGAGAAAGTCGTGGAAGTGCGCAACCAGAAGAAGACCGTTTCCACCCGGAAACTGCATCCCGGTTACGTTTACATCCACATGACCTTGCTGGATGAAAACAATCGGGTGATTCCCAAGCCCTTCTACTTCATCAAAGAGACCCAGGGCGCGATTGGCTTTGTCGGCGGGGAGCATCCACACACCGCGACCGAAGAAGAGATGGAAGTCATCAAAGCCACAGTCACGGCTTCCGAAGAAACCGAGCGACCCAAGGTAAGCTTTGGCGTTGGCGAAACGGTGAAGATTAACAACGGTCCGTTCCTGAACTTCAGCGGCGTCATTGAGGAAGTGGACCCCGACCGTGGCAAGTTGAAAGTGACGGTCAACATATTCGGCCGCAACACGCCAGTGGAACTCGAATACTGGCAGGTAGAGAAAGGCTGAAGAACCTAACCGCTCATCCGCGCTAATACTGAAACAAGATTAACGTCAATTAGCGAAGATTAGCGGTTACCAATTGTATTTATGGCGAAAAAAGCTGTCGGATTAATCAAACTGCAGATCCCTGCCGGCCAGGCGAACCCCGCCCCGCCCGTCGGGCCCGCGTTGGGTCAGCACGGCGTCAACATCATGGGCTTCTGCAAAGAATTCAACGCCGCCACCAAGGGCGACGCCGGTTTGGTGATCCCCGTGGTCATCACGGTGTATCAGGACAAATCCTTCACCTTCATCACCAAATCGCCGCCCGCCTCGATTCTGTTGAAAAAAGCCGCCGGCATCACCGCCGGCTCGAAAACGCCCAACAAAGAAAAAGTCGGCAAAGTCACCCGCAAGCAGGTCATGGAAATCGTCAAAATGAAAACCAAAGATCTCAACGCCACTGCCGATGAAGCCGCCTTCCGGGTCATCGCTGGCACCGCGCGCAGCATGGGCATCGAAGTTATCGAATAAAAATCTGAACCAAAAGCACCGCGGGAGAGTCCAAACCGACTCGCTGGTACCGCCATCAAGCAAATGCCAAGCAAACGCTACAAAAAAGCCCTCGAACAGGTGGATACCAAAAAGACCTATCCCCTGAAAGCCGCCGTGGAAGTGATGAGCAAATTTCCCAAGGCCAAATTCAACGAAACCGTGGACCTCGCCGTGCGCTTGGGGGTGGACCCCAAGCACTCCGACCAAATGGTGCGCGGCACTGTGCCCCTGCCGCACGGCAGCGGCAAAGTCGTGCGCGTGCTCGTGTTTGCCAAGAGCGGACCGGCCGCCGACGCCGCGCGCACGGCCGGCGCGGAATTTGTGGGCTTTGACGACATGATCAAGAAATGCCAGGACGGCTGGACCGACTTTGACGTCGCCATCGCCACCCCCGAAGCGATGGTGGAAGTCCGCAAGCTGGGCAAAGTCCTCGGCCCGCGCGGCCTCATGCCCAACCCCAAAACCGGCACCGTCACCGAAGACACCGCCAAAGCCGTCAAAGAAGTCAAAGCCGGCCGCGTCGAATTCAAGATCGACAAAGCCGGCAACGTCCACGTTCCCGTCGGCAAAACCACCTTCACCGCCACCCAGCTCGAAGAAAACGCCCGCGCCGTCATCGAAGCCGTCGCCAAAGCCAAACCCCAAAGCGTCAAAGGCACCTACCTCCAACGCTGCACCCTCTCGGCCACCATGAGCCCGCCCGTCCGCGTGGACCTGCGCGAATTCACCCACCACTGACCGCCAACCCTTACCAACCATGCGCGCCGAAAAACAAATCCTCACCCAAGAATACCTGGCCCGGCTCAACGCCTCCCCCTACTTCATCGTCGTCAACTACGCGGGCCTCAAAGTCGGCCACCTCACCGAACTCCGCCACCGCCTCGCCCAGGCCGGCGCCGAACTGCACATCATCAAAAACACCCTCTTCCGCCTGGCCGCCCGCGAAGCCGGCCTGGCCGATTTGGACGGCACCCTGGCCGGCCAACTTGCCGTCGTCACCGGCCAAAAAGACATCTCCCTCGCCGCCAAAGCCATCAAAACCTTCGGCGCCGAATTCGACAAACCCAAACTCCACTTCGGCTACCTCCACCACCAACGCTTGGACCGCGCCGACCTGCTGGCCCTCGCCGATTTACCCTCCCTCGAAGTATTGCGCGGCAAACTCCTGGGACTCCTGCAAACCCCCGCCACCCAACTCGTGGCCCTGCTCAACACCCCCGCCACCCAACTGGCCCGCGTGCTGCAAGCCCGCGTGGACCAAGGCGACTAAGGCATGACCCACACCCATGACCAACCAAATTTCCGACCCGCACAAACCCGCGGACCGGGAGCAAACACAACCACAACGTAAATCGTCGGCCAGCAGGCCGCTGGCTTAAACCCTCCGTGGCCGCGGAAGGCGACGAGACGAAAGAAACACAACATGGCAGACATAACAAACCTCGTAGAAGAACTCAGCAAACTGACCGTCCTCGAAACCGCTGACCTCGTCAAAAAACTCGAAGACAAATGGGGCGTCACCGCCGCCGCGCCCGTCGCCGTCGCCGCCCCCGGCGCCGCCGCCGCCGCCGCCCCCGCCGCCGAAGCCCAAACCGCCTTCGACGTCATCCTCGCCACCGTACCGGCCGACAAGAAAATCGCCGTCATCAAAGCCGTGCGCGAAGTCAAAGCCGGCCTCGGCCTCGCCGAAGCCAAAGCCCTCGTCGAAGGCGCCCCCAAACCCATCCTCGAAGGCGCCCCCAAAACCGAAGCCGACGCCGCCAAGAAAAAACTCGAAGACGCCGGCGCCAAAGTAGAAATCAAATAAACCGCGAAACCACCGGGGGGGGCGGCGTCCGGGAAGGAAGCCGCCCCCCGCTTCGCCCGCCGCCCAGAAAGGCCGAGCAATGCAGAATGACCAATGCCAAATGACTAGCAACGCAAAATGCCCAGAAATGCCAAATGCCAAATGCCAAATGCCGAATGACCAAGGGACCACTCCCTTCGTCATTCCTCATTCGTCATTCTGCCTTTCTGGCCATGGGTCATTTGTCATGGGTCATTCTGAATTTCTAACTTACCACTGAAAAGTCCCATGCCCACGCTCGGCCCGTGAGCCAACACCACGCACCGGGCGAACCCACTATGAAAACAAACCACCTCACGGGCCAAGCCACCGAACGAATCAACTTTGGGAAGATCAAAGAAATCCTCGCCCCGCCGAACCTGATCGAACTCCAGACCCACTCCTACCACGAATTCCTCCAGGCCGAAGTGGCGCCCAGCCGGCGCAAAAACCTCGGCCTCCAGGCCGTCTTCACCGAAGTCTTTCCCATTGAAAGCTACGACGGCAAATGCGTGCTGGACTTTCACGCCTACGAAATTGGCGAACCCAAAGTCACCTGGCTCGAATGTCTGCGCGAAAGCCTCACCTACGGCGCGCCCCTCTACGTCACCTTCCTGCTCCGAGACGAAAAAGGGACCAAAGAAGAACGCGTCTTCATGGGCGAACTCCCCCTGATGACCCCGCAAGGCACGTTCGTCATCAACGGCGCCGAACGCGTGATCGTGAGCCAACTCCACCGCAGCCCCGGCATTGCCTTTGAAGCCACGCAACACCCCAACGGCAAGACGCTGCACTCCTTCCGCATCATCCCCGACCGCGGCTCGTGGTATGAAGCCCAATTTGACACCAACGACCTGCTCTACGTGTATCTGGACCGGAAGAAACGCCGCCGCAAATTTCTGACCACCACCTTTTTCCGGGCGTTGAGCTATCTGGAGGCCGACCCCAAGAGCAAGGACAAAGAGGCCGACAAACACCGGGGCACGGACGAAGAAATCCTGCGGTTGTTCTACGAGATTGAAGAACACACGGTGAAAGCCGCCGAGAAACTCGACGATCTGGCCAACAAAGTTCTCATCCACGACGCGGTGGACGAGGCCAAAGGGTTGGTGGTGGCGCGCGCCTTCGAGCCGTTGAGCAAGGCGGTGGTGAAACAGATTGCCGAACTGGGCGTGAGCAAGATCAAAGTGGTGGACACGACCACGGACGACGGGATCATCATCAAGTGCATGAAGAAGGACCCGGCGAAGAACGAGGAAGAGGCGCTGAAAGACATTTACCGGCGGTTGCGCCCTGGGGATCCGCCGACGGCGGCCAATGCGAAGGCGTTGATCAAGCGCCTATTTTTCGATCCGAAGCGGTATGATTTGGGTCGTGTGGGCCGCTACAAGATCAACCAAAAGATCGGACTCAAACAAAAAGACGACGCCCGCACCCTCACCAAAGAAGACCTGGTTGCCGCCACCAAATACCTGCTGCGCCTCAAACGCGGCGAAGGCAGCCTGGACGATATTGACCACCTCGGCAGCCGCCGCGTCCGCACGGTCGGCGAACTCCTTGCCAACCAATGCCGCGTGGGTCTGGCCCGCACCGAACGCCTCGTCAAAGAACGCATGACCCTCTTTGACCAAGGCGTGGAAGCGATGACCCCGCAGAAACTCATCAACCCCAAAGCCCTCTCCGCCGTCATCCGGGACTTCTTTGGGCGCAGCCAGCTCAGCCAATTCATGGACCAGATCAATCCCCTGGCCGAGCTCACCCACAAACGCCGCCTCAGTGCCCTCGGACCCGGCGGGCTCTCCCGTGACCGCGCCGGCTTTGAAGTCCGGGACGTCCACCCCAGCCACTACGGCCGCATCTGCCCCGTGGAGACGCCGGAAGGGCCGAACATTGGCCTCATCGCCAGCCTGGCCACCTTTGCCCGCATCAACGATTTTGGCTTTCTGGAAACCCCCTACCGCAAAGTGGAAAACGGCCGCGTGACCCCGCACTTGGACTACCTCACCGCCGACCGCGAAGAAACCTACGTCATCGCCCAAGCCAACAGCCTGATAGACGACAAAGGCCACTTTACCACCGAACGCGTCGTCTGCCGCTCCCGCAGCGACTTTGTGGACGTAGAACCCGCGCGGGTGGACTACATGGATGTTTCACCCAAGCAACTCGTCTCCGTGGCGGCGGCGCTGATCCCGTTTCTGGAGCATGACGATGCGAACCGGGCGTTAATGGGGAGCAACATGCAACGGCAAGCCGTGCCCTTGCTCGTTACCGAAGCCCCCTTGGTGGCAACGGGCCTGGAAGACCGAGTGGCACGGGACTCACGGGCGGTGGTGATGGCGGAGGAAGCCGGCAAAGTGGCCTCGGTAAACGGCAGCCAGATCATCATCACACACGACGGCAAGCTCCCCGAGACGAAGAAGAAGGTGCGGCACGACCCAGCCAAAGGGGTATGGGTTTATGAAATCCGCAAATTCATGCGCTCCAACGCGGCCACCTGCATCAACCAGAAAATCCTGGTTCACAAAGGCGACTCCGTGAAGAAAGGTCAGGTCATTGCGGACGGGCCCTGCACGCGAGACGGCGAACTGGCGCTGGGTCGGAATATTTTGTGCGCCTTCATGCCTTGGAACGGTTACAACTTCGAGGACGCGATTCTTATCAGCGAGCGCATCGTCAAGGACGATGTGTTTACCTCGATCCATATTGACGAGTTTGAAGTCAGTGCCCGCGATACCAAACTCGGGCCGGAAGAAATCACCCGTGACATTCCGAACCTGGGAGACGAGGCCTTGAAGAATCTCGGTTCTGATGGCGTCATCCGCGTCGGCGCGGAAGTCAAGCCCGGCGACATTCTCGTCGGCAAGATCACGCCCAAGAGCGAGACGGAACTGGCCCCGGAAGAGCGGTTGCTGCGCGCGATCTTCGGCGAGAAGGCTGCCGACGTAAAGGACACCTCGCTCAAGGTGCCATCCGGCACTTATGGCATTGTGATGGATGTGAAGGTTTCTTCGAAGAAAGACAGCGAGCGCAACAAGCCCTCGATGGCGGAGGAGAAGCGCCACGTCAAGCAGATCGAGGAGGAGCATCGGAAGAAGACCGACGAATTGCGCGACCAGTTGACCGAGGCGATGAGCAACATCCTGCTCGGAGAAAAGATTCCACTCGACGTGGTCAACAGCGAAACCGGTGAGATCATCATTCCGGCGAATCGGAAGATTACCAAAACGCTCTTGCGCAAACTGGCCGAGGTTTATGATCGGATCGAGATTGATCCCTCGCCGATTCGCAACAAGATCAACGAAATCATCGGCAGCTTTAAGAAGAAATTCGACGATCTGCAGATGCAGTACGACGAGGAAACCGAACGCGCGGAATCCGGCGAGGGTGTGGACAGCGGCGTCATCAAGTCGGTGAAGGTATATATTGCCTCGAAGCGCAAGCTTTCCGTGGGCGACAAGATGGCCGGGCGGCACGGCAACAAAGGTGTGGTGGCCAAAATTGTGCCCGAGGAGGACATGCCGTTCTTGGCGGACGGCACTCCGGTGGACATTGCCCTGAATCCTCTGGGCGTGCCTTCGCGTATGAACGTGGGGCAAGTGCTCGAAACCCACTTGGGTTGGGCGGCCAGAATCTTGGGGCTTAAGTTCGCCACACCAGTCTTTGATGGCATCAAAGAAAAGCAAATCCGCAAGTATCTGGAGGAGGCGGGGGAGCGGGAGATGGAAGCCGGCGACCGACAGTTGGTGGGCGAGAATGGCAAAACCACCTTGTTCGACGGTCGCACCGGCGAGCCTTTCGATCAGGAAGTCGTGGTGGGCTACATTTACATGATGAAGTTGGGCCATCTGGTGGCGGATAAAATTCATGCCCGCGCGGTCGGGCCTTACTCCCTGGTGACGCAGCAGCCGTTGGGCGGCAAGGCCCAATACGGCGGCCAGCGTTTCGGCGAAATGGAGGTGTGGGCCATGGAGGCTTACGGCGCGGCTTACACTTTGCAGGAGTTACTCACGGTCAAGTCGGACGACGTGCAGGGTCGCACGCGCATTTACGAGAGTATTGTCAAGGGCGACAATGCGCTGGAGGCGGGCATTCCGGAATCCTTCAATGTGTTGGTCAAGGAAATGCAGTCCCTGTGCCTGGACGTGAAGGTGGGTTATACCAACCCGATTGAGCAACCGGCGGAGCCGGCCGCGGCGTTGGCGGCGGTGGGCGGCGGCAACAGTTAACCTTGGGCGGCGACTTTAGCGAACTTAACCCCCAAAAATGACAAATGGCAAATGACAATTGACAAGTTCCATTTTGCATTTCGTCATTTGTCATTTTGAAACTTTATTATGATTAGCACGAAAGAAAATGCCCGGGAGTTGCTCGGGCTGGATAAGGTCAATCAGGTGGATTACATCGGGATCACGGTGGCGGCGCCGGATGCCATCCGGGCTTGGTCCAAGGGCGAGGTGAAGAATCCCGAGACGATCAATTATCGCACGTTCAAGCCGGAAAAGGGGGGGTTGTTTTGCGAACGGATTTTCGGGCCGGTAAAGGATTGGGAGTGTTCGTGCGGGAAGTATAAGCGGATCAAGCATCGGGGGGTGGTGTGCGATCGGTGCGGGGTGGAGGTGACGCTGGCACGGGTGCGCCGGGAGCGCATGGGCCATATCGAGTTGGCGGTGCCGGTGTGCCATATCTGGTTCTTCAAGTGTATGCCTTCGCGCATCGGCCTGGCCTTGGATATGACGGCACGGCATTTGGAGCGGGTGATTTATTACGAGGATTATATGGTGATTGATCCGGGGAATACGCCGCTTAAGCCGAATCAGTTGCTCAGTGAGCATGAGTGTCGGGAGGCGCGGGAGACGTACGGGGAGGAGGCGTTTGTGGCGAAGATGGGCGCGGAGGCGGTGCGGGAGGCGTTGGCGCGGGTGGATTTGGCCCAGCAGGTGGAGGGGTTGCAGGGGGCGATGTTGGAGACACGGAGCAAGCAGATTCGCAAGAAGTTGGCCAAGCGGATCAAGTTGTTGCAGGGGTTGGCGGCCTCCAAGAGCCGGCCGGAGTGGATGATTTTAACGGTGTTGCCGGTGATTCCCCCGGATTTGCGGCCGTTGGTGCCGTTGGAGGGGGGCCGCTTCGCGACGTCGGATTTGAATGATTTGTATCGGCGGGTGATCAATCGGAATAATCGGTTGAAGAATTTGTTGTCGCTCAAGACGCCGGAGGTGATTATCCGCAATGAGAAGCGGATGTTGCAGGAGGCGGTGGATGCCCTGTTTGATAATGGGCGGCATGGGCGGGCGGTGACGGGGGCGGGGAATCGGGCGCTCAAGTCGCTCAGTGATATGCTCAAGGGGAAGTCGGGGCGGTTCCGGCAGAATTTGTTGGGCAAGCGGGTGGATTATTCGGGGCGGTCGGTGATTGTGATCGGGCCGGAGCTGCAGTTGCATCAGTGTGGGTTGCCCAAGAAGATGGCGTTGGTGTTGTTTGAGCCGTTTATTATCCGGCGGTTGAAGGAGTTGGGCTATGTGCATACGGTGCGCTCGGCCAAGAAGATGATTGAGCGGCAGACGACGGAGGTGTGGGATATCCTGGAGGAGGTGACGCGGGGGCATCCGGTGTTGTTGAATCGGGCGCCGACGTTGCATCGGTTGAGTGTGCAGGCGTTTGAGCCGCAGTTGATCGAGGGGGAGGCGATCCGGATTCATCCGTTGGTGTGTACGGCGTATAATGCGGATTTTGACGGGGATCAGATGGCGGTGCATGTGCCGTTGTCGGTGGAGGCGCAGTTGGAGGCGCGGTTGTTGATGATGGCGCCGAGTAATATTTTCAGTCCGTCCAGCGGCAAGCCGATTATTACGCCGACGCAGGATATTACGTTGGGGTGTTATTATTTGACGGCGGAGCCGCGCTCGCCGGCGCCGGTGGCGGGGCGGGGGTTGAAGTTGTTCGGGAGTAAGGCGGAGGTGTTGTTTGCGTACGCGGATGGGGCGGTGCGGACGCATGAGCGGATCCGGTTGGCGAATCCGGATCTCGGGCGGCGGACGGAGTTTGGGGAGGCTAATCGGAAGGTGATTGAGACGACGGTGGGGCGGGTGATTTTCAGTGAGATTTGGCCGGCGCCGTTGGGGTTCTATAATAAGCCGGCGGGGAAGGGGCAGTTGGGGGATTTGATTTGGCGTTGTTACAAGGTGTGTGGGCATGAGGCGACGGTGGGGATGTTGGATCGGTTGAAGGAGTTGGGGTTCCGGGAGGCGACGAAGTCGGGGTGTTCGATCGGGATTGATGATATGATTATTCCGGCGGAGAAGTCGCAGGAGATCGAGGGGGCGCAGCGGCAGATCCGGGAGGTGGAGAAGCAGCATCGGAAGGGGATCATTACGTCGGGGGAGCGGTATAACAAGATTGTGGATATTTGGACGCATGCGACGGATCAGATCGCGAATGTGATGTTTAAGACGTTGGAGGCGAATCAGGGGAAGGCGGAGTTTAATCCGGTGTTTTTGATGGTGGATTCGGGGGCGCGGGGTAACCGGCAGCAGGTGCGGCAGTTGGCGGGGGTGCGGGGGCTCATGGCCAAGCCGAGCGGGGATATTATTGAGAAGCCGATTTTGGCGAATTTCCGGGAGGGGTTGACGGTGTTGGAGTATTTTATTTCGACGCATGGGGCGCGGAAGGGGTTGGCGGATACGGCGCTGAAGACGGCGGATTCGGGTTATATGACGCGCAAACTGGTGGATGTGGCGCAGGATGTGATTATTCGGGAGGAGGATTGTGGGACGAGCAACGGGATCTGGGTGCAGGCGGTGTATGAGGGGGAGGATGAGGTGGTGCGGTTGGGGGACCGGATCAATGGGCGGTTTTCGTGTGATGAGGTGCCGAATCCGTCGAGTCCGAAGGAGTTGTTGGTGCGGGCGAATGAGGAGATTGATGAGGTGAAGGCGAAGGCGATTGATGCCGCGGGGGTGGAGAAGGTGAAGATCCGGTCGGTGTTGACGTGCGAAAGCAAGTACGGGGTGTGTAAGGCGTGTTATGGGCGGAATCTGGCGACGGGAGCGAAGGTGAAGTTGGGGGAGGCGGTGGGGATCATCGCCGCCCAGTCCATCGGTGAGCCGGGCACGCAGTTGACGATGCGCACCTTCCACATCGGCGGCACGGCGGCGCAGGTGTTCAAAGTGCCCCAGATCAAGGCGAAGTACGAGGGGACGATGCGTTACAATGATTTGCGCCTGGTGCAGTTGGAGGACGGCAGCAACATCGTGCTCAACAAGAATGGGTCGGTGTCCATCCTCGGCGATGATGGCCGTGAATTGGAGAACCATAACGTCGTCATCGGCGCCGTCATTTCCGTGGCCGATGGCGGCAAGGTGAAGAAGGGCGAAACCTTCGTGCAGTGGGATCCCTATAACGTGCCCATCCTCTCCGAGAAGGCCGGCAAGGTGAAATTCCACGACATCATCGAAGGGGTCACCATGAAACAAGAAGTGGACGAAGCCACCGCCCAGGAGGCCATGGTCATCATCGAACACAAGGAGGATTTGCATCCGCAAATCATCATCACGGACGAACGGGGCGAACCCGTGGCCAACTATCCCATTCCTTCCGGTGCCCACATCGTCGTGAACGAGGACGACAAGATTGTGGCCGGGACGCTCATGGCCAAGACGCCGCGCAAGACAGCCAAGACCAAGGACATCACCGGCGGTCTGCCGCGCGTGGCGGAACTGTTCGAAGCGCGCCGGCCCAAGGATGCCGCGGAGATTTCCAAGATTGATGGTTTGGTCGAGTTTGGTACCAGTGTGCGTGGCAAGCGCTGCATTTTGATCAAGGACCTGCAAACGGGGGTCGAGGAGGAACACCTCATCGCCATCGGCAAGCACGTCATCGTGTTCAAGGGCGACTTCGTGAAGAAAGGCCAGCAATTGACAGAAGGGCCGGTGGACCCGCACGAGATTCTGGATATCTGCGGTCCGCAGGAGTTGCAGGAGCATCTGGTGAACGAAGTGCAGGAGGTTTATCGCCTTCAAGGGGTGACGATCAATGACAAGCACATTGAGATCATTGTGCGCCAGATGTTGCGCAAGGTTCGGATCACCGAGCCGGGTGACACTTCATTCTTGTGGGGCGAGCAGGTGGACAAGCTGGAGTTCGAGGGGGAGAACGAGCGCGTAGAGAAGATGGGCGGCAAACCCGCCGAAGCCTCGCCGGTCTTGCTGGGCATCACCAAGGCCTCGCTGGAGACGGAGAGTTTCCTGAGCGCGGCCAGTTTCCAGGACACCACCCGGGTGCTGACGGAGGCGGCCACGCGTTCCAAGCTTGATTCTCTCCGGGGGTTCAAGGAGAACGTGATCATGGGCCATATCATTCCGGCGGGCAGCGGTTTTGACCATCACCGCAAGGTGCAGCTCAAGCCGTTGGTGGAAATTGAGGAGGAGCCGGAAGCCGAAAGCGCCGCGTTGTCGGAGGACAATCCGCTGGCGGTTTGAGCAAGTCCGCTGAGTCAGATGAGCAAATTCTAGTTGCAACGGAAAGTTGCTTTGGTAATATCCGCGCTCCATTCGCCCGGCGCGGGATGCTGGGGCCAACGGGAGCGATTTTAAGAGCAAATGCCGACTATCAATCAATTGGTCCGCAAGGGCCGTCAGAAGATCAAATACAAGTCCAAGTCGCCAGCCTTGGAGAATTCGCCGTTCCGTCGCGGCGTTTGCATTCAGGTGATGACGCGCACGCCCAAGAAGCCCAACTCGGCGATGCGCAAGGTGGCCAAGGTGCGCTTGACCAATGGTCATGAGGTCATTGCTTACATCCCGGACGAGGGCCACAATCTCCAGGAACACTCAATCGTCCTGGTGCGGGGGGGGCGCGTGAAAGATTTGCCCGGTGTGCGTTATCACATTGTACGCGGCACGCTGGACGCCGCGGGCGTGGAAAAGCGCCGCGTGAGCCGGTCCAAATACGGCGTCAAACGGCCCAAGGTCGTGAAGCCAGCCGGTTGATTGTTATAACCCAAAAAGGATTCAACGATATCATGTCTCGCAGACGACAAGCCACCCGACGCCCGGTGCCCAAAGACGGAAAGTTCTCCAACGTTTTAGTCTCCCGCCTGGTTAACACGGTGATGACTTCCGGCAAGAAGAGCACCGCCCAACGCATCGTTTACAGTGCCTTCGACCGGATTGTAGAGAAGAACCCGGCGACCAACCCGCTCGACATTTTGCAGCGGGCCGTGGATAACGCCAAGCCGCGCATCGAAACGAAGGCCCGGCGGGTGGGTGGAGCAACTTACCAGGTCCCGCTGGAGGTTTCCGCCGATCGGCAGGCCGCGCTGGCGCTGCGGTGGATAGTAAACTTTGCGGATGCCCGGAAAGGCATTCCCATGAACGAGGCATTGGCGGCGGAAATCCTGGAAGCCTACCAGGGTCAAGGGAACGCCATCCGCAAGCGTGACGACGTGCATAAGATGGCCCAGGCCAACAAAGCCTTCGCGCATTTCCGCTGGTAGTCGCAGTTTTTGATCGCGCCCCGATGCTTGCAACCTCGGGGCGTTTCCATTCCTCCAATTAGAAGGCAACCTGTGGCAGACAACGAAAAACCCAAATCGGTGAACGCGTCCCATCGTGAATACACCTTGGAGCGCACGCGCAACATCGGTATTGCCGCGCACATTGACGCCGGCAAGACCACCACGACCGAGCGCATTCTCTTTTACACGGGCCTGATCCACAAGATCGGCGACGTGGACGATGGCAACACGGTCACCGACTGGATGGAGCAGGAGCGCGAACGCGGGATCACCATCACCTCGGCGGCGGTGACCTGCTTCTGGACCCAAAAAAAGGAGGAGGGGCTTTACAAGTCCTTTGCCGGGGTGTCACACCGGGTGAACATCATTGACACTCCCGGACACGTGGACTTCACCGCTGAAGTCGAACGTTCCATGCGCGTGCTCGACGGCGCGGTCGCCGTGTTCTGCGGCGTCGCCGGTGTGCAGCCGCAATCCGAAACCGTCTGGCGTCAGGCCACCAAATACAAGGTTCCCCGTATTGCGTTCGTCAACAAGATGGACCGTACGGGCGCCAACTTCGAGAACGCGCTCAACGACATGCGCAAGAAACTCGGGGCTTATGCCTTCCCCATTTACCTCCCGATCGGCGCGGAGGACAAGTTCGAGGGTGTCATTGACCTCGTCAACCAGAAGGCCATCGTCTGGGGGCCGGGCGACGTGGCCGCCGAAGGTCTCAAGTATGAGATTTGCGAAATTCCCGACGATCATAAAGAGCGCGCCCGGGCGGCGCTGGCCGAGTTGATTGACGCGGTATCGAACAAGGACGACACCATCGCGGAACTGGTGATCGAGGAGAAACCGATTGAACCGGCGGTGCTTAAAGCGGCCATCCGGCGGCTTACCTGCAAGATTGAATTGATTCCCGTGCTTTGCGGCTCGGCCTTCAAGAAGAAGGGCGTGCAGCCGCTGATTGACTCCGTAATAGATTACCTCCCGGGGCCGCTGGACGTTCCCCCCGCCCAAGGTCTCGAGCCGGGCACGGACAATGTCGTCACCGTGGAAACCGACGATCACGGCAAGTTCTGCTCGCTCGCCTTTAAGCTGTGGACCGATCCCTATGCCGGCAAGCTGGTGTTCTTCCGGGTTTATTCCGGCCAGCTCAAAAAGGGCGATACGATCTACAACCCGCGCACTCGCAAACGGGAACGCGTCAGCCGGCTCATGGTCATTCAAGGCGGCGAACGCAAGGACATTGACCAGGTGTTCGCCGGCGACATTGCCGCGCTGGTGGGATTACGCAACATCACCACCGGTGACACCCTGTGCGATGAAGATTTTGACGTGACGCTCGAACCGCCAACCTTCCCCGAGCCGGTCATCAGCATGGCCGTCGAGCCAAAGACCAAGGCGGACCGCGACAAGATGTCTGAAGGTTTGCAGCGGCTCGCGGAGGAAGACCCGACCTTCCGTTGCTTCACCAACGAGGAGACCGGCCAGCTCATCATCGCCGGCATGGGCGAATTGCACCTCGAAATCATCCGCGACCGTTTGTTTCGCGAATTCAAAGTGGAAGCCTCGGCCGGCGCGCCCCAGATCGCCTACCGCGAAACCATCACCAAAGCGGCGGACGGCGAAGGCAAATTCATCCGCCAATCGGGCGGTCGCGGCCAATACGGCCACGCCTGCATTCAGATTCAGCCGAACGAAAAGGGCAAGGGCATCGAAATCGAAAACAAGATCGTTGGCGGTACCATTCCCAAGGAATACATCCCGGCGGTCATTGACGGCATTGAAGAAGCCATCAAGGGCGGCGTGTATGCCGGCTACCAGGTTATTGACCTCAAGGCCCAAGTGGTGGACGGCTCCTTCCACGAAGTGGATTCCAACGAACTCGCCTTCAAGATGGCGGGTATCTTCGCGTTGAAGGACGCCTTCAAGAAAGCCGGCCCGATTCTGCTGGAGCCCATCATGAAAGTGGAAGTCACGACCCCGGACGAGTACCAGGGCGATCTGCTGGGTGACATCAACCGCCGCCGCGGCATCATCAATGGCATCGAAGCCAAGCAGGGCCAGACGGTGTTGAACGCGCAGGTCCCGCTGGCCGAGTTGTTCGGATACGCCACGGCCATCCGCTCGCTCTCGAAAGGCCGCGCCTCCTACTCCATGGAGCCGCTGACCTTCGAGCAGGTGCCCAACAGCATCGCCGAGAAAATTCTGGATACCGCGAAGAGCAAGCCGGCGGCGCGATCCTGATCGCGGCTACGACTCCGTTTCCAAGCCCGCGAGAAACTCGCGGGCTTTTGTTTGACCGGCTTTTGCCATTGCCTTCAATTGTTGGCGGACTACGATTTCGCCTGCCAATGGCCGCTGCGACTTACCAGGACATCAGTAATGCTCTGCAAAAACTCTACGTGGACGACCCGCGTCCCTGGCTGGTTGGGTTCAGTGGCGGGAAAGACAGCACCCTCGTCGCCGCGCTCGTGTTTGATGCCGTCATGTCCATTCCCCCGGAACAACGCACCAAACCCGTCACCGTCCTTTGTACCGATACTCGCGTGGAGATTCCGGCGATTGCTGAAGGCGTTGAGAGTGTCCTCGACCGGATGCGCCGCTGCTCCGAGCAGAACAATCTGAACATTGATGCCCACCTGCTCAAACCGCCGCCCGAACAATCCTTCTGGGTCAACATCATTGGGCGCGGCTACCCGCCGCCCAACCGTATCTTCCGCTGGTGTACGCAACGCCTCAAAATTGATCCGGTCACCAGCTTCGTCCAGAAGCGCATGAGCAACGGACGCTGGAGTGAGGCCGTGCTGCACCTCGGCGCCCGCCGCGCTGAAAGCTCCACCCGCGCCGAGACCATGGCCGGACGCGAAACCCGCAATGGCCTCAACCGCCATCCCGATCTGCCGCGCGTCTGGGTTTCCAATCCCATCGAATTCCTTACCACCGAGAAAGTCTGGGCTTACCTGCTCCAGAAACCGAATCCGTGGGGCGGCGACAACCGTCCGCTCTACAAGCTTTACGCCAGCGCCGCCAATGGCGAATGTCCCATCCAGATTGACACCAGCACGCCCAGTTGCGGCCCGTTCTCCCTCTCCGCCTCGACCGGGGAGAGGGCCGGGGTAAGGTGTCGAAACCGCTGGACCCGCACCGTCGTCGAGCGCGACAAAGCCAGCGAGGGGCTGCTTGCCAGCGGCGACGAACGCATGGAGTCCGAGATCATGAGCGACTGGAAAGAAACCAACCGGCTGCGCGAACTCCAGGAACAAATCGCCGCCGAAAAAGGCATCCGCGCCGACACCCTGCGCCGGCTGCTGGCGAAGGTGGATGAATTCAGCGAAAACCACCGCGCCTTCGGCCTGCCCGACGACCTACTTGTCGAGACTGACTCATTGCAAAATGAATTCTCCGCTTAGTTTTCTCAGCCCGGCCATTGAGTTGATTGGCAAGAACGCGAGCGTTCTGCCGGCGACGGGCGGCGCGTTTGAGGACATGGCGAGGCCGGACGTGGAGGAAGCTGACGACCGTTTCTTCGGCTCGAAGACGGAGGCGCAAGAGGGCTTTCAGGATTTTGCCGAGACGCCAGCACCGGACTGGCACGACCTCTACCGCAAGACTCCGCCGGTGTTTCGCGGTGAGAAACACGTCTTCAGGTATTTTTGCGACGGCTCGATCAAGACTTACTTTTTGGGCACGGTCATTGAAGGCGACCGTTCGTATCCGCTCGAACTCACGCAGATCGGTTCGGCAATCGGCCGGCACCTGGCGAACGTCAATCTCCACCTTGCCCGCAGCCTGTACCGCGTCGCAGTGAAAGAGGACGCCCCGGCTCCGGCAAAGTTCCGCAATTTCCCGCACCGGAAACAACACACCAGTTTCATTGTTCGCCCACATCAACGACACGACGGCGGTGTCGTCTGTGATGGCATTTTCCAAATCCGCCAGCTTGAGCAACCCGTCGCGGTTCACCGGCAGATACGTAACGCGGCAGCC
>JAHCLO010000032.1 GCA_026125285.1 Verrucomicrobiia bacterium | reverse complement strand
CCCACACCCAAAATCACCCAATCTCCGTCGCGCAAACGCCGTGATACCGCTTGAATTCACGCGAAAAATGCGCCGCCTGCCGGTAGCCTAACCGCCACGCCGCTGCCTTAACGCTACTGTGCGCCGCCATCAATTCCAAGGCCCGTCGCTGTCGCAGTTCCGTCAACCATTGGCGCGGCGGCATCCCCTTGGTCCCCAAGAAATACCGCTCCAATTGGCGCGAGGTAACATTGCACCGCTTTGCCAATTCCCTCGTCGAATACCTGGAAGCTTCGGCCAGATTTTCCCAGTCCGTAATTCTATTCAATCGGCTGCGCATTAGAAGGTAATACGGACGTAAACGTGGCATTCTTTCAAAAATCTTCAAGACTCAAGAGAGACTTGGCGTTCAGGCGATCACCGGGGAGGCAAGTTAAGTGTTCGTACTGCCGTCGGGCTGTTTGCCCGCTCGTCCTTTCAATTTGGCTTTGCGCATCAGCACGCCTGTAGCGTCGGATACTACTCAACCAAAAAAGCGTTGAAATTCAAGCGTGCGCCACCAAAAAAACTTGCCACAAGACCCTCGAAAGCCATTTGATGTAAACAATTGTGAAACCGCTTTATTCAGCTTTTTGCTGTTGAAGGCTGAACGCCACCACTACGATTGGCACTCCACCGACATTGCGTGATTCAACGCATGTGTTGAAATTGGGTTGAATCACATTGGCTACACACATGATAGTGATCTTTCCAGTATGCGACCGGATCAAACTCCTGCCGTATTTTTTGCGATATTATTCGTCGCTTGGCGCCGATGAATTCGCCTGTGCGCTTTACAATGGTAGAAAAAATCCACTTTTCGAGGAGATCCTTTCATTCAGGACACAGTACAACCTCCACATTGACACATCCGTTGCCTGTTGTTTTGAGTCTTATCGTGGAGCACATGAAGTTAAAGGCTTGAACGTAATCAGAGAAACGTATGCCTCTAAAGCCCGCTGGTATTGCATCGCTGATCTGGATGAGTTCCACTTTTTTAACGGCAAAAATCTGATGGACATAGCCAGCGAAGCCGAGCAAGCCGGCTACGAGGCAGTACATGGCATATTTTTTGATCGCATCGCGGCTGACGGGACGTTTCCCGAAATCCAAGGGAGTCTGGACAATACGTTTCCAATGGTCTGCGATTTATCGCGCTGCGCCGGATTGGCTTGCCGCAAGATTACCATGGCGAAAGGCCACGTCCAAATCACCGCTGGGCACCATAGCGTGGAGGCGAATATTTGGCGCAATGTTGCTCAAGTTCATCACTTCAAGTGGAGCGCTGGGGTATATGAAATGATGGTGGATAAATATAGGCGCTACAAATCGCAGGGATTGCCTTGGGCCACGCATCAGCTACCCAGATTGTTAGAATTGATCGAGAACGGCGTTGATTTGAGCAATCCCAAACTCAATACACGCGAAGCAGCCAGATTGGGCATTTAGCTGGACGTTAGACACAATCTCAGGCTAGGCCTCATGAACGACTGACATGCCAAAATCATTGGATGACATCGAAACGAGTTCGAAGAACATCTTTCTGTTCTGGGAAGGACCGTACTCACAGCAGGGCACACTAAAGCAAATCTGGGTTTGCTTAAAAAGCATCCTTCTGCATGAGCCGGATGCCAGCTTACATTTGTTCAGTAACACATTGCAGGAGAAAGATCTCCCGAACTTCACTCCGGTGAGGTGGGATTATGCGGAATTGGGATGTGGCACACCCTTGGAGGGATTTCTCCCGCTGACCAGGGCGAGATGGGCTCTGTGGTCTGATGTTTTTCGAGTCGTCTGCCTATGGCGCTGGGGAGGCACATACATGGACGTTGATGACATCATGGTGCGTCCGCTGCCTAAAACCACAAATGCCATGGCAGCGTGCTTCCTCACCGAAGAGCAACAAGCCACTTGGTTGCCGAACAGAATCATTTCAGGCCGTTACGCCGCAGCCAAAGGCAGGCTCGCTGCTTCCTGCAATTTCAGGTTGGGTGCAGATCCCATGACCAACTTTGAGGCCAAAAACCCTTTTCTGGAAAGGTGGATGCGAGAAATTCCACACCATAGCCCTACCGCTTGGGGACAGGAGTTGCCGTCGAAACTATTCTCGGACGCTCCTGAATGGTCCCGACATTATGTGGAGCCGATTCCTTGGTGCGATCTGCTTTACCATCCTTACGATGGTGGCCATCATCCAGAGGATCAAAGATATTCTGGAACTAGGATAACAACACAGGTTGTGTTGCTGGAAGCAGAGTATCTCGAAGCATGGCCCAAGCTAATTCGTGCCTACGGTTTCTACCTGGTGAAAAACCACAAATTCGCCTGTCATCGCAACGCAAATCCCACGCAGAAACTCTTGAACTGGGCCGTACAAAATCTCTGGAAGCAATTCGACTGCCCGAAATAACAATCAGCTTACGTCCGACAGGACATGGAGCTTTTCGGTTCTAATGGCCGCCTCCATGGCTGGGAGCAAGTCAACGCGTCTACCGCTCAGAATGTAATCAATCTGATTTCGCCTCATGAATTCAAGCGTTATCATCGGCGGCGGATCGGCAATGACGCCATCTACGAAGCGACACGCTGTTATGGCAGACAGTTTTTCCTTCAAATCACCGGGGAGTGCGTTTAGCTGAGAGTGGTCCTCAAAATGGACTCCGACCAGGACCCTGTCAAAGAGGTGCTTGCCCCGGTCCAGAATCTCCCCTTGGCCATTGGGGAGGACATTCATGTTCATAGGAACATACGCGGTAGTCTTCCGTTCAAACGGTTGAATACACTCATACTGGATTTTGAAAAACTCTTGCTTCGGCATCGGCGTGCGCCAGTTTGGACCGTACCGGTGCATTAACAGGTCCAGTCGGTGCCTGGGGGCCGGGAAGGGGTACCCTTCAAATGTAATTTCTTCCAGCTCGTCAATGAAGTAATACTTGAAGGAATATGATTTCAACTTTGGCAAGATAGGAACGACATCCCGATCACGGCGTTCCCATGCGTAGAAGTCCATGTAAATCAAACCCGCCTGAGTACAACTCCGCACAGCACGAGGATCGCTGCCCGTGACTAGCGCATCATGCCTCGGACAACCCCGTATGAGCGAATGGCTAATGAGGAGAATGTTTGTCTTCGCGCTTATCTTGTCTTTGAGCGCCAGCAGTTGGTCGTCGTCGGGCTTGAGTAGGCAGATATCGAAATCCACGTCCGTGTCCAAAAACCCTCCTTCCCGGACGGCACCTAAGAGCGTTCCGAAATCAATCCAATGTTTGACGCCCTCTGCTCGCAACATAGTTGAAAGCTTGTGGATATTTTCGATTTGAAGTTTGATTGGAATTGACGGCTTCATAAACCAGTTTCCCAAGTTTACTTTTCACCGAACAGAGCTCGAGCATAGTCGTAAACCTCCCGGTCCGCCGCAGTGATTTCCTCCAGCGTCCTTCTCGCACGAATTGACAGTTCAATTCTCGCTGGCTTAAAGGGATTCATGTTTTCACATGGAAGTTTCTCCGGTGGCTGCTGCCCAAGAATCCTGGCCATTTGGTTGACAAACGCCTCAAGATCATCATAAAAACCTACCTGTGTGAACAGTTGCAAGTTTCGTTTCGCACTGTCAATCGCCTGCTTCTGATTCGCTTCCTTGGGTAAACTGGACAAGAATCGGACAGAGTCGGTCCATATTTCTCTGAAGCTGCCGCTCAAGATAAGTGATTCGAGGCCCTGTTCGAGCAGGTCTTGCAGTTGCGGCGGCCTATGCGCGATGTTCTTGGCAGCTTCGTAGTAACAGGAAATCGCTTGTTCCATCGGATCCCTCAACACAGTGAACCAGAAGGCATTTTTATGGGCGTCCATGGTCAGATATCTCAATTGAATGTGGCCAGCCAAAAACGGCTCGTCATGTAAAACAGCTCGTTGCTCGGGAGGAATATTATGCCATGACAGTACTCGGTTCACCCCGGGATACCAATTATTGAGGACATTTATGACGGTTGTTCCGGCGGTTTTGGGAATGTGAATGAACCGAATCTTTACAGTCGATTTCCGAGGGAATCGCACAATCGTGTGAAGTTGGTTTTCATTTCCTATGACTTCTCCTTGCGGGGTAGTTTGGATCGCACCGAGCAGACGCTCGCATTCCTCCCGTTTCGGGTGACTTTCGGCGCCGCGCGACGCCGACGCATACATACTTTCTATCTTCGCCCTCACATTTCTGGTCCATCGGTAATAATCAACTCGAAGATGCCAAAACGAAGGAGCGGGATGAAAGGTGCGTCCTTGTGGGATCAACCATTGCGCTCCCTCCTGGATTAGAAACCAATTTCGCAATAGCACTTCTTTCCGGGTATTTGCAAACAATACTTTCGCCGTGTACTCGGCCGCAACGGGAAATTGCAAGTGCATCGGATGGCTCGGGTGGATCTCTTTGAGCAAAAAATCTGAATCAAACCTGTCCCACAACCAGCCTGTCAAACAGTCGTAGCGCGCTGCTTCCATGGCTGTAGCCAGTTCAGAAACTGGCTTCGGAAAGGCGATGAATTCTTCAACGTCTGGATTTATGACCCATGCGTCTGCCGGAACATATTTTTGAAGCGCTTGTCGTTCCGCCGTCAACCGTTCCGGGTCATATTCGTGCCACTCAATTTCTCTATGAATCTTGATGCCTTCTCCCTGTAGATAAGGTTTGGCTGTGGTGTCCGTTCCGTCGGAGAGCAACGTAACGTGCATGTTTGCAAGTTGAACTCCACAGGCCGCGTAATGGGAGAAGAAATGGCGTGACAGCGCGAGATCAAACCCCGCTGCCACCCGGCAATCAATTACCACCAGCAAATGCACTTCTGCCATAAATGCGGCATTTCGTTATCGACCAAATCGTCTTTCGATTTCGATGCAATCCGCCCACGCAATTTTCCGTGCGCGCTCATCTGAATGAACCATGTAGGCCACGTCGGTTCCCTGCAAATAATGAACCTCGAATTCTGGTGCAATTTCGTTTCGCACGTAGTCCCCGACTTTCAACCATGACGGATGGTTGCTGGAATGGCGTTTTGGGACGTAGTCGTGCCAGGCAAGGACCCGCTTGGACGAAGTTGGGTGGGTAAGAAAATAGTGAAGAACCTTTTCTGTGGCCGACTTGATGCCGGCATAGGTGAGGTCCGCGTCATAAAACACAAATCCAACATCCGCTAGTTGCCCCATATCAAATCCACCAAAATGTCTGTCGAAAACCGTCACGTTTCGAAAGCCCCGTGCTTTGCAACCGATTTGTTCCGGTTCCGGCTGTTCGTTGGCGTGCTCCGGGCTGATTCCTGGGTTTTTGCCGCTGTAGTCGATGCCATAAACAGTGCGTTCCGGGAAATTGAACGCGAATTGCATGCTGGTAAGTCCTTCGTGGCAACCGATTTCCAGGATGTTCCCAGTCGTTTGCCGCGCAATGGATACCAGCGCTTCCACGTCCAATTGGCGCGTAAAACAGAAGCCCGTCTTCGATGGTATCAGGCACTCGACATTTGCCGCCTCGGCAACAAAACGACTTTCTCGTACTAACGCATCAGGGGCACGATCATCGGGGGCGATCTCGTATAATTTGCCTTTTCCTAACAGCAGCCTCGTGCGCCAGTATCTTGAGAAGGACTGCTCTTTTTCTGCCCAAAGCTTGGTGTCCACCTCCATTTGTTCTTTGACTCCCGGATTCACTTGGGAGCCATGTTCAAAGTGCTCGTAGCCCTGTTCGCCTCTGACAAGGCGGGTCTTCCATCCATGCATGTTCGCAATGGTGCTTTTCCACGAGTCCCCGGCATAGTACCGGAGTCTCTCTGGAAAACCTCCAATCTCCAACCACATTTCCAGGCGCGTCAACTGACATTCATTCGCGATCTCTTCGACGCTCCCGTCACGGGCAACCGGGTAGCCCTTGTTCGCCTGCTCGAAGCCCACGATTCCCACACGCTCGTCTCCAGCCATGAGCTCAAGCATTCGATCAGTCATGCCTTTGTGGAACAGGACGTCAGAATCTGCGAGCAACAGATACGGCGCAACCTCCCGATCACGGCAATACTCGATGATGCGATTTCGCGCCACGCAAAGGCCCAAATTTCTGGGCGATGCGATCAATCTATCTATCCGCTGCCGCCTTAACCAGTTGGTAACTTCGGACGTGCTGCCGTTGTCGAAGACCACCAAATGACCGTTGGGAACCTCTCGCCAGGAAGCAAAGCACTTCTGGATAAGCGGCAGGTTGTTGTAGGTGACGATGCCGACGGCTATTGCAGTCTGGCCGCTCATAACTTCTCGTGAATCAGGCTCAGGAATTCGTCCGACCAATACGGGTAGATTTGACCTGCCATGGCCTTTTCCAGATTGCCCAGGTTGAACCGCTTGACCAAAGGACCATCGCTTTCTTGGTGCAGATGCACATTCTGGGGATAAAGCCATTCGCTTTCGATGAGGTTGATGTTCTTCAACGCTGGCAGATAAATTTCCCCTGCCTTTGGAAAATTGAGAATCACAACGCACTTTAAACCGAGCGCTGTTGCCAAGTGCATGGGACCGCTCACGATCCCGATGAAGTTCTCACAGGAATTCAGCAGTCTTATCGAATCTGCCAGCGGAAGTCCCGTACAGTCTTTAACGTTGTCCAATGGAGTTGGCTTTCGTCCGACTTGCAGGAACGTCAGTTCCGGGTGTGAGTTTATGAAGGTTTGAATCAACACGCGTGATTCCGGGTACAATTGCCTCGCGCGCGGATGAACGAACACTCGCTGCCATGCTGCATGGGCATCTCCCGCTTCAAAATGCAGCGCCACGCGGTTCGACTTGCGGTCGCCGGACACTTTCAGAACTCCTCTGGGCCGAAGCTCGGGCTCCAACCCGAATGCGCGCTGCAAACGCTGCATGAAATGTCCGTTCCCCATGTCATACCGCCGCTGGAGAACATCCGCGGCAACTCTTTCACCGGGGCCTGGGCTAACGTAGAAGGGATTGAATTGCACCAAAGATTGAAAGTATGCACTTTGCGATTCAATATACCGAATGGTGTTTTGGTCGGCGGCGGCCCTGAGCAGGGAAGTCAACAAGAGTGTGTCTCCCATCCCTCGCGGCGTATTTGTGAGCACCTGCTCCCGAAGATTCGGACAGTGCTGCTTGGCTGTGGCATTGACGTTGCGATAGAACGTCAATATGCGGTCTTCATCACTCGACCCGTTGCGCGAAGTCAGCAGAGCCGCTTGTGTGATCACATCATGCCCGTCCATCGCCAAATGGCCTGCTCCGGTGTTTTCCAAATCTATTTTGGCAACTTCCCTATCTCGCAGTTCTTTCTCCACTATGTGACGCGCGAGATACCGTTCGACGTGCGTGATGACATCTGACGACTGAATCATGTCCATGCAGCGGGGCAAGCGGCCAACGACATCCACACACAGCCTGTCGCTACGATTGAGCAAACTGTTATCTGGAAGTGGAAGCACTCTCGAACGCCAGCAGCCGCCGGTTTGGCAGCAAGGCAACAGACCGATCGTATGCAGAAACTGGTGACCAGGGTATGCCTCCCAATGCGGCGGCTCTCCTCCCCCAGCGATAACCACACAAGGGCGCAGCCGGTTTGGCGGCCTAGTCGGTACGGCTGCGGTCAGGTGCATTAGCAGTGAGACCGGACTGATCACTCCGTCCGCGTGGTGGACGAGCCTGATCAGCGTGCGCAAGTCGGTTTTTCCACGAAGATCAATCACTCGTTCCAATTCAGGGTGGAAATCACCAGCGGCGCCGACTTGGACGAACTGAATACGACCGCGAAAATGATCAACGACTTGTTGATAGCGTTTAACGTCCCACCACTTGATGGTAAAATCCCGCTTGCCGCCGGTCGTAATTAGCCAAATTGGTAAATCCACGCCGATTTGTTCTACGAACGGCACGGCCGCCTGTTCCTCGTCTCGGGAAAGGTGGATGTCGCCTTTGAATTCAGTCGGTCGGATATTCAAGCCCAGTTGCTCGTTCAGGAAAAACATGAATCCATGGATGAAATGATACGGCAACTGGTTGCTTTCTCGCACAAGGGGATATTGACATTCAAGGATCTCGGCTGTTTCGTCAGTCTCTGAAATAGGGGTCAGATAGGGATTGTTTTCCCACAATGCCGGATGCCGCGTGCGGACGTCAATCAAATACGACTCAGGGTATGAACGGTGCAAATCCCGAACGGCGGCCGTTAACATTAGAACGTCGCCCGGAGAGAGCGAGCAGTTTAAGATTAATCGCCTCATATCAGGAAAAAGTGGTGCTCAGTGTTCGGTTCACGCCCGGCGTGTGGCCCAGAATAAGTCGTGCCCCCAGCCACGATCAAGATATGTAAAGTTATGCGTTGGTTCGAACAGCACCTTCAACGTATGTTGAACACCTAACCCGTGCCATTCTCCAACCACACTTTTGATGTTGCACAACCGCCCGCTCGTAGCAGCTTCCTCGAAAAAGCCCACCTCTCCTCCTTCGCAATCAATCTTTAGGAGATCTACGTCGCAAAAAAGAAGTAGGTCCGCAGCGATTCTTTTGGATTTGTTGCGCAAGCCTGCCAACGAATCAGCTAGCTCGCCTACAAAGCCAGTGATCACCTTTGCATTTGGAGCATTTAGCTCTATCAGCGGGAGAAGTGACTTGGCAGGTTCCACGGCGATCAAATTACAGGTAGGCCATAATTTAGAGATGAATCGTGACGCGGTTCCAATATTCGCCCCAATGTCGATCCCAACATTCACAACAAATCCCGAAGTACAGAGTTGCCTGAACCGGTAGCAATCATTGCGAATCACATCGTCCGCCACGATAATGTCAATAGGCTGCTTAAATGCGCTGTCGTGATGCCAAACATCGTTTCGGATGTAGCAATCCGAATTTCCAAAATCACGCAATTCGAAACCGAATTTCATGCGTATCGCTTCACTCAGATGTTAAGTGCCGAATTCCCATCGTAGAAAGTGCCGTCAGCGCCGTCCTTCCCTTTGCAATAATCCCACTCAATCGAGTCGCGCCGCACAGGGCCGCTGTTCCGTAAAGCCCTGTAAAAACGCCCAGTCCGGGTTTTTGGCATCCAACCACCATCGCAAGCGGCTTCCGGCTCCTGAGTCGTTTTATGCCCCGGAGTGTACGACCGGAATTCGGCTACAAAACTTTCAAAACCCGGACGACGCGAATTCGGCACGGTTTTCGATGCAGTCCTAATTCGGCAACAATTCACGAATTTCGCCATTTTTGAATTTCCAGTTCGGTCGTACGCCTATCGGCATACCGCTTTTTACGACAGTCTCGGCACAATTTCCCGGGTTTTTACGACGCTAATTCGGTAAAAAGTACGACCACAAAAAAGTTCGTAACACCTATGCACCCGGTTCTCGGCATTACGGGCATCTCGGCATAAAGAACGCCATCCGGCCCACGGCCGTCGGGAAGAAGAACTTTTTGTTCATCGGCCATCCCGAAGCCGGGCAGCGCAGCGCGGTGATCTACTCGGTGCTGGGCAGTTGCCGGCGGCACGGGATCAACCCGGCCGAATATCTCCAGGACGTTTTCGAACGCCTGCCCAAAGCAAAGACCTCTGACCTGAAATCCCTCACCCCTGCGGCCTGGGCCAAAGCCAAACGCACCGCCCAACGTTCCGTCGCCTGATTTGCTCCCGTTCGTGCGTCAGCTTCCGTGCCACTCATCCACGGCAGTCTGGTTGTCGGTTACCCTTTACGACATCCATAGTAGTTTGATTCGCGTAACACACCAGATTCCATTTTGCTGGGTTAAGTCGTAAGTGTTACCGGAGGCACTAAGCCCATGTTTGTAGAAACCGCCAGACACTTCCGCTTGAGTGTCTCCAATCCATTTGACGGATCCAACATCGAATCTCAAGCCTCTTTGATCAGTCTTTACATCGCGTACCCCTTCGCGAGCATCTATTATGCACAAAGATGCCTTCTTCATCGGTGGGATGTGGCCCGCAAAGCGCTGAATAAACTCATCCGTTGGATCGCGACCTTTGATTGCTATATAGTAAGCTACCGCATTGTTCAGCAATGCGGATCCGTCATGCTGAAACTGGTAACGGAAGACCGCTTCGCGAATATCGCTTTCTACTTTTGCGCGTTCATCGTGCCTCGGTGAAACGCAAGAAGTACTGAGTAACGCCAACAGACTTAAGGCAATACAACGTATCAAAAAGGAAAAGGTGCCAGTCCCGGCCATTGTAGAGAATTGCCGCATCGTCACCCTTTCAGGCAATTGGCCACCGGGTGCCGACACCCCATCCGCAAGCGCTCCGCTATCCAATCCAACGTCATCAGGGTTTCCGCCCGCAGCCGCGTCGCCAGCTTCACTTTTTGCGCATCCGGCTACAGATCGCTGGTGGTGGAGGGCAGCCCGCGTGGTGAGCCACCGCTGGCGATCCTCGTCATCCCGGAAAATCGGCGCGCGCCGGTCGCCCCGGTTCAGGACGTGATAAATCGCGCCGGGATATTGCACTCGCAGTTTGCGCGCCATGCGAACGAGCCTCCGAGCGGCAGGGGCGAACGTCAAGCCGAAACTCTACAATGGCCGGGACTGATAAACATTATGACACCTTTACGTCCCACTCAGGTCCAGCCCCCGCGTGTAACTCACCGTCGGCGTGCCAACGCTGTAGCGCTCTTGAATCACCCGCATCCCGTCGTACACGTATTCCACGCGCCCACTTTCCAGGTCCACCCCCTCAATAGCCATATGATGTGCGAATGATCTCGCCGGTTTGGGAAATCTCAACCACCAACCATCCGCCGGGCGTTTTCGGCAGAAACGAAACGATAACCGCCCACCTACCTTCCGAAAACGCGGAACGCCCAACTTTGAACTGAGTTGAAGGCCGAAGCCGAGCAGTCTCACGTTTGGCAATCTCCACTGCTTCTGCTTCTGTTATACTGATTGTGGGCTTCCTGCCGATATTCAGCGCCTGGCCAGGCTCCAAGGCTGCCGCCTCTTCTTGGCCCATCCGGCGTCTGTCCACGGAAGAGCAACTCGTTCCTACTAGTGCGGCACTTAAGAATCCAATGACAACCGGGAGTTTCATGGACAGAAGAGCGGTAGGAGATTTTGAATCCGCGTTATTTCTGACTTCACTTGCTTCAAGCACTCACGATCTCCTCGGCAGTCGTCCAATGAATTCTGCAAGCACGGTATCGTCTGACGCAAGGCATCGCACTCGCCTTGCATGTCCCTGTTTGGATCACGGGGGAGCGGGCGGTCCGGCACGCACCCCTCTGGGCAATCTACCTCATCAAAATGAACCTTCTCATGCTCCTCAATGCACTTCCCGATGATATCCTGTGCTGTGGGTGAGGTTACCAAGCCGCCCAGGGATGGATCCCAAACGCAAGCGTATCTCTGCCCTCTGCAACAAATCACCCCACCAATCGGAGAGCCCCTCTTGTCCAAGCCCATTTTCTTCGCATCGCCACAAGGATCCAGACAACCGATCGAAGCTTGCGGAAGCAGGCCAAAAGCATCGAACACGCTTACCGGGTTATTCATCGCAAATCGATAAAGGTTCTTTCCACCCATGTAGCCAATCGGATCGCGGCTTGGCCATCTACCGAGGTTGGGGTGGAGGTAACGGTAGCGGACCTGGTAGAGGCCGGATTCCAGGTCGTAACGGTAGCCGTCAAAGAGGGTTTCCCAGGCGTAGCTGGAACTGCCACGACTGCCAAAGCTCCCATCCATGTAGCGCGGCTGCCCAAACCCGTCATACCCGTAGCGTTCCTGCACGGTGCCGGAGGTGTTCACCACCGCGGTCACACTGCCCATCGCATCGGAGAGCGCGTAGAGCCGCTGGCTGGTGTCATCCCGCAGGATCAAATCATCCACGGAGCGGAGGCCCCACACGAAACGCCGGTCGGCGCTGCCGCTGTTGTTGAGCCGTTCTTCCAGCACCTGCCATTGGTCGCTGTAGTAGTAGTGCCGGGTGTCGGTGCCGTCGTAGCTGGTCACGCGCCGGGTGGCCCCATCGTAGCGATACGTGGCGATGACGCTGCCGCCGGTATTCTTGACTTCCACCAACCGACTCCACGCGTCCCACTTCAAATCAAAACTGTTGCCCAAGGAGAGCGGACGGGGAACCACGGTCAGGTTACCGGCGGCGTCCTGCGTGGGGGTCGGCCAGGCGGTGCCGGTGCTCTCCGTGATGTCGGTGATTTCGTTGGCCACGTTGTGGGTCCGGTTCTGATTCAACGTCGTCGAGCCAGCTACCTTGGTCAAGTAACCGGTGCTGCTGCCCCGCCAGTTGCCCGTGGGATCAAAGTTCCAGTTCTCCTCCCATGACGGCGTCCCGCTAATGCCGCTGGGCGGCGTGCCGGTCAAGGTGCCCCGTTTGAGCGTGCTGACCTGAGAGAGGCCGTCGTAGGTGTAATACTCGTCCTGGCCGGTCCCGGCCACGGTGTTCTGCCGCCATTGCCGGTTGCTGGCCCGGTCATACCCATACTTGACCCGCTCCTTGTCGGTGGTGTTTTGCACCCAGCGCTGGTCCACGATGCGGCCAAACCGGTCCAGCCCGGTGTATTGGTCGCCAGCCTCGCCGCTGCCGCCGCTGGTGTAATAGGTCAGTTGCACCCCCGGCTGGCCGGAGTAATCGGCAATCACCGGCCGGCCCTGGCCCAGGTAGCTGTAGTCCACCAGCACGGTCGAACTGAGCTGCAACTGTTTAATCCGGTTCAACACGTCATCCACCGCGTTGGAACTGCCGTAGTCGCTGGTAATGGCGGTGGCATCGGGATAGGTGAGGGAGGTCCGGCGCACGTAATTGCCGCTCCCGTCGGCGTAGGCATACTGCGCCTTGGGCGTGCTGCCGGTGTTCACGGCGCCGCTGTGGGATTGGTATTCCTTGGTCAACTGCATGAAGCCGTTGTATTCATACTGCACTTCGTTGACGATGCTGCCGCTGCCCACCGTGGCGTTGTCGTAGCTGGTGAGTTTCTCCAGCAGGCCGCGCACTTCATAGCTGCGCGTGATGCGCCGCACGGCGCCGTCCACGCCGCTGCCCAGCGTGGTCACCCGGTCGTGCTGCAACCGGCCCAGTTTGTCATACTGAACAGTGCGAATGGTACCGATCTGGTCCTTGATCTCCTTGACCTGGCCCAAGCGGTTGTATTTGTATTCGACCCGGTCACTGCCACTGGCTTTGTCGGGGAACTCCTTGGCCCGGAGCAGATCGTTGCGCGCCACGTCCGAATCGGTCAAGGTGGTCCCATACACCCACGTTGTCACCTGATCGCCCGTTACGCTGTTCTTGGCGGTGAGCGTTTCGATCTGGTTGTCGGGTGTGTAAGTCGTTTCGGTGGTCCGGTTTTGGTCCGGGGTGCTCGGACTGGCAACCCAGTTTTCGATGGTTTTGATCACCCGTCCGGCGTCATCATATTCGGTTCGGTTCTCGGTAGCTTTTGGATCGGTCACTTTCCACACCCTGCTCGCATCATCATAGACGGTGCTCGTGACCAGTACGGTGTCTGAGCGGGCCGGGATCGTCGCAGATCGCGTGAAGCTTGAGGCTGCGTTGGTGCCGTAGCTGGCCTGGGCCTGTGTGCGGCCCAGCGCATCCGGATAAATCGCTTGATAAGAGACCCGGGCCTTGGGCTGGCTGCCGCCGGGAGTCGTCAGTTCACCTGTGCCGGTCGCATCGTGGAAGCGTTCCCGGGTGACGACCTGGATGAGATTGCCGCCGTTGTCATAGGTGTTTTCCACCTGCTGCTGTACCGTGTTGCCGCTCACACTGCCGGCGGCACTGTAACTCGTATCGGCCTCCGACGTGTCGAAACACCGGAAGCTCTTGGTCAACCGGCCCACCGCGTCATACTGCATCTTCTCAAACTGCCGCGTGCCCGACGCCACCCGCTTCATCACATTCCCTGCCGGATCATACCAGATTTTCTCCTTCAAGCTGTTCCCGGCTGTGCCGCTGCTCACCGCATACTTCAACTGCTGGTACACCCGCCCCATGGCGTCGTATTTGGTTTCGCTCCGCGCCACCAGCGCCCCGCCGCTGTTGGTGTTCTTCTGGTCGGTTTGCGTCAGCCGGTCCAGATTGTCGTAGGTATATTCCTCGTAAAAATCTATCTCCCCATCGGTGCTGGTCCGCCGGTTGCGCCAGTCATAGCCATACGCAGTCACCCGCGTGTCGCTCCCGTCCGCCCATTCGGTCTTTTCGGTCACGTTGCCATCGCCCCCGGCCGCGTCGCCGTCATATTCGAATGCCGCCACCTTCAGCATGTTGTTGCCCGGCGCGCCCCCGCCGCTGGGGTCCGTGCTCGTCGCGCCCGTGTCATCCGTCCCCACCCACATCTCCTTGATCCAACCTGTCGTCAGGAACACATACCGCGTGATCGTGCCCTCGGGACTGACGATCCGTATCCGCCGCCGCAGGCTGTCGTACCCGTAGGTTGCGGCGTTGTAGTTGACCCCTCACCCCTTCACCACTGCCGGGGATGTCAAAATACACGCGCTGCTCCGCCAGCTTGGGACTGGCGCCAAACAGCCGTTTGGTCCACCGCACGTAGCTGCCCTGCGCAAAGGTGTCCGTCGGCAGCAGCTTCCCGCTCGGGCTGGCCCGCGTCGCCAGGATGACATCCGTTACCCGCCGTGCCTTGTCCATTTTGGTGATGCTCACCGGGTTGATCAGCACAAAGCTGCTGTCCGAGGTTTCTGGTATCCCTGACCTTCCCGCACCTCCGGCGCTAGGTCGTTGTCCGCATACACCGTCCAGGTCGCCCGCCGGATGCTTGTGTTGGTCCCGCCAATATCCAGGCTGTGGATCGGGCCCAATGCCTGGGTCGTCCGCCCGTAGCGGTCCACCGTGTAATCAGTCGTCAGCCCCAGTCCGCCCACATCCTGCACCGTCTGTGTCACTCCGCCCGTCGCCGGATCATACGTATAACTGGTTTCAATCCCGCGTTCGTCCGTTACCACCTCAACCTGCCCGTACGCGTTGAACGTCTCCACCCGCGTGTTCGAACTCCCCGACCCGTTCTCGCCGGTGGCCACCGCCGGGAAGGTCGTCGTTCGTTGGTCAATCTGGAACGTCCCCGATTGCCACGTGTAGGTGTCCACCGTGCATTCAACAGATCATCAGTCGTGCAGTTAAGCTTTTTTCACACCGTTGCGTCAAATCGTCGCCACACTGCGTCATGCACGTGCGACTCATGACTCAGACGCGTCCGAACTGCCCTGCTGGATCTTGGCATACTGCAAATAGCCCACCGCTCCGCTGCTGTAATACTCGTAGAGCCGGATCAACCCCGCGCCGCTCTTCAAGGTCACCAGGCCCGCCGCGCCTTCGTTCACGCTCTGCACCGCCGACGAGTTCGCCCGCATGGTGATCCGCCCCGCGCTGTCATACTGAAAGTATTCATACCACTTGTCCCCGGTCTCCGAGCCGCCGGACATCCGCACCAGCACCCGCAGGATCGCCTGCCCCAGGTGGTTGGTGTACACGATCCGCCGGTTGCCGTCCGGCAGGCTTTCAATCGTCTTGACCTTCCAGTTGTTCACCCCGTTGCCAAAACCGCTCGTGCTGTAGGTCAGCCCGAAGGTCAACGCGCCCGCATTGACCTTTTCCTCCTTCACCGACCGGTCGCCATTGTACTGGAACCAGGTGCTGGCAGTAGGCCTCGACCTGCGCGTTGGTGGCCGTCTCGGGCGTGATCCCCGCCGCCACCATCGAGGCATACCCCAGCGGACTCAGCACGTACTTCACCCCGTGCGCCACCCCGTCGGTGTCCCCGCTCTTGTAGTACCGGTAGTAGTGCGTGGACTTGGTGTTCCACGCGCTCCCGTCCCATTCCTGAATCCGCGCCCGCCGGAGATCCCCGGCGCTCCCGTGGCTGTCGCTCCCGTCGTAGTAATCATACTCGACCCGCCGCACGTTGCTCGCGTCCACCTTCAAGGTCACGTATTCCAACCGGTCGGCCCCGCCTACGCTGGTGTAATCATAGTAATAGCCGTTGCTGTCCCCGCCGCTGCTCTGCACGAACGAACTGATCAGGTGGTTGCCGCCATAGGAGGCGGTGATCTCCCGCCCGCCCGCGTCCACGTAGCTCTTCAACTGGCCCCGCATCGCCGCAGTGCCGTGGGCAAAATCATAGAACTTCATCTTCGGCCCTTGGGCGCCTTGCAGGATGAACAGGCCCGCCCCGCTGTCATTTGACGGTCAAAACGGTTGGCTGGCCCAATCCTTGGGGAATCCCATCGCCGCCGTGTTCACTACAGGGTGCGATTGAATCAGCCTGTACAAGCGCTCGTGCCAGGCGTTGCGCGGGGCGACGATACCGAGCAAGTAGTTCAGGATGAATGCGATGGCGTAGATCCGGTCCTTCACCAACACCTGCGTCGCATGTTTCTTGGCGATGATGGGTTTGATGACCAGTTGCCGGTTCCACAGCCGGCTATGATGCGCGCACAGATTGCGAACGTAGCTGAGGGTATGCAGCCAGCTTCCCAACACCTGCTCATCCACACCGAACGGCTTGGCGATGGCTGTCCGATCCGTGTTGTTCCGGAGATTGGCCAGGACGAGCGAAAGCGTTCCCATCGAAACCACCTCAAACACCATCCAGGCCGGAGGCAGGTAGGGGTCGGTGTATTTCGCGAAATAGTGATTGATGAACACCTCGTTGTGAGGACGCGCCGGAGCCTTGGCACTCGACGGAATTCCGAGTTCCTCGTCGAGAGTATCCAGGAATCGGACATGGTCGAATCGTCGGGGCGAATTCGTACCCGGCACCCGAAAGTGCCCGGCGTCCATGAACCAATGCGCCCCGTGCTTGACGCACATGTGATTCACCATGCTGCTGCGGACGGCCACTTCCACCCGCTCGATGGCGTCCAACACCAGCAAGCGCAATTCGCGGTCAAAGGCATAGACGGACAACACCTGCTCGAAGGTCGTCCCCGGCGTGAACGGTTTGCCGGGAAGGGCGAGCGTTTGGAACGGAAGCGTGTAGGCTGAGAACCGGTAGTAACCGATGAACTGAAGATAGTGCAGCGCCTCAGCGGGATTCGCGACGACCAAGCCGCGCGACTGCCATTTCTGGAGTTGCCGGTTGAGATCTACGGCAGGCTTGGTGAACTTCATTCCGTAGCCCTCCCCAAAAATGGAGCACCCGCCCTGGTGCGCCGATCTGACGAGAGGCGTGGCGGGTTTGTTGCTTTGAACATGGCGTGAAGGCTGCCTTTTGTAAAACAGTTTCGGGAGCGATCTTGCCCATGGAATGCCCGCCAAACCGCCTCACCCGAAGAGACGCCAGGATCGAAACCAGGCCGCCGGTTCGCCCGTCGGTTCCAGGGGAGGCAGGATGACCTTCCGGAATCCTCGCTCGCAGTGGACCAGGACGCACTCGTGGTCGCGGAGATTGCGGAGCTTGTGCGGCTTGATCTTGTGTTCCTCGGTTTCGCTGTAGTTCACGTTGCGCTTGCCGGCGCTCAAGCCCCATGAGCGTTTTACGACGCGCTTCTTGCCAAGAAAATCGGCAGCTTGGACAGCATCGGCTTCATCAGCGGCCCGGAAGATCATTCGGTTGCGGAGATTGAGCGTGAGCACCTTAGACTTGTCGCTGCCGAGCGGCGGCACGAATGAAGTCGTGCTCTGCGCGGCGGCGACGATGGTCGCGCCAGCCTCCCGGATCACGTCCACGCAGTTGTAGTCGCTCGTTCCATCCTCGCTCGCGGTCATGAATCGTTGCGCCTCGTCGGCCCAGAGAATGAGCAGGTTGTCTTTCGCACGGTCGGCCTTGGATTTGTCGAAGCGACGCAGGGCATGGTTGTAATAGAGGAGTTTGAGAAAAGTGTTCACGTAGCGGCGCTCGGTCTGGAATTTCTGCGGCATCGTGGTGAGGATGATTTTGCCCTGGTCAATCATGCTGAAGTCGAACGTGTTCTCGCCGGTGCAAAATACCTCCGCCACTGCGGGCGTCAGGAAGTATTGGAGGTAGTTGGCGATGGTTTCGCGGACGCCGCCAAGCTGCTCGTCGGGTTGTGTGAGGAAACGGTTTGCGAAGTGGGCGTAAACGGTTTCGCGGCGCGGGGTTTCGAGCAGGCTCTCAAGGTTTTCCATTTCTTCTTCGAGAAGTTCGCGGTCGGAGAGCAACTCGTAAGCGCCAATCAACGTGACGGGACGGTTCAACTCAAACAACATTTCGAGCGCGTGTGCAATGTGCGTTTGCGCCTGGCTCTTGAAAAAGCCCTTGTCCCCGCCCTGGCCGAGACTCGTGGCGGTGTCCACGATGAACTTGGCGTAAGTCGTGAACGGGATGCTGCGGTCGCCGGTCAGGTTGTAGCGATTTGGCGGTGTCCACTGCGCGTCGGTTTCGTCCGGGCGGATTTGCAGGCGAATCAGATCGTGTTCGCGGCCGTAGTGCCGCGCCATCGCCGCGAGCGTTTCCCAATAGACACCCTTTTCATCAATGCACAGGCCGCCCCACGTCGGCTCGTTCTGGAAAACCTGGTGGGCAAGCTGGTTGATCCCTGAACTGGTTTTTCCAGAACCGGTGTCGCCGGTGATGAGCCAGCCGCGACAAAATTGAGTCCGTTTCCAGCGCAAACCTCCGAGTCGGGCAACGCAGCTTCTACGGTTGCGCGGAACGAACAAAAGCCAGGCTGCGATGAGCGCGAACAGAATGCCGCCAGCGACCAAGCAGTATTGCGGATTTTTCAGCGCGAGAATCAGGTCTGGAGGCGGCATTATCGGGCCGAACGGAATGAGTTCGAGCGTCATGGCCAGCCCCTCCCAATGAGATAACCGGCAAGCAAACCTGCGATGGTGGCGAAGATGGCGGCGGCGCGAGTGATTCTTGCGCCACGGTGGGCCGGTGGGTGGCTTCGCAGCACTTCGAGCAAGGCCGTCGTCTGTCCCTGGAATGTCCGCGCCGCTTCAAGGAGCTTCGCAAGGTCCGCACGGAACTGTTCGAATGATGGAATTTCACGCCGACGGATTTCATCCCAATGCCGCTGGTGGATTCGGAACAACTCGACGAGGAGCATCACCGCGTCGTCTTCTTGCAGCCGATGTTTATCGCGCCACTCGGCGACGGCCTCGTCGAACTCTTCGTCGAAGGTGGGCTGTTCAGGATTCCGCATTGGCTTACTTGGTCGGTAGCAACAAGCCGGCGACGGACTCGATTTCCGCGTAGAGCTTGCGCTGCCACGTTTGGAGGCGTTGACGGTCAAGCAGGCCGAAGGAGGGATGTTTGACCGCAGCCGAGATGGTCATGTTCTCGGCATTGAGCGCCTCAACCAGCCAATCCTGCATCCGCGACATGGCGATTTCCCGGCCGCCGAGCTTGTCCTTGAGTTGAGCGCGCACCTCGGACGACTCGAACAACGCGAAGCTGTCACTGTGCGCCGCGTTGCGGATCACGACGTAACTGCATTGTTTACCAAATTGGTCGGTGAGCCGCTGAATTTGGTCCACGCTGTCTGATTCGTGATTCACCGGCATGACAAGCGTGAGCGCCGCGCCCATCGCGGACAGCACGGCGGGCAGGTCAATCTCGGTGAAGTAATCAATGAACAGGTCGCTGGACGCAGCGCGGCAATCCATGACAACCAGATTCGCCTCTTCCAGCGCGCCGAAGATGCCATCCAGTTCGCGGCGGTGGTCCAAGTCGAGAAACCGCGTGTCCGGGTGAAACCGTTTCAACGTCGAATTCTCGTTGTCGGAATCAATCGCGACATGGGCGATTCCCTTGTCCTTGAGGAACTGGACGAAGTTGACGGCGAAGAAGCTTTTGCCGACGCCGCCTTTGCCGTTGAGGATGAGGTCGAGACGTTTCATGCGCTTTGGGGTTTGAGCATCCGCACCTGGGCTATGCGAGGACCGCGAGTGCGGGTTGGCTGCGATTCATCACCGTTGGAATTGGGAGACGGTTCGGCTGGCTGGAGCGTGTCCGCCGTTTGATGCGGCGTGGTTTCCTCAGTGGACGCTGCGTGGATAGACGGCTTCCTTCGGCCTGGCCGTTTGCGTGGACGGACACCTTCGCCAAGCACCTGATGACAGAACATCGCGATGGCGGTTTTACTGGTCGGCAGGCAATGCTGTGTGAGGAGGTCGGCGATGGAACGATACGACGCACGCTTCTGCCGCAATTCTGCGATGACATCCTTCGCCGGCATCAAGTCCTGGAACTTCTCTGGACGGCGCGGCGTGAATTCCTCGACCGCTTTGCGGAAGGTGGCTGGGTCAAATAAGGTCATGGACTTGGAATGATGTGGACGTGAACCGGGAAACGGATAGCTGGCGAAATGGCCACGGCAAGGCGATGACGCGAACAATTCGCGGCCGGCTCAGATTCGCGACTGCTGCCGGTCAGCGGCGAGGTCGTGGCAACGAGAAGTTCGGAATCATGGCCCGCTCGCGGAGTATCCATGTCCGTTGCCACTGTTAGGTCGCGGACAGTTGATACAGTGCCTTGGTCGCGGCTGCGGACTGATTGTTGTCCTGCGTGTTGGCGTGGACTGGACGCGAACGCGGACTGTTCGCGGACATGGATCAACCGCGACTGCGACCTGTCCCGTGCCTGCTCGTGTTCACGGATTTGCCGCGGATGTGGTCGTGCGTGATTCATACAGTGTTGCTACTTTGCGGATTCCACGCGACGACTTCGCGGACGCAGAAACCTGCCGCCCGGCAGGAGTAAGGCGTGCGTTGTCTCAAAAGTGATGAGAAACACATGGCCTCTCGCTTGCAGCAACTCGTTTCCCCACTGTTTCCGTTGCACCGCCACGGTCTTAATCCGGCTGGTTTGTTCGATGGCTGCCGTTTCGATGTGTTCGGCGTGGTCGTTGCCAGGCTGCGTCTCGGGCAGTTGCATGAAGGAATGCGCAGCGTGCTCATTCAGCCTTTTATCGAATTTCTTTGGCATGTAGATGGCGGTGCGGAATTGCACGGATGCGGGCGTCTGCATTGCCAATTGAAGCGTCCTTTTGGCGGCGGCGCTTGATCCAGTGCTTCAGTTCCAGCTTCAAGCAGTGGATGCTCGACAGGTTGCCGCGAAGTTCATAATCAAGGTGTGTGGCCTTCTCGTTCCACGCCACGTTGTCGGGGATTCGGTTCATGCGGCGTTTGGTGTGCGCCTTCAATTCCTCTTTGAGCACGTCCAGGACCGTCAGCGCGGTTTGAATCTCTTCGTCGCTCACGCTCACCAGTTCGAACGCAGGTTGGTTCGTTCTCTTCATGCGCATAGTTGAGCACGGACAGGCGTTGCGATGGTGTAGCACATACACAACATCCGCACACAGTCCGGCTATCGTCCTGCACGTGGTCACGGCCAAGACGCAGTACAACCTCAAGAACGCGCAGGAATACTTCGAGGAACACCTTGCGATTGGCGACTATTACGCCGAAGGGCAACGTGTGTCCGGCGAGTGGATTGGTATGGGCGCGGCACGGTTGAGTTTGTCCGGGACTGTCTTCGCCGACGACTTTCTGCGTCTTTGTGAGAATCAACACCCGACCACGGGGGAGCGGTTGACACCGGAATTGAAGACCACGCGAATTCAGAATGGCCGGACCGTGGCCGACCGGCGGATATTCTACGACTTCACCTTTTCGCCGCCCAAATCGGTGTCCCTGGCCGCTTTCCTGGGCGAAGACAAGCGGATCATCAAGGCTCACGCGCGGGCGGTTCAACTGGCGCTGCGGCACTTTGAGGCATTCGCGGCCACTCGCGTCCGCATCGGCGGGGCGCGGAGCGAACGGCTGACGGGCAATTTCGCCGCGGCATTGTTCACGCACGAAACCTCACGCGCCCTCGACCCGCATCTGCACACTCATTGCATTGTCTTCAATGCCACGTTCGACCCTGTGGAGAATCGCTGGAAGGCGCTCGAGAATTATGAACTCCTGCGCGCCAGAAAGTTTGCCGAGAATCTGTATTACCACGAACTGGCCCGCGATCTGAAGTCGTTCGGCTATCAGCTCCAGAATCGGGCGTGTGGTGATTTCCAGATTGAAGCCATTTCCCAGGAACTGTGCGACCGATTCTCCAAGCGTCGTGGAGAGATTGATGCCGCACTGGATCGTTTGCTTGCCGAAAAGCCGGAGCTTGAAGCCGGCAACATGAAGGATTTGAGGGCACGCCTGGCCGAAAGCGAGCGGATGCGGAAACAGAGGGAATTGAGCCGGGAAGAATTGCGGACGCTCTGGGACGCTCAATTGAGTGAAACCGAACGGGCGCTCATGCGCCAACTTGGGAGCCTCCAATCAATACGGACACCTAAAGATCAATGGACGAGCGTGAGCGAAGCCGTGCAATGGGCGGAGGAGCATCTGTTCGACCGCAATTCTGTCGTGCTGGAGTGTCAGGTGTGGCAGGAAGCGCTCGGTCACGCACGAGGCGAGGACATCTCGGTTTCTGAACTGACCGATTTTACCCGGCGACGCGGCTACATCCGGGACGAAGCGCGTCCGGGTGAAGTGACCCTGCGTGATGTCCTGCTGCGCGAATGGGAGATCGTCCAGACGGCGAAAGAAGGGGTTGCGGCTTGGCATCCACTGGTGGCGAATCCACGGCCCGTGAATCCGGCGTTGGACGATGAGCAACGCACCGCTCTCGACGCGCTGCTGTCTTCAACGAACGCCGTTTCCGTTTTTCGTGGTGGTGCTGGCACAGGCAAGAGTTTTGTTCTTCGTGAACTTGTCGAGCAGGTTCAACAGGCGGGTCGGCGCGTGGTCGTGCTTGCTCCGCAACGTCAACAAGTCGCGGACATGGAGAAGGCCGGCCTGCCATCCCCTTCAACGGTCGCGAACTTTCTTCTCAAGCATGAATTGGCAGAAGGCGCGGTCGTGGTCGTGGACGAGGCGGGACAAATCGGCGGACGGCAAATGCTCGAACTGCTGCGCCTGGCTCGTGACCGGAGCGCACGGGTTATTCTTTCCGGTGATACCCGGCAGCATGGCGCGGTTGAGGCATCGGATGCGCTACTTGCCATTGAACGCCATTCTGGCGTGAAGCCAGTGGAGTTGCACAAGATTCGCCGGCAAGACCCGTCGCTGGGACGCGATTACGAGGAGCGTAAGCAGATCAAACAGTATCGGAAGGCCGTGGAGTCGGCTGCGGCTGGCAAGGTGGCCGAATCATTTGAGCGCCTCGATAAGCTGGGCGCGGTGGTGTCCTGCGGCTTGGGCGATCAGGCCGACAAGCTCGCCGACGAGTATATCCGGCTCGCGGAACAAAATGCTTCGGCGGTCGTGGTTTCGCAGACCTGGGCGGAGGTTCATCGCGTCAATTCGCGCGTGCGCGACGCGCTGAAATCAAATGGATTGCTCGGCTCGTCCGATACGACGATTCAAGTTTTGGACAGGCTCGACCTGACGAATGCGCAAAGGCGCGACGAGCGCTTTTATCCGGCAGGCGCGGTCGTGGTGTTCAACCAGAAGATCCGCGAGGCCGAGCCGGGCGCAAAGGGCACGCTTGCCGGAATCGTCAAGGCGGGCGTACTGGTTGATGTGGGCGGACGTTTCGTCACGGTATCAAACAAGATGCTTGATCGCGTTTCGGTTTGCCTGCCGCGCGAATGTCAGGTTTCGACAGGCGACCGTCTGCTTCTCAAGGCCAACCGCAAGCTGGCGTCAGGAGGCCGCGTCACGAACGGCGAACTCGTCACGGTGAAGTCCGTTCGTTCCGACGGCGGCGTCGAACTCAGTGACGGTCGCGTTTTGGACAACGGTTTCCGCGAATTCCTGCCCGGATACGCTGTCACGTCCTACGGCTCGCAAGGCAAGACGGTGGACTACGTTCTGTTCTCCGACTCAACCATCAAGGCAGCGACAAATGCCCAGCAGTGGTATGTGACCATCTCACGCGGCCGACGCGGCATTCGCATCTTCACGCCGGACAAGCAGCAACTTCGTGAGAATGTGACGCGCTCCGGTCATCGCCCGTTGGCGATGGAACTCCCCGCCGGCTTCACGCCTCGTCGCGGCGTTCGCCTTTGGGATCGGCTGCATGGATACATGCTCCGATTCGGTCGTCGCGCTGCGGATCATTTCTGTCGCCTCAAGATTTCCCGTCGTAGTCATCAACCTATTGAAACCCATGAGCGCAAAAACACCCGAATGTTGGGCGAGCGATCCGAACGCTCGCGCGGTCAAAATCGAAGTATCGGCTGAACAGAGTCTCCTGCTGCCGTTCGACCAATTCGCCTTCGCCGAACTCAAGAGCGAAGAAAAGCAGCAACAACTTCGCTTGGTTTATGCCACACACGAAGTTTTGTTGCGCGGCCATTCCTTGCGCCGCATCGAGACAGCGATGCAACGAATGGAGTTGTCACTGCTCACCTCTTTGGCTGGTAAGCAGCGGTCGCTCGTTCCCGACGGTCAGCCAGTTGTCACCGAGATTGCGGTGACTGAAATCGCACCGTCCGGGATGCGCCCCCAAGAAAACAAAGAGTAGCGCGGGGCGGAGCCTTGTATGCGCGTTTAGGCGTTTTCACCGTTTGCGTAGCGAAGCGTCTGACGCTTCGTTGTGCAAACGGATTAAGTCCGGTAAATATGGGAAAGCGGTCGGTGCGGGTGGACGGCGCGACAGGCGGAACGAACGCATAGTCGTTCCCGCTGGCGCGACGGACGGCGGCACGGACCGCCGATGCCCCGGCAGTCGCGGCGCGTGCGGTGGGTTGGCGGAGCGAAATGAGCGCAGCCAACCGCCCGCACGGGCCGGCGCGGAATCCTGCTTCGGTGAATCAGGGAGCATGTCGCACCCCTTTTCCATTTTGCGTTTGAATGGATGATGGACGGTTTTGTTGCGAGTTCTCTGAAGGTGCGCTTTCGCATCCGTCTGAAAACAGATTGCCGATTGGCAACGCCGCGCGCTGACGCGGGTCGGTGTAATGGCTGGCGGTCATCTGGATCGTCGAATGTCGCAATTGCGCACTGCCGGCAAAGATTCCATGTCGCTTGACGATGGCGTCGCCAAAGAGCTTCCGCAGTTCGTGGACCTTCTTCCGCGCGTTGATGCCGTTACTCTCCAGCCAGCCGATGAGTGATCGCCAATGCGGTTCGCAGCGATAGCGGCGATACGTCGTCGCTTTCCAACCCAGCGGGGAATTGACCACAAAGCCATCCTGCTCCGGCTCTTTGAAGCTGAGCAGTTCTTTCATCAATGACGGGTCAACATACACAGTGCCGCCTGACCCGTGCTTGGGTTCGATGTATTGGTTGGCTTCGAGTCGGATCGAGTTGTCATCGGCGTTCAGTTGCGACCAGAGGCAGACATCAGCCTCGCCCCGGCGAAGGCCGGCACAGAGGCAAAGCAGGAACAACTTGTAGGCTTCGGGACTCGCCGCGCGCAATTCCTGGCGCGCGTTTGTCACGAGCGCCTCATACGTGATCCCGGCTGGTGCTTGGAATTTCATCGAGCCGGGGCGCTCAAAGGTGACCGTTTCAAACCAGTAAACCTCGCGTTCTCCGCGCTGGCTGTCGGGCACTTTGAACTTGGGAACTTTGACGCGGAAATTCGGTTTGCAGATGATCGCATCGCTAAAGAGACTTTTCGCGCATCGCATCCAACTATTGAACGAGCGGTTGACTTCGAGCTTCCGTCGCGGATCGTTCCCCGCCCGTTTGAGGCGGAGCATCTTGTAGTCGGCGACCGCGGCGGGCGTGAGCGCTGAAAGGGGAGTGGCGTCAACCTGCTGCCGCCACGCCTTGAACCCGCCTTTGCGGTGGTCGAATCGTGAGGCATCGGATTTCACTCCTTGAACGTAAGCCGCGAGCTGTCGCAAACATGAACCATAATAGCGAAATGTCTTCGGTTTGAGATTCGCCGTTCTTTCCACTTCAGCGAGGAACTCGCCAACGGTGGCGGAGACGCTGTCAATTTCGGCCAGTGTGACTGGCTGTGGAGCGAGTTCGTTGACCGTGGCCGACCAGCCTTTCGCGACGAGGGACAGATAAATGTCTCGCGCTTTAGCTGCCGCCTCCTCCTTGTTGGCGCTTTCCAAATCGAAACTCTTTCGGATGCCCCTGAAATGGATGCGAACCGACCATTCGGCAACCTCGAATGTTTTCCCATCACGCGAATAGGAGCGGTGTTCGAGTCGTGATTTCCAATAATTGGCATGAGTCTTCGGGTAAAACCGCTTCGTTGCGGTTTCTGCGGATTCGGCACCCGCATCGTTCGGATCGTCAGCAATGTTTCCGGCGCTCATGCGCCGATGCCATCAAAAAATCGGAGCGCGCTGGTGTATCAGCCACACGAGAAGCGCACGCTGCCTCACGAGCCGGAAATGGCTTGGCCAATTCTTGGCCAATTTTTCGGTTTTGGGCGGTTGTATCGAGTTGCATTGAGTCTTGTCATTAGACGCGGAATGCCTTGATAATGTTTAGGATTCGCAGCTAGATGCAACTTGTGACGACTGGCCAAAACCCTGCTCGCCCGAACTACGGATCAGAAGGTTTCAGGTTCAACTCCTGATGGGTGCGCCAGTCGTTGTCGCAGTCCCGCCGGAAGCGGGGAAAGTTTTGTCAGACATTCGCCACCTCACCGTCACCTCACGACACCGCAGGCTTCGAAGTCGGAATCGCCGCCGTGACCGGCATCAGCGCTTCGCCGCATCCGCCAGATGTCGCTTTGATTGGACGCTGGACCACACATTACCCGCACAGGTCAATGCGGGCGGTTCACCGACATTCGCTTGAGTCAGCGTGATGAAAGGTTCAAATTGCCCCGGTGGAGAATTACACCTCTTCCTTGAGTTCCCAGGGCGAGTTCCGTGCCGGCAAATGGCGGATCAGAACCCTCCTCATGGCCGCGCTGCTTGCTGGGGCCGCCTTGGAGTTGGCTTGCACTGCCAATGAGTTGACGGCTGTCGAAAGGGATGCGTTGCGGGACGCGAAGGCGGGTGAGGTCGTCGTGATGCCCGAGCTGACGGCGCGGCGGGCGGCGTTGCCACGGTTGCCGGTGGAGATTGCGGCGGTTGGCGGACCGCAGTTTCTGTTTTCAGACAAGCCGGAATATTTCCTGACCGGCAATGGCATCGCCCTGCAAGAAGCGGTGCAGCCCGGAGTGGTGCGGCTCTACATTTATCACGTACCTACACCAACCAATTCACCAAAGACCATTTCCGCCGTCATCGAAAACCTGGGAGCGGAGCCGATGACTCTCCGCTTCTTGCGTCGGGCGTTCCCACAACCCGGCAGCCATTATCATGAGATTGCCAAAACCGCGCTGGCACGGTTCCTTGGTGGGGAACCGGAAGTGAACTCCCGAACAATTCCTCCCGGGAATCGCGCTCCGATTGACCCGGAGCTGGACGCGGCAACGGCTACGCGCGATCAACTCGTTCACGCGTTCTATGAATTTGAAATCACTCAACCTGCCCGGGTAACTGTGTTTCAGCGCGATCCGGAGCAGCAAAGCGTCGAAATCATTGATATCCTGCCTAAACTGCCTGCCGTCATGCCGGGCAAGGATTCCGGCAGCGGAGCGGGACGCGGATTGTTTCTGACCAGCGATTTTGTGGTCACCAACGCGTCAGACAACATCCTCGATCCGAGTGACGGTCCGGTGCAACTTATCGTCGCAGACGGACGAACTGACCCTTGGATTCGAGGCCACGACAGCATTGAGAACCGGGAAAGCCGCAACGTCGGCAACTACGGCACGTTGTATCGCATCCGACTCACCCGCGCCAGCAGCGATGGGCGTGGCGTGGCGTTGCTGATGGCCAAGACGGGGGGCGGTCCGTGGTGCGGCGCGCTGGCCGCGGTTGTGCAAGTCAGTTCCGGTCTCCTGCCTGGCGGCATCGTGAACCTACCAAGCGACCGCGTGGTGTTTGGCGGCCTCAACGAACTGGTGTTGATCGAGAAATTTCCACCGGTCCCACGCGGCCAGACCGATGTCGTCGAGATTATTTACTCTCCGCCCGGGGCCTCCTGTCTGCCTACTCCCTTCGTATTCGTGCCGCTCGCGACCGGGCCTTGACGGCGTGGCGGCATCAACCTTTGTGCTTGAGAATTCAACCGCCCCGACGTCAAATCTCGCCGTGTTATGAAAATACTCACCCTCATCGTACTGATCGGAATCGTTTGCAGCCTGAGCGGTATCGCCGCCGAAGCTCCGGCCAAAGATGCAAAGCTGCGCCATGTTGTGGCGTTCAAGTTCAAAGACACGGTAACCAAAGAGAAGATCAAGGAGGTGGAAGACGCCTTTCGAGCCTTGAAAGGAAAGATCCCGGAGATTGTCTCCTACGAGTGGGGCACGAACAACAGTCCTGAAAAACTCGACAAAGGCTTCACGCACGGCTTCATCCTCACGTTCAAGAGCGAGCCGGATCGCGATGCGTACCTGGTGCATCCGGAGCACAAGAAGTTTGGCGCCCTGGTCGGCCCCGTGCTGGCCGATGTGTTCGTCATTGATTTCTGGGTCAAGGAGTAAACGAGCTTGGTGCGCGCGAGAGGACTTGAACCTCCAATCCTTTCGGAACCAGATCCTAAGTCTGGCGCGTCTGCCATTCCGCCACGCGCGCTGGTGAGGAGGATTCTGTCTGGCGCGTTCGGCAAGCTCAAGCCGGTTTTGCATGGGTGCCATGCGGCATCCGGGTTCGGTCTTTTGGATGCGTACCGCTGATGCATCCAGAAAGTTAACGCGACGGAGGATAAGTGATGATGCGTGCGCTACGCTTGTAGGTGAAATAGGAATACGTCCATTGAAACAACACGGCGAGGCGGTTGCGAAAACCGATCAAAAATATCAGGTGGATGGACAGCCACGCCAGCCAGGCGAACCAGCCGGTGAATTTGAACCGGCCAACCCACGCCACCGCCGCCGAACGGCCAATTGTCGCCATGGTGCCCTTGTCCCAGTATTTGAATCCAGGTCGTGCTGCCGGCTTCGTACCCGCGACGATCTCACCGGCGATGATCTTCGCGACGTGTCTGCCCATCTGCATCGCGGCCGGCGAAACGCCGGGAATCGGCCTCCCCGTCGCATCCAGCGCCAGTGCCAGGTCGCCGATCGCAAAAACCTCGGGATGGTCCGGCAGACTGAGGTCGGGATTCACCTTCACCCGGCCCGCCTTGTCGAGTTCAACCGCGAGTTTCTTTGTGAGCGGCGCCGCCGCAACGCCTGCGGCCCAGAGGATGTTGCCCGCACGGATGATTTCGCCATTCGCCAGTTCCACTTCTCCGGCGCGAATGTCTCGCACATGAAGTTTGTTCCGAATCCGCACGCCCAACGCCTGCAACTGGCGTTGCGCACTGGCTGACAAGTCGGGCGGCAAGTGCGAGAGGACCATGGGCGACCCCTCGATGAGAATAATCCGCGCCTTGGTCGGATCAATCCGGCGGAAGTCCCGATTCAAGACCGTGCGCGCCAGTTCGGCGAACGCACCCGCAAGTTCCACACCCGTCGGGCCACCACCGACCACCACAATGGTCAGCAAACGGTCGCGTTCCGCCGGATCGGCTTCGTTTTCGGCCTGCTCGAATGCCAGCAGAATCTGACTGCGAATGTGGAGCGCATCGCCGAGCGTTTTCAGGCCAGGCGCAAATTGCTCCCATTCGGGATGCCCGAAGTAACTGGTCTGGCCGCCCATCGCCAGAACGAGGAAGTCGTAGTCCAGTGCCCCTTTTTCCAGCCGAACCCGTTTCTTCGCGAGATTGAAGTCCACCGCGTGGTTGAACTGCACGGTGATGTCGCGCCGTTTGGACAAGATGCCGCGGATGGGCTGGGCAATATCTGGCGCGGACAAACCGCACGCGGCCACCTGATACAGCAGCGGCTGGAACAGATGATGATTCGTGCGGTCCACGAGCGTGAGGCGCGCGTTGGGATGCCGGAACTGTTGACAGAACGCCAGCCCACCGAAGCCGGCACCCAGCACCACCACGTGACGTTTTCTTCTCTGGTCCATGGGAAACATTGTGGGGCATCCCAAGGTAAAGGCAATGGGCCGGATGGTGAACCCTTGGCCTTGAGGCTGGATTCAGGCGGTGTGTGAATTTTGCGCCGACAGTGAACCGGCTCTAATCCTGATGTGTCTCGCTGGGGTTGCGTTATTTGAGATCGAAAAGAATCGCTTCCGCCGATGGGCTGGCCACGAGTGAGAGGGTTCCGATTGTTTCCGTGCTCGCGCCATCGCCTGCGTTGAGTTCGACCCCATTCAAGGCCAGACCACCTTCGGCAACGTGCAACCACGCGCCTCGCCCCGGCCGGAGTTGGTGCGTCACTGTCTGCCCGGCTTGGAGTCGAAGGCGATAGATGTCCACGTCTTGATGAATGATTGCTGAACCGTCGCGGCCATCCGGGGAGATGACCAGCACTTTGGCCGCGTCAGCCTGCTCCGGTCGTGGATGCCATTCCGTGTAACCGGGCGTCAGGCCGCGTTCGCGCGGCCGAATCCAGATTTGCAGGAGATGAAGCGGCGTGGTGCGGGAGGGGTTGAATTCGCTATGCGTGATGCCCCGGCCCGCGCTCATCAGTTGAATCTGACCGGGCTGGAGTCGCCGTCCGTTGCCCATACTGTCCTTGTGCTCCAGCGCACCGTCCAGCACGTAACTGAAAATCTCCATGTCGCGGTGCGGATGCGTGCCAAAACCCATGCCCGGTGCGATACGGTCGTCATTGATTACGCGTAAGGAACGAAACCCCATCTGCGCCGGGTCATAGTAATCGGCGAAAGAGAAGGTGTGATACGTGTTCAGCCAGCCGTGGTCGGCATGGCCGCGTTCGTCGGCCCTGCGGATGTTCAGTTCGTTTGCGGTTGTTTTCATGGCAACATCTTAGTGGTGTCTGGCGCGCGCTGCTAATGCCGAGTTATTGGCCTGAGCCTGTCTTGCCGTTATGCTGCCCGGCATGGAACTCCGACAATTGCGTTACTTCGTGGCGGTGGCTGAGGAACAGAACATCAGCCGCGCCGCCCGGAAGATTTTCCTGACGCAGCCCGCCCTGAGCCGGCAGATCAAAGCGTTGGAGGAGGAGATCGGTCAATGCCTGCTTGAGCGGCAGGCCCACTCAATCAAGCTCACGCCCGTCGGCGAAGCCCTGCTGGGCGAAGCCCGCGAGCTGCTTCAGCACGCAGAGCAAATGCTCGAACGCGTGCGGGTTGCCGGACGCGGAGTACGCCTGCGGGTAGGTTACGCCCCCTCCCTGGCCACCGGAATGCTGTCCGTCGCGGTGGAGAACTTCACGCAGGCTCACCCCAATGCCCACGTACAGTTGTTCGATCTTTCCACCAAGGAGATGTTGGCTGGGCTGGAAACCGATAAATTGGATGTCGCAATTGGGGTCCGGTTGCCGCCGGCCGTGCCGGGACTGAATTGGACACCGTTGGTGCGTGCCCCGTGGCAGCTTGCGGTGAACCGCAATCATCCGCTGGCCCGGCGAACACAGGTAACACCCGCGCAAGTCGCTCGCGAGCCGTTGGTCGTCTTCTGCCAGAAGGACTACCCGGATTACTGGGATATCATCACTCGCTGGCTGGGTGGCCACCGGCTGCAGCTTCGAATCGCGGGCGAGTACGACGGAGTGGACAGCCTCATGGCGGCTGTGGAGTCCGGGCTGGGCGCGGCATTGATCACCGCGCGCACGTCGCATCGCCTGCCCAAGCGCGTTCGCTTGAAGAAACTTTCAACGCCCCCGGAGCCGCTGTGTGTCGCGGTCGGGTATCGCGCCAATCGGTCGGATGAAAATCCGCTGGCGGTGTTCATGGAAGAACTGCGTAAAGCCGCCGCCGCGATCACGTGAAACTCGTCACCAGAGGCATGTGGCGGGGGGATGTTTTTCCCCTCCCTCACCTTTCCGCGGGACCAAGCGCGACTGAACGAGCCAGCCAACCTCGCGCGGAAGGAGGCAGCCACTCAGACTGGCTCGATTGCCCGTGTCGGTCTTGCCGCCTGCGGAAAAAAACGGAAAAGTCCGTTTGAGTTCTACTGGCCTGGGTGTTCCTGTTCGGCCTGAAGCTCCCGTTCCGCTTGCAGCCAGTCATCCAGTTCCCTGCCTGACCCGCCGCCGCGCAGCCGGTGAATCTCCTGCGCGCGTTGGCGGATTCGCTCCTCGGTGGGGCGCGATTTCAGGTGGATATCCGGTTCAAGGTGAGGATGGCGTTTCATCTTTTTCATCTTGCTTCCTTTGGTTTGAACTGAGTCCACAAAAGCAGTTGGCCGGTGGCGTTTAGCGTGAAGTGGCAAGGTCGGACGGCGTGCTCGTCTGCTCACCCCCGCCCAGCACCGCATAGAGTTGCACATCGTTGGCGCACTTCTGGAAGCGCAGGAAGACGAGGGCCTGTTGCGCCGCGAACAGCGAGCGCTGGGCGTCGAGTACGCCGAGGTAGCTGTCAATGCCCTTGTCAAAACGCGATTGGGCCAGGCGATAGGTGTCGGCGAAGGCCTTCACCAAAGATTGCTGCGCAGCGACTTGTTCGCCCACCGTGCCGCGCGCGGCCAGCGCATCGGCGACTTCTCGGAACGCAACCTGGATGGCCTGCTCGTACTGCGTGACGGCGATCTCGCGTTGCACTTTGGCAGCCGTGTGAGCGGACCAGGTCCGCGCATCGAAGATCGGCATCACCATTTGCGGGGCGTAACTCCAGACACCCGATCCGGATTTGAACAACCCGGAGAGATCACTGCTGGCCGTGCCCATGGCGGCGGTCAGCGAAATGCGCGGGAAGAAGGCCGCGCGTGCCGCGCCGATGTCTGCGTTGGCGGCCTTGAGTTGATGTTCAGCTTGCAGGACATCGGGTCGGCGCAACAGCACCTCGGAGGACAAACCGGCGGTCACTTGTTGCGGCGGACTCACGCCGTCCAATCCTGCCGGCAAGAGTTCCTCCGGCAGGGGAGCGCCAGCCAGCAGGTTGAGCGCGTTTTCGTCCTGGGCAACTTGTTGCCGATAGATCGCTACGTCTCTGCGCGCAACGTCCAGTGGAGTCTGAGCTCGGAGTAGATCCAGTTCGGCCACCAGGCCAAGGTCGAACCGCCGCTTAATCAAGTCATAGGAGGATTGCTGACTGGCCAGCGTGGTTTCGGCGAGCGCCAAGGCTTCACGATCGGCTGCCAGTGCCAGATACGACTGGGCCACGGACGAAACCAGGAGAATCTGCGCGCTACGGCGGGCTTGTTCCGTGCCGAGGTAGGATTCGAGGGCGCTGTCTTTCAAACTGCGGATACGACCAAAGAAATCAATTTCCCACGCCGCAACGCCAAGGTTGGCATCGTAACGTTCCACCGTCTGCCGTCTGCCGCTGCTGGAAAGGTCGGCCGGGACGCGCGCTTTGGTTCCGCTGCCGTTGGCGTTGAGGACGGGGAACAGTTCGGTGCGTTGAATGCCGTACAGTGCCCGGGCACGTTCGACGTTCAACGCGGCCAGCCGCAGATCGCGGTTGTTGGTCAGGGCCAGGCTGATGACTTGCCGCAACTTCTCGTCAGTGAAGAATTCCTGCCAGCCAAGATCGGACGCGAGCGGGAGGTTGGTCGTGGCTTGAGTGCCGGCGTACGCCACGCCGCTGGGCCAGTTAGCTGGGATGGGCGCGGCGGGCTGGGTGTATTTCGGCGTCATCGTGCAACCGCCGACGAGCACACCGCCCACCATCAAGGCAAATACAGGCTTGTTCATGTGAGTGATTCTCCGGGTGAAAGTGCCGCAAGATTGACGGTTGCCGCGCGCCGCTTCTTGCCGAGGCTCTTTTCGATCAGCACAAAGAACAGCGGCGCAAAGATGGTCACGAGAAATGTCGAAGTCACCACGCCGCCCACAACGGCGATGCCGATGGCGCGTTGCGCGCCGGCGCCGGCGCCGCTGGCCAACGCCAACGGGAGCACGCCAAAACCGAACGCCAGCGACGTCATGATGATGGGACGCAAGCGCAGTTTCGCGCCCTCCAGCGTCGCTTGGATCAAGTCTCGACCGGATTCCACGCGGGCTTTGGCGAACTGCACGATCAAGATGGCGTTTTTGGTGGTCAGCCCGAGCGTCGTCAACAGTCCGATCTGGAAATACACGTCGTTGGGCAGGCCAACCAAACTGGAGGCGATCACTCCGCCAATGGCCCCCAGGGGCAGCGTCAACAGAATCGAGATGGGAATCGGCCAGCTTTCATACAGCGCCGCCAGACAGAGAAAGATTACCAGGATCGAGAACGCGTAGAGCGGAACGGTTTGCGCGCCGGCCTGCCGTTCCTGGTAGGAAAGCCCCTGCCAATCGAAGCCGATGCCTTGCGGCAGTTTCGACACGAAGCTCTCCATCGCGGCCATCGCCTCGCCGGAGCTTCGGCCAGGAGCGGATTCGCCGAGAATGTTCAGCGACGGAAAGCCGTTGAAGCGTTCCAGCTTCGGCGAACCGGAAGTCCACCGGCCGGAGGCGAACGAGGAGAGCGGCACCATTTTGCCCGTGCTGTTGCGCACGTAGAGCCGTTCCAAATCATGCGGCAACATGCGGTAAGCAGCGTCGGCCTGGGCATAGACGCGCTTGACGCGGCCGCCCTGGATGAAGTCGTTGACGTAGGCGCTGCCGAACGCCGCCGCGATCGTGTCGTGAATCGCCGTGATGGGCACGCCGAGCGCGCCGGCCTTCTCCCAATCCACGTCCACGCGATATTCCGGCACGTCTTCGAGGCCATTGGGCCGCACCTTGGTCAGCGCCGGGTTCGTTGCGGCCATCATCAACAGTTGATTGCGCGCTTCCATGAGCTGCGCGTGACCGAGGCCGCCGCGATCGAGCAGTTGAAAATCGAAGCCCTTCGCCTGGCCGAGTTCGACGACCGCCGGCGGCGCAAAGGCAAACACCATCGCGTTGCGAATTTGCGCGAACCGCATCGTGGCCCGGCCGGCGACCGCGCCCACCCGGAGTTCCGGCCGATCGCGCAATTCCCAGTCCTTGAGCCGCACAAACGCAAGCCCGGAATTTTGTCCGCGCCCGGAGAAGCTAACGCCGGAAACCGTCATCACGGCATGGACCGCTTCGTTCTCGTCGTTCAGGAAGTAGTGCTTAACCTCCTCCATGACGGCCTCGGTTTGCTCGAGCGTCGAGTTCGCGGGCAGCAACGTCATCACCATCAACATGCCCTGGTCCTCATCCGGCAGGTAGGCGGTCGGCATCCGGTGGAACAGGAACGCCATCGCGCCGACGATCACCACGAAGATGACGCCGTAACGCAACTTGCGGCGCAGTGAATCCCCGACCAACGCCAGATACCGTTCGCGGGCGCGGAAGAAGAGCCGGTCGAACCAGCGGAAGAACGGGCGCAAAAACCACACGCCGCCCTCGGCCGGTTGATGCCCCTTGGGCACGGGCTTGAGGAACGACGCGCACAACACCGGCGTCAGCACCAACGCGACCAGCACCGAGAGCATCATCGCCGCGATGATGGTCACGGAGAACTGCCGGTAGATGACCCCCGTCGAACCGGCAAAGAACGCCATCGGCCCGAACACGGCGGAGAGCACCAGCCCGATGCCGATGAGCGCGGGCGTGATTTGATCCATGGACTTACGCGTGGCCTCAAGGGGCGAGAGACCTTCCTCGCTCATGATGCGTTCGACGTTTTCCACCACCACGATGGCGTCGTCCACCAGCAGGCCGATCGCCAACACCATCGCGAACATGGTGAGCATGTTGATGGAGAAGCCGAAGATGCCCAACACGGCGAACGTTCCCAGGATCACGACGGGAACGGCGATGGTCGGAATCAAGGTGGCCCGCAGGTTGCCCATGAACAGATACATCACCAGGAAGACAAGGACGATGGCCTCCAAGAGCGTTTTAACGACTTCGTTGATGGCCACGCGCACGAACGGTGTGGTGTCGTAGGGATACACCACCGTCATGCCGGCCGGAAAAAAGTGACTCATTTCGGCCAGCTTGGCCCGCACGTTGTCGGCGGTTTCCAAAGCGTTCGCGCCCGCGGCTTGCCGGATGGCCAACGCCGCCGACGGCTTGCCGTTGTAATACGCCTCAATGTCGTAGGTGTCCGTGCCGATCTCCGCGCGACCAACATCCTTGATGCGCACGATCGAACCGTCCGGGTTGGCGCGCAGCGGAATGTCCGCGAACTCCTCGGGTGTTTTGAGCAGACTTTGGACGATGATGGCGGCGTTCAGGCGCTGGCCTTCGATGGCGGGCGCGCCGCCAAACTGGCCGGCGGACACTTCCACGTTGTAAGCTCGCAGCGCGGCTACCACGTCCTGCATCGTCATTTGGTAATCCGTCAGCCGGTCAGGATTGACCCAGATGCGCATCGCATACTGGCCGCCGAAAACCTCGACCTCACCCACGCCGGGCACGCGCGAGAGGACTTTCTCCAAATTGGACTGCGCATAATCGCGGAGGTCGTTGCCGTCCATGCTGCCGTCCTCGGAAATGAGGCCGACGATCATGAGATAATTTCGGGTGCTCTTGCTCACCTTGACGCCGGTTCGCTGCACGACCTCCGGCAGACTGGCCATTGCGAGCTGAAGTTTGTTCTGCACCTGCGCCCACGCGAGGTCGGGGTCCGTCCCGGGAGCGAACGTGAGTTCCACCCGCGATGCGCCGGCGGAATCGCTGGTGGCCGAAAGGTAGAGCATCTTGTCGAAGCCGGTCATCTTCTGCTCGATGATCTGCGTGACGCTGTTCTCGACCGTCTCGGCCGACGCCCCCGGATAGAACGACTGGATGGCAATGGACGGCGGTGCAATGGGCGGATATTGCGAGACGGACAGGAAATGAATCGCCAGCAGACCCGCCACCATCAGGATGATGGCAATCACCCAGGCGAATACGGGACGTTTGAGAAAGAATCGGGATAGCATGGCGTGACTCCTCAGTACGATCTGGCGGTGGCGACTGGCTCGGGGGAACTGGCCACGGGCTTCGCACCGTCCGCAAATGGCACTGCCTTCACGGCGAGTCCGGCGCGCACCTTTTGCATGCCCTCGGCAATCAGCTGATCGCCGGGCGCCAGACCGGAACGCACGAGCCATTGATCACCGATGGCTCGATCAAGCGAGAGCTTGCGTTGCTCGACCTTACCCTCGGCATCCACGACCAGCGCGTAGGGATTTCCCTTGGGATCACGCGACACCGTTTGCTGCGGAATCAGGATGGCCTCCTGGTTGACGCCTTCGGTCACTACGGCGCGCACGAACATGCCCGGCAACAACACGCCGTCCGGATTCGGAAACACCATGCGCAGCACCACCGACGCCGTCGAGGGTTCCACGGAGACGTCGCGGAACTGAAGTTCTCCGCGCAACGGGTACTTCGTCCCGTCGCTGAGGAGGAGTTCCACCTCGTTACCGTTCTTGCCGTCCTGGCTGAGTTGCCCTGCCTGCAAGCGGCGTTGCAGGCGGAGCAGCTCCGTGCTGGATTGCGTTACGTCCACATAAATCGGATCAAGCTGTTGGATGGTGGCCAGTGCCACGGGCTGATATGCGGTCACGATGGCGCCATCAGTCACCGTCGAGGCCCCGATGCGACCCGCGATGGGCGATACAACCCGTGCGTAACCCAGGTTGATGCGCGCCGTTTCCACCATCGCCCGATAATACTGAATGTCCGCCTCCGCCTGATTAAGCGCCGCCTCGGCATCATCGAAGTCCTGCTGGCTCACGGCTTTCTCGGCCAGCGCCTGCCGATAACGGTTCACCCGCGACCGAATGGCAGGCAGATTCGCCTCCGCCCGACCGAGTGCCGCCTTCGCATTGTCGAGCGCCGCCTGAAACGGAGCAGGATCAATCTGGTACAGCGCCTGGCCTTCCTGCACGTCCGCGCCTTCGATGAACAGTCGTTTCAGTATGAGGCCGTTCACCTGCGGCCGGATTTCCGCGATGCGATAAGGCGCGGTTCGTCCGGGCAATGCGGTCGTCAGCGTGACGGAGTGTTTGGTCATTGTCACCGTGGCCACCTCGGGGGTGGTGGTCGGCGGCGGCGCGGAGTCCCGCGAGCAGGCGGTCAGCATCACCGTGATCGTGGCCAGGAGCAGATTGTGAAATGCAAGTTTCATGAAACGAGTCAATGTTCGGATGTTGTATCTGGTGCAGTTGAAAGATGAAAACCAGCGTCACTGCTGTGGAACGCTGTTTGGAGTTTCGCCAGAATCGCCTCCTTGCTGGCCGTGCCCACGATCCGGGCGCGGACCTTGCCGCCGAGGAAACCGAGCAAAGTGGGAACGGATTGAATCTCGTACCACAGGCTGAGATCGGGATTGTCATCCGCGTTGATGCGGACGAGCTTGACCTTACCAGCACAGGCCAGCGCCACTTCATCCAGCACGGAATCCAGGATGTGGCACGGTTGGCTCCACGTTGCCGAGAACTCAACCAACACTGGTTGCGGCGACCGGATCACTTCGGCCTCGAAGTTGGCCGCCGTGACTTGGGCAATCTGGATTTGGTCCTGGTGCGCGTTCACATTCTCGACTGCGTTATCGTTGCATTCTGGCTTTTGCAGCGACCGTGCCACCTCTTTGCGTAACGTCGTAAGTCGCTACTGTTCAACGCATCAGCTCGTTCTTGGATCTGGCTTAACCGGGCCGAACAATTGAACGTCCGAAATGTCGTCCGAACTTGATGGACGGATCGGGAGTCTTTGGGCAGCTTCGTTAGGTCATGGAATCTGAGAGTGACAGCCGGTTCGACCCGAACACCGCCCTACAGCTATTGCTGGACATCGCGCACGAACATTCGCTGGAGCAACTGCTGCACAAGATCGTGAGTCACGCCGTGCAGCGACCTTATATGTCCTGCGTGCAGGTCTGGCTGGTGGAGCCGGGGGACCGGTGCGCGCATTGTCCGCGCCGGCCGGATTGTCCGGACCAAACCCGCTGCCTTCATCTCGTGGCGGGCAAGGGTGTATCCTTGAGCGCTGCGACTTCGCCTTCACCGCGGTTTGATGATCTCACGGCACGCAATCCGTTGGGGGTGGGTCTGCTCGGAGAAGTCGCCGTGCAGCGCACTCAGGTCATCGTGCGCGATGTAACCCAATATCCAGGCGACCTGGGCTTCGATTGGTTGAAGTCGGAACAGATTCGTGCCTGCGGCGCCACGGCCATCACCTACCAGGGTGAACCGCTCGGGGTGATCGCCGCCTTCAGCCGGGACCTTCTGCCCGAGGAAGGCCGTCCTTGGGGGCAGGTCTTTGCGGATCACATTGGGGCCGCCATTGCCAACGCGCGCGCTTTTGAGGAAATCCGTCGGCTCAAGGTCCAACTCGAACAGCAGAATGAGTATCTGCGCGAGGAGGTGATCGAAGCGCGGGCGTTCGGCGACCTTGTCGGTCATAGCGCCGCGCTGCGCCAGATCGTCAGCCAGATTGACCTGGTGGCGCCGACGGAAGCCTCGGTGTTGATCCTGGGCGAAACCGGCACGGGCAAGGAACTCGTCGCGCGTGAAATTCATCGCCGCAGCCGGCGCCAGGACGGACCGCTGGTACGCGTCAATTGCGCCTCAATTCCCAAGGAACTTTTCGAGAGTGAATTCTTCGGTCACGTCCGCGGTTCGTTCACCGGCGCGATCAAGGACCGCGCTGGCCGGTTTGAAACCGCCGAGGGCGGCACGCTGTTTCTGGACGAGATCGGCGAAGTGCCGCTGGACATGCAGGGCAAACTGTTGCGCGTCTTGCAGGAAAAACGCTACGAACGCGTGGGCGACGATCGCACGCGCCAGGCCAACGTCCGGATTATTGCCGCCACGAATCGGGACTTGAAGAAGGCCACGGCGGCCAGCCGCTTCCGCGAAGACCTTTACTACCGCTTGCACGTGTTTCCGATTCAGGTCGTGCCATTGCGGGAACGTCGCGATGACATTCCGCTGCTGGCGAACCATTTCGTCGAACTGTCGGCGAAGGAACTGCGTTGCCCGAAGCCGCGCCTGACCCGCGCTGCCGTGGTGCAGTTGCAGAGCTACGATTGGCCGGGCAACGTGCGTGAGTTACGCAACGTAATCGAGCGCGCGGTCATCCTCGCGCGTGGCGGCGGGTTGCAGTTCGACCTGCCGGGCCTGCCAACGGCCACCCCGACAAAAGCTGCCAAAGCGCCCGCTCCGAGCCAGCCCGGTGCGAAGTTTTTGACGGAAGTGGAAATGCTTCAACGCGAACGCGAGAATCTGTTGGCGGTGCTCGAAGAAGCCAATTGGAAGATTAAAGGTCCGGACGGCGCGGCGGAGTTGCTGGGCATCAAACCCACCACCCTGCTTTCGCGGATGAAGAAGATGGGGTTGACTCGCCAACGCGGTTAAGATCACCACGGGTGAATGGCGAGCGACTGACACGGCAACTGCTGCAATTGGAATGGGTCGTGAGCCTGGAAGCCGTTTGTCACTTCTTGGTCGCAACGCCAAAGACCTTCTGAAGTAGTTCGGTAGTGCGGGCAGCCGGGTTGGCCCGAATAGCCGCTTCTTCCTCACCGATCTTGAGAAATAGCCCATCAAGTGTCTTGCGGGTGACGTAATCATCCAGGTCGCCCGCGTCATTGCCCACCCAGGCCGCGGCGAATCCCAATTTGGCCCGCATCTGCTTGTAGGCACTGGTCACGCCGGTCTTGCCGGTGGTCTGTTGCACGATGGGTAGAAAGCGGGCGTGGAGATTGGTTTCGCTCGTGCGTCGGAAATACGCCGTTGCCGCCGTGTTCGTTCCCGTCAGAATTGATTTCGCATCGGCTAAAGTCATTTGCTTCACCGCGTCCGCGAGCAGTGCGGCGGCTTCCGGAACGGCCTGCTCGGCGGCCTGGTTCAGCGTGTTGACGAAATCATCCGCCAGCTTGTCCTGTCGCAGCGTGCGAAGCGTTTGCTCGACGCGCTGGAGGTTTTCCGGCATGGGAATATGCACCTTCGGGTCGTGCAGAAATCCACCCGCGCGGCCCAGGTTGGTCACCGCATGATGGACGCCTTTGGCCAGTGCCTCCTTGAGCCCGTCAGCGATTTGTTGCTCCGACAAACTCGCGCCCGGCGACCGGGCGGTGGCAACGGCGTTGGTGGATTTCCTGCCAAGTCCGAGACGCTCCAGCAAACCGGCCGCGCCACCAGTCTCGCTGGTTCCAAGCAAGCAGGCCGACGCGAGCGCTAAAGGGAGCAGCCTTTTTAGAGCGCCTGACGCCAACTGCATATTGCTCGGCATTTCCACAACGGGAACAGACTCGTCCTCAATCTCCGCGAACGCAAGCCTGCACACACCGGAGAAGGAATCACACAAATGCCAATTCATGGACATTCTTTTATGGGTAGAGTATTGGTGACACCAACGGGTCCAACCCCAAGCGCCATCCATGATCTATCCGATACACAAAACTGAAACGGCTTCGCGGCGGGACCTGTCATGGGACAACCCGGCGTGGGCCGCCGCCAAAGTTCTGGAGATCCGACATTTTCGGCCCGAAGGCAGCGAGCACCGGCCGCACACGATGGCAAAGTTGCTGTACGACGCTCACGGTTTGCACGGGATCTTCCAGGTCCATGATCGCTACGTGCGTTGCGTGCGGACGGAGTATCACAGCGAGGTGTGGAAGGACAGTTGCGTGGAGTTCTTTGCCGAACCGAAGCGCGACGCCGGTTACTTCAATTTCGAGTTCAACTGCGGCGGCGCGTTTCTGTGCAGCCATATCGTGGACCCGACGCGGACGCCGAATGGCTTCGCCCATTTCACCAAAGTGCCAGCGGACCTCGGCCAGTGGATTCAAGCGCGTTCTTCTTTGCCGCGCGTGGTGGACCCGGAAATCACCGGCCCGGTCGTCTGGACTCTGCAATTCCATATTCCGTTCAAGCTGTTTGAAATGTACGTCGGCCCCTTGGGCGACGTGGCGGGGCAAACCTGGCGCGGAAATTTCTACAAGTGCGCGGATGATGGCTCGCATCCGCACTGGGGTTCGTGGTCACCGGTGGACGAGTTCAATTTCCACCTGCCGCGTTGCTTTGGGACGCTGCGGTTCGAGTCATGATCCAAACGCCAAAATACCCAAGCACCCCGATTGGGTGCTTGGGTACGTGGGTGATTTCTTATCGAGCCGCCTACGGCGTCTGTGCGGCGCTCGACCACTCGAAGGTGACTGTAATGTCGTCTCCGGTAGTGATGGCCCCCAACACCGGAATGGTTATCTTCGGAGGTTGAACACCAAAGTCCGTCATCTTAAGCGACATCGAGCCGGAGACCTTCATTTTCCCCTCAAGCTTCTCGATCACGACCGGCATCTGATTCGTCCGAGCCGCACCCTTGATCGTCAGCACGCCGGTGGCTTCAAACGCAAACTTCGCCGAGGAACCCGGAGTGGGCTTGGGGTTCAACTCGATGAGCCGATACTCAATACGCTTGTATTTCGGCTCATCCATGTGCTCCTGCATGACTTCGTCCATCCGTTTGGAGTAGCTCTTGAAAGCTCGCACCGGCAGGAACACCTCGACTCTTGGCCTGATCGCGCTGGAATTGGTGAGGGCAGACCCGGGGAATCCCGGATCCACCTCCATGAAGCCGCCGATGACGATGCTCTCCATGGTCCAATCGTGAACACTGGAAGTGCCGGCGATTTTCGCCTTGCTGCCCGAAGGTTGGGCGTCAAAACGAACCAACTCTGTCTGCGCGGCTGGCTTGACGGACTGACTCGTTTCGGTGACCGCGGAGGAAACGGCTTCAGATGCAGCTTCCGTCGAGGAAAACACGTAATCGAATTCGGCGGACGTGTCCTGACTTGGTCGAAACCAGAGGAAAAGCACCAAGACGACCGCCACCGTCATCACCGCCACGATGGCGAGTACTTTCCACAATCTCGTTTTCATTGATACCCCTGCTTTCCCTGGCAGCGACCCATCGGAGGCATCCTTCCTCCAAGCAACTGCAAACCAAACTACCCTGTTACCCCTTGGGTGCGCTGACCCAGTCGAACGTGATCTTGAGATCGTCGCCCGTCTTGATCGTGGGCATCCCCAGAATGGTGGGGGCCGGCGGCTTGACCCCGTAGTCGGTCATCTTGACTGCGGCGCTGCCGGTCACGCGCATCTTCCCGTCTTTCTTCTCGATCGTCACCGGCATGGTCATGGTTTTCGTGGTGCCGTTGATGGTCAGTTCGCCAACCGCGTCGAATTGAATCGCCCCGGTTGTGCCGGCCGGAGATTTCGGCTTCAATTCCGTGAGTTTGTACTCAATCCGCTTGTGCTTGGATTCGTTCATGTGGTCTTGCATGACCTCATCCATCTTCTTGTAGGAACTTTTGAAGGAACGCACCGGCATGAAAATCTCGACCTTGGGCTTGGCCGCTTGTGCGTCCGTCAAGGCCGATACCGGAAAGTTGGCGTCCGCTTCCATGAAGCCACCGATCACCGCGCTCTCCATGGTCCAATCGTGAATGGTGGAAGTCCCCTCCATCTTGCACTTGCTGCCGGTGGGTTGCGCGTCGTAACGCACCGTGCCGGTCGCGGCCGCGACTGGCGCCGCTTCGGCGGGAGTGGCGGGAGCCGCAGGGGCTGCAGGTGCGGCTTCCGGCGCCGCTGGTGCAACCGCCGTGGTTACTTCGGGAGCCTCCGGAGGTTCGACGGTAGTCTGTTGCGCTGGTTTGCAGGCGAGCAGGAGCGTCAAGGCACAGAGACTGGCGAGGGTTTTGATGGGCATTTTCATTTTCAGCGTGTTCGTTTTCATGTTTCGTTTGGGAATTCGATTTGCACCGGACTTTCAGGCCAGTTCAAACCATTCTTTCTTCAGTTCAATCCGTTGGCGTTTGGTGATGGCTTCGTTGGCCTTGATGGCCAGCACGGTGGCGTTGTACCCGTCCTGATAACTGGCCGCGGGCCGGAATTTGACCTCGCTCAACTGCTGCGTCAGGGTTGCCTTATCCACCGATCCGAAGGTTTCCTTGATGTCCTGCACCATCTCAGCCACTTCCGCGCAGTTGCCCAGGAACGATTGTAGTGCGTAGTAAAGCGTCGGGAAGGGGAAAGCCGATTTATCCGTGGCTTTGTCATCCAAGGCATCCTGCTTCGAACCGCCCGCGATGAGCGCAATGCCCGTCTCCTTGTAAAACGAATCCTTGCGGGCGTAAACCTCCCAGCCCAGCAGCGGCGAATCCACCTCCTTGAACATCCACGCCTTGTTGTCGCGCATCATGACCGCGGCGTCACTGCCGTAGAGGATTTCGTATTCCGAATCGAACGAGTTTGCCAGGGTGGAACTGTACGCCATGCGCACGTCATTGGGATATTCGATCACCAGATGGAGCGTGTCGGCCACGTCGCGGCCATCATTCCAGAAATTGATCGAACCGAACCCGGTCACCGCCACCGCGTCCGTGTTGATGAACCAGCCCGCCTGATCAATCTGGTGAATCCCGATTTCGCCCGCCAGCCCGATGGAGGTGCCCTGGCTCAACCGCCAGTTCAACGCCTTCTCGCGTTCCGCGCTGGGCGAAGTGGACCGCCAGCTTTGCTTCTTGTGCCACTGGGCCCGCGCCATGATGAATTTGCCCAGCGCGCCGGATCGGATGAACGGCAGCAGAAACAGGCGTTGCGGGTCCGAGCGCATCTGCAAACCGGGCTGGAAGACAACTTCTGGATTGTTCTTGGCCGCCAAGGCGATGGCCCGCGCGTCTTCGACGGATGTCGCCAACGGCGCTTCGCAATACACGTGCTTGCCCGCCTTCAACGCTGCGATGGCCAGGTCCTTGTGCTGGTGCGAAGGCGTGGTGATGATGACCGCTTGAACGTCTTTGTTGTCAATGACTGCCTGAGCGTCCTCCGCCTGCACCGCACCCGGAGCCTTGCTGGAACTGCGTCGCACCATGGCCGGGTAGTTGTCGCAAATGGCAACGACCTCCGCCTGTTCGAGCCGTCCCAGTTGATCAAGGATTTCCCGGCCCCACACGCCCAGCCCGATGATTCCCACCTTGACCTTGGGACCGACCGGTTTCTTTTCCTCTTCGCCGGTGGCCTGTGCCAAAAGCGGCACGCCGCCCAGCATCGTCATCAGCGTGGCAAAAGAGCCGCCCTTCAGAAAATCGCGGCGATTGAAGCCGGCGCCGTCCGTCTGCGGTACATTCATGTGGTTCATTGTGTTCTGCGCGTGGTTTTAATCGCTAAACCTATATTGGTGGAACATTACTATCTGTTGGCGACAAGGCAAATTCCTTTGCCTAACCCTTTTAGGGGATCGTGGTGCCAGGCAGCCGGACTTCCCCCGGCTCCAGACCCAACGCCCATTTGATGCCGCCGAGGATATGTTCCTGATACTGCCGGCTGATCTCGGGTGAATTCTTCCGACCCCCGCCGCGGCCATCGTTCCATTCGGCATCCCAGATATCCTCGCGATGACCCAGCGAAGTGTAGAACACGCGGCCCTTGCCGTATTCCTTGATCCACGCGATGGGATAGTCGCCCGGGGTCTTGTTGTTCGGCTCCTTGTCCAGCGTGAGCAGGCCGTGGACTTTGGCGCGATCGAAATTCTTGAACAGATAAATCTCATCGAACACCGTCCAGGTGTCGCCCAAGTGCCGGCAGGCGGCGCACGACTTGTCCTGGTTGATGGCATCCACTTCCACCTGGGCGCCGTGGGATTTGAACGTGCCCCCGATCATCTCCACGAACGGCGGGTAATTGTGGAATGTGTCCGTGGCCGAGTGCATGCCCACGAACCCTTTGCCGGACTTGATCCAATCCATGAACGCCTCCCGGTCGGGCAGCGGCAACTCGCCGGTGGTATTGGCAAAAATCACCGCGTCATACTTCTTGAGGGCGGCCGGGCTCATCTTCTCCGCGAGCACCGCCTTGATGGCCGCCTCATACTTCGCGCGGTCGGGCTTGCCGTCCGCGCCGCGATATTGTGGATCGTTATTCTCCACGCGCGCGTATTCCACGGTGAAAACGCCGGTGCGCTTGGCCAGGTCGCCGATCACCTTTTCCGCCGTGGGAATGGAGCTGTGGCGGAAGCCGGTGGTGGTGGTGACCACCAGCACGTGTTTGGGAGTTTGTGCCTGCGCGAGGCTGACGCCAACCGGGACCACGGACAGACTGGCGAGAACCAGCGAGGCAATCACGGCGGGGCGCCCGAAGGGAAGGATCAGATTTGTCTTCATAGAATTCATTGCTTGCGAACCCGATACGGTTCGCATGATGAGACATTCCGGGACGGGAGGGAATTCAAATTTTGGCGTGGTCCACAGGACGGGCGACTCACAGTCTATTGCAGTCCAGTCCGGGACTATTTGAAGATAGCCCAGGGTTTTAACGCTGGTTGTTAAGTGCCGCAGTGCCGTCGTAAGAAGTGCCGTGTTTGTGCCGAATTAGGATCGTAAGACTGGGAGAGATTACGATGGCAATATGGGCGAAGTGCCGTCCAGTGCCGTCCTTCCCTTTTCGCAAACCTCTTTAATTGAGTTCCGCCGTCGGGAGTGCCGTCAAAAACAAGCTCGACGCTGCCGGGTGTTTTCAGGCAGCAAGGGCGGATGTTCCACCGGCCTTTTCACTTTGTGCGCGACGACGACGAGTTGAACGCGCGGCTTTTTCGCTCAAACAGCAGCGCTGTCCCCGCTGCGGCCAGACTGAAACCCTGAACCGGCACAGCGTCCTGCGCGGCAACGATCCGGTTCAAGCCGGCGGGCAGTCGGTTCGTGGTCAGCGAGTTTTTTGTTCCAATCGCGGGCAACGTGGCGGCTGTGGGAAAACATTTTCCCTTGTCCTGGCCGACGTTTTGCCGCGTCACACGTTGACGGCCTCGCTGGTGTGGCGGTGGTTGGTGGAAGTGCTGGCCGGGCTTTCCAGCAAAGCCGCCGCGGAAAAACTGCGGCTGCCCTTCGCCTTGGAAACGATCTATCGGTTGCGAAGCCGATTGCGGCAATGTTTGGATTCCGTGCGGACACGGCTTTGCCGGGAACAATCGCCACCGGCCAGTGGGCAGACCAACCCGTTACTGCAAACCGTGGAACATCTGCGGGCGGTCTTTCCCGAGAGCGACTGTCCACCGGCCGCCTTTCAACTCCATTTTCAGTGTCCGGTTCTGGGGTGATCCACTCCTGCCGCCGATAATTTGGTCCCCATTACAGGCGCAGTCTTTTTTTCAGCCGGGATTTCGCGCGGGCAACAACCCGACAATCCCATCCCTGTCAGCGGCTGGTCGGCGGTAGCGTCGCCACCGTGAATGCAAACCACTCCATAAAATAATGACTCATGCGTAATCCCACAGCTTACTTGAAAATGCGGGTGCTCGGGGCCGTGGACATGGCCGAGGGCGCCACGGAACGGGCGCGCCTCCAGGCGGTCAGTCAAATGATCTTCACCGATGAAGATGGCCTGCCCCGCCAGTTCACCTGGCGCACCATCTCCACCTGGCTGTGTCGTTACCGCAAGCACGGCGTCACCGTCATGGAAAAGCAAACCCGCTCGGACAAAGGCAAGCCGCGCAAGGTCCGGCCGGAGGACATCCTGGAAGCCATTCAAGCCGCGCGCCCCAAGACCCATGGGCGTGCGCCCAAGCGTTCGGTGCTTTACCGGCTGTGCATTGAACAGGGGCTGCTGTTGCGCTCCCAAGTGGCTCGCACCACTTTTTACCGGCTCATCCGGGAGTTTGAACTGCTCAAGCCCGATGCGGACGCCGCCAACAAAGTCCGGCTGGCCTTCGCCAAGGCGCACGCCAATGAGATGTGGCAGGCCGACACGCTCTGCGGCCCGTTTGTCAAAATCAACGGCGTGCCCGTGCAAACGCGGCTGATCGCTTTCCTCGATGACGCCTCACGGCTCTGCTGCCACGGCCAGTTCTTCCCGACCGAAAACGTGGACACGCTTATCGAATCCTTGCGCGCCGCCGTTTACAAACGCCGCGTGCCCCACGCGCTCTATGTGGACAACGGCTCCATCTACACCTCCAAGGAAATCATCCAGATCTGCGCCCGCGTCGGCTGCCTGCTCCACCACACGCCCGTGCGCGACGGTGCGGCCAACCGCCAGTTCACGCAGTGGGTCGAGGAGCACTACAACGCGCAAGTGCATTCCGTGCTGGGCCTCTCGCCGCTGGACCGGTTTGCCCTGGATCGCAAATGGGTTCGCTTCCTGCCGCCCAACGAGGCCAATGATGAACTGTTCTTCGTCGAAGCAGAACGGCACGTCCGCGCCGACAACACCTTCGCCTTCAAATCGCTCCGCTGGGAAGCGCCGCGCCATCTGCCCGACCGCACCATCCAGATCCGGTTCCAACGTTCACAGTCAGCCGCCCGCGTGGTGGTTTATTACAAGGGCGAGCGCATGGGCGAAGCCCGGCTGCTCAACCCGGTCGCCAATGACCGGAAACCACTCCACCCGCCGGCCACCGAAATTTGATTTATGATCCGCTCCCACTTCGGCCTGCCACGCCATCCCTTCGACACCGAGTCGCTCACGCTCCTGGCGCATCAACAGGAAGTTTTTGACATCCTCAAAGTCCACGCCCAGCAAGGCGGCCTGTGTCTGGTGCTCGGTGAACCGGGCACCGGCAAAAGCATCCTCAAACAATCCCTGCTGACGCACGATCCCAAACGCATGATTACACCCGTGGTCAACCGCACCCTGCACACCTATCACAACACGCTCCGCATCCTCTGCGAAGCCTTCCAAATCGAGTTCACCGGACGCGACCATCACTGTGAACGGCTGCTGGTCCAACAAGCCTTCAGCGTCCACCGCGCCGGCAAGATGCTCGTCCCCATCATTGACGACGCCCACCTCATGCCCGCCGATTGCCTGCGCAAACTCCGGCTCTTGTGCGAAGACTTTCCCCGGTCGCACAACTTGATCCTCATCGGCCAGCCGCCCCTGCTGCAATCCCTGTCCCTCTCCATCAACGAGGAAATCCGCTCCCGCGTCACCTACTCGGCGCTGCTCTCACGACTGGCGCCCGATACCGTCGAACAGTTCATCCTCGATCAACTGGATCGCGCCGGCCTGGGCCACAACACTTTCACGCCCGACGCCCTGGCGCTCATCGTCCGCTCCGGTGAAGGGCTCCTGCGCCGCACCCGCAACCTCTGCCTGAGTTCCCTCATCGAAGCCGTGCGCGACCAGACCCGCGTCGTGGACCTCAAACAGGTCAACCGCGTCCTCATCCAACCCCACTGGAGAAAAGACTGTGACCAGCCCCTCGCTTAAAGGCCCGCGCTGGTCGCGCGAGCAAATCCGCGCCGCGCGCCTGGCCCCGCTGGTGCCGCTGCTGCAAAAGCGCGGCCTGCAACTGATCCAACGCGAGGCGGGCAATTTTACTTTGCCCGCCTATCCCGGTCTGATCGTCAAAGCCAGCTACTGGCGCTGGCCGGAACGCAACCTCGCCGGTAATGCCATTGACTTCCAGGTCCAAGTGCTGGGGCTGTCCTTCCACGACGCCATGCGCCAGATCACTGGAACCTAACCCGTCCGCTGGCGTCGTACCGCTACGACACCAGTCTGGGAAAATCCGGGCCGCACCGTGAAAATCAAAAGTCAACCGGCCCCATCATAACGCTATGACCAGAGCGCGGTAATTTGGCACCAAAATACGATGCCAGTCCGGGACAAATCCTCAAACCGCTACGATCACAGTTCGGGACGAAGTACGATGGGAATTAAATCCGTAACATGTAGGCGTACCAGGTCTTTTTGCCCGCGCTGGTTGTGGATTTCACCTGCCCGGCGCCCATCGGCGGCAAAAACGGGTTCTTGATTTTGTTGACTTCTCCCTCCTCACGGCGAATTGGCTTTCATTCAATATGTCAATGTCAACAACTGACCCGTTTCTGCTGCTTGGGATGCCAGTGCTGCCATTCGCCTTGCCCTCGCCTCCCTATCCGCCCCAACAATGCCGGTTCGAGTTCAAGCTTCATCGCTGAAATCGAGGAGATCGAGCATGGTGCAGGCTTTGAGGAACTCCATCAATCGCCTCGCTTCCAACTCAGAAAAGCATGCGCGCCGGAGCACACTATCGGGACCCAACGCTAACGCGCCAATCGTTTTCTCAAGTGACCATCCGGCCCGCATACGCTCCCTGATGAAGCAAAGAATCACTTGGCGCGTCGCTGGTTCATTTCCCTGGGATTGGCGCAATTGCGCGATCGTTTTCTTGATCATCGCCTTTTCTTCCACTACAAGTGTCTTGCTATTTCTCACATCGCTCATGCTAGCCGCTGGAAAATAAAACGTAAACAGATCACTGATAACGCGTGATACGCGTAGTAAAGACCTCCTATTTTGCTCGCGTTCGACAATGGCAACTCGCAAGACTTCATGAGCAGAAGGACGGTTACCACATAGATTGGACCAAGGGAATAAACACCAAGCCACTTCGATATCGTCGCGTTTAGGATGATCTCACAAAACTGGATTACAATGCCCCCATAGATGATTTCTGCAAAACATGTCTGTCCTTTCGCAGCCAGGCCACAAAGCAGCCGCAACGCACAGAGATTAACCAAGAACATGACCTGAAAGTAGGCGCCGCCGAGTCCCATTAATGTTTCGAACCCAACAAACTCGATGGTGGTGTTTAATGGTGCTTTACCGAACTGGAACAGTGAAAAGACGGGAGACATTCCCTCATTTTGGTTTGTTTTATCTGGTATCAACAAAAGAATATCAAGCACAATGTACGCGGCTACATAATCGCCTGTCATCTCCATCGTCGCAATAGCCATACCAATGGCATCCAAATCTGCCCATGCAGTGTCGCCACTCGTCTTGTGTTTTGTAAAGTCTTTCGCGTTTTGAACAAATGCCGCGGCAGCGTGACCTCCAAACACTTCGCTAAGTGCTTGTCCAAGGTGTTTGCCTTGAATCGTAGCTTCCACCACGATTTTGCTGAGCTCTGACGTGCGTTCTTGTGCCTCTTCAAGTTTATGCGAATACCGACCGAGCCTCGCAAGGGACGCTCTCGTATTTTGGTTGTATCGTCGGGATAACTGCACAAAGACGTCAGGCAGCATTTCTCCAATGGTTATGATCCCTTTTGCCCTTTCTCCAAACGAGTCGAAAAGATTCGGCGGAGAATTCACAACAAAGGCATATAAGTTATACCCATCCAGTTCCTCAATCGGATCCCGCCCCAACCATCGGCCCTGATCCGGGTCGTAATACCGGTAGCCGTAATACACCAGCCCGCTTTCGTGATCCGCAAACTTAGTTGAGAACCGGAACGGATTGATCTTCGCGAGCGGCCCGGTCGCCCGCAGCGTCTCGCCGAAGGCCGAATACTCATACCGCGCCAGGACGGAATCACTCCCGCCCCGCACCAGCGCCGTCACGTTCCCGTTGCCGTCATACGCCACGAAGCAATTCGTGGCCGTTCCCCCGTGGGCAGTCACCAGCAACAAACCGCCGATGCCGCCGGCTTCCTGCATCGTTCCACTCAAATCCTGTCCCCAGGTGAAGGACTGGAGGATGGCGGATTGCGAATCGAGGATGGCGAGGAGGTTCCACCCGTCATAGACAAAGCGGTTCGTCACCGGACTGGTGAACGCGCTGCCGTTCCAAGCCGACACCACCTTCTGCACCCGCCGGCCTTGGTAATCATACGTGAACTCCAACCGCAACCGGTTCGCGTTGGCGATCTGCGCCACGTTGGTCATCGTCATGGCCGCGAGCCGGTTCTCCGCGTCCCACTCGTAACGCCACACCCCGTCAAACGTCAGATTCCCGTCCAGGTCGTAGGTCAGCGTCTGGTTGTCATCCGGCACAATCAGGCCGCCGGTATTCGTCACCCCGCCCGAGGCCACTGTCACGTTCGTCCACAACGGCCCGCTCCCGTTGTTGAGGCTCAATTCCCGCCGGAAATACTCGCCCTTGCGGTCGCACACGCCGCCGTTGACGTACACGGCATTGGTCGCCAGCGCCACGCCCAGGATGTCTTCGTAACCGGGCGTGGCGATGCCGGTGTATTGATTGAGATTGTTGGCCGTGTAGGTCGTCTCCCGCAAATTCCACCCGTGGGTGTCGCCGCCCGACTGCGCCGTCTTGCGGTTGCCGATGTTGTCGTAGCCGTAGCCGAAGTGCTGGCCGGAAACGGGCATCATGTCCGGCCAATACCGCCGTGCCCCGGTCAATTCGTTGCGGTCGTTGTAATCGTATTGCCAATACGAACCGTCCTCCAACGCGGCCCGCGTCCGCCGGTTCAACGCATCGTAGGTGTAGCTGTGCGAGGAGACGTTCACGCCATTGACTTCGTTGACAATCGCCCCCAGCCGCATCCCGTATTCCCACGAGCGCGACGTGGTGAGAACGGGGGGGGCGTTGCTGCGGCAGGTGGTGGTGTGGAGCAGGTCCGAGTTGGGGGTGTAGCCGTAGGTGGCCCAGAAATCCCCGTTGGCCACCGTGCTCAGGCGTCCGTAAGCGTCGTAGCCGAACTCGTGCGTCAGCGTCGTGGCCAGCCCGGTGACCTGCAACCGATCCCGGCCATACGCCGGGTGGAAGTGATTCGTCACCGTGACGCCCGCCAACAGCCCGTCCGTGCAGGTCGTGGCCACCACCCGCCCGGCGTGATCGTAAGTGAACACGTTCGTCCCGGTGGCGTCGGACACCATCCGGGGCCGCGCCAGCCGGTCGTAGGTGGGAAACGCCTCGTTGGTGAAGACGACGCTGCCGCCGTCCGAGTAATCAATGCGCGTCAGGTCGCCGTTGGCGCTGTAAAGATTCGTGCTGCCCACCCCGCGCGCCCACACCCGCGTCTTGGGAAAATGATTGTGGTAGTAATCGTATTTGACCGATTGCCCGGCGGCGTCGGTCTGGTGGGGGAAAACCCCTGAAGCGTCCCGGGGCAACGAAGCGAAGGCCGTGAACGCCTGGGCGAGCAACAGCAACCCGCCCAAGGGACATGGGCGGCAGCGGCTCACGGCGCGTTGGTGGAAACCGCGCTGGCGGAGGCAACGCCGTTGGTCGCGGCAGGAAGCGCGGCCAACCGGGCGGCGCGTTTCTCGGCGGTGAGGCGGTCCACCTCTTTGCGATAAGCCGTCCACTCATCCGGATCAATCAAGCCGTTGGTGTTGGCGTCGTATTGCTTGAGCAACGCGGGTGGCACCATGCGGGTGCGGCGGGCGGTTTCTTCAAGTTTGCGGGCTTCGATAGCGGCTTGGGTGCGGGCTTTCTGCTGCTCCCGATACTCGCGAATGCGGTCCTTTCGGAACGCTTCCATCTCCTCGCGATCCAACCGCCCATTCTGATTGGCGTCCCATTTGGTGAGGTTTTGCACAACCCGACGACCAGCTATGTTGGCGGGCGCGGTAGAGTTGGTTTCAGCACCTACTGCTACGCAAATCCAGCCAAGGAATAATGTTAACGTTGCTGCTTTCATTAGAGTTCAAACGGCGCATTGTCGCCTTTCGGCCACAGGATGTGATAGTCATCGTCCCCAACATCGGCATAGGCGACCCGGCCGACCTTCAGCAGTTTTGCCCGCTCCAGAAAGGGACGCAGGAATTCAAAAACCTCCGCCGGCTTCCCGGTCAATATGAAGATGTTAAACTTGCCCAACCCGATGTCATTGCCGTCCACGTTGGCCTTGTCCGCCAACACCTCGGTCAAGCACTCCTCAAGCGCAAACATGTCCGCCTCATCATCGAAAGCATCTTCTGGAAACTGGAGAACCAACTGAAATTCCTGGCGCTTTTCGCCGTCTGGGCCGCTACGCACTACAGTTGCCGCTGGCGCAAGAACCGATTCCGCAGACGGCTTACCGACCACCGGCACTTCCGCTGAAGCGTCGGTTGGCTGAGGAGCGAAGTTTCCGAGCGCGCTGACTGCTGAGATCATGGCGTCCAATTCGTGCTTCACCTTGCCCTCAAGATCCTGCCGGATCGCAAGAAGCGTATCCAAGAGCCGGGTATGAAGCAGGCTTCGGCGGCCGACAGGGTCTAACCATAGAAACTCCTCCCGATTGATTATCACATCCGCTTCAACCTCGTTTCGGCGCTTGAAATACTGCCACTTCTCCAAGCCCTCTCGATCTGGGTCAAACACGAACATCACGTACACCTTTTGAAGTTTATCCTTTGGAGCCTCCTCAGTGGGTAGCCGGTCTAGCAATTTCATGTACGCGGTACACACGGCATCGAATTCGATAGCCGTCTGACGATCGTTAATCATGTTCGTCGAAGATGTTGTCCGCAGTGGGGTCATTTCAAAGCGTCTCCTAACCCATGCCAGAGTCGGTACCATTTGTTGCGTTCCAACCGTCCCATGGGATGGACCGCATGAAGGAACCTCTCAATGTGAAGCATTGCCTTTCGATTACCTTTGGCTAAAGGAATCAGTTTCGCGTTCCATTTATCCAACTGGGATCGCGAATAACGTGTGTCCTTATTCCAAGTCACTCCAAATTTTAGGTGCTCATCTGTAGTCCTGTCAACCAACCGGTACAGCGTGGTTTCCCGTTCGCTTAAGGGCTTCAGGCCGCTTGATACAGAAACACTGCCGAGCGCCAAGAAGCCCATCAGCATGTCTCCCTCGTCATCGTCGAACGTCTCCGATGCAAACACGGCGAGTTGCTGAATGACGTTAAAGGCATCCACCATGTCGCTCACGCGGTCGTAGATTCCCCACATTTGTCTCGCAGCACCGGCGAAATCGGCCATTAGATTTCCCTCGATGCCGGCCACGCTTTCTTGTTCAACCAGAGTGAAGTCACCCAAAGGGTCGAAGCCGTTCAGTGGACTGTTGAAAACAAAGGCAAACAGATTGATTCCGCCCTCCTCCTCAATCGGATCGCGCCCCAGCCACCGGCCTTGATCCGGGTCGTAATACCGATAGCCGTAATACACCAGCCCGCTCGCATCATCCGCGAACTTCGTCGAGAACCGGAATGGATTGATCTTCACCAGCGGCCCGGTCATCCGCAGCGTCTCGCCGTAAGCCGAATACTCGTACCGCGCTACAACGGCATCGCTGCCGCCTCGCACCAGCGCCGTCACGTTCCCATTGCCGTCATACGCCACCAAGCAATTCGTGGCCGTTCCCCCGTGGCTCGTCACCAGCAACAGCCCGCCGATGCCGCCAGCTTCCTGCATCGTTCCACTCAGGTCCTGGCCCCAGGTGGAGGAAAGGAGGATGGAAGATTGAGGATTGTGGATGGCGAGGAGGTTCTAACCGTCATACACAAACCGGTTCGTCACCGGACTGGTGAACGCGCTGCCGTTCCACGTCTTCACCACCTTCTGCACCCGCCGGTGCATGTAGTCGTAGGCGAACTCCAGCCGCAACCGGTTCGCGTTGGCGACCTGCGCCACGTTGGTCATCGTCATTGCCCGCAGCCGGTTCTCCGCATCCCACTCGTAAGGCCACCCCCAGTAAGACTACTTGAGTTTGGGTCTCGCCGGTTTGTGCCACTTCGCGCAGACAAGCCTTGCATCGCTTTGCGGCCCGCCTAACATCCGGGTCAGGTTGACACGATGCGCCGCTTAATCCCAAGTCGAAGCCCATGATCCGCTCGCTGGCCTTTACCACGCAGGGGCGTTTGCACAGCCGGGACATTGAAATGTTCCTCATGCCCACGCTGTTAAGCGATACGAATTTGTTCCTCTGGATTGACCTGGAAAGTCCCACGCCGGAGGAGACGAAGTTCGTGCTGGAGGGATTGTTTCATTTCCATCCGCTGTCCATCGAGGATTGTGTGACGGCGAGTCCATCGCCCAAGGTGGAGGAGTATTCGCCCAAGGAAGGGGACAATTTCGTGCCGTATCTCTTCATGGTGATTCATGCAGTGGATTACAGTCGCAAGGACGGTGTGTTCGCCACCAGCGAGTTGAATTTCTTCCTCGGCAAGAACTTTCTCGTCACCTACCACGAAGGGCCGTTGCGCAGTGTGTCGCTCACCGAGGAGCGCGCGATCAAGGGCACGATGCACATTGCCCGCGCGCCGGACCGCGTCGCCTACAACCTGCTGGATTTCATTGTGGACAATTACAAGCCGGCGCTGGAGGAGTTGTCGTTGGAGATTGCGGAACTGGAACACGAAGCGTTGCAGCATCCCGGCAAGGCGACGCTGAACAAGATTTTGCAGGTGAAGAAGGAGGTCTTGCACCTGCGACAGATCATCGGGCCGCAACGGGAGGTGCTGGCGCGGTTTGCCCGCGGGGAATTCAAACTCATCCGCGCGCATCTGGTGCCTTATTACCGGGATGTTTACGACGCCTTGTTTCACATCTCCGAACTGACGCAGAGCTACACCGATTCGCTCACCGGCATTTTGCAGGTGTACCTGAACATGTCGTCCAATCAGACGGGCGAGGTGATCAAGCTGCTGACCTTGTTCACCATCATCACCACGCCGATGATGCTGATCGGCACCTGGTACGGAATGAATTTTGAGAACATGCCCGAATTGCACTGGCCGTTTGCCTACGCCGTGGTCACCCTGGTGACCGTCATCGCCACGGTGGGGGCGTTTCTTTTCTTCCGAAAGAAGAAATGGTTTTGACCAACTGATCCTGCCTTGCCTGCTCCCAAGTCCAGTTTCCTCGACAAAGTTTTGGGTCGCATCGGGCGGCTCGACACCGAAGGCCTGCAAACTGTGGTCCAGCGGCTGGCGCGCGAACGCAGCTTTCTGGAAACGCTGTTCAACACCATTGAAGACGGCGTGCTGGTGGTGGATGAAAGAGGCCAGGTCATTTACTTCAATCAGGCCGTGACGCGGTTGCTCGGCGTGCAACCCGATACGGAAGGCCAGCCGATCCACGACATTTTGCCGGAACTGGACTGGCAAAAGCTTCTCCGGGCCGATGCCGGCGGCGGACAGCAGGTCACGCGGCACGAGTTCGAGGTGCAGTATCCGCGGCCCCGCTTCCTGCGGCTGTATGCCGCGCCGCTGGACGGCGAAGCCACCGGCAGTTCCGGGGTGGCGCTGATTCTGCACGATGCCACCGAGGCCCGGCAGAAAACCTTTGAAGCCATCGAGAGCGAACGCGTGCAGGCGCTGACGCTGCTGGCGGCCAGCGTTGCTCACGAAATCGGCAACCCACTCAACGCGCTGCACATTCACCTTCAGCTCATGGAGCGAGAATTGAGGAGACTTAAGACGGCGGCCGCTGGTCCGGGGTCAGCGCGTTCCGGTGGTCGGTCCCGTGCCCAAGTGTTGGGAGCGGAGGTTGAGCCGGCAGTGATTAGCCGGAAGCTGGAGCAGTATCTTGCGGTGGCCAAAGGCGAGATAGACCGGTTGGATTACATCGTCACGCAGTTTCTCCAGGCGATCCGTCCCGTGCCGCCGCAATTGCAGTTGGGTTCGCTCAATGACGTGGTGCATAAGACGCTGACCCTGGTGCAGCCGGAACTGGACAATCGCGCGCTGGCCGTCCGGACCAAACTCGCGCGGCAGTTGGCCGCTTCCCCCATTGACCCGACGCAGATCCAGCAAGTGCTGGTGAATCTGATCAAGAACGCCATGCAGGCCATGACCAAGGGCGGCACGCTCACGCTTCAGACCGGCGAAAGCGCCGACGGGGTTTGGGTGAGCGTGGCGGATACCGGCGGCGGAATTGCCCAAGAACAGATCAACCGGATTTTTGAACCGTTTTATACCACCAAGAAAAAAGGCACGGGCCTGGGGCTGATGATCGTGCAACGCATCGTGCGGGCGCACGGCGGACGCATTGAACTGGAAAGCCACTTGGGCCGCGGCACCACGTTCCGCATCTGGCTACCGTTGCACGAGCGCAAGCCGCGATTACTGGAAGCTCCGGCGCACGACTGAATTTGTGATGAATCCAACCCTGCTCATTGTGGATGACGAGAAACCCCAGCGCGAAGGTTTGCGCGCCGCGCTGGAGGATCGTTACGACGTTTACCTGGCCGAAGACGCCAAAGCGGCGATGGAACTGCTGGAGCGCGAGCATTTCGACGTGTTGCTCACGGATTTCCGCCTGCCGCAGGAGGACGGCATGAAACTGATCACCCGCGCCAAGTCGCTGTCGCGTCCGCCCGTCTGCATCCTGATGACGGCCTACGGATCGGAGGAAGTGGCGGTGGAAGCGATGAAACGCGGCGCGGATGATTACATCGCCAAAGGGCGGATGCAGATTGACGAGCTGGAAATGCGCATCGCGCGCTCGTTGCGCCGCCAGAATCTGGAAGTCGAGAACGTCACCTTGCGCCAGCAACTCGACACGAAGTTCGGCCTGGAAAAAATTGTGGGCGAATCGGCGGCGATGCACGAGGTGTTCGAGGTGGTCAAACAGGTCGCGCCCACGCCGGCGACCGTGTTGTTGCTGGGGGAGAGTGGCACGGGCAAGGAGCTTATCACCAAAGCCATTCACCAACTCAGTCCGCGCGCCCGGGCGCCATTGGTGACGGTGCATTGCGCCGCGCTCGCTTCGACCCTGCTGGAGAGCGAATTATTTGGCCACGAGAAGGGCGCGTTCACCGGCGCGCACGAACGCCGCATCGGCCGCTTCGAACAGGCGCAGGGCGGGACTTTGTTTCTGGATGAGATCGGTGAAATTGACGCCACGATCCAGATCAAGCTGCTGCGGTTCCTGGGCGAACGCACCTTCGAGCGGGTAGGCTCGGGCAAGACGCTCACGGCCGACGTGCGATTGATCGCAGCCACCAACAAGAATCTCGAAGAACTGGTCAAGGCCGGCACGTTCCGCGAAGATTTATTCTTCCGGTTGCGGGTGGTCGAACTTCATCTGCCGCCGCTGCGGGAGCGGGTGGGCGATATTCCATTGCTGGCGCAGAGTTTTCTGCGCGAATTCGCGCGGGACAACCAGAAGGCCGTCACGGATTTCACGCCCGACGCGATGGAATTGTTGACGACCTACTCGTGGCCGGGCAACGTGCGCGAGTTACGCACCGCCATCGAGAGCGCGGTGGTGTTGTGCCGGGGACAGCGGATTTCCGCGCGCGACCTTCCGGCCTGGGTGCGGCAGGCGGGTGGGACGCAGGCGGATGCCGATCCCGCCCGGCTGTTGGTGCGGAATGACTTGACCATCAAGGAAGCGGAGAAACAATTGATTATTCGGGCGTTGAAAGAAACCAAGGGCAACCGCACCCTGGCCGCCAAGCGCATCGGCATGAGCCGGCGCACCTTTCACCGCAAATTGCACACGTATCATCTGGAAGGATTCTGAACTATGCCGTATTTGCAGGAAATGATCCACCGGCTGGAGGTCGGTCCGTGGTTTCGCTATTTGCGGATCACCGCCGTTTGCCTGGGTGTTTTGCTGCTGGCCGTGGGCTACAACTGGATGTCGTTTCGGAACTTCAACTCGCAGGAAGCGATGGATGCGGCCCAGGTGGCGCGCAATCTTTCCGAAGGCAAAGGCTACACCACGCTCTACATTCGCCCCATCAGCGTTCATTTGGTCAAGCAACGCAACGAGGCGAAGAAGGAAGCTGTGTCACCCGGTCAAAGTCCCGACCCCGCGCGGCTCAAACAGATGCATCCCGACCTGGCCAATGCGCCGGGCTATCCGGTGGTGCTGGCGGGACTCATGAAAGTGCTGCCCTTCCGTTACGCCCACGACCCGACGTCCCCGTTTTGGAATTCAGATGGCCGCTTCGCACGCTGCCAGCCGGATTTCCTCATCGCAGTGATCAACCAGTTGCTCTTCCTCGGGGTGCTGGCTCTGACGTTCCTGGTTGCGCGTCGGTTGTTCGATCCCGCCGTCGCGTGGCTCTCCGTCGGATTATTGTTGGGCTGCGAGTTGCTCTGGCGCTTCAGCGTGTCCGGGCTGTCCACCATGCTGCTGCTGGTCATTTTTATGGGCTTGGTTTGGTTTCTGGTGGCGCTGGAAGAGGAGGCCCGCGAGCCCAAACACGGCCCGGCCCGATTGTTTCTGCTGGCCGGCGCCGTGGGTGTGCTGGTGGGGTTGGGCGCGCTGACGCGGTATTCGTTCGGTTGGATCATCATTCCGGTGTCCGTGTTCATCCTGCTGTTCGGGGGCGCGCGCCGGGGAGCGTTGTGTCTGATCCCGTTGCTCACGCTGGTGCTAATGCTGGCGCCGTGGGTTTACCGCAACTGGACCTTGAGCGGCCTGCCTTTCGGCACCGCCACCTACGCCATTCTGGAGGGCACATTCCTCTTCCCGGAGAATCGGCTGGCGCGTTCGCTGGAACCGGACTTCAGCGTGATGTTTCTGCGTCCCTTCATCCACAAATTCCTCGGCAATGCGCGCGAAATCATCGGGAACGATCTGCCGACTTTGGGCGGCAGTTGGGTCACGGCATTTTTCCTGGTCGGATTGCTGCTGGGCTTTCGCAACCTGGCCATCCGCCGCCTGCGCTACTTCCTGATGGGTGCGCTGGGCTTGTTCGTGGTCGTGCAGGCGCTGGGCCGCACCCAGCTTTCGGTGGATTCGCCGGAAGTGAACTCTGAGAATCTGCTCGTGCTGCTTACGCCGCTGGTGCTGGTCTATGGCGTCAGTTTGTTCTACCTTTTGCTCGATCAAATCAATTTTACTCCCGTGAGCCTGCGTTCGGGTGCGGTGGGTTTGTTCGGTTTCATCGTCTGCCTTCCCTTGTTGCTCACCTTCCTGCCCCCAAAAAGCTCACCGGTGGCGTATCCGCCCTACTTCCCCCCGCGCATCGAACAAGTTGGCTCATGGATGCGCGAGCAGGAATTGATGATGAGCGACATTCCGTGGGCGGTGGCATGGTATGGGCGGCGCCAGTGCATCTGGCTGACGCACAATGCGCAGTCCGAGTTCTTTGCGGTGAACGATTATTTGAAACCGATCCGCGCGCTCTACCTCACGCCCCAGACCATGGACAACCGATTTCTCTCCCAATGGGTGCGACCTGGCGAACACAGTTGGGGCAGCTTCATCCTTTCGAGCATGGTTCGGCGTGAGATTCCGGCGGGCTTTCCGCTCCGCAAGGCGCCGAGTGGTTTTCTGCCCGAACAATTGTTCCTTTCGGATTGGGATCGCTGGAAGGCGCCGCCCGAACCCATTCCCACCACGGAATAGTTGCCGTCGGGCAGCATCTTCCCCGGCAACAAGGTTCCTCCTGGCGGCCAGACCTGGCTCGCAGGCCGAATTCCCTCGCCCGCCGCGTCGCGTTGCGCCGCGCCCTGGGCGCGCGCTGCCGGAATCCTCTTAACCAGAAATTGTTGGGTCGAGCACGGCACACGGTCGGTTGCCTGCGCTGCACGGATGCAAAAAGCGTTCATCAAATGACAATTTTCGCGGAGTAATTGCGCGGGACGGAGTTAGCGTGGTTTACGCGGCTGAATAAGAAACATTGCGGACCGCGAGCAACGACTGGCGGAGACCTGATATGATTGCGACGCCTCTACACTCCAAACGCAACCGATTGCCGGCAGTGCTGGAACATGCCAGCGGCGACAAGCGCTTCAAGATTCTGGAAGTCCACATGAAGAAGCACCAGTTCCGGCACGATGCCTTGATCGAGGTGCTGCACAAGGCGCAGGAACTGTTTGGCTATCTCGAGGACGATCTCCTCCTGTTCGTTTCTTACAAGCTGAAACTCCCGCCCAGTCGCGTCTATGGCGTCGCCACGTTTTACCATTTCTTCAATCTCAAACCCCAGGGCGAGCACACTTGCGTGGTTTGCATGGGGACGGCGTGCTACGTGAAGGGGGCGGACAAAGTAATCGCCGCCATTCAGGATCAGACCAAGATCCGGCCGGGCGAAACCACCCCGGACAACAAGGTTTCGCTGCTGACGGCCCGTTGTATCGGAGCCTGTGGCATCGCTCCCGCCGTGGTGTATGACGGCACCGTCAACCCGCGCGCCACGCCGGAATCGGCGGTGAAACAAATCAAAAAGTGGACGGGAACATGATTCTCAACGATCTCCTCCAAATCAAAGATCAGGAACGGGCCGCCCGCAAGAAGACCACCCTGCGCTGCTGCATGGCCGCCGGTTGCATGTCGTCCGATTCCAAGGGCGTAAAGGAACAGCTTGAGAAAGCGGTGGCCGACGCCGGGTTGCAGGACACCGTGGAGGTGCGGGGCGTGGGTTGCATGAAGCTCTGCTGCGAAGGACCGTTGGTGCAGGCCGACCCGCAGAACGCGCTTTACATCAAGGTCACATCGGAAAACGCGCCTTCGATCATTGCCGCCTTGAAAGGCGGCAAGGCCGAGGCGGCCCAGACCGACCCGGACGCCGCGTTCTTCAAGAAGCAGTTGTCCATTGTCCTCGCCAACAGCGGGGTGGTGGACCCGGATCGCATTGAAAGCTACATTGCCTTGGACGGCTATCAGGCGTTGCACGAAGTGTTGCACGAGATGACACCCAAGGACGTGGTGGACACGATGGTCAACAGTGGGTTGCGCGGGCGTGGCGGCGCGGGATTCCCCACCGGTCTGAAGTGGGGCACGGTCGCCAAATCGCCGGGGGCCAAGAAGTATGTGATCTGTAACGCCGACGAGGGCGACCCTGGCGCGTTCATGGACCGCAGCGTGTTGGAAAGTGACCCGCACGCGGTCCTGGAAGGCATGGCCATCGCCGCATACGCGGTGGGGGCGGACCAGGGTTTCATTTACGTGCGCGCCGAGTATCCGCTCGCTATCACACGCTTGCAGACCGCCATCAAGCAAGCCAAGCAACTGGGCGTGCTGGGCAGTGGCATTTTTGAATCGCCGTTCAACTTTACGATAGACATCCGCATCGGCGCAGGCGCGTTCGTGTGCGGCGAGGAAACCGCGCTGATGGCTTCCGTGGAAGGCAAGCGCGGCACGCCGCGTCCGCGTCCCCCCTTCCCGGCGGAGAGCGGTCTCTTTGGCTGTCCCACCCTGATCAACAACGTGGAGACGTTTGCCAATGTGCCGGCCATTTACCGCAACGGCGCGGAATGGTTTGCCGGCATCGGCACGGAAAAGAGCAAGGGCACCAAGGTCTTCGCGCTGGCCGGCAAAATCAAGAACACCGGACTCATCGAAGTTCCGATGGGCACGCCGTTGCGCACCATCGTGGAGGAAATGGGCGGTGGCGCTCCCGGCGGGGCCAAAATCAAAGCCGTGCAAACTGGCGGCCCTTCCGGCGGTTGCATCCCCTCGCAGCATCTCGACACGCCGGTGGATTACGAATCCTTGGGCAAGCTGGGCTCCATCATGGGTTCGGGTGGCATGATCGTCATGGACGAGAGCACCCGGATGGTGGACGTGGCGCGGTTCTTCATGGAGTTCTGCATGGATGAATCCTGCGGCAAGTGCATTCCCTGCCGCGCGGGTACGGTGCAAATGCACAACCTCCTGGAAAAAATCCTGGACCGTCGGGCCACGCCGCGCGACTTGTTGAAGCTGGAAGAGCTGTGTGACATGGTGAAGAACACCAGCCTATGCGGCTTGGGGCAGACTGCCCCCAATCCCACGTTGAGCACTCTGCGCTTTTTCCGCAACGAATACGAGGAACTGCTGCAGCCGGAGGCCCACGGGCCCAAAGGAAATGGCGAAGCGAAGAAGCAAACCCTCACCACCTGAGAATGAACGCGACCAATGAGAACCAGGTGACGAATGGACCAGCCAGCTTGGTCCGGCCATTCGTCCTATTAGTCTCATTCCCTCCCAACTAGATTTTATGGCTGCCAAGACACTGACCATTGACGGCAAGCAGATCAGCGCCGAGGAAGGCGCCACGGTATTACAGGCCGCGGATGAGGCGGGCGTGAAGATTCCGACCTTGTGCCACCTCGATGGCGTGTATGACGTCGGCGCGTGCCGCCTCTGTCTCGTGGAAATCGCCGGCGTGCCGAAGCTGCTTCCCGCCTGCACCACCCAGGTGGCGGAAGGCATGGTGATCCATACCGACAGCGAGCGGCTGCGCAAGTATCGCCGCATGACGCTGGAGTTGTTGTTCGCCGAGCGCAATCACGTGTGCGCGGTGTGCGTGGCCAACGGCCATTGCGAGTTGCAGTCGCTCGCCTACAACCAGGGCATGGATCATGTCCGGTACGAATACAATTTCCCCAAGTGGAGCGTGGACAACACGCATCGGTTGTTTGGCATGGATCACAATCGCTGCATTCTCTGCACGCGCTGCGTGCGCGTCTGCTGGCACATTGAAGGGGCGGGCACGAAGAACGTCGCCGGGCGCGGCGGCAAGGCGCATATCATCAGCGACCTCAACATGTCGTGGGGCCAGTCCTATTCCTGCACCGAATGTGGGAAATGCGTGCAGGCGTGCCCCACCGGCGCGCTGTTCCACAAAGGCTCGACCGCGGCCGAGATGGAACGGGACCGCACCCGGCTCGAGTTTCTCGTGACGGCCCGGGAAAAGAAGCAATGGATCACCGGAGAGGAATGAAACTATGAAAGTGCGTTTGGCCACAGTCTGGTTCGGCGGTTGCGCCGGCTGCCACATGTCGTTCCTTGACCTGGATGAATTCCTGATTGATCTCGCGGAGAAGGTGGAACTGGTTTACAGCCCGGTGGTGGACGTGAAGGAGTATCCCGAAGACGTGGATGTTTGTCTGATCGAAGGCGCCATCTGCAACGAAGACAACTTGGAGTTGCTCCACAAAATCCGCCAGCGGACCAAAGTGCTCGTGTCGTTTGGCGACTGCGCGGTGACTGCCAACGTGCCCGCCATCCGCAACCAACTGGGGCTGGGCAATGCGGAAAGCGTGTTGCAGGTGGCTTACATAGATAATGCCCAACACAATCCCTGCCTCCCCAAGGAAGATGGTATCGTGCCGCCGCTGCTCAAGAAGGTGCTGCCCGTGCATGAAGTCGTGAATGTGGAGCATTTCCTGCCGGGATGCCCGCCACCGGCGGATCGCATCAAGGCGCTGGTGGGCCAAATGTTGGCGGGTGTCGAGCCGAAGCTCGAAGGCGCGCAATTGAAATTTGGCTAGGCCCCATCGGTCCCATACGTTTTTTATGTCAAAACGCATCGTCATTGATCCGGTAACCCGCATCGAGGGCCACGCCAAGATCAGCATCTTCATGGATGACGCCGGCAACGTGTCCGACGCCGAATTTCATGTGGTCGAGTTCCGCGGCTTCGAGAAATTCTGTGAAGGGCGGCCTTACCACGAAATGCCCGGCATCACGCCGCGTATTTGCGGGATTTGCCCGGTCAGTCATTTGCTCGCCTCGGCCAAAGCCGGCGACGCCATCATGGCTGTCAACATCCCGCCCGCGGCCGACAAACTCCGCCGTCTGATGAATCTCGGTCAACTGGTGCAGAGCCACGCGTTGAGTTTCTTCCATCTGAGCGCGCCGGACTTTTTGCTGGGCTGGGACACGCCGCAACCCCAGCGCAATGTTTTTGGACTGATTGCCGCCAACGCCGACCTGGCCCGCGCGGGCATCCGCCTGCGGCAGTTCGGACAGGAAATCATTGAGATTCTGGGGGGCAAAAAAATCCATCCCGCCTGGGCCGTGCCGGGCGGCGTGCGCAACGCGCTCACGGAAGCGGGACGCGACAAGATTCGTGCGTGGCTGCCCGAAGCGTTCGCCACGACCCAGGTTGCGTTCAATCTGTTCAAGAAGACGCTGGAGACGCACAAACGCGAAGTTCAGATTTTCGGAAATTTTTCCTCGCTGTTCATGGGCCTCGTGACCGAAGACGGCACCTGGGAACATCACGGAGGGAACCTGCGCTTTGTGGATAGCAGCGGCAGCATCATTGCCGACCAGTTGGACCCGCAGAGGTATTTTGAGTACATCGGCGAATCAGTGCAAAGCTCGTCCTACCTGAAATCGCCCTACTACAGCCCGCTGGGCATGCCCGACGGCATGTATCGCGTGGGTCCGCTGGCCCGGCTGAATGTCGCCGAACAAATGGGCGTGCCCAAGGCGGATGCGGAACTCAAGCTCTTCAAGAAAATGGGCCGCGGCGCGGTTTCCTCCTCGTTCCTTTACCATTACGCGCGGCTCATCGAAATCCTGGCGTCGCTCGAATATATCGAGCGCTACCTCGACGATCCGGAAATGTTCAGCGATTACCTGCGCGCCGATGCCGGCATCAATAGTCTGCGCGGTGTGGGGGTAAGCGAGGCTCCGCGCGGCACGCTGTTCCATGACTACACCGTTGACCGCAACGGGCTGCTCAAAAAGGTGAATCTGATTGTGGCCACCGGTCAGAACAATCTGGCCATGAATCAGACCGTGGCGCAGATCGCGCGGCATTACGTGCGCGGCAATGACATTCCCGAACCCATGCTCAACCGCATCGAGCACGGCATCCGTTGCTATGATCCCTGCCTGAGTTGCTCGACGCACGCCGTCGGCCAGATGCCCATGCAGGTGCGCCTGATCAGCGCGGATGGTTCGGTGTTGAACGAAACCGTGCGCGGGTAACTCCAGCGAACCAAGCTGGCCGACGCTGGGTGCGGGTGACAGCCCACCTGCTCCATACAACAATGGAACTGCGCTCGACGTCGTGCGTCGGGCTTCAATACTGCTTTTCGTAATCCGCTGGCGGTTTCACCCGTTGTTCCCGCGGCAGCCAGTAACTCTTCGCCACACGATTCAATTTCAAACGGAGGAAATCCTTCCCGGCCAGGCGTGCCACCAACCCCACGGGCGTAATGATCACAAAGAACAACAACGTGAGAATCACGTGAGCCATGGCAAAGCCCAGCACGAAGGCGGCACTCATCCAGACGAGGTAAACCCACTTCAAGGCTCGGGGCCAGACCGCGCCGAAAAAGACCAGTACCACGCCGGGCCAGAGAAAATAGGGATAATACAACTTGTGCCGCCACAGAAACAGCAGGCCCAATCCTGTCAACACGCCGCCCACGACCAGGCCAAACTTTCGCAGCACACCCGCGTCCGTCCTCAGTTGCCGGATGTCTTCAAGGATATTCATGTTCGCGTCGGCGGCGCATGGTCGAGTGATCGAACCAGCGGGCACAAGCCAATAGTTGCCTGGTATTCCTCACGATTCCCCGGATTGACCCCGCTCCGCCGGGACCCTAGCTTCCCCGGTCGTTGCCATGAATTTGTTACGCGTCGTAGCCTTGACACTTTTGATGATCGTTGTCCTCACGCCGGTGCGAGCCAAGGAGGAGCCAACGGGAAAGACCTTCTTCCTGCCCAAAAGCCCAACAGCCGCGGCCTATGTGTTGGGCCGCTTGTCGAATCAGGAATTGCTCGCCGCGCCGCGTGGCGAGTTCGTCTATGTGGCACTGCTTCAACGCCAGGGATTGGAAAGGAAACACCGCTTGGAGGCACTGGATGGGCTGGCGAAGCTGCGCAACACTGACCGCCTCACGGAACTGCTCGCCGGCCTGGCGGAACTGGATCGAAAGGGCGAGACGTCCGAACCCGTGCTCCAAGATCTGTCGCCGATTCTGCTTCAAAGCAAGCCGGAGGTGTTGACGGCCAAACGGACCACACTGGAGACACTCGCCACGGAATCCCAACTGGCGTTCACGCGACAACTCGGCTGGGCCGGCCTCGTCACGGCGGACGCTTCATTCGGGCGGGCTTGGGATCAGGCGCAGCCGATGCCAGATCGGTTTGCTGATTTACTCTGGGGGATTCCGTTGATTCGTGACCCGGCCCTGCGCGCGGGCCTTTACTCGAAGATCGAGCCTTTGCTGCAACGGGCTGATTCCCCCGAAGTGCGCCGGGCCGCCATCAGTGCGATCGTCGCCGTACCGGGCCACGAATCCGAGGTTTTCAAAACGCTGGCTTTGCTTCTGCAAACCGACGTTGAAAAGTCCGCCGCCCTCGCGAGTCTGCAGCGAATCTCCAAGCTGCACTGGCCCAAAGACCAAGTCGGGCCATTGCTCGGGCATCTCCTCAAGGAGTTGCAGGACACCCCGGCCACCGAGCGATCCGGGGCGAATTTCATAAATGCGGTCCAGTTTGCCACGGACCTTGCTTCGCTGTTGCCAGCCGAGCAGGCCGCGGCGGTGGGCAAGGAATTGCGCGGACTCGGCAGCACCGTGATTCTCCTTCGCACGGTGCCGGAGCAGATGCTTTACGATCAAAACCTCATCGTGGTGGAAGTCGGCAAGCCGGTGGAGATCCTCCTGCAAAATGATGACGCCATGCCGCACAATCTGGTCATCACGAAGCCAGGAGCGCTGGAGGAAATCGGCATGGCGGCGGAAAAAATGCCGCCCACGCCGGATGCGCAAGGCCGATTATATGTGCCGGACTCGCCCAGCGTCCTGCACGCCACCGTCATGGCCGATCCCGGTCAGACGGTGCGAGTGGCTTTCCAGGCACCGGATGCGCCGGGCGATTATCCTTACGTCTGCACGTTCCCCGGTCACTGGCGGCGCATGTTTGGGAACATGGCCGTGGTGGAGGACGTGGAAACTTATCTGGCAAACCGGGCCGCCGCGCCGCCGCCAACGGTCACAGAATGGAGAACTGAGGACCTCGCACCGGATCTGGCCCAAATGGATTCGGGGCGGAACTTCACGCGCGGCCGGGAACTGTTTACCAAACTCGCCTGCGCCGCCTGCCACCAGCTCGGCACGGAAGGAATTCCTTATGGCCCCGATCTGACCGATGTGCTCGCGCGGTTCAACCATGATCGCACCGAGGTCCTGCGCCAGATTCTTGAACCCTCGCTCGTCATCAGCAATCGCTATCGGAACTTCGAGTTTGAGTTGAAGAACGGCGAGCCGTTGTTCGGCATGATCGTTTCAGAGGCAGCGGACCAGTTAACGGTGCAAACCGGCCCTTCTGACGCGTTGATCCAGACGTTACCCAAGGCCGAGATTCAGGCGCAGCATCCGCAGAATTCATCCCTGATGCCGCTGGGCCTGCTCAACCCGCTTTCCAAGGAGGAAATCCTGGACCTCCTTGCGTTCATGGAATTTGCCGGCAAACCGCCGACACACGAGCACAAGCATTGAGGGTTGGCGTGAGTTACGGCGTGTAGCTCGCCTGGAGGCCCAACGGCAGGCCGAGTCCCCACCACAACATCAGCAGGCAGGTCCAGGTAATCACAAACAGAATTGAGTACGGCAGCATCGTGGAAATCAGCGTGCCCATGCCGGCGGTTTTGGCGTGGCGCTGGCAGTAAACCACGATGAGCGGAAAATACGGCAGCAGCGGTGTGACGATGTTCGTGCTGGAATCGCCGATGCGATAGGAGGCCTGGGTCAGTTCGGGTGAGAAGCCCAGTTGCATCAGCATCGGCACAAAGATGGGCCCCAACAACGCCCATTTGGCCGACGCCGATCCGATCAGCATGTTCACCAGCATCGTGAGCAAAATGATGCCCACGATGGTGACCGGCCCCGGCATTTGCAGCGCCTGTAGAAGGCTGGCGCCTTTGATGGCGACCAGCGCACCCACGTTGGACTCGCGGAAGACGTACGTAAATTGCGCCGCGAAGAACGCCATGACGAGGTAGTAGCCCATGCCACCCATCCCCTTGCTCATGCCCTGTACGATGTCGCGATGCGATTTGACCGTGCCGGCCACGTAACCATGCACAATGCCCGGCAGCAGGAAGAAAATGGCGATCAACGGTACTATCGCCTCCATCAGCGGCGCGCCGTGGGAGGTCAGGGCGCCATCCTTGCCGCGCAAGGGCGAGGTCTCGGGCGCTGCCGCCAGCGCCAGCAAAACGACCAGGAGACCAAACGTGCTGAGGCCGGCCCAGAAGCCGTGGCGCTCCGCGTCGGACAACTGATGCAGATCATGGCCCTCGTGACCCGTGCCATCCACGGGCAGGTGCTTGAGCCGGGGTTCAATGACTCGATCCGTCAAAAACCAGGCCGCGCCGATGATGAGCAAAGCCGAAGCGCTCATGAAATACCAGTTGCACAAAGGGTTCACGGTGCGGCTGGGATCAATGATCTGCGCCGCGGATTGCGTGAAGCCTTGCAGCAGTGGATCAAGGCTGGAGGGTAAAAACGTGGCGCTGAATCCGCCCGAGACGCCGGCGAACGCTGCGGCAATGCCGGCGACCGGATGTCGTCCGGCAGCGGCAAAGACCAGCCCCCCCAGAGGAATCACCAGCACGTAACCCGTGTCGCCCGCCGAATGACTGATGATGGCCACGAGCACCAGCGCGGGCGTCAGCAGTTTGCGCGGCGTGAGGCGCAGGAGATACTTGATGCCGGCGTTGATGAAGCCCGTGCTTTCGGACACCGCCACGCCCAACATGGCGACCAGCACAATGCCCAGCGGCGGAAAATCCGTGAAGGTCTTGACCATCTTCGTGATGAATACAGTCAGATTCTCCGCACTGAGCATGTTCTTCACGCGAATGGGCGCGGATGAAGTCACCTGCCCGGCGGCGTCCATTACCACGGAACGTGGATCCACCTCCGTGAAATCCACCCGGGCCAGGAGTGCCGAAGCCACCCACGTCAGGAGCAGGGCGAGAACGAAGATCATTGCGGGGTCCGGCAACTTGTTGCCGACATATTCGAGCTTGTCGAGAAAGCGCTGGCCGAGCGTCGAGTTGTTCGAGTTCTTCATGGAACGGCGTTTGCAATTTGAGCCGGGCTACAATTCATCCGGCAGCAGACATTTGATCCGGAACACCTGGCAAATCCCTGCGCATCCTTGCCGCAGAAATTCGCGAATGGAAGAAAAAATGTCGCTGTGGTCCGACCCTGCCTCCCGATGACCGCGAAAAAAAGCTCGAATGTGGCCCGGATGTGGTACAAGTTCCTGCCATGAACCCGATCCGGCTTGCTTCCTCACGCCATTTCAATGCCCGTGACCGCCGTCATTTTCTCCGACGGCTCGCCTTGGGCGCGATGTTTTTCTCCGTGCCCGGCGCCTTCGCGGAAGCGCTCGTCCCCACGCCCCGCCAGACCGAAGGGCCGTTCTATCCGGACCGGCTTCCACTGGACACCGACAACGATCTCCTCGTGATCAACGACGCGCTCACCCCGGCGGTGGGCACGATCACCTGGCTCAGTGGACGCATCTTGGATGCGCGCGGCGAACCATTGCGCAATGCGCTCGTGGAGATCTGGCAGGTGGATCATCACGGCGTTTATCTGCACAGCGGCAGCGCCAATCGCACCAGGCAGGATTCCAATTTTCAGGGGTTCGGCCGGTTTCTTACCGGTTCGACGGGCGAATACCTCTTTCGCACCATCAAACCGGTGGCCTACCCGGGCCGAACCCCGCATATTCACTACGCCGTCAAAATCAAAGGGCGCGAGAAATTCACCACGCAATGCTACATCAAAGGCGAACCGCAAAACGAACGTGATGGCGTCCTGCGCGGCATACGCGATGCGAAGGCCAGGGACTCCGTAATTGTGCCCTTCGAGCCGCTGAAGGACTCGCGGGCGGGCGAACTGGCGGCGCGGTTCGATATCGTGCTGGGCTTCACGCCGGAGGGTTAAGTTCTTTCCATCGGCTGTCCGCGAAGCCAACCGGAAAGTGCGTGAGGAAGCGTGGAAGCGTGGAAGCGCTGGAAAGATTTGCGGACAAGACTCTGAGCGGGCCTAGCTCGCAATGCCGCGCACGGACAAGCATTTCCGCGAGCGGGTGTGCCAAAGTCACCTCACTCAACGCGTCGCGCGTTTGTAGAGGAAGGCGGCATCCACCAAGCGGCTCTCCGTGTCCCCGGTGTTCACGGCGAATTTCGCCCCGCTCCAAATCGAAGCCCCGCCGAATTCACCACGCTTGTTGAGGGCATAGAACTTAACATCAAAATTGGGCCGGCCATCGTCGTCCAGCAGGCGTTTCATTTTGGTCTGCCGCGCGATGCGTTCGCAAGCGAGCCGGCAGGCGGCTTCGGGTGATTTCCCCTGCCGCATGAATTCCACGATGTTGACGCTGCTGCACGCCAGCAGGTTTGCCTCTCCGCGCCCCGTCGAGCCGGCGGCCCCCACCTCGTTGTCCACATAAAGGCCCGCGCCGAGAATCGGCGAATCGCCCACGCGCCCGGGGATTTTGAAGGCCAGGCCGCTCGTGGTGGTGCCACCGGAGACGTTGCCCTGGAGATCCACCGCGTTGCAGTTGATCGTCCCGTAATGACGGCGCGCGGCCTCCAGCAGCTTGCCAATGCCCTTGGTGTTGATGTCGTGGGACGGCAACCAGTCGTCGTTGGGACTGAGATTCTCCTTCCATTTCAACCACGCCTGCCGGGCTTCCTCGGTTAACAGATTCTCCTCCTTGAAACCATGGGCCCGGGCAAACCGCAACGCCCCTTCGCCCACGAGCAACACGTGATCGGTGCGCTCCATGACCACCCGGGCGACTTGCGAGGGATGCATGATGTTGCGCAAGGCCGCCACCGAACCGCCGCGGCCTGTCGGCCCATGCATGACGGAGGCATCCAGTTCCACCACGCCTTCTTCGTTGGGTAATCCGCCGTAACCCACGCTGTTATCCTCCGGGTCTGCCTCCACCAGACTGACTCCGGCAATGACGGCATCCAATGCGTCCTTGCCCTGCTTGATCAATTCCATGGCCCGGGCCGCGGCCTGCAAGCCATTGGCGCTGGCGATGACGACTGGGCGGTGGTCACCGGAAGCTGCGTCGAGTTTGAGTTCGGCAAATTTGCCGGCGAACACGGCGCCTACGCCGGCGGTCGCGGTGGTTTGGAGAAACGTCCGACGTTTGAAGGTTCTTTTCATAGGGATTGTCCGCACTACCTACTGGAGAATGGCCGTCGGGGGAAGCGGCAATTTCAGAAATGTTTGCCTCTGAAGTGTGTGGGGCGATGTGGAAATACTCAGGGATTAACGCGTGCGAACACCAGTTCCCGATGGGTAACCGAGTTAAACTCTGACCCGGCGCGGGCTTGTTCACCCAGTCACTGGCCGCAACTCCAGGGCGCGGACTACCGTGCCTGCGCAAACAACATGAAGACTCGCGGTCCGCGATCGGTCATGAGTTGATACTGCTCCTCGACGGGGCCATGCGGCACTGCCAGTCCATCACACGTTTTGTCGTAAACCGGCTGGCCGTCCACCAACAGCATGTAATGGTGCGTGCGGTTGCCCACGATATGATGCACCGCCACGTGCCAGGCGTCGAGCGTGCCATCCCGCAGCATCGGCACCCGCTGCCAGTGAGTGAAGGACCCCACCACTTCCACGGTCGCGGGCTCCTGGGTCTGGCCATCGGGCAGGCGCCAACGAAAGATCTTGGAGTAAGTCTGCCTGCGCTCCGGCGTGTTGCGAACCGAAGCGGACATGCTCGCGGGCGTTTCGGGATACAGGGGCGGCCCCTTCTGGGGAGCGCGCCGGCCTAAAAGATTGTTCAGACTGTTAAACATGATTGTGAGTGAGCGCGGAAAATAGGATCAGCAGATTTCCAAAGCAAATTTTTTAACCCGATTCGGCAAGAGGATTAATACGGATGGCGTTGTACGGGGATAACCGTATGGCTGGGCACCGGCGCGGGGCCACACGGCCGGTGAATGGCACGAGGCCGCAACTATCGCCAAATCCAAGTGATGAGCGGGGCCACGGCGAGGCTCGGCAGAAAATCCGCGAGCTCCACTTTCTTGACTTCAAAAATGACCAGCGCCACCGTGGCGACGATCAACCCGCTCACTGAATTGACCGAATCCAGCAGGCCGTGCAGGCGCAGAAACGGCTCGGCATACAGACTGCACACCAGCGTGATGCTCGCTTGAAACACGAACACCGGTAGCGCCGATAGCATCGCCCCAGCCCCGAACAAGGCCACAAAACCCGTCATGGCCAGTCCGTCCATCAATGCTTTCACGGCCAAGGTATAGAAGTAACCCGATCCGTCGGCGCCCGGCGGCAATCCATCCTGCACGGCGCCGAGAATGCCCAGCGGCGCGGCGCAGAACAAAACCGCGCAGGCGTTCAGACCATTGCTGGCCCGGTGCGGATCGCCAGGGCGGTTGTTCTCAATCAGACGCCGCGCGTACTGGCCCAGGTGATTTGAAGCCTTTTGGAGCCCCAGCAGTTTACCCAGCAGCTTGCCGAGCATTACGGCCAGCAAAGCGATGACGATTTGCTTCAGGATGGCCGGGAACGGTCCGCTCAAGCTCAACCACGTCAATCGCAGTCCGAAGAAGGCGGTGAACACACCCAGCGCCGTTTTGAAAAACATCTGCGACTGCGGGGCGAGTGGGGTGCTGCGCGCCAACCCCACCACCCCACCGATCATAATCCCTGCGGCGTTGAGAATGGCTCCGGTCACGCGGGGACTCAATCATGCTGCCCGGCGCGTGACGAGCCGAAAGTGGGCTGACAGTAAAATGGGTTGCATCGCCCGGCACCGGGGCGGCAAACTTCACCGCCGTCAATCACCAGCCCGGAACTAACATGGAACGCACCATCAAAATCGCCCTGGTCGGCGCCGGCATGTTCGGCGGCGACGTCCACCTCCGGGCCTACGCCGACGCTCAACGCTTCGGCATTGCCGGCCAGCTCGCCCGTCTGGGCCTCGATCATCACGCAAGGGATTTCGCGGACGTGAAGTTTGATCTGGTGGCCGTTGCCACACGCTCGGAGGCCTCGGCGAAACGCGCCGCGGAATGTTTTTCACGCATCACGCAGCACGCCCCAAGAAGTTATTTCGGCGCAACACCGTGGCTCGACATTTTGTGCGACTTCCCCGGTCTCGACGTAATGGCGGTGGCCACGCCGGACCACCTGCACACGCAGCCGATTCTGGCTGGTTTGGAAAGAGGCGCGCACGTCCTCACCGAAAAGCCGTTGTGCCTCGATATCACCGAGGCCGACCAGATCATCGAACTGGCGGTGAAGCAGCACCGGGTGGTGGCCGTGGACATGCACAAACGCTACGACCCCGACCATCTCCGGATTCGCGACGACATTCAGAAACGCATCGGCGCGCCGCTTTACGGAACAGCCTATCTCGAAGAGCCGCTCGAAGTTTCCACCAGCACGTTCAAGTGGGTCGAATCGAGCGATCCCTTTAGCTACGTCGGCCCGCATTGGGTGGATTTGATCTGGCATTACTACCACAGCAAACCCGTTTCGCTCACGGCGGTCGGCCAGAAAAAACGTCTCGTGCGCGACGGCATCAACGCTTACGACGCCGTGCAGGTGCGCGTGGATTTCGCCAATGGCATGAGCATCAACTTCCACAACAACTGGATCACGCCCTCGGACTTTGAAGGCCCGGTGAATCAAGGCCATGAAATCGTCGGTGCGGACGGCAAAGTGGAAAGCGACCAACAGTATCGCGGCTTGCGTTGGTGGAACGCCGGCGGCGGTTCGCGCACGAACAACAATCACTTCACCCGCGACGTGAATCGTCCCGACGGCTCGCCAGCCTACGTCGGCTACGGCGTGGACAGCATCATCGCCGGACTCGTGGCGATTTGCCGGATGAAATTCCTGATGGAACCCCGCGAAGCTGTGGCGGACGTTTATCCCACGGCCGAAGACGCGCGCATCGTGGTGGCCATTGTTCACGCCGCGCGCATCGTGCGGGATTTGAATTTCAAATACCTGGGCGAAGGCAAAGGCGCACCTGTCACTGCGCGCTTCGGCGAGGACGGCATCACGATTGTTGATCCGCATCGCGGCGAGAGAGCATTTCAGAAGATTTACAGCAAGGCGGTTTGAGCCAACTAAATCGGAGCGCGGCTGTGTGCAGAGCACCAGCCGCAGCACGTTGTTGCTGCATCCAGTTTCACCAGGCTGCGGCTGGTCTGCAACACAGCCGCACTCCGCAGTTTCCCCTGCTTGACCGGCCTGAATCCGCCGGACTACGCTCGCCACATGAGCAACTTAATCTTCCGTGTCGCGCTGGCTGTGGCCCTCGTGTTCTCCGCTCCGGTACTGGCCCAAGACTCGCAGAGTGAAATCGCCAAGGCCGAAGCTTTTGTGACCCAGGCGGAGAAGGAACTCGCCGATCTTTCAGTGCTCGCCAATCGCGCCGAGTGGATCAACGCCACTTACATCACCGAGGATACCGACGCGCTGGCTGCGGAATTCGGCGCGCGCCGCACGGAACTCAGCGTGCGCTTCGCCAAGGGCGCGGCGAAGTTTGATGGCGTCAAAGGACTGTCCTTCGACGTGCGGCGGAAGCTCGATTTTCTGAAACAGGGCATTGTCCTTCCCGCTCCCGAGAAGCCCGGTGCGGCGAATGAACTTAGTACGCTCGCCACGCGATTGCAGTCGCAGTATGGCAAAGGCAAAGGCACGCTCGACGGCAAACCGATCAACGGCTCGGACATCGAGGCGGCGATGGGCACGGTGCGCGATCCCGCCAAACTCAAGGAGATGTGGACAAGTTGGAATGACAACGTCGGCGCACCGATGCGCAACGATTACGCACGCATGGTCAGCATTGCCAACGAGGGTGCAGAGGAACTCGGCTTTAGCGACGTCGGCGCGATGTGGCGTTCTGGCTACGACATGTCCGCCGAGGAATTCTCCCGCGAGATGGACCGGCTGTGGCTGCAGGTCAAACCGCTCTACGACCAGTTGCATTGTTACGTCCGCGCCAAATTGAGCGAGCACTACGGCGCCAAGGTTCAGCCCGCCACCGGCCCCATCCGCGCCGATTTGCTCGGCAACATGTGGGCGCAGGAATGGGGTAACATCTACGATCTCGTCGCGCCGAAGGGCGTGGGCGACATCGGCTACAATCTCACCGCGCTGCTCACGGCCAAGGGCTACGATCCCATCAAAATGGTGAAGGTCGGCGAAGCGTTCTACACGTCGCTGGGATTGCCCGCCCTGCCCGACACGTTTTGGGAGCGTTCGCAATTCACCAAGCCGCAGGACCGCGAAGTGGTTTGCCATGCGTCGGCGTGGGACATTGACAACAAGGACGACCTTCGCATCAAGATGTGCATCAAGGTCAACGCCGACGACTTCGTGGTGATTCATCACGAACTCGGCCACAACTATTACCAGCGCGCCTACAACCAGCAGCCGTTCCTTTACCTGAACGGCGCGCACGACGGATTCCATGAAGCCATCGGCGATTTCATCGCGCTGTCCATCACGCCCGAGTATCTGGTGCAAATCGGATTGCTGGACGCGTCGCAAGTGCCCAGCGCGGACAAGGACCTCGGCCTGCTCTTGCAGCAGGCGTTGGACAAAGTGGCGTTCCTGCCCTTCGGTTTGCTGATGGACAAATGGCGCTGGGGCGTTTTCAGCGGCGAAACCAAACCGGAGGAATATCAAGCCGCTTGGACCGCGTTGCGCCTGCGCTATCAAGGCATCGTCCCACCGGCGGAGCGTCCGGCAACCGCCTTTGATCCCGGCGCCAAGTATCACATCCCAGGCAACACGCCTTATGCCCGCTATTTCCTGGCGCGCATTCTCCAGTTCCAGTTCTACAAAGCCGCCGCTGAACAGTCGGGATGGAAAGGCCCGCTGCACCGCTGCTCGTTCTACGGTAATAAGGAAGTCGGCAAGCGCCTGAACGAGATGCTTGCAATGGGCGCATCCAAACCGTGGCCCGACGCGCTGGAAGCGTTCACCGGCAGCCGCAAGATGGATGGCTCGGCCATGATTGCGTACTTCCAACCACTGATGAAATGGCTGGAGGAACAGAACAAAGGGCGTCCGCTCGGGTGGTGAGGTTTCGGTCAGACACCTATTGCGGTCCAAGCGAAAGATCACCTTTGGCCTTACTGTGTTTGTCGCAACCTCTCATTAGCACCGGGCTTCAGCCCGGTGTCTGCGGTGAGAGGGACGCCAAGCCGTTTCAACGGCTTGGCCTCGCGCGAGGGAATCAAAACGGTTAAAACCGTTTCCCCAACATGAACGCTTGCTTCACCCGGCTAAAGCCGGGCGCTAATGAGAGGAAACCGTTGGACTGCGATTATCGCGCAGAACTTGATTTCTCTGGACAGGGATTTTCCCCGAGCGCAAAGTCCGATTCGTGAAACAGACTGGGCTGCAAATGTCGCGGCCTGATGCCTATTGGGCGACAGTATGAGCACATTTGAAGGACACGCTTATTCGACCAAAACACTGGCGTATTGTGCTGGGGTCGTTGTCCTCGTGTATTGGCTGCCATTTATTTACTTGGCTGTCGCTGATCCCCTAGATGAGGGACGAGGCGGCATGGTGCTCTGCATGACAATTCCTGTTGTCCTTGTGGCCGTAGCGATAAGTATGAATGAGATGGTCAAAGCGGTCACCCACTGGAGAGATTCTCAACGCGGGGTTGCAGCACTGCCTCTGGTATTATTCGCTGTGACGCTGTCACCTCTCGCTATTATCGCATTGGGGGTTCTCAGAAATGTTTTGTCACAAGATGGCCACTAATCCCAAACAGGCTGCATGCACCCCAGCCGATTGAGATAGTTTTCTCTGTTTCCTTCCACTTTGCTTCCGCGACTGCTCCCGCCTACCCATTACCGCACGTTCCCCCCGCGCAACGATTCCAACGGATAGAACGTCTCGCGCCAGCGGATGCCGCCCTGGCGCAGCGTGACGAAGGTCGAGTTGAGCACGGAAAAGAGGAACAATGGAAACATGAACGGCACGCAAACCGCCACCGCCCACGGCCAGCGGAGTCGTCGCGCCAGGATGGCGGCGGGCAGAACCAGTGACAGCGGCGACAGCGCGGCGGCGATTCCGGGCAGCGTTCCAGACACCAGACCGAGCGCGAGAAGGGCGAAGACCAGCAGCACAAACACGCTTCCCGCCAGCACCAATCCGGTCCGGTAATCCACCGCCGCGAAATAGTTCTTCTCCATGAGTTTCACCGTGCCCCAGGCCGTGCGGCCCCAGTGACATTCCACGTCGTCGCCGCCGATGAACGCGCGCGTGCGTTTGCCGGCGCGGCGCAGGAGCAGGCCCAGTTTCACATCGTCCACCACGGTCAGGCGCAGCGCCTCGTAGCCGCCGCATTGACGATACGCCGCCGCGCGGACCAGGTTGAATGCGCCAATGCCCAGGTGCGACTTGGGCCGATCGCGATTCACGCCGGAAATCCAGTTCGCCAGACTGATCAGGAACAGCAGGTGCGCCGCTCTCAAGCCAACACTGCCGCCATCCAGTCCGGAAATCAGCGTGACGTGATCAGCCTGGTCACGTTCCGCCACGGCCAGAGCACGGGCGATCACATCCGGCTTGAGCCAGCAATCGGCGTCCGTGAACAGAAGCCAGTCGCCCGTGGCCGCGCTCGCGCCGACGTGGCAGGCGTGGCATTTGCCCAGCCAGTCTTCCGGCAACACGTCCACGCGCTTGACCCGCACCCGCGCGTCTTCCCGGGCCAATCGTTGGAGGATTTCGCTCGTGCCATCAGTGGACCGATCATCCACAACAATGACTTCGAGTTCTACGTCACGCCGCGCGAGCAAGCGGCGAATGGCTTGCCCGATGCGCGCCGATTCATCCCGCGCGGCGATGACTACGGAGCATTTGAACCGGGTTTCGGCTGGCGTTGTCGGAAGCGATTTCAGCGCCGGCAAACGCCGCACCCAACGGAGGTGCCAAAGCGTGAGAAGGGTCATCGCCAGAAAGGCTATGGCAGTACTGCTGTAGAGGAGAGTCATCCACATGGGATTGGTTGCGTCTGAGCATAACGGCCTTCTGCAAACAAGCAATGTGGCATTCGTCCCCGGGTCACGTTACGGCGAGTTAAGCCGTTTCCCGACCAGCGAACTTGTTCGGCTAAACGATGCGATCTTTACGGCGAGGCCCGGGCGGTGGCGGCAGAGGCCCGTTCGAGCATTTCCAGAAATTTTTCGGTTCCGCCAAAGAACGTGTGATTGGTCCCAGCAGTGAACCGCTTGGCTTGCTGGAGGAATTCAGCGTACTGGCCGCAGTCATAGGCATCTTTGGCGTAATTGTGCCGCCAGTTCACCGCCTCGGGGTTCAAGGCAAAAAACCGTTCGTATGAGGCTTGGACATCGCGCCAGACCGCCGGCCGATGCCAATACGCCGGGGAATTGCTCAGACTGTAGTAGCGCGCGAGACTGCGGTGAAGATCCGCCAGCACCAACGGCACCTGGCCACCCCACTGCGGGGAAGTCGCACACGAACGAGCGAATTTTAGCGCGGCAGCTTCCGAACCGTACCATCTGGGTTCGAGGTAGAATGACATCAGGGAAGCAGCGTCATAGAAATTGGTGTTCAGCGACATCGCACGGTTGAACCAGGTTTCCATTCTGGGCCGGCTGCGGCCCTGGCCAAGTTCCACCCGCATAATCAAGTAAGCAGTTTCGGCGGCGTTGGTATTCATCTGCCAGGCCTTGGCAAGGAAACCCTCGGCTTGCTCAAGGTGTTGCCGGAAACCTTCCCAGCCGGCTTCGGGAACCGTGTTGGCGTAACCTCCACCGCGTTCGCCCCAGGCAAACCGAATTTCCGTCCGGCCACGAAAACGGAACCACCGCTCCGTGTGCCCCCAACCTTGTTCCAGGATGGGCAGGAGGTCCCTGGTGACATAGTCGGTCCAGGCTTTTCCGCGCCTGAATTCAACCCACTGGTTGGCGGCATTGAAGACTTCGTCCACAGGCGCGTTGGTATCGCGCGCCAGGTCTTGCAGACAGATCGTGGTCCAGGTAATCCGGTTGGCACCGGCGTTGGACTGGCCGGCGCCGAGCGACTGGACGGCCCGCAATCCCGCCATGAACGTGAAGGCCGGATGGTGTTCGCTGCGCTGCAAGGCTTCCTGGGCGCGAAGGAACTCCAGCGTCGTGGCGTCTTTGGATTCGCTCTGCTCTCGATACCGCACTCGCATATACTGGATCATGGCATCGTCACACTCGTCCGGTATCCTTGCCAACGCCGCCTTGAGTGCCGGCCAGTTCGTGGTGTTTAGCCGGCTGTAATCCACGTAGGCCGCGAACGCCTGTTGAACGGTCGCATCCCATAGCAAGTTCGTCCGCCCCGACTTGCGGTAACCGTCCTCCAGCGCCTGCAAGGCCCATCGGCGCGCGTCCGCAGCGGGCCGGCTTACTGGGAGCGGCCGTTGCGAGGGGTCATGCACGAGCGGCAAATCCACCGCTCGTTGCAGTTCCGTCTGGATCGTGACGTTGCTGGAATCGTGCGGCTGATTTGGCGGGATGGTCGCCTCCTTCGGTTTGCAGCCCGGGTGAATCCAGGCAGCCGCCACAACGCAAATGCAGTACAGAGAACTCCGGGATAGTCTGGCTTTTCGGCGCATATTCTTTGGTGACGATGACATCCTCTCGCGGGCGTGCCGGGCGTGTCGAGCCTTAATTCGCCGCCGTTCGATGGCTGGCCGGAGACTGCGGAAGGCGTGCCGCGACTTGGTCTGGACCAATTCCAGTTCTGGCCCGGAGCGGTTGTGTCGTCCCAACCAGCCGCAGTCGCTCCACATCCGTGGTCGGTAGGTTTGCAATCAACGCATCGCGGGTGGGGTGCCGCACCCAATTGCTTGCTCGACATTAGAATTACTGGCATTGCCTGCTGCCGTTCCAGAAAATGCTCCTGGCGGCCAGTATCTCCTCTGCGGCACACCTCGTGATCGCCTGCACATATTGCGGAAGGGAGAGTGACGCGGCGGCAACCCATTGCCGCATGTGGGACGATCTGGCCGAGTGGCATCTTGCGTTCTGAAACAAAAAACATTCAGCCTATTCGGGCAAGCATTTCAATTCAGGAACCCGGGCGTCCCAGTGAACTCAGCTACGGGCCAGCGCACATCGGGAAACCAAGACCAACGAGGGCAAAATATGGAGACGCTACACCGCCACTGTCCAGCGCGTGGGGCGAATGGACCGGGAACCGAGCATCAGTCTGTGACCGGCTTTGGAGCACCGCCAGCCTCAAGACCGACTGCAATTCTGCGCTCCGATTCATGGTGGGGACAATGAGATTGCCGCCCTCAGCGTCCCGCGCTCCGTTCATGGCGCGGCCTCGCGCCGAGTCAAAAGCAGGCACTCCGTTTGGTTCACAAAGCCAGCAGCAGCCGTTTGATTTCCTTCACGCGGCCCTTGGCGTCCGGTTTGGTCAGGCGCGGGAACTTGCCGCCCAGGGTGATGAAGTCATTGTGCCGCGTGAGCATCAACTTATCCTCCTTCACTTCAATCACGGTCACGTTTCTTTCGCCCGCGAGCAGCTTTAGGTCAGTGACGGCCAGCAACAGCTCGACCGGTGGCGGCGGCGGACCAAAGCGGTCGCGCAACTCCTTCTGAAAAGCTTCCAGCGCGGCTTTGTCCGTGGCCTGCGCGAGCTTGCGGTAAATCTCGATGCGATGTTGCGCCTCGGGAACGTAGCTATGCGGGAGCGCGGCGGTGGCCGGGCGCGGTAGGGCAGGCTTGCCAGCTTGCCGGTTCACGGGACTTTCCAGTTCCGTGTTTCGGAAACGGGCGACTGGAAAGTCGCCCGAACCGGCAGACCAGAATGTCTGCCCTACATCCGGAGCCACTTCGCCCGAGGCGTGCATGTCCAGAAAATCAAGCCGCACCGCCACCTCGACCCGCGGCTTCACTCTTTCGCCCTTGAGCGCTCCGACGCTTTGCTTGAGCAACTGACAGTACAATTCGAAGCCCACCGCCGTGATGTGGCCACTTTGTTCCGCGCCGAGTAAATTGCCCGCGCCGCGAATCTCCAGGTCGCGCATGGCGATTTTGAATCCGCTGCCGAGCGTCGAGTATTGCTTCATGGCGCTGATGCGCTTGCGCACGTCGGTCAACAATCGCGCGTGCCGCGGCAGCAACAGATACGCGTAAGCCTGATGCTTGTAACGGCCCACGCGCCCGCGCAACTGGTAGAGATCGCTCAACCCGAACCGATCCGCGCGGTCAATGATGATGGTGTTCGCGTTTGGAATATCGAGGCCGCTCTCAATGATCGTCGTGGAGAGCAGCACGTCCGCATCACCATCCACAAACCGAGTCATCACTTCCTCCAGATCGTCCGCATGCATCTGGCCGTGACCCACGACGATGCGGGCGTGCGGGACGAGTTGCTGGAGCTTTTGCTGCATCGTTTGAATCGTCATCACGCGGTTGTGCAGGAAGAACACCTGCCCGCCACGATTCAACTCGCGTTGGATGGCGTCGCGAATGATGCGTTCGTCGTACTCGGTCACGATGGTTTCGACGGGCAGGCGGTCGTGTGGCGGCGTTTGAATGGTACTCATGTCTCGCGCGCCGGTGAGCGCGAGATACAGCGTGCGCGGAATCGGCGTCGCGCTGAGGGTAAGCACGTCCACCAGGGTGCGCAGGCGTTTGAACTTTTCCTTGTGTAACACGCCGAAGCGTTGCTCCTCGTCAATCACCACCAGGCCAAGGTCCTTGAACGCAATGTCCTCCTGAATCAGCCGGTGCGTGCCGATGACGATGTCCACGCTCCCATTCGCCAGGTCCGACACGACCCGCTGCTGTTGCCGCCGGGTGCGGAAACGGGAGAGCAGTTCGAGCCGCACGGGATAATCGGCCATGCGTTCGCGGAACACATTGAAATGCTGCTGCGCCAGCACGGTGGTCGGCACCAGCACCGCGACCTGTTTGCCATCCATCACCGCCTTGAACGCGGCGCGAATGGCCAC
>JAHCLO010000031.1 GCA_026125285.1 Verrucomicrobiia bacterium | reverse complement strand
AGTGACGGTGCTATTTCCACCACAGATTCATACTCAACCTCAGGATCTCGCCGTGCCGCGAGGTGCGAACGCTGAGTTCACGGTGAGTGCGACCGCTCTGCCTTCCGCGAGTTACCAGTGGTTTTTTGCCGTTACGAATCTGCTGCAGTATGAAACCAATGCGGTGTTGGTCCGCACCGACGCGCAGGCGGTGGATGTCGGCCAGTATCACGTTGAAGTCAGCAACATCTTGGGCGTCGTCACAAGCAGTGTCGCGATGCTTTGGGTGGATGATCCGCCCAGCATCGTTGCACAGCCGCAGAATCTCACGGTACGCATTGGTCAAACCGCCGCTTTCAGTGTTCTGGGTTCAAGCAGCCAGCCGCTTGAGTATTATTGGTATTTCGAGGGCAATAATCTGGTGTCGAGTACCAGCGGCGCCACCTTACTGCTGACCAACGTAACGTTGGCTCAAGGCGGGGCATATCACGCGGTCGCCACCAATGCATTTGGGGCCAGTGCGAGCCAGACAGCCATATTGCGGGTTCTCATGCCGACAGTATTCAGCGAACCCACCTGGAACGGCGACATCTTCGAGTTAAGCTTTGCGACCCTTGTTGGACTGCGTTACACGGTGGAGTACTCCACCAACCTGGCCGAAGCCGGTTGGATGCGGGTTTTGGGTGCGTCCAAACTTCTTGGCACCGGCGAACTCATAACGATCCAGGACTCCTCCGCAACGAACGCGAGCCGCTTTTATCGGGTGCTCGTCGAATAGGTCAAAAGCGCAGCTCCAACCGCAATCCTGCGATCTGCCTGATCATTTAAGTCCACGATTGGCATCTTCTTCGAGCGAAACAATGCCATTGGCGATGGCGAACTTGGTAAGCCCGGCGATGCTGTGGATGTTGAGTTTGCGCATGATGCGCTCGCGGTGGGTTTCGATGGTGCGCACGCCGATGCCCAGGTGCATGGCGATTTCCTTGTTGCTCTTGCCTTCTGCGATCAGCCCCAGCACTTCGCGCTCGCGCTCGCTGAGTTTGGCCAGGGGGCTGCCCTTGTCGGTTTCACTGACATACTGATTGAGCGCAATCTGTGCCACGTGCGGACTGAAGAAGGCTTCGCCGGAATTCACGGCCTCGATGGCGCGCATCAATTCCTCGGTTGGCGCGTCCTTGAGCACATAACCGCGCGCCCCGGCTTTGATGATCCGCAGGACGGACTCGCGGTTGCTTTGCATGGAGAGAATCAGAACTTTGACCTTGGGGGTAGCTTTGCGAAGCGCTTCGGTCACTTGCAGTCCGTCCATTTGCGGCATTTGGACATCCATCAGCACGACGTCCGGCTGCAGTTCCTGCACTTTGCGGATCGCTTCGTTGCCGTCGCAGGCTTCTCCCACAATTTGGAGATCAGGCTTGCTGGACAGGCAGGACCACAAGCCTTTGCGCACAACCGGATGGTCATCCACGATCAGGATTTTGGTTTTCTGCACGACTGCTGTGGTCTTCTTTTTCGTTGTACTCATGAAACTGGAAACAATTTCCGTAATGGCCGCTGCGCCGGCCCTTTTGTAGCATCGTAAGCCGTTTCAAGCAAGCACGGTGATTACCAGCACCTCGCAGGATTCGGGTTGGTGGACTACGCCGGTTGCTGTTGCGTGAGGCAATGCAGGGAACCAAATCCCAGCACGAGGTCCACGGCATGAATGCCCACCACCGGGCGGTCGCGGAAAAGCTCACCCAGCGTGCCGAGCGCCACGCGATCGTTTGGATCGTTGAACGTGGGCACAATCACCGCTGCGTTGCCAATGTAGAAGTTCGCGTAGCTGGCGGGCAGGCGCTCGCCATCGTAGTATAGCGGCGCGGGCATGGGCAGGGGGATCACTTCAGGTTTGGCGCCGTCTTCCAGCCGCAAATCCTGAATGCGCTCCCAGTTTTCCGCCAGCGGCCGATAGTTGACATCCTTGCGGTTGGTTTCCTTGATCAACACCAGTGTGTTTCGGTTGACGAAACGGCAGATGTCGTCAATGTGCCCATGGGTGTCGTCCCCCACCGGTCCATTGCGCAGCCAGAGCACGTTGGTCACGCCGAGGTATTGCTTTAGCGTCCCTTCAATTTCGGTGCGACCCAAACCCGGATTACGCACCTGCACTTTGGGATCAAGGTAACATTCTTCCGTAGTCAGCAACGTGCCGCGGCCGTTGACTTCAATACCACCGCCTTCGAGGACAAAGGGCCTTCCGTTGTGCTGCGCGTGGAACAGATTCTTCCGAAGTAATCGGGCTGCGGTTTCGGGTACTTTTCGGTCCTTGCGCCAATCGGAATATTTGGCCCAGGCGTTGAAATGGAAATGCACGATGGCGGTTTCCGATCTGCCGGCCCGGCGACGACGTACGAAGATCGGGCCGCTGTCGCGCGTCCAGCCACGATTCGTGGGATGCACGATGAACTGCACCCGCTTCAGGTTGGCACCTGCCCGTTTCAGATAACTGCGGGCGAGTCTTTCTTCCGCGCAATGACGCACGAGAATGCGAACCCATTCACCGGGCGCGAGTTTGCGCACCATTTCGCCATAGACCCAGCGGATGGTGTCGAGTTTGTCCGGCCAATCCGTGGCATTATGTGGCCAGCCCAGCCAAGTAGCCTCATGTTTTTCCCATTCCGCTGGCATGGTGTAGCCAAGTTCCGCCGGGGCGGCTGGTTTAGTATTGTTCGGTTTAGCCATAGTATTGATCGCGGAAAAAAAGCCAGTGCTCAACCATTGTCCCATAGGTGCTGAATCCCTGCCGCCAGGTTTCTGGAAGGTCTGGGGAAATTCGCGCCAGACCCGGTGGCGACAACCCCGACTCACGCGTCGAGCACGCCTCGCAGAAATTTACAGTTGGCCTGGTAACTCGGCAGCATCTGTCCGCCCGGCGGTACGGCGCCTTCAATCTGCACCCAGCCGCGGTACCCGATGTCATCCAATGCGCTGCGAACCTTCTTGAAGTCCACCTGCCCCTGCCCCAGCAGCGCCCCATTCTCTTTCGCGTGAAATTCGCAAATGCGTTTGCCCAACTGGCGAATCTCGGCGTAAATGTCGTAGCCCATCTTGTGGGAGTTCGCCACGTCGTAATACACCTGCACTGCGGGCGAACCCACGCGTTCGAGAATGGCCAGGTGTTCGTCTGCGTTGAGCCAGCTTTCAATCCCGAGTATCACTTTGGCCCGCTCCGCCTTGGGCGCCACTGCCTGGAGCCGTTTCACGACCTCATCCGTGCCGGCGGGATCGTTCTTCAAATCACCTTTGCCGAAGAACGCCAGCAGCACGACTTGGACACCCATTGCCTGGCAGACATCAATGGAGTCACTCACCCACTCGATGGTTTGCGGGTCGCTCTTGTAGGGGATGTTGTTCATCTCGCCGATGGCAAGGGAGGCAACTGACAGGCCATGCTGTTTCGCTGCCGCACGGTAACGCTTCTGAACTTCCTGCTGTCGGAGATGCATGTCGTTGGCCGCCGTGCCGAGGCTGACTTGCACGCCGTCCAGACCAATTTCTTTTGCCACGTCAAACGCGGCGGGATCGCCCAGCTTGCCTATGGACCAATCGCACGCGCCAATCTTGAACCCACGCTGCCCGGCACCGGCCAGCAATGGGCTTACCGCCGGGCCAACCGCGAGCAGGCTACCCGCTTGAACCGTCCGTGCCAGCATTGTCCGGCGGGAAACTCGAGGGGCGGGCGTGGGGGCCGCCAGCGTAGGTTGATTGGAAGTCGTGTTCATGAGTCGTTCCGAGGCGACGCTAATCCTCGCGCTGCGATCGGGCAATCTTTTTGGTTATTTGGTTTCGCATTTTTGGTCGGGCAGTGGCGCTGTGTCCGCGGGACGGAAGCTGCACCACTTTGTGGGCGGGGATTTCGGTGGTGACGGAAAGCTTGTCGCGGAAGTAAACGGTGGTACATTTCCAGGGCAATGAGCGCGAGCGACAAACCGTTGCGCATGGTCACCTGCGGGTGGTGCGATACCAAGGTCTTCATTCCCGGCGATCTACCGCCGCTGGGTACGGTGCCCTGCAAAAAATGCGGGCATCCGGTCATGATGCCCATGATGCTGCGGCAGTTTGAACTGCGCAGCGTCATTGCCTCGGGCGGCAACGGTACGGTCTATCGCGCTTTTGACAACGTGCTGGAGCGGATGGTGGCGGTCAAACTGGTGAAAAAGGAGTTGATCAGCGATCCCGTGGCGATGGAGAGTTTCTACCGGGAAGCCCGGGCCTGCGCGCGGCTGAATCACACCAACATCATCCATATCTACACGTTCGACGAATACGAGGGACAGGTCTACCTGGTCATGGAATTGGCGGACCACGGCAGCCTCGACGCCCGGATAGACAAGCAGCAGCGCGTCCAGGAGCTTCATGTCCTGGACATCGGCATTAGCATCGCCTCCGCGCTTGATCTGGCACTCAAGCACAACCTGTTGCACCGCGACATCAAGCCCGGGAATATTCTGTTCGACAGCGACAACGTCCCGAAGCTGGTGGACTTCGGCCTTGCGCGCAACGTGGATGCCGAACCGGAGTCAACCACCGTGACCGAGGGCACGCCCTATTACGTGGCCCCGGAGAAGATCAAACGGGAAAAGGAGACATTCTTGTCCGATATGTACAGCTTGGGCGCCACGATGTATCACGCCCTGACCGGCCACGTGCCCTTTGAGGCTCCGACCGTGGAGGAACTCGTGGCGGCGCATGTCCATACGGCGCTCACACCGCCCAATCAAGTGATCCCCGACATCAGCCAGCCCACGAGTGACGCCCTGGTCAAAATCATGGCCAAGGACCCGGCGGACCGCTTTCTCAGCTACGATGAGTTCAGCATGGCGTTGTGGGCCGCGCGCAGCCAGTTGCTCGTTCAGCAATACGCCCAACCGGAAGGAAGCAAACCCAAGGCAAAGACCAGTTGGTGGCGAAGGTAACTGTAGCTCTTGCCAGTCCGGTTTCTCCTTCACACTCCACGTTTGCTCCGAACAAAAAAGGCAGGCTTGCGCCTGCCTGAGCTACGACAGTTGAGGTTGCCGATTATTCGGTTTGAACCGCCTTCTTCTTGCCCTCGGCTGCGCCTTCGCCCTTCTTCTTGGCCTTCGTTGCGCCTTCAGGCGCCGGGCCAAAGCGCACCATGGCCGCCACCAGTTTGCCGTCTTCGGCTTTGCGATAGGACCCGCCGATTTCATCTCCAATCACGCCATCTTCCAGCTTGGCAGGTTTGCCGCCTTTAATGATCCGGGTATCGGCCGTAATGTGAAACACCCGCTCGCCGACGGTCACGGTCTTGGCGGTTTTGTTGATGGCGCCGACTTTACCGCGAAATGGCAGTGGTCGTTCGCCTTTGGGCGCGGCTTTTTCGGAGGCCGCCGATTTGGCCTTCTCCGGTTGCTTTTCCTGGGCGAAACCTTGTCCGGGGGCCAAGGCAATAGCCGCAGCCAGCAGGCTCAGTCCAGCGATTTTGAGAACGGTTCTTTTCATGGTGTTGATGGTTGGTTCAGTTTTGTGTGACGCTTAACAGCTAACAAATCGAGCCCGGCGATCAAGCCCTTTCTAAGAGAAATTGCTGGCTCGCGATGCACGAAGCTACCAGCCGGCCCGAAAGTCATCGCTAGCCAGCAACCCCGGAGGGTGATGAGCTGTCTCCCAAAGTTTACCCGTTTTATCCATAGAGCATGATGTCTGATCGAGATAGCCCGGACAATCCACCAACCCCTTGCCGCCAGTGCGCTGGCCGGCCGTTTGTTTGTCGGCGATCCGATGGCGTAGCAAGATCACTCGTCGCGGTGCCGGCCAGTTCACTTCCTGATGCCAGACCTCGGTCACTTCGGTGCCCGGCACGTTGGTCGCCGTCCAGATCAAGTCCTTTTTGAGCAGCCGTTGCAGCGGTTTCAACAGCCACGCCACCACGATGTACTGGAGTTTGAGCCGCTCCAACAAGTCCAGCCACTCCGGCACACAGAATCCCGAATCGGATCGCACCAGCCGCAGCCCAATCCATTTCGGGAAGTTGGCCAGCAAGTCCAGCGTGAAGGCCACCACGTTGTTGGCGCAGGCGGCGTTGCCCGGGCGCAGCCAGAGGCCCACCACCAGATTGGCCTTCTCCAACACCGCGAGCAGCGGATGCAAACACGGCTTGGTCCCCAGGCGCGTGTAACCGGTGGCCACACACTCCTGATGGCCGTCCTCGTGCAACAGCCGCGTCGAATCCAGGTCCAGCGCGTAACCGCCCTGGCGACTGCGCAATCGTTCCAGACACCAGCGCCACAGCGGACGGAACGTGGCCAGATTCTTGCCCGCGCTGGTGATCCCCTGGAAAAAGCGCGTGAAGGTGGACTGACTGCCGAGGCGCTCAATGGCCCGCAGCACCGGCAACATCACGTCGCGGCGCAGATGCGCCACCAGCGCCAGATCGGCCACGGGGATAGCCTGCTTGCGGGTGCGCGGATGCGGCAAGACGCGCGCCAGCAGTTGGGCGAAGCGATGCCAGTGCAGGAACCCACCGAAGGCGAGTTAGCCGGCCCGGCCACTGACCTTGTGATCGGTGCAGCCGATTTGGATGGATTGTTGCGGGGTTTGGAGTTTAATGAATTCGGTCACTGTTTGGTGACCAGAATTCCCGGAGTGAGAAGATGCTTTATTAGTCACCCATCAATCACTTCCAAACAGTGGCCCCTTTGAAAACTGAATAGTTACGGCAAAATGTCCGGCGGCAAGAAATCCAAATCCCAATGGGACTTCGGCGAACTGTTTCCGCCGGAGCAAACCCGGCGCGTATTGTCCGTCAGTGAACTGACGGAGCAAGTGCGACGGTTGTTGGAGCTGCATATCGGCCTGATTTGGGTGACGGGCGAGATCACCAACCTGCGCACCCAGAGTTCCGGGCATACTTACTTCACGCTCAAGGATGCCAATGCGCAGTTGAGTTGCGTACTGTTTCGCAGTGCGACGGTGGCGCATCGGCAATTGCTGACGGACGGACAAAAAGTGCTGCTTCAGGGCGACGTGACCGTCTATGAAGCGCGCGGACAATATCAACTGATCGTGCGCGCCGTGGAGTTGCAAGGGGTCGGCGCGCTACAAGTCGCGTTCGAGAAGCTTAAACAGAAGCTCGCGGCGGAAGGTTTGTTTGCGCCGGAACGCAAGCGTCCGTTGCCCCGCTTCCCACAACGCCTCGGGCTGGTAACTTCACCCACCGGCGCGGCCATCCGTGACGTGCTGCATGTCATCCAACGGAGGAATCCCAGTCTCGAAATCATTCTCGCGCCGTGCCGCGTGCAGGGGGAGAAATCCTCCGAGGAGATTGCCGAGGCGATCCGCCGGTTGAACGAAATTGGCCCACCTCATGTGCCGCTCGACCTGATTCTTGTCACCCGCGGCGGTGGCAGCTTGGAGGACTTGTGGGCGTTCAACGAGGAAATCGTAGCCCGGGCGATCTTTGAATCCGCCCTGCCGGTCGTGTCGGCGGTGGGACACGAGATTGATTTTACGATCAGCGATTTCGTGGCAGACGTGCGCGCAGCCACACCCAGTGCCGCGGCGGAAGTCATCACGGAGGACGTGTTTGCGAGTCGCGAATTTGTCGCTGAAGCGCCTTCGCTCATGGCGACGCGGGTGCGGCAACAACTCCGTCGCGCCACCAAGGACTTCACCCAGTTGGCGCAGCGGTTGCATCGGGCGCACCCGCGTCGGCTGGTGAACGAATGGCTGCAACGGCTGGACGAATTGCACACCGATCTGATCCGCAACACACGGCAGCGCGTGCGCGAGCGTAGCGTGGCCTGGCAGAACGCGACCGCCCGACTTTGGCGCACGCGTCCCGCGCAATTGGTCAAGGATCGCACTCAAATGCTGACGCAGGCGCGGCGGCGGCTCGGGGAACAGGCGCGGCACGAATTGCGCGAGCGGTTTCATGCGTGGCAGACGCTGGATTCGCGCTTGCGGCTGCTCGGACCGGAGCAAGTACTGGCACGCGGCTATTCAATTACGATGGATGCGGCCAGCGGCAACGTCCTGCGGGATGCGACGAAGGTGAAATCTGGGCAGCGATTGAAAACGCGTTTGCAGCAGGGCGAAGTCTTGAGCAAGGTGGAGAAATAGAAATTGTTCACGGCGCTGCCGCTACGGGTAAATCACCCGATAAAACCGTTGAGCCTCGGTGCTGGGGGCATTCGTAAAGAAAAGCTCAGTGCCAGTCGAAGTCGCGGTCCCAAGCGTGAGCCAATTCTTGAACGCCAAGTTCGTGGTCATCTGCACCGTGTAGGTGACGTTGCTCAACCCCCGCCAGCGCAAGACTCCCGCCTCGGAAAGGGCGAGGGTCGGTGGGGGCACCAAGCTGCCTGCCTCAAGTGTGAATTTGAAGTCCTTCACCACGGCCAGATGTTGCATGCCGGACACAATGGAATCGCCAAACTGAACCGGAGGCACGTCGCTCAACGGCGCGTAGTTGGTGGAGACGAACACCAGTCCATCCGCGAGCGTGTGCGAGGGCAGCACCACGGGCGTCAGGGAGTTGGTCAGCGGGAAACTCACGAGCACGCGGTCGTACCGGCGGTTGCGGCCCTGGTTGGTGTTTGGGTTGCCGTGCAAGTCCGTGGGCACAGGGGTGTCGCTGACAAATGTACGCAGAGTGGCGACCGCAGGTTCATCCTCCGAATAGATGTTGAAGTCGCCCGCGAGAACGATCCAGGCATCGGCGGGGAAATTGGTGGCGATGAGCGCCCGGAGTTCGGCGGCCTGGGCGGCCCGCCGCGTCACATCGCTGCCCGAATTGCTGGCCTTCAAGTGAACGCTCACCACATACAGATCATTCGTGCCGGGCACATCAATCCTTGCCCACGCGAAGCCACGGTCATTCACACCCGCGTCGCTGTCCACCCAGGAGCCACTCGCAATCATCGGGTAGCGACTGATGATGCCGTTGGGGATGTTGTAGCCAGCTTCACGGTAATAAACGAAGTCGGGCCCAAAAGTCCGGTCGAGCATTTCGCGGAATGCCGCCGGTGTGTTGAGGCCGGCGCTGCCAGTGCTCGCGTAGTTGAATTCCTGAAGGGCCACGATGTCCGGCCGGAGACCTTGCAGGATGTTTAGGCCGGGCGTTTCGTAACGCTGATTGTTGCCCGAGGTCAGATTTGCCGCCACGACGCGGAGGGTGACGTTGCTCTGCGAACAAGCCGTCTCGATCAACCACAACAAGCCGAGCAGCACAAGGCTGACCAGCCAACGTGACAGCCAGGAATTCCACCTCATGCGAGACAGCGGTCGGCAAGGTCCATCACCAAACCACCGGCCGCCCCGAATACTCCATGGGATTGCATCGTCGGCCGGTTCATCTGCGGGCAGCTTGTTCCCCTTCCAGTTCGGCAAATATATTTTCCAGACTGTTTAACGGAGCGTCGCGTTTGGGATTCAACACCTGGCGCAGGTAGTTCACCGCGTCGGGGATGGTCTTGACCGAGCGCGGCAGGACCGCGCCGCAGGCGTTGGCGTGGCCGCCGCCCTGGAGTTTTTCCGCGACCTTGAGCGCCTCACCGTTGCGACTGCGCAGGCTGGCGATGACGACGCCGTTGGTGCGGCGAAACATCGTGAGCAACACGGGATATCGCGTGGCTTGTTGCTCGAGCAACTGATGGACGATGAGGTTGTTGTTGCCGATGACCGTGTCCACGAAGCCAACGTTGGGACTGATCTCGGCGACGTTGCCTTTGCTCCACTCCAGTCCCAGCGGGTCTTCAATACGCCGCTTGGCTGCCATGACTTCGAGCAGCGGATGATCCAGCAGTTTCTCGATCTCGCCGCCGAGCAGCGCGTGGAGATTCCAGAAGCCGTAAATCTTCACGAGATTGGCGTAGTCACCCGCCAGGATGAAATCGGAATCCTCCTCCAGGAACAGATCGCTCACGTTGTTCAGGTGAACGAGCCGGTCGAGCACGGGCGAGCCGAGGCCTTGCTCGCAGCAAAGTTCGTAACACAGCAATCCGGCGGACTTGTTCACGTCGTGAATGAGTTGGCCCTGTTGCGGCCTCAACTCGGTGACGTGATGATCCACCACCAGCCAGTTCGCCTTGTCGAGCCGCTGTTCAAACGTGAAATCGGCAACCCAGGCGGATTTCTCGCGGAGGTCGCGTTGTTTCCAGACGTTGTAATGATACGCCTCCAATGGCACGTGCGCGTCGAAGACCTTTCGGGCGAGCCGTTGCAGCAACACCCCAGCGATCAATCCGTCGAGATCGCTTTCGTGGGTGATGATGACATCCGGCTTGGCAAATTGCGTCATGATGCCGGCAGGCTAGTGGAATGGCCGACGGCTGGCCAGCGGCGAATTTGCACATGCACTCGCAGGGAGTGAGGGCTGCCATGCGTTGCGCAAAAAACTCTTTCCACTCTGGCGTGCCAGCCTGACAATCCCTCGCAACTTACTATGAAATTGTTCGATCTCAGCGGGGACGTGGCGGTCGTAATTGGTGGCACAGGCGTGCTCGGCGGCGCGTTGGCACAGGGGTTGGCCGATGCGGGCGCCAGGATTGCCGTGGTGGGACGCAACGCCGAACGGGGACAGGCGCGCGTCCAAGCAATTGCAGCCAGCGGGGGCCACGCGGAGTTTTTTGGCGCGGATGCGGAATCCCGATCCAGTCTGGCGGCTGCCCACCGGCAGATTGCCGCCGCGCTGGGCGCCCCAACCATCTTGTTGAATGCCGCCGGGGGCAATGATCCCAAAGTGACGGTGACCGCGGACCACCCTTTTGAAGCCATCGGCGCGGACGACTGGCGGGCGAACTTCGATCTGAACCTGGTGGGCGGCGTGTTGTTGCCGTGCCAGGAATTTGGCCCGGCCATGTGCGAACGCGGCCGGGGCAGCATCATCAACATTGCCAGCGTCTCAGCCCATCTCCCGTTGTCGCGCGTGGTGGCCTATTCGTCGGCCAAGGCGGCGGTGTTGAGCCTGACGAAGTTTCTGGCGCGCGAGTGGGCGCCGCGCGGAGTGCGGGTAAACACCATCACCCCGGGGTTTTTCCCTGCGGAACAAAATCGCAAACTGCTCTTTAACGAGGATGGCTCACCAACCTCCCGCACGGAGGCCATTTGGGGCCACACGCCAATGAAGCGGTTCGGCGCCGCCGAGGAATTGACGGGTGCCGCCGTGTTTCTGGCCAGCAGCCAGGCCAGTGGTTTCGTCACGGGCACGGACATTGTGGTGGACGGTGGTTTCCTGGCGCAGACGATTTGAAGGAGGGTCTGGCGAGCAAGACCAAACGGGGCCACCTGCTCGCGGGTCCACCGGAAGGTCTTTGTCGTGAAACATCAACTGTCTGGTCAGTAATGCGGCCTTCCGGTTGGCGCACGGGATGCCAGCGGCGCTTCGTGCTCGACTTGTGCGTCGGCGCGGCTTTACTGAAAGCCGCCCATGCCAAACGACGGAAAGAAAGCCACGCCGCCCGCGGCGGGGAACAAGGTGCGCGAACTCGCCGCCGGGCAGCGAGTATTTGACCGGTACTACCTCAAACGCACTCTGGGCGCGGGCGGCATGGGCGTGGTTTGGCTGGCGCACGACCGCGTATTGGAACAGCCGGTGGCGCTCAAGTTTCTCGCGCACCATCTGATCCACGATCACCACGAAGTGGCGCAGCTCAAGCTGGAAACGCGCCGCAACCTCAAGCTCGCGCACCCAAACATCGTCCGTATTCACGATTTCGTGCAGGATGCCCACGGTGCCGCCATTGCGATGGAGTATGTGGACGGTTGGTCTTTGTGGTCGTTGCGCGTGGACAAGCCGCAACAAATCTTCACCGCGGAGGAAATCGCCCCTTGGATCCGCCAGTTATGCGACGCGCTGGATTACGCGCACCACGAAGCGCAGATCGTCCACCGGGATCTCAAGCCCGCGAATCTGCTGCTCAATTCCCGCGGGCAACTCAAGGTCACGGATTTCGGTCTGGCGCGGGAACTCCGCCCTGGAGCGAAGCCGGACCGCGCGCATCCGCGAATCGTCGGTACGGATATTTACATGAGTTTCCAGCAATGGACCGGCGAACCACCCGCGGTGGCCGACGACATGTATTCGCTGGGCGTCACGATCTACGAATTGCTCACCGGCAAGACGCCGTTTCACGAGGGCGACATTTTCCAGCAATTGCTCGAACTCACACCGCCCACGATGACTGAAAGGCTGCATGAATTCGGCATGGACGAGGCAGCGATTCCGCTGGTGTGGGAGGAAACCGTTGCCGCGTGTCTGGCCAAGGAACCGGATCGTCGGCCCGTGAGCGCACGCGAAGTCGCCCTCCGGCTCGGGTTGACAGGCCCACCGAATCCTGGATTGCCGGAAGCCGTGCCAATCCTTCCAGCGCCAAACGCAACCGCGGAACACCCGGAGCCGCAAATTGCGCCACTGGCGGGGCCATCGCAAAGCGCCGTGACAGCCACGCAGGATTCGTCGCACAAGCGGTTGTGGATTGCAGCAGTGTCCGCTTGCGCCATGCTGGTGGTCCTGGCGGTTTCGCTGCTGCTCATCCACCGGGGTAAATCCCGCAGCCCACAGGTTGCGACGACACCGTCCGAAACCCAATTGCAGGTGGGTGAGGTTTGGCAAAACAGCCTCGGCATGAGGTTCATTTCCATCCCGGAGTTGCCGGTTCAGTTTTCAATTTGGGAAACCCGCGTGCAGGATTTCGAGGCGTTTGCGCGCAAAACGGGTTACGCCACCGGCCCGGTCATGATGACCCTGGGGCAGAACAACCAATGGCGGCAATCCGATCACTCGTGGCGCAATCCCGATTTCGCACAGACGCCAGCGCATCCAGTGGTAGGCGTGACGTGGCGCGACGCGGAGGCGTTCTGCGAATGGCTGACACAGCAGGAACGGCAGGCAGGCTTGCTCTCCACCAATCAGTATTACCGGTTGCCGACACGGACCGAGTGGCTGCGCGTTGCGGGCCCGGCGATGTTTCCTTGGGGGGATGACTGGCCGCCACCGGCCGGTGCGGGCAATTACGCGGGTGCCGAATTGCGACGCAGCGTGGCCCGGCGTGCCGTCCTCAGCAGCTACGATGATGGATTCGTGGGCACTTCCCCCGTGGGCAGTTTCAACCCAAACCAATATGGGGTTTACGACCTTGGCGGCAACGTGTGGGAATTCTGCGCCGACGGGCCGGTGGATGATCCCAATTCACGCTGGCTTATGGGGGCGTCCTGGGAAAGCGGCACGGAAGAGGCGCTGGCGGTTTCGCATCGTGTGCGCGGCAACGACACCCGGCGCTTCAGCCATCGTGGTTTCCGGTGTGTGCTGGCGACCGTGGAATAGTCTCCGGGCATCTGTGTTCTGCTCCGAGGAATCTCAAATTCCGTTACCAACCTTCGAAGTGTCACTCAGCGTGTCTCCACTTGCGCGATCTCTTCGGGGCTGAGTCGGAAATCCATTGCCCCGATGATGCCGTCCACCTGCGGCGCGTTGCGGGCCCCGACAATTGCGCCGGTCACAGCCGGATGATTCAGGGTCCAGGCAATGGCCACTTCACCGGCAGAACGACCACGCCGCGCTCCGACGTTCCGCAACCGTTCGGCTACTTCGAGATTCGCCGTGAGTTTGGGTTCCTGAAACTCTTGGTTCCTGGTCCGCCAATCGGTTTGGGGCAGCGCGGCCAGACGCTCGCGGGTCATCGCGCCGGTCAACAGGCCGGAAGCCATTGGCGAATAAACAATCACACCCACACCCTCGCGCTGGCACCACGGCAATTGCGCGGCTTCCACGTCGCGCCGCAGCAAGGAATACGGCGGCTGCAATGACGTGATGGGGGCAATGGTTTGCATCTGCTGCATTTCATCCACTGACGCGTTCGACACCCCGATCCAGCGCACCTTGCCTTCCTTCTGCAAAGCGGCGAGAGCCTGCCAGCCTTCCAGCGTCTCGTTCAAATCATCCGCCGTCCAATGGATTTGGTAGAGGTCAATCACGTCGGTTTGGAGGCGGCGCAAGCTGGCTTCACATTCGCGGCGAACGGATTCCGCGCGCAGGGAGTAACTGATTTGCCCCTGATCATCCCAGAGCATCCCACATTTGGTGAACACGTAAGGCCGGGTGACTTTCCATTCGCGCAACGCGCGGGCGACCACTTCCTCGGAGTGGCCCAGGCCATAAACGGCCGCGGTATCAATCCAGTTCATGCCTCGCTCCAGCGCGCGATGGATGGCGGCGACGGAATCAGAGTCGTTCTGCGCTCCCCAGCCAAATTGCCAATCGCCGCCAATGGCCCAGGCGCCGAAGCCAATCGGGGTGATGGCGAGGTCCGAGTTTCCCAGAGATTTTGTTTTCATTGAGGTCGAGCCTAACGCGGTGAATTGCCGATGACAACCCGCCGATACGCCGATACGCAGAGGCACACGCAGCGCAATTACAGGATAGATTTCCCGCGGGTTGGCGGGATAACCTGTGGACGTGCTTGAAACGATTTCACATACAGCCCCAGCGGGCGGGCGCGTGTCGGAAACTCAGGTGGCGATGCTGTTATCCCAAGCCTGCCCGGCGGACCGCTATCACGGCAAGCGCGTGTTGCTGATCATACCTGACGGGACACGCACGGCGCCGGTGGGTTTGTTGTTCAAGAAACTGCATCAACAGATTGGTGGTGTGACGAAGAATCTTGATGTGCTGATCGCGCTGGGAACACATCAACCGATGAGCGAGGTGGCCATCTGCCAGCGGCTGGAGATCAGTGAAACCGAGCGACGCGAATCTTACCACCGCGTCAATTTCTTCAATCATGCCTGGAATGATCCGGCGGCGCTGAAACAAGTCGGTATCCTCACGGCCGATGAGATCAGCAAGTTGAGCGAGGGGTTGTTTGCCTTGGACGTGCCAGTGGAGGTCAATAAACTGGTGTTTGAGTACGATCAGGTGATCCTTGTCGGGCCGGTGTTTCCGCATGAGGTGGTGGGGTTTTCCGGCGGGAACAAGTATCTCTTCCCCGGTGTGGCTGGTCCGCAGATTCTCAACTTCTTTCACTGGCTCGGCGCGGTGGTCACCAACCCGATGATCATCGGCACGAAATGGACACCGGTGCGCCGCGTGGTGGATCGCGCGGGCGCGATGGTGAACGTGGACAAGCTTTGTTTCGCAATGGTGGTGGCACCGAACAAGGATCTGGTCGGAGTGTTCGGCGGCACGCCGGAAGCCGCCTGGGACGCCGCCAGTGATCTTTCGGCGCGGGTTCACATTGTCTGCAAGGACCGGCCGTTTCACACAATTCTGTCCTGTGCGCCGCCGATGTATGACGAGCTGTGGACGGCGGGCAAGTGCATGTACAAACTTGAACCCGTGCTGGCCGACGGCGGCGAACTCATCATCTACGCGCCGCACTTGCGGGAAATCTGTGTCAGTCACGGTTCGCACATCGAAGCGATCGGGTACCATTGCCGCGATTACTTCCTCAAGCAGTGGGAGAAGTTCAAGGACGTTCCGTGGGGCGTGCTGGCTCATTCGACCCATGTCCGTGGCATCGGCACGTTTGAGGATGGCGTGGAACAATGTCGTGCGCGGGTGACTCTGGCATCGCTAGTTCCGCCGGCCACCTGCGAGAAGATCAACCTCGGCTACCGCGACCCAGAGACAATCCGCCGCGCGGATTACGCGAACCGCGAGGACGAGGGCGTGTTGCTTGTGCCCAAGGCGGGCGAGATGTTGTATCGCCTGAAGAACCCGCCGCCGTGGGCCGCTGGAAATTGAACCGGCGAAGGCCGGAAGAATTGATCAAAATGATGGGGTCAAAATCATTCTGCCCCCATCATTTTGACGATCGGATATAAGCGCTCGGGTTGAACCGCAGACCAGACTGCGGGCGACGGCCCCTGGAAGTTCGACCAACCTGCTCGTGAGCCGCAGGCTTTTACGGGGCGGGTTCAAATCACTGCGTGGGAAGAAGCTGCGGACACTGGCCGTTGTGGCGGAGAAGTCACCGGTTGCTGGCCTCGGTCATCCTGGTTGGCGATTGAGCAGCCGCCATGACGGTGTGGAGCATCCTCGGCCCTGTCTCCGGCGATTCAGTGGCGAGGAACGGAACGGAAGCGGAGCAAGCAGCAAGCGGCTGAAGGTCGTGAGCGGTTGCGCAGCGGAGTGAAGTGGAACGCTGCTGAATTGCCGGAGTCAGGCGGAATCTCGCGTCGGCAGTCTGTGACCTTTCAGCAGGATGAAATCCAGGCCTGCCGATGCGGAAAGGTCGTAGTCTGCCGACGTTGCGGTTTTATTTTTCGAGTTCCTCCTCCACGGCGGAGAATTCTTCGAGGGCTTCTTCGAGGTCCTCAATGATTTCGGCGGCGAGAACGGCGGGCTTGGGGAGGTTCTCCGTGTCCGCAAGCGAATCGTCTTTGAGCCAGAAGATGTCGAGGTTGGCTTTGTCGCGCGCCATCAAGTCGGCGTAGGTGAAGCGCATGAAACGTTCGCTTTCTTTACGTTTCTTCGTGCGGTTCGCGGCTTCGTAGCAATCCACGAACTCCTTCATGTCCTCGTCGCGAATCGGGCTCTGACGGAGAGTGAAGTTTTTGTTGGTGCGGAGGTCGTAAACCCACAGCTCTTTGGTCCACGGCGTTTTGGCAGCGGGTTTCTTGTCGAAGAAAAGCACGTTGGCTTTCACGCCGGGGGAATACCAGATGCCGGTGGGGAGACGAAGCAAGGTGTGGACGTCGCAACGTTCCAGCAAGGCGCGGCGGATTTTCTCGCCTGCGCCGGCCTCGAACAGGACGTTGTCCGGCACGACGACGGCGGCGCGGCCGGTGTCCTTGAGCATGGAGTAAACGTGCTGGACGAAGTTGAGCTGTTTGTTGCTGGTGGTGGCCCAGAAATCCTGGCGCTCGTAATAGACCTTCTCCTTCTCAGCTTTGCCTTCCTCGTTGACGATGGTGATGCTGCTCTTTTTGCCGAAAGGCGGATTCGTGAGCACCATGTCCACGGGATCGGGTTTCTTGGCCAGGCTGTCACCGGTGGTGACGAGCGAGTTTTCGCCGCCCATGCCGTGCAAGTAAAGGTTCATGGCGCAGAGGCGGGTGCGGCAACATGTTTTTGTGCCGCCGAGTTCATGTAGAAAGACAGCAAGTTGGAATTGATCAATGGGCGCTGCACCAAAACTAGATCCGCGCAATTCGCTTCTCCTAAACTTTCTGGAATCACGCAGGTTGTCCCGACATTTCCAGAGCGCACTACCGCGACGTCGCCAGGGAAGACCTTTGATTTTGCCAGTTGCTCATGAAACGAGCGGCGGATGTAAAGAAGCCCATCGGGATCGAATCGGTTCGCTCGTATGTTTTGTGAGCGCAAGAATGGAATGCCGTGCTCTACGTATTCCATCTTCATTGGCCCGACATGACCAACAGTCACTCGCATGCTCGTTTGTTCGATGCTTGCCCATGTCCAGCCACGAGGCAGTTTTTCGTCCTCCTTCACCCGACAGGCGCGCGGAACTGGATAACGCTTCTTCCACTTGTCGTCTTTGGGTGGTTTGCCGGCGACGTGGAGGCGTTTGAGTTCGGCGGCTTCCCAGCGGGCGCGGCGCTCGGTGAGCAATCGTTTGAGGAGCTGCGCGCCGGTTTCTTCAGGCTTGTGGGTTTTGCGCCAGTCGCGGGTGAGTTCGCCCGTGACGGCAGCGTGAAGGACGGAGGCGCGGTAACGCTTGAGCCGTTCCTGTGCCCGGCGCGCGGCGGCTTCGCCCGCAGCCAACCGCGACAGCAATGCGTCCAGCTTCGCCACAATCCGCTCTTGCTCTGCCCGGGGCGGCAATGGAAGTGGAATGCTCTCAACGGTGCGCGAAGAAAGATGCTTAACGGTAATTGATGAGGTCTGCTCGTTGATGGCCGCCAAATAGCCCGGTAGTGCGTGGAGCAGGAAGCGCCGCGAATAGAACTCGGCGTTGGGCGTGATTTTGCAAACACGCTGGTTCAGCAAAGCGGGCTTTCCGGGCCACTCAGCGCAGTTAAAGTCGCCGTCCATGCCCACTAGAATCTCGCCACGCTTGACGAGGAAAGTTTCGTCCACGTCACCTTGGTAAAAGGTTTCTGTCCGGCCCGGCAGAATATCGCGGATGCGAATCAGCGGAGCGCCTTCCGATTTGGAGAAGCGCGACGACTCAAAGGGAAATCCATTGAGGACGCTGGCGACTTCTCTGAGCCGCACTCGTTCCCACGCGGGGTGTTTGCCAAGAAGCTTGCTGTGATTCTCAGCAACTACGTCGTCAATGTTTGCAGCGAAACTCATGCGGCCAGAGCGGTATTCAATTCTTCAAGCAATGTGGGCAGGCGGTCCTTGCCGAAGAGCGCCAGTGCGCGGGGCAGGCCGCCACGGGATTTCAGCGTGCCGTGGTCGAGGTCGCGGGTTTCGAGCGCGGCGTTTGCGCCGATTTCCTCGGCGATGAGGGTGAGGAAGGCGCGTTGCTCGGCGGTGAAGGGTTTGCCGGCGGCGGTTTCCTGTTGCGTGAGCCAGTCGGCGAAGCGTTGCCGGGCCAGTTCAGGGAACGGCGCGAGTTCGGGTTGCTGGCCGGTGGCAAAGCGCACAAGAGAGATGAGGTTCGTGAGCGCTTCGCCGGGTTCGGGCGTGCGCACGCGGTCGGCGCGCAGGCGGGCGTAGCATTTCCAGACTTCCGCCGGAGCAAGGTGATAGGCGCTGCCTTCCATTGCCTTGGCGAGTTCGCGGATGAGTTCGTAGGTGAGATGACGCTGGGCGTGCGGGCGGTTGTAAAGGATTTGCAGAGCCAGCAGGCGGTCGCGGTTGTCATTCAGGAATTGCTCGAAGTTCTGGATGTAGCCGCGCGCCTTCTCCTCGTCGTAGCCCGTGCCTTCGAGAATGGTGTCGGGGCTGAGGTGGTCCAGGGTGATTTCGGCGCGGGCCTGGAGTTCGACGAGGAGGGTGCGGAGGTCGGGATCGTGAAACGGTTTGACGGCGGCTTCCTTCAAGCGTTCCTCGGCGGACTTTAGTTCGGCTTCGGTGGGTTCGGGGGCTGCTGCGGGTGAGGACACCCGCGCTCCTATGGCTTCGGTGGCGTGGCGGTCGGGGTCAACGCTTTCGCCGAGCGGCTTGGCGAGGTCGGCGGGGGTTAGACCGCAGCGGGCGCGGACGCGTTCGCGGTCGGCGGGTTCGAGAAGCGCATCGAGCCGGAGCAGACGGCTGGCGAGCGAGGAGATGACTTGGTCCGTGCGATTGCCGCGCGCGACTTTGTCGAGGAGCTTCTCGAAGGAGACGTTGGGGGCGCGCTCGATGGGACGGGAGTTGGACTTGGCGCTCTGGGTGACGCCCACGGCATCCACGAGGACGAAGCAGGTCTTGGCCTTGGCATCGGGCGTGACGGTGCGCAGTTCGTGCGGGTCAATGGTGCGCGTGCCGCGACCTTTCATCTGCTCATAATACATGGCGGAGCGGACGTCACGGAGGAAGAGGACGACTTCGAGGGGCTTGATGTCCGTGCCGGTGGCGATCATGTCCACGGTGACGGCGACGCGAAATTGCGGCGAGGTGCGGAACTCGGCGATGAGGTCTTCCGCGGTCTTCTTGCTGCCGGCGCGGTAGGTGATCTTTTTGCAGAAGTCGTTGCCCTCGCCAAAGACGTCGCGCGTGATGTCCACGATGCGGTCGGCGTGGGCGTCGTCCTTGGCGTAGATGAGGGTCTTGGGAATCCAATCGCCGGAGCGATGCGGAAACATCTTGGTGAAGAGCGCGTCGCGGAAATGGGTGAGGACGGTGCGAATCTGCGGATCGGAGACGACGGAACGGTCGAGCTCCGCGCCCTGCCAGGTGAAGTCGTCCTTGAGCTTCTCCCAGCGTTTGCGGCGGGTGCGGCGCTCGATTTTTTCGAGGTGATTGCCGCGTTCCACGGTTGCACCGTCCTCGGTGAGCTTGGTGCGGATGCGGTAGATGTCGTAGCCGACATTGACCTTGTCGAGCACGGCTTGTTCGTGCGTGTAGGAGGAGACAAGGTTTTGATTGAAGTAACCGAGCGTGTGCGCGGTGGGCGTGGCGGTGAGGCCGATCTGGAAGGCGTCGAAGTAATCGAGCACGCCGCGCCAGAGGTTGTAGATGGAGCGGTGGCACTCGTCCACGATGATGATGTCGAAAGCCTCGGGCGGGAGCGCGGGGTTGTATTGGACGGGGCGCGGCTGGTCGGTGTCGCCACTGGCCTCGTAGGTGGAGCGCTCGTCGGCTTCGTCGTCAATCGGCTTGCCGGTCAGGGCGGAGTAAAGGCGCTGGATGGTGGAGATGACGACCTTGGCGCGGGGCTCGATGGACGTGCCTTCGAGGCGTTGGACGATGTATTCGTCGGTGAACAGGCGCTGGGTGTAGGGGCTGCGCCAGCCGTCGAATTCGCGCTTGGCCTGGCGTCCGAGGTTGCCGCGGTCCACGAGAAAGAGGATGCGTTGCGCGCCGCAGAACTTGATGAGGCGGTAACATTCGGTGACGGCCATCCAGGTCTTGCCCGAGCCGGTCGCCATTTGGACGAGGGCGCGGGGATGATGTTTCGCGAAGGACTTCTCAAGGCCGGTGATGGCGTCGATTTGACAATCGCGCAGGCCAGCACTGGGGAGCGTGGGAAATTTCTGGAGCCGGGCGCGGAGGGTAGCGGACTCCAGCACCCATTCACGCAGGGTTTCCGGGCGATGCACGCTGAAGACGAAGCGCGAGCGGGAACGCGGGTCACGCAGGTCGCGGAAGCGGGTTTCCTCGCCGTTGGATTCGTAGGTGAACGGGAGCGGGTCGGCCCAGCGTTGGAAGTCTTTGAGGGCAGCGCGGGCATAGAGTTCGGATTCTTCGGCAACACCAACGAGAGAAACGGTGGCCGCTTTCGCTTCGAGGACGCCGATCATTATTCCATCAACAAAAAGCGAATAGTCCGTAAAGCCACCTTCAACGTCCGTTTCGCAGAGCGCGACGCCAGGACCGGCGTGAAGATTAAGTTGGCGCTTGTCCTGAACAAGCCAACCCGCCGCGACAAGTTGCGCGTCGATCTGCTGGCGGGCCTTTTGTTCGGGAGTCATTACCCTGTTTGTTACCTAGTTCCTGAGTTATTACCTAGTTCGCGATTTTTTTTCCAGCGAGCATTGCGTCCTGTGCCAAGGCATCTCACTTTCTTGTCCTTTCGCAACCGGTCAAGCAGGTGGCGGATCATGTCGAGGCTGACGCCGGGACATTCCTTTTGCAGATCGGCCACGCTGAATTCGCCGGGTTGCCGTTGGATGGCGTCGAGGACGAGGGCGGTTTTCGCGCCGCGCGGGCTTTTGATCTGGCCGGCGCGTTGTTCAAATTCGGCGCACGCGCGGCGGATGATGGCGAGAAAGAAGTTCAGCCACGGGGTCAGGTCGTGTTCGCCTTCATGCCAGCGTTGGGAACTGCGTTGCAGGGCTTCGTAGTAATCTTCCTTCGATTCTTGAACTGTAGCAGCCGACGTGAGTCGGCTCTGACTTTCGCCGGAGATGATCGGATGGAGCGGACTCACGTCCGCTGCTACAGGGTTGACGTCGCGCGGTTTGGTATGGCCAAGGACCAGCGGGCGCAGGCGGTCGCGGTCCACGGTGACGCCTTCGATGCGATTGGAGGATTCGGCGCTCTGGATGATGGCGGTGTCGCGCAAGGCTTTGAGGATTTGCGGCGATTGGCGGGTGTAAAGTTCTTGCTTCCCTTTGGCCTCGGCGATGTCCGTGAGCAACCAGGCGGTGCTGGTGGGCAGGGTCAGGTCGCGGAGACGGTGGTTACGGAATGAGTTCATCCTAAACGGTGCGGGCAGGGTATTGGAAGCAAGCGGTCGGGCAATGAAAAAGGTGGTGCGCAGATTTTGGTGCCGACAAAGAGGATGGAGTTGAATTAGAGTTTTGGTGCTGGGTGAGGGATTGGATTAAGAGCAAGAGCAAGAGGAAGAGAACTATGGAATTGCCCGCACTGGAATCGTCCACGCTTTATCTGGTGGCCACGCCCATCGGCAATCTGGAGGATATCACGTTGCGGGCGCTGCGCGTATTGCGCGCGTGCGACGTGGTGGCGGCGGAGGATACGCGGCGCACGGGGCAGTTGCTCAAACATTTCGGCATCTCCAAACCGTTGCTCAGTTATTTCCAGTTCAACGAAGCCCGGCGCAGCGAGGAAATCATCGAACGGCTGCGGCGCGGGGAGAAAGTGGCGCTGGTGACGGATGCGGGGAGTCCGGGCATCAGTGATCCGGGCGAGCGGGTGGTGCGCGCAACGCGGGCGGCGGGTTTGCGGGTGGAACCGGTGCCGGGGGCGTGCGCACTCGTGGCGGCGCTCACGGCCAGCGGTCTGCCGACGGAGGAGTTTCACTTTGTCGGTTTCCTGCCGCACAAACCCGGTCAGCGCCGCAATCGGCTGGCGGCGTTGACGACGGTGGGCGGCACGCTGGTGTTCTACGAATCGCCGTATCGGATTGAGAAGTTGCTGGGGGAATTGGCGGCGGTGTTTCCGGAACGAACGGTGGTGCTGGCGCGGGAGTTGACCAAGAAGTTCGAGGAGTTCCTGCGCGGGACGCCGGCGGCATTGCGGGAGGTGGCGCGGCAGCGGAGTCTAAAGGGGGAGTTTGTGGTGCTGGTGGGGCCGACGAGGTGAGGTCCATGCGTGAACGAAAGCGGCGGTGAAGCCGCCGCAGTCCAGACGCTGCGCGAAGTTCCAGGGACAGGCACGTGGATTGGCTTCCTTGGATTTTAGCGACGTTGACATTTAGCGGCGGGCGTTGAAGTCCTGCGCGGGACGCCGGCGGCATTGCGGGAGGTGGCGCGGCAGCGGAGTCTAAAGGGGGAGTTTGTGGTGCTGGTGGGGCCAGCCGACGAGGTGTGAGGTCCATGCGTGAACGAAAGCGGCGGTGAACGCGCGCGCACTCCAAACGCTCCGCGAGGTTCACAGACGCCCGACAGTCGCGACAGCGTTTGGAGCGCGGGGGAGTTAGCACCGCTTTCGCACGATCACAGCCGCAGCCGTTCCGCCAGGGCGTCCAAAATCCGATTCATCTCATCCGTCGTCAAAGCGCCGAGTTTGCGCTCCAGTTTGACGGTGGACACCGATTGGATTTGCTGAAGATGAAACGCTCCCGGTTTCAGGAACGGCTTCGGAATGGAAAGTTCCCAACGATTACCGCGCAACGAAGTCGTGTGCAGGAGCACCGTGACCAGATCGAGTTCTTCGAGGGCGGGATTGCCCGTGAGCAGCAGAGCCGGGCGAACCTTGGCCGCGAGGCCGAAGTCCACCCACCAGATTTCACCGGGATTGACGGCGGGCATCTTCGTCCTCCATCCGGTCGAGCATCATGGCGCCGTCGAGCGCCGCCTGATTGCACGCGGCCACGTCGTCATCCTGCTCGGCTAGTTCCAACAGCCTTTGCCGGATCGCCCGCCGATCGGCCTCGGCCAATTTCGGCAACTCCTTCAGGATTTCGGTGGCGCTCATGGCGGGAAGATAACCAACCGACCGCTGTTTGCAAAGGCTGTGTTTCTGATTCAACGCAAAGACGCCGGGGAAAGCGGCGGTGAACGCGCCCGCACTCCAGACGCTTCGCGACTGCCGGGCGTCCACGAACTTCGCGGAACGTTTGGAGTGCGTGTGGCTTTAGCACCGCTTTGGGACGGGGCAAGGAATTCAACGCCACCGGTCCCGCCGAAATCCGACTCGGCGCGGTGGAATCAGACTTGTCCCGCCGAAATCAGATGACGGCGGATGAAAGAGGATGAAGGCGGAAGGCGCAGGGTAAACTGGAGAACTTCTTTGCGTCTCCGCGCCGGTCAAACGAAACTGAGAATGAAAATGCATGTCACGCTCGCCCTCATCCTGACCTTCTCCCCCAGGAGAAGGAACAGCGTTGGTCCAGCTCTGGTTTTGCGACTACGCGTTCGGCCAGCCGCAGCGCGTCCCACGGAATCCCAGCCGTTTGACCTTTCCCCCTGCTGCGGCTGGTGCTGCGGACACAGTCGCACTCCCCAAAATAAGCATTGCTGGCCTGAATCAACCCCGGCTGGACTTGAGGCCGGAATTCCTGATTCAATGCCGACGTGAAACCAAATCCGCCACTTCCCGCACGTGCAACGATTCTCGGATTGCTCTGCCTCGCCACCTCGCTGTTGGCACAACCAGCCGAGCGGCAGTTCATTTTCGAGTCTGATGTCAAGATCGCCATGCGCGACGGTGTTCAGCTCACCGCCAACATCTGGCGGCCACAAGCCGAGGGCCGATACCCGGTGGTGTTGATGCGTTCACCCTACGGAAAGATGGAGGAGAAGTGGGAGGACGGGAAGCAATACACCACGGCGGGCTATGTCGTGGTGGTGCAGGACTGCCGCGGGCGCGGTAAATCGGAAGGCGCTTGGGATCCGTTCCGCTACGATGTCGAGGATGGTTTCGACACGCAGGAATGGGTCGGCAAACAGCCGTGGTGCAATGGTGACATCGGCACCGCCGGCGGCTCGTACGTCGGCTGGACGCAATGGGCTTCCGCGGCCAACGCCAGCCGGCATCTCAAGGCCATGGTGCCGGTCGTGCCGTTCGATAATGCCTACGACATAGCGTACTCGGGCGGCGCGTTTCAATTGGCGCTGTTGATGGGGTGGGGCGCGGCCGTGGGCGGGGTGGCGGTCAGTCCCGACAAGCTGCCGGACATTTTCCGGCATCTGCCACTCAACACTTTTGGTGACCAGTTCGAGAAGAAAGTTCCCTACCTCAACGACTGGGTGGCGCATCCGACCTACGACGATTACTGGAAGAAAAGGAGCATTCAACACCGCCACGCCGACGTGACGGTGCCCATCCTGAACATCGGCGGTTGGTATGACATCTTCTCGAAGGCCACGCTGGACATGGTCGCCAGGGTGCGCGCGAGTTCGCGTGACCGCCACGCGCGCCGCAACCAGTTCGTCATCATGGGACCGTGGGCGCACGGTGTGGGCGGTCGCAAGGTGGGCGAACTCGACTTCGGCGACGTGGCCAAACTCAGCGTGGCGTCCTGGCAGTTCAAGTGGTTTGAGTATTGGTTGAAAGGCCGTGAGACGGGCGTGCAGAACTGGCCGGCGTTTTACCTGTTCGTGATGGGTGAAAACCGTTGGCGCGGCGAAAGCGAATGGCCACTCGAGCGCACGGTGTTCACGTCTTACCACCTGCACAGCGGCGGCCAGGCGAACTCGCTCAAGGGCGATGGCTCGCTGAACACCACCGCGCCCCGGGCGGAGAAGCCCGACGAATTCACCTACGATGGCAATGATCCGGTGCCGACCATCGGCGGGAACAATCTGGTTGGCGCGGCGGCCGGTCCCTACGACCAGACGCAGGTGGAAGAGCGCCAGGACGTGCTGGTGTATTCAACCGGGCCGTTGGAGCAGGAGGTCGAAGTGACCGGTCCGGTAAAGTTGATTCTTTACGCGGCCTCGAGCGCGCGCGACACGGACTTCACCGCCAAGCTGGTGGACGTCCATCCCGACGGCAAAGCCTACAACCTCTGCGATGGCATCATCCGTGCCCGCTATCGAAATGGGATGGAGCAACCCGCGTTGCTCGAACCGGGCAGGGCCGAGCGCTTCGAGATTGATCTCTGGGTCACGAGCAATCTTTTCAAGCGCGGCCACCGCATCCGGCTGGAAGTCTCGAGCAGCAACTTCCCGCGCTTCGACCGGAATCCCAACAGCGGAAAACCCTTCGGCACCGACACGGAAATGTTGGCCGCGAAGCAAACCATCTTTCATGACGGGGAACGTCCCTCGCACCTGGTGCTGCCGGTCATTCCACGCTGATCAGAATGCGGCGAGCCAATACTGCTTTGCACCGCCTCACCTCTGCCTATGAAACTCAATGACAGATTCCAGAAGTTACCGGGCCTTGCGGCTTTTCTGGTCCTGCTTTGCGGATTGGTTTGCCCGCCAGTTCCAGCTCAAGCCGCTGAAGCTGCGACACTGCGGGCCGGCGTAGCGCGGGTGAATCTCACTCCGCCCATGGAAATGAAAGCCGCGTTGGGCGGCTACGGCGCGCGCATGAGCAAGCCGGCAGTTGGCGTTCATGACGCGGTCTGGGTCAAAGGGCTCGTACTGGCGCAGGGCGGGCGGAAGTTTGCGCTGGTCACGGCGGACGTTCTGGCGTTTCCGCCGCAGTTCAAGGCCGCCGTGATTGAGCGCCTTTCGGCGGAAGGCTGGGGCGCCGACCAAATCATGCTGTTGCCCAGCCACACGCACACGAGCTTTGACATGATGGCGTTGCATCCGGGCAACCAGTTCGGCGTCCCGCAAATCGGCCTCTTTCACAAGGAGTTGTTCGATCACACGGCGGAGAAACTGGCCACTGCCGTCCGCCTGGCCGGCCAGAGGCTCACCCCGGTGATGGCAGGTTCAACCACTGTGAGCGTGCCAGATCGAAACCGAAACCGTCGGAAGGGGCTGACGAGTCACGACACCGATTTGACCGTCACCCGCGTGGACACGCGCGAGGGCCGGCCGCTGGCCGTGCTGGTCAACTGGACGGCGCATCCGACGTTTATGACCGCCGAGGACATGCTGTTCTCCGGCGACTGGCCGGGGCATTTGCAGCGCAGCATGGAGGCGCTGATCGGTCCGGATGTCGTCGCGTTGTATTACAACGGCGCGGAGGGCGATCAATCGCCGACGCCACCAGCCGAGGCCGGCAGCCGCTGGGAGCGCGCGGAACGTTATGGCCGCGAGATGGGCATTCAGGCGTGGCGCGTTTGGGACAAGATCGAACCTAGCGAGGTCAAGGAATTCGCCTATTACACCGAGACGATCCGGCTTCCCAAGATTGCCTGGCATCCCGACTTCATGGGCACGGGTGGCGCGGAGTATGGATTGAATGAAACCATGATCGGCGGCTTGCTCAAAGCGTTACAGCCGACGCAGACGCGCAGCACGGCCTTTCGCCTGGGTGACCTGGTCATTCTGGGCGTGCCGGGCGAGATGGCGGCGGAGTTGGGCATGGAACTCAAGCAGAGAGCGAGGGAGTCCACCGGGGCCAGGAATGTCGCGATCGGAGGCCTGGCCGATGAATGGGTCAGTTACATTCTGCCCGCGGAGGAATGGCGCCGGGGTGGCTACGAAGCCAGCGTGAGCTTCTACGGCGAGACCCTCGGCAGCACGATGGTGGAAGGCGTATTGCGAGCGGCCAACGGACTGGGCAAAACCGACTGATCGTCGGTGGCGCACGAATGATGAGCGGTCCAGTGAATTTTCGATTTTGTAAAGTCATCCTCTGGAGATCGGTTTTCGGCGAGCATCCGCCGAACTCAAGTTGGCCCTTCGAACTGCGGAAACGTAGCCGCTGACGTGAGGAGGCGGAACGCACCGCACCGCAGTGTCCTCCGCCTCCTCACGTCGGCGGCTACAAAGCAGAGGTTCATAGGCAGCTTCGACCTCCAACTTTGGACGCGCATCGGGAGCATGAACCGTAGCGGCGGCTCGGTAGAGCGCCGCAGACTGGCTGGGTGTGGGGATTGCGGCGCTCTGCCCCGCCGCCGCTACGTCGAGGTTTATGGAACGGAAATGACGCGATAGACGAGAAACATCTCGTCCTCCGCGCGGCCGGCGGAAATCAGTTCGAGCGCAGTGGCGTGCGCCAGACGACTGACACCCAAACCATCGGCGATGGTGGGGGCGTTCCGTCCGCCAAAGATTTTCGGGCATACCGTCAGATGCAGTTCATTCACCAAACCGGCGCGGAGCAATGCAGCGTTGAGTTCTCCGCCGCCTTCGCAGAGCAGCCGCTTCACCCGCCATTCTTTGCGTAGCCAACGGAGCGCGGCGGGGAAATCAATTTCACGGCGACCGCAGACCTTGACAGCGTCGGCAACGGTGCGCAGTCGGCGCAAATGGGCCTGGGAGGCGCGCCGGGTGGTAAGCACGATGATCGGCGAGAAGTGATGTTTGAAGATTTCGGCTTGCGGATTGATTGTGCCCGAACCGCTCACAACGATCCGCAGATTGTATTCGGCCAAACCGCGTTGCAGGCGACGACGACGAAACTTGGCGGACCCCGGCCCGAGGTTGATGGGGTTCAAGTCCACGGTGCGCGCGCCGGCCATCACGGCGTCCGCGGTGGCGCGCAGTTCGAGCAGATGATCGTGATCCCGCGCGCTGCCGAATGATGACACCGCACGGTTGGCGGTGGCAATTTTTCCGTCGGCGGTCATGGCCATGTTGACCAGAACAAAGGGCAGATGTGGAAGTTTGGTCTTCAGATTTCGCGTATTCAGGGTGGTCATCAAACGTCGCGACCGAGTTTAACGCTCATGCCTGCCGGATGCGGAGAGAAATCTTTTCACAGCAGGAGCATGGCATCGCCGTAACTGAAGAACCGGTAGCGTTCGGCAATGGCCTCCGCGTAGGCCGTCAATACCATGTCTCTGCCGAGCGTTGCGCCCGGCGCGGCGAAGGCACTAACCAACATCAGCAAGGTGGAGCAGGGGAGATGGAAGTTGGTGAGCAACGCGTCCACCAGTCTGAAGGTGTAAGGCGGGTGAATGAAAATCTGCGTGTGGTCGCGTTCCGCCACGAGCTTGCCACCATGACGCGCGGCGATCGTCTCCAGAACGCGCACGGTGGTGGTGCCGATGGCAATCACACGCCGGCCAGCGGCCCTGGCCGCGTTCACCGCCTGCGCCGTGGTGGCGCTGACTTCATAACGTTCTACGTGCATCCGGTGCGCGGCCAGCGTTTCAACTTTCACCGGCGCAAATGTTGCCAAACCGACGTGCAGCGTCACGAACTGCACGTTCACCCCGAGGGTTTTGATTTTCTCAAGCAGCGCTTCGGTAAAATGAAGTCCTGCGGTGGGCGCGGCCACGGAGCCGGATGGCTGCGCGAAGACGGTTTGGTAGCGCTCATGGTCTTCGGTGGAGTCTTTAGAATCGGAGCGCGTGATGTAAGGCGGCAGCGGCACTTCCCCCAATTGCGGCAGAAGATCCTCAAGGTTTTGTGAAGCGTCGAATATCAATCGCCGATGGCCTTCGTCATTCACCTCGATAACATGGGCGCAAACACCCGCTGGATTTCCGTCAGCCCCAAGGAGAGTAATGCTGGTTCCGACGCGCGCGCGTTTGCCGGGACGCAGCATCACCCACCAGTCGTTGCGCGCGTTTTCTTCGAGCAACAGGATTTCAAACCTGCCGCCAGTCCGTTCGTTCACGCCGCGAAGCCGCGCCGGGATCACGCGGGAATTGTTTAGCACCAACACATCTCGAGGATTCAGGTAGGCAGCAAGATCGGCGAACCGGCGGTGATCTACGCGACCTGATGCGCGATCCAGTACCAACAGCCGGGATTCATCGCGTCGCGGGGTTGGATGTTGCGCGATCAAATCCGGCGGCAGGAAATAGTCAAAGTCGGCAGTTCGCATCGTTGCGGCAGACTATCAATCGCTCGCCAGAAGGACAATTCGCGCGAGGCACCGTGTGCGGAATGGTCCAAGAAGTCGGTGGCCCGGTTCATTGTGTTCTAGCTGTTGGTCACACCACAATATGTAGTGGGTGCTTCTAGTTTTTCGGCTTCAGTTCACAGTGGGTGAAAGGTTGTGAATAACTTTTGAGTAACTGTGCAGAATTCTTGTTGACCGAGTGGGGCAGATAGGCGTAAAAGAACACCGTTGTGGGGCAAAAGGCCGTTCGCAGCCCATGATGTGAACAAAATGCCGACCGAGCAAACAGTTGAGCAGATTTACTATAACTCGCTTTACCGCCATGGGGTGGATCAGAAGCGGCGAGTTCAAGTTCCAGCCAAGTGGCTGCCGAGCGAAGGAAGCGTCGAGTTCACAGTCATCGTCTGGCCCAAGTCGCCCGTGGGGGAGTGTCTGCGCGTTTTGCCGCCCAAGGAAATGGCGGAACTGATGGCGACGATTGATGCGATGCCGAACAGCGACCCCAGCAAGACGGTCCTCAAGCGCATCATCGGTGGCGAATCGGTACAGGTGGCTGTGGACAAGAGTGGTCGCATCTGTCTGCCCGAAGAAATGGCGCGCAAAGCGGCGATCGGCAGCGAGGCGGTTTTGGTCGGGTTGTTGGACCGGTTCGAGATTTGGAATCCAGAGCGATACGAGAAGGTCAAAGCGTCCGATGCTGTCATGGCCACGGAGGCTTTCAAACTAATGGAATAATCATGAGCTTGGGAAAATTACTAACGGCGGGTAGAAGCCTGGTGAGTGGTCAGGAGGGAACGAGCCGTTATCGCATGCACGAGCATTTGCGGCTGCCCAAATTCATTTCCCCACGAAATCCTTTTGCGACCGAGGCCGGCGCGGCAAAGGCCGCGAGCCAGGAGGCTGAAGTCGAATCCAATCGTCCGGTGCGGGTGGCAAGTGCGTCGCCGGTTTCCACGGACGCTTCGCCCGAACGGGCGGTGCGCCGCGAGAGTCCCGGCGATGCGAGTTGGCGGTTGAGCCAGTGGTGGGGCCGTGTGAATCCATTTTCACACACGGCTTCAGCGGCGCGGCGAGTCGAGTCGCTCAATCCGTGCTTCTCGAAAGGGTCTGTTCAGGGCGAGCTTCACCTGGACCAAGTGCGGGTGGTGCGCAACGACTTGAGTGACGCCGATCTGGAAATAGTGCCCGCCAAGAAGTCGCCCGCGCCGGACAAACGTCCTCCTGCGGCGGCGCATGCCGGCCAGACGACGGCCGGCGACAGCGCCTGGCGCCGGTTGAGCGCGCGGCTTTTTGAGTAGGGCGAAACTCGCGTCGCGGAGGCGAGTCGAAGTGCCCGATTTCGCGCACAAACCGGTGATGGTGGCGGAAGTGTTGGATGCGCTGAAGCCGCGTTCGGGCGGGCGTTATGCGGATGGGACCGTTGGCGGGGCGGGCCATGCGGCGGTCCTGCTGGCGGCGAGTTCGCCCGGAGGCTGGTTGTTCGGGTGTGATCGGGACGCGGCCGCCGTGGAGGCGGCGCGGGAGCGGTTGGCGGAGTACGCGGGACGTTTTGAAATAGTGCAGGGGAATTTCGCGGACATGGCGGGCTGGATCCCCGCTGGTAGTTGCGATGGTGTCTTGCTGGACCTGGGTGTGAGTTCCCCGCAACTGGACGTACCGGAACGCGGCTTCAGTTTCCAGCAGGACGGGCCGCTGGATATGCGGATGGACTCGCGGCAGCGACAAACAGCCGCAGATTTGGTGAACACAGCGGGTGCGGAAGAACTGGCGAGGATTTTTTGGGAACTGGGCGGTGAGCGGGATTCCCGGCGGCTGGCGCGAGCGATTGTGAAGGACCGGGAACAGCAACCGTTCAGGACGACGCGGCAACTGGCGGAGTTGATTGAACGGTTGTCGCCGCGGGCGGGCCGACGAACGCATCCGGCCACCAAAGTTTTTCAGGCGTTGCGATTGGCGGTGAATGACGAGATTGGATCCTTGACACGCGGCTTGGCCGGGGCGTTGACCATTCTCAAGCCCGGCGGACGGCTGGCGGTCATAACGTTTCACTCGCTGGAAGACCGGGTGGTTAAAGATTTCGGGCGCGCGCGGGCGCGGGATTACACGTTCACGGGAGGAGTGGACGTTCCGGAGTTGCGCGAACCGCGCACGCCCGAGTTAAGCCGGGTAACTCGCAAGGCGTTGAAGCCCGGCGCGGCGGAACTGGCGGCGAATCCGCGCAGCCGTAGCGCGCAACTGCGGGTGATGGAGAAGTTGTAATGGCAAGAAATCGCAAACATCAGTCGGCGGCGGTCCGTTTTGGGCCGGCATTGAAAGCCTTCATGCTGTGCGCCCTCATCGGTGGCTCGGGCGTGGGCTATGTGTGGCAGAAGAGTCAGATTGATGAACTGGGCCGCCAAATCAAGCAGCGGGAAGTGCGGCTGGCCGAATTGCAGTATCAGAACAAGAAACTGGCCGATCACCTGGCGATCCTGCGCTCACCCAAGGACCTTCGCCGCCGTCTGCCCGACTTGAAATTGGGTTTGGGGCCGGTGCATCCCACCCAAGTCTGGCGATTGCCGGAGCCGCCGGTGGTGGCCGATGATGCCGAGGACGAGAGAATTGCCAGGAATGACACTCGCGTCTCCATGACGCCGTAAACCGAATGAAAACTTTTTTGCCGCCGCCCGTGCCGCCATTGGTTGAGGAACCGATGGCCGCGGGCGGCCGGCAGAATTTACTGTCGCCGAACCCCAGCCGGTTTGGCGGGAAACCGACAACCAACATGAAATTTTAGCATTTACCGCCGCCCGTGCCGCCATTGGTTGAGGAGCCGATGGCCACGGGCGGTCGGTGATTGAGCGAACATGGCCAAACGACTCCAATTCCGCCGTCTGCTCCTGTTAGTGTTTCTGCTCGCCGCGGCCTTCGCCGGATTGGGTTACCGGCTGGTGGACCTGCAGGTGCTCCGCCACGAGGAACTGCGGGACCGCGCCCGGAAAAACACGCAACGCGAAATGCTGCGCGAACCGCGCCGCGGCGACATTCTGGACGCGCGGGGAAATCAACTGGCAACGAGCGTTCTGGTCAAGACCGTCTGCGCGGACCCGACCGTCATGAGCAATTATCAGGCGGTTGTCGCCCGCGCCTTGTCGCCCTTGCTCGAAATGCCCGAAGGCGAGCTTTACCAGCGCATGCTCCCGCGTTACCGCACCAATGACCAGGGCCAGGTGTCGCCCTACTTGTCCAATGTACTGAAGCGCAAGGTGACGGTGGAAACCTGGGAGAAAGTCCAGTTGGCCATGAGCCAGCTTGATTTCGGCGTGGAGGAGAAAGCGCTGTCAAAGGCCCAGCAGAAGTTCTTCCGCGACCTGCGCCGCGCGGCAATTTTCACCGAGCGCGTGGACGATCAGTTGCGAGTTTATCCCAACCAGCACCTCGCGGCACACGTGTTGGGCTACGTGGGCATGGATGGCCGGACCAACTCCCCCACCTTTAGCCAAACCATCGGCATGGATGGTATCGAGCACACGCTCAACGGGAAACTCGCTGGCGTGCGCGGTTGGCGGGTCACAGAAACGGACAGCCGCCGACGCGAGGTGGTGTCCTTCCGCGATCAGGATGTCGAGCCGCGCGACGGATTCAACGTGGTGCTGACGATTGATTCCGTGATTCAGAGTTTTCTGGAAACCGCGCTGGCTGAAGGCATGGAAAAGCACGCTCCTGTTAGCGCCTCGGGCATTGTGGTGCGTCCCCGCACGGGCGAGATTCTCGCGCTGGCGACGCTGCCGAATTTCGATCCCAACAATCCGGGTGCCGACGCCGAGGCGCGACGTAATCGGGTGATCACGGACATCATGGAGCCCGGCTCGACTTTCAAGATCGTGGTGGTATCGGGCGGATTGAACGACCGCGTGGTGCGCCTGACCGACATGTTTGATTGCGAGCATGGTCACTTCGCGTTTGGCGGCCGGATCCTGCACGACCACGGCTCGTATGGAGTCCTCTCCGTGGAGAACATCATTACGAAGTCCTCGAACATCGGCGCGGCGAAAATCGGCATCAAGTTGGGCAACCAGCGTCTTCACGATTACGTGTGCAACTTTGGCTTTGGCAGCCGCACGGGCATTCCGCTGCCGGGCGAGGTGCGGGGCCTCGTGCATCCAGTGAAGAACTGGAGCAAAGTCAGCATTGCCCAAATTCCGATGGGCCATGGGGTGAGTGTGACACGGCTGCAGATGGCGATGGCCATGGCTGCCATTGCCAACGATGGCTGGTTGATGCAGCCCATGCTGGTGCGGCGTCTGGAGGATCGCGAGGGCAACGTTGTGGCCGCCTACGCACCGCAACGCGTGCGCCAGGTGATCAGTGAAGCAGCCGCCCGGCAGACGGTTCAGGCCCTCAAGACCGCGGTTTCCCCGGAAGGCACGGCACCCAAGGCCGAACTGGAACATTATACCGTCGCGGGAAAAACGGGCACTGCCCAGAAAACCGTAGACGGAATCCGCGGATATGCCCCCGGTAAATACATTTCTTCGTTCATCGGATTCTTCCCTGCGGACAATCCGGAACTGTGCATCTCGATCGTTCTGGACGAGCCGAAACAAGGGTATTATGGGGGACAAACTGCCGCCCCCTTGTTCAAGCAGGTGGCCGAGCGTTCGGCCAGTTATTTGAACCTCAAACCCGACCGTGGCCCGGCCCCGGCAACGGCCCCCGAGGCGCTCGCAGCCGGCATCACCGATGGACGGACGGTTAAGAGCGTCTCCGCCCGTTCCGCCAACCTTCAACCTACACCATGACTACCTCACCCCTTATCTCCCATCGTTTGTTTGTGGCGGCGTTGAGCCAGGAAAAAGCCAAAGGACCAGACCGGACGGGGCCGCCGGGTCAATTCCCCGCCGCGGCGGCCGCCGACGCCCGGACGGGTGAGGCCCATTACTCGGCCGGCGACGCGGGCCCTGCCGGCCAGCGAAGTCTCGTGAGCGAGGGTGTGAGCGTCGGGTTGCGTTTCCTGCGAGCATGAACCCTCCCGCACGTCCCCATCTGCTCGGCATGTTGGCAGGGTTGTTCCTTGCGGTCGGGTTGGTGTTGTCCTCGATGCTCGCCACCGCGGCGTGGTTGAAGGTGCGCAACACGCAGTTTGTGACGGTGAAAGGTTCCGCACGCAAGAACATCAAGGCGGACTTGGTGGTCTGGCGTGGCGGGTTCAGTGTGGAGGCGGGCGACCTGCTGTCGGCGCAAAGAGAACTAAAAATCCAGCAGGGGAAAGTAAGCACGTTCTTGAGCGAGCGCGGCTTCACGAATTTCCTGTTCACCCCTATTGGAATTGATGAGGTGACCGCCACGTTGCGTGAGGCGGAAGGGCTGACGCGCCAACGCACCGTGGGTTATCGCCTCACGCAGACCGTGCGGGTGGAGTCCGGTGAAGTGGAGCGTATTTCCGAGCTGGATAGTGAGTCCACCGTGCTGGTGGAGCAGGGGATCGTGTTCACGACGCAATCGCCGGCGTTCATTTACACCCGGGCGGGAGAGGCAAAAGTGGAAATGCTCGCGGAGGCCACGAAAGATGCGCGGGTGCGCGCCGACCAGATTGCGGCGCAGGGTGGCCGCGGATTAGCGGGCCTCCACGATGCGAGCATGGGGGTCATGCAAATCACGCCGCGGTACAGCGGCCAGTTCAGTTGGGATGGCGCCAATGACACCTCGTCGGTGGACAAGACGATCACGGCGGTGGTCACGGCGACCTTTGCATTGAAGTGAACAGTGGAAGCGCGAGATCTGCAATTCGTAATATCGGCCTGCGGCGGCACGCTGGCGATGGGAGCGGGGGAAGTGGTGGTCACGCGCGTGATTACCGACTCGCGCCAGGCGCAGGCGGGCGATCTGTTCTTCGCCTTGCGCGGTGAAAAATTCGACGGTCGCGATTTTCTTGAGGAAGTCGCGCGCAAAGGTGCGGCGGTGGTGGTCAGTGAGCGGCAGTGGCAGCCACCGACCTCCTCCCCATGTGCGGTAGTAGTCGTGGATGACACCCGCCGCGCGCTGGGCCGATTGGCGACGGAGTATCGGAAGGGTTTTGAATTACCCGTGGTGGCAGTGGCCGGTTCCAATGGCAAAACCACCACCAAAGATCTGATTGCGGCGGTGCTGGGGCAGAAGTTGCTGGCGCTGCGGAGCGCAGCGAGTTTCAACAATGATATCGGAGTGCCGTTGACTTTGCTGCAACTGGAGCAGACCCATGAGGCGGCGGTGTTGGAAATAGGCACGAATCATCCCGGCGAACTGGCGTCGCTCGTGAAAATGAGCCAACCGCGTATGGGTGTGATCACAAATATCGGACGCGAACACCTGGAATTCTTCGGCGACCTTGCCGGCGTGGCCGAGGAAGAAGGCCGGTTGGCGGAGTTGTTGCCCACGGACGGAAAGCTTTTTCTGAATGGCGACAATGAATGGACCGGGCGTTTAGCGGAAAGAACTCCGGCAGGCGTGGTGAGGGTCGGTTTTAGTGAGCACAACCAATGGCGGGCACGCAGTGCGCGATTGGACAAGCAAGGCGTGACGTTTCGAGTGGAGACGCCGCACGCGGAATACGACGGCGAATATCGCATCCGGTTGCTGGGACGACATCAGGTTCTCAACGCTCTCTTTGCCTTGGCCCTGGGCGCGGAGTTCGGATTGAATCGCGCCGAAATCGAGCGCGGACTGGCCGAGTGTGAGCCGGCCAAAATGCGGCTGCAACTCTGGGAACTCAATGGCGTGCGGGTATTGGATGACGCTTACAATGCCAATGCGGATTCCATGCTGGCCGCGTTGCAGTTGCTCAAAGAACTGCCGTGCAAAGGGCGGCGGGTGGCGGTGCTGGGGGACATGGCGGAATTAGGCGCGCACCGCGTGGCGGCGCATGCGGAAGCAGGGCGCGTGGCGGCGGAATTGGGCGTAGGTCAGTTATTCGTGGTAGGGGAGATGGCCGGAGTCACAGGGCAGGCAGCGCGCGACGCGGGCTTGACTCGGGTGATCGAGCTTGCCGACGTGGATTCGGCGGCGGCAGCCTTGAAAACTTTTTTGAAAGCGAGCGACGTGGTGCTGTTGAAGGCGTCCCGCGCGGCGCGCTTCGAGCGCATCAGTGACGCGTTGCGAGGCGGAGAAGCGGGGAAGAGGATTTGAATGTTCTATTATCTAAGCCACGCATTGTTGGACTGGTCGGCAGGCACGGTCTGGGAGGGCTACGTCTCGTGGCTGCGCTTGTTCCGCTACATCACATTTCGCAGCGCGGGCGCGGCCATCACGGCATTGCTGTTGAGTTGGTGGTTGGGGCCGAAGGTGATTGCGTGGTTGAAACGGCTGAAATTCGGACAGGAGTACGCGGACAAGGCCGAGGAAGCCGGCGGCATGGTGGCGCGCGTATTGAGCAAGAAGGGCACGCCCACGATGGGCGGGATTCTCATCATCACGGTGTTAAACCTGACCACCTTGCTCTGGGCCCAATGGAACACCTTGATTCAATTGACCCTGCTGGCCGTGCTGGTGCTGACCGCGTTGGGCTTCTACGACGACTACGCAAAGATCCTCCAGCAGAGTGGCGGCGGCACGAAACCCTACGTGAAATTGTGGGTGCAGGTGCTGCTGGCGGTGTTCGTGGGGCTGTACCTCTGGCTGCTGCCGGTGACCAGCCATCTGCGGATTCCCGAAAGCAAGGTGGTTCTCGAGAGCAACCTGGTCAGCGTGATGATGGTGCCGTTCTACAAGTATCCGATCCAAGCCGGAGTCGTGGTGGGACTGTTGCTGACGATCATTACCATCGTGGGCAGTTCCAACGCAGTCAATCTGACCGATGGCCTGGATGGCCTGGCCATCGGTTGCACGTTAATCACTTCGATTGTGTTTCTCGTGCTGACTTACCTGGCGGGCAACGTCATCTCCGCCGCGTACCTTCAGATTCCTTATGTGGAAGGGGCGGGGGAATTGACGGTTTTTTGCGCGGCCCTCATCGGTGCGGGCATGGGTTTTCTTTGGTACAACTGCCATCCGGCGCAAGTGTTCATGGGCGACACCGGTTCGTTGGCGCTGGGGGGCGGATTGGGCATCGTGGCGGTGTTGATCCATCAACCGTTCGTGCTGGTGATCGCCGGCGGGGTGTTCGTCATGGAAGCTTTGTCCGTGATTTTGCAGCGGGGTTGGTTTCGCTATACCAAGCGTCGCACGGGGGTGGGCGAGCGGATGTTTTTGATGGCGCCGATTCACCACCATTTCGAGAAGAAGGGTTGGTACGAGTCTCAGGTGGTGATGCGGTTTTACATCTTGTGTGTGCTCTTTGCCGTGATGGCGTTGAGTACCTTGAAAATTCGGTGAGAAATGCCACCACACGATTACAAATTTGAGGTCGGCCTGAATGTGACAAACCAGCCAGAGGCCAACTTTCGCCGAACCTTGCATGGCGGTGTTTTTACTCCTTGCACGGCGAGGGGTTCGTTGTTAGAAGCAATGACTGAAGCGGCAAAGCGCCCGGCCACGTGTGGCGCGGTTCCGATTTCACCGGCTTGTTCGAGCTTGGATTATTTTCGAAACTGTCAACCGAGTGGTCAGAGGTTTGGCCGCAAAGTGAACTCAACGGGTGGGGGTGGTCTGGCAGGCGGCCCCCATATAAATGGTAGATTGTGGCGGCCAGCCAACTGCCTGGCGCTTTGCCGAAGAGACAATTTGATCCGGGGTTTTGTGAGGGAAAACCCCGGAACAAAAACATTAACAAATCCTCAACGAAAGGACGCATAGCGCGTCAAAATCATGAATAGTCCCAGTCCGCTGGTTCCACAGGGCTCCCTGTTGGAGCAAAAAAACCGAAGCCGTTCACGGGTCAAACTCGCTTTCTTCTGTGTGGTGGGTGTTCACGTGGTGGGCTTGATGGTCCTGCTGATGCAGGGCTGCAAACGTGAACAACCGCCGGTCGTGGAGCCGCCGCAGTTGCCCGTCTTCGGCGAAAGCGCCTTTCCCCCCGTGGACACCAATCTCGGGCCAACCACGTTGGTTGAAACCTCGCCGCCACCGCAATTGCCAGAATACGTGGCGCCCCCGCCGCCCCCACCGCCTCCGCCCACCACTCAGGAATATGTCATCCAGCGCGGTGACATGTTTGCCACGATCGCCAAGAAATTCGGCGTCTCCGTCAAGGCGATTCAAGATGCAAACCCGACGGTGGATCCGTTGCGGTTGCAGATCGGCAAGACAATCATCATTCCGCCACCCTCGCCGTCGACCGACACGGCACCCTCCGGCGGCGCACCTGTGACCGCGCCGGGCGAAACGGTGTATGTGGTCAAGTCGGGAGACACTCTGACCAGCATCGCCAAGAAGTACGGGACGACCGTTAAAGCCTTGCGATCCGCCAATAACCTGACCACGGATCGCATCAAAGTGGGCGACAAACTCAAGGTGCCAGTCAAGTCCAGTACTCCGTAATGCGCGGCGGGCGCCGCTCCATGAGGGGCGGTTGTGCCGCAGGTGTCCGGTCTGCGTTTTGAAATGAAGCTTGCAGTAACCACGCTCGTGTCTTGCGTCGCCGCCTTGTTGGCGCTGGGGCTGGTGATGCTTTACAGCTCGAGCATGGTGATGGTGAATTCCAAGACGCAGACGACGATCGGCGCGCATTACTTGATCATGCAACTGATCTGGTGTGCGCTGGGCTTGGGAATCAGCGTGACGGCGACTGCGCTTGACTATCGTTTGTTAAAGCGTTTTGCGTGGCCGTTGTTCATCCTGGCGGTGGTGCTGCTCGCGCTGGTGCTGGAACCGCACTTGGGCAAGAAAATCAACGGCGCCCGCCGCTGGTTCAGTATTGGCGGCGTCAGCGTTCAACCGTCCGAATTTGCGAAGCTGGCGCTGATTGTGATCCTGGCCTGGTACGGCGAGCGCTATCAACGTCAGATGCATACCTGGCAACGAGGCATTGTCCTGCCCGGTCTGATTATCGGCATTGTGCTGGCGTTGATATTCGTCGAACCCGACCGGGGCTCGACCGTTCTGCTGGCGGCGGTAAGCGGGGCCATGCTGCTGATTGCGGGCGTGCGATGGAGTTACTTCTTGCCGCCCATCCTGATGGGGTTGGTCGCGCTCACCGTCTCACTGCTGCTGGACCCGGTGCGCAGCAAGCGAATCTTCAGTTGGTGGTACTTGGAGGAGAGCAGATCCGGAGTCGGCTATCAGGCGGATCAGGCCATGCTGGCTCTGGGCGCCGGCGGCTGGACCGGACTGGGGCTGGGCAACGGTCGGCAGAAGCTTGGGTTCATTCCTTTTCACCACACGGATTTCATCTTCTCCATCATTGGCGAGGAACTGGGGTTGATTGCCACGCTGCTGGTGGTGCTGGCGTTCATCTTGATCGTCATCTGTGGCATCTACATCGCCGTGCATGCCCGGGACACGTTCGGATTATTACTGGGGGCGGGCCTCACGTTCCTGATCGGTTTGCAGGCTTTCATCAACATTGGTGTCGTGACCAGCGCGTTGCCGAACAAGGGCCTGCCGCTGCCGTTCATCAGCTATGGGGGGTCGAATCTCCTGCTGATGCTGGGTTGCGTGGGCGTGCTGTTGAGCATTGCCCGCCAGGGGCGCGCGGCGGCCACCGAAGTCAATCCGTTCGCCGCCACCGACGAACTGCCTACCGAGCAAACTGCGTGATGCCGATTCGCCAACCAACGCCTTTCGTGGCCATCGCCTGCGGCGGCACGGGCGGCCATCTCTTCCCGGGTTTGGCGGTGGCGGATCAACTCACCGCGCGTGGCTGCACGGTGACCTTGCTTGTCTCGCCCAAGGAAGTGGATCAACTCGCGGTCAAGGGGCACGGTTTCGAAAGTTTTACCCTGCCCGCCGTCGCGCTGCAATCGGGCCAACGACTTGCCTTCGTGCGCGGTTTTTGGCAATCCTGGCGTGCCGCCCGGAAGTTTTTCAGCACCCGGCGTCCCCAGGCGGCCTTGGCCATGGGCGGTTTCACCAGCGCGCCGCCAATCCTTGCCGCGCGAAGTTTCGGGGCGAGGACGTTTCTGCACGAATCCAATACCATTCCCGGTCGCGCCAATCGCTGGTTGGCGCGGTTCGTGGATCAGGCTTTTGTCGGTTTCCCAGGGACTGCATCGCGGTTGCGGGCGCGCGAGGTTTGCGTTACCGGTACGCCCGTCCGGCCACAGTTCCGACTTCGCCGTGCTGCGGAGTGTTGCGCGGCGCTGGGCTTTGCTCCGGGCAGGCCGGTGGTCGTGGTTATGGGTGGCAGCCAGGGTGCACGCGGCATCAACGAACTGATAACGGCGGCCCTGCCACTGTTTGCAAATCGTGCCCCACACTGGCAATGGCTGCATTTTGCCGGTACCCAGGATGCGGACAAACTGAGTCGTGCCTATCAGCAGCACCACATGACGGCTCAAGTCCATCAATTCTTCGCGGAGATGGATTTGGCATTGGGAGCCGCCAGTGCGGTGGTGAGCCGCGCCGGCGCTTCCTCACTGGCCGAACTGGCTGCCGTGCGTGTGCCCGCGTTACTGGTGCCGTTTCCGCACGCGGCGGATAATCATCAGTTACACAACGCCCGCGCGTTTGCGGAAGCCGGGGCTGCGCGACTGCTCGAACAGCCGGACGCCAGTCCGGAAAGAGTCTTGACTGAGTTGGTTGCTCTCGTTGAGGACCCAGCGGTGTGTGGCGCGATGCAGACTGCGCTGGCGAAGTGGCATACGCCGCAGGCGGCGGGGCAAATTGCGGAGGCCATCCTTGCGTCCGTTGCCCGTAGCGCGGCCAACCCGACGTCTGAGGCGACAACCAAGGGTGGGAGTTGTCATCCCGCGCCGTCGTCCAATCTTTCGGGAGGACGGGTGCGTTTGTTTCCGCGCGAACGGTTGTGGCTGGGCGAGGCGCAGTTGCCGATGGTCTTTCCCAGTCGCGCACGCTTGTTTAGCCGCCACAGATGACTCGAATCAGTGACACCATGGATAGTCCGACATCAACCGGCTCGCCTCGTCAGGCTAGTTCCGCGGATGCTGTGCCGGAGCCAATACCTGTTAACTTACAGGGCGCGCTCCCGGCGGCAGCGGGAATTGTCTCGCGGGGACGGCAACTTGCCGCGGAGTTGGCGGGGCGAGTGTCGCCGCAAACACTTCTCCGGTCAGATGAACCGTTGGCGAAGCGCACCACTCTGCGGGTTGGCGGTCCGGCGGATGTGTATGTCGAGCCGGCTTCGGAGGCGGAGCTCGCAGCGACTTTGTGCTTTTGCCGCGAGCGCGGCCTCCCTTTCTTCGTCCTCGGCCGTGGTTCGAATCTGTTGGTGCGGGACGGCGGCTTTCGCGGCGTTGTGATTTGTCTGGCACACGCAAACTTCAGCCGGATTCAGATTACGGGGGAGCGCATGTCCTGCGGGGCCGGCGCGCGGCTCAAGCAGGTTGCGGTTGAGGCCAAGCGTCACGGCTTGAGCGGCGTGGAGTTCCTCGAAGGCATTCCCGGGAGTGTCGGCGGCGCCCTGCGCATGAACGCCGGCGCCATGGGCGCGTGGACCTTTGACGCGGTGGAGTCGGTGCGGTTCATGGATTACGCGGGCACGGTGTTTGAAAAGCCGGCGGGCGAAATTCAGGTGGAATACCGGAGTTGTCCGCTCTTCCAAACGCATATTGCGCTGGGCGCCGTGTTCAAAGGCAAACCCGCCCCGCGTGAAGAAATCGAGCAGCGCATGAATGGGTATAGCCGGAAACGTTGGGGTTCACAGCCCGCTACGCCGAGTGCGGGTTGCCTGTTCAAGAATCCGGCTTCCATTCCGGCGGGCAAATTGGTGGATGAACTGGGTTTGAAAGGCACGCGCATCGGCGGGGCGATGGTTTCCCTGGAGCACGGCAACTTCATTGTCAATGACGGCACGGCCACTGCGCGTGACGTACTCTCATTGATGGAGTTGCTACAGGCGCGCGCCCGCGACGAACGGGGCATTGAACTCCATCCCGAGGTGGAGATTATCGGGGAAGATTGACGTGAGCGAATTCTTGAAGATCACGGTGATGCTCGGCGGGCCGAGCGCTGAACGCGAAGTGTCGCTGTCCTCCGGCGTGGCGGTGGCGGCGGCCTTGCGTTCGCGCGGGCACGAGGTCTTTGAACTCGATCCGCGCGAGACGGGTTGGACGCTGCCGCCGGGAACCGACGTGGTTTTTCTTGCATTGCACGGCACCTACGGTGAAGACGGCACGGTGCAGGCGGCGCTCGACCAACTGGGCGCGCTCTACACTGGCTGCGACGCCGAGGCCAGCCGGATTGGTTTCGACAAAGTGCTGACCAAGGAACGCTGCGTGACGCACGGGGTGCCCACGGCGCGGTTCGCGGTGGTGGAATCCGAAACCACGCCCTGGCTGCGGGGGTGGAATCCGCCGGTGGTGCTCAAGCCGGTGTGCCAGGGGTCGAGCGTGGGGCTGCAATTCGTTGAACGCGTCGCCGACTGGCCGGGCGCGCTCGAAGAAGCGTTGCGCCACGATTCCCGGGTGTTGGTCGAGGAGAAGATTTCCGGTCGCGAATGTACGGCGGGCATCCTCGGAGAAGAAACGCTGCCGATTGTCGAGGTTCGGCCCAAAGCCGGCATCTACGACTATAAGACCAAATACAGCACCGGCACCACTGATTATCTGTGTCCGGCGCCATTCGACGAAGCCACCACCCAGCGCGTGCAGGCGGCGGCGCTGGCGGCATTCCGGGCCATTGGCGGGCGCGATTACGCGCGGGTGGACGTGATGGTGCGCGCCAATGGCGATCCAGTGGTGCTGGAAGTCAATACATTGCCGGGCATGACGGAAACCAGTCTGCTGCCCAAGGCGGCGGCGGCGGCGGGGATCAATTACGCCGCGTTGTGTGAGCGGATGGTGAAACTCGCATTACATCGCAAATAGGAAATGAGAAATCGAGAAGGAACACGTCGAGAAGTGTGGCCACTTCGGTTCCGACAGTGATTCTTTGTTTTGAATGCCGTGATTGCCATGTGGTTCAACCGTAAACAACGTAATCGGCGATTGAGTCGCGGACACGTGCTGGATGTGAAACTGCGGTCCGGTCAGGTACGGGCTTCGCGGATTCGGCTGGCCGCGCTGGCGGCCGGGTTGGTGTTCGGAACGGTGTTCGGTATTTACGTGCTCTGGCGCTTGGGCGAATGGGGATTGAACCAGTTGGTTTACGAGAATCGCACGTTTGCCATTGAGCACATTGAGGTGCAGACAGACGGCGTGATTTCCCCCGATCAACTGCGGCGTTGGGCGGGGGTGAAAGCCGGCGCGAATCTGTTCGCCCTCGACCTCGCACGCGTGAAGCGCGATCTGGAATTGGTGCCTCTCATCGGATCGGTTTCCGTGGAGCGGCTGCTGCCGCGCACGGTGCGTATCCGCGTGACGGAACGCGAAGCGCTCGCCCAAGTGAACGTCCCGCGACCGCGTGCCGAGGGCGGATTGGAAATCGCGGTGTTCCACATTGACACGGAGGGCTACGTCATGGTGCCGCTCGACCCGCACCAGCGCACCACGCCATTGCATCAGACCGAGTATTCGTTGCCGGTGCTGGCGGGCTTGCGGCTGCCGGATTTGCAGCCCGGCCGTCCCATTGAATCGGCTCAAGTGCGATCCGCGCTGAGTTTGATTTCGGCGTTCGCAACTTCGCCCATGGCGGGGCTGGTGGACTTGCAGCGCATTGATGTTGGTTCGCCGGAGGTGCTCGTGGTGACGACCGGGCAGGGGAGTGAAGTTACTTTCGGCCTGCGCGAGCTGGACCAGCAACTGCGGCGCTGGCGCGAGATTCATGATTTGGGGCGGCGGTTGAAGCGCGACATCGCCACGCTTGATCTGGCCGTTTCCAACAACGTTCCGGTGCGCTGGTTGGAAGCCAGCGTCCTGCCGACGCCGCCACCGAAACTGCCGCGCACCACCCGCACCAAGAAACGCAATGTTTGACTCCTCCTCCATCCTCATCGGCCTCGAAATCGGGACCTCCAAGGTGTGCGCCGTGGTTGGCGAGATCAATGCCGAAGGCGCGCTGAACATCGTCGGCTTGGGCCAGGCGCGTTCGCGCGGCGTGCGCAAAGGCGAGATTGTGGACGCCGCCGCCGTTGAAGAGGACGTGCGTCATGCGATTGCGGAGGCGGAACAAATGGCCGATGTGGAAATCCGGAGCGTTTATCTGGGGGTCACCGGCGGACACATTCGCGGATTCAACAACCGTGGCGTGCATCCCGTGGTGTCCGCCGACCGCGAGATTTCCGAGGAGGACGTGCAAGACGTGATCAAGAACGCCAAGGCCATCAATCTGCCGGCGGAGAACAGCGTGCTGCACGCAATCCGCCAGCACTTTCTAATAGACGGCCACGCCGACGTGACCAATCCCGTCGGCATGCTGGGCGCGCGCCTGGAGGTGGACGTGCATGTGGTCCACGGGCATTTGAACCGGCTGCAGAATGCCATCCGGGTGGTCAAGGGCATGCAGTTGGAGGTGGATGAAGTGGTCTTCAACGGTCTGGCCTCCTCGCTGGCCTTGTTAAGCAACGAGCAAAAGGAACTGGGCGCGCTGGTCATTGATATCGGCGGTGGGACCACGGATTACGCGGTGTACGCCGACGGTGTCATCAAACACACGGGCGTGCTGGCTGTGGGCGGCGACCACGTTTCCAACGACTTGGCTTATGGTTTAAAGGTGCCGTTGAGCCGGGCCGAGCAGTTGAAACTCCAGCATGGCGCGGCGCACGTGGACGACAGCGTCCGTGGCCAGACCCTGACGCTCACCAGCGAACTCGGCCTGCCACTCAAGAGCATCAACTGCGAACATTTGCGCCGTATCATGGTGTTGCGACTCGAGGAAATCTTCCAACTCATCGGCCAGGACCTCGAACAGGCGGGGTTGCTGGATTACCTGCGCGCCGGCGTTTTTCTGTGCGGCGGCGGGGCGCGGATTCCGAATCTGGCGCAACTGGCCGAGCAGGTTCTGCAATTGCCCGTGTGCATCGGCCGAACCAATTCAGTCAGCGGCCTGAAATCCGCGCTGGATCAACCGGAGTTTGCCACCGCCATCGGCCTGGTGAAATTTGCGTCCTTCAAATCCCGCAAACGTGAGAGCCGGGCGCCCTGGACGCACGGAATCAAAGGCGCACTTTCCCGCTTGCTGTCCCGAAGCTAAACCCCGCTTTGTTATGGAACCCCAGATCCCTGTTGTCAATCCTCCCGAACCTCCCGCGCCACGGCTGTGCGTCAAGATCTTCGGCGTCGGCACCGCGGGCGGAGTCATGCTGGAACAGATCATTGCCGGGGATTTCGCCGGGGCTGAGTTCGTGCTGGTTAGCACCGATGCGCCCGCCACCGCGATCAACGCGTCGGTCAAAATGATCCCGCTGGAAACGAAACTGCTGCGCGGTCTCGGTACCGGCGGCGATCCGGAGCGGGGTCGCAAGGCGGCGGAGGAGAATTATCAAACGCTCAAGGAAGTCTGTGCGGGAGCGGCCGTGGTGTTCATCGTGGCTGGTTTGGGCGGCGGGGCGGGCACGGGCATCAGTCCGGTGCTCGCCCGGGCGGCGCGGGAGAGCGGCGCGTTGGCTTTGGCGTTTGTGACGCTGCCTTTCGATTGCGAGGGCAATCGCCGCCAGCAGCAGGCGCGGCAGGGACTCGAACAGCTACGGGCCGCCGCCGACGGAGTCATCTGCCTGCCGAACCAGAAAGTGTTCCGGCTGATTGATGAGAACGTAAGTTTGCTGGACACCTTCCACACGACGACGCAATTCCTGATGGAGGGTGCCCGGGGGGTGTGGCGACTGCTCATGCATCGGGGATTGATTGAAATTCATTTCGACGAACTGAGCGCCCTGTTGCGCGACCGCCGGGGTGAGAGTTGTTTTGCCGCGGTGGAAGCGGCGGGCACCACGCGAGCGCGCGACGCGCTGGAAAAACTGCTGGCGCATCCGTTGCTTGATGACGGGCAGGCGTTCAAGGAAGCCGATGGCGTGGTTGTCAGTCTCATGGGCGGGCCGGACCTGACCATGGCGGACGTCAACCGCGTGATGGAGCAGGTGAATCAGCAATGCCAGCGGGCGCAGGTCATCATGGGCGCCGCGGTGCATGAGAGTTTCCGCGACCGGCTGGCGGTGACCGTCATTGCCATGCGGCGCCGCAATGACCAGCATCCGCCAGACAGCAAGGACGCCGCCGTTGCGGAGACGTCAGCGGAAGACCTCGAGACGCGACTCTTGGACAAGCAGGCCACCGCACGGCCGGCATCGCGGTTCGTTCCGCCAGCGCCCGCGCTGACCCCCGAACAGCGCGAGCAACTCCTCTCTCGACAGGCCGGTGGCCGGGGGCGCAAGTCTTCCTCGCGGTTGCGTCAGACCAGTCTGCCGCTGGAAATCGTGAACAAAGGGCGCTTCGACAAAACCGAACCGACGGTTCACAAAGGCGAAGACCTGGATGTGCCCACCTACATCCGGCGCGGCGTGGCGTTGAATTGACGCCGACGCGTTCGCGCCACGCTCGTTCTTCGAAGGTCAGTCTCTGGGCTTCGCGTGATTGAGCCGCCGGCGGGGACGGCTTTTGCGGTCAGGGTCGTTCCTGCTTTGCGGTCTTGGCGTAGTGTGTTATTACATCCACGATGACGTTGGGCCGCGACAGACTCAGTGCCTTGGTTTCATCGGAGGAAATCCGGTGCGGTGCGGGCTGTGAAATTGCCCTGACGATCAACGCCGGAATCGCTTCCCCAAGCTTCCGATAACCACCTACACGCTATGAAACTCGAATCCCTCAATCACCTGCTCCTGGCCACTGTTTCAACCCTGGTGTTCGACGTGGGCGCGTTCGCGCAGGAAACGGCCACCACCACTCCGGCCAATCGTCTGGTCATCCATGCGGACCAGGGCAAGACCACGATCAGTAAACACATTTACGGCCACTTTTCCGAGCACCTTGGGCGCTGCATTTACGAGGGCATCTGGGTGGGCGAGGACAGTCCGATTCCCAACACCCGCGGCATCCGCAACGACGTCGTCGCTGCGCTCAAACAAATCAAAGTGCCCAACCTCCGCTGGCCGGGCGGCTGTTTCGCGGATGAATACCACTGGAAGGATGGCATCGGGCCGCGCGAACAGCGCCCCAAGATCATCAACACCCACTGGGGCGGCGTCGTGGAGAACAATCATTTCGGCACGCACGAGTTCATGGATTTGTGCGAACAAATCGGGGCCGAGCCGGTCATCTGCGGTAACGTCGGCAGCGGCACCGTGCAGGAAATGATGGAGTGGGTGGAATACATGACCAGCGACGCTGACTCGCCGATGGTGAATCTGCGGCGTCAGAACGGTCGCGACAAACCGTGGAAGTTGCGCTACTTCGCCGTGGGCAATGAGAACTGGGGCTGCGGCGGCAACATGCGGCCCGAGTATTACGCGGACGTTTACCGGCGCTACAACACGTTCATCAAAAACTATTCGGGCAACCGCGTGTATCGTATTGCGTGCGGTGCGAGCGATGGCGACACGCACTGGACCGACGTGTTGATGGCCAACGCGGCCCGGCACATGAACGGGCTTTCCCTGCACCATTACAGCCTGCCCACCGGAAGCTGGAGCGGACGCAAAGGCTCGGCCACGAAGTTCGACGAGAAGGAATGGTTCGCCGTGGTGAAACACGCGCAGATCATGGACGACCTGATCGTGAAGCACCTCGAGGTGATGGACCGGCACGACCCGCGAAAGCGCGTTGACCTGGTGGTGGACGAATGGGGCGCGTGGTACGACGTCGAGCCGGGCACTAATCCGGGCTTTCTCTATCAACAAAGCACGATGCGCGACGCGCTGCTCGCCGCCGGCACCCTCAACGTCTTCAATCAGCACGCTGACCGCGTGAAGATGGCGAACATCGCCCAGATCATCAACGTGCTCCAAGCGGTGATTCTCACCGACAAGGAACGAATGCTCGTCACGCCCACGTTCCATGTCTTCGAGATGTTCACCGCGCATCATGATGCCACGTTGCTGCCCACGGAACTGGCTTGCGCAGACTACACTTTTGAGTCGAACAAGATTCCCGGCCTGAGCGCCTCCGCTTCGCGCGACCAGGCGGGGCGCATCCACGTCACGCTGGGCAATCTGAATCCGAACTCCGCTGCGGAACTGACGTGCGAATTGTCCGGGGCGAAGGTCCAGAAAATCTCCGGGCGGGTTTTGACTGCCGACGACATGCGGGCGCATAACACCTTCGACCAACCGGACCGGGTGAAGCCGGGCTCCTTCACGGACGCCAAACTCACCGCCGGCGGCTTCACGGCGAAACTACCGGCGAAGTCAGTGGTGGTTTTGGAACTGGAGTGATGATTGGTGGCGGCGAACTCAGGAAGCGGTGAAGCTCCTCTAGCGATTAGACGCGATGGTTGAATCCGCCAAAGGCTAAGATAATGGAGAAAACAATCACCATGATACCGGAAACGAAAGCAAGTAATCGCAGAAAGGGGCTAATCTCGCCGACGCTTCGCCCCGGCTTGAGAACCAAGCGTTGAAGTCTAGGTGATACGAGCGTGCCGACGGAGAGCGCAAAGGCGAATAGCAGTGCAACCAGGGCGAACGGTCCGGGCTGCGGAGGCGAACTCCCAGAACGACTGAAGTCGAGCAGTAAAAGTGCGTTCCAAACTACGACAGCAACGAGGATAGCTGACCAACGTACCGCGATACCTCGACCGCGAGGAATTTCGGAACTCGATGCAGCAGGCAGGAATCCTGCGTCGCGAATACCACGGAGGAGAGTATCTGGACTGCCCACAGACCAGAAAATGACGCGCTGAGGATAATCAGTTCTGCAATGCCGTATCTGGACGCCCCAACCCAAGACAGGAATCATGGTGTAACGTTCGACTGCTGAAACCTGGTCGGGCGTAAAGGTATAAGTGCCCAGCAGACGAATGGAAATCGTGAGCCTGTCAGTGGTCGCCAAAAGCTGCGCGAGCGGCCACGTGGCATTCATCCAGCCAACGTGTGCTCCGCCAGTGGTTGTGAAGGGCTGCAAATTTTGCAGCCTATCTCGGTTCATGAAGCCACACTATTCTGTACATAAGCCGCTGTCGAGCAGAGAGGTCGCTGGTCGCGGTTCAGCAAGCCAAGCCTGCAGGGCGAAAGACAATAGCCCACCATTTCAATGGTGGGATTCAATTCGCCGAGGAACTAAGCCCCGCCAGGGGCGGCAGAAAATCGCGGGCAGTCATTCTACCGTCCCTCCGGGACTGGATTCGCTCTTTCAAGTTTACCCAGCGATAAATCGCTGGGCTATTATCCGTCGTTCCTGCGGAACTTTGATCATGCAAAGCACGGAACTGCGATGTCGGTCATGAGTAGCAGGCCGGGTGGAGCATTGAGGATGCGCGGTGCGGCGTTCACCAGCGAGGCCACCGTGGCGCCATCGCCCGCCACCCCGCCGTTGAGTACCAGGTTGAGGGCGGGTTCGCCTTCGATCTGGCAGGCGTCGTGCGGATTCGGGGCGTCGAGATACATCTTGAGGTCGAGCGTCAGGCAAACCTTGCCATTGACCCGCGCCTTGGCGTGTTGATGCAGACCACAGCATTGACCGCGCTTTACCTCGACGTGCGGCGTCTTGATGTCGTGATCCGCCACCACGGCTTTGCAGGTTTCGGTCAGACTGGTGATCTTCCATCCCAAGCAATGCGCGATCAGCGCGGCGGAATCCTTCAATCCAGCATGACCCGCCAGACCCTGCTTGAAGCGGCGCTCGAATACCGCGGGCGGCAAACCGCTCCCGATCTTCTTCTGCAATGGCCCGCGGCGGGTGACGGCGTTCACGACCCGCTGCACGTGAATGGCGCGCACGTTACGGCAAACACCGGTCAGGCAGATGGGCAGCACATCCATCACGAAGCCCGGATTGACGCCCGTGCCCAAAACTCGCGCGCCGTGCTTTTTGCAGAGTTGATCCAGTCGCTTTGCAAGCAGCGGTTCACGCAACGGCGGGTAAAGCAATTCTTCGCAGGAGGAAACCACGCTGATGCCGGCGCGGGCCATCGGTTCGATTTGGGCGATGGCATCCTTGAGCCGGGAAACCGCGGTGTGGAAAATCACATCGGGCCTGGCTTTCGCCAGCAGTTCATCGAGCGAACCATGCACTTTTGCACCTTTCAAAGCGGAGACGCCGGTTACTTGCGCCAGGCTCTGGCCGATCTTGGCGGGATCAATGTCAATGCCGCCAACGATCCTGGCCCACGGTTTGGTGGCGGCGAGTTTCAACGTTTCAATGCCAATGGGGCCAAGTCCGAACTGGGCGATTCTGATTCTGTTCATGCGAATTGTAGGGTGTGCGAGAGGAGATTTGGCAGATGGCTCATTCCAGGCGCAACGGTGAGTTGCCGACTTGGGCCGGACTCCGGCGTGCCGCCCAACTCACGGCGCGGGGAACGAAATCATCCAGGCCCGCGGTCTGTTCCGGATGCGGACTGATACAGACCACGCGCCCTTGCAGATACTGGCCGGCGAAGATGGCGGGTGAATTGATCATGATGCCAGGCGGGGTGTCGTTCATGGCCAGTTCGGTTCGGAAGAAGGCCAGCGTCTCGAAGGGCGGCAGGTCGGTTTTGTTGGCTGGCTCAATGATGGGGCCGTCAACGTAGTGGACATCAAACTCGCCGGTGCGCTCACCCAGAATCGCGCGACCGGGATCGGTCAATTCCAGCTTCACGCTGCCCACGCCACGCCGCCATTTTGGGGAGATGGTTTTCGCGTTGATGAGGTTGAGTCCCCAGCTAAAGCCGCTGGTGGCCAGATACGCGCCGGCACAGATGCCGATGTAACCACCGCCATTGCCGACGAATTGCCGCACCGCCTCGCGGCCTTCCTCCCCGATGGCATTCGCCTGTCCACTGCCGCTGCCGCCGGCAAAAATGACGACGTCATAATTTGTCAACGTCCCGGTACGTATCTGCTCCGGGGAGATTTCCGCAATGGTCGAGATGGGGGCCGACTTAAGTCGTTGCATCAATGCCGGTGGTCCTTTGCCGCCGGTGCCTGGTCCCTGGTAGAGGGCGATGCGAATCTCCGGTCCGCTGGAGACAACGGTTTCCACGGCGGAGGTTCTGTCCTGCGCCTGCGTGGTCACGGCAAAGACCGCCAGAGCAAACCTCCACAGCCATCGGCTGGGGCGAGTTAATTTCCAAGTATTCGGACTTCCGAGTTTCATGTTCCCTTCCCCACGTACCCCGCAAAGTGACTGCGGGGCCAATCCTGCCGTCACCGCCAAGTGTCGGAGGTCCTGTCTCATGTACCGCCATCCGGCACTTTTGCCAATCGTGAAATTTTTGCTCGCGTTGCGATTTCTTCCGCGGGTTAGGGTTGTGGGGGCACATTCGGGTTGGTAGAGTCGCCCGCGTTTTCCGGAATTCATTCGCCACATGCAACTGTCAGCCAGAACCAGTGCCGTGACAAAGAAGGCTTGTTACACCCTGCGGGGCGAGGGTAGGGCACGTCACTCCCTGCGCGCCGTTGGGAAAGCGGTGTGCCGGCTGCGGCGCGCACGGAGTGACGCGCCCTACCTTGTTTCGGAATGTGTTTTTCGCGGTACTAAGTTGCATGGAGGCTTCCGACCAGGGGCAAGCACTATGATACTTCGTTGGTTTTGTGGTTTTGATAGCCACCGCTCCTCCCGCTCACTGCCCGGCAACAAACCATCATGACCATATCCGCCTGGTTTACTGTCGCGCTGGCGATTCCCATTCTGCTGCTGGGCGAGGTGCTCGTGAAACGCATCGGCGTGTTGTCCCGCTTCAACATTCCTGCGCCGGTGGTGGGCGGACTGCTGCTGTCGTTGCTGGTGCTGCTGGGAAATGTCACGGGCCTGTTCGCCGCGAAATTCCAAACGAGCGTGGCTGCGCAATGGTGGACGTGGATCGTCACCACCGAACTGGAATGGGTCAATGCGCCGTCCAAGAGTGTGAACCTTCCATTCCTCGTCGCGTTCTTCACCTGCATTGGATTGAACGCAAGCTGGATGCTGGTCAAGCGCGGCAGCTTGCAGGTGTTGCTGTTTCTCGCGCTGGCCGGTGTGCTGGCCGTGGTTCAAAATGGATTGGGCGTGGCGCTGGCCAAGTTGATGGGCGTTTCGCCTTTGCTCGGATTGATGTGTGGCAGCGTGAGCATGACCGGCGGACACGGCACAGCGCTGGGTTTTGCCGGCGATCTGGAGCGCGCCGGTTTGCAGGGCGCTTCGGTAATTGGCGTGGCGGCGGCTACCTTTGGGCTCGTGGCGGGCGGTTTATTGGGTGGGCCGGTGGGCGGAGCTTTGATTCGCCGGCGCAATCTCAAACCAGTTTCTTCCGCCGACGTGCGCCTGGAGTCAGGGCAAACCAGCGAACCTGGCATCCTTGCTGACTTGGGAGCACTAGCGAGATATGGCAGGCAGTTTCTAATCCATCTCGCGCTTCTACTCGTCTGCGTGAAGGTTGGCGCATGGGTTAGTTACTTGATCCAACAAACGAAGATCACGTTTCCGGTTTACATGGGGGCGATGATTCTAGGTGTCGCGGTGCGCAACGTCGTTGACCTCAGCGGCGGGCGATGGATCAAGACGGAGGTCATTGACCGGCTGGCCTCCGTCACGCTCGGCATTTTTCTGGCCATTGCCATGATGAGTTTGAACTTGATCGAACTGGCCAACACCGCTGCGCCCATGTTGGTGATTCTCGCCGTGCAGGTGACGGTGATTGGATTCTTTGCGTGGTTCGTCACTTACCGCGTCATGGGGCGCGACTTTGATGCCGCAGTGATGGCGGGTGGGCATTGCGGTTTCGGTCTGGGTGCGACCCCGAACGCGGTGGCCAACATGAAGGCGCTGGTCGAACGGTTCGGTCCGGCGCCGCGCGCGTTTCTCGTCGTGCCCATCGTGGGGGCATTTCTCATTGATTTCGTGAACGCCATGAACATCACGTTCTTTCTGAATCTGGTAAAGCCATGAGCCAGGCGCCAGCGCTTCCTTTTGAATCCGCAGTTGCCAGCTCGGACCAACTGGCTGAATCGCTGTGATCACCCTGCTGCGCCGCCTGTCGTTGAGCCACTGGATCATCCTGGCGATGATCGTTGGCGCGTGGTTTGGCTGGCAGTTTCCCGAAACCGCGCAGCACGTGAAGTTCGCCTCCACGCTGTTTCTCAACTTGATCAAGTGCATCATCGTGCCGCTCGTCTTCGCCACTTTGGTGGTGGGCATTGCAGGTCACACGGACGATCTGAAGACCGTCGGCCGGCTGGCGCTCAAATCGCTGATCTATTTTCAAATTGTCACCACGATTGCATTGCTTCTGGGCATGGCCGCCGCAGACTTTTTCCAACCCGGAGCCGGGGTGCCGCTGGCTGGTTCGGCCGAGCCGGGAAAGGAATTCGCCGCCCGGCAGGTGGGCTTCGAGGCGGTGATGGAACACCTCGCTCCCCGAAGCTTCTTTGACGCCGCCGCGCGCAACGATGTTTTGCAGGTGGTGGTCTTCGCGATCATCTTCGGTGTGGCCTTGACGCAAGTGAACGGCCAGCCGCGCCAGACGATGCTCGGCTTCTTCGAAGCGTTGTCAGAAGTCATGTTCAAGTTCACCGGCATCGTGATGTGGTTGGCCCCGATTGGTGTCGGTGCGGCGATTGCCTATACGGTCGGCTTGAACGGTCTCGAAGTGTTGCTTCGGCTTGGGAAGCTCGTACTGGCGCTTTACGCGGCGCTGGCGGTGTTTGTTCTCCTGGTGTATGTGCCGGTGCTGTTCATTGCGCGCATTCCCCTCGGATCATTCTTCCGCGCCGTGCGCCAACCGGCCTTGCTGGCGTTCTCCACCGCATCGTCCGAAGCCGCGCTCCCGGACGCGCTGCGGCTGATGGAGAAATTCGGGGTGCCGCGGCGGATTGTTTCCTTTGTCCTGCCCACGGGTTTTTCATTCAACCTTGCCGGTTCGACGCTCTATCTGGGACTCGCGTCCATTTTCGTCGCGCAAGCGGCCGGCATTCAACTCACGTTCGCCCAGCAACTGCCCATCCTGCTCACGCTCATGCTCACCAGCAAGGGCGTCGCGCCGGTGCCGCGCGCGTCCATGGTGATTCTGTCCGGCGCACTGGTCACGTTTGGCCTGCCCTTGGAGGGCGTGACCGTAATCCTGGCCGTGGACGCGTTTCTCGACATGGGCCGCACAGCGGTCAATCTGGTGGGCAATTGCCTCGCGTCCGCCGTCATGGCGCGTTGGGAAGGGGAATTCAACAGACTACCGGCCGCAAGCACTGACGAGAGCGTTCCAGACGATGGAGGCAATCCAGTCAAATGATCCAAATCTCAAATACCAAACGTTTGCGGCAACCGGCGGCAGAATCCTTCACGTCCTCTCCCTCACCCCGGCCCCATTGCCATTGAAATAAGCTGACGATGTCATGTTTTTGAATGTACAAAGTATTTACAATCTGCTTTTACACTGGGGATGCAAAACGACCTTCCCCTCCAACCACGGGCCCTGGCCCTCATTGAACAACTCCGTCACGTCCTCGTCGCGCCGGCGTTCTGGTGTCGCCACCGGCGACGTCCCTCCGATTTCACGCGCGAACGCCACAATACTTTTGACCGACCCCTTTACGCAGCGGCTTCTACTACGAGCCGGTGCCGGAGAGTGCGGAGAACCTGGCGCTGATGCGACGGCTGGACGAGTTGCACTTGGAACGCCCGGTGTATGGGAGTCGGCGGCTGACGGCACTGTTGCAACGGGAAGGGTTGGGGGTAAACCGCAAGCGGGTGCAGCGGCTGTTGCGCTTGATGGGGGTGGAGGCGATCTATCCGAAGCGTTGTTTGAGCCAGCCCGGCGAAGGGCATCGGATCTACCCTTACCTCTTGGAGGGGCTGGAAATCAGCGGTCCGGACCAGGTGTGGTGCAGCGACATCACCTATGTGCCGATGGCCAGTGGCTTCCTGTATCTGGTGGCACTGATGGACTGGTGGAGTCGGTATGTGGTGGCGTGGGAACTGTCAACACGCTGGACGAGTTCTGCATCCGGGCGTGGACCGCCGGGTTGGCGACCGGAGGCAACCGTTGATCTCCAACACCGACCCAGGAGTCAATTCACCAGCGAGGCGTTCTTGGAGGCCGTAGAGGCGGCTGGGGTGGATGTCGCATGGATGGTCGCGGACGCTGGATCGACAACCGGTTCATCGAGCGGCTCTGGCACCAGCGTCAAGCAGGAGGACATCTACCTGCAGGACTATGCCCCGACGGGTTGACGGCGCACCGGGGATTCACGGTGGTTTTGGCGATTACAATACCCTCCGCCCGCACCAAGCCTTGGGTTAGCGACGCCCAGCGAAAGCAATCATTCGCCCGAGTCGTATGGGGCCAAGCCCGCGGCCTGGCGGTGGCGATAGGCGGTGAGGCTGCGCCGGCGTCCATCCCGCCGTTCACCCCTTCGACCCTGACGGGTCGAAGGGGTTCACTCCGGGCTGGACGCCGCAGCCTCGGAGGGTGTAGTCAGTGTGAACGCAGAGCAAAACAACCAACCCAAACAAGTCCCAACAGAGCCCGGAAAGCTAACTTAAATTCTGCGTTCCGTGGTCCAAAGAATGGGGTCCACCTGTGCATATATCCCCAACAACTAGGGGTTTATCTTAAAGGTCGCTGGAAACTCTGTTATCCATGGTAAGTATCTTCGGAAAAAGGCACACGGTTACAGGCTTAGTCGTGGCGGTGTGCATATCATTTGCACTGTTGGGCATTCTGCTGGTTTGCTGCAGGCCTGTTAAGACCGGGCCGGACTTGCTGAAAGTTGCAGACTGCACCAACATGTTTCTGCAGTTTAAGTTGAGCATCACAAACAACCCACGCTACGATTTTCTGATAGCCATGCCCTCGGGTGTTCGTGAACGTCTTGAGTTTCGCGGGGAGATCAGAATCACTCAGAACAACGGACACGTGGCGAGCATTCCAATAAGCTCGCGCGAAGTCATCAACTGCAATTGGCTCACAGGTTTCGACAGCTATGTTCTGACATGGTCACGAACAAATCGTGGAGAGAGCTTGGCAGAGTTTATGATCAAAGACCAAACGTACGATGTAACAGTCGAGTTTTCGGAGAAACCTCCTCTCGTCAGTTCTCTTTGGTTTGTATCCACGAAACGCATTCGCACCCTTTCCCCTTGAGCCTCATTCCGGCTCACGGTGACGGCGGTGAACGCGGAAACGGGTCAGGGAAACGGGTCAGTCCCGGCCATTGTACAAAAGCCGGCGGACTTCCACGTCAACGCCACGGTTGCAGGAGCAGTTCGGGTATGCGTAAAGGGGTCGGGGGTCGTAAAGGGGTCGGGGGTCGTAAAGGGGTCGGGGGTCGTAAAGGGGTCGGGGTCGTAAAGGGGTCGGGGGTCGTAAAGGGGTCGGGGGTCGAAAAGGGGTCGGGGGTCGTAAAGGGGTCGGGGGTCGTAAAGGGTCGGGGGTCGTAAAGGGGTCGGGGGTCGTAAAGGGGTCGGGGGTCGTAAAGGGGTCGGGGGTCGTAAAGGGGTCGGGGGTCGTAAAGGGGTCGGGGGTCGTAAAGGGGTCGTAAAGGGGTCGGTCAATAGTATTGACAACCCGGCGGCGGATTGAGAGGGTTTGGCGCATGGCACGCAAGTTGAGAGTCCAGTATCCAGGCGCGATTTATCACGTCATGAATCGTGGCGACCACCGCGAACCCATCTTCAAGGATGACGCTGATCGCGAGCGGTTTCTGGCCACGCTCGGTGAAGCCTGCGTCAAGACCGGCTGGCAAGTGCATGCGTACTGTCTCATGGCCAATCATTTTCATCTGGTGATCGAGACGCCCAACGCCAATCTGGTCGCGGGCATGAAGTGGTTGCTGGGCACCTACACCAGCCGGTTCAACCGCCGGCACAAGGTGTTTGGCCACCTGTTCAGCGGGCGTTACAAATCGTTGATCGTGGACGGCAGCGGCAACGGGTATTTGCGGACGGTGTGCGATTACGTGCATTTGAATCCGGCACGGGCCCGGCTTTTGAAACCGGAGCAGCGGTTGCGGGAGTATCGGTGGAGCAGTTGGCCGGAGTATTTGAAGCCGCCGGGCAAACGACCGGCGTGGTTGCGAGTTGAACGGTTGCTGGGGGAGCAGCGCATCCCGGCCGACAGCGCGGCGGGCCGGAGACGGTTGGAAGAAGTTTTGGAGGCGCGGCGCGGGGCGGAGGACCGAAACGACTACAAGCCGATCCGTCGGGGCTGGTTTTTCGGAGAAAAGGCGCTCAAGGAGGAACTGTTGGCGCAGGTGGGCGCACAAGCCGGAGGCTGGCATTACGGAGAGGAACTGCGGGAATCGGCGGAAGCGAAGGCCGAGCGGATCGTGGCGGAGGAACTCAAGCGCCAGGGGTGGGAGGAGAAGGCGTTGCCGGAGCGGCGCAAAGGGGATCAATTCAAGGTGCGCCTGGCAAGCCGGCTGCGGGAGGAGACGACGGTGTCATTGAAATGGATTGCCCGGCGGTTGCAGATGGGCACGCGCGGGCATTTACAACATTTGCTGTATTGGCAGAATCGGAAGAAGCCACATCGGACCAAGCCAAAAGGCAAAACGTGATATGACAATACTTTTGACCGACCCCTTTACGACCCCTTTACGACCCCTTTATGGCCGTGAATTTCAAAACCAACGCCACGCATTTCTTCTGTTACGACGGGAATGGCAACGTTGTGGCGCTGGTGAACGCAATCAACGGCAGCGAGAGTGCCCGCTACGAGTACGGCCCGTTCGCCGAACCGATTCGGATGACCGGGCCGATGGCGAAGCTGAATCCCATCCGCTTCAGCACGCAGTATGCGGATGATGTGACTGGCAACGTGAAGTATTTGTTCCGCGATTACGATGCCGACACGGGGAGATGGCCAAACAGAGACCCGTTCGAGGAAAAAGGGGGTGCGAACCTCTACGCAGCGTTTAGAAACAATCCCTTGCAGATGCTCGATGTCCTTGGGCTTTGGGCAACGGATGTTCACTACGCCGCAACCAAGCGATGGGCGATTGCCGGGTCTTATCCAGAGCAAGCTGCCGAAATGGTTGGAGCTGCCGATGAAGCTGTTGATTCCGGTCGGACCAGTTTTATGCCGATCATTGGCGATCAGAGTTACCATTTCAATCGTAACCTGAATGGAGGGCCAGATTCACGGTATGTTCATTTTGCCGATCACAAACGGAGGGCAGAAACACTGTGCACAATACGGCTTGGAAACGACTCCCCTGAAATGGCCGCAGTCCAATTGGGCACGGCTCTGCATCCGATGCAGGATGTTGTGGCACATGGCGACTATGGAATGCGGATGCCTGGGATCGTCTATATTATCCACAACCAGTTTAGCCCTCAGCGTGTTTATGGCGATCCGACTGATTACCCGGACACGACATGGCTAGATGCGGTTGGCAGCCCAGACGGAAGGCCGGCTGGGAACGCTATCCATGTGATCAACAATGCGGGATTTGATTATGCGATCTACACCCCCGGACTGCGGAGGTGGAAGCTTACCAAAGAAAGAACTGAGAGTGTGCTGGCGGGCTTTCGGAGCTACGTGAAGGCCAACGGTGGCTGCGAATGCAAGAGGTTCTTTGGTGTGAATTAACGCCTATGAAACCTCAGCTTCGGAAACTGGTGCTTGTGGCTGGCTTGGGGGCAAGCGGTGGAATTGCGTTTCTGCTTGTGTGCCTTGTGTTGGGAATCGGGCAACCTGATCTCTACGGAAACAGGGGGATGATTGGGACATGGGTTGCGTGGTTGATCTCCCCAGCAGGCTGGTTGCTCGACTCGGCGGCCAAGCACAAACTAATGCGCTCGGACAATGTGTTGGTTGGACTGGGGGTTATGTTTGCATACACGGCAATTGTTGGGGCGATTGTTGCCTTAGTTGCGTATCAGCTACGTCGCTTAATTGGAAACGCTGTCTCGCACAAGCGGTGAGAAGGAATCTAGCGGCGCTCAGGCCGCGCCGGAGTTGGTCGGCCACCCGCGCCTGTACCACAGCCCTCGCGCTCCCTCCTGCCGCTGCGGGTCATCCGGGCCACAGCGTGCGCCCCTTCACCCTCTCGCACCCTGTGTCCCGGCTGCCCCTCCGCTACGTCGGTCGGCCAGGGCTGCTAGGCACTGCCCGCCGTTGGTCGGCGGGCAGCTCCCCGGCGGTCGGCCTGTCACACCGGCTGCTAAAACTCCGGCTTGCGCCGGGCAGCCGGTGCGCGAGCCCTCAACGGCGTGGAGCAGGTGGCTGCACCGGGGGCGGGCCAATCGGGAATTAGTGGCGCTCGCCGACTCGCGCCAGAAGCTCTCACCGGTTCGGGCGTCGCGGCTGCAATCGTGGCGTCCTGGGTGGAAACGGGTCAGCGCCGGCCATTGTGAAATTTCTGCTGAGGGTTTTCAGAGTTGCCGGGAACGCCATTCTGCCACTACGCTGCGTAGGAACGTGGGTGCGTGAATCATGTGTTTGTTGTTGTGCATATTCCAACAGTTGTCTTCCGGTGGTAGGGGGGGAGTCGTTCGCCGGCTTTGGCGAAACTGGAAGCTGGCGATAGCTCGCGTGCTTCACGGACAAATCAAACCGGACGAAAGCGGATCCCTCGCCCTCCGGGAGAGAATTCCCTGAACCCAGATTCGCGCCGTGAACCCTCGAAGCGTAGCCGCCGACGTGAGGAGGTGGATTCCCCTGAACTGCAACGTTGTCCGCCTCCTCATGTCGGCGGCTACGAGCGCAGGGTTCGGGGGGAGGGTCAGCGTGCGGGTGAGCGCAGAGTGTTCACTTGCCCATGTCGCTGTGATCCGTTGCTTTACCGCTTGGGTTTGCGCGCTGGCTATCAGCAGCTCTGTGGTGGTTTTGACCGCAGCCGAGTCCCGTCGCGGTATGATCTCCTCGGTGCATCCGCTGGCCACCGAAGCCGGCTTGAACGTCCTCAGGACCGGTGGCAACGCCGTGGACGCCGCCGTGGCGGTGGGGCTTACCTTGGGGGTCGTGGACACTGCCAACTCCGGCATCGGCGGCGGTTGTTTCATGTTGATCCGATTGGCGAACGGCAAGGTGGTGGCGATTGATGGTCGGGAAATGGCACCGGCCGCCGCCACGCGCGACATGTTTGTGCGCGACGGCAAAGCCGACACGGAGATCAGTCAGACGGGGGCGCTGGCCAGCGGCGTGCCCGGCGCACTGGCCGCGTTCGATTACGCCGTGCGCAAGCATGGAAGGAAACATTTGGGCGAATTGATCCTGCCAGCAGCGGAGATTGCGGAAACTGGCTTTGCCTTGAACGCCTCGTACGCCAACCGTCTGAAATCCGTGGCCGGGGACATGAAGCAGTTTGAAGCTTCGCGTGCGGTGTTCTTCCGCGACGGCGAACCCTTGAAAGCGGGAGACGTCCTCAAGCAGCCCGACCTGGCCGCCACGTATCGCAGCATCGCAGGGCAGGGGAGCGATTGGTTTTATCGCGGGCCGTTTGCCCGAGCAACCGAGCACTGGATGCAGTCCCACGGCGGCCTGATGACTGCCGCCGACTTCGCCAATTACCAAGTCATGCTGCGCGAGCCGGTCACGACGACGTATCGCGGTTACAGGATCATTTCCTTTGCGCCGCCCAGTTCCGGGGGTGTCCACCTGGTCCAAATGTTGAACATCCTGGAGAAGTTCGATTTGAAATCGCTTGATGAAGCCACGCGACTGCATGTCATCGCCGAAGCCATGAAACTGGCTTTCGCCGACCGCGCCTATTGGCTGGGCGATCCAGATTTCGCGCGAGTGCCGCGGGGACTGGTGTCAAAGCGATACGCCGCCTCGCTGGCAAAGAAGATCAACCTCACGCGCGCGACTGAAGTTCCCGCTCACGGCACGCCGCCTAAGTGGGAGCGGGATGTATTCAGGAAGGGACGGAATATGGCTTCCCGCTCGCCCCAAAGGGGAGAAGGATTGAAGGTGAGGGATTCGCTGCCCGATTCGACTGGAATAGCAATGCCAATCCCGCCATTGAGCCCTTCTCCGAGAGCGGCGCTGAAGACGCACGCACTCCAAACGCTTCGCGCCGGACGAGGGCCACAGGAACTCGCGCCAGCGTTTGGAGTGCGTGCGTCTTCAGCGCCGCTTTCATTTCGGCAGGAATTCACTCAAATCGAAAAGCACACCACCCACTGGTCCGTGGCTGATGCGGAAGGGAACTGGGTCGCGGTCACAGCCACGATCAACACGAGCTTTGGTTCAAAGGTTGTGATTCCCGGCACGGGCGTGGTGATGAACAACGAGATGGACGACTTTTCCATCCAGCCCGGGGTGCCGAACGCCTTCGGATTGATTGGGGCCGACGCCAACGCCGTGGCGCCCGGCAAACGGCCGCTGTCCAGCATGACGCCGACGATTGTGCTCAAGAACGGTAAACCCATCATCGCACTCGGCGCGGCGGGCGGACCAAAGATCATCACGTCGGTCCTGATGGAATTGATCTACATGCTCGACCTCGGTATGAGCGCGGGGGAGGCGATTGCCGCGCCGCGCATTCATCATCAATGGTCGCCGGGCGAGTTGCAGGTGGAGCGGGCGCTGCCGCAGCATTTGCGGACGGCACTGCAACAGCGTGGGCACGAAGTCGCGGAATTGAATTCGATGGCCGTGTCGCACATCGTTGCCCGGAGCCCAGACGGCAGGAGTCTGGTGGGTGCGGCGGATCCGCGGGCCGGAGGGAACGCGGCGGGGTGGTAACCAGCCGATTTGCTGCCGCCCAACGATGGTAGTGCAAGTGTCCGCGCCTGCGGGTTCAATAACCGCCCGCAGTTGCCTTCTCACGCAACAAAGTTCTGGCCGGAAATGCTGGCCATCATTTTCATATTCACGCATATTCTCACACTCGCGGTCTGGCAACATGATGTCTCGATTCTATTTGGCGGCGTTGATTGGGGTGGCGGTAGCCCTGTGGGCCCAATGGCGTCTGATGTCGGTTTACAGTCGCTGGCGCGGACAGCCTTGTGCGGAACGTCCGCTCACCGGCGCCCAGGCGGCCCGCGAAATTCTCGATGCCGCGGGTCTGACGCACGTGCCGGTGGAGCGGATTGGCGGGGCACTGACGGATCATTATGATCCGCAAACGCGCACGTTGCGATTGTCGGCGGATGTGCATGACACGAATTCGCTGACCGCGGTGGGGATTGCGGCGCACGAGGCCGGCCATGCGTTGCAGCATCAAGAGCTATACTGGCCGATGCAGATGCGGATGGCCATGGTGCCATTCACGCGCCTGGGGGCGCGACTGGCATTGCCGCTGTTCCTGGGAGGACTGGTGTTGAAACTGCCGCCGCTCATGCTCATTGGGCTGGGTTTGTTCCTGGTGCTGCTGGCGTTTCAACTGGTCACGCTGCCGCTGGAATTTGACGCCAGCCGGCGCGCGGGCCACTTATTGCGGGAACGCGGGCTGGTGAACGCGCAGGAACTCGCCGGCGTGGGGCAGGTTTTGAACGCGGCGGCGTGGACGTATGTCGCAGCTTTTACGTTGAGTTTTGTGCAACTACTGCGGCTGTTGCGTTGGGGCCGACCCTTCGCTTGAGCAGCTGCATCAACCCGGAGAAAGAACTATGAGTTACAATCAACCTCAATTCGATCAGCAACTCGGTCGAATACTCGAACAGGCCGAGAAATGGGTCAAAAAATACATGTCCAGGCTGCTGCCCGTCGTTCTCGGGGCCGTGGGTCTCCTTTGGCTTGCGTCTGGCGTTTATGTCGTCGAGCCGGGCCACAAGGGCGTGGTTCGCACCTTCGGCAAGGAAACCGTCCGCACCGAGCCGGGTTTGAATTATCGCTATCCGTGGCCCTTTCAACAGGTGGACGTGGTGAGCGTTGATCAAATCCGCCGTATCGAAGTCGGCTTTCGTGCCGGCCAGCGCGTGAATGAAGAAGCCATGATGCTCACCGGCGACGAGAACATTGTCGAAGCTCAGATGGTGGTGCAATACCGCGTGGCGGATCCCTCCAAGTATCTCTTCCGCCTGCGCGACCCGGAGAATACGTTGCGCGGCGCGACAGAAGTTGCCCTGCGCAGTGTCGTCGGCGGCATGACCATTGATCAGGTGATGATCGAGGAGCGCGCCCGTGTGCAGGAGGACACCCGTGCTTTTGTCCAGCGTCTGATGGACGACTATCAGTCCGGTCTGGCGATAACCGAGCTCAAACTGCAAGCTGCCGATCCGCCCGATCAGGTGCGTGATGCCTTCCACGACGTGGTGCGCGCCCGCGAGGACCGGGAGAAGCTCATCAACCAGGCGCGCGGTTATCAAGCCGACATTGTGCCCAAAGCACGCGGTGAGGCGCAGAAGATTTTGCGGGAAGCCGAGGGTTACCGGGAGCAACGGGTCTTGCTGGCCACGGGCGAGGCGGCCCGTTTCCTCAGCGTGCTCGCCGAGTATGAAAAAGCCAAGGAGGTCACGCGCGACCGCCTGCACCTGGAAACCATCGAGAAGATTCTGCCGGACATTGACAAAATTGTCGTCGGGGGCGACCTGAGCCAACGATTGCTGCCACTACTGCCTTTGAACACAGGCGGCGGCGAAATGCTCCGGCCGGCCGGAATTACTGAATTGCCCCGCACCCGTTAACCCCGCAACTGATTTATCCTATGACACAAAGACTTTTTGGCTTCGGTGGTTTGGTGTTGTTGTTCGTAGCCTTTATCATTTCCCGTCAGGCCTTGTTCCAGGTGAACGAAACGGAACAGGTGATCATCACCCAGTTCGGTGAATACAAGCGCACGGTTCAGGAGCCCGGTCTGGCCACCAAGTTGCCGTTTGTCCAGACCGTGAACCGGTTTGATCGGCGCATTCTCTCCAGCGACGCGCCCAAGGCCGAATACCTGACACAGGACAAGAAACGGCTGGTGGCCGATCCGGTGACCCGCTGGCGCATCGCGGACCCGTTGCAGTTCTTCAAGACGGTACGCGACGAGTCCGGCGCCCGCGCCCGGCTTGACGACCTGGTGTTCTCCGAATTGCGGCGGGAGGTGGCCAGTCACGAGTTCGATGTCGTGATTGGTACGAAGCGTGAAATCATCATGGACAATGTGGCCAAGACGGCGCGCGAAAAGGCCAAGGAATTCGGCATCGAAGTGGTGGACGTACGCATCAAACGCGCCGACCTGCCGCAGGAGGTCCAGATGAGCGTCTTCCAACGTATGCAGGCCGAACGTGAGCGTGAAGCCAAACGTTATCGCAGCGAAGGGGAGGAGGAGTCCGCCAAGTTGAAAGCTGAAACCGATAAGCAGCGCACGATTATTCTGGCGGAAGCAAAGCAGGATGCGGAGAAGCTCCGCGGTGAGGGCGACGCCACTGCCACCCGCATTTATGCCGAGGCCTACGGGAAGGACGCGGAGTTCTACGCGTTTGTCCGCAGCTTGCAGGCGTACGAGCAGTTCCTGGGCAAGCGCAGCACGTTGCTGCTCCCGGCGGACGGGGATTTGTTCCGTTACCTCGGTAGTCCCAACTCCACGGACGCGGGCCAGCCTGCGCGCCGTTGACGTGCCGTCGTAGTTAGTCCGGTCGTGTTTGCCAGGCCGGGCCGGCTGTGAGCAGCCGGCTCCGGCCCCGTGAAGGTTACACAATTCCTTCTTTTCATCCGGGTAGCCTCGTGCTCACCTGAAGGGCGGTTTGTTTTATGGGCAAAGAATTCAGCATAACTCCCCGTGAAGTGGCGCGAGTGGAAACCAAGTACCGTCGCATCGTCACGCCCTTGCCGCATCCCGACTCGCTCCCGATCCTGGAAAGGTTGCGGCAGTTTGAGCCGCAATCCATGCGCGGCCAGCCGCCGGTGGTGTGGGAGCGCGCGGAGGACATTTTTGTTTACGACAAGTACGGCAATCGCTGGCTGGACTGGTCCAGCGGCGTGCTGGTAACCAATGCCGGTCACGCGGCCCCGGAAATCCGGCAGGCAATCATTGACCAGGTGAACAGTGGGTTGCTCCACAACTACGTCTTCCCCAGCGAAGAGCGCGCCGAGTTGGCCGAGTTTCTCGCCGGCCTCGCTCCGGAAGGTTTGCGGAAGGTCTTCCTGCTCACCACCGGTTCGGAGGCAACCGAATGTGCCATCAAGCTGAGTCGCGCGCACGGCATCAAAGCTGGCGGCCGGGAGAAGATCGGGATTGTGGGTTTTCAGCGGGGATTTCATGGACGCACTCTTGGCGCGCAACAAGCTGGCGGGATGGCCGGACAGAAATCATGGATCGTCAACGAAGACCCGGCCATTCTCAATGCGCCGTTTCCCGACGGTTACTGGCAGACCGATACAAGCTTCGAGCTGTTTCTCGATGCGATTGCGCGACGGGGCTTGCAGCCAGAGCACATCGCCGGCGTAATGATGGAGACATATCAGGGTGTGGGGCCGGATTTTGCGCCGGTGGACTACGTTCGCCAGCTTGCCGCATGGTGCAAGCAGCACCGAGTGGTGTTGGTGTTCGATGAAGTCCAGGCGGGTTTTGGCCGCACGGGCAAGTTTTGGGCGTTTGAGCATTACGGCGTCACACCCGATTTGATCTGCTGCGGCAAGGGCATCAGTAGTTCGCTGCCGCTCTCGGCAGTCATTGGACGCGCGGAGATCATGGATCAGTTTCCTCCCGGCTCGATGACCAGCACGCATACGGGGAATCCCGTCTGCTGTGCAGCGGCGCTGGCGAACCTCAAGAAGATCGTGAAGGAGGATTTGGCCGGCCATGCGGCCCGGCTCGAACCGGTACTGCTCATGGGGCTGAGAGAGATTCAGCGCCGACATGCGGAGGTGGTTGGACACGTCACGGCCCGCGGATTAGTAGGCGGATTGCAGACCGTGAAGCCTAGTACGTGCGAACCTTGGCATGATCTGGCCCACAGCATTATCGAACGCTGTTTCCACAAGGGATTGTTGCTCTTTTCGCCCGTGGGTGCGTGGGGGCAAACGGTGAAGATCGCGCCGCCATTGACCATTCCTGCCGAAGCTTTGGCAGAAGGCCTCTCCGTCCTCGCCGAGGCCACCGCGGAGGCGATCACGGCAATCCGTGACCCAAGAGCGCCGTGAACCGAGATTGGAACGGAGATTTGGGTTGCCAAGAGGATGGGTAAACGGCAATTTCTCCACACTGTCGGGGCGTAGCGTAGCCTGGCTAGCGCGCTTGTTTCGGGTACAAGAGGTCGCGAGTTCGAATCTCGCCGCCCCGACCATTTTCTTCTCCAATCCCTCCCGCTTCACCGCCGAATGGCGGGTCGCAGGGCCGGTTTCAGCTTCAGCACAAATTGATTCTGGCGATCGGTCTTGTACCGGTCGTAATGCGGCGAATAGGCCTTGATCTGCACGGTTTCGCCGTCGGGTAAGAACTCAATCAGTCGAAGGAAGGACTCCCCGCCCAACGGTTTCATCTGATAATTGACCAGCATTTGATGAACGATATTGCCGTGGTCACCCGTGCTGGAAAGCCGCCCGAGACCGTCGTTGAGCACATGGCCGTTGAGGGTCATGACGAAGCCCGGATGTTTGCGCACCAGTTTCTGCCAGAGTTCCTCGCCGTCGTTGGTCCCGTCCGGGTCCTTGGCCGTGCCGTAGGCATGAGGATTCCACGACTGAGCAGGGCCTTTGGTTTGCCAGTCGTAGCGTGTTTCGTCGGAGTACATGTAGGCGTGGGTGATCAGGATCGCCTTGTGGTTCGGGTATTTCGCGACAATATCATTGGCCCAAGCGACCGCTGAATGGCGCGGCCCCCATTCCAGAGCCAGCACCAGCCAGTCGTGTCCACCCGCTTTGAAGAGGTGGTAGGTGTTGTCCATGCGAGTTGAGTCCATCGCGCCGCCGAACGTGGGCCACGACCGGTATTTCTCGATGGGGAAATAATCGTTGAACAAGGTCTGCCGGTTATTGGCGCTGCCGTTGTCGCCGTAATCGTGATTCCCCGGGGCCATGGCGTAAGGCACGATGCCGTCGAGGATGCTCATGGAACGCCGTGCGTTTTCCCACTGCGGCGGGTTGTTGTTGTTCACAATGTCGCCGAGGTGCAGCGTATAAACGATGTTGTGCTTCTCCTTGTTCTCCGCAATCCAGCGAGTTTGTTTGTCGAACAGTTCGGGGTGACGCATCACATAAACCTGCGTGTCCGGCAGCACGGCGAGCGTCCATGAACCCGGCACGAACGGAAGCGGGTCAATGGGCCTGGGCAGCGGCGTGGCCACAACGGCGGGTGCGGTGTCCGAGCGCACACTGGCGGTGTAATCGGCGAGATTGGCAAAGAACGTGGCAGAAATTTTCTCGAAGTCCGGTGTGGCCATGTTCGTGCCGTGGCTATGGATTTTGTCGAGATAGAGTGAGGTCAACACAATGCGTCCGCGTCCGTGGGCGCCCTCCAGCAATGCGAAGTTCTGTAAGTCGTCGCCGGAGGCCAGCACCACGCGAAAGCCCGAGTGTTGGCTGAAACCCTCCCAATTGGCGGGGCGACCGAGATGGCTGGGAATGAGAATCTGTTTCGGATCGCCGTCGCGCTCCGGCAAGCCTCGCAACAGGGGGTGATCACCAGTTACGGCCCAAAGATCGGCGTAATCCGGATCCGCGCGTTCTGCGGACAAGGCGGGCGGCAGAAATGGCGGCGTGCTCTCCGTCTGATCCGCCTGCGTCATCTGAACCAGCACGCCACCCTGTTCAACAAACCCCTGCAGGGCGGTGGCGTTTCGTTTCATGAACGCGGCGTAACCGGGATGCTCACTGGCAAAGCTTCCGATGAGGATTAACTGGGCATCGCGAGGGTTGACGGGTTGGTCGAAGGTGAGCGCGGTGGTTTTCCAACCGGCCGTTTGGAGGGCCTGGACGGCGCCGATCGCCTGGGTCCATTTATCCGAATGTTCCAGCACCAGGGCCGTAAGATTGTGGCCGGGCACACGTTGCGCGTTGACACCCAAGGGCAGACCAAAGGTCAGTGCGAGGAAAGATAGAATGGCCAGGCATTTCAGCTTCGGTTTCATGGTGTGAGGTTGAAACCTCATGGACCAGAAGGCCAGCAAGAAAACCAGGTTGGATACAGCATTGTGAGAAGACGAAGTGCCGCTTGACGCCAGATCCGCGAGGCAGAATAGCGCGAGCCAGATTTGCGACCAAATAGGCCAGTTGCCAATTCCATCCCAGCGCGGCGACCACGAGGTTCAAAAGGAGACCATTGCGGAGGTTTTGAGCGGCTGGATGCCTTGGAAGTCGTGACCGTAACGGATGGCGTCCGCCTTGCCGCCTTGGGCGTTGCGCCCTCCGGGCAAGTGCCTTTAGCATTTACTCATGCAACGCGAATCGGATGGAGAGGCCAGACAGTCTGGACGGGTCTATGAACTGCCGTCCATTCTGGAGCGCCTCGACCTCGCGACCCTGTTCCCCGCACTCCAACCCCTGGAGGTCGAACTGGGATGCGGCGACGCGTCTTTCCTCGTTGAGTATGCGCGACGCCATCCGGAGCGCAATTTCATCGGGGTGGAACGCTTGCTTGGGAGGATTCGCAAACTTGATCGCAAAGGCCAGCGCGCGGGACTCACGAACCTCCGTGGCGTGAGAATCGAGTCCAGTTACTTTCTGGCGTATCTGCTGCCGCCCCATTCCGCCGCCGTGCTGCATGTCTATTTCCCAGATCCTTGGCCGAAGAAGAAACACCTGAAGAACCGACTGGTGAACGAACGCTTTCCAGACCTGGCGCGACAGGCACTGTTGCCAGGCGGCGTGATTTATCTACGCACCGACGACGCGGATTATTTCGCGCAGATGGGCCGGGTATTTGCGGCCCATGCCGCCTTCCGGCCCGCGGAGACTCCGTTGACCCTCAGTGAACAAGTCACGGATTTTGAGCGGGAATTCCAAGCCCGCGGGATTGCCACGTTGCGCACTGCCTACCAGCGGGATTGAGCGCTACACATCAATCACCGGTCCGCCGCCGTCACGATCTGATCCTGGCGGGCGGCGCCGATGCTGCATTTTCACGCGGGCCGATCCGGTGCCGGTGAGGATGTTCAGCGCCACCGAAACGACGCTGATGATTAGCGAGCCAAGCAAAGCCCACCAGAAGCTCTCCACTTCAAAAGACGGCAGCAACCAACTCACAAAATGGAGCAGGGCCGCATTGATGACGAGCGTGAACAAGCCCAAGGTAAAGATCAGGAGGGGCAGGGCGAGCAACATCATGATCGGACGGATGAACGCGTTGAGAATGCCCAAAACCAGCGAGGTCAGGAAGGGGGTCAGCAAGCCGCCATCCCGGAAATGCAGGCCTGGCAGAATGTTGACCGCCACGAGTACGGCTAGAGTCGTGATCAGCCAGCGCTGGATGAATCTTTTCAGTCCCGGTCGCATTTGTGGTTAATGAAACATCGCTTTCCCGCGACACGGCCAACATGCGACGAGCGCGGCCTGAAGACAAGAAACAATGCCGGCGAACGAGCAAGTGTGTCTGAGGTTGAGTGCGCGCGGCCTTAACGCTCCGGTTGCGAACTCGCACGCCCAACCTCGACATGCAGGAAGCACGTGCCCGGTTGCGCTGCCAGTTCAACTGCGTTGAGACTGGCCGGCAGCAAACAAAACTCCCCGGCCTTCAGGTCCACCGGGTCGCCAGCCCTACTCGCCACGGCAATGCTGCCTTTCACTAACCCGATGATCCGCAGGGTGGGTCTGCGCCAAAGGATTGAGTCCTGCGTTTCCACGTCGAACCGATCCACGGTGAACAAGGGGTCATTGACCAATCGTTGGGCGGAGAAATTCGGGCCACGGGTAAGTTTCCCCACGGTCAAAGCCGGTTCGAAATCATCGAAGTCAATGCTTGCAAGTGATTCGGCGACGTGTAACTCGCGCGGCTTCCCGTCGAGACCCACGCGGTTCCAGTCAAAAACGCGGTAGGTGGTGTCGGAGTTTTGTTGAATTTCAAAAAGGACCAGGCCGGCGCCGATGGCGTGGACGCGTCCGCTGGGTAGGAACATGGTATCTCCGGCTTTGACGTGAATCCGGTGGAAACAATCCGCCACGGTACCGGCCTCCATTTTCTGTTGGAAGATCTCGCGCGTAATGCCGCGCTTTAGGCCGACAAAGAGCTCCGCGTCCTGAGCGGCGTCCGCAATGAACCACATCTCAGTTTTGGGTTCGCCTCCCAGAGTGGCCGCCTGACTTGCCGGAGGATGGACTTGCAACGAGAGTTTTTCTTGCGCGTCGAGCAGTTTGATGAGCAGCGGGAATCGGTTGCCCTGCAAGCTTGCCTCACCTAGCAATTCCCGACCGCGGTGTTGCACCAGCCAGTGCAGGTCATGTCCGGCCAGCGGGCCGTTGGCGATGACGCTCACATCGCCGGGCCGGTCACTGATTTCCCAAGATTCTCCAATCGGTACCCCCGGCGGCAATGCTTTGCCGTAAAGTCTTTCGAGGTTCCGTCCGCCCCAAATACGTTCTTTGAAAATTGGCTGGAATTTCAGTGGATAGAGCATGAGCCGGAATGTTGTTGGTCAGTAGTGTTTGACCCTTACGACTTCTTTGGCGCCAAGGTGCCAACGTGTCAGAATCATTACCAAGGTGCGCGAAGAAACTCCGAGGCGGCGTGAAGCTGACACCGATTCACATCGCCGGTCCAGTTGTGGCGGTGGATGACTTTCTGGGCGCTCTTTTCGCCGGAGCCGGAGTTGGTTCACCAGACATTGCAGGTTTCTCCAGGAAATGTCCGTACGCGCGGTATTTCTCGTAACGCTGCTTTAGTCGGTCGGCCACGGGCATCGCGTGGAGCTGCGCCAGATTCTTGAGCAGAGCTTGCTTAACGAGATCTGCGGCGGCTTTGCGATCCGTATGGGCGCCACCCAGCGGTTCGGGAACGATTTCATCCACGAGTTTCAACTCGAACAAGTCCCTGGCGGTGATGCGCAATGCCTCCGCCGCTTTTGCCGCGGCCGAGCGCTCCTTCCAGAGAATTGCCGCACACCCTTCGGGGCTGATAACCGAGTAATAAGCGTTCTCCAGAATCAAGACCCGATCCGCCACGCCGATGCCCAATGCCCCGCCGGAGCCGCCTTCGCCGATGACGACGGCAATAATCGGTACTTCCAGCAAGGTCATTTCGCGCAGGTTCACCGCAATGGCCTCCGCAATGTGCCGTTCCTCGGCTCCGATGCCGGGATAGGCGCCGGCAGTGTCAATCAGCGCAATAATGGGCAGGCCAAATTTGTTGGCCAGTTTCATCAGGCGGAGAGCCTTGCGATACCCTTCAGGATGAGCCGATCCGAAATTTCGGAGAATATTCTCCTTGGTGTCGCGGCCTTTCTGGGTGCCGAGAGCCAGGACCTTGTGCTCGCCCAAACTCGCGAACCCGCCGACGATGGCCCGGTCTTCGGCGTAGAGCCGGTCGCCGTGTAACTCGTGAAAATCCGTAAACGTGCTCTGCAAATAATCCAGCGTGTAAGGCCGTTTGGGATGGCGGGCCAGTTGCACACGTTGCCAGGCGGTAAGATGCGTGAAAATCTGGCGGCGGGTTTCCGCCAGCTTCTTCTCGATCAACGTGATTTCCTCCTCAAAACTGATCCCCATGGAGTGGGTTTCCGGATGCTTCCGCAGATCGTCCAGCTTGGTTTGCAGTTCGATGATCGGCTTCTCGAAATCGAGCTGGTGTTTCATATCGCCCTACAGCTTAGGCCCCGCGCCGTGGACAGGCAACGCCGAATTCCGTTGGGGCCTAATTCCGTTGGGGCCAAAAGGCCGAGGGCCGGACTTGCGTCCGGCCCCCGTAGGTGACGAGGTTTATACGCCTTCACCGAGGCGCTCAGAAGGGCAGTGCGGCCAACTTGGAGGGTCGCTGTTCGCACCGCACTGCAAGCAAAACCTCTATGCCAACCCTAAACGAACAGCGAAATCTATTCTCTTCGTCGCTATTTATCAGATACACCACGAGGCCAATTTGTTCAAAAATAATTTCCCCCGATCAGCATGTGAACGGCACACGTTCATTGATCCGAAGAAGTTACGCCGGAAGAATATTTTCCGGGATCAGGATATGACCGGGAATCTCACCGTGACTACAGTGTGAGATCGCTGTCAGGCCACTGGAATGTCGCTGAAGATTCGCGTTTGTGACCGGGATTGGATGACGCGCGCCAGCGGTGTCTGGCCTTTGGGCTTCGTGGATTCCCGCAGCGCGTTTTGTTTGCCCGACCCGGATGCCAGCACCCAGACTTGTCTGGCCGCGGCAATGGCAGCGTACCCGAGGGTGATGCGTCGCGGCGGCGGCTTGGGTGAATTCGTGATGGCTCGATAAGCCGCCGGGCTGGAGGCAATTGACTCGGTCTCGCCGGGGAAGAGCGATGCCACGTGCCCGTCCTCGCCGAGGCCAAGCATGACCAGGTTGAGCACCGGTTGACCTTCGGCATTAAGCGGCGCAAGGCGGCAGATTTCCGACTCGGCTTCGTTTGCGGCCACAACAGCGGACACTTCGCCGCGAATACGGTGAATATTATCGCACGGTAGCTTGAGCGGGGAAAACAACCGCTCGCACGCAATGCGGTAATTACTTTCGGGATCATCCGGTGGCACGCAACGCTCATCCGCCCAGAAGAAGTGAACGCGATGGAGTGGAACATTGCGCACCTTGGCCAATTCAACCACGGCAGCAAAAAACTTGAGTGCGATTCGTCCCCCGGACAAGGCAACGTGATAGGTTTGGTTATCCTGGTGTGCCGTCGCAATATCACCCCACCACTCTTCCGCCGCGGCTCGGGCCAGTTCGTCTGCGTTGGGAAAGCGGATGAGTGCAAATCTCGCCATACGATTGATTCATGCGCCGCTGCTCGTCCGCACCTCGACTTCCGTCTTGACCGAGTTTGCAATGTAACACTGCTCGTGGGCCAGGTGATGCAAATGCTCCTCCTCCGCGGGTGTGGGTGGTTTGCCACCGAGATAAATGATTCGAGGATTGAGCGTCACCCGACTCATCCACGGCACGCCTTTTTCGTTCTTGGTCATGGTGGCGATCGCCTGGTCCTCGTAGCTGTCAATCTGCAATCCCTGGCGGGCCGCGAGGTAAAGAAACGTGAGCATGTGACAACTGGATATTGAAGCCACGAACGCTTCTTCCGGATCAACGTGCGCCGGATTGGAGTAAGGGGTGGGCACGACCGACGGCGACGGCGAGGCCGGCATCGTGAACCCGCCATCGAACACCCAAGTGTGTTCCCGTGAGTACTTGCCCTTTAAGAAATCTGGGCTGGTACACTTCCAAATGATGGTTGCTTTGTGTTCGGACATCCGAGTCTTCAGGTTTGCAGTGAACTGCTACTTGATTGGTTGCGGATCGCGCCAGACGTGGCCGCTGGATGCGAGCAATTCTTCCGCGGCGATTGGTCCCCACGTTCCCGCGCCGTAAAACTCCCGGTTCGTCAGCGGTTTGCCCTCCCAGCCTTGGCGAATCGAGTCCACGATTTGCCACGCGGTTTCCACTTCGTCCCGCCGAATGAACAAAGTGGCGTCGCCCGCGATGGCTTCGAGTAATAACCGCTCATAAGCTTCCGGGGTGTAAGCGCCAAACTCCGTGTCGTAACTGAAGTGCATGCGTACGGGGCGCACGCCGATGTTCGTGCCGGGCACTTTGCCGTTGAAGCGCAAGTAGATTCCCTCGTTCGGTTGCAGGCGCAATGTCAGCGCGTTGGGGTCCAGCCGCGGGCCGCAGGCCGCCGCGAACAGGACGTGCGGCGTGGGTCGAAACTGGACGCGCACCTCGCTGGCTCCCAGCGGCAGACACTTACCCGTGCGCAGGTAAAACGGCACGCCGGACCAGCGCCAGTTGTCAATGAACAGCTTCAGCGCCACATAGGTTTCCACGTTGGACTCCGGTTTCACCTTGGCTTCCTGGCGGTAGCCCGGCTGCGGTTGGCCATCCACCAGACCCGCGAAATACTGCCCTCGCACCACCTGTTTTGCGGAACTGTCCGGCGGGAGTTGGCGGATGGACTTGAGCAGTTTCACTTTTTCGTCGCGAATGGACTCAGCCTCCAGCGACACGGGCGGCTCCATTGCTACCAGCGCCAGCACCTGCAACAGGTGATTCTGCACCATGTCCCGCAGGGCGCCGGCTTCTTCGTAATACCCGCCGCGCCCGCCGACGCCCATCTTCTCACTGACGGTGATCTGGACATGGTCCACGCTCTCGCGGTTCCACAACCGCTCAAAAATCGAATTGGAGAACCGGAACATCAAGATGTTCTGAACCGTTTCCTTCCCGAGATAATGGTCAATGCGAAAAATCTGCTGCTCATGGGCGAACCGCGTGAGTTCGCTGTTCAGTGCGTGGGCTGAGGCAAGATCGTGGCCGAAGGGCTTCTCCACGACGACGCGCTGCCAGCCCGCGGCGGCTTCACGATGCAACAAGCCGGCATTGTCCAGTTGCTCGGCCACCCGGCCGAACTGGCTTGGCGACGTGGCGAGATAGAACAATAGGTTCTGCCGTAGAGTCGCGTCGCCAAACGAATCGAGTTTTGCCCGCAGTCGGTCGTAAGCCGCCGTGTCGGTGAGGTCGCCCCGGCAGTACGATATGTTCGTCGCGAACTCGCGCCACACTGGATCATCCACCGGCTTGGTGCGGGAGAATTGCGCAAGTGCCTCCCGCAATTCATTCCGCCACGATTCATCCGTTTTCTCGCGTCGCGCGAAGCCGATGATGCGGTACTTCGCCGGCAATTGCTTCTCCAAGTGCAGGTGGTAAAAGGCGGGGATGAGTTTGCGCGCCGTCAGATCCCCGCTCGCGCCAAAGATGACAATGGTGCAAGGCTCGACCGCCTTGCGGGCACTGTCCAGCCGGCAAATCATCAATTCATCCAACGGGGACTCAGGATTCATCGGAGGAACAATGGCCGGAGCGGAATGTTTTATCAACGCTTGTGTGAGGGGACGGCGAGTGGCGTAAGGCGGCAGGGGGATGGCTGGCCGGGCACTGAGACAGGTCAGCCAGGATGACACGCTGTGTTTCGAGTGAACCAAAGCTTGGGTCGCAAACCGGTCAGCGGAATCGAAATTCCCCCACCACCGGCAAATGGTCCGACGCCTCGGAGTACGGCACCCAGACTTTGAGCGGCTCAAACACTTTGTCCTTGGAAATCCAAATGTAATCAATGCGTTTGCGCGGCTGTTTGACTGGAATCGTGAAGCCGTCGCCCTGGCCGACCAGCGCCCACGTGTCGTCAAAGGATTCGCCGATGCGCCGACAGACGCGGCTCTCGGGCGTGTCATTGAAATCGCCGCACATGATCATCGGCAACCCGGCGTAGTGCTTCACCAACTCTTCAATCTCGCCAACGTTGGCCCAGCGTTCGGAATCGTCGGCGCGATAATCAATGTGGGTGTTCATGAACAACATCTGGCGTCCCTGCACCGTGAGCACGAGTTGTAGGATGCCGCGTTGTTCGCCGGGGCGCAGCATTCTGAAATGCCGGTTCGTCCAGCGCACCACGGGAAACCGCGTGAGCACGGCGTTACCGTACTCGCCGCCCTGGTAGTGGTAGTTGTTACTGAACACGCAGGTCATGCCCGTGAGCGCGGCCAGTTCCGCGGGCAAATCCCGGCGTTGTGTGCGCTCCACGCCTTTGTCCACTTCCTGCAACGCCACGATGTCCGCACCCTCTGCTTGGATCAATTGCGCGATGCGCAACAAATCCACCTTGCCGTCCAAACCCTCGCCGTGATGGATGTTGTAGGTCATCACGCGGAATGTCTTGGATTCAGGCGGGTTGGGGGCAGATTGGCAGCCGGTCCCGAAAAGGGCGGCAACCAGCAACAGCGCCAACCCTTGGAGCCATTGGCGAAATGTGAGTCGTGACTGTAACATGCCCCCAAGACTCGGCAAACGCTGCATTGAGTCAATCGGAATTCCCGCGAACTTGGCCAGTTCTGACTTCTGAGCAGCAACTGAACCTCGAGGTTCTCCAGTCACAGCGAACCACCCCGATCCAACAAGCGGGGCTGCCTTTTCATGCCGGGCAACGGTCGAGCGACGTTGGTCAGGTTATCGCGGTAGTAAAAAGTGTTTTCCATGAAGGCGGATTCATGGTTGAAGAAGCGCGTGCAAGTGTTGCGAATCGTATTGTCTTGGTTTGCCGCAGGCGCCACATGGGCGTTCGGCCAAACGATCGCGATTCCCCATCGCGCCACCGCCGCACCCACTGGTAGTGCATTCGTCAAGCAAATCGAATTGACCAGTCTGGCCGAGCGCGAAGCGGCCATTCGCAATGCGATTCTCGCCGGCAATGTCCCGGATCTTCTCCGCGAATTGCGTCCCGTACATGTCACCAACGTGGTGGCCGGCAAGACCAATGTTGGCACGTTCCACGTCACGCCGGATTATCTGGCTGTGGGCGGTGACGGGGATTATTTCCTCACGCCGATGACGCCGGAAACGGCGCAGCTTATTGCGGACACGTTCGGTTGTACACTGCCCACGCGCCGAATGGTGGATGCCATTTATTCGGCGGCGGCCGTGAAGCTTGTTCCCACGCCGATTCCTCCCAGTCCGGCCATGACCACCCCGGCGGTTTTTGCGCGACACAATGAGATGGTCCAAACCCAGCGCGCGACCCACCTCCAAGAGTTTCCGCTAGGCGCCCTGGTCGCCGGCCACAAGAAAGACGTGGTCCTTTCCACCCGGTTGGCCGGTGTGACGAACAAGGTGGCCATCTATGGCTGGCAGCGGACGAACGGCGTGCCGATACAACCGCTTCACACCGGCCACACCTCCTCGTGGGTGGACTACAGCCACGGTGTCCGCTTGGTCCAACAACGGATGACGGTGAACGGCCAACCCACGACGGTGGCGGACGTGCTCGCCGATCCCGAACTGGCAAGCCTCCTCAGCGACGAAGGTGTGCTGATGAATCCGCGCTACCCCACCAATGGGCGTTTTCCCGTGGACGCTGAACCCGGGTCGGCAGCGTGGCCGGAGCAATTCGTCCCGGGCGACTACCCGGGCGAACTCGTGCTCGAACTCCATCTTCCCAACGCCGTGCGCGTGGTCATCAATACTGCGGCGCCCGGCCAATTCTCAACAGACAAACCCGTGCGGTTGATCTTCTACGCCTTGCCGAATGGGAACACGATCGAACAAACCGTTGGGAAGAGATTGGCCGCCGGCGACGACTGGCATTTCGACATCCAGCATATTGGCGCGCAAACGCGCTTCCTCCGGCAGGTCCTGACGAACCACAACGTCGTCGTTGCGTATCTGGAGAATTCACTGAAAAGCTGGCCCGCCTGGCGACGCGAACACGGCGATGACTCCATTCCTCAACTCTTCGATACCGTGCAGGCGATCTTTGCGCGTTGGCCTCTTGAAGTGGTATTGACCGGCCATAGCGGTGGCGGAAGTCTGACTTTCGGTTACATCAATGAGGTCGGCAGAGTCCCGGCGAACGTGGTCCGCATTGCGTTTCTGGACAGCAATTACGGTTACCTGACCAAGAATCATTTCGCCAAGCTCACGGCCTGGCTGGACAGTTCCGCCCGGCCTCACCTCTGCGTGCTCGCTTACAACGACGCGGTGGCCCTGCTCGATGGCAAGCCCTTTGTAAGCGCGGCCGGCGGCACCTGGGGCCGCAGCCACGCGATGCTGGAAGACTTGGGCCGGCAATACCAATTCACGAGTCGCACGAATGGAAACCTCAGAACCTCTGTGGCGCGCGCAGGTCACATTCAATTCCTGCTGCTGGAGAATCCGGAGCGAAAAATTCTGCACACGGTGCAGGTCGAGCGGAATGGCTTCCTCCACGCGATGCTCTCGGGCACTGCTGCCGAGGGCCTGGGTTACGAGTATATGGGGCCGCGGGCGTACGAAGCGTGGATTCAAGATGGCCGCGATGGGAGATGAATGACAGCAGGCGACTTTCTCGGCTCGCAATTCCACCCAAATCAAACTCTCGCCAACCCCCCGTCCGGCTTGTTATTCATGGCCGGTCTATGAATTCGCCTGGCACGAAGTGGATTGCCGAATGGTTGGGCGGCTTGGGCCGCATCGCCTTTCTGGCTCGGGACGCGGTCAAGTCGCTGTTCACCTTTAAGGTCGCCTGGCGGGACTTATCGTATCAGATCTATTTCATCGGCGTGAAGTCGCAGTCCGTGGTGCTGGTGACCGGCGCGTTCACGGGTATGGTGTTGACGGCCCAGACCTACTTCCAATTTCACAAGGTCCACATGGACACGGCCACGCTGGCGGTGGTGGGGGTGTCCATGTGCAGCGAATTGGGACCGGTGCTGACCGGCCTGATGGTCGCTGGTCGCGTGGGCGCCGCCATTGCCGCTGAACTGGGGACGATGCGCGTTACCGAACAGATTGACGCTTTGCGCACTTTGGCCACGCATCCGGTGGATTATCTGGTTGTGCCGCGTTTGAGCGCGGCCCACATCGCGTTGCCACTGCTGACCGCGGAATCCATTGCGTTGGGGATTGGCGCCGGGTATGTGGTGGGGGTGTACCTCCTCGGGATTGACCCGGCCTATTCGTGGCACAATTTGGTCAAATACACCAAGGCTGTGGATGTAACCATCGGATTGATCAAATCGTTCATCTACGGCGGCATCGTGGCGCTGGTGGGTTGTTACAAAGGACTGAATTGCGGCGAAGGCGCCGAGGGTGTGGGCCGGGCCACGACGGAGGCCGTGGTGTATTCTTCCATCGCCATCCTGATCGCGAATTTCTTCCTGACTCTCGTGCTGGGCAAGTTGTTTCAAATTCTATGATCGAGGTGTTTGACCTGAAGAAGGCTTTCGGCGCGTCCCCGATTCTCGATGGCGTCAACTTGCGCATCGAGAAGGGCGAGTCTGTGGTCATCATCGGGCGCAGCGGCGGCGGCAAAAGCGTTTTGCTCAAACAACTGATCGGCCTGTTGAAACCCGATGCCGGCCGGGTCGAAATCGAAGGCGAGGACATTGTGCCCATGGACGAACGGCGTTTGCTGCGCGTGCGCCAGAAGTTTGGGATGTTGTTTCAGGGCGCGGCCTTGTTCGACTCCATGACGGTGGCGGAGAATGTGGCCTTTCCGTTTCGGCGCCGACACGATCTCACGCCGGCGGACGTTGCCCGCAAAGTCACCGAGGCCCTGGCGATGGTGGAATTGAGCGGCGCCGAGAACAAGAAACCCTCCGAGTTGTCCGGTGGCATGAGAAAGCGCGTGGGCCTGGCGCGGGCCATTGTGTACCAACCGGAGATTGTGTTGTACGACGAACCGACCACCGGCCTGGACCCGATTGTGTCCGACAGCATTGACCAGTTGATCATGCGCGTGCGCGACCGGTTGCAGGTGACGACGGTGGTGGTGACGCACGACATGCGCAGCGCGCGGCGGGTGGGCCACCGGATTCTCATGCTGCACGAGAAACGGATTTACGCCAGCGCCACCCCGGAGGAAATTTTTGCCTCGCAAGACCCCGTGATCCGGCGTTTCATTGAGGGCGTTTCCGACCCGAAGGAACATTACTTCTGACATGAGCCAGACACGCCTCGAAATCAAAGTGGGACTGTTTGTCCTGGTGGGCCTGCTGTTGCTGGCCGGCTTGTTGATCAGTTTCAGCAAGGGGACCACGCGTTTCTCCCGCACCTACGAGCTTTATCTCGACACCACAGACGTGGGGGGGATCAAGCCCGGGGCTGGAGTCCTGATGGCCGGCTATCCCATCGGGGACGTGAAGCGGTTGATGCTCTCCACCAACGGCGAAACCGTCACGCTGCTGCTCAACATCAAGCAGCAACATCGCATACGCGCCGACGCGCTCTTCGTGCTCGAACAATCCGGGTTCCTGGGCGACCAGTTTGTGGCGGTGTATCCGGGCACCAATCCCAGCGCCGCCTACCTGGAGCCCGGCGCGCACGCGGTGTGTCCGCCGCCCTTCAACCTCCAGCAAACCGCACGCGATGCCAGCGGCTTTATCCGGCGCATTGATGAAACCGCCCAAAAGCTGAACGCGACCATCGCCGACGTGCGTACCTACGTCTTGAATCGGGAGACGCTCACCAACCTGGCCGTCACGGCGGCGAACATGCGCGACGTCTCGGAACGCGCCCTGGTGACGGTGGATGGCATCCAGGCGCTGGTGGAAACAAACCGGCCGGCGGTCGGCGGGATTCTCGGCAAGCTCGGCGAGTTTTCCGAACAACTCAATCAGTTCGCCGCCGCGCTGAACGAGGTGCTGGACACCAACCGCACGGAGATTTCGACCGCGGTAAAAAACATTGAATCCGCCTCCGAAGTGTTGAACAGTCTGCTTGGCGATTTGGAATCGGGTAAAGGACTGGCCGGGACGGTTCTGCGCGACGACGAATTTGCCGCGAGTGTGGCCACCATCACCGACAACCTTTCCGTGACCACCAGCAACCTGAACCGGCTGGGGCTGTGGGGTATTTTATGGAGCAAAAAGCCGCCGGCCACCAACGCGCCGGCCGGCCCGCGCCTCCATTCTCCGCGCGCAACTCCTGATTAACCACCATGGCGCTTTGGGTCATCCGAATTCTGTTCCTGGGACTGTGTGTCATCGGGGGCTACGCCATCAGCCAGGTGCGCCCGGAATTTGTCGGCGGCACTTATGGCGCACTATTCGGCATGTTGTTCGGCTTTGGGTTTGGCGGGTTGATGATCGCCTTGGACGAAATGCTCAAGGGCTTTTCGCTGCGCGCGTTTTCCGCCACCACCTTTGGCCTGCTGCTGGGGATGGTCGTGGCCGTCCTGATTGACCGCTCCGGGCTGTTTGACAAGGTGGATGAGGATACCCGGATGCTGGTTCGCATCGGCCTGTTCCTCGCCTTCAGTTACATCGGCATCGTCCTCGCCATGCGCAGCAACAAGGAGGATTTCTCGCTCATCATTCCCTACGTGCGCTTTGCCCCGCGCAACAAGCCCGACAATCTCCTGCTCCTGGATACCAGCGCCATCATTGACGGGCGCATCGCCGATTTGATCGAGGCCAACTTTCTGGAAGGCATCATCGTGGTGCCGCGCTTCGTGCTCAAGGAACTCCAACAAGTGGCGGATTCCACCGATCCCATCAAACGGGCCCGTGGCCGGCGCGGCCTGGAGATGCTCAACCGCATTCAACGCAACCAGCGCAACGAGGTGAAAATCCACGAGGGCGACTTCCCGGAAGAAAGGGAAGTGGACGCCAAACTTAGCCGGCTCGCCCGCAATCTGGGCGCCAAGCTTTTCACCAACGACCATAACCTCAGCAAGATTGCCGAACTCCAAAGCGTCAATTGCGTGAATCTCCACGACCTCGCCAAGTCGCTCCGGTCCATCCTGCTCCCCGGGGAACTACTCTCCATGCGGATTGTGCGCGAAGGCAAGGACAAGGGGCAGGGGATCGGCTACTTGCCTGACGGCACGATGGTCGTCGTCAACAATGGCCAGTCGCACGTGGGCCAGCAAGTGCTCGTGCAGGTGCAAAGTTCCCTGCAGACGGGCGCCGGGGTTATTGTCTTTGCCGACGTCCGCCCGCCCGCCGCCGCTTGAACGCGCCCACTTTGTTTATTCATCCACCATGCAACTCGTCACTGTTCACACCGCTTTCAATCCCGCCGATGCCCAACTTGTGCGGTCACGACTCGATGCTGCCGGCTTTCACGCGGTGGTCGCCAATGAAATGTCTGCCCTCAGCATTGAAGGCTACGCCCTCACCGCCGGCGGCATTCGCGTGCAAGTGCCGGAGGCCGAGGCCGAAGAAGCCAAAGCCTTTCTCAACTCTTCCGAGCCGGTGGACGAATGACTCCCCCCCGCGCCCGACTTCTTGCCCGGCTTCAGCGCCGTCTGCCCGCCGGGGAAATTCAGCTTCAGCCGCGTATTCTCGCGCAGTATGCGGGAGACAAGTGGTTCGCCTCGCATTTGCCGGAGGCGGTGGCGCGGCCCCGAACCACAAAGTCAGTTTCCGCCATCCTGCAATTCGCCAATCGCCATCGGATTCCCGTAACGGCGCGCGGCGCGGGGCACGGCTACGTGGGCGGCTGCGTGCCGCTCCACGGCGGCATTGTGTTGTCCCTCGAACGGATGAACCGTATCAAGGAGATTAACGCCGCCGACTTCGTGGCGGTCGTTCAGGCGGGCGTCGTGACCGCGACGCTTCAGGATGCGGTGGCGCAACAGGGATTATTCTACCCGCCGGATCCGGCCAGCCGGGGCGAGAGTTTCATCGGTGGCAACATCGTCACCAATGCCGGCGGGCCGCGCTGTCTGAAGTACGGTGTGACGCGGGATTACGTGCTTGGTCTGGAAGCCGTTCTGGCGGACGGCACGGTGGTGCGCCTGGGCGGACGCACGCACAAGAACAAAACCGGTTTTGAACTGCACCGCCTGCTGGTCGGCTCGGAAGGCCTGTTGGGCGTGGTCACGGAAGCCACCATCAAACTCCTGCCGCTGCCGCCGTATCGCGCCAATCTGGCGATTGGCTTCTCCTCGATGCGCGCAGCCATTCGCTCCCTGCACGCCATCCTGCGGGCGGGCTACTTGCCCGCGGCGCTGGAATTGGCTGACGCCTTCACCCTCGCCGCCGCTTATCGGCGCACCAAAAGCGAACGCCTCCGCGGCTGCCGTGCCCACCTCATCGTGGAACTGGACGGCCAGCCGGCGTCCGTGCGCGGCGAAGTGCGCGATCTGCAACGCATTGTCCAGGCGCAGCAACCACTGTTTGTCGAAGTTGGCCTGGGCGACAATCAATGCGAAGCCGTCTGGAGAATCCGTCGTGAGTTTTCCTACGCGCTGCGCGACACGGGGCTGACCAAACTCAATCAGGACGTCGTTGTGCCGCGCAGCCGGCTGGAAGATTTGTTCGCCTTTGCGGCGCAACTCCAGAAAAGGCACGGCCTGCAACTGGCCTGTTTCGGTCATGCCGGCGATGGCAACATCCACACCAATGTGATGGTGGATTTCCAGCAACCCGGCGCGAAAGCGCGCTCCGAAGCCGCCCTCGACGAGCTATTCTGCCAGGTGCTGGCGTGGGGTGGTTCGATCACCGGCGAACACGGCATCGGTATCGCGAAGAAGCGATGGTGGTCGGTGGCAGTGTCGAAGGAGGTCCACAGTCTGCACCGCACCGTGAAGCACGCGCTCGACCCGAAGGGGATTTTAAATCCAGGAAAGTTCGTGTAGCCGCCGAGGTAAAACGGCGCATTGCTTGGGCAATGCCAGGTTGGGCATTCCAATGGTTGCAGCCATGCTGGATTCACTGTCTGTAAACCCGGAGCTTGTACAGCGGTTCCTTCCATCAACCACCTGTCGGAAACGCCGGTTAGAAAACCGGCGTTACGCCCTCGCGGTTCACGGCCCCGACGCTCCATTCGAAAATCCTGAGCTTTCCATAAATCTCGACGTAGCGGCGTCTCGGCAGAGCGCCGCCATTCCCACACCAGCCAGTATGCGGCGCTCTCCGAGACGCCGCTACAGTTCATGGTTCCGATGTGTGTCAAAAGTTGGACGTGAAAACGCCCCCCTGAACCCCTTCGCCCAAAGCGGCGATAAATCCGCCGCACTCCAGACGCTTTGCGTGGATTGTTGACTCGGAAAAGGTCACGAAGCGTTTGGAGTGCGTGCGTCTTCAGCGCCGCTCTCCGCGCAAAACTCCCACCTCGGCAGTTCAGGCGTTCAAAGCGCGAAGTTCCATTTGGGAGAAATCTCACCCCAGCCCCGACTTTGCCATCACGTGTGTGTAGAGTTTGTGAGCCCAGAGTGAGCCCGGAGTTGACTTCCCCGCGTGATTGGCGCCCAATCAAAAGCACTGACAGGAGTTGGGAGATCGTGGATTATGCGACCAGAACAATGGCAGCTCTTCAAGGCCGCGGCCAAGCGGCAGAACCGTGGCGGGCCGATTCCGCTCGCCCTCATTGTGGATTGCCCGTGGATTCCGCCGTACTGTGGTGTCGGCCAGTGGGATTACTTCTTTGACCTCGAGACGTGGTTCAACTGCAACGTCAAGGTCCAGCGCGATTTCCCGGAGGTCATCTGGTTTCCCTCCTGGTGGTCGGAGGTCGGCATGGGCGCCGAACCGTCCGCGCTCGGACCGCGATTGCGCTTCAACCGCAACCGGGTTCCCGACGTGGAACATCTGCCCTTTCCCATTGAACGACTGGACGAACTCACGCTGCCCGATCCCAAATCCGACGGCTTCATGGCCCTGTGCCTCTACCGTTACGAAAAACTCAAATCGCGCATCTTCGACGCCGGCTTTACCATTCCCGTCGTCGCTGCGCGTGGGCCGCTGACCATCGCCTCGTTCTTCCGCGGCGTCACGGATTTGATGACGGACATCGTGGACGAGCCGGAGCGCGCCCTGAAACTGCTCGATCTGGCCACCAACCTCGCCATCGGCTGGCTCCAGGCACAGGCGGAGGTCATCGGTTCGAGCGTCGAAGGCATTCTGGTGCTCGACGACCTCAGCGGGTTCATTGGCCGCAAGCATTACCAGCAATTTGCCCACCCGTTTCTCAAACGCTACTGCGACGCCTTCCCCGCCGATTGGGTGAAAGTGTTCCACAACGATGCCAACGTCTCCGCCTGCATTGACCTGATCCCGGACGCCGGCTTCGACGTGTTGAATTGGGGACTGGAAACCAGCATGACCAAAGCGTGTGAAAGACTCGGCGGGCGCATGACGCTCATGGGCAACGTGCCGCCGCTCGATCTGGGCGCGCGTGGCACCCCGGAGCAAAACCATGCTGCCGCCATGCAGGCGATGCTGGAAGCCGGCGACCATCCACTCATCCTCTCTTGGGCCGGGGCCACCACCACCGGCATTTCGCCGGACAATGTCCGCGCCCTGGCCCGCGCCGCGCGCGATTTTAACTCCCGCCGCTGAATTCCGATGTCGCACAAACTTGAGGAAGCAACCCCACGCGCGCGTCTCCGGATCTCGCGAAGCGTCTGGACTGCGGCGGCTTCACCGCCGCTTTCGTTCACGCATGGACCTCACGCCTGATCGGCC
>JAHCLO010000030.1 GCA_026125285.1 Verrucomicrobiia bacterium | reverse complement strand
TATTACTGTCCAAAGATTCCGAACCCATTGGTTCTCTTTGCAGCCCAAGGCAAATGCCGGTGCAATCGTTCAATACCATCCCATGGCACATCGCCCCAGCTACTGAAATGCGCAAGTCGCCTGCCTGAAGGGATCTCGAAGACATCCAGGTAAACCCAAGGATTATCCTGTGAGAGCGAGCCCACCAGGCCCGCAGGCCTCCATGAATAGACTGCTCGCTTGGAGCCATCAGGAGATGCTTCTTCATAGACTGTGCGTTTAGGCGGAAGCGGCACAACAGAGATGATCAACACGAGCAGCACCAACAGACTACACCAAACCGCCCAAAGTTTGAGTTTACGCATGACTTTTGCCTCGAAGTTAACCATCACATATACAGAAGACGCTAGGGTCGTGCCCGTGTTTCAGGCAGAATTCGCGGAGGCCGAGACGTTGTTTTGCCCGGATTTGCTTTATGAATTCGCCAAACATAGATGGCCTTTCATGTCTGGCATTATCTGTTACCACGGGAGGCAGGTTTGGCAAGAAGGAGTTTGAGGTGGCAATTGCGTGCGGTGGTTTCTTGTCCGTAATTGTTCATCCGTGGTTCACCTCCCCCCGATCCTTCCGCATAAGTTTGTTTTCACCCCAACACCTTCATCCGGCCTGCGGACATCCTCTGCCGCTCCCGCAAGCGAAAGATGCGCGGAGAGTGAGATTGTTGGTTGAGTGCCAGGGCGGTTTGGATTAGAACGTTGGCGCGTTACATAATTATTTCCACAATAAGTTGTCCACATCCCTGCGGCCCGTTCGTCGTAGGATTGAAATGGCGGCACATCATAACTGAAACAGGAGCATCCATGAGCAAAATCCGGGTCTTGGTCGGCACGAAGAAGGGCGCGTTTATCTGCACGGCGGATGGCACGCGCCGGAATTGGGAGATCAGCGGGCCGCATTTCGCGGGGTGGGAGATGTATCATCTCAAGGGTTCACCCGCGGACCCGAATCGCATTTACGCGTCGCAGACGAGCGGGTGGTTCGGCCAGATCATCCAGCGCTCGGATGACGGCGGTAAAACCTGGAGCACACCCGGCAGCAGCCCGGAGGATTTGAAAGGCCCGGAGGGTTTTCCCAAAGGCGAGAGCAACAAGTTTGTGTACGAGGGCGAAACCGGCACGCACATGTGGTATGACGGCACGCAACATCCGTGGGAGTTCAAGCGCGTGTGGCACCTCGAACCGTCGTTGACCGATCCCGACACGGCGTATGCGGGCGTGGAGGACGCGGCGATTTTCAAGACGACCGACGGCGGCAAGACGTGGAAGGAATTGCCGTCGTTGCGCCAGGCCAAGGGTCATCTCTGGCAACCGGGCGCGGGCGGCATGGCGGTGCATACCATCATCATTGATCCGAAGAATCCGAAGCGCATTTACATCGCGATCTCGGCAGCGGGCGCGTTTCGCACGGACGACGGCGGGCAAACGTGGAAACCGATCAATCGCGGATTGAAGTCGCAGTATGAGTTGCCTGATCCGGACGCGGAGGTCGGTCATTGCGTGCATCGCATCGCGTTGCATCCGTCGCGACCCGACGTGTTGTTCATGCAAAAGCACTGGGACATCATGCGCAGCGACAACGCGGGCGGGGAATGGAAGGAAGTGAGCGGTAATCTGCCGACGGATTTCGGTTTCCCGATTGAAGTTCACTTTCACGAGCCCGAGACGATTTACGTCGTGCCGATCACGAGCGACTCGTTGCATTACCCGCCGGACGGGAAGTTGCGTGTGTATCGCAGCAAGACCGGCGGCAATGAATGGGAAGCGCTCACCAAAGGTCTGCCCCAAAAGGATTGTTACGTGAACGTGCTGCGCGACGCGATGGCGGTGGACACGCTCGACGAGTGTGGCGTCTATTTCGGCACGACGAATGGAACGGTGTATTGCTCGCCGGATGGCGGCGATTCGTGGAACGCCATCGTGCGCGATTTACCCGGCGTCTTGTCGGTGGAAGTGCAGACGCTGAAGTGAAAGCATAAACGAAAGGTGGTTTAGCAAGTGAGTAGTAGCATTTCACATTGGCCGGACGTTAGCGACAGACCCGCTTTCCTTCACCGGGTGATGATTGAACTCGCAGGAGACAATGTTCTCATATCACTCGAAGGTGATCTGGCACAATGCCGCTTCCTCGATGACATGGTGATATCCTGGGACGAAACAGCTAATCTGAAGCGCCAAACTAGAGTGCCAAAGGACGATTTCATCGTGCTGCGATTAACTTCAGAAACGGTTGGTCCGATCTTCGAGCAGGTTGCGGCCGTGGGTCTGGCGCGCGCGATTGTGCATGTCCAAATCGAACGGAACGGTGTGATTGAATTGGGTGCGTACGACAATTTTCACCCCGAGTGTGTGGTAACCGGCTCAGGTGTCAGCCCGACACTGCTTGATGAGTTGAAAGAAGAGAGAATCATACGTGACTATCAAATCGCGGCTTCAAGTTCATGATTCGATGATTCGCGTCGTGCTGCCATTTCATTTGCGCAACCTTGCGCGCGTGGACGGCGAGGTTGTCTTGGAAGTTCCAGCGCCGATCCCCGTGGCGGCCGTGCTGGACGCGCTGGAAGCGAAGTATCCTGCCTTGCGCGGCACAATCCGCGATCATGGCACTTTGAAACGACGCCCCTTCATTCGCTTTTTCGTGTGCAAAGAAGATTGGTCGCTCGAGCCAACCGACAAATTATTGCCCGAGGAGATCGTCTGCGGCAAAGAACCGTTTCTCGTCGTCGGCGCGATGGCGGGTGGGTGAGATGGTTTGACGCTCGCCCTCACCCTGGCCCTCTCCCCCGGGGAGAGGGAACAGCGATGAGAGATGGCTTAAAGCTCGGATGACATCTTGGTTTTCGCCGTTTCTGGTTCGCGCGGAAGGCAGACAATTGAACGTGACGCCGGAATCTACATGTCGCGGGAGCAATTTCTCCCTCTCCTAGGGGAGAGGGTCGGGGTGAGGGCAGTCGTAACACCAATTTGAAACCAAAGTTTAGTCTGAAGCTAACGAACTCGAACGAACGCATTATGAAAAAACACCCACCCATCATCGCCGGCATTTTGCTCGGCTTGTTGTTCATCATGTCCGCCGTCATGGTGCTGTTCAATCTCGTCAAAGCGCCGCCGCCGCCGGAAGGTTCGCCTGCAGCGCAGTTTTTTGGTGCGTTTGGCCCGACGGGCTACCTGACCTTTGTGAAATTATTTGAACTGGTGGGCGGCCTTCTGGTAGCCATCCCGAAAACGCGAAACCTTGGCTTGCTCGTGCTTGGGCCAATCATCATCAACATCCTGGCGTTCCACATTTTCGTCACCTCGGGTGAGGGAGTGTTGAATCCGATGCTCGTCATCATCGTGCTGCTTGCACTGTATTTGCTTTGGGTCGGGCGGAAAGACTTCGCCGGACTCCTCAACTGAAACCCACAACCTGAAAGGAATCCTATGCTCAAGAAAATCCTCATCGGTCTTGCTGTTGTCATCATCGTGTTTCTCATTGTCGTTGCGCTGCAACCCTCCGAATACCACGTCACCCGGTCAACCACGATGGCCGCGCCGCCCGAGGCGGTTTTCCCACACGTGAACGAACTCAAGAAATGGGCGGCCTGGAACCCGTGGGAGAGAATTGACCCCAACATGAAGTTGACCTACGAAGGACCGGAAGCGGGAGTCGGCGCGAGCTATTCCTGGGTGGGCAACAGTGAAGTGGGCGAGGGCAAGATGACCATTACGGGCAGCCGCCTGAATGAATCCGTGCAGTTGAAGCTGGAATTCTTCAAACCCATGGCCAGCGTCAGCGACACCGAGTTCACGTTCAAGCCGCAGGGCAATCAGACCGAGGTGACCTGGGCCATGAGTGGCAAGAACAATTTCATCGGCAAGGCATTCTGCCTGTTCATGAACATGGACAAGATGATCGGCGGGCAATTTGAGAAGGGCCTCACCGATTTGAAAACAATCACGGAACAGGCGACGAAGCTGGACGGGGAATTGTGAGTCGGAGTCCTGAAACCGCGTCCACGCCGACCGCCGATCTTTCCCAACTGACGGCTCATTTGTTCCGGCACGAGGCATGCAAGCTGGTGGCCGTGCTGACGGGCATCTTCGGCATTGAGCGGCTGCAACTAGCCGAAGACGTGGTGCAGGAGGCGATGGTCCGCGCGCTGCAAACGTGGCCTTATTACGGCGTGCCGAAGAATCCCGCCGCGTGGCTGACGCAAGCCGCAAAGAATCTGGCGCTGGACACCCTCCGGCGCGAAAAGAACTTTCACGAGAAACAACCGCAGATCATTGCGCACATCGAGCAGTTGCCCGGTGAGGCGGAGGGCGGCCATTCGCCGGCGTTCGAGGATGAGATCAAGGACGACCGCTTGCGCATGATGTTCGTGTGCTGTCATCCGTTCATCACGCGCGAAGACCAGGTGGCGCTGGCGCTGAAGACTCTGTGCGGCTTCGGGCCGGCAGAAATTGCGAAGGCGTTTCTCACCACGGAGGCGGCCATTGCCAAACGGCTCACGCGCGCCAAGCAGCGCATTCGCGAGGCGGGCATCCGCTTCGAGATCCCCGAGGGCGCGGAACTCGCGCGGCGACTGGACGGGGTGCTGCAATCGCTCTACCTGTTGTTCAATGAAGGCTACAAGGCGTCGAGCGGGGAGGCGCTGGTCCGCGAAGACCTTTGCCATGAAGCCATCCGGCTGGCCGCGTTGCTGGCCGAACATCCGGCGGGCAGCCAGCCGCGGACACATGCGCTGCTGGCGTTGATGCTGTTGAACGCCGCACGTCTGCCCTCGCGCACGGACAGCGATGGCAATTTGCTTCGGTTGCAGGAGCAGGACCGTTCCCGTTGGGACAAAACCCTGATGGCGCGCGGTCTGTTTCACCTGTCGCGATCCGCCGCCGGCGACGAGGTCAGTGAGTATCATCTGCAAGCGGGCATCGCGGCGGTGCATTGCGCGGCGCCGGATTACGCGGCAACCGACTGGCCGCAGATTCTCGAAATGTATGACCGCCTGGTGGAATTCGATGATTCACCGGTGGTGGCGTTGAATCGCGCGGTGGCGGTGGCGGAAGTGCATGGCCCGCAGTCCGGCATCGAGGCCGTCAACGCGATCCAGAATCTGCAATCGCTGGAGGCGTATTATCTGCTGCACGCCGTGTTGGGCGAATTCGAGTTGCGGCTGAACCATGCGCGGGCCGCCGCCGGTCATTTCCGCAAGGCGCTGCAACTGGCGGAGATTAAATCGGAACTAGCGTTTCTCGCCAAACGACTCAAGGCCTGCGAAGTAGATGCGTTCGGCCAGAGTGCTTGATCTTGATCTACTGTGGCGGTCCGTCTTACCAGACCACACGCTGAAGCCGATTTCTGTTCACGGCACCATTTCCGCCAAAGGGCATTTCAATTTGGCAGGAAAACTAGCCCTGCGCCTTGCCGGCGGCTTCGGCCTGCAAACGCTGCCGCTCGGCGGTCTTCGCAAAGGGATAATAGACCGCCATTGCTATGAAGACGCAGGCCACGCCCCAAACGGCGGCCCGCCAGTCGCCGCCGGTGACCAAGAAGTGACCGATGATGGGCGGTGTGGTCCACGGGACATTGACAAAGGGCTTGCTGATAACGCCCCACTGCATCAGGAGGAATGTGCCCCCGGTAAGTATCAGCGCGTTCAGAATGTAAGGAATCATGAAAATCGGATTGAGCACGATGGGAAAACCGAAGAAAATGGGTTCGTTGATCTGGAAAATCTGCGTGGGCATGGACAGCCGGCTGACCTTGCGATAGCCCGGTTCCTTGGAATTCAACATGATCAAAGCGAGCGCAATGGTGGCACCCGTGCCACCGACGTTGACAAAGATGGTGAAGAAGCCGTACGCGGTGATGTAGGGCAAGGGTTGTCCCGCCGTCATGGCCTCGACGTTCGCCGCGAGGAACTGGAGGAAGATCGGAGCGACGACGGCGTCCACGGCGTTGTCCCCATTGATGCCCACCGACCAGAGCAGGGTGACGAGCAGGGCGTAAACCAGAATTCCGGGCAACGTGTTCAGGGCAAAGAGCAGAGGACTGAACGCGGTCTGCACGATGTGGTTGATGTCCACACCCAGAGCAAAACGGATGGCCCAAAACACCAGTACGAGGAAAACCATCGGACTGAGTGAGAGGAACGACTCATAAACGACCGCCGGCACATTCTCCGGCAACTTGATGACGAAGTTGCGATCCGTGAAAAACTTCTGCACCCGCACGGTGATCAACGCGATGAGGATGGCGGTGAACAGACCTTTTGAGCCAAGCCCGTCCATCAACAAGGTTTGATCTTCCAACTGAAGTTGGATCATCATGAACACCAGCGTGGCCATGGAAGCACTCACGATGGCTTCCTGCTTGAGTCGCTTGCCAAGGTCGTAGCCGATCGCGAAACAAACGAAGACTCCCAGCAGGCCGAAGGTGGCCGTTACCGGTATTTCCAGCAGTTTCAGGTAAGGGGCGACGACTGGTTCCCAGCCGCGCACGGGCAGGAATGCCACCACCATGAACAGTCCGCCAATGATCGTCAGCGGCACGACGGAAACCATGCCAGCTCGGATGGCCGACATGTAGGTGTTCTCGCTGACGGCGGTCAGCGCGGGGACGATGTGTTTGTTCAACAGTCCGTTCGCTTGGTTCACAGGGCCTCCGGTGCCGGGGTGGGCTGGTTGGTGTCGCCGCGGAATTCTCGGTGTTCGGGTGTCACCGCGGCAAAATCAGAATTTCCCGGAAGCGGCGCAAGCTCCGAGTCAGCGGTTCCGCACATTTGTTGGCTTTGGGGACGAGCCATCGGAGAAGCCAGTTCCTCCCCGTGTGATTGCGTGAATGGGGGTTGGATTGGGCCGTAATCCCCAAGCGTGCCGCTTGCCACTTGCCCGATCCATTTCAACCGTTAGATTTCGTTCGTGTTCCAGCCGTTAAACTCAAGGTTCGCGCTGGGCGGCTTGGCCGGCCTGACGATGCTTGCGGTCGCGCTGCCACTTGCCGCGCACACCAACTCGGCGTGGTTCGCCCGCGCCTGGCAGGCGGAGGACGGCCTGCCGGAGCACACCATCGTGGGGCTGGAGCAGACGCCGGATGGTTACTTGTGGATCGCGACGCATCGGTCGTTGTCGCGTTTCGATGGCGTGCGTTTCCAGGAATTCTCCCCGGCTTCGCCCGCCAGTCCAACCGAGAATCAGATTCGCGCCATGCTGCTGGACCGACGCGGCCAATTGTGGCTGGCCAAGGATGAAGGGATCATCCTCCGTGTCGAGGCAGGCTCAATCACGCAGCGACTGGTCTTGGATGGAATGTCGCCCGGCGCCCAAGCCCGGGCGATGGCCGAGGACCACGAAGGCGGCATCTGGATCGGTGACAACGGTGGAGCTGTTTTCCGGCTTCAAGGGGAAGCGTCGCAATCGTTCGGAGCCGCGGATGGCCTGTCGCCCAACGGCGTATGTTGGCTGGCAACGGATCGAGCAGGGACACTGTGGTTCTCGCAATCCGGGGCGATCGGTGTCTTCCGCAACGAGCGATTCGTGAAGTTGGCAAGCTTGGGACAACAATCAGCTCGCATTCACCCGGCACGGCAAGGGGGCATCTGGCTTTTCGCCGAGGCCAAACTGTACCATTGCTCCCCGGAAGGCCGGTTGGTGGCGGTGGGTGAACTCGAGTTCGATGCCGTTTCAGGCGAGGTGACCGCGACTGCGCTGCATGAGGACCGAACTGGAGGAGTTTGGATTGGGACGTCCTCTGGCGGCCTGTTTCGTTTCGATGGCCAAGGGTTTCAAAGAGTCGAGGTTTCTCATCCCAACATCATAAACGTGATGGAGGACTCGGAAGGCAACATTTGGGTTGGAACCCGTGGCGGCGGCCTTAATCGGCTCAGCCCGCGCACCCTGCGATTGGTCGGGCCGACGGAGGGTCTGCCCTTTGCCGCAGTCCAATCCGCCTGTGAGGATGCGGCGGGCAACCTGTGGGTCGTTGGTCAGAACGGGGCCTTGGCTTCGCGCAGCAACGGCGTGTGGAGCCTCGTTTCAAGCAACTCCAGTTGGATTGGCGGCGAAGCAGTATGCGTCACGACGACAACGGATGGGGAGGTTCTGATAGGCACGCGAGAACGGGGCGTTTTGCGTCACCGTAACGGTGACATCACACCGCTGCCGTTTAACCGGCAATTGACGAACCGCTACGTCCGGGCGTTACTCGCCGGCACGGACGGCGACCTGTGGATTGCCCTCAATTCCTTCGTCGCCCGGTATCGGGCCCGCAACGGGAACTTGAGTCATTTTGCGCTGCCGGATGGAGCGAGCGACGTACGCGCGATGGTGCAGGACGCCGCCGGTGACGTGTGGATGGGGACCACCTCGGATGGACTGCTGCTCCGCGTTCGCGGAGACACACTGATCAACGAAACCACCAATGTCATGCGTGAACCGAGACACATCCGATGCTTCCTGGCGACCCGTGATGGGAGTCTGTGGCTTGGCTTCGCGGGACAGGGTTTGGGGCGGCTCAAAGAGGGGCGTTTTACCCAGTTCCGCTCCGACCATGGGCTGTGGGATGAATTCATCTCCCACATCCTCGCCGACGACCAGGATCGGCTGTGGCTCGCGGGGAATCGCGGCCTGTTTCAACTGACTCAGGGGGAAGTCGAAGCAGTGGCCGAAGGACGCGAATCGAGGGTGAGATCAGTGGTTTTCGGACGTGGTGATGGGGTGGCCAATTTGCAGGCTTCATTCGGGGTTTCACCTGCCTCCGCACAAACCCGTGATGGCCGATTGTTGATGCCAATGCTGACGGGCTTGGCGATTGTCGAACCACAGTTGCTCCGAAACAACCCGGTGCCGCCGCCGGTGGTCATCGAACGTCTGACCGTCAATGGCCGAGTGGCCGCCGCGTACGACGATCCCGGACGAAGCGGCCCAACGAACGGACCACCACCCGCCAGCCTGCGAGGTTCGCAGGCATCGTTGCGGTTGGGGCCGGGCGTGAACCGCATGGAGATCGAGTTTACCGGCCTGGGTTTGTCTTCACCGGAGAACGTTGCGTTCCGGTATCAACTTGAGGGACTGGACCAGGATTGGGTCGAGGCCGGTACGGCGCGGATTGCGCGTTACCCCCGCGTCCCGCCCGGAGACTACCGCTTCCGCGTGACCGCCTGTAATCATGATGGCATTTGGAGTGAACGCGCTGCCGTTGTGGCATTGAAAGTGAAACCGCGTCTCTGGGAAGCCGGTTGGTTTCGTGCGACCTCGGCCGTCCTGGCCGCCGGTGTTTTGGGCGGTGGTGTGTTGCTCACCGCGCGGCGGCGGTATCGTCACAAGCTTGAGCGCCTGGAACAGCAGCAGGCGTTGGAACGGGAGCGCGCGCGCATTGCCCAGGATCTGCACGATGATTTGGGCGCCGGGCTGGTGGAAATCAACTTTGGCAGCGAACTGGCCCAGGACCCGACACTCGCTCCGGACGAAGTTCGCGAACACACGCGCGAGATTGGCGCACGCGCTCGCGAGATGGTGACCGCGCTGGATGAGATCGTTTGGGCGGTAAATCCCAAGCATGACAGCGTAGCTTCCTTGGCCACGTATTTTTGCCAGTTCGCCCAGCATTTTCTGAAGGCGACTTCGGTACGGTGTCACCTGGACGTGGCCCGCGATCTACCGGTCGCGCCGCTCAACGCCGAGCAACGCCACAGTTTGTTCCTGGCTTTCAAGGAGGCGCTCAGTAATGTCGTGCAACATTCCGGCGCGACGGACCTGCGGCTGGCCATCACCGCCAACCAAGGAACGCTCACGATCACGGTGAGCGACAACGGTTGCGGGCTGACTCCCGAAAAACTGCCCACCAGGAATGGCGCGGACGGTTTGGGCAACATGCGCCGCCGGTTGCAGCAATTGGGGGGCAGTTGTGAGTTGGCGAGTCGCATCGGCAGCGGCACCACGGTGGTCTTCAAGGTGCCGTTGCTGAGTGTCGGGCAAGCGGCAACCGGATAACTCAATTGAGGTATTGTGAGCATCACCAATCCAACGCACCGTGGTCGGCGAGGCGGATTTGATTTCCCGTCTCATTCGTTTATCGCCTATGACCGCGGATGCTCAGGAAGCGCAGGGGCCGGCACCGGCCAACCGGGAGAATGGCATGACCACGGTCGCCTTGGTTGAGGACAGTGCGCCGTTGCGGCGCAATCTCGAGCGCATGTTGCGGCGCGCTCGAGGGGTGCGTTGTGTCTGCGCCTGCGGCAGTGCGGAGGAAGCGCTGGAACAGATTCCGAACCACAAGCCGGATGTCGTGCTCATGGATATCAATCTCCCCGGCGCTTCGGGCATCGAATGCACCGCCCGGCTCAAGCTCCAGTTGCCCGCGATGCAGGTCATCATGCTGACCGTCTATGAAGATACCGCGAGCATCTTCAGCGCGCTCAAGGCCGGGGCGTGCGGTTATCTGTTGAAACGCTCGTCGCCGGGCGAAATCCTCGAAGCGCTGACCACCGTGCAAACCGGCGGCGCCCCCATGACCAGCGAGATCGCGCGCAAGATCGTGACGACTTTTCAATCACCACCTCCCGGCGGTGGTGAGGCGGCGACGCTCTCCGTCCGCGAGCAGGAAATCTTGGAACTGCTCTCTCAGGGCAAAGTAAGCAAGGAAATCGCCGATCACCTTGCGATCAGCTACCACACGGTGCGCGTGCATACCAAGCACATTTACGAAAAGCTGCACGTCCGCTCCCGCTCCGAGGCGGTGGTGAAATTCATGGCCGAGAAGGTGATTGCTCCGACGGGAGTGGCGAGTTCACTGCGGTAAGGGTCGCCTCAAACTGAATACCTCAATTGAGGTATTGGCGGAACCCGCCAAAGTGGTAGCTTTCTCAAGACAGCAACCGACAGAAACAAGACATCAACCCAATCCACTTACCCAGTGCCATTATGAAATTACTTCCGCCCCTCGGTCTCGCCGGCGTGCTGCTGGCGGCGCTGCTTCCCTCCGGCGCCCAGGCGCAGTTGATTGAACTGTCCAGCACCTGGATACAACACGATCCCCAAGAAGTCGAAAACGTGCAGCCGAACGGGTTGCTCGATTTGATCAACCAGAGTGCCGGCGGCTTCACGGCCACAGTTCGCGCCAATGAATATGCGCCGGAATACCCCGCGCGAAGCCAATACCTGCCGCGTATCGTTCAGACTTTTGCCGATCAACCAGTCACCAATGCCGGCTCCCGGGTGACGGTCGCCTTCGACGTGGTTTTTCACACGCTGGCGCCGGAGAACGTGGACGTGGGTTTCCGCATATCCCTGGGTGATACCAACGCCAACAATGCCATCCTAGGTGGCTTCGAATTCGGAACGCCGAGCGGACAGGTCGTCCTGCTACGCTACGACACAACGATTACGCAGGACACGAATTACCTCGATCTGGTCACGGGCAATTATGTCTTCGGCGGGCCGTACGCTTGGAGCAGTATTTGCGACGGCGGCGGCAATATGGGCAGTACCAGCACAGCTCCCAACGGTGCGGCCATGGGGACCGACACCACCACCACACACCATATTCGTTTTTCAGTGGAACGGGTTCCGACCAGCGCCGGTGGCTTGGGGCTTCAAGTGGACGCCGTCTGGAGCAATAGCGCCGGGGATGAAGTAAGTGGCGCCGCCGGAGCTCCGATCCCAGGGGGCAACGGCGACGACTTCAACGGCCTGACGAATGTGCTTCCGTGGACCAACATCAACTGCTTTGCCCTCTGTCTGTTCGGCACCGCCGGGAGACAGCCATTTTTGGAGGGCAGCTATACGGTCTCCAATTTTGAGGCGTATTACGGCTTTAAGATTACCGATTTCTTGAAGGATGGATCGGACGAAGTCATCACTTGGGAATCCACCCCGGTGGATGTGTGTCAGTATATTGTGGAAAGCTCCTCGAATCTGAGCATTTGGAGTCCGATCTCCACCAATCTGACCGAAGGCTTCACCACCAGTTTCACGAACTCGGCCCCGGTGGCGGCCGACGCCCGGTACTATCGGGTGGTGAAACAGTTCTAAGGCTGTTGGCTTAGTTGGAAGCCTCGAACCGGATCGTTGCGCAATTGAGCAGCGTTATGAAAGACCATTCATTTGCCGGAGCGCGCAACCGTCGCTCCGGTAAATCTTGCCGGCGCCCGCAGCCAAGGTGTGCGGGCCGGGCGTTCACCCTTATTGAGTTGCTGGTCGTCATTGCCATCATCGCCATTCTGGCCGCGATGTTGCTGCCCGCCTTGAGCAAAGCAAAACAGCGGGCCCAACAGGCTAACTGTCTGAACAATCTCAAGCAAATGGGCCTGGGGATGATGCTTTACGTCGGGGACAACAACGACGTCATGCCCGGATTTGCCTCGGGCACTCATGGCTGGCACGCCGAAGACTGGGTGTATTGGCGGGGCACCAATGATCCCGGTGGTTATCACCCCGTTTCGGACAGCCCGGTGGTAAAGTTGTTGGGCTTGAAGGATCCGTCGCAGCTTTTCCGCTGTGCCATGGACCGGGACCGCGTCGGGCGCACCAGCTATCCCTTCAGCTACACGCTCAGTACGCATGTCGCCTCCAAATTCAACGGCGAGGTGTTCCAACCCTTCAAGCTGACCACGGTGAACCGTCCCTCCAACATCATCATGTTGGACGAAGAAGCGACGGGTGCCGGCGACTTTCCGCCGGGCAGAAACAAAACCGCCGACGATGGCCGATGGATTCCTGAGTTGTTTGGGGGATTTCCGGTTTCACTGTACGCCGGTAACAATGTCCTGACGACTCGCCACGGCGGCAAGGGCAACGTGAATTTTGCCGACGGTCACGCCGAGCCGGTCACCTGGAGATTCTGCACCAACTATTTGAACATCCTGCCCTTCAACTTATGATCTGGCCTGGCTGGGTGCCCATACATTGAATGGCGCTTCCTTCATCAACTCACTCGGTATGCCCGGCTACTTTTTGTCCGGGCTCCAAGTCCGTGTGCGGAGAATCAATGATTGGCACCATTGCCCCGCATGCTAAGTGATGAGCCATGGTTTCCTTGCATCCAGCAATGGCCAGGCTCTTTGCCGTCATCTTCGTCCTGACCGCTTGGGGTGACGTGGTCGAAGCGGCTGGTTCTAATCGTCCCGCGACGAATCGTCCCGCGACGGAAACGACCCCGTTGCCCAACCTCATTTACATCCTCGCCGATGACTTGGGCATCGGCGACGTGTCCTGCTACAACCCAAAGAGCGCCTGGCGGACGCCCCAATTGGACCGTTTGGCGAGCGAAGGCGTGACATTCACGGACGCACACTCCGCTTCCTCGCTATGCACCCCCAGCCGTTACGCGCTGCTCACGGGTCGTTACGCTTGGCGCGGCCCACTCAAACGCGGTGTGACTCGTGGTTACAGCCCGGCGCTGCTGGAGGCAGGGCGGCTCACCGTTCCCGCCCTGCTGCGGTCGAACGGTTACCACACGGCGATGTTCGGCAAATGGCATCTTGGGCTTGACTGGGCGCGCAGAGGCGCAAACGAAGAAAACGTGGATTTCACCAAGCCGTTCGGCGGCGGGCCCACGGCACATGGCTTCGACCGCTTTTTCGGCATCAGCGCATCGCTCGACATGCCGCCGTATGTCTGGCTCGAAAACGACCGTGCCGTCAGCCTGCCCACAGGAAAAATCGGCGACAGCCCGACACCCAAGCTTTGGCGTGCAGGCGTGATCAGTTCCGACTTCAAACTTGAAGAAGTCCAACCTCACCTAACGGAGAAAGCAATCAGCTATCTCGCCGAACGGGCGGCGGCACGCGACGGGAAGCCATTCTTCATCTACCTCGCTCTCGCATCACCCCACACGCCCATCCTGCCGACCCGCGAGTTTCAGGGCAAATCGCGCACCACATCCTACGGTGATTTTGTGCTGCAAGTGGATGCCGATATCGGACAAATTCTCGCCGCCCTCGATACTCACGGATTTGCCAGCAACTCCATCGTCATCGTCACTTCGGACAACGGCTTCGCGCCCGCCGCCAACGTTCCCGATCTCAAACCTTTCAAGCATGACCCCAGCGGCGGCTATCGCGGTTGCAAGTCCGATCTGTTTGAGGGCGGCCACCGCCTGCCATTCATCGTGCGCTGGCCCGGCGTCACTCCGACCGGCACACGCTGCGCGGAAACCATCGGTCAGTTTGACCTGCTGGCAACATGCGCCGACTTGCTCGGAGTCAAACTTCCCGAGGATGCGGGCGAGGATAGTGTGAGCTTTCTCCCGTTGCTGCGCGGCAGGCCAAAGCTCGACGCGTCCCGGCCAGCCATCGTCCATCATTCCGCGAACGGCTCCTTTGCGATTCGGGAAGGCAAATGGAAATTGCTGCTTTGTCCCGACTCGGGCGGCTGGAGTTATCCGACCACTTCACCATCGGAATGGACCCAGCCCAAGGCCGACAGTCTCGAAGGCCTGCCACCGTTCCAGCTTTACGATCTCGACGCCGATCCGGCGGAGAAGAACAATCTCGTCGCCCGTCACCCGGACGTGGTGCAGAGACTTGGCCGGCTGTTGCGGGAACAAATCGAACGTGGTCGAAGCACGCCCGGCCCGGCGCAGCCTTACGACCGAAACGCAGTCTGGCCGCAGCTCTCCTGGATGGAGGCGTTCAAATAATGAGAAGCAATTCCATCCACGGGCGCTTCTTGCTTTTCGGCTGCTTGGTCGCATGCCTGACTGTTGGCGCGCAATCGGCGTCCCCTGACCGCCCGAACATCCTGTTCATCCTCACCGACCAGCAATCTGCCGAGGCGATGAGTTGCCAGATGGGCAACCGCTTTCTTCAAACGCCGGCGCTCGACGGCCTGGCCACGCGCGGCACGCTGTTCACGCGTGCCTATGCGGCCAATCCCCTTTGCATGCCGTCGCGCAACTCCATGTTCACCGGACGTTACCCCCATGAAACCGGTGTGACCGACAACACCCAAACCCAGCTTGATCCCGTGGAGTTTGTGAACCTGGGCAATTATTTTCGCCAGGCCGGTTACCGCACCGCTTACTACGGCAAATGGCATCTTTGCTATGACGATAAGCAAACCGCGACTCACGGTTTTGAAATCGTGGACCGGCGGCAGAAGGACACCCTCACGGCCGATAACGCGGTGACATTCCTGGGCCAGAAACACGAACGCCCGTTTCTGCTCGTGGTGAGTTTTCTGAATCCGCACAACGTATGTGAACTCGCGCGTGACGAGCCGTTGTCCAACGGCCCAATCGGTGATCCGCCACCCGATGCTACCTTGCCACCCTTGCCGGCCAATCTCGAACCTCCCGGCGACGAGCCTGATTCGATGATACAAATGCGGCGCGGTTATCACGCGAGTCCTCTGTTTCCCGTGGGCGACTTCACACCTGAACGCTGGCGGAACCTGCGTTGGGGCTACTATCGCTTGATCGAAAAAATGGACGCAGAAATCGGCCGCGTGCTCACGGCGTTGCGCGCCGCCGGGCTGGAGCAAGACACACTGATCGTTTTCACCAGCGACCATGGCGAATGTGCGGGTGCCCACCGGTTGAATCAGAAAACAGTGTTGTACGAGGAGTCGGCGCGCGTGCCGTTGATCATTTCCCATCCGGCTCAGAAATCCAGCCGCACTTCTGAGCGGCTGGTGAACACGGGCATTGACCTGCTGCCCACGATGTTGGATTTCGCCGGCATCCCGCGCCCGCGAAGACTCAGCGGCCTCAGCCTTCGCCCCTTGGTTCAGGATGAACCGGTCATGGCCTGGCGCGATCAGGTGATTGTGCAAAACAACATGAGCCAGGCCGGTCTGGCCGGCGATCTTGTGCCGATGACTGAAGGCCGGATGGTGCGCACGGAGCGCTACAAGTATTGCGTTTATGCCCACGGCGAACACCGTGAATCACTGGTGGACTTGGAAAACGACCCTGGCGAAATGGTGAATCTCGCGCGCCGCCCCGAGTTTCGAAGTGTGTTGCTGGAACATCGCGAGCGGCTGCGGCAGTTCGGCGTCCAACATAACGATGCGCTCGTGGCCACGCTTTTGGCCGACGAGGTTGCCCCACGCCCATTCGCCAAAATCACCACGCCCAAAAATCCCCGTTCAGTGGCAAGACCCGCAGCGAAGCAGGAATGAACATGACCAGAGGCTCCGAATTACGTAGCTGGATACAGCGGAAACGCGGCGTATTGCTTTTGCTGGTGCTGATGCTGGCCGCGGTCTTCGCGTTCTGCGTCTCAGCCGCATCGCCGACGAAGCCGAATTTCGTTTTGATTCTAGCCGATGATCTCGGCTGGAACTCGCTGTCGTTCCGCATGGATGACCGCGTGCCGGATTCGCGCAGCGATTTCCACGCGACCCCGAATCTGGAGCGATTGGCCAGGGACGGCATGCGCTTCACCAGCGCGTACTCGCCGGCATCGACGTGTTGTCCCACGCGCCGCAGCATTCAATTTGGTCAAACACCCACCCGCCAGGGCGAATTGCGATTCGCGCGCGACTTTGACCCGGCAGCGCACCCGCGCCTGACCATTCCCAGGATGCTCAAATCGGCGGACGCTCGATACCGCACGGCGCATTATGGCAAGTGGGATTTGCGGGCGGACATTTTTCCCGAAGACCTCGGTTACGATGAGAGCGATGGCAACACCGGCAACCAGAACGGCAATGTCGCTTCCGACCCAAAAACCAAGTTCACCAGCCTTTACCTGAACACCGACCCGAAGCGCATCGAAACCCTCACCGGCCGCGCGGTGAATTTCATCCGCCGCAATCATGCCGCGGGGAATCCCTTCTTTCTCCAACTCTCGCACTACGCCACTCACGTGGACATTCAGGCCAGATCCGGCACTCATGCGAAATATGCCGACCGCCAGCCGGGGCGGATTCATTCCAATCCCGGCTGGGCCGCCATGCTCGACGACTTGGACGAAGGTGTCGGGCGGGTTCTGAAAGCCATCGAGCAACTGGGCATCGCCGGCAACACGTATATCTTTTTCATGGCCGATAATGGCGGCCTCGAATTCATTCCGCCGGTCCAAAACAAAATGGATCACCCCTCCAAATTCCCGACTCCAGCAAGAAACCACCCGCTCCGCGGCGGAAAATGGGTGTTGTACGAGGGCGGAATCCGCGTGCCGTTCATTGTGCGCGGGCCCGGCATCAAGCCCGGTACCCAGTGCGACGCGCCGATTGCGGGCTGGGACATCCTGCCCACGATTGCCGATCTGGCCGGTTTTTCCAAGCCGCTGCCAGATAATTTGGATGGGGGCAGTTTGCGCGGCGTGCTCGAAGCGGCGGACCACATTGTCAAGCGCCCGACAAACGGACTGATCTTCTATCGCCCAACGTCCGCCTACCCGCACTCCGCCATCCGGGTGGGCCGCTTCAAGCTGATCAAGATTTGGAAGACGCAGAAGCTGGAGCTTTACGACTTTAACGCTGATCTGGGAGAAACCGATGATCTTGCCGCGAAGCTGCCAGCCAAAACCGAGGAACTGCACCGGCAATTGATGAATTATCTCCAAGCCGTGGATGCCGAAGTCCTCCGCGGCTATGGGCCCGCCGTGAAGGAAGATTAGCCGAAGATCACTACCGCTACGGAGATTCGCGCCGACCTGACAAATCATGAATCCGACTCACCGCACCATTGTCTTCACCTCTTTGTGTATGGGAATCCTCGTGGCAAAGGCCGACAAACCCGCCGCCCCTCCCAACTCGCTGACGGAATCGGAAAAATCTGCCGGGTGGCGTTTGCTTTGGGATGGCAAAACAACCGCCGGTTGGCGCGACGTGAAGTCGGAGTTGTTCCCATCCCAAAAGTGGAAGATCGCCGATGGCGTGCTCACCGTGCTGGCAGCGAATGATCCCTTGTCCGTGGGCCGGGGCAGCATCATCACGCGCGAACAGTTCGCCAACTTTGAGCTTTCGGTGGATTTCAAACTTACGCCCGGTGCGAACAGCGGCATCAAGTATTTCGTCCAGTCCAACCTCGATCCCGAGAACAAGACCGGCGCGGGCCCGTCGGTGGGTTGCGAATTCCAAATCCTCGACGATGAACGGCATCCCGATGCCAGGATGGGTCGTGAAGGTAATCGCACCCTGGGCTCGCTTTACGATGTGATCCCGGCGGCGACCGAGAAGAAGCCAAAACCGATCGATGAATGGAACACCGCGCGGATTCTTGTCAAAGGCCGGCACGTCGAGCATTGGCTCAACGGTGAGAAAATCTTGGAATACGAGCGCGGCTCGGAGGAATTCCGCGGACGCGTGGCTCAGAGCAAGTTCAGTCACATCCCCGCGTTCGGCGAATGGCCGACGGGCCACATCCTCCTGCAAGAACACGGCGATCAGGTTCACTTCCGCAATATCAAAATCCGCGTCTTGTCGGCAGAGTGAGGCTCGGAGAGACTGCGGTGGAATTCATTGACCCGTGCTCCGATGAAGACTTTGGCCAACAACTTGCCGCTGGCGGTGGCGCTCCTGGTTTTCGCCACAATCACCAGTCAGGCGGCAAACGACAATCCGTTGCAGGTCCGCCGCTTCCCGCAAAACCCGATCATCCGACCCGAGATGCTGCCGGGCAACGATGGCAGCAACATCAACGGGCCCTCGCTGATTCGCGCGCCGGACTGGATTACGAACCGCCTGGGCAACTACTACCTCTACTTCGCTCATCACAGCGGGAAATACATCCGCCTCGCCTACGCCGACAAACTCGAAGGGCCGTGGAAGATTCATGAACCAGGCACGCTCCGATTGGAGGCGGCGCCCGGCTGCAAAGGCCACATTGCGTCGCCGGACGTGATCGTGGACGAACAGCGGCGCGAGCTTCGCATGTATTTTCATGGCCCGGCCAAGGCCGCTGCCGGGCAGAAAACCTTCCTCGCGCTCTCGACGGATGGCCTCACGTTCAAGGCCTCGGATGAAATCCTAGGTAACTTTTACTGGCGCGTGTTTCGTTGGGATAATTGGTGGTATGCAATGGCGAAGGGCGGCCTGCTTTACCGCTCGCGCGATGGGCTGACAAATTTTGAGCAAGGACCAAATCCCTTTCCCGGCAGCGATCAGCGCGACCCGAACTACAACAACGCCGGCCCGCGTCATCTGGCATTGCATCGTGTCGGCGAGACGCTGTGGGTTTACTACTCCAGCATCGGCGATTCACCGGAGCGCATCTTGCGCTGCCGGATCGAACTCACCCCGGATTGGAATGCCTGGAGAACATCCGCGCCGGAGGAGGTGTTGCGGCCTGAGACAATTTACGAAGGCGCAGACCTGCCGGTGAAACCGTCGGTGGCGGGTGCGATGAAGGGTCGGGCGCATGAATTGCGTGATCCCGGCATCTTCGTGGACGCCGACGGACGTGTGTATCTGCTGTATTCTGTCGCCGGTGAGTCCGGCATTGCCATCGCCGAACTGCAAAGCGGCAATTAAGTTTACCCTTTCCTTGAGTCACTTCGCAGAGGCAATCTGCAAACGCTCATGACACGAGAACTACTTGCGCAAGTTACACGATGCCTCACGCTTGTTTTCTTCGGCACCGCCTCAATCTTCGCTCAAACCGCCACCGATCTGGTCATCGCCGATTTCGAGAGCGCGACTTACGGCGACTGGAAGACCACCGGCGAAGCGTTCGGCCCCGGCCCGGCGCGCGGCACATTGCCCGGGCAGATGCCGGTCAGCGGCTTCAAGGGCGAGCGTCTGGTCAACTCGTTTTACCAGGGCGATCGCACCACGGGCACGCTCACGTCGCCACCTTTCAAGCTTGAGCGCCAGTTCCTCAGCTTCCTCATCGGCGGTGGGAAAGACACCGAGCGCACCTGCATGAATCTGTTGATTGACGGGCGCATCGTCCGCACGGCCACCGGCCCGAATGACAAGTCTGGAGGCAGCGAGGCGCTCGCACCGGAATCGTGGGACGTGAGCGAATTCGCCGGCCAGACGGCGGTGATTCAAATCGTGGACCGCGCCACCGGCGGCTGGGGGCACATCAACGTTGATCACATTGTTCAGACGGACACCAAACCTCCTGGCTGGCTCGCTAACGCGAAACGCGAGTTCAAGATCGAGAAACGTTATCTCAACCTCCCCATCAAGAACGGCGCGCCCAAGCGCACAGTCACCACACTGGTCGGCGGTCGGGTGGAAGTGAAAAGCGACATCGAACTGGCCGACGGCGAACCGGATTGGTGGGCGTTCATGAACGTGAGCGCGTGGCGCGGTCAGACCGTCACGCTGCAAGTGGACAAGCTGGCCGAAGATTCGCCGGCCTTGAGCGCCATCGAGCCGAGTGACGCCATCAAGGGTGGAGAGAGTCTTTATCGCGAGGCACTGCGGCCGCAGTTTCATTTTTCATCTCGCCGCGGCTGGTTGAACGACCCGAACGGCCTGTCGTTCTACAACGGCGAGTATCACCTGTTTTATCAGCACAACCCTTACGGCTGGGGCTGGGGCAACATGCACTGGGGCCACGCCGTCAGCCGCGACCTGGTGCATTGGCGGGAGCTGGGTGACGTGCTGGCGCCGGATGAATTCGGCCCAATGTTCAGCGGCAGCGCCGTGGTGGATTGGCGAAACACCAGCGGACTGGGTACGAAGGATCTTCCGCCACTTGTGTTGCTCTACACCGCCGCCGGCCAACCCACGGTGCAGTGCCTAGCGTTCACCACGGATGGACGCAATGTCACCAAGTTCAACGGCAATCCCATCCTTCCGCAGATCACCGACGGCAATCGCGACCCGAAAGTCATCTGGCACGAACCGACCAAACGCTGGGTGATGGTGCTTTACGTCGAGCTGCCCGGGAAGAAACACACGGTCCATTTCTTCACGTCACCGAACCTGCGTGAGTGGAAACTCGCCAGCGTCTTTGAAGGTGGCACCGGCAACGAACATTTTCTCTTCGAGTGCCCGGACTTCTTTGAACTGCCCGTGGACGGCGATGCCGCGCGGAAGAAATGGGTGTTGATCGGCGCGAACGACCAGCATGCCATCGGCACGTTTGATGGCACAACCTTCACCGCCGAGGCAACCAAACTGCCCGGCCAGCGCGGGCGCACCTTCTACGCGGCGCAAACCTTCAGCGATGAACCGCAAGGACGGCGCATCCAGATTGGCTGGCTGCGGGCGGACTCGCGAGACATGCCATTCAATCAGTGCATGAGCATCCCGCGTGAATTGCGCCTCATCAGCACGGCGGATGGTCCGCGACTCACTTCTTCACCGGTAAAGGAACTGGAAACTTTGCGCGCGAAGTCGGATCGGCGTGGTTCAATGAACCTTCAGCCGGACAGCGCCAACCCGCTTGCAGATGTGAAAACGGAGTTGGTGGAACTGCGAGCGGAGTTCGAGCCGGGTCAGGCAGAGACTATTTTCACCATTCGCGGCGCGACCATTGCCTACGACGCGCAGAAACAGGAACTCGATGTCAATGGCTTCCGGGTTCCCGCGCCATTGCGGGGCAATCGCCAGCGGCTGACAGTGTATTGCGACCGAACGACACTCGAAGTGTTCGCGAGTGATGGTTTAGTCGGCGTGCCTGTGGCTTTCATTCCCAAAGCCGATGATCTTTCGCAGAATGTGCAGGTCAAGGGCGGCGCGGTGATATTTCATTCGCTCGACGTGCATGAATTGAAGTCGGCGTGGGATGGTCAATAGAAGTCGGTGATGATTGATTCGAGTTGGCGGACTCACTCGTGGAGCGCGGCCTTCAGGCCGCTTCAACGCTGTGAGGAAGTGAAGAGGCCGAAGCGGCGTGAACGCCGCGCCCCGTACGAAACGGAGCCAAGATCAAAATTATGAGAGAACTTAAGACCCTCTGGAGTCTGGCGGCCGTAGCGGGTTTTGCGCTGACGGGTTGGGGCAGCGAGTGGAAACTGGTCTGGGCGGACGAGTTCGACAAAGACGGCTTGCCCGATCCGGCCAGGTGGACTTACGAGGAGGGATTCGTTCGCAATCGCGAGTTGCAGTATTACACCACGAACCGCACGGAGAACGCGCGCGTGGAAGGCGGCTTCCTCATCATCGAGGCGCGCAAGGAGAAGTTTCCAAATCCACGCCATCGCGCCGACGCGCCGGAGCGTCGCTGGCAGCAACAGCGCGAACACGCGGAATACACTTCGGCCAGCTTGACCACGCAAGGGCGCGCTTCCTGGACTTATGGCCGCATCGAAGCGCGGGCCAAAGTCCCGTCGGGTCGCGGTACCTGGCCAGCCTTTTGGATGTTGGGCACGAATCGCGGCGAGGTGGGTTGGCCGGCCTGTGGCGAGATAGACATTCTGGAATACGTCGGCCACGAGCCGGGCGTGGTTCACGCCAACGTGCATACGCGCGGCTTCAATCACGCGCGCGGCAACGGTCGCGGCGCACGGCTGTCCGTGCCGGATGCGGAGAAGGAATTTCATGTCTATGCCGTGGAGTGGACACCGCAGCAGATGGACTTTTTCGTGGACGACCGGAAATACTTCACGCTCAAGAACGATGGAACGGGCGTGGATTCCTGGCCGTTCGACGCGCCGCAGTATCTGATTCTGAATCTGGCCATCGGCGGCACGTGGGGCGCCCAGAAGGGCGTGGACGACGCAATCTTTCCGCAGCGCTACGTGGTGGATTACGTGCGGGTTTACCAGCGAGCCGGCGCGGGCTTGTAACCCTGAAGAACTATGAAGCCAATCATCCAACTCCTGGCGTTGTTGCTCACCTTCTCACTACCCGCAGTGGAACAATGGGGGCGTCACGAAATCAGTCTCCGCGGGCCTGCGTCCGGCAATCCCTACCTCGACGTGCAATGGTCTGCCGCGTTCACCCAGGGAGATCGCGTCATCGTCGTCCCGGGCTTTTGGGACGGGGACGATACCTATCGCGTGCGCTTCAGTCCGCCGACGCAAGGTGAATGGCGCTATATCACGCGCAGTGCCACGCCCGAATTGAACGGCCAGTCGGGCGCGTTCACCGCCACCGCGCCCACGGGCAACAATCACGGTCCGGTGGAGGTCTTGGACACGTTCTACCTGCGTTACACCGACGGCACGCCGTATCACCAGTTTGGCACGACCTGCTATGTGTGGACGCATCAGCCGCGCGCGATGCAGGAGCAGACGCTGCGGACGCTTGCCCAATCGCCGTTCAACAAGATCCGGTTCTGCGTCTTCCCCAAGGCTTACACCTACAACCAAAACGAGCCGGAGTTGTTCGCGTTCAAGAAGGGTGTGGACGGCAAGTTCGATTTCACCCGGCCCGACCCGGAGTTCTGGCGGCATTTCGAGCAACGGATTCTCGATCTCCAGAAGCTCGGCATCGAGGCCGATTTGATTCTCTGGCATCCGTATGATCGCTGGGGATTCTCCGAGATGGGCCGCGAACACGATGACCGTTACCTGCGCTACGCCATCGCGCGCCTGGGCGTGTTCCGCAATGTCTGGTGGTCGCTGGCCAACGAGTTCGATCTGATGGCCCCGGGCGCGATGGCCGGCCATCGGGGCGACAAGGCGATGACGGATTGGGATCGCTTCTTTCAAATTCTTCAGCGGGAGGACCCGCATCAACGGCTGCGCGGCATTCACAACTGCCGCGGGTTTTACGATCACACGCGGCCGTGGGTCACGCATGTGAGTGTGCAGCACGGCGACCTGGTGCGGGTGCTCGAATGGCGGCGGCAATACCGCAAGCCGGTCGTGGTGGATGAGTGCGGTTACGAAGGCAACGTCCCGCAGGGCTGGGGCCGGTTGAGCGCGCGGGAGATGGTCCGGCGCTTCTGGCTGGGCACGATGAACGGCGGCTACGTTGGGCACGGTGAAACTTACCAACACCCCCAGGACCTCTTGTGGTGGTCCAAAGGCGGCGTGCTGCACGGGGAAAGCCCCAGGCACATTCAATGGCTCAGGGATTTCATGGCTCAGTCGCCCCCGTTCCACCAGCTCGAACCGCAGCGGGGCAGCGACGGCGGACTGTTGCTGGTCAAGCCCGGTGAGTTTTACCTGCTCTACGCGCTCAACCAACAGCCGCAACGGGTCACCCTCAGCGGCAACCGTCCCTACAAACTCGACCTGGTTGATCCGTGGACGATGAGCGTGACACCCTTCGGCACGGTCGCCGCCGGTGAATTCGTCCTTACGGGACCAAAGACGGACCTGGCCTACCGTTTCACGCCGTATCAGCCGGGGGAAAAGCTGCGGCCTGAAGCGAAGATCACCGCATCGGTCACGGAGGGTTCGCCGCCGTTGACGGTCAAATTCACCCATGCGGGTAATGGCCGGGCGCACTGGGATTTCGGCGACGGCACGACCAGCGAGGAACCGAACTCCACCCACGTTTACCCCACGCCCGGACTTTATTCGGTGGTCCTGACGGTCACTGATGCGGACGGCGGCAGCGCGCGGAGTTTCCAGGAAATCGCCGTGGATCGGGACCCGGCGGAGCCCATCCTGCGGGCTGGCTTTTTGAGCGGCGAGATGCCCGCGTTGAAGCTGCACGGCACGGCGCGGCGCGGCGCGGACGGGGCATTGCATTTGCGCGAGGGTGCGCCATGGGGCTGGGTGCAGGCGGGGGAGGACGTGCTGGACGATGTTCGCGGCCTGCGCTCGTTTACAATCATGGGCTGGTTGAAACCGGAAAGCCTCCAGGTCGGCAGCGGCGGCAACCGCATTCTCTTTGGCTTGAATAAGGACCATTCGGGCATTGACCTCGTGTGCCACGCGGATGGCCGGCTGCGATTGGCCGTCAATCAGTGGCCCGACTCCGTTCGCAATGACAGTTCGCCCGCCAAACTCGTCGTGGGCAAGTGGACGTTCTTCGCCGTGACTTACGATGCGACGCAGGCGGGCGAGAATGTGAACTGGTATTTCAGCGCGCCACTGGCTGCCCCCGCAAAGACGAACGTTGCATTGGATCGCAAAACCTCCCATCACGCCGGGCCGGTGGGCGCGGACATCGGTCCGCTGGCCATTGGCAATTTCAATCAAACCATGCATGGCTACGGTTTGGACCGGCAGTTCCGCGGCAAGATTCGCGCCCTGCAACTTTTTGGCAGCCGTGTGGGCGGGCGCGGGGCGTTTTCCCATCCACTCATCCTGAAACACGGACAGTGATTACCGGGACGACATGGAACGCGTGCCGCGCCGGGCCGGAGTGCATCAACTTTGCTGATGGTATTGGCGCTTGCATGTAGGGGGTGGTTGTGTTGAGGTTGCTGCGGTATGGGTGTTGGGGTGTTTGACTGAGTTTTTGATTCGCTGGCCGCACGAAGGCTCACTTTGCCGACTGCCCAAGCAGCGGCCCGTCGCGGCACTGGCTGGCGCTCATACCCGCTCTGAAGTTCGTCCACAGTGTGTATGCAGATGCTGAGTAACATTCGCCTGACTCTGGGACTGGGGGCCACGTTAGCCCTTCTTGGAATCGCCGGTTGCTCCGTTCCGAAAGCGCCGGACTCCCTTTGCTTCGTGGTCAGGGAATTGCAGGGCCGTGCCCGATGTTTCCCCGAAGGGAGCACCAATGCTCAAGCTCTGAAGGTCGGCGACAAGCTGCACGCGGGCCAGTTGGTTCAAACATCGGCGGATGGTCGCAACTTGGACATTGCCCTGCGCCGATCCATCCTCATGCGCTTTGCGCCCGACAGTGCCATCCGTATCATCCAGGCCTCAAGCGGTTCAGGACGCGTCGGCGACAGCGCAAAGGTGGAGTTGCTGGCCGGACGAACACACGTAAAGGTCGGGCGTTCCGCCGCTTGCGAGATTGGTTTCCCCAACGGCGTCGTTCGCATTTGCGACGGCATGATGGGATTGGACGACCGGGGGTGCGTAAAGGTGTGGCAGGGTTCGGCGTCTGTGATGTTGGCCGGCCAAAGCCAGCCCACTGTGGTGCCGCAAGGGTACGTGTTTTACTCGGCGTCGGGTGAGATTCACAGCCTCGCGGAGTTGCTCAATTGGAGTGACAGCTATCAATGAAATGTGGCCCAACCCGGGCAGCGAATCGCAGAATGAAAAGCAATCGCGCCGGACCACGCCGTGGATGCCGCCCCGCTGGGCCGTCGGATGATTCAGATTATTTGTCAGCGATTGTTGCAGTCGTCCGGGCGTTTCCGGCGGTGGTCGCTGAACTCGTTAGCCGGCTTGTGCATACATGAAGATTGTCCCTTTCCTCCTTGCCGTCGGACTACTCGCTGGTTGCGCGAGCCCACCGCAGTATGACGAGGCAGCAGTCCAGGACTTGTTCAAGGACGCGATCATCCCGTTGCCTACAGATTGTTTGCTCGGGGCGCGGAGTTTGCCAGAGCGCGATGCCGTCTTTGAATCCGTGGCCATCTCCTTCGTCTCGAAGGTTCATCAGACGGAGTTTATCGGGTTCAAGTCCTACGAGAGTGATGGCACGAAGCATTATGATCCTCCGCCCGAGTTTCTGAAGCGTCTGCGCGCTATCAACGGGCGTTTAAGGCCGATTTCGGATTTGAGCCAAATCAACGACACCGAGCGGGACAGTTATTGGCGGCAGTTGGTTCCTGCGTTTTACTTGTACGGGATCAAGCCGATTTCAGAAGATGAGGTGGAGGCTTACGTTGAGAGCGTGCCGATCTTGGTTAAGCCGCACGGAACTTTTTTTATCTGCCGAGTCAAGAAGCAGGATGGGAAATGGACGACGATTTCAAAAGAGAGACAGATTCCATCTGTCCTTACGATGTAACGGCGTCAGAGCGCTGCATGTTACCCCAGAACAACAATCTCTCCACCACTTCGTGAATGCTACCCCGCCGGGCAGTTAGTCGGTTCGGGTAATTGGGCTTCCCAAGCCCTCTTCGATGGGATTGCTCCATCTGCTGATTTGCGGTATCACGCCTCGTGATGTCAGTGACTCTTGCAGCCGACCGGGGGATGTGGTGCTGCTGCGGCGGCTGTCCTGTGGTTCGTGTGCCCAATCCGATGCCGGGCGGACGACCACTGCGCTTTGCCAACTGGGAACAGGAATCACGACCTTGACGGCTGGCTCACCTTCGGGACAATCCCGCCATGACTCACTGCCACCGCACGGGTGGCAGTCAGTAACGCCGTGATGAATCCACGCCTATTCCTGCTGACGCTGCTCCTGGGATTGTTGTGCGCCCGCACCGGACAATCAGCCGCCCCTTCGGCCGGCGCGCTGGCCGGCGAACGCTTTCGCGTCATTGTTTCCACGGACATCGGTGGATCGGACCCGGACGATTTCCAGTCCATGGTTCACTATCTGGTGTATGCGGACTTGTTCGACACCGAGGGTTTGATTGCTTCACCGCCGCACGCGGGCCGCAAAGCGCATCTACTCGAAGCGCTTGAGGCGTACGCGGCGGATTATCCGAAACTGCGAGCACAGTCGGCGCGTTTCCCGTCACCGGAGGCGTTGCGGGCCGTGACCAAGCAGGGTGCGGTGGATGCGGCCCCGGCGGCGGGTTACTCCGCGCCCACCGAAGGTTCGCGGTGGCTCATCGAGCGCGCCCGGGCCAACGATCTGCGCCCGCTCTGGGTCCTGGTGTGGGGTTCGATCACCGACGTGGCCCAGGCGCTGCATGACGCCCCCGACATCAAGCCGAAACTGCGCGTCTATTTCATCAGCTCGTGGAACCGGCGCTCGGACCAGGCCGCGCGGGATTATGTGGTTCAACAACACCCGGACCTCTGGCTCATCGAGGCGGAGACGACGTTCCGCGGGATGTATGTCGGCGGCAAACAGGACGGCGACCTCGGCAACCGCGAGTTCATTGCCCGGCATGTCCGCAGCCACGGCGCGTTGGGCGATCTGCTGGCGGCGAAGAAGGCGGACATCAAGATGGGCGACACGCCGTCGGTGCTGTACCTGATGCGTGGCGACGTGGAAAATCCGGCGGGCGAAAGCTGGGGCGGCGCGTTCGTGCGGCCTGACCCAGCGCGTCCCTATTGGACGGACAGCCCCGATCCGGCCCTGCGCGAAGGGAATTTCCCCGGAGCCAAAACCGTGAACCGCTGGCGTGAGGATTACCTCCGTGATTGGCAACAGCGGATGAAATGGCTGAAGGAACCATGAACTCGCCGCTCGTCCAAGCCTTCCATGAACCGCCGCTCGGAGCGCGGACAGCCTTGTCCGCGCGAACTTCTGTACCGGAACCTGCGGACAAGGCTGTCCGCGCTCCGGGGTTCCAGGCTGCCATGCGCGAATTCACCATCGAGTCAACTGCCCATGAACCTTGAGCGAGTGGCCATGGCGTTCCTGTTTGCGCTGTGTCTTGCGTCGCGGGTGCCGGCGGTCGTTCCGGAGCACACCACGGCCGACGGTGCGGTTCGCCTCGCCGGTGTCGGCCCGGACAATCCCATCGTTTACGACAATGACTGGTGGTTCGATGTCTTCGACAACAACTACCTTTGGGCGCAGGCCAGCGTGGGCAATGTCAATCTCCGGGGCAACATCGTCTCGCGCGACATGTGGGACTGGCAAAAGGGCTATCACTATACGTTCGAGCAATCCTGGAAAGACGCCGAGAAGGCGCTCAAGCTGGCGCGCGATTCCGGTTTGAACCACATCCCGAACCTCACCCGCGGTGCCGACCGCGTGCTGCTCCGCCCGGAGAGCGGTCGGATCGAGGACACTGTGGCCCACCCGAGCGACGGCAGCCGGTTGATCGTAGCGGAGGCGAAGAAGGCTTTACCGGAGAAACCGCTGCTGGTCATTGTCGGCGGGCCGCAAACGACCGTGGCCAACGCGCTCCTCACGAATCCCGAGATCGCGCCCAACCTGGTCGTGTTCAACCTCACCGTCACCGGCGGTTACAATGGCAAGGACGGTTGGTCGGCCTACCTCGTCGCCACGCGGACTCGCTCGGTGGACTGGGGCGGCGGCCAGTTCTGGGACAAGGACTCCGTTTTCACCGCGAAGGATTTCGACGCGCTGCCGGACAATCCCTTCACGCTGGACATGAAGCGATTCATCAAGACCGATCTCGGCCGTGCCAACCAACTGGGCGATGGCGCGCCGCTGGTGTGGCTGTTCCAGCCCAGGTGCTGGACGGGCGCGGAGGTTCGCCGGGCGGAGTTCCACGGCACGACCCTGCGCTATGTCCCCGTGCGCCCCGGCGAAACGGGCGACGTGCTGGTGATCCCCAAGGCCTCCACAGACCTCAGGGCGAGCCGGGACGAGTTCTTCCGCGTGATGACCAATCCCAAGCTGTTCCCATGAACTTCCCGCTAAACTGGAGGCTGCCCGGCACGCGGTTTTCACCCCCGGGCCGCTGAACAGCAAAATGCGACCGTGAACCTAATGCTCCATTCCGCTTCCCTGGCCCTCTGCGTGGCAATGTCATCGGCCCTGTACGCCGCGGAGGTTCAGCGCATGATTTCTCATGAGGACGCGGGCAAACTGGCCTACGCGCCGGCACCGCCGGACAACCCCCTTAAGGGTTTCGTTCCCTATCCGCGCGAACGATCCACCTTCCCCCACAGCCTGGAGTGGGATTACACCAAGCTGTCCGACGTGATGACCGGGCGGACGAATTTCAACTGGACGGTGTTTGAGTCCAAACTGAATGCCGCCGCCTCGCGCGGGTGTCAGTTCATTGCGCGGTTTTATCTCGAATGGCCGGGGAAAACCACCGGCGTGCCGCAGTACTTAATCGAAGAGGGCCTGTTGCTGCGGCGCTGGACGAACACCAACACGCAGCCGTTTCCGCCCGCCGTGGATCACACGCCCGATTACGAAGACCCGCGCCTGCGCGCCGCGCTGACGAACTTCATTCACGCCCTGGGCGCACGCTACGACGGCGACCCGCGGTTGGGTTTCGTGGGGCTTGGGTTGCTCGGCACCTGGGGCGAGTGGCACAATCATCCGCGGAACGAATGGTTCGCGTCCAAAGCGGTCCAACGCGAAGTGATGGACGCTTACGAAACTGCCTTCAAGAAGACCAGGCTCGTCGCGCGTTATCCGGCAGGACCGACCGATTATCGTTATGCGGAGAACGGAACGCGGACCATCGGCTACCACGATGATTCCTTTGCCTGGGCCACAGTTCACACGGGACGGAAGAATGAGGACTGGTTCTTCGAGACACGGCTGCGTTCCGCGGGTGCGCTCGACAAATGGCGCACACAACCCATCGGCGGCGAGGTCCGGCCCGAGGTGTGGGATTGTCTGTTCGATGACCCGACGTGCGCCCCGCCGGGTCAGGAGTTTGATCGTTGCGTGGAAGCAACCCGCGTTTCCTGGCTGTGCAACGAGGGCGTGTTCCGTCCTCGCCTGCAAGGCGCGGCCCGCGAACGCGCGTTGCGGGCGGCGCAGCGGATGGGTTACGAATTTCACATCCGCCGGGCGGATCTGGCGCGTGAGAATCCCGGGTGGAGCATCACGCTCACCGTCACCAATACCGGCGTGGCGCCATTCTATTATGACTGGCCGGTGGAACTGGGCGCGCAGGATGCCACCGGCAAACTCGCGGCCACTTGGGCGACCGACTGGAAGCTCACCGGTGTTCTGCCCGGCGAACCGGCTCACGTGTGGCAGCATCGCCTGGCCGCCTCGGAGTTGGATGCCCGCACGTATCGCCTGCTGCTGCGCGTGCCCAATCCGATGCCGGGCGGGCGACCGTTGCGCTTTGCCAACCGGGAACAGGACCGCGACCTTGACGGTTGGCTCACCTTGGGCACCATCCAACCATGAAGACAGAACTTCAAACTGGCGGCGTTCGCGGTGCGAAATCATCCCGGTTCGCCCTGCTTTGTTTGTGCTGGATGCTCGGCGCCCTGACCGCGACAGCGCAGACCGACAAACAACGCGTCTTCGTCCTGACCGACATCTCCAACGAACCGGATGACGAGGAATCCATGGTCCGCTTCCTCGTGTGTGCGAACGAATACGACATCGAGGGGTTGGTGGCGACCACCTCCACCTGGTTGCGGAACACAACGCGCGTAGATTTGATTCATCGCCAACTCGACGCCTACGCACAGGTGCGACCCAACCTGCTGAAGCACGCGCCTGGTTTTCCGTCCACCGAATCGCTTCGCGCCGTCACAGCCGTTGGCCAGCCCGCGTATGGCATGGCGGCCGTGGGCGAAGGCAAATCCACCGCCGGTTCGCGTCGGTTGCTGGCCGCCGCCGACAAGGCCGACGAACGTCCGCTCTGGGTGACCGGCTGGGGCGGCGCCAATACGCTGGCGCAGGCGCTGTTTGACGCGCGTAAAGAGCGATCCGCGGACGCGCTCAAGCAACTGGTCGCCAAGCTGCGCGTTTACACCATTTCCGATCAGGACGATTCCGGGCCGTGGCTGCGGCGCGAGTTTCCCGGCCTGTTTTACATCGTCAGTCCCAGCGGCACGGATTGGAAGGAGTATTGGCGGGCCACCTGGACCGGCATCAGCGGCGACCGTCACTACAAGAACGGCCCGAAGCACAAGTTCCATCTCGTGGACAATCCGTGGCTGGAGGAAAACATCATCAAGAATCACGGCCCGCTGGGCGCGCTTTATCCCCGGCTCGAATACATCATGGAAGGCGACACGCCGTCGTTCCTGGGGCTGATCAACAATGGCCTGGGCTGGCACGTCAGCCCGGCGTACGGCGGTTGGGGTGGACGTTACGCGCTCTATCAAGCTTATGGTGAAACGCGCCCCATCTGGACCAACAACCAGGACAGCCGCGACACCGTCACCGCTGACAACGGCCAGACCGAATGCACCGACATGGCCACGATCTGGCGTTGGCGCGAGCATTTCCAACACGACTTCGCCGCCCGCATGGACTGGTGCGTGGCCGACGACTTCAAGAAGGCCAATCACAATCCCGTCGCGGTGCTCAACGGCGACGCCACCAAGCGCGTCCTGGAAATCACCGCGAAGCCGGGCGAAACCGTGGCCCTCTCCGCCGAGGGCACACGCGACCCCGACGGCGACTCCTTCGAGGTACGCTGGTGGATTTATGCGGAGGCCAGCACGCTGCGGGATGCCAGGGGCCGGCAGTTTCCAGCGGAGGTCGCGTTGACAACGACCACCGGGCGGAACACCAGCCTGACCGTTCCATCGGTGAAGAGGGCGGAAACCATCCACGTCATCCTCGAAACCAAGGACCACGGCACGCCCAGTATGTTCGCCTACCGGCGGGCGGTTGTTACCGTTCAGCCGTGACCTTTGAGCCAACCACCATGCCCCCCTCAGAAATCATGAACCCACACAGCTCCCAGAGAAAATCGCGCCGACGGGCGCTCCCAGGCGCTCGTTCCCACAGGCCAACGACGCCCACCCCGAACCAAGCTCGTGCAAAGAGCTCTTCGCTCCGCCCGGCGATCCGGGCGGCGGCCCTGCTGCTGGCGATGGCGCACACGCTGATGGCTGGCGGCGCACTGCCTGAACTCCGGGTTTCCGAAAGCCGGCGCTTCCTGGTGACCGCCGACGGCAAGCCCTTCTTCTGGCTGGGCGACACGGCGTGGGAGTTGTTTCACCGGCTCAATCGCGAGGAGGCGACTCACTATCTCGACCAGCGCGCCCGGAATGGCTATACCGTGATTCAAGCTGTGGCGCTCGCGGAACTCAACGGCCTCAACGATCCCAATGCTTACGGGCACAAGCCGCTGCTGAATAACGATCCCACCAAACCCGATGTGAAGGACGGGCCCAACAACGATTACTGGGATCATGTGGACTTCATCGTGATGGAAGCGAACCAGCGCGGCATTTACATTGGGATGCTGCCGACGTGGGGCGACAAGTGGAACAAGAAGTGGGGCGTCGGCCCGGAAATCTTCACGCCCCAGAACGCCGAGGTTTACGGCGCGTGGCTGGGGCGACGCTACAAGAGCGCGGGCATCGTTTGGATTCTCGGTGGCGACCGCCCGGTGGAGAACGATACGCACAAGGAAATCACCCGGGCAATGGCGCGCGGACTGCGCAAAGGTGACGGCGGCGCGCACTTGATCACGTGGCATCCGAGCGGGGGATCAGGTTCGGCGCAGTACTTTCACGGCGACGTCTGGCTGGATTTCAACATGCGGCAAAACGGCCACGTGCCCGAGTTCACCGGTCGCTACGACAAGACGCGCGAGGACTACAACCGCACCCCGATCAAGCCGGTGCTCGATGGCGAGCCGATTTACGAGGACCACCCGGTTTCCTTCAAGGCCAACGAACTTGGCCACTCAACCGCCGCCGACGTGCGCCGGCCGCTTTACTGGAATCTGTTCACCGGCGCGTTCGGCCACACTTACGGTCATCACTCCGTCTGGCAAATGTGGTCGCCGGGAAGAAGTCCCATCAACCATCCGCTTATGCCCTGGCGCGAGGCCATCGAGCAGCCGGGTGCAATCCAGATGCAGCACGGAAAAAATCTCGTCCTCTCGCGCCCCTTCCTCACGCGTGTGCCGGCTGACTCCATCATCGTCACTGACCGCGTGCCCACTTCGGTGCCCGGAGCGGGACGTTATCGCTTTGTGGCGACGCGCGACGTGAGCGGCAGCTACGCGATGGTGTACGCGCCGGTGGGCCGGACGTTCAAGGTGCGCATGGATAAAATCACCGGCGCGAAAGTGAAGGCGTGGTGGTTCAATCCGCGCACCGGTTCGGCGGAAGTCATCGGGGAATTTGCCAACACCGGCGAGCGCGCCTTCACACCGCCGGAGCCCGGGGAACAACTGGATTGGGTGCTCGTGCTCGACGACGCGGCGAAGAAATATCCCGCGCCGGGCCAGATGCAGTAATGCGATGTCACAATTCTGATCCTGTCTTCCCTGCACGTCGAAGCCGACTCGAATCACGTTGCGGCACACCCGCTCACTGTGGATTCTGTCTCTGGGCCAATCTGGAAGCGTCATGGGATTGATGACTCGTCCAAAGGGGCGGATGGCGCGAAGTTCGGTGATCTCAATAGCGATGGCCGATTGGACGTGCTCGGTTGCATAGAAGGCACCGCGCGTAACCCGCGCCTACCCGCGCCTACCCGCATCTTGACTCTCACAGGACAATGTTTGACAATCCAGTTGTGTTCGCCCGTCTTGGCCATGTCCTTTTGATCGTCGCGCTGCTGGCTGCGACCGGCACGCATTGGGCCATGCTGCAATCAGTGGCGTGGACGACCATGCTGGTGGACAATCTCCGCGCCGTACCGCTGCGCGAAGCAGTGGCGCGGACTTTCGACGGCAAGCATCCCTGCAAGCTGTGTCACGAAATCTCCAAAGGCAAAGCGGCGGAAAAGAAGACGGAGTTCCCGGCCTTGGCCAAGAAACTGGAATTTGTGTCGCAACGTCCCGTCTTTGTTTTCTCCGCCCCCACGCATTACCGCCTTGCGCCGGATTTCTCCTCCGTGGGAACCGATCGTCCGCATCGTCCCCCCGTTCCCCCACCCCGCCAGCTGGCCGCCTGACCCCGCTTGGTGGCCGCCGTCTCAAAAACCGGCTTTGACCTCTCAACCGTAGCGTGACCGGCGCTTGAGGCCGCCACAGGGTCGGTGTTTCCCCATTCCGCAAATTCCCGGTTGGTTGCCAAGCCCGCTGGCCGCGCGGCCGCGTGTGTTTGCCGGGATTCTCTCCTTGGAGAACTGCGACCATTCCTTTGAAACCGAAATATAACTGAGAACCAATTCGTATTTATGTTGAAACTGAAGAACTTGAAATTACTCCTGAGCGCTACCGTCGCCGTGGGACTGCCCGCCTTCGCTCCTGCCGCCATCCTTACCAGCGTGCCCATGCAAGGTGGCATGGTCATGCCCATGGTTTCCTACCAGGCCAATGATGACAGAATCCATGTCATGATGCCGGGCGAAATCCCCGAGCTCATTCCACTGCTCGTGAGCCATCCGGGGGACGGCTTTGATCCCAGCGATCCGTGGTTTGATTCGGTTGATCCTTCCCGCCAAGGCGCGTCGTTTAGTCGTCGCTATGGATTCGTGATGGACGCCATGACGGATCCATTGCCGGCCAACACGCAGATGTGGATTCGCAAACTCTCCGGCTCGCCGGAACTCAAAGCGTATCGGTATCGGGACACCGAACCCAAGGCCTGGGAACCTATCTACGGCACCGCGGGTGTGACAAACGCCATGTACTGGAATGGCATGATGTTTCATCCGGCGTTCACCGCCCCGCCCGGGACCAACACGCTGACGGCCACCTTCGAGGTTTATCTGCTCGACACAACCACCGGGCTGGAGGTGTCCAATTCCAGCAGCGGCCCATTGGTACTCAACTGGACCAATGTATCAGATGGCCGGCCCAGCCTCGCGATCGGCCAACGCACGGTGATCTTCTGGCCGTCCAACACCACTGGCTGGACTCTCGAAGGCTCAGACAACCTGACCAATGGTTCGTGGACCCCCGTCACCAACGCGCCCGTGAACCTCGAAGGCCAGGCTGCCCTCGTGCTTGATCCCGAAGACGCCCGGAAATTCTTCCGCATGAAGCTCGGACAGTGAAGCCTCCCCGGCTCAACTCAATGGTGACTCCCGGTCGTTGGCGACCGGGAGCGCCCGTTTTGAGCGCATCCACAGGGCGATCACGTAACGCGTTTACGTTGATTGAACTGCTGGTGGTCATTGCCATCATTGCGTTGCTGGCGGCAATGCTGCTCCCGGCCATGTCGCGCGCCAAGGAATCGGCCCGCACGACGCAGTGCTCGAACCATCTGCGTCAACTCGGACTGGCGGTGCGATTGTATGCCGACGACCACGCCGACGAGTTTCCCCGCAGCCAACACTCGGCGTTCGTTCACGGTGGCATGCCCTGGGAACGAACGCTGGCGCCACTGTTGGGTTCAACGACCACAACCTGGACGAATCTGTTGAGCGGCGTTTATCACTGCCCCACGGATCGGCGCACCACGCCGTGGAGCTATGGATTGAACGTCTATTACGAACTGGGGCCGGACGACGACTACGTTGGCAAACCGCAAACCTGGCGGCGCATGTCCCAAGTGCCGCGACCCGCAGCGACGATTCTCTTTGCAGAAAACGCCAGCAGCGCCGACCACATCATGCCGCACTTCTGGCTGTCGGCGCGGGACGCCGCCGACCTGGCCGCGACCCGCCACAAGCAACGCGCCAATTACGCGTTCGCCGACGGTCACGCCGCGTTGCACCCGTTGGAACGCGTGTTCAGTTTGCCCCAAACCGATCTGTGGAATCCAGCGCGTGCCAAATAGCACCCGAATCAACTTTCTGCCGGACAGCGGTGGCGCAGTGGTCATATCCGTGCCAAAATCAAACCCAATGAACATGAAACTCCAATTGATTCTAACTCTGACGCTGGCCTGCCTCGCCACTGCGGCGCAGGCAAAGGACAAACCAACAGTTACCCCCAACGCCACGAACCGCTACACCATCTCAGGCATGCACTGCGATGGTTGCGCGGGCGGACTGAAAGCAGAATTGAAGGAAATCCCCGGCGTGGCCAGCGCCGAGGTGACGTTTTCCAACAAACTTGCCGTGGTGACTTACAACACCAACCAGGTCACGAAAGTCAGGTTGACCCGCGTCATCAAGGAAGCCGGCTTCACCGCCAAGGAATTGAAGCCGTGAACCCGACGCCGGAAACCGCTGCCGTCCATCCGCCCGCGCGAACACCGTGGGACCTGAAATTGTTTTACGCCTTCGCGGGATTGTTGATCGTTGGCACGGTGGCACTGCTGGCTTTCTGGCGACCGCACGATCCGGCGGTCGTCAAAGGGCAAAAGCCCGTCCAAAACCGACAGCTCGGCAGCTTCGCGTTTACGAATCAAACCGGTCACATCGTCACGCATGCCGAAGTCGCGGGCAAGTTCGCCGTGGTGAACTTCATCCACACGAGCTGTTCCATTTCCTGTCTGCGCGTGAATCAACAGATGGCTGAAGTGCAACGGCTCACCGCCGGCCAGGACGACGTGCGGTTGCTGTCGTTCACCGTTGATCCGCGCACCGACACACCGCCGGTGCTCGCCCAGTTTGGCGAACAATTCGGGACCGACGCCGCGCGTTGGTCCATGCTGACCGGTGATAAAGCCGCGCTTTATGACCTGATTGAATCCAGCTTTCTGCACCGGGAACCACTCGTCAGTGGCATCGAAATGCCGGGCGGATTTGTGGGCGTCGAACGCATTGCCGTGGTGGATCGCACCGGAACAGTGCGCCGCTACTTTGACGGCATGAAATCCGGCAGCGCCGCCGCCATTGTTTCATTTCTCGAAGAACTGCGAACTGAGTCCCGCTGAATCATGAAATTACTGTTCCCGCTTTTGCCCGCGTTGCTCGCGATTGCCGTTCTGACAAGTTGCGATCGCACTCCGCCCCGGCCCCCGATTGCGACGGCAAACACGAACGCCGTGGAAAAAATGTTTGAAACCCGCGGCGTGGTGCGCTCCGTGCCAGAAGGCGGACGCACGCTCGTCGTCCGGCACGACGAGATTCCGGGTTACATGCCCAAGATGACGATGGAATTGAACGTCCGAAACACGAATGAACTGCGCGGCCTGGAACGCCATGACGAAATCACCTTTCGCCTCGTCGCCACGGACGACACGCATTGGATCGAGAACATCAAGTGCGTTGGCCGCGTTGCGCCGGACGATGCGCCCGCGGCACTCAGCCAGACAAACGCGCCGCCGTCTGAACTCGGGCCGGGAGATTTGTTGCCCGACTATGAATTGCTTTCCGAGGATGGCCGGAAAATTCGCTTTTCCGATTTTCGTGGTCAGGCGGTTGCGTTCACGTTCATTTTCACCCGCTGCCCGTTGCCAGATTATTGTCCGCGCATGGGGAATAATTTCTCCGCCGCCCGCCAGTTGGTCCTCCAGGCACCCAACGCACCCACGAACTGGCAATTCCTCGCCATCTCCTTTGACCCGGAATTCGACACGCCAGCGCGGCTCAAGAACTACGGCAACCTGTACCGCGCCAACAACCCGGATCGCTGGCTCTTCGCCGTCGCATCATCTGAAGCACTCGGCGACCTCGCCCCGCGCGTGGACTTGCTGATCGCCCGCGAGAGCGGCGGCAGCATTTCCCACAATCTCCGCACCGTGGTGCTCGATCCGCGCGGTCACATTCACCGTCAGTTTGACGGCAACCAATGGTCGCCCGAAGCCCTGGCCGAGTCGCTGCTGGAAGCCGCGCGTACACCCACCGTCGCTATCCCTACCCCGGACTGACCAATCACGGTCGCCAAGATCAGCGCGTCATACATTCCACGCGCCCTTGCCAAACGCCCGCGAAGCCGCGTCAAACGACGAAGTCCTTGCCGGTGGTGGTCACGGTCAGTTTGCCGTGCTTGACGCCTTTGGCGGCAATGAGCGCGTCGGCAATGCGTTTCACCAGCGCCGCCTTGCCTTTGACGATCAACACCTCCAGACAGTTGTGGTGGTCGAGATGGACGTGAACGGTGGAGACAATGACCTCGTGATGGTCGTGCTGGATTTCCGTCAACGCCTCCTGCACGTGCTGCTTGTGATGGTCATAGACCAGCGTGATGGTGCCGACGATTTCCGCACTACCCATCTGCTGATGGTGCTCGACGAGTTGCGCGCGGATCATGTCGGCGATGGCAAGCGAACGGTTGTCATAACTCTTCTCGCGCGCCATGCGGTCCAGTTGATCCAACAGCGCGGGCGGGAGTGACACACTGAAACGGGTGACGGATGCTCTTTTCATGGTTAACCAGTGAGGTGGAGGGTAATCCCCGAGCGAACACTGTCAATCGCCGGCAAACCGGGCGCAGGCGCAACTTAACACCACTGCCGCTTGGAGTTCCATCTTCAGGCGGCGACCCACAATCTCGCTCCGGGCCGCGTAAACGCGGAACTCCAAGCCGCAACCCGCGCGCCTTGGAAGCAGAGTCAAGCTGTGCCCGCCGGGCGCAAGTGTTCACCGCCAACGCCGGATCAGCGCGGCCACGGCCAGTAGTGCCGAGGACACCAGCACAATCACCGCGCCGCTGGGCAAATCAGTGGCGGCGGAGATCAGAAAGCCGCCCAAGCCACTCGCCGCGCCCAAGATCGCCGACCACAGCATCACGCGCCGACAGCCTTTCACGAGTTGGAAAGCGGCGGCGGCGGGATTGGAGATCAGACTGTAGATCATCAGCCCGCCCACGGTTTGGAAATTCACGGTCAGCACCACGGCGATCAAAATCAGTAATCCGCTCCAGACCACAGTCACGCGGATGCCCGCCGCCGCCGCGTCGGCGCGCGAAAACATGATGGCGCGGAGTTCCTTGAAGAACAATGCGATGTAAATCACCAGCGCGCCCGCCGAGGCGAGCATCAACCACACATCGCGCCAGCGGCAGAAATTCAGGCTGCCCCACAACAGCCCGCGCACGTCGTTGTCGCTCCGGCCCAGAATGCCATGCAGGCCGATGCCCAGAAACGCCAGTCCCATCGTCGCCGAAAACAGGAAGCTGAGAACGACGTTGTCATCCAGATGCACTCGTTGCGGGTCGAGCAGCCCGAGCACCAGCGCCGTCAGGACGGAACCGGCGAGCGCCGGGAACAACAAGGCCTGGCCCTCCAGGCCGCACAAGCTGCCGAACACCGCCCCGGCCAGAGCGGCGTGCGCCACGCAGACGCCGAGGAAGGGAATCCGCATGCCGACGATGAACGTGCCGAGCAACCCGCTCGAAGCTCCGGCGACCGTGCCGCCGACCATCACCGGCAACCAGAACACGAGGTCAAACATGCGCCCCTCCCCGCGGCACCACCGCGTGACGACCGTGTTCGTGAATCACCCGCAAGCCCGCCCCGTAAAGCGCAGTCACCCGCTCGCCGGTGAAAACATTCTCCGGCGTCCCGACGGCCAGAACGCGGCCATCTCCCAGCAAGACCACGTTCCGGCACGCGGGCGGCAGGACCTCGAGTTCGTGACAAACCAGCAGGATGGGCAAAGCAGTTTCCGCATGAATCTGCTGGATGATTTCGACCATCCGTTCGCGCCAGCCGAGATCGAGATTTGCCGTGGGTTCGTCCAGAATGAGCAGTTCCGGTTGCTGGGCCATCGCGCGGGCGATGATGGCTTTGCGCTGTTCCCCACCGGAGATTTCCGCGAAAGAGCGACCGGCCAACGCGCCCAGGCCCAGGCGCTCAATCCATTCATCCACCACCTGCCAGTCGGTTCGAGTGAAAGAGCGGAACAAACCGGCGCGGCCCGTGCGTCCGATGGCAACGACCTCGCGAACGGTGAGCGGCATTTCACTGCGGATCGGCAGCAGTTGCGGTACGTAACCGATGCGCCGGCGGAAACGCGCCAACGCAGCAGCCTCAAGTCGCGGCACGTCACAATCCAGCACACGGACCGCGCCGCGCGCGAGTTTCACGAAACCAAGACATGCGCGCAACAAAGTGGTCTTGCCGGCGCCATTGCGGCCCAGCAAAGCGGTGATTTGGCCAGCGGGAAGGTTTAACTGCTCGATGTCCAGAACGCAACGGCGGGCGGCTTGCACGGTGAGTTCCGAAATCTCTGCGGCGGGCGCGCTCATGGCTGCGCCGTGACGAGGGCCCGGACGTTCGCGCGAATCAAGTCATCGAGAAGAACCCGCCCTTGCTGGAGCGCGGGGAAATTGCCGAACACCACCACGCGGGCTTTGAGGCGATCGGCCAGCGCGTCCGCGGTGCGGCGGCCTTCGGGGAGATTGGCGACGACCAGTTTCACCTCGGCAAGTTTGCCGGCGGTGATGGCTTCGTCAATTTCCGCCACACTGGCGCTGTCCGCCGAGCGGAACGTCGCCACGACTTTGAGCCCGAGCCATTCGCAGAAGTCCTTTTGGTGAATGCTGGTGATAACCGATGCGCCCGCCAGGCCGGCTTGAGCGACTTGATTGGTCGCTTCGTGTGCCAGCGTGGCCAGCCGCGCCGCCACCGCCTGCAAGGTCGTTTCGGCGCTCACCCGCTCGAGGATGCCACCGTCCACCAACACCCCGGCAATTTGTTCGCACGCGGACAGGTAACTTTCCGGCAGCCCCAGACCGTTCCGAAGTTTCACTTCGACGACGACCGGGCCGTTCGTTTCCCTGGCATCGAGATATTTGTCCAACGACGATTGGAAATCGAAGCGCACCAACGCCCGACAGCGCCGCAGATCGGCGGCCTGACTCGGGCGGATGTCGAAATGTCCGGGACACGTGCCCGGTTCGGCCAGCCGGATGAAGTCCTGTTGCCCGGCGAAAAATTCCTGCGCGGCGCTTTCCAGATAGGAAGTGGCACTGGCCAGTTTGGGGGCGGAGGTGGAATTACTCGCAGGGTTGCATCCGGACAAGCTGAATGCGACCAGCACCGCCAGAACCGGCCCGAGAAGCAACAACCGCCGGTTCATGGGCTTTTGAATTGGCGCCATTCCCGGTCCGCGTAACGAACGATGACGCCGCTGTCGCCAGTGCGGCGATACCAGCTATCACTGCTCATGGGCGCGTAACTGCTCCGGGTCTTGGGGCTGTTCGGCTGCGGTCCCATGCTCCAGACGACCCAGCGCACCGTGGTGGTCTTGGGATCGTTGTAATACTTGCCCGCCGTGCCGGCGAGATTGGGAAAGTTCGTCGGCACCCACAGGGCATAATTCCCGATCGGCATGTCGTTGAGCAGTTCCGGTCCGGGCGCGGCGTACTTGTAGGTGTGCCCGGGATTGAACAGGTCCTCCATGTTCGCCTCGCGTCCGGCGTCACTGCTGCGCGGGAGATAACGCAACTCCGCCAGTTCGGTGGGCAACTGGCACCAGTGCATGAGCATGTCGGTGTTGCAGTTCACGCGCACCGGCGGGAGTTTGTTCGCGTAGTCGTCCACGTACATCTGCAACGCCATGCCGATGCCGTGCAATTCGGCGTGAACGCGCGTGACCTTGGCCCTTTCCTTGCCCCGCGCCAAAGCGGGCAACAGCATCGCGGCCAGAATGGCGATGATGGCCACGACCACCAGCAACTCAATCAGCGTAAAGGCCCGCGGTGCGCACCGCGAACCCGCGGTGAACCGGAATGCTGCTTGCCCCTGATTCCTGTAGCAGCGGACGTGAGTCCGCTCCATCTGCGAGCGGGGAGAAATTGGAGCCGACTCACGTCGGCTGCCACAGTTTGGGGATTCAACGCGCAGACTTTCGCTTCGGGAAAAGTCATCCCGACATCCTGCGGCGGTGAATGGATTGAAAGGCTGGGTCATTGCACTCGCTGCAAACGATAGAAGCGCGACTGGACCTCGGTCGAGTCCTGAATCACCGTCCAGCGCCCGTTCACGAGCACCGGCGGGTTCGTCACGGGCATCCAGTCACCCGAACCGCCAAGCGTGTTCGTGTACTGCAATTGATAATTCGCGAGCGACGCGGGCCACGTAATGACCGGCTGGTAGGCAATGTTCAACACTGCTGGCTCGGACGGCACGATTTCCTGCACGAACAATTCGTAGCGATTCGTCCCCTGCCCGCCCGAACCGCTCTCCTGATTCAATATGCCAATGGCGTCAAATGTGTTCGTCGGCACCGGGCCGAGATCGTAGCGCGGATGCCGCAGCGAGAAGAACCGGTTCTCCCCATCGGTCACACTCAGCAGCCGGTCGCCCCAACTGTTCGTCGGATTCCAGCCATTCGTGGTCACGAGCGACAGGCCATTCAGCCGCACGCGCATGCCCTGATAATGCTCACCACCAGTCGCGCGGGTGGCGTCGAAGATGTCCTCGAAGGTCGTCGGATCGTTGTCATTCGTGCGCACCAGCGAAACCAGTGACAGCACCTCGGGCGCGGGCAGTCCGTAGTTCGAGGCAACCAGCGAAATGGAGAAGTCATACACCGGATCAATGCGATGCGTCTCGTTGATGTTCAACTTGCCGCCGAAGAACGCGGCAGCGTTGAAGGTCACGGACACCAGGTCGCCCTTACGGAAGGCGTGACCGGTGGCCGGATCGTGATTCAGCCGCTCGATTTCCGCCGCCCAGGCCTCGTTGCTGTAACTCAACTCGTCGCTGCCGTTGAACGGCATGTTGCCGTAATTCTGGCCCATGTAACAGAACGTGCCCAACCGGTCGCCCGGCCAGGCCGCCTGCACGACGATCTGCCATTGCGCGCCCAGGTTGAACATGTTTGCCCCGCCGTTCCACGGAATGAAATTGGGCGTGGCATCCAGCATCTCGTCCGGATCGGTCGTCAGCACACCGACGACCGTGTTGGGAAACGGCCCGGTCCAGGCGTTGACCCCGTTGGCATTGACCGCCTGAAGATTCCAGTGCGTCTCCGCCTGACCGAGACCGGCGGACAGGAGCAGGCCGCAAACGGCCACCGCCAAAATGGAAGGGATGGTGTTCGCAAAACGCCGGGAGAGCCGCGCTTGACCCGCATTTGATTGAAGTGTTACGCTCACGGCGATGAGTATTACCAACCGCGCAAGTATTACGCAACCTCATTTTCGTGTGCCGGGCGCCCGGTCGCCCGGACCGCCCTCGCATTCGGATCCGCGCATCGCGTTCTTCAATCATCACGCGCCCACCTGGGAAAAGGATGGCGAAGACACGGCGCAAGTGTTGCAGCGGCTGGAGTCACTGCGCCCGCGGCTGGGTCTGCAACCCGGCCAGGACCTGCTCGAACTCGGTTGCGGCACCGGGCGGCTCACACAATGGCTGGCGGACAGCGTCCGCCCGGGTCGGGTGATTGCGGCGGATTTTTCCCCTGAAATGCTGGCCCAGGCGCAAGCTCGCAATGTGGACGCGGAATTCTGGCTGATGGACATTTGCGCCGCGCCGCCGGCCAGGGAATTGTTCGACGTGGTGTTCTGCTTCAATGCGTTTCCACACTTCCGCGACAAGCCGCAGGCGTTGAGAGGAGTTTCTCAACTGCTCAAGCCCGGCGGCCGGCTGATCATCCTGCATCTGGCCGGCAGCGCGCATCTGAACCACTTCCATTCCCAACTCGCCCATCCCGTGTGTCACGACTTGATGCCGACCCGGGAGGAATGGCCGGGACTGCTCGGCGGAGCGCAGATGGAGTTGCAGTCGTTCACGGACGAGGTCGAGTTGTTTCTTCTGAGCGCCCTCGCTCGCAAGACTGGAGCATGCGCAGATTCGGCTTGAAAACTTGCTCTTGCGAACGGCAAAACCTTTGATCATCGGCTCGTCGCGGTTGTCTCGTCGGTGCGGCAATTGCCTGTTCACGGCCGGCGGACCAGGCTTCGACGCCACTTGGTAGTGAGTTGAGCGCGGGTGAGCCAGCAGCCGACAAATCGGTTGGCCGTCAGCATCGGCTGACTTAAGCTGCGCGGGCGTGGATTTCCAGTTCGTTTATCCCCACTGGCTCTGGCTGTTGCCGCCGGTTGGCGCGTGGATCGTGTGGCTCACCCGCACGTCCGGCGTGCAACTCAGCCCGGCCCGCCTCTGGTTCGTCTGCGGCTTACGATTGCTGATCGCCCTGGCGATGACTCTGGCGTTGGCCGGTTTCCAATGGCGTCGCCCCATCGAAGGATTGACTGTCTTCTTCCTGCTCGACCAATCCGACAGCGTCCCTGAGTCACAGCACGAGCAGGCTCGCTTGTGGGTGAATCGAGCCGCCGCGGAAATGCCCACCGGCGATCGCGCCGGAGTCCTGGTATTCGGAACCGACGCTGCCATCGAAGCTTCGGCTGGCATCGCATTGAATCTGGCGTCCATCCAGGCAGTCGTGGCCACGGACCGCACCGACATCGGTGCAGCCATTCGGCTTGCGACCGCGGCCTTTCCCGAGAGCGGCCAACATCGCATCGTTTTGTTGAGCGACGGGAACGAGAACCTCGGGGACGCTTTGAGTGCCGCCCACTCGGCCCGCGCCTCGGGGGTAAGTGTGGATGTGCTGGAGCTTGGCACCGAGCGCGGCAACGACGTTTCAGTGCAACGGCTGGAAGTCCCTTCCACTGTGGGCAAGGGGCAGGCCTTCGACGTGAAGGTGTTTGTGCAAGCGGATCAACCCGGACCCGCGACGGTTCGCCTGTATCGCAATGAACAATACCTGGGTGAACGCAGCATCCAGTTGGAGGGCGGAAAGAATTTGTTCTTGTTTCCGCAATCGCTCACCGCGCCGGGTTTTTACAGTTACGACGTGCGCGTCGAGTCGCCTGGCGATCGCACGCCGCAAAACAACCGCGCCTTCGGCTTCGCCTGGGTGCGCGGCGTACCGCGGGTGCTGATGGTTTCCGACGACGCCGAAAGCGACCGTCGGTTGGCCGACGCCCTCCAGGCATCTGAGTTGGACGTTACGCTTACCGGCGTGCGGGAATTTCCCGCGTCGCTGGCGGAAGTGCAGAGTTACGACTCCGTGGTGTTCTGTAACGTGGCCGCGGGTGAACTGAGTCGGGAACAAATGCGGCTGCTGGAAATCGCCGTGCGCGATTTCGGCGTGGGCTTTGTGTGCGTGGGCGGCGACGAGGCGTTTGCTGCGGGCGCCTATCGCAACACGCCGCTGGAGACGATTCTGCCAGTGAGCATGGAATTGAGCAGTCGGCAGGTGTTGCCGCCCGGCGCGCTGGTGCTGGTGATGGACAAGTCCGGCAGCATGACCGGTGAGAAGATCGAAATGGTCAAACAGGCCGCCATCGGCGCGGTGCTGGCGCTATCGGATCGGGATTACATCGGCGTGCTGGCATTTGACGGCGCCCCCTACGTGGTCGCGGACATTCAACCGGCGCGCAACAAGCAAGCCATCATCCGCAGCATAGCCGGGATCACCGCGGACGGTGGCACGAGCATGTATCCGCCAATGGTCCGCGCGCACCAGATGCTGGCCGGCGTCACCGCCTCCCTCAAGCACTGCATTGTGTTGACCGATGGGGTTTCCGAGTCCGGCGATTTTCGAGGCATCACTCGCACGATGACCGCCCAGCGGATTACGGTGTCCACCGTGGGCGTCGGCACCGACACCAACGAGGAATTGTTGCAGGAAATTGCAGCCCTGGGACGCGGCCGATACTACTCGGTGCCCACACCGGCCCAGTTGCCGCAGATCTTTATCAAGGAAACAGCCATCGTACTCAAGAGTGCCATCAACGAAGATCCGTTCAGTCCTCGACTTTTGTCCAGCACTGAGCCGGTGCGTGGCATTGCCGGCGGCGATTATCCATTGCTCCTCGGTCACGTAGCCACGGAAGCCAAACCCCGCGCCGAGGTACCGCTCGTCACGGACAAAGGTGATCCCTTGCTCGCCCATTGGCAGCATGGACTGGCACGCACGGCGGCGTTCACGTCAGACGCGCGTGCCAAGTGGGCGGTCCACTGGATCGGGTGGCCCCAGTACCGCCAATTCTGGCGACAGGTGGTGCAATGGAGCCTCCGCCGGCTGGCCAACGCGGATTTCGTCGCCGAGGCAATCATCGAGGCCGGCCAGGGCCGAGTGCGCGTCGAAGCTCTGGATGAACGCGGTGATTTTCGGAATTTTCTCAACCTGCACGCCGCCATCGTTGGCCCCAAAGGCGACAAGCAAACGGTGTCCCTGCAACAAATCGCGCCCGGTGGCTACGAGGCTTCGTTCCGCGCGCGGGACACCGGCGCCTACTTGTTGAACGTGATGGAAATGCAGGATGGCCAGCCGCGCGCGGTGCAAACCATCGGCACCAGCCTGGCTTACTCGCCGGAACTGACCACTCGGACGCCGAACACCGCGCTGCTGGGCCGGCTCGCGGAAGTCACCGGCGGACGCGTGATTGATCCTGCCGGTCCGGCGGTTTTCCCATTTCAGCATGACCGGAAGAAGACCTCCCAAGCCCAGGATTTGTGGTCGTGGTTGCTGAAATTCTGCGTGGTGGTTTTCGTAATCGAGGTGGGCGTGCGCCGAGTGCAGATTGATCGCGAGGATTGGCAACGGTTCACCCGTCGCGTCGGCACGTGGTTACTCTTCTGGCGCAAGACTCCTGGCACCACCGCGCCAACCACACCCTCGCTGGCAGCTTTGCTGGCGCGGCGCGATGCCGTCCGGGCACAAACGTCGAGCAGTGGAACATCAACACCGTCCGCCAGCCCAGAGAACGCCGCGTCGGTGAGTCTGGGTTCAGCGCCCACACCGGCATCAGTCGCTTCCAGCGCACCGGACACAAGCCCGGAGTCACCAGTCCAAAGCACTACCAATCGCCTGCTGGAAGCCAAACGCCGGGTCCGCCACCACCGGCGATGATCGGGCTGGTGATGCCGCGGCGGCTTCAGGCGAACAGCCCCGATGCGCCGGCCAGGTGGCCAGAGACGTTCCCTTCGCCGAACTGGATGATTGACGCGGTACGCTGCGCGAATACGCTGCCCGACATGGTCCTGAAGCAAGTGCTCCGAAACTCCAAGTCACCCGCCAACCATAGTCACAGTCCCGCCGTGAGCAGTCCACTTCCACACCAGTTCCCGGCAAGCTTCGGCTTGTTACTATTGATCCTTCTCGGATTGCCCGTCACCGCCGCCGCGCACACTGAGGCCGGCACCGTGGACGGATTTGTCAGCGGTTTCACTCATCCGATCTCCGGATTGGATCATGCGGCGGCAATGTTTGCGGTGGGTCTGTGGGGCGCTTTTCTCGGTCAGCGTGCCATGTGGATACTGCCGGTGATTTTTCCGGTCGTAATGGCCTTTGGCGGCGCCTTGGGTGTGTTGGGAATTCCCTTTCCTGCCGTGGAGACCGGCATCGCGCTTTCCGGCGCGGTGCTGGGTCTGATGGTGGCCTTGGCCGTCAAACCGCCGCTCTGGCTGGCAGCAGTCGTTGTCGGACTGTTCGCAATGTTCCACGGGCACGCCCACGGCACCGAGTTGCCGGAAACCGCCAACGCACTCGTGTATTCCATTGGATTCGTGATCTCGACCGGATTGCTCCACCTCTCGGGCATCGCCTTGGGTCTGTTGGTGCGCTGGCCGTGGGGACGGGGCGTGGTCCGAGCGGGGGGTGCGGGGATCGCTCTGGTGGGTTTCGGCTTCCTGTTCAATCTTCTGTGACTCGCACCCGGGTTAATCTGCGTTTGCGCTTGCGGGTATTGCTGGCGTGCCTCGGCGTTCTTGCCTTTCCCGTCGCGGCGCAAGCCCACACGCCGATTGAAGGCATTGGCGATTTTCTGGCAGGATTGGTTCATCCTGTCATAACGCCTTCGCACATTCTTCTGCTCCTGGGTCTGGGTCTGCTGCTGGGCCAGCATCCGCCCCTCAAATTGAAAGCCCCGATGCTGGTGTTTGTCTCCGGGTCCGCCCTTGCCTTGCTGCTGACATCTACTGGCTGGGGCGGCAACGTTTACCCAGCGATTCTGCTCGGCCTTGCGCTGGCCGCAGCCGTTATTGTGGTATTGGAGAAACCGATTCCACCCGCCGGATGTTATGCTCTGCTGGCGGCGTCGGCAGTGGCCTTGGGACTGGATTCAGGAGTCGAATCAAGTTCCACCGTCAGTGCGCTAAAGACGCTCGCCGGCACCTGGATCAGCCTGGCGGTGTTACTGGCGGACGTTGCCATCTACGCGTCCTTCTGCACCAAGAAGCAATGGCTCAAGGTCGGCATTCGGGTCATCGGCTCCTGGATCATCGCTGTCGCACTGCTCATGCTGGCGTTCTTCGTGAGAAACTGAAGGGAGTTCCCCAAAAGGGTGCAGGGAGCGCATTTCCGGCTTTTCACCCGAAAGCGTTGCCTTACCTTGCGGCCATGACCTTGAACGAACAGATGACGCTACTGGCTAAACAAGCGAAGGCGGCATCGCGCGAACTCGCCAAGCTGACGACGGCGGAGAAAAACGCCTGCCTCTTGGCCATGGCCGCCGCCTTGGAACAGAACACCGATGCGCTCAAACAGGCAAACGCCCTTGACATGGATGTAGCCGCGAAGATGGGTTTGTCCGCCGCCATGCTCGACCGACTCAAGCTGGACGACAAACGCATCGCGGCGATGGCGCGAGGTTTGCGCGAAGTGGCGGCATTGCCCGACCCCGTGAACCGCATCCTGGACGAGCGCACGCGGCCGAATGGACTCAAGCTGCAAAAGATTTCCACGCCCATCGGCGTCGTGGTCATCATCTACGAGTCGCGCCCCAACGTGACAGCAGATGCCGCTAGTCTTTGTTTCAAGTCTGGAAATGCGACGATCCTCCGCGGTGGTAAGGAGGCGCTGAATTCAAATCAGATCATCGCCCGGATAATGAAAGAAGCCGGGAAACAAGCGTGCGCGAGTTTTCCCGAAGACGCGATTCAAGTGGTACCCACGCCCGAGCGCGAGGCGATTCCCGCGCTGCTTTCGCTGACCCAATACGTGGACTTGTGCATGCCGCGCGGTGGCGAAGGGCTGATTCGCGCCGTGGCCGAATGTTCCAAGGTGCCGGTGATCAAGCATTTCAAAGGGGTTTGCCACGTTTTTGTGGACGCCGAGGCAGAGCCGACGATGGCAGAGGAAATTACGTTCAATGCCAAATGCCAACGTCCCGCAGTGTGTAATGCGATGGAGACCCTGCTGGTGGATCGCAAGATCGCTGGCACGTTCCTTCCAGCCATCAGCGAGCGTCTAGGAGAGAGGCACGTTCAACTCCGCGTGGACTCTGAAGCTGAAGCAATTTTGAAGTCCGAAATCCGAAATCCGAAATCCGAAATCAAGCGGGCGTCCGAACAGGACTGGTTCACCGAATACAACGACTACATCCTGAACGTGCGCGTGGTGGACGGCGTCAAGGCGGCGATTGACCACATCAACTATTACGGCTCGGCGCACTCGGACAGCATCGTCACCCGCAACACAGCACACGCGAGACAATTTCTGGCAGAAGTAGATTCCGCCGCAGTGTACTGGAACGCTTCAACGCGGTTTACGGACGGCGGTGAGTTCGGCATGGGCGCCGAAATTGGCATCAGCACCGACAAGATTGGCGCACGCGGGCCGATGGGGCTGGAGGAGTTGACGAGTTACAAGTGGGTGGGCATCGGCAGCGGGCAGGTGCGCGCGTGACTGACGCGCTGGTAAGCGAACGGGAGGAGAGCAAGTTTGACTCTCGCCTCTGAGCCGCCCGACCCGAATGGCAAGAGGACCACCCGAATGCGAACTCCCATCAAGCACCACGAAATACCCCAGCGAGTCGGGCCAGATTATTTACTCGCAACCCGTTTGGACAACTCGATGCGGTAACCCGCGTCAGTTTTGGTGACTTCCACCGAGTAGTTCTTCTTGGCGGCCCATTTCTTCAACAGGTTTACGCGGTCGAGGCTCGGCGTGGAAATCCGGGATTCCCCGTCGGTCACCTTCTTTTCAACTACGGTCAACCATTTTTGATCCGCTTCAGACGGCTCGGCCGCCAGGGCGGTATTGAGGACCAAGGCACATCCGAACGTGAGGGCAATGAGTTTCTTCATAATATTTTCCTTGTTAGTTGGCTGCACAACACAACGAACGAATCAAAAGGCAGCTTCCATGCCACCAGATTCTCCCGCCGACCGCCTAGTCCGGGCAATTCAGACTCCAGGCGATCGCCCAGTCGGACGCGCCGGTCTGTGACCGGCTTTGAGCCTTTTGACTGCGATAAGCAGGTCACAGACTGGCGCTCCGTGCCAGCGAGTGTGAAATACCCAGGTTGGCCTGCCGTACAAACCTGCTGGTTGCATTGCCAATCCGCCACAGCGTGGCATCCAACTTGTACCAGCGCGCCGTTCGGTGTGGCGCGAAATTGGACACTCCGAGCTGACGCCACGACTTGAACGTCACATTCACTTTTGACGGGGTTGGCCGCTTCTCGTAGCGTGGGCGGCGTGATTCCGGTTGAACAACACTCCTCCCAACCCTCGGGCGAGCACGGCACGATGACAGCCGCGGCGGTCGCTGCGTTCGTGCGTGAACGGATGCCCGCTGCGGGTCTTTTTGCCGGTCACGAATGGCGGGTTTCGCCTGTCCCTTTTTCGCTCGAACCCAGGCTGACAAAGGAACTCGATTCACTGGGGCGGGTGCTCCTGCGGTTCTATCGTGCCGTTAACCTGCTCTATCGGAAAAGCGCGGAAGGCAAACAACCCGAATGGATCGCGCGCTGGCTTGACTTGGGCAAGCCCCGCGAACTCCTGGAATTGCAACGCGCCGCCTCATTCAAGAACGAGGTCCCGCGCGTCATCCGACCTGACTTGTTGCTCACGGAACACGGCGTCAGCGTTACAGAACTGGATTCGGTGCCCGGCGGCATTGGCTTGACGGCGTGGCTGAACCAGACCTACGCGCAGGCCGGCTTTGAGGTGCTCGGCGGCGCGGAAGGAATGTTGCGCGGCTTCGCCAACATCTTCGGCGAGTCACCGGCGGTGCGCCTCGTCGTGTCTGAAGAATCGGCAACTTACCGGCCCGAGATGCAGTGGTTGTGTGAACAACTTGGGGCGCGTTTCACGATCCATAACTCGACGTTCGATAATTACCAAGACGGTGAGGCCGTGTATCGCTTCTTTGAGTTGTTCGATCTGGCAAATGTACCCAACGCGCGGACCATCTTTGCACTGGCGGCGGCGAATCGAATCCGCGTCACCCCGCCGCCGAAGCCGGTGTTCGAGGAGAAGATGTTGTTCGCCTTGCTGTGGAACCGCCATCTGCACGGGTTCTGGCGGCAGGAACTGGGCGACGGTTACTTCAAACGCATGCGGCAGCTTGTGCCCTATACCTGGTTGGTGGACCCCTCGCCGTTGCCGCCGCACGCGGCCATCCCCGAGTTAAACCTCACCGATTGGCAACAACTCAAAAGCCTCTCGCAAAAGGAACGCGATCTGATTCTGAAAGTGTCCGGGTTCTCGGCGCACGCCTGGGGCGCGCGGGGGGTTTTCCTGGGCAGTGATCTTTCACACGAGGCTTGGGCGAACGCCGTAGATGACGCTATCGCACACTTCGAGCAATCGCCGCGGGTCTTGCAGCGTTACCACAAACCCGCGCTGGTCGAGGCGCAGTGGTATGATTTTGAGCACAACGTAATCGTGCCGATGAAGGGCCGGGCCCGCTTGTGTCCGTATTACTTTGTATCCGGCGAAGGTGATGCCGCCCGGACCCAACTCGGCGGCGTGCTCGCCACGATCTGTCCGGCGGACAAGAAGATCATCCACGGAATGAGCGAGGCGATTTTTGCGCCGTGCGGCGGCTGACCGCGCAGAGTTGTTGCTTTCAAGGCAATGCTGGGGTGACCAGCCGGTAGAAACGACTCCGAGCTTCCGCACTGATCGGCTCCGCGAGTTGCACAATCCCGTTGGTCGGTGACGCCTCAATGACCTGCAGTTGCTCCCAGATTCCATCCAACAAGTCATCGCAACACTGAACGGTGTAAGTGCGTCCGGCCACGCTCGTGAACTGCAGGCGCACGGCCTCTGATTCACGTTGGACGGTCAATTTCAACGCGCTGGCTGGGTCGCGTGGGTCGGTCCCCGCGAGATATTCCTGCAAATTGGTGCTCCCATCATGGTCGGCATCGTCGGCCGCGTCCTCGGGATTGTCCGGGTTCAGTCCATGGGCCAGTTCCCATTCATCCGGCAGCCCGTCGCCGTCACGGTCAGTGGTCGGTGGCCGGCCGGCCGTGGGAGGCGCGGCAAACCAATTCACCGGGTTGTTGCCGGAACCGCGGAGGACCGTGCGGTGGAGTGAATGGCCGCCGCCATTGGCCGTAGCGGGCCACGGAAGTTGATTGCCGTAGATCACCTCATCCACGATCACCCAGGAAACGGAGTCGCCGGGATTGTCCGGCGCCTGTGGCCGTTCGAGCGTGACGCGGTCGCTGCGATTGCCGAGTTTGCCGGTGTAAGGACCGAAGATGGGCACGGCGAGATTGGTCACACCGTAACGAGCGCGGAATGCCTCCATGGTCGCCGTTTCATTCGGATCAAGACTGGTGACCAATGCCATCCCGCCGGGCGGCAAGGATTGATTGACCGGAAACGTAAGATTGATTCCGCCCGCGACGCGCCAAGGCCCGTCGGCATTGTGGAGTTCCATTGTGTCCGCCGTGGGATTGAACAACTCAATAAATTCTTCCAGCGTATTGTCGTTGCCGCCGGCCGCCGGCGGGCGGTACATGAGTTCGCTGATCACCAGGCTTTGCGAGGGTGCGGTATTTGCCAGATCGTGGGTCTGCGCCAAAGTAAACCAGTCACCGACACCGTCGGGATATCGCCCCAGGGAAACGTCGTTCTCCTGCCCTTGAAACTGGATTTCATCCACCACCCGATCCGCGCCGGTGCCCGGGAGGAACGACAAGAGCACTCGCTCACCGGCTTTGTCCAAGCCGAAACCCGTGGTGATGGGATTGTGAAAGCCGGTGACTTCATCAAAAGTGATCCGGCTCTGGGCCGGTACCACCACGCCGGGGATGGCCCATTTCTTCAGATTGCCGGCGCGATCGCTCAGATACCAGCCCGTGAGAGGAATACTCGCTTCCGTGGGGTTGTACAGCTCGATCCAGTCATTGGAATCGTATTCTGGTCGCAGCGGATCGGCGTAATCCGTGTGCGCGGCAATCTCATTCAACCGCAGGGAGGATTGCGGTGGCGGCGGGTCGGCCATGCCCGGTGAACCGCCGATGAAGGTGCTTGCGCGCCAGTTGCCCGGGTAATCCAGCGCGCCGCTGGCCTGCCCATTCGCCGCGCGTTCCAGTGGCACGAGCGAGTGTCCCGCACCGTTCGCCGCCAATGGCCAGCCGCGGCTATTGCCGTACTTGAAGGAGAAGATTTCCGCCCCGCCGGGAGTGGTCTTGAGCACGACTTCTTCACCCTCGTTGGCGAGGCTGCCAGCAAACGGCCCCACCAGCAGCACATTTGGGGCGAGACCGTAGTGTGCGCGAAAGGCCGCGACATCCGTCGTCTTTACCACCAATAAATAACCGTCCGGCCCCAGCAACGTTCCGGCGGGAAAAGTGAAATCTATCCCGGTGGTAAATTTCGCGCCGGACAGATCGAGCGTCAGTTCCTCGCTGCGATTGTGCAGCTCTACAAACTCGAAGTCGCCGCCGGCCGGGGGATCATACATCAACTCCGAGAGCCTTAGGTGATCCAGCAGCGTGGCGGCGGTGTCGGGTTCGCCGGCAATAAACTGGACCGGAGCCGACCAATGACTCCACCGGCCGCTTGTGTCTTTCATTTTCACCCGAACTCGGTAGGTGCGGCCAACCCGTACCGCGCTGGACGGAATGACGATGTCGCTCTCGAACGCGGCAAGTTCGGCGCTTTCCCATTGGGAGTTAATTTCGTACGCCCTTGGCGTGTTCGGATCGAAGCCAGGGGCACCCGGGTCGCTGACTTCACCGATACGCCATTTCATTGCTGAGAAGGGAGTTCCGCCGCTGTACGGTGAACTGCGGAAACTGAGCCGATTCAGGGGATGATTGGATGCGCCGACGTAGGAAACGGTCGGAGTCGCCGGAAGGGCATCCGCAGCAATGCCGTTCAGCAGCACGCTGCGGATGGCGACGTAATTTTTCATCAACTGGATGCAGCCATCGAAATCCTTGCTGACGGAGGGTTCGTTAGGCCATTGATAGAAGCGGCCCTGCCCGGCTTTGGAGATCGTAGAACTGTAGGCGGCGTTGGCCATCTTGGGATTGTAATCCCACATGCTGCGGTCCGCATCGAGGATGGTGGGGCCGTTGGTGGGGCCGCGCAAGCGCGCGGCGTATTCATCAATCACCTGCCCGGCCTGATCCGGGTTGAACAGCAGGTCGCGGATTTCCCGGACGCGATTCTTGTATTCCGTTGTCAGCGCCGGCTTGAAGGGATAACTGCTGCCATTGCCAAACAGCGGGAGAAACAAATCATCCCGCCCGCCGCAACCGGAGTCGAACATGTTGTCGGCCCAGGTCAGATCCAGGTCCCAAGTATGCACCGACCAGCGCCCGGTTTCGGGGTCGCGGTAATAGAAGTAATTTTTCCCGTAGCAGATGTCGTAGTGATGGATGCCCTGTACGATGGCCTGGTAACTCCAGTAGTTCGTCAGGTCCAAGTTCGCCCGCCACCAAGCTTCGCTCGGCGGCGAAGTGGTGCTGCGATACGCGCCTAGGAACGCGTTGAGGTCGGACTTGTCCGTCGGCCCCAGCGGACCAAGGTTGTTCAATTCGCCGGTGCCGTCTTCCATTTTGTATAGATTTCCGTCCGGCAAACCGTGCTCGTCAAGAAACCGGCCATCCTCCTGTTCAGTGCCCAGATACACGCCCCAGAAGTCACCCTCGTACTGCGAGGAGGGATTGGCCTCCATGGCACTGTTGATGACCCGAAACTGGAGAAAGACCGTGTTGGGCGAGGCGACTCCGGCGAGGTTGAAGAGCCGGAAGCCCACCGATTCAAACATCCCCTGCTCGCCGCGGTGGCCGTAATCCCCCTGCTGGATGGAGGCACCGAGATTCAATTTGCGCCAGGTGGTGCCGAACTTCCTTCCGTAGTCGTCGCGCATTTGCAGATCGTGGCCGCGGTTGAAATCGAACTTCCACATGTTTTTGACCATCGCATAACGCCAGACGCCTCCCCGCGCGCGGTAGCGGACGTGGTCGTACACTTTCCCGTCGTAAACCAGCGTCCCGGACCATGGATAGGCGTCACCCCCGTAACGGTTGAACCAGGTCGCATTGACCACGGAGTTGCTCTTGGAAATCAGATGCACGACCGGGAGGCGACCCATCACGTTTGTGTCGAAGTTTACCACCGGCGTAAAGCCGGGCCGCACCGCGCCCTGCCAAGCGGGTACGCCGTCGTAACAGAAGAGCGCAAAATTCGGCTGTGGATCGTCCGGATACGGCACCGTAACGGCTGACCCCGTGGCATCGGTGGCGGAAATGCGATAGCGCACCAAACGCCGATGCGTCATCAAGTGGCCTGGCAGCACTACACTGTAGATATCGTCGCCCGCGGTAACGTCGCCGGTCACCCCGGCATCGTTCATGGGTAAAGTCGTCCAGTTATTGGCGTAGGCGGCGTCAGCCAGTTCAACATAGTTTCCCGGATTCACCAACTGGTAATGCAGGACCACCTCGGTGACATTATCGGGATCAGTGATCTTGGCCGAGATGGTGACTGGTTCTTGCGATTTGGGCTGTTGGGGGGCGTGTGCCACTTGTCGAATGGCCGGCGGCGCATGGCTGGCAAAAACAGAGTTGAGCGCGCCGGGGGTTGGGCCATGTCCGGGCGGCCCCACGCTCGCCAGCAAACGGACATCGAGGAAGAAATCGCTGCTGCCGCCGAGACTGGAGTTGGCGGCCTGGATGGCGATGATATTTGTGCCCGGCAGCAGAAACGCCTGCGGCGAACTCAGCGTGAACCGGTTGTAGGAGAGGTCTTCCCGCGCCGCACCTGCGGTGCTGTTGAACGGCACTTCGCCGGAAGCCATGTTGGCGTTAAGCACGTTCACGCCATTGATCCAGACTTTGAAGCCGTCATCATAGCTCGCCTCGAGGTTCAATTCGGAAATCTGCGCGACGTTCGTCACTCCGAAGGTCTTGCGAAAGAACACCGTCGAGTAATTGTCCCGCATGTCCGGCAGCATCGTTCCCAGAAAGCTCGCGCTCTCTCCGTAACCAATGGGGGCAGTACCCGAGAGCCACCCCGCATCGCCAAACCCCAATGCCCGCCAAGCCGTCGCAGGTGACGAGGCTTCCGTGAGACCCTTGAAGTACTTCCAGGTCGAACGGTCGGAAATAAGGGTGAAAACTTCGCGAATGGGATTGGCGGCCACGGAGGCGCGCCAACTGCCGCCTACGTCATTGGCCAGTGCCGGATTGATGAGTTCAATCGAGTAACCCGGCGCATCGCCCACTGTTGGCCACGGAAAGCCACGCTGGTAATCAACCTCGTCCACCACTTCGTTTGCGGCATCGCGCAGGACGATGGTTTCGCCCTCGTTGCTCAGTCGCCCCGACCACGGGCCCAGCGCGCTTACGCCAAACTTGTTTTGAAGGGCCGCCGGGTTCTGGGCCACCACCAGATAATTGTCCGGGCCGATACTCGTGCCTTGGGGAAAGGTGAAACTCACTCCGGCAGAAAAGCGCCAGCCGGACAGATCCACCGTGCCGCCGCCCGCGTTGAACAACTCAATGAACTCCACCGGTTCGGTCTTGATGTCGGGATCGTAGTGGATCTCGTTGATCACGATCTCCCCACGTCCATGGGTGTTCATCGAGGCCCAGCCAAACACAAGCCAGGTGGCCACCAACCAGATTCGGCGATTACAGGTTTCCCTCCAGATGATCCTGCCAGTTTGTTCCCTTGCGCGCTTCAACATCACTCCCATTCTCTCACAGTTCTCAGAAAAGAAAACGGCCGGAGCACCAGAGCTCCGGCCGTTCGGTTGAATATATGGACCTTGGCGAACGCAAGCCGTCACAGGGAATGGGATTCAGATGATGCCTTGTGCCCAGACTGGTGTAACAGGTTGATGGATGATCGTGAAAAGACTTAGCGGGGTGAAACTCACTCATCTGGCTATCGAAGCTCGGCGCAGACGATCTGCGGCCGCTTTGGCGCGCGGGTCGCCACTGGCCACCGCTCCGGCAAGATCGCGTTGGAACTGCCGCATCTGGTTGGCGTAAGCCGCCGCTTGCGCTTCGCTGAGTCGCTGCTGCTGCTGCAAGGCGACCAGCGCCTGCGCGGCTGCCTCGTAATCCCGCGCCTGTTGCGCGGCTTGGGCTTCTTTGAGGCGCGCATCGGCCCACGCCGCCTGGGCTTGAGCGTTCTGCTCTGCCAGATTCGGAGTTGCGGTGGTCGCGGGTTGCGGGGCCGATTCCACCACGGCTGGGGGAGGCGCGACCTCCGCGGCTGGCTTGCCGCAGCCGAACAACCACAGGCCGCCCAGAACACACAACGAAACCAGACCGACAGAATTGGCAGGATTGAATTTGCTCATTTTCACCTCAAGTTTGAGCCGTCAAGGCAGACCATTGCGGGTTTCAGGATTGCACCACATCCGACCAGGCAACATCAACGCGGGGATGTTCGCTCCCCGGCTGCCCTGCGTGCCGGCAAACTCCGCTGTGTAATACCGGGCCAGCTTGATGCTCTCGGTGCCACCGGAAAACAACCCAATGGTGGCGCCTTTGCCGTGCCGGGGCGAAATCCCTTCGTCGGGAAAGCTTGATGAGTCGTTGAAGAAGAAAGGCGTTCTTTCATCCGCCTCCCATTGCAGCACTGCGTCCGGCTTGAATTGGGCCAGCTTGAACGAAGGCGTACTGTCCGGCCCGTATCCGTTGACCGCGCCGTTCCACACGTAACTGGTGAAGAGAATGCCTCGTTGCACAAACTGAAAGTCCACCTTGTTGTCGGCCGGGCACATGAGGACTTTCTCGTTCTGGAGATAGGGAAAAACCTGACCCCGGCGGAAGAAGTTCAGTTGGTTCGATAGGGCGGTGGGAAAGGCCGGAATGGACGTTCCTGCCGCCGGGATGCCCGCCGCATAAGCCCAACTCGCGTAAGCCGTGCCCCAACCTGAGTTCGGCAACCGGTCCAGGTGGTCGCTCGCGTACATCATCGCGGCCAAGATAATCTGGCGGTTGTTGTTGAGGTCAATGGTCCGTTGCGCCCGATTCTTGGCGCCGGACAGGGCGGGTAGCAGCATCGCGGCGAGAATGGCGATGATGGCGATAACCACAAGCAGTTCAATAAGGGTGAAAGCTTTCACCACGGGGCATCGGGCGGCGAACGCCTTGAATACCCTAGCAGTGGAACCCTTCCGCGACGGAGTTTGAGTGCTGGTCTTCATGATGTGGCTGAGGAGCAAGTTTTACGTGAGTCCTTATGGCAGAGCGACGCGCGGTTGTCACCAAGAAATCGCAAGAAATTGCCTTGGGGCGGGCGTCGGCTTGCGCAGTCAGCGGCGCCGGCGGCGCCGGCTTTCTACTCGACGCAACGGGAATGCGGGCTAATCTGTCTGGGTATGTCAACGGAAGCGCCCAGCGCACCTCAGAAAATCAATCTTCGCCGTCCTGAAATCATGGAAGCGGTGCAGGCACAGGTGTTGTCGCATTATCGGAGCGAACTGGTGGAGCGCATCCGCGCCAACGGACATGTGTTGGCCGCGGGCGACTTGACCATCAAACTGGCGAAGGAATTCGGGTTTTGCTACGGCGTCGAACGCGCCATTGACCTGGCTTATGCGGCCCGCAAGTCTTTCCCGGCGGACAAGCGCATTTTTCTCCTCGGCGAGATCATTCACAACCCCGAGGTGAATGATCAGATTCACAATTTGGGCATCCAAACCATCTCCAACAAACCGACCGAGCCGGAATTGACCGAGCTGACTCGCGACGACGTGGTGATAATTCCGGCGTTCGGCACGGAAGTCGGCACACGCCGGAAGCTGGAGCAGAAGGGCTGCGTGCTGGTGGACACGACGTGTGGTGATGTGATGAGCGTGTGGAAACGGGTGCGACAGTATTCGCGGGATCAGGTCACCAGCATCATTCATGGCAAGGCCTGGCACGAAGAAACCAAGGCCACCAGCTCCCAGACGCTCGCCAGCGGAGGAGGCCATTATCTGGTCGTCTTCACGCTGGCCGAGACGGACTATGTCTGTGATTACATCGTCCGGGGCGGTGACCGGGCGGCATTTCTGGAGAAGTTCAAAGGCGCGTATTCCGAGGGATTCGACCCGGACCTGCATCTGCGTGCCATCGGAGTGGCGAACCAAACCACCATGCTGCGCGGCGAAACCGAGGAGGTTCAGCGGCGCCTGCGCGCCGCCATGATCCAGAAATTTGGCGAGGCGGAACTCCCCGAGCATTTCCGGTTTTTCGACACCATCTGCGGCGCCACCCAGGACCGGCAGGACGCCCTCCAGAAATTGCTGCGCGAGCCGCTGGATTTGCTGCTGGTCATTGGCGGCTACAACTCGTCGAACACCTCGCATCTCGCGGAAATGGGTGAAGCGACTCTGCCCACGTACTTTATCAAGAACGCGGCGAAGCTGATTTCCAGTCAACTCATCCGTCACTACGATCAGCACCAGCAGCAAGAGTTGGAAACCGGCAACTGGCTGCCGGCACGAAAGCTCACCATCGGCATCACGGCCGGCGCCTCCTGCCCCAACAACCTGATCGAAGACGTCATCCGGCGGCTATGCGAACTGCGCGGAATTTCTGTGCAAACTTTGCTGGCAAACTGACGGAGAGACCGTATCTGGTCGAGATCCCGATCAAGCCCGGCGGCTTCGTTTGGGTCCTGCACCTGGACTCCGGCGCGAGGTCAGGGCTTTTGGACTTCCACCCGGTAGTACATTGCAGGCGAAGTGGTGCTCACAATGTTGGTCAAACTCTGGACCGTCCACGGCAGCGTGGCCGCCCCGGCCACGGGCGCGAAACCGTTGAGCGGATCGGTACTCGACCAGACGGTGTAAACCCGTCCTGTCACTGTAGTCCAGTTCAGCACGTAAGTCACACCATCGGGGGCCGCCTCCAAGGACAAACGAAATTGACTCTCGGGATCGTTTGGTGTGAGACCCGCAATGTACGACTGCCACACTGGGAAGCCGTTAGCCCCGACGGACTCGACCGCGGCCTCCCAATCATTGGTGTATCCATTTGCTGCCAGCCACCACAGTGGCGTCGCGTGGTTGGCCGTAACGATTTCACTGAAGTTGGCTTGAATCATTTGGTCCACATTCAGGTTCACGGTCAACGGATTGTCTGTGCCGACCGCATCTCCGGTCCACCCTGCGAAGTTGAAATAAGTAGCCGGGCTGGCCGTGATCTGCACCAACGAGCCCAGCGGTTGCACGACGTGGCTTGGGCTGACCTCCCCCCAAGCTGCATCATTCACCGTAACGGTCAGGGTCACGTTGGCGGGTGGAGCGTTGGGATTTGGGTAGCCGGTCACCTCCACGTCATCCAGATTCCAGCCAATGTCATTCAGGCTGTTGTTGGAAGCAATGCCCCACCGGATTTGCACGGTCGGGCTTCCCGCCACCCATTGCGGCAACGAGAAGAATCTCTCCTGCCAGGCAGTGTCGGCTACCGACTGCGTGGTTGACCACACATTGCTCCAATCCGTGCCGTTGGTGGATACCTGGATCAGGGCGGTGTCGCCGGTGCGCAAGCGCAGCCAGCGATGAAATTTCAGCGTCAATGTGGTGTAACCTGCACAGTTGAAGGCCGGAGTCGTGGCGTATTTGGCCGCAAGCTGGTTCGCGTAATTGCCACCCAGATTGTAGCCGATGATGTTCGCGCCGGTATAGCCGCCCACCGGCCCGGCGCCGGGGTACGCCGGCGGACCGAAGGCCCACTGAGGTTCGAGGGTCCATCCGGGATTGGTGCTCATGTTTGCCGCGTAGAGCACGGTAGGTACATTCACTTCAAACTGGCCCAGTTGTGCGGCGGCCACCCATGCTCCCTCCAGGTCGCCGACTTCCTTTGCCTGCATCCAGACGCTGTAGGTTCCGTTGTCTTCCGTGGTCCACACCGCGCCGGTGGGCGGTTCGGCGGAGTATGTTGCCACCCGCGGGGTGCCGTCCGTGGGCACGTCCACCGAAATGAACTGCGCGGCTCGGTCATAGCCATTGGGCCCCGTAATCCGGAGGTCTGCGTCATCCAGGGTCGAAACATCCACGCCTAGATTGTCGGAATACCTGACGGTAAACAGCTTCAATTCCTGGCCGGGTTGCGTGAGGTCGGTAATCAGCAACTCGGCCTGCGGGGCGGCCACAAAATCTGACGGCGTCACGTAACCGCTGATAAAGTACTGCCCCACGCTCGCATAAGCCGTGTAGCCGCTGGGCGCCGAACTGAGCGGATTGCCCACACCGGTGCCGCGAACATGGAGGAAATACAGTCCTTCAGGCAGATTGGTCTGGATGAGAGCGGTGGTTTGGGTGGCGGGATTGTTGGTGAGCACGCGGGCACCCGCCTCGTTGTAGAGTTCGAGCAGCACGTCGAGGTTTCCGCCTCGCGTGCCGGAGGACATGATCCACGGGTTCACCGCCAAGCGCATGGGACCGCTGCCGGTCACGAAACTAAACACGTCCACATCCGCACTGTTGTGCAACACGCCTTTGTTGACAGGGTTAAGATTGAAAGAGTCATTTTCCGGGGTGGTGGAAACCACGTTCGTGCCGCCGGTGATGACCAGCGGACTGGCGCTGGCCGGGGTGTTGCCGTGATCATCCGGACGATAGGCCGTTTTCGCAGCAATGACCGCCAGGTCATCTTGGGTGTTGTTGGCCAGATAATACTCCCCCTTGGACCACTGACTCACATTGCGATTGTAACCCGTGCCCATAATCGGTCCCCAGGAGATGTCTCCGCTGCCGTGCCCACCGTAGTACGAGGTGCCGTCCGTCTTGCCATCGTGACTGAGACCAAGATTGTGGCCGAGTTCGTGGGAAGTCGCCTCGGCGATGTTTGCTTCGTTGTTTCCCAGATTGTTGTGATAGATCCAGGCGGGCCGATAGTTGGCGAAGCTGCTGCCGCCGAAAACATTCACGTACGCAACCCCGCCCGCCGAGGAAGAGGGATTCGGATCGCCATTGGCGTCCGTATTCCGGGTAATCAACGCATGCGCCGTCCGCGAGCTAAACGTCGCCGGACGCTCGGTAGTCACATCAATATCAAACGGCGCGTAATCTTCCGCCACTCGTTGCCAGACCCGCTTGATTATCGCCTGCTCCGCATCGCTAAAGGTCGAATAATCCGAGTCCGTGCTGAACGGCAGGGCGGGAATCAGAGTTCGACCGAGTGAGGTGTTCCAAGCTGTTCCACTGACGTCCTCACCGGTGAAATTCAAATACAAGACGTTCGGCGCCCCTGGCCGACTATGAAACGCCAGATTCCCCGGAAACGGATTGACCGGCACGGCCGCTTGGCTGACCACCGGTTCGCTTTCATCGGCCGCGGATGCTGGCTCCATCTCAAATAGGTCCACATAATAGATGCCACCCTCGGGATCGGTTTCCATTGACTCCAAATCATGTTCGGTAAAGTGGAATTCCTGCAACCAAGCGACCGCCCGCTGTCGCGCTGTGGTCGGAAGCTTTTCGATCTTGGTGCGCAAGCCACCGGCGGGGAGATCCTCCAGGCTGCGCAAAGCGCCCGGTGGAAATTCACGTGGACGCGGTCGGGGTTGCTGCGCCGCGGCCACTTCCACCAGCCCGGACAAGATCACCGCCACCAACGTGGCCAGTGAGGCAAGCTGAGAGGCTCTAAACTTCATGCGACATTTTGATTGATAATCTGGTGCGCTTTGGCCGAAAAGACAACTCCCCTTGTCCACCTTTTGGACAAGACTGCCGGCCACTCCTCGGATTCCGCCCACGATTCTCACAAATGCGCACAAGCGATCGTGAAGAAGCGAAAAACATTCCATGCTCGCCGCGTTCATTTGGGGGCGGCGACGTCCTCCGCAAATCTCCGGCCTGGCCAGCATCTCCATGCCCAATTGTACGAAACCCCGCCGCGCCCACAGACGAAGCCGGAAATCAAAATGCCGCCAGAGTTGTGCCGCCGGCGTGGCAATCCTATACTGCCCGGAAATCATGCAAACAAGCCGCCTGGCGGTCTTCCATTCAAAGGACCGGCCCATCACGTATGAAACTGTGGTCGTGCCGCCACTGCGCGAGGGCGAAATCCTGGTGCGCAATGAATACACCACGCTTTGCCGGAGTGACCTGACTACCTTCTCAGGAAAGCGGATTGAGAAGACGCCCACGATCCTCGGCCATGAAATCGTGGGGCGTATAGAGGAGTTGGGGCCGGACGCGCCAACGCAGGATGGTCGCGGGGCGCGATTGCGGGTGGGTGACCGGGTGACTTGGGCCATTTATGCTTCCGATCCTTGCTCTCACCTTGCGCGCCGGGGTATTCCGCAAAAGGGTGAAGGCTTGTTCAAATACGGCCATGAACAGATCCGGCCCGACAGCACGTTGCACGGTGGTCTGGCGGAGTATTGCATCCTGCGCCGGCACACGCCGGTGATCCACGTTGATCAACAGGTCCCGCTGACCGTGAGTGCGTTGATCAACTGTTCCGTGGCCACTGTGGCGGGTTCGCTTCGCCTTGCCGGGGAGATCAAGGACCAGAACGTCGTGATCGCCGGGGCCGGGATGCTGGGCGTCGTCGCTTGCGCCATGAGCCGCAACGCGGGGGCGACGCGCGTGATCGCCGTGGACATAGACGATGCGCGCCTGGCAGCGGCACGGGAATTCGGCGCGGACGAGGTGGTGAAGTTATCGCCGACGCAACCGTTGAAGGAGCAACTTGCCGCCCGCGTCCCGGGAGAAGCCGTCACCGTGGCATTGGATTTCAGCGGTGTGTCTGGGACGATGGAGGCGTTGTTGGGTGCTTTGGGAACCGGCGGCATCCTGGTGCTCGTGGGCGCGGTGTCTCCCCAACGACCGTTACAGATCAATGCCGAGCAGGTCGTGCGCAAACTTCATACGATCACCGGGCTGCACAACTACAACTTGCCGGACCTGGTCGCGGCGGTGGAATTCATCGAGCACAACCACACACGGTTTCCATTCGCGCGGCTGGTGCATGACAAGTTCGATCTCGACTCCGTGAACGAAGCCTTCAATTATGCCCTCGTATCCGGCGCGCATCGTGTTGGAGTGCGAACCTGTACCAAACCCGGCTCAGAATAACCGCCGTAGGGGGAAGCGCACCCGGAGCCTTAGCTTATGATTAATCCGACTCCGGAAACTGCTGCGAAAACCGTTCGCGACCCGCGTTACGAACGCTGGCGCTGGACGATTCTCATTGTCACCTGGCTCGCTTACGTCGGGTATTACTTCACGCGAAAATCGTTTGCCGTTGCGAAGGTTGGCATCCTCGAGGATCCAACGATGGAGATGACAAAGTCCACGATGGGACTGGTGGATCTGTCGTTCGGAATCGCGTATGCCGCCGGACAGTTCCTGTGGGGCATGGCAGGTGACCGCTTCGGCCCGCGGGTGGTGGTATTGACCGGAATGATCGGTTCCAGCCTCGTCGCGGTGCTCATGGGCTTCTCCACGCCGGTGATCGTGTTTGGCGGATTGTTCTTTTTGCAGGGACTCTTCCAAGCGTCCGGCTGGGCACCATTAACAAAGAATGTGAGTTGCTGGTTCTCGCGCCGCGAGCGCGGACGGGTCTTCGGTTTTTGGTCCACGAATTACGCTTTCGGCGGAATGGTGGCCAGCGCGTTTGCGGGCTACGTGGCGCTCCATTTTGGTGATTGGCGCTACGCTTTCCATCTGCCGGCACTCGTCCTGTTGCTCCTCGCGGTACTCTTCTTTTTCCGGCAACGCAACCGTCCCGAAGATGTCGGGCTGCCGCCAGTCGAGCAGTATCACGGTGAACCGGTGGACGTCATTTCGTCGAAATCGAAACCTCGCACCCCCGCGGAGTCCAAAAGCCAGCGAGCGCTGAAATTCGTGCGCGAGGTGATTGCCAGTCCAATGATCCTGCGCCTGGGCGCGATTTACTTTCTGCTCAAACCTATCCGCTATGCGTTATTGTTCTGGGGGCCGGTCATCATTTCCGAACGCATGGGCACGAACATCGGCGATTCGGCGTTCATCAGCGCGTTCTTCGAGGCCGCCGGGCCGCCGGGGGTGATCTTGGCGGGGTATGTCTCGGATAAATGGTTTCAAGCGCGACGGATGCCGGTCATCGTCATCGGCTTGTTCGGTCTGTCGCTCATTTTGTTTTCATTCAACACCGTCACCGCAACCAACAGTCGCCTGGCCATGATTCTGGTGCTGGCGGCGATTGGTTGCTTTCTCTTCGGTCCCGATTCGCTGATCAGTGCGACCAGCGCGGTGGATTTCGGGACGAAAGGCGGCGCGGGATCGGCGGCGGGTTTTATCAACGGACTGGGCTCCACCGGCCAGATTCTCGGTCTGTGGCTGCCCGGCATGATCTCGGAACGCTACGGCTGGGACGTGATGTTCACCGGCATGGGCTGTTTCATCTTGCTGGCCGCGCTCCTCTTGTTGCCCAAATGGAATGCCGTACCGGCGCGTGCAGCGAAGCCCGCTTCATGAACCCATCGAAAGAAGGAAACAACGACGACGATTCACGGCGGAGGCAGGGCGCGCGGCGGGAAAAACTGAATTGAGACCGCCAGTTGACTTTTGACCCGTCCGGCTTCTAAAGTCCGCGGCTCGGATAACAAAAAACCGTGAGAGCGCCACAACACAGAAGCAGCAATGTCCGCGATTGCGAAGTTATTGCGTTGCTCGCGCCAGGCACGCCCGTGATGATTCGCCATCGCAGAGCCGTCGGATTTGATGGCCTGATCAAGATGCACGGTGCGACAACTCTTCCGGCGACCAGGTCTTTCCTGTCCGTAGAGAATCAATCAATCAACAACCACCAAACATCTAAACCAAACCCATGAGTTCCAATCACAACTTTGTCTTCAAACGCCTGTACAAGGGCAAGGTGTCCGCTGTCATTCTGGACTGGAGCGGCACGACGGCCGATGCCTATGTCATCGCCCCGGCGGTCGTGTTCGTTGAAGTGTTCAAGAATCAAGGCGTCGAGATTTCCATGGAAGAAGCCCGCGGCCCGATGGGGTTGCGCAAGGATCTCCACATCAAGGCGCTCACCGAAGACCCGGTGATTCGTGAGCGCTGGAAGAGGGTCCACGGGAAGTATCCCAATCAGTCGGATGTGGACCGCATGTTTGCCGATTTTGTGCCGGCCCAACTCGCGTGCCTGCCGCAGTACACCAAGCTGCTGCCGGGGGTGGCCAAGGTCATCAAGCGGCTGCAATCCCAGGGCATCAAGATCGGCAGTTCCACCGGCTTCACCCGACCGATGGTGGACATTCTCGAAAAGGCCGCCAAGAAGCAGGGTTACGTGCCGGACGCCTCGGTGGCGGGCGACGAAGTGGTGCATGGCGCGCGGCCCCGGCCGTTCATGGTCTATCGCAACCTCGACCTGCTGGATGCCTGGCCCATCGAATCGGTGATCAAGGTGGATGACACCATCAGCGGCGTGGGTGAAGGATTGAACGCGGGCTGCTGGGCGGTGGGCGTGGCGCGCTACAGCAATTACATGAACATCAACACGCTGGAGGAAGAGGCCACCCTGTCGAAGGCCGAAATCCAACGCCGCCTCGAGCAGACGCGCGACATTCTGCGCAAAGCCGGCGCGCACTACGTCATAGACAGTCTGGCCGACATCGAACCGGTGATCGCGGATGTCAACGCCCGGCTGGCTCGGGGCGAAGCTCCGTAATCGGCTGTCGGTTGGCTGTGCAGACGGGTAGGCGGGCCGGACATAAAAGACCCGGGCGAAGAGCCAAAGTCTCGATTCGCCGGTCGAACCACTCCGGTTCCGCTACCCGCGCGCACCGGCAATGCAATAGCCATAATCAGACACGGCGCGCTTCACTCCGTCGCAGAATCCTCAAACCGGCAATCCAACCTCGTTGCGGTTGCCAGGCGGTCCAGGTATTCGTCTCGGGAGATTTCAATCGCTCCGAGTTGTCGGGTTGCCGGCGTGATCATCTGAATATCGAACAGCGTGAAGCGGCGTTCACGCAGCCGGGCGACCAGGTGGTAAAGAGCGACCTTGGACGCATTGCTAACGCGATGAAACATGGATTCGCCCGCGAATAGGCCGCCGGCTGTCACCCCGTAAATGCCGCCCACCAACTCTCCACTCAACCAGCACTCGAGACTGTGCGCATGCCCGGCTTGATGCAGCCCTGTGTATGCCTCGATGAATTCCGGCGTAATCCATGTGCCGCGCCTTCCCGGCCCGGGAGTGGCGCACGCCTCCATCACCCGCCGAAACGCGCGATTGCAGGTAACGTTGAACGGCGCCCGGCGGAGGACCTTCGCCAGACTGCGCGGGGTATGGAAATGTTCGAGTTCAAAAATGGCGCGCGGATTCGGCGACCACCAGGACACCGGATTCACCGTCCACGGAAAAATGCCGCTTCGGTAGGCCAGCAACAGCCTCGGTACAGAGAGGTCGCCCCCCACGGCCACTAATCCTTCATCGTCCGCGACTCGCGGATCGGGAAAACGCCATGGAGGGCGGGTTACAGCGGGCATGGCAGATGCGCCGGTAGCGCCGGCTCAGTGCCTCGGACGCGGCGGGTTCTTCCCGCCCAATGCGTCCAGCAACGCGGATTCAAAATAACCCGCCGACTCCAGCGCGAGGAGATAGGGCGCGTTGGTCCGTGTAACTTCGGGAAGTTCCAGTTCCTCCGGTTCCCCCAGCGCCAGCCAGGCGCCGATGCGCACGTCATTGAGTACCTGTAGCAGCCATTCCATCTCCGATCCGGTGAGCGTGAACCGCAGACCTTCCTTCGTTTCCCGGAAGCGCGCAGGCTCGCTGAGCATCGCCTGCACTTCGCGGCGGTTTTCCCGCCGCTGTTCGGCGAGTGATTCCTCCAGCAGACGTTGATTTTCGTCATGCGCCGGTCCTTCGCCCGATTGAGAGAGCCGATGATGGGCTGGCGGCACCAATGGATAGAGCTGCAACATTTGAAACAGCAACTGCTTCTCGCGACGGCCAATGCCGAATGTAAACTCCTGCTGATACGCACGGATGAGTTTCACGATTCGCGCTCCATGGTGGCGTGCAAGGTGTATTTCTGGAGTTGGTGGACGTAGTGCTCTGCCTGCTCCATCGTGGTGCGGGCCAGCAGGCTCTTGCCCTGTTTGTGAACCTGCAGCATGTGAAACTCCGCCTTCTGCCGGTTCCATCCAAACACCCTCTGAAATACGTGCGTGACGTAGGTCATAAGGTTTACCGGATCGTTCCAACAAATCACCAGCCACGCCGCCTCCAGATCGGATTTCGATCCGGTTTGCTCCTCCTGCCCGAGGTCGGGCAGAACTTCCGGTGTTGCGGTTGCAGCCATGCCGGAACCATAGTCAGACCGTGCCGAAATGTCGAGATGGCGCACTGGCTGAAGCAGAAAGTCTGGGTGCAGGGCACGATGGAAGGAATGCTCTGTCTGACAACGCAGCACCGCGTCGCCAACCATCAAGAGCACTCGTGCTGCGACAAGGAAGTCTCGTCACCTCCTGTGGGGCAGAGGTAGGTGCCTCACTCCGGGCGCACCGCAACTTACACCTCGCTTCCTCAACGGCGCGCGCGGAGTGACACGCCCCACCTTGTCTCGAACCATGTTTGTCACGGCACTACCCGCGAATTATCCCTCCGCCGCCGTCCACTTCCGTCCGGAAAACGTTTTAAAAATCTTCTTGCACACAATCACTTTGCACTGCAAAGTATCCGCATGAATGAGCAGGCGGCGGCAGAACATCTTCAGGTCATTCGCACTTTGATGGAACGTTCGGCGGTCTATCGCCGCGCCCTGGCGCCCATCATGATCTTCGCCGGTCTCGTGGGCACAACGGCGGCAGGTTTCGGAGGGGTTGTGCAATCCGCCACGGGATTTGTCCTGATGTGGTTCGGGGTGGCCGCGGTCACGCTGATTGGGGCGCTCCTGCTCACGCGTCAGCAAGCTTTGAAAGACGCCGAGCCGTTCTGGTCGCCCCCAACCCGCCGCGTCGCGCAAGCGATGCTGCCCGCGCTCGTTGCCGGTCTGGTGATCGGAATCTGTGTGCTGGTGGTGTTTGCGAAGCCCGGTCCTGCCGATCCGCCCACCGGGAGCACCGAGTTGGACAACTTGATCTGGCTGCCCGCCGCCTGGGCAGTGCTCTACGGTTGTGCTTTGCATGCGGCGGGTTTCTTCACGCCCCGTGGTTTGCGTTGGCTGGGTTGGCTCAATGTTCTAGGCGGCGTAGCCATCTTCCTCGGCATCGCCATTGCCGACCAGGTGGAATGTCCCGCGTGGTGGAGTCATGCGCTGATGGGGCTTTACTTCGGCGTGCCCCATCTGGCCTACGGGGTCTATCTCCATCTGACCAAGCAGGGAAAGAATGTGGCGTGAATCCCGAACCTTTCCTCCAGCTCGACCGTGTGATCCACGAGAAAGGGCGGCTGGCGATCATGTCCATGCTCGCCGCCACGCCGGAACTTTCCTTCACCGAGTTGCGCGACGCGCTCGGGATGACCGACGGCAATCTCACCACGCACATCCGCACGTTGCAGGAAGCGGGTTACGTCTCCGTGGCCAAGTCCTACCAGAACAACCGTCCGCTCACCACCTGCTCGCTTACCGCCGCGGGCCGCAAGGCGTTTGCCGACCACATCAACCTGCTGGAGCAAATCGTCCGGCAAATCAAACCTGAGTGAAAAGTCCTTTGAACAAACCTCAAGCCGCATGGTCATTTACTTTGTGATACAAAGCTCAATATGAAAATCCTCCGCGCTGAACATTTGGGCATGTGCTTTGGCGTGCGCGATGCCATCGCTCTGGCTCGCAAGACCGCGCAACGCGAACCGCTTACCATTCTGGGTGATCTGGTCCACAACGAAACCGTCCTCGCCGACCTCCGTGCCAGGGGTGTTCAGATTCAAAACGACGCCGGGGAGGTGGCGACCCAGACCGTGATGATCACGGCGCACGGCGCTTCAGCGCGCCGCATGAACGCCGTGCGCGATCGCGGGTTGAATGTGCTCGAAGCCACGTGCCCGCTTGTTCGCGTCGCGCATCAGGCCGTGGCGAAACTGGTGCGCGAGGGCTTCCACCCGGTCATCATTGGCAAACGCGACCACGTGGAAGTGCGCGGCCTGACGGAAGACCTGGCCGAGTTCGACGTGGTGCTGGACGATGCGGACGTGGCGCAACTCAAGGAACGGACGCGTTTTGGCATCGCGGCCCAAACCACGCAACCCATCGAGCGCGTGCGCCATCTGGTCGGTTTGATCCGCGCCCGCTTTCCAGATTCCGAAGTCCGCTTGGTTGACACCATTTGCCAGCCGACCAAACAACGCCAGCACGCCGCGGTGGAACTTGCCCAGCGCGTGGACGTGGTCATTGTCATCGGCGGCGCGCAGAGCAATAACACCCGTGAGTTGGTGGCGACATGCGGTCGCCATTGCACGCGCGTACATCACGTGCAAACGGTGGCGGACCTCCGCCCGGAATGGCTTCAGAACGCCGATGTAGTTGGATTGACCGCCGGCACCTCCACGCCGGATACGGTGATTGACGAAGTGGAGCGACAGATTCGGAAATTCACGATCAGCCGCGTGGCTTCGCAACCGCCCGATTTGTTTCAACTCCACCCTGCTTGAAGAACGCCTTGAACAGACAACCTCCGAAAGCAAAGCCATGAACACTCAAGATGCAAGCAATTCAACCGTTCCGCGGTTGACTGGAACTCCGAAATCCGATCACTCCACCACCTCACCGACCAGCAAGCCAGTTGAATCCGGATCCCCCCTTGGCTTCATCCTGTCCTTCCTGAAACGCAGTGCGACCCTATTCAAAATGGCGGGCATGGCCGTGCTCATCCTGCTGCTGCTGATTCCGCTCACCATGGTGCGGTCGGTCCTGCAGGAAAGGCTCGGGCGGCGCAACGAAGCCGTGGCGAACATCACGTCGAGTTGGGGCCGCGAGCAAAAGCTCGTTGGCCCGGTCCTCATTGTCCCTTACCGCCACGCGGTCAAGTCGTGGAAGGAGCAGCCCGTAGCCGGGGGTAAAACTGAACGCATCGAGGTTGTGGAAATGGCCTTGGCCAATGCTTATTTCCTGCCGACCAATCTTGCGATCGCGGGCGACCTCAAGCCCATGGAGTTGCGGCGCGGGATTTACGACGCCGTGGTTTACAGCACGAAGCTCGAGTTTACCGGGGAATTCGCCCAGCCTGATTTCAGCAGCTTGCGCATCGAAGAAAAGGACGTTGCCTGGGAGGACGCGACGATTGCCTTCGCGATCCCCGATCTGCGCGGGGTCAAGGAGACGTTGAACTTCAAGTGGGGTGAGAGAACTTACCCCTTGCTGCCCGGTGGCAAACTGGGAGGTTTCTCGTCAGGGATCCTATCGGGTGCGTTTGCCCGCGTCGGCAGTTTGCGCGAAAGCGACGCGGCAATTCCGTTCCGACTCGAACTCTCGCTCAACGGCAGCGGCGGACTGAGCTTCGCCCCGCTGGGATCACAGAGCACGGTCAAGCTGACGTCGTCGTGGCCGGACCCAAGCTTCTTTGGCTCGTTCCTGCCGGCGGAGCGCAAAGTCACGCGGGAGGGTTTCGAGGCCACGTGGCAGGTCTCCTACTATGGACGCGATTTCCCGCAGCAATGGACCAGCCAGACTTCCCAACCGTCATTGACTCCGAGTTCCGTCGAATCTTCATTCTTCGGCGTAAACCTGCTCTCGGGCATTGACGCCTATCGCAACACGGAACGGGCGATCAAATACGGCACGCTCTTCATTGTGCTCATCTTCGCGGCGTTCTTCTTGTTCGAGATGCTGGCGGGATTGCGGATCCATCCGTTCCAATACGCCATCGTGGGCGCGGCGCTCTGCCTGTTCTTCCTGAGCTTGTTGTCGCTCTCCGAAGTCATCCCGTTCGGTTTCGCATACCTGGTCGCCGCCGGAGCGACGACCGCGCTGATCTGCTTCCACAGCGTGAGAATGCTCAAGAGCGGCTCGCGGACCTTCATTGTCGCGGCGCTGCTGGTCGGGATCTTCGGATTCCTTTACGTGGCCCTGCAGTCGCAAGATTACGCGCTGTTGCTGGGTACGGGCGGATTGTTCGCCGTGCTCGCGGCCGTCATCTGGCTGACGCGGAATATTGACTGGTACGCGCGGGACCAAAAATGACTCCAATATGAGCCTGTCAAGCCAAGGAGAATCATGAACTTGCTCGCCAAATGGTTTGAGGCCGTGCCTGACGATCCTTTCTATCAGCCGCGCAAACCGCTTTGGTTGCCGCGCGAAATGTCGAGTCCGCCGCCGTTGCCATCGGCGAAGCTGGACTGCAAACCGCAGCCACGAACGGCGCTCTTGATCAATCCGTTTTATGCAAAGTCACCCCACGGCAGTTTCGGCAAACACGTTTTGACACCGACCTTGGCGTTGACTTCTCTGGCCGCTGCGACACCGGATCATTGGCTGGTGAGCTATTGGGATGAGAATCTCTTGCAGGGACCGCCGCCAACGGATCCCGTCCCAGAAGTCGTGGGCATCACGGTGCATCTTACCTTCGCCAAGCGCGCTTACGAACTGGCGCGGTGGTTTCGCACGCATGGCAGCAAGGTAATTCTCGGTGGCCTGCACACTTGGTCATGTCCGGAAGAAGTCGCGCCCCACGCCGATGCAATGGCCGTGGGCGATGGCGTCCAGCTTTGGCTGCAGATGCTCCACGATGTCGAACGCGGTGAATTGAAACCGCGCTATGATGCTTCTTACGAGCGGCCCTACGAGTTGGACCCGCCGCCACGCCGGGACTTGGTGCCGCGTGCCAGCTTTCTCACGACCACGAGCTTGATCGCCACGCGTGGTTGCCACAATCGCTGTGGTTTCTGCTACCTGGCGACCGATGGGCTGCGCATGCCGTATCGGGTGCGCGAACCGGAGGACATTCGCCGCCAGTTTGCGGACAACGGCCAGCCTTACGCCGTGTTCATTGACAACAACCTCGGCTCGAAGCGCGATTATCTGCGCGCCCTGTGCCGCGCGTTGCGTCCGCTGGGAAAAATCTGGAGCGCGGCGGTGACGCTGGACGTGACAGACGAACCTTCTCTCGTCCGTGAAATGGCTTTGGCCGGTTGCACTGGCGTGTTCATCGGCTTTGAATCGCTCACCGATCAGAATCTGGTGGACGCGCGAAAACGCACGCCGCGCGCGGAAGATTACGCACGTCGCGTCCGCCTGTTTCACGAGCACGGCATTCAGGTGAATGGAAGTTTCGTGGTGGGCTTCGATGGCGACCGGAAGGACACCTTCACGACGCTGGCGCAATGGATCGAAGCGAACCGGATGGAGTGCGCCACTTTTCACATTCTCACGCCGTATCCCGGCACGCCTTTGTTTCGGCAGATGGAAGCCGAAGGCCGTCTGCTGCATCGCGATTGGGAGAAATACGACACCGCGCACGTCGTTTTCCGCCCGAAACATCTCACACCGGAAGAACTGTTGCTCGGCTACGACTGGTTGTATCGCCGGCTGTTCTCGCACGCTTCGATCTGGCGGAGACGGCCAGCCTCACATGCGGCGCTGCCGACCTATTTCGCGGGTTGCTATCTTTACAAACGCTCGAATCGTCTCTGGCGCTTCCTGATCAAGCACCGCCTCGTACATGCGGTCTGGCGACCACTGGTCGAGGTGACACGATTACGGCATCTCGCCTTCCGCCAGCGGCTCGAAGCGAAGACTGTGGCCGCCGCGAATCGAACTTGCGTTAACCCCTCTTCAACTCCGTTTCCTGCCGGCGTATGAAAACAGAACGATCAACTCGCCTGACCTGGTGGACGGTGGTGGTCTTCGCGGTTGCCATGGCCTGGGTCGAATCCGCCGTTGTGTTTTACATCCGCACGATGGTGGATCGCATCGAGCCGCACCAACCCGAACCGCTGCCGCTCATCGGCGCGCTCGGTCCGGTGGAACTCGCGCGTGAACTAGCCACCCTCATCATGCACTTCGCCATCGGCGTGCTGGCCGGGCGAACCTGGCGCGCTCGCATCGGTTACATGGCGGTGTCGTTCGGGGTCTGGGACATTTTCTATTACGTGTTTCTGAAACTCATGTGCGGCTGGCCGAACTCACTTCTGGATTGGGACATTCTCTTTTTGCTGCCGTTGCCTTGGTGGGGACCGGTGCTTTCGCCAATGTTGATCGCGCTGCTCATGATTGTCTGGGGCACGCTGGCCAGCCAGTTCGAGGCGTGCGCGCGGCCTCCGTTGTCGGAGTGGCGCGCATGGGGTTTGAACTTTCTCGGCATCGTGCTCGCGCTCTACGTCTTTATGGCCGATGCCCTCCGCGTTGCGGATCAAGGGGTGGACATCGTCCGCAACGTGCTGCCTGGGCAATTCAACTGGCCGCTGTTTTGCATCGCGTTGCTGCTCATGGCCGCCCCGGTGGTCCAACTTGGCCGGCGGGCGGTTGAACGAACCAACCCGTTGAGTGTCGAATGAGTGCATCGAATGAACTCTTCCAGCGCCACCCCGGGGCGGCTCGACTTGCGCACCCTCCTGCAAGGGCAGGCGGACAAACTCCGCCTCTGGACGCAACCCGGCCATTCCCGTTCGATCGTTTTCAATGTGGCGGTCATCTTCCTGGGCGCGGGACTTTATGGCGCCGCCATGGGCTGGTGGCGCGAGCCGTTGCAGGGGTTCTATGTCGCTCTCAAATTCCCGCTCATCATCCTGCTGACCGCGCTTGGCAATGCGCTGCTCAATGCCATGCTCGCGCCGTTGCTGGGATTGAACCTCAGTTTCCGCCAGTCACTCCTCGCGATCCTGATGAGCTTCACCATTACCGCGGCGATTCTCGGCGCGTTCAGTCCGCTGGCGGCCTTCGTGATTTGGAACGCGCCCGCGATGACGCCGGACGTGAAATCCACGCTGACCTACGGTTTCATCAAACTGCTGCACGTCGCTGTCATCGCCTTTGCGGGCATCGCTGGCACGGTGCGGTTGTATCAACTGCTGGCCGAACTGGGCGGCAGCAAGGCCGTCGCTCGCCGCGTGCTGTTGGCGTGGCTCGCGGGCAACCTCTTTCTCGGCAGCCAACTGACCTGGATCGCGCGGCCGTTCATTGGGGCGCCGCATCTGCCGGTGGTGTTTCTGCGCGACACGGCCTTGCAGGGGAATTTCTACGAGAACGTCTTCGCCACGCTCAAACAACTGCTGGGAGTCAACTGACGATGAACCACAACCACCACCTACCATGAATGACCTGAATCCGACCGGCCCCATTCCGCCACAGTTACCGACGCCGACTTATCCGATCCGCGCTCCGTTGGGGGAAAGCCCCGAGGAACGTGAACCCATTCCAAACCTGTTCGCTGCCACCGAGGCCGTGCTGCGGCAGCCACGGCGGGTGATGTATCACTTACGCCAGCCCGGATCGGGGCGCATTGTGATCGCGATGCTCTTCGTGGCGATGCTGTGCGCCGCTGGCTATGGCGTGGTGGTCGGCACCTTTTCCAGCGGGGCGCAACTCTGGATCGCGCCGGTCAAGATCGTCGGCGGACTGTTGCTCGCCACGCTGATCTGTCTGCCGAGCCTGTACATCTTCGCGTGCTTGAGCGGTTCGCAGGCGCGCCTGATGGAAATCGTCGGCCTGGTCACGGGATTGCTGCTCCTGACGACTCTGCTGTTGATCGGTTTTGCGCCGGTGGCGTGGTTGTTCTCGCAATCCACCGATTCGCTGGCGTGGATGGGCACGTTACACTTGGTGTTCTGGGGCATCGCGACCGTCTTCGGGTTGCGGTTTCTTGAAAACGGATTCGCCCACACCAAGGCACGGTCCAATGCGGGACTGATGACCTGGGTGGTGATCTTCGTGCTGGTCGTGCTGCAAATGACCACCGCGTTGCGGCCCATCGTGGGCACGGCGGAAACATTCCTGCCGCAGGAGAAAAAGTTCTTCCTGAGCCATTGGGGCGATTCGCTGAAGTCCTCCCTCGACTAGTCGCGCGATTGCCGACCCACCACCCGGTAATCAACCGGACCGGAAAGCTCGGACACGGATTCACGGCATGTCAGCATCAGCCTTCAACCCCAATACGCCCACGGCGTTTCTCCGCGCCGAACCGACGCGGTTGCGCCAGTGGGTGACGCAACGTCCGGCGAACCTGGTCGGGTGCTGTCTCGCTGCCGTCGTGCTCGGCGCGGGCACGTACGGTGCGGTGATGGGTTGCTGGCGCGACCCGTGGCAGGCGCTGTACACGGGTATCAAACTGCCGCTCGTCATTCTGCTCACGACGCTGGGCAACGGTTTGTTGAACGGCATGTTGGCGCCGCTGCTGGGCTTCAACGCCACCTTCCGGCAATCACTCACCATCGTGCTGCTGACCTTCGCAACGGCGTCCATCATCCTGGGCGCGCTCAGTCCGGTCGCGCTGTTCGTCGTGTGGAACACGCCGTCGTTGAGTGGGGCGACGCAATTGTCGTCGCCGGAATACGGGTTTATGCAACTGACCCTGGCGGGGTTGATCGCCAGCGCCGGCGTGGCGGGCAACGTCCATGTCCTGCCGCTCCTGACGCAATGGACACGGAGCGTCGGGGTCGCGCGCAAAGTTCTCCTGGCCTGGCTGGCCGGGAATCTGTTTCTCGGCAGCCAGATCTGCTGGATCTTGCGGCCGTTCATTTGGGATCCCGCCGGACCGACGCGGTTCATCGGGCGCGAATACTTTCGCGGAAGTTTTTACGAAACGGTGTTTGAGGCGGTGCGACGGTTGTTCTTTGCCTGGGGGTGAACCGCACACTTTGAGTCAGTCGAGCCAGTTGATGCTTATGAACATATTGAGTGTTGTCTTTCGCCGCGAAACGGCGCCGCCGATGTTGGCGTTGATGTTCGCCTCCGCCGTGAGCGTCGCCTTGGTGCTGGCACGCATACTCTGGACCGAAAACTTGCGCTACACCTTTCTGGTGTGGAATCTGTTCCTGGCGTGGGTGCCGCTGCTGCTGGCGTTGTTGGCTTGCGAACTGCAACGAACCGACCAACTGCGAAAATGGCGTTTTGCCGGTCTAACCGGCGTGTGGCTGTTGTTCTTCCCCAACGCGCCCTACATCTTCACCGACCTGATCCACCTCACCACGCGCTTCCGTCCGCATTTCTGGGTGGACCTCATGTTGATCCTGATTTGCGCCCTCACGGGACTGGTGCTGGGTTTCCTGTCGCTGTACCTGATGCAATCCGTGATGACGCGAAGATTCGGACGGGTGGCGGGCTGGCTGTTTATTGCAGTGGTGGCGGGTTTGAGCAGCGTGGGCGTGTATCTGGGCCGCTTTGTGCGCGTGAACAGTTGGGACGTCGTGGCGCGACCCGGAAAGCTCTTTCAAGGTATTACCGACTGGGTGGTGGATCCGTTTGCGCATTCGACATCCTTCGCGTTCCCCGTGCTGTTCGCCATCTTTTTGTTCATCGCTTACGTGCTGTTGTATGCGCTGACGCATTTGCAGCAACCGCAACCATTGTCACCGACGCTCAAGCAAACACCTGAAACATGAACCGCAATGTCCGCTTGCTCGGTCACGCAAAACCTCCATCATGCGTGCATGAGGACAAAGCTGCGAACCATCGCGGTCACCATGCTGACGCTTGTGGTCCTTATGATTGCGGCGTTGGCCTACGCCCTCCTTTCGGAGAAACCAATTCCAGAGCCACGCCATCAGGGAAAAAGTCTCTCGGAATGCATGGAGATTTACCGCATGGCACCAGTGCTTTCCGGCTCTCGGACTGAACCCGCTGGCACTAAAGCCGAACGTGTCGCAGCGTTTCGTGCCAGAGAAGCTCGTGTTGCAGCTACTCGTGCTGAAGCCGAACTCGCCGTTCGCTCCATCGCCACCAACGCACTGCCCTGCCTCTTGGCCTGGTTTCGCTACGAGCTCCCGTCGTGGCGCAAAGGACTGCTTACGCTCGCTACCTGGCGCTACGGCGAGGGCAAAAAAGTGGTTTTTTGCAGATCCTTGATTATCGGTCCAACGGCAAGGAAGGCGGAATGGGCGAACTTGGGATTCGTGATCCTCAACACCAATGCCGCTCCAGCAATCCCGGAACTTGAAGCGATGATGAAAGACAATCAGAAGCCGGACAGAGCATTGCGCGCCATTTACGCGCTTGGTGAAATTGGTGTTCCGGCAGTCCGAACGCTGACGAACGCCCTCGCGGACACAAATCAAGCCCACCGCTGCGAGATCATGTCGGCTTTTTACGACGTTAGGGAAATGAGCCCCCCGTCTCGCGATACTTACCTCGGCGCATGCCTCCCAGCTTTGAATCGGGCGCTCGACGACGCGGACGCCGAGGTGCGTCGTCAGGCGAAAGTTAGTCTCTACAATATCGAGCACTGGGACGAAATTCTTGCCCAAGCGAAGAGCGTCGGCGCTTTCTGGAAACATGGTCACCGGGCGCGCACGAATGCGCCAAAGCCTGCTGTCGAAGTTTTCCCCAATGCGCCAGCAAAATAGCTTTGCGCCGCCGCGTCGCTGCTTGAGCGCAAGGCTGGAACATGAAACGCGAAAATCTGTTGCGCCGCCGCATCCGGGCGTTGACCTGGCTGTTCATCCTCGGCCTCGTGTTAAGCGGCATAACCGCGATCCCACTCAACTGGGAACTCGATCTTTTGGCCAAGTGGTTCGGCCTCGAAGGACAAACCAGCGCCAACGCGACGAGTGATCCGGGGCGCTGGTTGTTGACGGCCCGCGAAGCCTTGCAGGACGTGAACGTGAAACACCCGCTGTTGTTTTACGGGACGGACTGGCTGGCGTTCGGCCACTTCGTAATTGCCATCGCGTTCGCGGGCGCGCTGCGGGATCCGGTGCGCAACGAATGGTTGTTCACATTCGGGATGATCGCGTGTGTGCTGGTCATTCCTTACGCGTTGGTGTTTGGCGCCCTGCGCGGCATTCCGTTCTGGTGGCGGCTGATTGATGGTTCGTTCGGAGTCTTCGGCTTTGTTCCACTGTGGCTCTGCCGCAAGTGGACTCGGGAACTGGCACCGGAGGTTGCGAAATTCTGAGCGCTCCCAGGTCCGCCGCCAGCGTCGCGACATCAGTCCGACCCCACCAGCGGCGCTGAACGCATGGCGGGCAGACCCCTGCGCGAATGCATCGGACAAACTGATTCGGCGTCTCGAGGAGCTCCACCAAGTTGATTTCCAGCCCTTGCATGAATCTGATCGCGGAGCGCGAACCGCTGAGTGCGCGCGAACCGATGGCAAGAGAACTCGCGGACAAGGCTGTCCGCGCTCCGAGGCTGCGGTAACGCCCTTCAGTTTCCCGACGGCGGCGGCGTGGGATAGAACCAGCGCAGCGCAATGCCGTCCACGTTTGCGCTGCCGGCGCGGACGGTGAAGTGGAAGTACTTGTTCACGCTGTCGAAGGAGGGCAGCAGCGAGAAATCCATCCACTCCTTGAGACTGCGTTCCGGGCCGGCAATGGGAATGGCGCTGGTAAACGGATTAAGCCCGGAAGACGCGGTCGCCGGGGCGGTCATTCCTTTTTGATACATCTCGAAATTGAGCCGCATGGTTTCCCGCAAATTCTCAAAGCCGAACCAGCCGGTGCTCAAACCGCCGGCCGGTTGCGCCGCTTCAATCAACCCGGGTGTTTCGCGGAGTGCCCGCGGCTGGCCTTCGTTGCTGCGCAGGAACTCCTCCAGCATGGCCGCCTGCGTGGTGAACGCCACGTAACCGCCGCTGGCCGCGTAATGCAGAGTGCGGGTTTGCGCCGTGGTGTTCCCCCAGGGCATGGGTGGCAGACTGAGGCTGAGAATCTTGCGGCCCAGGAACTCGCGTTCCTTCGGCGCGGTGGCATCCGGCGAGAAGATCACCAGCACTCCCTTCAGTCCGGCCAGCAAGCGTTCCGCGTTGGGCGAACCGATCAGCACCAGGGATGGCGGCGAACTCAGTTCCGCGAGGGAACTGCCGCGCGGCGCTTTCTCATAAACGATGAAGTCGTCGCCCAGGTTGGCCATGAGATCATTGCGCAGATCGTAATTGGGATCACTCAATTGGGCCGCCTCGTTGCCGCTGGTGAGCAGAAAATCCCAAGTGTTGAACAGCGATAACTCGCTCAACATGTTTTCCAGCACCGCGACCGCCTTTTGGCCGTCAATGCGATACCGCTCGAACTTCACCACGTCCGCCGGGACAAACGCCGGCGGGCTGGCGTCCTTGGCTTCGGTGGCGAAAATCTTCAACAGACCCTGGCGGGAGGACTCGGGTGCCCCGAGGAATGTTTCGACGACAATACCCGCTGGCGATTCCCGCACGGCGAACGCCGCGGACCTGACGCCAGCCAGCCCGCTCCCCGTCAGCAGCCGGCGAAAGGTCAACACTGGGATCGCGCTTGGCGCCTGGGGATTGGGCGACTCCACCGGCAGGCGGGCCATGGCATCGAACAATAGCCTGCCATTGAACCAGCCGTACAGGGGCACCCCGCGAAACATCGCCAGGCGGCTGGCGGCAAACGCCGCTTCCTCCGCCAGCGGCGGCAAGGCGCCACCGGTGAGCCGCGCAACCACTTTTTCCATGGCCGGGAGCGAACTGCCCACGAGGAGCAGCGACTCGAACTGTCCGATGACGAGTTCACTTCCGCCCAAAGAGAAATTGGACGGCTCACGGCCCAATTCTTGAACTTCCTGGTGTTGTGGAAAAAACTGCGCAAGGGTGCTCGGTGCATCGTTGGTGGTCAACGGCACGATGGCGAATTCCACGTTGCGGAGCTTCTCGGTCTTGATTGGTTTGCCGTCGTCCACCCACTTCTTGCGCAGGGCGGCAAGTTGTTCTTTGAGTTGTTCGTGTTGGTCTTGCGTGTCCAGCAACAACAGGAATGCCGGCGCGGCGTCCGGCTGGCCCGGCCAGCCTTCGGCCGTCACGGCCACGGTCAATTGTCCCTGGAGCAGCGCGCTGAAATCCGCCAGTTTCACCCCCAGGTCACGCTCCAGCGGCACGATGAACTCCTCGCTCAACCTGGCCGTGAATTTGTCGCGGAACGGTTTCATCGCGGGGTCATTCCACATGCGGACTTGAGGAAGCCGATCGTAAACGGCCCGCAGCTTCGCGAAATCCGGCGCCGAGAAAACCAGCAGCGCGTCCGCCGGTAACAACTGTTCGGCGGGTGGCACTGCTGCCGGACTGGCCAGCGGGCCGATCCCCAACGCCAGACTGGCAAGGCGGATAAGCCGGGCGAAACAGCTACTCCAGCAGGAAGACGATTTTGCGATCATGGCAGCGAACTCAAAGCACGAATGATTCCACGAACCCGGAGAGATTTGCCTGTGTGCGGATTCACTGCTCGCGGGCTGAATGCCGCGTGCGGCTGGGGGGTTCGAGATAACGGTAGGGGTTGCTGGGATTCTCGTTCGAGTAAGCGAAGGCATCGCGATGGTCCAGGAAGTACCTCACCGATTCCACCGGAATGGCAAAACCCAACCCTTCGCCGGCGGTGATCTTCATGTTGGTCACCCCCACTACCTCGCCGCTCAGATTGAACAATGGACCGCCACTGTTGCCGGGATTGATCTGGGTGGTGGTTTGCAGATACAGCGAGCCGGCAATCTGCCGCGTCCGCGTGCTGAGAATACCCTCCGTGACCGTTCGCTCCAGTCCCAGCGGACTGCCGATGGCAAAGACCCGTTCGCCCACTGCCAGGCCATCGGCGCTGCCAAATGGCACAAACTTGAAACGGGGGGCGTCCTGGTCGTCAATCTTCAGCAACGCCAGATCGTTGAACTTGTTCATCGCCACTATCCGCACTTGCTTATAGCTCTGGCGCTCGAGCTGCCCATTCCGCTGGTGATAAACCTCGATGGAAATCTGCGATTCGCCTTCGATCACGTGGAAGTTGGTGATCAGGAAACCCTCCTCATTGATGAAGAAGCCCGAGCCCAGGGAGCCCGGCGTGCGCACCTGCACCACAGCTTCGCCCAGTTGATTCACCAGGTCCCGCACGGTGCGTTCGGGCAACCGGCGAGTGCCGGCGTGATAAAGGCCGGACCTCAACGCCCCGGCTGCGGCGCCTTCGGAAACCGTCGCCGAAGGGGACGCCGCCTCATTGCTGCCCTGATTGGGGTTGGCCAGCAAAGCCTCCTCTTCGCTGCGCAAAACCTTGGTGATCCGATCACGCGGCACCACCAAGACGGTATATCCGACGTCCACGGCCACGGAGTCGCGCTTTTCGGAGAGAATCCGGCCCGTGATGGCGGCCTGTTCCTTCAGGAACAGGGTGTCGCCCCACGCCGCGGCGGCACTGCAAAAGAGCATCACCCAACCGACGAAACGAAGCTTGAACATGCCGACACGATACGAGACCGAACCATGTTTGACAAGGAATGAGGCGGGTGAATCCAAGGCTGGCGTGCATACCTCTTTTTCGCAATGGGGAGCGCACGCGCCCTCGCGTGTGACCCGGCTGCGCCTCGCCGCCGGGACGACGCGCGCCACCGCGCGTTGAATCGAGCGCGGAGGCGCGCTCGAACGGTTGACGAGGGGTCAACCGCCGCACGCGAGGGCGCGTGCGCTCCCCAAAAGCCAAGGTGCAAGAAGCTGAATTGGCCCCCAAGACTGGCGCCTGCGAGAAATAATGCGCGAGGCCAGAGCGTCGCTTCCTTTCCTCATCGGCTGGGTAGCGGGAAATCACCACGCGACGTTCGTATGTCTCAGCCCTGCAGGCGAAGATTGTGAATAACTCATTCTTGACATTCGGAACGCTACATTGGATAAGAGGCGCGTTCCCAATGCCTCTGCTTGCTTTGTCATGGTTGATTGAGCGTGGTGCTGGGACTTTCTTGAACCCAGTGTCTGACCTATGGCGGGAATCAACATTCTGCCCGGATGCTCAAGCAGGAATGACTGTTCGTGTTCCGTGGCAGGAGGGGCTGGTGGGTTTCCTGGATCAGGCCGGCGTGGAAATCCTGCGTTACACCTACGATCCCAACAGCCGGCTGACCAACCGCTGGAGCAAGGCCAAGGGCAACACGATTTACAGCTACGATCCGGTGGGCAACCTGACGAACGTCAATTATCCGTCCAGCCCGGACGTACGGTTCGCGTACGACCCGCTCAACCGCGTCACCAACATGGTGGACGCGGCGGGGACGACCAAGTATGCTTACACCGCTGGCGGGCAGCTCTGGACCGAAGACGGCCCGTGGAGCAATGAGACCTTGACGAACACCTACACATACCGGATGCGCACGGGGCTGGCGTTGCAGCAACCCACAGGCACGTGGACCAACGGTTTCTGGCACGATTACGCCAGGCGCCTCACCAACGTGACCTCACCCGCCGGCTCCTTTGATTACCTCTTTGCCGGAGTCACGCATCACGCCTCACGCCTTACCCTCCCCAACACCAGCTACATCACCAACCACTACGACAACGTGGCGCGGCTGCTTTTCACCAAGCTCAACAATTCCAGCCACACCACGCTCAACAAACACGAATACCTCTACAACACCGGGCATCAGCGCACCAAACACACGCGCACGGACGACAGTCACCTGACGTTCAGCTACGATCCCATCGGCCAGTTGACGATTGCGCGAGCCACCAATTCCGGCGGCTCGCTCCTTTCCGGCGAAACCAAAGGCTATTTTTACGACGCCGCCTGGAATTTGAATCGCCGCACGAACAACAGCAGCGGCTCGACGCACACGTTCAACGTGGACGTAAAGAACCAGTTGACCAACGCCACGCCAGTGGGCACGCAGCTTTACGACGACAACGGCAACGTGACGTACAACGACGCGTATTATGGTTACAGCTACGACGATGAGAACCAACTGGTCAATTGGTATTACTACGGCGGAGGCTACGACGGCGAGGGCAGTGTGACCTCCTCGGAAGACTGGCGGACGGATTTTGTCTATGACGGACGAGGGCGGTTGCGCCAGCGGGTGGAGTATCAGGCTTCGGGCTTTGGGAGCAATTGGGAGTGGGTGTCCGAGACGCGGTATGTGTATGACGGGATGCGGGTGATCCAGGAACGCGCCGGGAACAACACGCCCACGGTGGGTTACACGCGGGGCAGTGACTTGAGTGGAACTCTTGAGGGCGCCGGCGGCATCGGCGGATTGTTGGGCCGCTCGCACGGTTACACCTTCCAGACGGGGAACTGGAGCACGCACAATTACTACCATGCCGATGGCGGTGGGAACGTGACGTATCTGGTGAACAGCAGCCAAACGCTGGCGGCGAGCTATAAGTACGATGCGTATGGGAATTTGGCCACCAGTCCAAGTGGGAGTTTGGCAGGAGCGAATGTGTATCGTTTTTCGAGCAAGGAATCTCACGCCGCCAGCGGGCTGTACTGCTACGGCTACCGCTGGTACGCGCCCAACCTGCAGCGGTGGCTAAACAGAGACCCGTTGGGAGAACTTGGGTTTGAGTTGCTCCGGAGAGGCAATTGGAAGGTAAGAGGCAGCCATCAGCCAAATCTATACGTGTTTGTCCACAATGTGCCGACGAGTCTGGTGGATTCGGATGGTCGTGCTGCCCTCCCTATTTTGGTGGCCATTTTGGTCGAAGCCGCCTGGCAGGCGACGTGTAAGTTTGTGGCAATGTCGCGTGCTCGGGCGACATTTCCGGACGATGACAAGCAGCAGCATTGCTACGCAGCCTGTTTTCATAATCGTTGTACACTTGGCTTATCCCCTAATCTGACTTTCTTGGGTGGCGTCTGGCATGAGATTGTTACTGGTGGCGGTGGTGATTGGAGGGACGCGTTGGACGATATTCGGGCGAATATTTACGGCATCATTCACTCCTACAGTTTCGAGTCCTGTGAGAACGCGTGCAAGAAGTGTCCTGTCAAATGAAAACGCGCTGGCACCTCGTCGGTGTTTCTGGTTTGATCGCGTGCATCGCAATTCTGCTATATTTCCTCCTATTCGGTATTCCGTTTCGAGATGAAGAAAGTCGCCGACAGGTGATCAGTTTATACGACCACCTCGCCGTTGGTATGACAGCCGCAGACGTTGAGACTAACTTCACGCACGTGGACTTCTTTTCTCTGAAACTTCGCAAGGTTTCCGAAACGAACTGGGTTATTCAATCGCCCATGGAGATAGGGGCACGCAACTGGGATTTGTGGCTTCAATTTGAATCCAACAAGCTGATCGCTGTCAAAGTACGACTGGCAGACAGCAAGGAGCGGAGGCCCTCAGCGGCGCCGATTGACAAGTTCCTTTCTCACTGAAGGAAATGACTACAAGAATTGCAGGCTACAGGCAATGGAGGTTGCTGTGTGTTTGCTACGTCCTTGCCGTCATGTGTTGTCTGGCCTTCGCATCTTGCACCCGCAAAGGACAAATCGAAGCAGCTTTAGCCAGTATTCGCCAGTACAACAGCACTACGGAAATGTCACTCTTCAAAGAGTATGACCATATTCGATCGCTTCAGGCGACGTTGAAAACCGTCGAAGGCATTAATAGCATCGCGCTGTTTTGGCTGACGCCCAACATGGTGGACGCGGTGGGCACGACCAAGTATGCTTACACCGCTGGCGGGCAGCTCTGGACCGAAGACGGCCCGTTCAGCAGCGATACCGTGACCAACAGCTTTACCCCATGAGATATTCCGAGCAGGACAACGCTCAAGCCAGCATCAGATACAATGCCTTGCCAGGTGTTGCTCCTTTCCATCCATTATCTCACGGGGTGAACACCTACCAGATGCGGACGGGGCTGGCGTTGCAGCAGCCCGCCGGCGTGTGGACCAACGGCTTCTGGTACGATTATGCCAAACGCCTGACCAACGTCACCTCGCCCGCCGGCAGCTTCGCCTACACTTTTCCATCCGGCATCCAGCATCTGGTATCCAGAATCTCTCTGCCCAACACCAGCTACATCACCAATCATTACGACAACACGGCCCGGCTGCTGTTTACCAAGCTGAACAACTCCAGCCACACCACGCTCAACAAGCACGAATACGTCCTCAACGCCGGGAATCAGCGCACCAAACACACACGCGCGGACAACAGCCATCTGACGTTCAGTTACGATCCCATCGGCCAGTTGACCATCGCGCGGGCGACCAACTCGGGCGGCACGCTCCTTTCCGGCGAAACCAAGGGCTATGCGTACGATGCGGCGTGGCCCTGTGAGATAGAATGACGAGCAATGAGCAAGTTCTGTTACGTTTACGTGCTGTTGAGCCGGCGCGACGGGAACTTCTACACCGGGTTCACCCACGACCTGAAGCGGCGTTTCGCGGAGCACGAGGCGGGCGAAGTTCCGTCCACGGCAGCGCGCCGGCCGTGAAGGGGTCGGTCAATAGTATA
>JAHCLO010000003.1 GCA_026125285.1 Verrucomicrobiia bacterium | reverse complement strand
CTCCTTTGCCTAATTTCGGTTCGGCTCCGATACGAACATGGAAATCCGCTCGCTCGACGAGCATAGCGCAATCTTTCGCCCGGAGCCGAAACCGGAAACCGGATACGCATACTCAGGTGCCGACGCTCGACGTCTCGCACTATACAGACTGCGCCCCGGTTCCAAAACCACAGTAACCAAACATGGACCCCAACGCCAACCCTCAAAACCACCCAACGCCCCCGCCGGAGCCCGCTGCCCCCGCCGCCTGGATCGGCCTGGACTGGGGCCATCGCAACCACGCCTTCGCCTTGCAAGAGCGCGCCGGCCGCGTCGAAGAAGGCAACGTTGAACACACGCCCGAAGCCCTCCACACCTGGCTCGGCCAACTGGCTCAACGCTACGGCGGCCGGCCCGTGCGCCTGGCCCTCGAAGGCAAAGGCGGCGCCGCCCTGCCCGCCCTCTTGCAATATCCTTGGCTGGAAATCTATCCCGTCAACCCTGTCACCAGCGCCCGCTATCGCACCGCCTTCACGCCCTCCGGCGCCAAGGACGACCTGCCCGACGCCCGCCTGCTCCTCGAACTGGTGCGCGACCATGCCGCCAAACTGCGTCCTTTGGAGCCGCAGGATGAACAGACCGCTCACCTCAACGCGCTGGTGCAGGCCCGCCGCGACGCGGTGGACCGGCGCACCCAGGTGCTCAACCAGTTGACCAGCCTGCTCAAAAGCTATTACCCGCAGGCCCTTGAGCTGGTGGACAACCTCAACAGCGGACTGGCCGTTGAGTTCCTCCAACGCTGGCCCGATCTGTTCGCCCTCAAAAGCGCCCGGCCCGCCACGATCAAATCCTTCTACTGCACCCACAACGTGCGCCGGCCCGAACTGGTGGAGCAACGGCTCGAAGGCATCGCCGCCGCGCGGGCCCTTTCGACCGATCAAACCCAGTTGAGCGTCGCCCGGCTCCAACTGCATTTGCTGCTCGACCAGTTGAAAGCTTTTCGCAAACACGTCGCCCGCTTCGATGAACAAATCCGGCGGGTCTTTGCGGAGCATCCCGAAGCGGCGCTGTTTCGCGATCTGCCCGGGGCGGGCGCGCAACTGGCCCCGCGGCTGTGTGCGGCCTTCGGCACGGCGCGCAGCCTCTATCCCGAGCCGGCCGCCCTGCAAAAACTCTCGGGCGTGGCTCCGGTGCGGGAAAAAAGCGGCGAGCGGCTCTGGACCCACTGGCGCTGGCTGGCGCCGTGGTTTCTGCGGCAAACCTTCGTCGAGTGGGCGGGCCAGACGGTGATCTATTCGGCCTGGGCCAAGACGTACTATGAGGGCATGCAGGCCAAAGGCAAATCGCGGCAGGTGATCCTGCGGGCGCTGGCCTTCAAGTGGATTCGCGTCCTGTGGAAATGCTGGAACGAGCGCACGCCCTATGACGAGGCGCGCTATCTCAAACAATTGGCCCATCGCAAAAGTCCTTATGCCACCGCTCAATCTTAAAAAAATCCCTTGCGCGGACAACCTCAGGTGTTGCGCTACCGCTGGGCAAGACTGAGGCATTACGCCCACGCCGCGCATTGGCTTGATTCGGCGGCGGTGCAAATCCCATACTTCGCGTTCAATTTTGAAAGTTGAACACGACAATATGACTGCCGCTCCGCCGTCCGACAATCTGGTTGCCTGCATCAATGTCAAACTGGCGCTGCTGGGTTTCCCGCCGGTGATGCAGGGGACGTTTCCGGAGTTCAGCGACGTCTTTTCCTCACTCATCCCGCAGTATCGCGAGAAGGAGCGTTTGCTCACGAATTACCTTTGTCCCGCGGATCAGCGAATCCAGTCGTTCATCTACGACTACCTGGAGGATGCGCCAGTGACGAGGCTGCCGGCACGCACGCTGGTGTTGGATCGTCCGGGCATGGCGCGCGTGCTGTCGCTGCCGGTGGATCGTGACGAGTTTGAATCGGAGATCATCAATTCCTACCGGGTCAAGCAAGGCGTGTTGCACAACCCCAAGAGTGACCGCCGCACGACAGCGGGCATCTTTCACGTGGCGGAGGAGGGGTTGCCGATTCCCGCGGATAAGCGCGCGGTGCCCAAGTTGGTGTTTGGTCGGATGCTGAACCTGGCGCTGCATCCGCCGTCTGATTTATTGCGCCTGCCTTTCACGGCGACGCAATTGCGTCCGGCGGAGTGCTGGGTTTCGCTTTTGCTGCGTCCGCTCGTTTGTCCGGCGGTGCCGGGGTTCACGACCGAGAAGCGGATGGAGGTGCGTTTCTTTGCGCCGGGCAGCCTGGTGAGCAACCTCGATTTCGTGGAGAGCATCTTCGGCAACGGCGGCGATCCGAACCTGCCGGAGAATGACGCCGCGCTGGACGTGGAGCATTGGACCGGCCACACCGGCTGTGTCATCCTCGCGCCGCATCTGACCAAGGTGACGAAACAGGCCGTCGGATTGCCGGCTTGGGACAAGGCCACGGAACGCCAGCGTCAGGACGGCATGTGCTGGCGGGAGGTGGGCGAACTTTACAATGACGGCGAGGCGTTCAAACTCACGTGCCGCGACGAGAACGGCGTGATTGTCACGCTGATCGCGGACAACTACTTCGGCTACTGCAAGAAGGAGGTCAAAACCCAGATCAGTTACGCGGCGAATTTGTTCGGCTTGTGCGAAGAGGAACACGCGGGCGGCGCGCTGGTGTTTCCCAGTTACGACTTGGGCGAAGAGTTCAGTGGCGACGTTCACGTGAAACGCAAGGGTCACACGTATGCGGAAATGACCGCGCTGTTTTCCGAACTCATGACCCCCCGGCCCGAAGGTTACGCGGTGGACCGGCAATACCCGGACATTTTCTATGTGCCGGAGGACGCAAAATTCGATCTGCACAAACAACACGTGTCATGGTCGCGCGGAGAGAAGGAGTGCAGCCTGAAACTGCTGCCCGAGCGCATCTACGTGCGGCCTTCCGGCTACAACGTCCGCATGGTGAAACCGGCGGCGGACCGCTCCTGGCGGTTGGTGGGGGTGACGGCGGAAGGCGCACTTTGCCACAAACCCTGCACGGTCTCGGGCGGTGGGAAATCCGAAATCTCCAAACCCATCACGGATTCCGTGCTCACCGGCCCCGTGTTTGTGGCGGATTTCAAGCAGGATTTCGATCGCGTGGCGGAACTGATCAACCGCGATTATGGCAACCGCTTCCAGGACCCGACGCGCGGCGACGTCCGGCCCATTCTCAGCGCGGAGCGTTCGCTCGGTTCGGTCATCAAGCTGCTCACGCCCGACGAACACGATTACCGGTTGGAATTCAACGCCTGGCTCGAGAGCATTCCGCAATATCTCAAGGAACTGGTGTTCGTGGTGAAGCGCTATTACCGGCCGGAATGGGGCGAGCACTGGCGCGATCATTTCAGCGTGGACATCATCAACGGCACGCCCGGCAATGAGTTGAAATGTGACAACCGCAAGCTGATCACCACCTACATGCGTCTGGGCTTCGACGCCGATGGCGCGTGGCGCACCTTCGGTTTGCGCAAGGATTTCCAGCCCGCGGTAAAGATCCAATTTGAAGACGACATCACGGCCTCGGTGGTGGTGCCGGCCCAGAGGCTCAAGCATCGGCGCGAGGAGGATGACGGCCACGCGAAGAAGTTCGTGCAAAACTGCGAACAGCGCCTGTTCCAACGGCCGGACGATGCCATTCACCGCGGTTACGACAAACAAACCGAAGCGGACTATGTCCAGTCCGACAATTTCTTCTCCAATTACGAACCGCTCACGCCTCCGCGGGCCCGCGAACTCCTGGAGGATGCCATTGGCTTTTATCAGTTCACGCCCCCCATGCAGCAGCTCATCCGCGAGGTGGCGGAAGCGGGCCGGCCGGGGTTCTTCGTCTCCAGTGCGCACCCGCGAATCGTGAACGGCAAGCCCAGCAAGAACCCGCGTTACCTGCAAAAGCGTCCCGACCTGGTGCATCCGCGCGAAACCTATCTGGCCGAGGTGACGGCGCGCCTGCGCCGGCGCGCTCCCCAGGGCGAGCCGTTGCCCATAGCGGTGACAGCCGTCTTGCCGGGACGCCGGAACAATCCGCCCGACCAGGGCATCCGCTCGCTGGCGGTGTTCAACCCGATTCATTACTTTGAGCTGCCGGAACTGTTCATGGAGTTTATCTGCAGCATGACCGGCAAATCGCCGTCCACCACGGGCGCGGGTTCGGAAGGTGCCCTCACCAAGGGGCCGTTCAACGCGTTGCCGCCGATCATTGATCTCAACAACGCACTTGTCGCATGGCTGCTCACGGGGCATCACGGTTTCGTTACGGCTTCCGGGTGGGTGGGACCGAAGGTGCGCGTGGATCACGATGTCAGCCTGCTCGTGCCGGAAGTCTGGTGTCGCATGTCAGCGGCCGAACGCGACCCGGCCTTTTTGATCCGGGAGAAGTACCTGGACCGTTGCGAGGACTTTGCGCATCGCGGCCACAAGGTGCTGGCGGGGCGGCTGGGATACCGGATCAATGCGCGCTTCGTGCGCGCCTTCTTTGGCCGCGTCTTCAATCATCCGCACGCGGTGTTCACCGAGGAGATGCTGCGGCCGGAGTTGCAGGACCTCGAGGTGTTCGTGGACGGAATGGCGAACATCGTCGCTACGCAGAAGCGGGTGGCCCAGTTGTATTTTGACGATGGCAGCGTGGCGCAGGCGTGTCCGCCGTTGCGGGCCTTGCTGCACCTGATGCGGGACGATAATTGGGAAGGCAGGCAACTGAACCACCCGGAAGTCCGCCGCCTGTTCACACGCGATTCACTGCTCGCCAGCGACTGGTACGCGGCGCGGCTGCGCGCGAAACAGGAGATTGACCGGAGGCTGTGGCGGCGACATGTGGATTATCTGGACCGCTTCACGAAGCGCGCCAGCCACGCGGACAAGGCGTTGAGCCTGGGGATTCCTGATCGTCTGCGACGCGCACGGAGTATTCTGGAAGAAGTCGAATCACCGCCATACTTGGAAACGCTACAAGGCACGCTGGGGGCGGAACCCATTCAAGCGTACCGGACGAGGCGTTAAGTTGCCGGAACACGCGTTGGCTGCGGCGACGCCTGGTCCTCCGCAAACGGCGTAACGCCAGAATGGTTCAATTACCACCCTCGACGAGCAACGCCTTGTAGCGTCCGCTGAACATACGTCCGCACAGCTTGTGCCGGTGGTTGAGCCGGATGGTGTAGGTGCTCGGCAGCCAGCGCATGCCCGCCACCAAGTTGGCCTCGGGCGTTTCCACCACCAGATGAAAGTGATTGCCCATCAAACAATAGGCATGCACCTGGAAACCCGTCTTCTGGCACGTTTCGGCCAACGTCTTGAGGAAGTCCTGCCGATCCACATCATCCCGGAAAATGTTCTCGCGCCGATCCCCACGAGTCATGACGTGGCAGATGTCCCCGGGAAACTCCACTCTCAACTGGCGTGGTACGTCCTTCAAAATCTCAAGCCGACCAAAAACGGTCAAGACTATGGTTGACCCCTGCTTCTGCTTTGAGCCCTGCTTCGAGAGAGATTTCCATTGAGATTATTCCCGATTTTCTCTCGCGTGCTTGAAATAATCGTAAGGCTCCTTGAATTCCGCGTGGAGGAACAGTCTATTCCCAGAAGTGGACCCCGAAATTCGGACCACGAGCTAAGTTAGACTTTTCGAGTTCTGCTGGGCATGAGAAGCCAGTAGGACTATGAGCAAAACCAAACGGAAACGATACACGGGCGCCTTCAAAGCCAAGGTGGGACTGGAAGCGTTGATGGGCGTCAAGACGGTCGGGCAGATTGCCCGAGAATACCAGGTGCATCCGGTGCAAGTGACCCAATGGAAGGGAGTGATCCGGGAGCACTTGCCGGAGCTGTTCGAGTCCCCACGAACAGGCAATCAAGACAGCCAGGAGTTGGTGGCCCAGTTGCACGAGAAGATCGGCCAACTGACCGTGGAGGTGGATTGGCTTAAAAAAAAGTGCAGGCAGTTGGGTCTGTCACGGCCCGGCAGGAATTCATCACGCCATGTCCCGAACTGAGCATCCGACGGCAGTGTGAGCCAGGCCTCTCCCCGCAGCGGCTTCTACTACGAGCCGGGCGCCGGAGAGTGCGGAGAACCTGGCGCTGATGCGACGGCTGGACGAGTTGCACTTGGAACGCCCGGTGTATGGGAGTCGGCGGCTGACGGCACTGTTGCAACGGGAAGGGTTGGGGGTAAAACCGCAAGGCGTGGGTGCAGCGGCTGTTGCGCTTGATGGGGGTGGAGGCGATCTTATCCGAAGCGTTGTTGAGCCAGCCCGGCGAAGGGCATCGGATCTACCCCTACCTCTTGGAGGCTGGAAATCAGCGGTCCGGACCAGGTGTGGTGCAGCGACATCACCTATGTGCCGATGGCCAGTGGCTTCTGTATCTGGTGGCACTGATGGACTGGTGGAGTCGGTATGTGGTGGCGTGGAACTGTCCAACACGCTGGACAGCGAGTTCTGCATCCGGGCGTGGACCGCCGGGTTGGCGACCGGAAGGCAACCGTTGATCTCCAACACCGACCAAGGGAGTCAATTCACCAGCGAGGCGTTCTGGAGGCCGTAGAGGCGGCTGGGGTGGGATGTCAGCATGGATATCGCGGACGCTGGATCGACAACCGGTTCATCGAGCGGCTCTGGCGCAGCGTCAAGCAGGAGGACATCTACCTGCAGGACTATGCCGACGGGTTGACGGCGCACCGGGGATTGGCACGGTGGTTTGGCGATTACACACCCTCCGCCCGCACCAAGCCTTGGGTTATGCGACGCCCAGCGAGCTCGTATCATTCGCCCGGAGCCGTAAGGCCAAGCCCGCGGCCTGGCGGTGGCGATAGAGGCGAGGCTAAAAGCCGGCGTCCATCCCTTCCGCTCACCCCTTCGACCGACGGGTCGAAGGGGTTCACTCCGGGCTGGACGCCGCAGCCTCGGAGGGTGTAGTCAGTGTGAACGCAGAGCAAAACAACCAACCCAAACAAGTCCCAACAGAGCCCGGAAAGCTAACTTAAATTCTGCGTTCCGTGGTCCAAAGAATGGGGTCCACCTGTCCCCTCGCCCCATAGCAGCCATTTCCCAACCGCCTTTCCGTTTTCAAAACGCATCCATGATGCACAACGGCCTTCATAGAAGCTCACGAACAAGCCATGCACAGCTCCGCCTTTAATTTGGCGGAAATTGAGCGTGAACTCGTCGCGTCTGCTCAGGTCCACGTCATAGCCATCCTCTGCTTTCGTCCTGAATTTCGCGATTTTCATTCCCGCGAAGGTGATCTCCTCGCGTGCATCGGCATTGGTGTATTGAAAAGTTGCGGCCCACCCTTTTGCGGAATTGGTCAAAGCGACAAGGACAGTGCCCAATGGGCCTGTGTTGGTCGTGACATTTTTGTATTTCAGAGGAATCTCCGCTAGCAACTCTTGCTCAACAGGTGCGAACAGATTCGTGTTTGAAAGCACGTTGGTGTAAGCCAGAGGCGGGTACGCCGGAGGGCGGCCACTGAACAACTCATTCACAATGATGGTGATGTTAGCCTGACTGTCTGGATTCAATCCCGGGAGTTTTTGCGACGAAGGTAGGGCTTCCTTGCTGATTTGTCCGAGCAACTGACTCCCCAAAAAACACAGCAAAAGAAACGTTGGAGGTGCTTTCATAAGAATCCGGGACAAACCCTTCCTAGTGATCGTAGCCATATCGAACTTCCTCTTGGAGGCATGTCTGAAAATTGAATTGTTACATCATATTCCAGCCCGCGGGTTACGAACTGATTGAACTTGGTGCGATTTGTTGGCGACCAGGTCAACAGATAACAGTCCATCTGTTCGAAGCAGTTGCAGGCAGTCATGTCTTGAGAGCTGATTGCGATTGCGAGGGTTTGCGTTCCTTGCCTAATTACGACTTCCCCGGCAAACCTCGACTGATCATCTCGATTCCGCGGCATTGCGATAACGAGATTATAGTTTGGATAGGTGGCAATCTTCAACTGGGCTTTAACTATGTTATTCGTGCAGTCGGAGAGCTTTTGCATGCGTGGTCCCCGTACGAGCAGGCATGTGGCGGTTGACATCACAAGTAGCACGATGGCCAAGGCTCCTATCAACCCGAGTAAGAAGCGAACGCGCATCATGGAGGATACTGCTGACACGGGTTTGTGCCGCGGAGTCCCCAGCCGAACGTCTGAGGAAACGCGGCGTGAGGTGCGTCAACGCCGCTCGCCTTTGCCGCATCACGCGCGGCATGAACACAATTGTAGAACAACGCGTTCCAGTCGCATGGGTCTTCATGGAGACGCTTCGTGAAGAAGATCCCGCCTTTCAAATCATCAAATCCGATTTCATAAGTTTTCTCCGCATGTTCATTGCCTTCATTGGTTCCATCCGGCACATCTAACTGAGGTGGACCCCATCTTCAAACCACTGACCGCAGAAAATAAGGTGTGATTCCTTGGGTCTGCATCGTTGGTTTTTTGTTGTTGTCTGCTCTGCGCACAGAACCCTTTTGGAAAGATAGCTGCGATCTTTCATGCCGGCCCCTCCTCTCTCCCGTTTTCTTTAGGCACCGTCATCTTACCGCCGCAGGCGGTCTGATTTCAACTCCCACTTCGCCGGCCTGGCCCCATGCGATTCAGGGAAGCGATACACTTCCCGGGGCGTCGCGTAGCCCAGCGCCTGGTGCGGTCGTTCGTCGTTGTAATGGGCGAAACCAGTGGAACATTCCGTTCTCCAACTCCAGTCCGTCCTCGTAGTCGCGCAGGTAGATGTCCTCATACTCTGAGACTGCAGTGCCACAGCCGTTCCACGAACACGTTGTCCAGCTTCCCGGCCCCGGCCGTCCATGCTGACCAATGTGCCCCCTTCCTCCACCGCCTCAATTTACGCCAGTGAGGTGAACTGCGATCCTTTGATCCGTGTTGTCGATCAACGGCGCTCGCGTGCCATTCTTGAGCGCCGCCTGCCGTTCCACACGCAGAAGGCCGCCTCCAAGGTATTGCTCAAACGCCACGCCAGCACATACCGCTTCCACCATCCATCACCGCCACCAGATACATGAATCCGTGGCGCATCGGGGAGGTAGGTGATGTCGGCGCACCACGTTGATCCGCCCGTGATCTCCTTTCCACGCAGTAAATACGGGTAGATCTCGTGCCCCGCCTCCCGGTCGCTGGTGTTCCTTTGCGGGTAGATCGCCCGATGCTCATCAGCGCCATCAGGCGTTGCACCCGCTTGCGATTGACCGCCCAGCCTCACGCCGCAACAGCGCCGCCAGCCGCCAACTCCCGAGACCGACGCTCCAGGTGCAGTTCGTCCAGCCGGCGCAGGAGTTTGTGGTTCTCCGCGCTTTCGGGCCGCGGCTCGTAGTAATACGCCCCCCGCGAGATGCCCAGCACGCACTGCGCCCGCAGCGACAGTCCCGCCGGAAGGGCCTCCACCAGTTCCGCGCGCTCCTTCACAAGCCCAGTTGTCTGGACTTTTTTTGAGCCAGTCCAACTCCATCGTCCGCCCACCTTTTGCGCTCCAGCCGTTCGATCTCCCTCACCTCCTGGATTTGCACCGTCGGCCCCGTCTCGAACACCTCGGGCAGCCGCTGACTCACCTCGCCCTTCCACTGGCTGACCTGATTGGGATGCACCTGATACTCCCGGGCAATCTGCGCCACCGTCTTGATCCCCTTCAACGCTTCCAGCCCCACCTTGGCCTTGAAGCCCGCTTCCAACCGTCGTCGTTTCGCTCTCATTTTGTTGTCTGTCCTTTCCTTTCTTTTTAACCGGCTCGTTCATCGAGCCGGTCAGGAGCAGACACCAAAAAATCCACCCATACCAGTGGTCTAAAAACTGGGGTCCATTTCACCCACGAACAGGCAATCAAGACAGCCAGGAGTTGGTGGCCCAGTTGCACGAGAAGATCGGCCAACTGACCGTGGAGGTGGATTGGCTTAAAAAAAAGTGCAGGCAGTTGGGTCTGTCACGGCCCGGCAGGAATTCATCACGCCATGTCCCGAACTGAGCATCCGACGGCAGTGCGAGCTGGTGGGCCTCTCCCGCAGCGGCTTCTACTACGAGCCGGTGCCGGAGAGTGCGGAGAACCTGGCGCTGATGCGACGGCTGGACGAGTTGCACTTGGAACGCCCGGTGTATGGGAGTCGGCGGCTGACGGCACTGTTGCAACGGGAAGGGTTAGTAAACTGCAGCGGGTGCAGCGGCTGTTGCGCTGATGGGGTGGAGGCGATCTATCCGAAGCGTTGTTTGAGCCAGCCCGGCGAAGGGCATCGGATCTACCCTTACCTCTTGAGGGGCTGGAAATCAGCGGTCCGGACCAGGTGTGGTGCAGCGACATCACCTATGTGCCGATGGCCAGTGGCTTCCTGTATCTGGTGGCACTGATGGACTGGTGGAGTCGGTATGTGGTGGCGTGGGAACTGTCCAACACGCTGGACAGCGAGTTCTGCATCCGGGCGTGGACCGCCGGGTTGGCGACCGGAAGGCAACCGTTGATCTCCAACACCGACCAAGGGAGTCAATTCACCAGCGAGGCGTTCTTGGAGGCCGTAGAGGCGGCTGGGTGGATGTCAGCATGGATGGTCGTGGACGCTGGATCGACAACCGGTTCATCGAGCGGCTCTGGCGCAGCGTCAAGCAGGAGGACATCTACCTGCAGGACTATGCCGACGGGTTGACGGCGCACCGGGGATTGGCACGGTGGTTTGGCGATTACAGCCCTCCGCCCGCACCAAGCCTTGGGTTATGCGACGCCCAGCGTCGTATCATTCGCCCGAGTCGTATGGGCCAAGCCCGCGGCCTGGCGGTGGCGATAGGCGGTGAGTAGCAGCCGAGTGTCCATCCCTTCAGCCCACCCCTTCGACCCTGACGGGTCGAAGGGGTTCACTCCGGGCTGGACGCCGCAGCCTCGGAGGGTGTAGTCAGTGTGAACGCAGAGCAAAACAACCAACCCAAACAAGTCCCAACAGAGCCCGGAAAGCTAACTTAAATTCTGCGTTCCGTGGTCCAAAGAATGGGGTCCACCTGTAAGTCATCAACCCAGCCGCGCCACGTGAAATTGCTTCCGCAAATGTGCGCCCCGTCTTCTGGCCAGTAGATGGCAACGACCGGCGCATTCGTGTCGCTGGAATAATCAAGCGTGAAGGAAAAGTTCGTCGTTGTAACGTTGCCAGCTAAGTCCGTGGCTCGCAGCGTAATTATGTTCAACCCATTTGTTAGACGGATATCAAAGGCTTGAAACACATTTGTAGTAAACTCGCATACGTTCGTATCGTAATACCTGTCAAGAACCACAACGAGATCGTTTGTAATCAACCCAGCGGCATTGGTTATGTCGTAGGTAATAGCCATCAACGACTCAGCGCTATAACCTTGGAGTTGAATCATGGGTTGCGACACGGTGCCGGTGGCTAAATTGGTAAGAACCAACAAGGGCGGCGTGCGGTCTAGTTTTATGCGTGTGCCGGTCCATGTCTGCTGCGAGGTGGCCAGACGCCCTCGCAAACCAACCCAGACTTCGTGCCAACCTTCATTCGTACCAATCACTGCGGTTATGTTGGTCGTAAAGGGGTCGGTCAAAAGTATTGTCATATCACGTTTTGCCTTTTGGCTTGGTCCGATGTGGCTTCTTCCGATTCTGCCAATACAGCAAATGTTGTAAATGCCCGCGCGTGCCCATCTGCAACCGCCGGGCAATCCATTTCAATGACACCGTCGTCTCCTCCCGCAGCCGGCGCGCGATGGCCACTTTGGCGGGATCCCCCTTGCGCCGGACGCCAAGCGCTTTCTCCTCCCACTGACGCCGTTTCAACTCCTCCCCCACGATCCGCTCGGCTTTGGCTTCGTCGGCTTCCCGCAACTCCTCGCCATAATGCCAACCGCCCGCCTGCCCGGCCACCGCCGCCAACAATTCCTCCTGGAGCGTTTTGGCCCCGAAAAACCACCCGCGCCGGATGGGTTTGTAGTCGTTGCCATCTTCGGCCGCCCGGCGGCTTTCCAACGCCTCCTCCAATTGCCTTCGGCCCGCCGCGCTGTCCTGGGGAATGCGATGTTCTCCCAGCAACCGCTCCACCCGCAGCCACGGCCACCGTTTTCCGGGCGCCTTCAAATACTCCGGCCAACTGCTCCACCGATACTCCCGCAACCGCCGCTCCGGTTTCAAAAGCCGGGCCCGTGCCGGATTCAAATGCACGTAATCGCACACCGTCCGCAAATACCCGTTGCCGCTGCCGTCCACGATCAGCGACTTGTAACGACCGCTGAAGAGATGGCCGAAGAGCTTGTGCCGCCGGTTGAAGCGGCTGGTGTAGGTGCCCAGAAACCATTTCATCCCGGCGACCAGGTTGGCCTGCGGCGTCTCAACCACCAGATGAAAATGATTGGCCATCAGGCAACAGGCCAGCACCTGCCAGCCGGTTTTGGCGCAGACCTCGCCCAGCGTTTCCAGAAACCGCTCGCGATCCTGGTCGTCTTTGAAAATCTCCTCGCGCCGGTCGCCGCGATTCAGGACGTGATAGATCGCCCCGGGATACTGGACTCTCAACTTGCGCGCCATGCCCGGCAACGTCGCAACCGCAGCCAGACTTGTCAATACTATTGACCGACCCCTTTACGGGCGAACTTCAACCCGAAGTCCGAGTTGTTCTTGGCCAGGGTTGGCTTTTCACGATAAACCATTGTTCAATTCCGGTTCGCGCTCTTAATCCGGCGAATGGTTTCAAGAGCAGCTTCGCGGATTGGGTAAATCCGATCCGGCACTTCCGCCCCGGTCCTAAACGTCTCCCGGAGAAAGGCGCGATACTGTTCCTTGCCTTCATTGTCCAATTCCCCAAACAGTGGGTCGTGGGTGGCCACCCACTCCAATTCCGGCACGTCCGCCAACGCACCGTTACGCATAAACGAGTTGACCGCGTGGTATCGCAGCAGACCGACCGATTGCTCCCGGATAATCCGATAGAGTTCCGGCTTGACGCTGGCGTCCTTCTTCCACGATCGCGCCACCAGCACGCAATCCCGCGCGAGACCTGGCTCGCGAGGCGTCAGTTCCCGCAGCAACTCCAATGAAATGCCACCGCTATCGGCCAGGGCGTTGATCATGCCGCGGCAGGCGTGTCCGCCTTCTGTCCACACATGGATCACCTCAAACGCCATAAGCATGCGATTGGTAAAACCCGAAAGCTGTTCAAGGCTCTGGAGCGACTTGACCAGCATCTCCACTTTTTGCCGAGCGCCGTTGGTGCTGCTATCTGTCTCCAGATAGTACGCACAGTTCCCCCGAACAATGAAGTTATCCGTTTGGAGAAGACGCGCCGTTTCTTTAAGAATCTCGGCGTCGGAAGGGACCTTGTGCTCCGTAAAGTGGTTTATGACCAACAGGGACATGTCCCTCAGAGCCAGCAGTTTTCGGGCGCCAGCAAGGTCCCAGTTGTTCTCGAGATACAAAACTGCCGCATAGGTGTTAGTCGCTGACACAGCCAGCCACAATAGATATTCCTGCGCCTCCGGCGTATGGGTGAGTGCGAGTACCTGCAGGGCTTTGTCGCGGTACTTGAGCGGCAGGCGTAGCATTTCGGCAATTAGTTTACGCGCTCCCTCGCTACCCTGATGCCGGCATTCTTTCAACAAGTCCCAGGCTCTTTGCTCCGCGGCGTTCTTGGGTCTGTTTGATTCCATCAGGTACTCCCAGGACTCCTGCGCTACAGATACAGAATGCAGAGTGAAAACGATGGCGCCAAACGCAAGCCATAGAGTGATTCGTGTTTTCATGATCATTGTCGTTCAAACGTTAAGGACCACATGGCCAATTCTTGCCTGGGGCGGCCCAGTCGAATTCGAAGGACGCCTCTTGCTGTTCCTGCGTCCACTCCTCCGCATGAATCGAATTGCAGTTGTGGCGCTGCTGATCCGGCACTTGACCGAATGGGGGATACTGGTCGGTCGGATGCGTATCGGGCGTGCTTGGATCGTACGGACCACCCTCGTTTCCCATGTATTGCTCCTGTAAATCCGGCAAATGGTCTCCATACGGTTGGTCTTGATCGTCTTGGGGATTTACTCCAGAGGCGCCCCAGAACCGGTTGTAGTTCTTATGGTGCGCCCTCTCGTGGCGAGCGGCCCACGCAAATAGGTCTATGTAAGTCAGTTTTGTCCCGCCGTTCACCCCTGGCTCGGGAATGTTTTGCCCTGGGGGTGGCGCGAGGTCTGGCTGTAAGCAGCGAAGTACCTGTAAGGTGGCCAAGGTTCAAATTCCGAGGTTCCCCAATGTTCCGCGTCCCCCTTGTAGAAAGGCCCGTGCTGCGTCTTGGTCGGCGCACCGGCCTGCGTTTGCATGTAATAGTAAAAGTAGTTTCGTGGTCGCTTACCCTGACTCCCATCTGGCGGCGGGTTGGGGCCGGGATGGTTGAACGCGTCTGCCGGGTAAAACGCCCAGAAGCATTTCTGGTCGTGGACTTCGCCGTCCAGCAGCACGCGGGCGAATTTCAACCCGAAGTCCGAGTTGTTGGTCGGCAGATTGATGTAATACAGCGTGGCGGTCAGTTCCGCGCCGTTCGCCACCGGTCGGCCATCCGGATTGTCCGCGCTCCATACCTTCTGCGCGCTTCCAATGTCGTCCGCCTCGAACCGGACGCGATTGGTCAGCACCCAAGCCGGCCCGTTGTTTGTGAGCACAGCGACCAGGTTCAAGGTGTAAGGGGTCTTTGTACTGTCCACATTCGCTTCTTTTCCTCAACAGTCCTTTCCGCCACCGATACAGCCGGTTGTTCGCCTCCCCCGCCGTGCCCAGCCGCAACCGCTCCGCCAGCTAGGCCGCCGTCACCGCCGTTTCCGCCGTTTCCGCCCGCACTCGCGCCGCCATCGCCACTTTGCCTAAATCAGCAAGCTCAAAATGGATTCTCACTCACTCCTTCGGCAATGCTTCGCATTGTGCCAGGCACAATTCCCATGCGAATCCTGCGCGAGCCTAGCTTTTCAGATCACCATGCCGTGCGGGATCATGCCCCCGCGCGGGACAATCACGATTCCGTCGCGGATGTAGTAAAGCTCGTGGTCGAAATTCTCCGGCTTGCCGGCCGGGGAGAGGACCACGTTGTTCCCGATGCGGGCGTTCTTGTCTATGATGGCGTTCTCAATGCGGCAGCCCGCGCCGATGCCGATCCGCGGTTTGCCCGCGCGCTCGTGTTGAACGATGGAATCTTGCGATTCATAATAATCGCAGCCCAGTGCCACCACCCGGTGCAATTCCGTGCCCGCGCCCACGAGCATGCGCAGGCCGATCGTGCTCTGCGAAATGCGCGCCTGATTGATGATGCACCCGTCGGAAACCACGGCGTGATCAATGTGCGCGCTGTTGATCTTGGAGCCGGGGAGGAAGCGCGGCCGGCTGAAGATGGGCGCGCTCATGTCAAAGAGATTGAATCGGGGCAACTCGGCGGCCACGTCCAGGTTGGCTTCAAAGAACGCCCGGATGGTGCCAATGTCCTCCCAATAGCCCTGAAAGACGTGCGAATAGACCTGGTGGGTGTCAATCGCACGCGGGATGATGTGCTTGCCGAAGTCCGTGAACGAGTTGTCGAGCAGACTGCGCAGAACCTCGCGGTTGAAAACGTAAATGCCCATGGACGCCAGGAACAGTTCCTGGCCGCCGTCAATGCCCAGTTTGGGGTGCCACTCAGAGGGCAGGCGCAACGAATCCTGCACCGCAGCGTCTTTGGGTTTCTCCACGAACCGGGTGATGCGCCGCTGCTCGTTGATCTGCATGATGCCCAAGGATTGGGCTTCGTTGCGGCCCACGGGAATCGTGGCGATCGTGACGTCCGCGTTGGTTTCGCGGTGCTGGTTGACCACGTGGCGGAAATCCATCCGATACAACTGGTCGCCGCTCAGAATCAGCAGATGATCGAAATCGTGGTTCAGAAAGTGGATCAAGTTCTTGCGCACCGCGTCGGCCGTGCCCTCATACCAGGAGGCGTCGTTCAGCGTCTGTTGCGCCGCCAGCATTTCGACGAAGCCGCTGGAGAACTGGTCGAATTTGTACGATTGCGAAATGTGCCGGTGCAAGGACGTGGAATTGAACTGGGTCAGAATGTAAATCCGCCGGAAGCCGGAATTGATACAGTTGGAGATGGGCACATCCACGAGCCGGTACTTGCCGGCCAACGGCACGGCGGGTTTGGCCCGCTCCTTGGTGAGCGGAAACAGGCGCGTTCCCTGTCCGCCACCCATGATGACACAAAGGACTTTGCTGGTGTTGATTGATTGGCGGCCGGCGTATGTCATAAGAGAACCCTTTTGGGTGCGACGTTGAACCACTTATAGACCCAAGCACGGGTTCGGGCAAGCGGCATCCGTCAAGCACGCTTCGCCGAGTGGGCGGCTGGACTCGCTGATGGTTTCACTGTCGCCGGCTGGCGCTACTTCTCCAACTACTCCCCCAACGGACGCTCCGAGTGGGACTGGCCGACTGTCAGATTTCGCTTGAGCGTTGTTGCTGTGACACCTAGTTTCCGGGCACTTGCGTTTTGGTTAACCATGAACCAACAGCCTATTCCTACCAGGATGAACATGAACCCTACCCGATTTACCCGCTCGTTAATACTGGCGGTGGCTGTGGCGACCGTGCCGGGTGCGGCACGAAGATCCGCGGCCACGGAAAACGTTCCCCACGCGCCCTTCGCCCAGTGGGCGGATGTCCCCGCGCGCGGCGAGTTGGTCGCAGGACTGGTCTATCAGGAATCGGAAGCCTACTATTTCTGGGCGGGTAACGACCGGCACAAGGTTGATTACCGCAAGAGCGGCGAGCATTACGGCATAGACATCAACCAGGGTTATCTCACGCTCCAGTACGGCCTCACGGAGCGATGGGCGGCGGACCTCGCTGTGGGTTACACCACCGCCGGCTGGCGCCACTTCTCCAACTACTCCCCCAACGGACGCTCCGAGTCCACCTCGGGGCTGATGGATATATCGCTCGGGGTGCGTTACCAGATTCTGCGGGAGGATGCCGAGAGTTGTCCCTGGCAACCCACACTGACTTTCCGCGCCGGCGCGGTGCTGCCCGGCAGCTATGACAAGGATTTCCCGTTCGCGCCGGGCAACCGTTCGGCCGCGATTGAACCGGAACTGCTCCTGCGAAAACACTTTGGCTGGCCGGGACTGGGCTGCTATGCGGATGGCTTGTTCCGTTGGAATCGCACCACGGCCAATGACCAGTACATCGTCTCGGCGGGCCTCTTTCAGCAGATTCAGCGCTGGGAGTTGAACGTCGGCTATCGCCACTTGGGGACGGTCACCGGAGACAATATCGCTTATGACTCGGTCACCCGGGAAATCATGTATCCGCGAGGGGTTCGGGAGAACAATGACTCCGTTGAAGCGGGCTTCAGTTACACCACTTCAAAGCGGCGCCTGCGCGCGGGCTTTTACTCCCGAACCGTGTTTGACGGTGCGAACACCGACAAGAAGTTCTGGGTCGGCGGATTCATTGAAATGCCATTCAATCTCGTGAAGGGCGGGTGATCCCTCAGCGCCGCAAACAGTCGCACGCCCAGGAAAGAGCTTGTGCGGCGACGGAGAAGTTTCGGAAGCTGCGCTCGGAGTCGGTGGGGCGCGTCACTCCGTGCGCGTCGCGGTCCGCCCGCCGTTGGGTGAACGGCGCGTACGAAGTGACGCGCCCTGCCGCGTTGGGCAATTGGTTCGTGGCAGTGTTAGCCGTTTGCCGGGATTGGGCGTTTCGTATCACAACTCGATCGCGTCCCTGTCGGCCTTGGTATTTCCGACGAATTCACTTTCAAAATGATCGCCAGCACTTCAATGACCAGCCACGCGATCAACATGGTCACAATCGTGTGGCTCAGAAAGTGAGCGCCTTTGAGCATTTGATACAATCCCATGGCCCAACCAGAAACGAGGCCGCACGCCAGCCCCGCCCAGCGCCAGCGGCGCTCCGAAAACGCATGGAACAGGCTCATCAACGCAAATCCCCCGCTGGCGTGACCGGCCGGGAAGCCGTGGCCACGATTCGGTGGCCACCCGGACGGTAATGGATCAAAGACGTGATGATAGGGCTTGCCACCGTGATAGCGAGCGAGGGTCGCCGGGGTGTAGATGTCGGATCGTGCTTTCATGATCGCGATGCTCGCTGGCACCACAGCAAGAGTGATTGCCACCAGCCATGCCTTGCGCACCGGCCATGGCAGAATGAGCCAGCGCGGACGGTTTCGTGCGGGCGCCAGCAAGCCAAGCAACAGGTAACCCCCAAGCACAATCAGCAGCGCCTTTGGTCCGGTATAAAACAGGAGCCGCGGCAGCACCGCGTTCTTGTCCACCGCCCAGGCGTTTCGTTCCCAGTTGTAGAAGTGGTCCTGCAACCACAGGTCGAATTCAGTGAACTCAAATGCTGCAAAAGTGGCCGCCAGCAGCGCCAGCGGCAGAAGGATTCGCGTCAGCCTACGGCGCAGTGGGTGCATGATTCAGCCCCTTGGAGAACAGGTAACTGGCGGTCTGGTATTCTGCAATGGCCTCGGCGAGAAACTCGGCGTCTTCCTCTGCGGGCCGCACCTCGTCAGCGAACCCCGCGAACGTGAAGAGGCGGTGGCGACGCACCGGTTCGAGCACCGCCAGTTTGCCGGGCCGCAGATAGCCGAGCCGCTGGTAGGTGGCAATGAACGCGCGCTCATCCTCCGGCTGCATGCCCAACACGTCCCGCCCGTGGAAGCGGGAGTCGTAGTTCCAGTTCATCAGGCCGAGCAGGGTTGGCGGCAGGTCAATCTGGCTGCACAGCGTGGCGACGCGTTGAGGAGACACCAGCAGCGGATTCCAAACCAAAGCCGGAATGTGAAAGCCGGGAACGGGCAGGGCCGTTTTGCCTGCCGCGCTGGCGCAGTGGTCGCCCACAATGACAAACAACGTGTTGGTGAACCACGGTCGCGTTTTCGCCTCGGCCAGGAACTGGCCGATGGCGTAATCGGTGTATTTCACCGCCCCGCGCCGCGAGCCGGCTGGCAGGTCAATCTTGCCGTCGGGAAAACCAAACGGGCGGTGATTCGAGGTCGTCATCACGAAATGGTGAAACGGTTTTCCCGCCGCGAAGGCCGCGTCTGCCTCGCGCAACGTCCAGCGATAAAGGTCTTCATCGCACGCACCCCACACCGTGGCGTAAGTAATGTCGTCGCGCTTCACGGAGGATCGGTCAATCACGCGATAGCCGTTGGCGGCGAAGAACGCGTTCATGTTGTCAAAGTAACCGAAGCCGGAATAGATGAAGGCCGTGTCGTAACCGCGAGTGCGGAACAATGCGCCGAGGGAAAAAAGATTCTCATTGCGTGGGCGGCGCACGATGGACTGGCCGGGCGTCGGCGGCACACTCAGGGTCAGCGCCTCCATTCCGCGCACGGTGCGGGTGCCGGTGGCATAGAGGTTGGTGAACACCAGGCTCTCGCTAACCAACTGGTCCAGATGGGGCGTCAGATTCTCAGAGTTGCCGAAGCTGCCGAGGAGTTTCGCGCTGAGGCTTTCCACCGTGAGTTGGATGACGTTCCACTGTTGTTCGGGACCGGACGCCGGGATGCGCCGTGTGATGTCGGTCAACTCCCGGCCGGTGAAATTGTTAGTGTCCCGGGTCAACAAGGGCCGCAGATGTTCAAATGCCCGTGGCACCGGCAACGTGGGATAGAACCGGTTATATTCTAACTCGTTGTCCCAGTAAGCGGCGCAGAACGCATAAAGCCCGTTGCGGGCGAGTTCCTGGTTGTAGGCATTGCCGAATTCGGGTGCCAAGCGATTGGAAAGCCCCAATTGGAACGCCAGAGGCAAGGCCAGCCAGGCCAGGCCGGCGGTGCGCCCTGCCCGCGCGCCGTCCGCCTCGGCAAACCATCGCTGGAGCAACCGCGTCTTCCATAACCCGAAGAAAACCACGCCCGTCAGCCCCGTTAATCCGGCGAGAATCGCCGGCAACGGATACGACTCCCGGATATTGCCAATCACCTCGTTGGTGTAGATCAGGTAATCCACGGCAATGAAATTGAAGCGCGAGTCAAATTCCTCCCAGAAGAACCATTCGGCCGCTGCGCCGAACAGCAGCAGGTAAATCGTCACCGCGAAAAGCGCACCACTCATCAAGCGATGCGCGCGGCTCGCGAGCCAGCGTTGCGGAAGCACCATGAGGTAGAGGACCAACGGCAGGCTGGCATACGCCGCCGCCGCCATGTCGAACAGCAGCCCGTATCCGAAAATGCCCAGCAACTTGAGCGGAGCGGCATCCACCGACGGGAAGGCGTGAACCAGCAACGCCAGCCGCGTCAGACCCGCGATGGTCACAAAAATCAGATAAAGAACGACGACTCCGCCGAAGCGGGACTCAATGAGCTTGTTCATCAAAGTGGAAGTAGTCTATTGCCCGAAGTCGCGTGCCTGTGACAATGAGTATGGGTTCTTTCCTGCTGCGCGCCACTCACTCGAGTTCGAGTGGTCGTTGGACTGCGGCTTGCGGAGGAAGGGCTTGGGATTTATGCGGAGTATCATCCCCCGTGGCCGGAGCCGCCCTCCTGCTCCTTGAGGATCACAAAGTGATCCCGAACGTGTCCGCTTTCATCTAGGAATCTGGCATCCAGCCGCAACCCAGCCACATCGAGGACCAGCGATCCGGCCACATTGAGCGAAACACACATGGCCGGATGGGGCGTGGCGTTCAGACGGCTGGATTGGCCGGAACTGCCGGCCACTACATACACCGTCCCCGCGTGAGGCTGGTTGCCGGCGGGCTTCACGAAAGGTCCCGAACCGTCCGGTCGCCCGTCGCCACGGTTCTTGATCATTGACCCGGAAAAAGTGTCAGATGATCCGTAGTGCCCGTCGAGCAGATAAGAGCGTTCGTAGGTGTGGCTGTGGCCGCTCAACACCAGGTCCACACCCGCGGCTTCCAGAATCGGCAGTGCATGCGCGCGCATTTCCTGCATCGGCGACTCCTTGTCCGAATCGTGAGAACCTTTCGTGTAAGGCGGTTGATGCCAGAAAGCCACCGTCCAGGGTTGTTGATTTCGCGCCAAATCCTGCTTGAGCCACGTGAGCATCGGTCCATCCGGCGAACGATCGCTCCCCTCGGAGTCCAGGCACACGAAATGAATATCTGCGTGGTCAAACGCATAGTAAGCTTCGGTGCCGGACATTACCCCGCCGCACTGCCCTTGGGCGGGTAGATTGAAGATGTCGAAATAGACGCCGGTCTGCGTGGCGGAGTCGGCACTGCGGGCATCGTGATTACCCAAGGTGGGCCACAATGGGGCTGCGCACAGCAAATCGGAATAGAAATCGAACAACGCGTTCTGATACTCGGTATCGGTGCCTTTGCGGTAAGCATTATCGCCCAGCATCAGCCAGAGATCGGCCGGTCGCGGGCGGCTGAATTGATAGAAAGCCTCGCGAACCGCCCGTTGCTCCCGCCGCTGGGTGCCGGAATCCCCGAGCACCCAAATGCGCACGGGAGCAGGACTCCCAGACTGCGGCGGGGTGACAAAGCTGTGCGTTTGCGGTTTGCGCCACGGCGCCATGTGTGGCGCGTCAATCGTGTAGTAGTAGCGTGTGCCCGGTTGGAGTGCAGATAGTCGGACTCCGTGATCTGTGTCCGCCATGTGCGAAGTCTCGCGCAACGCAAGCTGATCTGGCGACAAACCGTAACGGACGGCGGTTCTGGCCGGACGCGCTGTGCGCCAACGGATGACGATGCTGGTAGGGGTGCTTTCTTGCAGGTAGGGACCGCGCGTGAAGGCCGGACTGGAGTAATGCCAGCCCACGCCCAGCAAACCCACCACGGCGACCGCCGCAAAAAGAAATCCGAACCATCGCTTTGCACACATAGATTACAATTGATCCGCTCATCCACCGGGGTGAAGTGTATTGAAGCCACTGCCGATCCGGCTACGCCGCGCGGGCTTTTCGCCTGCCGCAGCGCCTCGATTTGCACTCTGTTTCGACCCGCCGGATCGCCCTTCGTTCAATCTGAGCCCGGGAAATCCCCAGCCGGCGGGCCTCGGCCCTGGGGCGAACCACGCGCAGGAACGGCTTCACCCGTCGGTTGGCGTCGGTTCAGGCGTTGACACCTTGCGGTCGGAATGGCTTTATGCGTTGCGTTCTTGCGCGATGTGGATGCGGACGGAACAATTGACTGCAAACTGACAGAATTAGCCAGATGAGCGGAAGCCATGAAGTGATTCGATTCGCCGACCTGAAGCCCTGCTTGCTCCTTCAGAACGGGAATTATCTCTACAAAATTCCGTTCCGGGACGGCACCGCGGTCCTGAAAGTGTATTACGGCAGTCGCGGCTGGTTCTCGTGTCTCACCAAGAGTCTCGAAAATGTCCTCCTGGCCGGTCAGACTTCCTACATGCCCAAAACCCGGCTGCGCGTTGAAATGGAGTGTCTGGCACTCTGGCGCAAGCACGGCTTCCGGGTGTTCGATATTTATCCGGAGGTCCGTGTCGAAGCTCCCGGTTGTCCCGAGGGCGGTTACTTGCTCTTCGAGTACGTGGCGGCACCGAAGTTGATTGATTGGTTGAACGACCAATCCAAATCCGCTGGGGAGCGGTTGGCGCTTTACCGGCGCTGGTTGCAGGAGTGGAGTCGTCGGCACGATATCGCCATCCGCGAACGCGAGCCCCGTCTCGTCCATGAAAACGGCGATGGCAAACACGTCATGATCCTGCCGGATGGCAGTTTTCTCTGGTTCGATTTCGAGATGGCTTTCCGCAGCCCGCGCCGGGTGGCGCAGCATGTATCCCATGAGATCATTCAATACCTGTGGTTCTTGCGGAAAAGCACGCCCCCGGAAATTAGTGGGCCATTGATCGAAGAAACCGTGCGCCACTACCCGGTCAAGGAACGCCTGCGCCAGGCCCATGACTACTTCTGGCGGCATCCCAACCTGCTGCATCGTTTTGGCCGGGCTTGTGACCGTGCCTTCAAAGCCAAGGCCCGGAAACCGTCCAGCAAATACAGCGTGGCCCGCTTGATTCGTGAACAGTTGGAGCGCATCAACGCCTGAATCAATCCCTGGCGCCATCGCCAACCGGTGGGCAAACACGTCTGCCGTTGCGCGCCAAGTCTGATGTCACCTGCGCTGACAAAGCTGCCCGCGGGCGCCGAAATCCTCCAGGCTGGAGGCCGTGGTGGCACGGGCAACGTCCTCTACTATTTTCCGCGCGAGCAACCGCCGCTGGTGCTCAAAGTCTATCGCCCGCGCCGTTCCCGCGTGCGCGAAGGTTTGAAGCATTTCTCCGAGCGAGTACTTGAGGGCAAACGGGGCGCCACTGCGGCCATCCGTTGCGCCACGGAGAAACTCAATCTTGTGCTTTGGGAGCGCGAAGGTTTCGAGGTCATCCCGCACTTCGCGCGTCCCTTGCCCGCGGGCATCGCGATGCCCGCGCTTTGGCTGGGGTATTGTGAAGCCCCGCTGCTCTCCGAAGCCCTGACGGATGCACGCCGGCCCATGGAGGCGAAACTGGCGTTGGTTGAAGCGTTGGGGGGCTCGTTGAGTCGCCGGCACCGCCGCGCCATGGAACTCAAGGAACCGCTGCTCGTTCATGAACATGGTCAGATCAAGCACTTCTTTGTCGTCGGAGACCGGCTTGTGGCCTTCGATCTGGAACACGGTTTCAAGCCCGGCTATCCAGTCATCAAAGCCGTGGCGCGGGAGCTTGCCGGGATCGCGACCTCGTTGGCGCGCGCGAACCAAGGCGCTCCCGATGCGTTTCTGCGAGCCTTTGTGGCCGGATACCTAAACAAGTCTCTGCTGCGTCAAGCCGCCCAGGAAGCAATCCACGGTGCTGGGCTCCTTGGATGGATTCGTCGCTGGCAACCTCGCGGCGATTCGTCACCGCTTGGCAAGACCCGCATTATGGAACGGCTGGAGGCAATGCTTTGAGTCGGTTGAACCGGCGCCCACGGGAACTTGAATCCATGCGCTCGTTGGTTCCGCCAAGGTCCGCTGGAATAGAGTCCATCGCCGTTGGCGTCCTTAATCCAACTCAAATTCCTTCAGCCAGTTGATGTCCTTGTCGAGCGGACTTTGGTCCTTCTTCTCTAGGAGAAAGTTCCCGAGCAACAGATAGTCCATGTTCGTTCGCATGAAGCAAACGTAGGCATGTTCTGGCGTGCCGACGATGGGTTCACCGCGGACATTGAAGGACGTGTTGATGATCACCGGGCAGCCGTACTTCTCATCGAACTTCTTGATCATCCGGTAATACATCGGATTGTGATCCTCCGTCACCGTCTGCACCCGGGCGGAATAATCCACATGCGTCACGGCGGGAATGGTGGAGCGGATGGCGAGCAACTTTTCCAGGCCAAACCGCTTTTGCTCCTCCGCTGTCATCTCGCGCTGGCGGGATTTCGCCACGGGCGCAACGAGCAGCATGTAGGGGCTTTCTTCCTTGAGCTCAAACCACTCCGCGCACTTCTCACGCAGTACACTCGGCGCAAACGGCCGAAAGCTCTCGCGGAACTTGATCTTCAGATTCATCACCTCCTGCATCTTGGGCGATTGCGCGTCGCCGATGATGCTGCGCCCGCCCAGTGCGCGCGGACCAAACTCCATCCGCCCGTGAAACCAGCCGATGACTTTTTCAGCCTTGATGAGGTCGGCGATTTTCTCCGGCAACTCCGCATCGCTCAACTCGGTGAAAGGGATATTGTTGCTGGTGAGATAAGCGTGGATTTCATCGCGCGAAAAATCCGGGCCGAGATACGAGCCGCGCTGGGAATCATGCACGCCATCCGCCTCGCGTTCATTGCCCAGCACCTGATGCCAGGCAAACATTGCCGCGCCGAGCGCGCCACCCGCATCGCCCGCAGCGGGTTGAATCCAGATGTGGTCGAAGATGCCTTCGCGGAGGATTTTTCCGTTCGCCACGCAGTTCAACGCCACGCCACCCGCAAGGCAGAGATTCTTCAATCCAGTTTCCTGCCGCACATGCTTCGCCATGCGAAACATGATTTCCTCCGTCACGTCCTGAATCGAGCGCGCCAAATCCATGTCGTGTTGCGTGAGTTTGGATTCCGGCTTGCGCGGCGGGCGACCGAACAACTTGGCGAAAGCAGCGTTGGTCATCGTCAACCCGACGCCGTAGTTGAAATACTTCATGTTGAGGCGGAACGAGCCATCCTCCTTGAGATCAATCAACTCGCGCAGGATGACATCCACGTATTTCGGCTCGCCGTAGGGCGCCAGGCCCATGAGCTTGTATTCACCGGAATTGACCCGGAAGCCCGTGAAGTAAGTGAACGCCGAATACAGCAGCCCGAGCGAGTGCGGGAAATGCAGTTCACCGAGCATCTCGATCTGATTCCCGCGGCCCGCGCCATAGCTCGTGGTCGTCCACTCGCCCACGCCGTCCACCGTGAGAAACGCCGCCTCGGGATACGGCGATGGAAAAAACGCCGAAGCCGCGTGCGACTCATGGTGTTCAGGAAAAAGGATTTTGTAGCCGCCGAGGTGACGAGGCGGGGCGTCGGTGGTTGCCACGCTTTCCGCCTCCTCACGTCGGCGGCTACCAGACATGGATCCCAGTTCTTCTTGAATCAGCGTCTTCATCCAGACGCGCTCGCGAATCCAGAGCGGAATCGCCATCAGGAAAGTTTTCAGGCCACGCGGCGCGTAGGCGAGATAGCTGTGCAGAATCCGGTCAAACTTGAGAAATGGCTTTTCGTAGAACGCCACGTATTCCAGGTCGGCGAGCTGGAGTCCGCCCTCCCGCAGGCAGTATTCGACGGCGTGCTTGGGAAAGTTGGCGTCATGCTTCTTGCGCGTGAACCGTTCCTCCTGGGCGGCCGCAATGATTTGCCCGTCGCGCACGAGGCACGCAGCACTGTCGTGATAAAACGCCGAGATGCCGAGGATGCTGACGGGGCGACTCATGTATGTTTCGGGCGTAACGAGCCTGATAGCGCCTGTTCCAGTTCTGCCGTCACGCCTAACTCAATCGCCCACCGGCGCATATAGTTTTGATCCAATTTCCCCTGTTGAACGGCCACCACCCCCGCAACATCGCCCAATTGACGGTCCGAGGGAGTCAATCGGTTCCATAACAGTTTGTGAAGCACAACATCTTCCGCGGTGGCAATCCACACCGGCTCCCCGAGCCAGGTGTCCTGCACCTTCCGCCGAAACATCTCGCGCTCGAACACATCGGCTTTCAGAACCCAGAAATCCACCTTCAGCGCGGAGGGAATGTGAAGGACATTGAATTGATTTGGCGGTTGGTAAGCGGAACGCACCATCGCCTCGTCCACAAAATAATCCTCGGATTGGAAGGCGGCGACAAAGCTCGCGATCTGCGCCGGTGGCAATTGGACAACGAAGTCCAAATCGTGGGTGGTGCGCGGGATGCCCCAGGCGTTGCTGGCCATCGAGCCCGTGAGCATGTAAGCGATGTTCTGGCTGTTCAGCCGTCGCAGACAGTCCAGCAACAATTCCTGCTCCGTCATGCGGCGCGAGCGAGTTCGAGTCGCTCATGCAACAAGCGCTCGACCTCTTGAGGATTGGCGTTGGGATTTTGCCGTCGAATCCCGACCCGCGCCATCTCACAGGCCAGCTCGTGCAAGCGCAGCGCCGTCAATACGCGCTGCTCCGGCGTCATCGCCCGATAACGCGCGATCTGCGCCTCCAGAGCAGCTTGCGGATTCATCATTCAAGCGAACGCCATGCGTCCGCGCGGTTCAGGAATTTGCCAGCCCGCTTCCTGCGCGGTCTTCAAGTAGGCGTCAATCATGTTTTCGGCATTGCGAAGCGCGTCCACCCGCGTCGCTCCGTCTGTGATGAGCTTGGGCAATTCCGGCACCTCGGCGAGAAAGCAACCGTCCGGCTCGCTCCAGTAAACCACTATCTCAAATTTTGTGTTCATAACATTCCGTTTGCCTTCAACACGTCGCGCGCCTGCCGGACTTGATACGGCTTTGCCTCGCCAGCCCGGGGTTGCAGGTTAATGACATCGCGAACACCTGCCTTCCGAAAGAAATGATGGCTGCCCGCAATGCGCATTTCAAACCCAAGCCGCTGCAAAAGATGGCACAATTCGCCGAAATCCCAACTGTTATCTCGTTGAGAATTGCGGAGTCGCTCAAGCAATTTCTCTTCGCGACTCATCGTTTCTCAGTTTGGCAAATACTCGCGCGGGTCGGTCACCTTGCCGGTGATGGCGCTCGCGGCGACCGTCGCCGGGCTGGCGAGGAAGACTTGCGATTCTTTGTCGCCCATGCGGCCGGGGAAATTGCGGTTGGTCGCGCTGATGCACTTGAGACCCGCTTGATTGATGCGGCCAAAGGTATCCACCGGACCGCCGAGGCACGCGGCGCAACCGGCATTTTCCGTCATGCGAACACCGGCGTTTTCCAGAATCTGCCAGATGGTTTCGTTGCCCCAACGCGTGGTCTGCAACTCATGCACGATGTCGGGTGTCGCGGGCACGCCGAAGGTATCAATGGAAACTTTCTTGCCGCGCAGCACGCGGGCGAATTCCACGAAGTCACTTGTCTTACCGCCCGTGCAACTGCCGACGTAAGCGCGGTCGAGCTTTACATTGCTCATCTCCTTGGCCTTCTTGCGCTGGCCCGGATCAGGATGACACGCGACGGTCGGTTCGAGCTTCGACAAGTCCACGACGAGTTCATAGACGAACTTCTGGTCCGCATCGAGTTCCACCGGCTCGTAGCGGGAAATCGTGCCGTTGAGTTTCACGCGGGCGTCCACGTATTCCGCCGTGCGGGAGTCGAACGGGAAAATGCCGTTCTTGCCGCCGGCTTCGATGGCCATGTTCGCCACCGTCATGCGGTCGTCCATCGAGAGCGACGCCACGCCCGGACCGTCGAACTGCATCGCGCGATACGTCGCACCGTCGAAACCGATCTCGCCGATGCAATGGAGGATGATGTCCTTCGCCATCACGCCGGGTTGCAGCTTGCCTTCGAGGCGGAAATGCATCGTCTCGGGCACTTTGATGAGCAACTTGCCCGTGCCCATGACGAAGCCGGCGTCAGTGTTGCCGATGCCGGTAGCAAATTCGTTGAACGCGCCTGCCATGCAGGTGTGCGAATCCGTGCCGAACAACACTTCGCCGGGTCGTGTGTGGCCCTTGGCCGGCAACGCCGCATGACAAACGCCGGCGTAGTTCGAACCGTATTGGCGCTTGAGGTTGCCCTTGGCCGCATCGTACTTCCACGTGCCGTTCGGGTCGTCAATGACGTCGTAGAAATAGGGCAGCCCTTGCTCGCGGGAGAATTCGCGGAGAATGTCCACGTTGCGATTCGACTTCGAGTCGGCGGTGAAAATGTAGTGGTCGGGAATAATGACGACGCGTTGCTTGTCCCAGACCTTGGCGTCCTTGCCGAATTCGCGTTTGAACACGCCGATCGTCCCCGGTCCGCACACGTCGTGCGTCATGAGGACATCAGCCTTCACCCAGATGTTGTCGCCGGCCGACACGGAAGTTTTTCCGGCGGCGCAGGCGAGGAGTTTTTCAGTCAGTGTCATGGTAGAAAATCAGCGGCGGTGTTTGCCATTGGCTCTAGCTTTCCTGGGAGGGACTTCTTCAATGGCAACAACATGCAGCGGGTCAATCTGGGTGACGACCCCGTTTTTGCTGTAAGCGATAATCAACCCGATGCCGGGTGGCATCATCATGAGATCAGGATGCAGCACGGGCACACGGGTGCCGTCGCTCAATCGAAACACAAATGGCTTTGTGTCGCCCTGCCAACGTTCTCGAATCCGCTGCGAATTCATAGCATGAGAAAGTTAGCGGACTGAAGCACCGACTTCAATACGCAAGTCGGCGCAACCGGCTTTCCTGCCTCGCGCAGGGCGAGTTCGGATGCTCGTGGTCATCCGAGTTTTGGGAGTATCTGAACTTCGGTGCGCGAAGTTTGCAGCGGAGTTTCCGCATTTCACCACAACTGGTATCGGGGGGAGCGGTCATGATGTCGCGTTTTCAGTGTCGCGTTTTCACTTGGCGAACCCGGCCTCACCGGCGTAGTTTCCCGCCCATGAGACGACAATTTGTTTCCATCTTAACCATCACCGCGATATTCACCGCCATGACGGCGGTTCAAGCTGAAGTGGAGCCAGGATTCACTTCGCTCATGGACGGCAAGACCTTCAATGGCTGGAAAAAAGCCGAGGAAAATCCCGATACCTGGAAAATCGTGGACGGCGCGTTCGTGGCCAGCGGCCCGCGTTGTCACTTGTTCTACGTGGGCGACGAGAAGCCGTTCAAGAGCTTCCACCTCAAAGTCGAGGTCATGACCGAGCCCAATTCGAATGGCGGCATCTATTTTCACACGAAATATCAAGCCCGCGACTGGCCGCGCGCGGGCTTCGAGTCGCAGGTCAATTGCACGCAAGGCGACTGGATCAAGACGGGCAGTCTCTACGGGCTCGTGAATGTCAGCCAGTCGCTGTCTCAAGACAACAAGTGGTGGACGCAGGAGATCATTGTCGAGGGCAAGTCGGTCACCGTGAAGGTGGATGGCAAGATTGTGCTGCAATACTTTGAACCCGAGGGCGCGCAGCCGGGCCGGCCCTTTGAACGTAAACTCGGCGAAGGCACGTTTGCGCTGCAAGGCCACGATCCGGGCAGCACCATCCACTATCGCAACATCCGCGTGAAGCGCCTCGACTGAGCGGCGACGAAGCGGCAGTTGTTTTGGCGCGGCGCAGGTGAACAACGTGCGCCGCGTTTCCTTTTGGTGGGAAGGGTGGCTACTTCACCAGCGCCAGCACTTGCTTGAATTCATCCGTGCCGGCGCGTTCCAGCAGTTCAAACAGGATCATCTCCGTCGAGACAATGATCGCCCCGGCATCGCGCATCCGCTCCACGCCCAGACGGTGATTCTCTGGTGTGCGCGACGAAATTGCATCCGCCACCACGAAGGGGCGGAACCCTGCCGTCAGCAAATCCAACGTCGTCTGGCACACGCACACATGCGTCTCGATGCCGCACAACACAACCTCGCTCACGCCGCGGGAGCGCAACCTTTCGACAAACCCCGGCGCACCAAGACAACTGAAGGCGGTCTTTTCGATCGGCGCAAAATCCAGAATCGCTGATGCAATCGCGGACACAGTGGCCCCGATGCCTTTGCGGTACTGCTCAGTGACCAGCACCGGCAAGTTGAGGATCCCCGCTCCCTTGATGAGGCGAAGCGCGTTTTGCACGACCCGCTCGCGTTCGCAGATTGCGGGCAACAATCGCTCTTGAATATCCACCACCACCAGGCCGGCGTTGGCGCGGGTAATACGTGTTGGTTGGATTTGTTTTTGGGACGTTTCCATGTAAGGCGAAAGGGGAGATGTAGGTGGATGAGTTGGAATAGCGCGAGATCGTCCTCCAAGAGAATTGTCATTATTTGGCACGTTTCCGCTGCAATTCCTGTCTCAATTTGTCCAAGGGAAGCGTGTTGATCACGTCCGCCTTGGTCAGCCAGCCTTTGCGGGCGACGCCGATGCCGAGGCGCAGGAAATTTGCATGTTCGTTGCGATGCGCGTCGGGATTGATGACGCACTTTACGCCTTTGGCTCTCGCCGTGGGCCACAGCCGCCAGTCGAGATCGAAACGGCGTGGATTGCAGTTCAGTTCCAGCCACGTGCCCGTGGCGGCGCAGGCATCAATCACCGCCTGCTGGTTAACCGGGTATGGCTCGCGTTCGAGCAACAGCCGGCCTGACAAGTGGCCGAGCGTATGGACAAATCGGTTCTCCGCTGCGCGAATCAGCCGCTTGGTGTTCTCGGCCTCGTTATTGGCCGGCACGTGCAAGCTCGCCACCACCACGTCCAGTTCCGCCAGCAAATCATCGTCGAAATCCAGCCGGTCCTTGAGCACGTCCACCTCGATGCCCGTGAGCAGGCGGAAGTCGCTGCCACGTTCGGCAAGCTGTTCGTTGACCTGTTGGACTTCCTTTAGCTGCTGGCGTACCCGCGCAGCGTCGAGACCGTTGGCTTGGAAGGAAGATTTTGAATGATCCGTGATGGCCCAGTATTCCAGACCGAGGTCTTCCATGTATTGGGCGATTTCCGCCGTGCGATGGTGGCCGTCGCTCCAGGTGGAATGGTTGTGCAACGAACCTTTGAGATCGGTCCATTCAACGAGTCTGGGCAGCGTCCCTTGCTCGGCGGCGGCGAACTCACCGTGATCCTCGCGCAGTTCCGGCGGGACGCAGGCCAGGTCCAGTTGCTCATAAATCTCCGCCTCATCCCGGCAGGCGACCAGCAATTGGGGATCGCGCGTTTCCTCCTTCGATTTGAACAGGCCGTACTCATTGAGCCGGAGTCCACGGGCAATCGCGCGCTGGCGCATCACGATGTTGTGTTCCTTGCTGCCGGTGAAATACGCGAGCGCGAAGGGGAATTCCTTGTCGCTCACCACGCGCAGATCGGATTGAATACCGCCCTCCAAAATCACGCTCGCCTTGGTGTCGCCCTTCGCGATGACTTTCAGGATGCCGGGTTGCTGGACAAAATACCCAATCACTTCGGCGGGCTGCTTCGAGGAAGCCAGCAGGTCAATGTCACCGATGACCTCCTTGGACCGGCGCAGACTGCCGGCCGTGCTGCAACGAATTACTTCGGGATGTTGGCGCAAACTTTCCAGGAGCGGCCCGGCCACGCGGAGAGCGTCGCTCAACAAATGTTTTGAGGCGTAGAGCCGGCGTTGTTCGATGCCTTCCAAAAGGTTCGTCTGCGTTTTCTCACCGAAGCCATCCAACTCGGCGACTTTGCCGTCCTTGCAGGCTTGTTCGAGGGCTTCCACGGAATCCACACCCAGCTTCTTGTTCAGCGCCTGAATCTTCTTAGGACCCAGCCCGGGAATCTCGAGCAACGCCACCAGTCCAGGCGCAATGGAAGCCTTCAGTTCCTCGTAGTAAGCAAGTTTACTCGTTTCGACCAGTTCCTTGATCTTCTTGGCAATGCCTTCGCCCACGCCTTTGACTTCGCCCAAGCGGTCTTCCGCCACGATTTGCGCAAGCGGTTCAGCGAGGTTCTCGAGGGCGCGGGCGGCGTTGGTGTAGGCGCGGGTCTTGAACGGATTCTCGCCCCTCAACTCCAGAAGCGTACCGATGTCCACGAGAATTTCCGCCACTTTGTCTTTGTCCATGCGCGAACTATGGGCGTAGCGTTGCCGGGATTTCAAGTGAAGTTACCGGGGCTGTTCCGGCGCATGAAGTTGAGTCCTCGGGTGCAGACGGTGGCGTCATTCCGAAACAGAGCTTGTGCTGCACTCCTCAACGCTTCGCGACCGCGGCCGCGCCGGATCGTTCCTCGCGGGCTAGGGCATCAAGGCACGATAGAATCGCTGTGGTGTCCCAATCGCGACCGGGTCGGCAAATTCAATGGTCCCCCCCGGATGGGCCAGATTGGTGAGCGTCTCCCAATGCACCAAATTGCTCGACCATTGAATCCCGACCATCCCGGGGTCGCTGCTGATCCGCAGTCTCAGTTCATCATTCTCCAGCAACGTCACCGACTCGAATCTCAACGGCTGCGGGATGGTCACCGTGAGCAGCGCCGTGGAACTCGTCACCCAGCCGGCAACGTTGGTGACCAGCACGGAGTAATGGCCAGCCTCCGCCAGTTGCACATTGTTCCTTGTGAAGCTGCTGGCAGTGGCGCCCGGGAGGTTCGTTCCATTAAGACGCCATTGATAGGCCAACGGGGCCGTGCCGCCCGCCACCACGGTGAACGTCACGTTGCTTCCTTGCGGAACGGATACTCCTTGCGGTTGGCTGGTGAGGTAGGGCGGCGCGTTGGTCACATAGCGCTCCACCCGCACGTTGTCCACCAGGCCAAAACTCAGCGCGGGGTTGTCGGAGAGTGAATTGAACGAATCCCAGTAGCCGATGAAGATATTGCTGGCGGTGAACGTGGCGTTGCTGATCGTCGCGATCTTCAGTCCGTCCAAAGTCCATTCCACGGTATTTCCCGTTTTGCTGATGAGTACGTCGCGCCACGCAAAGCCCACGGTGCCCGCGGCGAGCGCACCGGTTTGCTGCGGATGATTGGCCTGTTGCAGCGCCGGCACGGTCTGGCCGCCGGGAAACGCGCCGTGATAGTAGGTGTTCCCATTGCCGCGCGAATTGCTCGCGGTGCCCGCCGCGTACCCGCCGAAACCCGCGCTGTGATGCGTGGTGCCGCTGAATGCGCCGAAGTCGTTGAGCGCCGTGGTCGAAGTATCCGAAGCCTGGCCTTCGCCATCCACGGCGAACCAATGTCCGTCGGCCGTGCTGCCCGCGCCCGTCCATTGCACACGGTTGCCGGCCGTGCCCACACCCGCTGTCAGGTGTTCGGTCGAACCGTTGCCGCCCAACGGGAAAGGGCCATTGGCATTGAGCCAGGCGTCGAAGCGAAGCCAGTAATCGCCGGTGAAACTTTGACCCACGGGAGAGATGTTGATAGCCGCGGCGACGCCCGCTGTGAGATTGGCTTCAAATTTCACCCCGCGCGTCGTGCCGCCGGTTGCGTGGGGCGCGGCGGGAACACCATCTGGCGCATGATTGTAGTTGAACGTGACGCGAGTATCCGTGGAGGAACGATTAACGATCCAGGCGCTCGCGGTGTTCGCATCGAAGTCATCGGCGAACAATGTTTCGATCGCAGGTGGCAGCGTGACGACCAGCGTGGCAACCTGACTGGTGATCGAGCCAAAAGCGTTGGCAACCATCACTTGATAATGCCCGGAATCAACGGGCTGGGCGTTGTTCCGATCAAGCGTGCTCGTCGTTGCTCCGGGTAGCTCAGTGCCGTTGAAATACCACCGGTAACTCAATGGCGCCGTGCCCGACGCCACCACAGTCAGCGTGGCGTTCGAGCCGATGACTGCGTTCACACTTTGCGGCGAAGTCAAAATCGAGGGGGGAACATTCGTGGCCGGTGGCGTGCTGAGGAACGCGAGGATGTTGGCCAGGTATTCATTGCGTCGGGTGGCACTGGCGATGGTTTCAAAGGGAAAACCAAAGTAAACCACTCGCCCGCCGCCGGCCGACCCGTCGTATTGAATTGCCGCCGCGCCGCCGGTGCCGCCGGAATAATTCAGCGCAACGCTTGTGCCCGCGCCATTCGGCAGCAGCACGTCCGGAGACGGCACCCAATAAATCCCGCCCGCTCCGTTGTCCACGGTAGCACTGGCACGTCCCGCGAAGATGCCCGCTGCCACAGGAAACGCGGTGTAACTGGCGGAGTTGTCGTTCGCGTAGGCAACGCGGAGTTGATTGCGCAGAAAGTTGCGATCCGCCGCAGTGGGGCCGGAGGGGCGGTCAAGATCATACGCAATGTCCGACCCCGACACGAACAAACTTCCTCCAGCAGACAAAAATGGCGCCACCCGGATTTGCTCGGTGCTGTTGAAGGTGCGGTCCGCCGTGGACTCATTACCGCACGCCCAGATCACGATGGGATAATTTGCCAGCGCGACTTGATTGTTGATGATGGCATCATTCTGGCAGGAGTCGAACGGATAACCGCTGGCGGTCAAGGCCGTCGCGTAGGTCACCACGTAATCAAAGGCGTTGTTTCGAGCGGGCAGCACGCGCTCCATGGTGCCGCTGTTTGCATCGTGACCGGGGGATTTGTAGTTACGGGCAGCAGGCGTCTGCCGCAAATTCGTGAAGCGGTCGAAGCGGTCAAACGCATTCACGACCAGAACCTTTGGCGTGTCTGAATTGGCCGCAATCCGGCAACCCACGGTTTCTGTGGGAAAGGATTCGCCGCCGCTGTTGGTGGCCGCAACGCGATAATAGTAGGTGGTATTCGCCGCCAGATTGCTGAAAGTCACTGACAGAGTCGTGCCGTTCACTGTGACCGGGTTGCCAAAGCCGTAGCCATTGGTGGATTGATAAACCACGTAGCCCGTCGCACTTCCGCTTCCGCTCTGAGCAATGGGGGCCGACCAGGAAACCATCACATTGCTGCCGGAGGCAATGGCCCGGGGATTCTGGGGCGGCTCCGGCAGGAAGGTCAGCGCGACACCGTCAAACTCGTTCATGTAACGCACCACGCCTTGATAGGTGGCGCGCGCCACCCAGTTCCGCACCTTGGGATCGCGCAGCAACCGGGCGTCACTGTCGTTGTCGTGAAACGCCACCTCCACGATGGTGGCATCCATTTCACCACCCAACGTATCATTGCGAATCTCCCCGAACGCAAAGTCCGTGCGGCGGAGCGTCACGTTCGCGCCGCGGTTGTTCCAGGCCACTTCGAGCGGAGGCACACCAAAGGCTGACAAGTCGTTGTTGATCTCCGCGCCCAGAAGTTGCGCGAGGCGGAATTGGTTCGGTGTTCCCGTGTTGGGGAAAAGCGCATTGTCATTCCATAATCCCACCACCCCGCGTCCGCCACCGGCGTTCGAGTGAAAGCTGATCAACAGCCGCCGGTAGATGCTGGAGTCAACCCCCGTCGCGTTCATCTCCCGCGCCATGCGGGGCGGCGTGCCTACATTGTCGTCGCCGTCATCCGTCGAAGAGCCGGGATAATCGGGATCGTAAAGTGTCGGCGACTGGCCTTGACCGAGACCGCGTTGCACCCAGTACCGCGCACATTCCTCCTCACTGGGATAGGTGGACCTGCCAAAGCCCCGGTCGAACACGCCCAGGCCGTTGCCGAAACGAATGGCGTCCGCAATCACGACGCTGCCCACACCGGGCGTGGGTTGGAGGTTGCTGACAATGACCGCGCCGCTCCCGGGATTTGAACCGGCGGCAAAATGATACGTGCCCAAATAGACCCAGCCATTGCCCACCATCTGATGGGGGATGCGCACGTGCGATTCGCCGCCCGTGTGGCGGATGCGGTAGAGTTGGAAAGTGCGATTTGCGCCGTGCGCCACCCACGTATAGACCGGGTACAGACCGGCCGCCGGCAGAGTCGGCACGTACGTCGCCGTGGCGCTCTCCGTGGCCGCGAGCGCGGCGAACCGATAGGGCACGGCCCCGGGACTGCCATAAAACAGGGGCGCGCTGCTGTCGCTCCATGCGCCCGCAAACGTCACTCCGGGATCATCGTTGTCCAACACCACCGCGTTGGTTTGATTTCCGATCGGACGAAACGGCACCACCGTGGCCCCGGCATTGAAACAATACGCGGCGAACATATTCATCTGATCCACATTGCCGTAGTCCTCGTTCATCTCCAACAGCACCGGACGCTGCAAAGACCAACTGCTCGCCCCGGCCGTCCAACCGTGCCCAGCCGACATGAAGATGATTCGCCCGCTCAATGCGCCAGCGGGCTGGCCCGCGGCTGGTACAATTGGGCCAACGGCGGCGGGAACTACCGGCGCGTCCGGTGGAGGCGTTGCCGCCTTGTCCACTTGATCCATCCACGAATAATCAGCCGAGAACCTGCCTTTGCCCGCGTGCGGATCGTCTGGCGCGCACTCGCACGGGACCGGAACGGAGACCGGGACCGCGAGACTGCGTTGACAGAAAATGCCCAGCACCAGACCGACCGCAACGAGCAGGCAGCCGGCACAACGAGAACAACCGGCAAAGAACGCTTCGGGAAGCTGACGGCGCGGCGATGAAAACATGTCCTTTAGAAATTCAGAATAATGGCAACTTTCGACTCTCTGAGGGATACCGTAGTCAAATTCCCCGCCAAATCAAACGGCATTTCCCCAGCTGGCGCTCGTGCGACCGGGAAGGCGAGGGGACCGAGCGGTGGAAGTCCGCTCCCGTGCCCACGAAACTCACCCACGACCGGCCGGCGGCCTTTCCGTGAACTTCGAGGTAGGGCGCGTCACTCCGTGCGCGCCGGGGACCGTTTCCTGCGATGGCGGCGCGCAGGGGACTGACACGCCCCACCAACACTGGGTTCAGGGGTTCAAAGCGCGAACTGGCGTTGGGAGAAATCTCACCCTCACCCTCGTAGCAGCGGACGTGAGTCGGCTCAATCTGAACTCGGAGAGATGTTCGCGCCCACTCGCTGCGACATTCCACATTCCGGAAAGCCGGGCTCGGCCTGGGTGGAGGATCTGCGGCTGCTCTTGGAACTGATCCAACGAAACACCTTCCATCAGCCGCCGGAAAAACTCCCGGCCCTGTGCGCGACAATCTGGCTCGATCTGTCCCCGCCGAATGTCGGCTATACGGCATCGTCCACGAAATCGTTTGAGCGCGAATCAGCGTGAACGCGTGAATGTTCAAAACGGCGCGACGGCAAATCCGGTTGCTCCCATTACACTCAGCCTTCCCAATTTCCGCCGCGCGGCTACTTCTTCAGCCGATAGAACCGTGCCTCGCCATTCCACGAATTCGTCAACACGTAACGATCCGCCGAGATCGCCGGGGCGTTGGTCATAATTTCCCAAGCCGGTGGACTCAGCATCGGCGTCATCTCGACCACGTAGCCACCCGCAGTCAACGGCCATGACAGCAGCGTTGCGTCTCCACTCACAGCGATTTCGAGCCTCGGTTGAGCCACCGAATAGAACCGGATGTTCTCAATCACCAGCGTCGCCTCGGTCGAAGTCCCGCCCAGGAATCCAAAGAACAACTCGTTCGTCGTGCCGGCCCAAGCGGTCACGTCCACCAACGGACTGGCCGAGATCGCGTTCGTCGGAATGTATTTGGCCGCCAGTGAAAACAGGTGGTTCGTCCCGATGCCGCACACCAGCACATCCTCCACAGGATCGTCCTCCACGATGAAATCGAAGGCCATCGCCGTCGCGTTCGTCGGAAACGCAATCGGCAGCCACGCCATCGGCGGGGCAGAGTCGCCTTCGCCTTGGGCCGTCACTGGCCCGCCACGCATGGGTAACACGGGACTGGGTGAGGGCGAAGTGGTGAGCAACTGGAGCCGCAACACTGCGGAATCAAACAGATTGACCAAGGACTGCCCGCCCTGAATCGCGGCATTGCCCACGGCGTTAAAACCCATTGCGATCCATTGCCCCGCCGCTTGTGCCCCCTCCCGGACCTCCACCAGCACCTGGCCGGCGGTTTGGACGGCGGCGACCGTTCCCTGCACCACGGTTTCCGCCATGATCCCAAGGGACTCACGCACCGTGAGGTCGCGGTGCAGCGCCAACGGGTTCGAACTCCATCCGCTTTGCTCAAACCAACTCCCCGGCGGCGCTTCCCCGGCGGAAGGCGGGAATTGGGCCGCAGACAAACCGGCGGCACGCAGGTATTCGAGACTGCGCCCAAAACCCAGCGGATTGAGCGCGTCGGTCGGATTTTCGACGGACTGGCCATACCACCACCACGCGTAGCTGTGCGGATTTACCGGCCCAAGCGTTGACTTTTTCAACCTTACATTCACCGCCTGCGCGTGGCCGAAGCCGAACAGCGAAACGTAATTGTCCGCCCAAGTGGGCCGCACCGGCAGGGAACGTTGCCATTCCCACGTATAACCCCCGCCCGACGAAAGCCGGTCCACCGCCTCCACCAGATTCAGTGACAGGCCGTCGTAAAGCAGTTGCTGATTCAGCAGGTTGGCGCGCTCGGCATGATCGAACAACGTGACGTGGATCGGTTTTGAAATCCACGGAGCCGACGCCACCTCCTCGTGTCCGAGCTTGTCTCCGCGCAGGTAGTTGATGGCGGCGGCATTGACCAGCGTGCCCAGGCTATGCCCGAGAAAATGAAGCTCCGGGAAATAACCCACGCCGAGCCGATCCTGCAACGCGCCGCCCAGGGCAATCCCCTGATCCCCGGTGCGCCCGTAGGCTTCCGCCAGTGGCACTGCCGCCGCGCGCCAATCCCAGCACAGAATGTTGGCAACTTCCGCCGTGACGCCCGCATCCCGCATTTGCGCGGCCAACCCGCTGGCCCACTCCTCGGGGTTGCTGTTGAAACCATGCGTCAGCACAATCGTCATCCGATCCAGTTGCGGCGCGTTCCCGCCCGTGATCGCAACGAAGCTCACTCCGTCGAACATCTTCAATTCACCGGGTGGGCCGGTCGAGTGGTTGACCACTGGCGAACGAACCGTTTCAAGCTGGTCTGGCGCGGCGGGCAAAGCGTTCAGTTGAAAATCCTGCGGCGCAGTTCCCGCGCTCAACGTCAGCACGCGCGCGGACGGCGCGTAGCCGGGAGCGCCGGCGGTCAACGCATACACACCCGCGCCCAGGGGCAAAGCATAAGTCCCGTTCGCCGCCGTGCTGGTGGATGCCACGGGCAGCGTGCCCCACGCGGCGGACACGGTCGCTCCCGCCAACGGCGCGCCGCCCGCGCCCGTCACGCGGCCATGCAGGACAATCTGCGGCCCGTCCAGGCCCGGATAGTAGTAGCTCACCCACGGACTGGTGCGGAGTTGCAACACGTCATCGCCCGGCCACTCGCAATACACGTAGCTGGCGATGGGCGACATGACCTCGGTGATCGTGTCGTCCGCGCGGAGCGGGGAGACGAGGGCGAGGCACAAGAGCAGCGAAGAATGGAGAATGGTTTTAACGCTCGCCCTCACCCTGACCCTCTCCCCCGGGGAGAGGGAACAGCAATCGGGCACCTCGTGAAGTTCGCGTGTCGCTCGTGCTATCTCCGCCATCTTGCCGTTCGCGGTAAAAGACGCACGACCACCCAGCGCATCCTCATTATCAGAACGCGGCAAATGGTTCTCCTTCTCCTGGGGGAGAAGGCCGGGATGAGGGCGGGCGTTGTTCAAGTTTCCCTCCTTGCGTTCTCAATTCCCTGTTTGAGCGAGTTTGTGTTCTGGCTCGCCCTCACCCTGACCCTCTCCCCCGGGGAGAGGGAACAGCTTTCGGGCGTCGCGGGAAGTTCGACTGCCACTGTTGCAGTCGCCGCCTTCTCGTCATTTGCGGAAGCGGCCGCACGACAACCCGGCGCGTCCGTATTCCCAAGGCGCGGCGAATGGTCCTCCCTCTCCTGGGGGAGAGGGTCGGGGTGAGGGCGGACGTCCATCTGACTTGTTCTCAAAGGATGAAGGTGGGCGTCCATCAAACGTCTTCCACTCATGTTCCAGTTTGTGTTCTGGCTCGCCCTCACCCTAACCCTCTCCCCCGAGGAGAGGGGACAGCTATCGTGCGTCTCGTGAGATTCGGATCCCGCTGGTGTTGTCTCCGCCTTCTGGTGATTCGCAGGCAAAGCTGCCCAACAACCCAGCGCGTTCGCATTACAAGTACGCGGCGAATGGTTCTCCTTCTCCTTTCCCTCGCCCGTCGGACGGGAGAGGGTGGCCGCAGGCCGGGTGAGGGTCTGAGCTTGGCCGGGGTGAGGGCGAGCGTTCAACACACTCTTCCCTCCAAACCCACCCCACGCTACCTTCCCGCCATGCCCGACATCGAACGCGCCCGCGCCTTGCGCCAGAAACAAACCTGGGCCGAAAAGCTGATGTGGAGCTGGCTGCGCGACCGCCGGTTCAGCGCCTACAAATTCCGGCGCAACCATCCCGTCGGCGAATACTTCCTCGACTTCTATTGCCGCGAAGCCAGCCTCTCCATCGAGTTGGACGGCGGGCAACACGGCTTTCCCGAACAACAGGCGCATGACGCCGAGCGGACCAAATTCCTTGCGTCGCAGGGCATCAAGGAACTTCGGTTTTGGAACTCGCGCTTGCGGCGCGAAAAGCAGGCCATCCGCGACACGATTTTCCGCGAGTTGCAGGCGCGTGCGCCGCATCCCTTGCCGGATTACACGAGGCCGATGCCGCCGCCGGGAGCGGGAGATCAAAAGAGGAGTTAGTGGAACGCTCGCCCTCACGGGACCAAGGGTGGTGGGGAAGTTTGTGTTCTGGTTCGCCCTCACCCTAGCCCTCTCCCCCGAGGAGAGGGAACAGCCGTTGGGCATCTCGTGAAATTCGCATGTCCCTCGTGCTGTCTCCGCCTCGTGGTCATCTGCGGAAGAGGCCGCACGACCACCCGGCGCGTCCGTCTCGCCAAGAGGCGGCGAATGGTTCTCCCTCTCCTGGGGGAGAGGGCCGGGGTGAGGGCGGGCGTCCATCAAACATTCATTCCCCTCGCCCATCGGATGGGAGAGGGATCAAGGGTGAGGGTTTTAGTTTCCCGTGGCGGCGGTGGCGTAAATGAGGCCGCCGCCGCGCGGCATGTTTAGCAACACCGTGGCCGTGCTGGATGCCGGCGTGCCCACGTTGTTCAACCCCGTGGCGCTCACCGCCGCGCCGTTCGCGGGCTTCACGGTCACGGTGATGGTCGTGTGCAACGGCAGATTCGCGCACTGCACCACGACGGGAATCGGATTGTTCTGCTGCGCGGAAAGCAACGCGTCGGGTGTGGATAATTGGCCGCTGGGCGAGGCGGAAACGGGAACGCCGCCAATGCTCTGCACTCTGAGGCTGATACTGGTGGTTGGCTGTACAACAATCGGATTGAATCCGCGTGAGGCGGAGTCGTAAAGAGTTCCGACGAAACGATCGTCAAGAGCATCAAGCCGCACGAAACCAGAGCCTCCATCGGCTAACCGGATAGGCGGAGTAATCACACGCCCCGGACCGCCGCTGGCTTTAATGCTCCCATTTCCGGCAATGACGGGTGCAACCAATCTTATACCTCCGCCGCTGCCACCTCCGCTGCCACTCGTACCTCCTAAATGATAAATACGTGCAGACCCACCATTCGCTACCACATCTCCATCAATGACGATGGAAGTGTCGGAAACTATCAACAACGCGCCTCCACCGCCTCCACCGCCATAAGAATGGCCACCTCCACCCCCTGAGCCACCAAGGAGCGGAAGTAAGAATTTATTACCGTACAATTGTCCGGGTGCAGTGAAATCGTCTATTGACCCACCGACTGTTGCGTACGAACCACCACCGCCGCAGCTTGATAGGTCTTGTTGGGCCGCATCGCCACCGCCGAGTCCATCTCCACGTCGAGCTAACCACGATTCACCCTGCCCGCCGTATCCTCCTGCACCTCCGCCCGGGCCACCTTGGCCCGGCACAATTCCACTTGAAGCGCCCCCTGACAGGTCCACCGTCCCATTGATAACAACACTGTTTTGCACCAACCACACCACCGGCGTGTTGTTCGCGTTCGGAATGAACGTCACCGTCACGTCGCTGGGTATGTTGACGGAGGTGTAGTGGTAAATGCCATCCGGGTGGTCGGCCATGTCAATGACGGTGTGCTCGGTGGGATGGAACGCGCCATCGCTGCCATTGCTGCCGCTGTTCACCTGCGCGTGCGCGCCCCAGCACGCCAGCAGCCCGGCCAGGGTGAGAATCATTCTTCCATTCATGGTGGTCCTGGGTTGTGAAGTCAGTCGTCGCTCGCCCTCACCCTACCCCTCTCCCCCGGGAGAGGGAACAACTTTCGCGTGTCTCGGGAGGTTCGCAAGTCGCGCGTGCCATCCTCGCCGCCTGGTCTTTTGCGGAACAAATCACACGACCACCCAGCGCATCCGCATCACCACGACGCGGCGAATGATTCTCCTTCTCCTTTCCCTCGCCCGTCGGACGGGAGAGGGTAGCCGCAGGCCGGGTGAGGGTCTGAGTTCGGCCGGGGTGAGGGCGGACGTGCATCAAAACAATCATCGCTGCCATTGCTGCCGCTGTTGAGTTGCGCCCTTGCGCCGGTGCCCGCCAAAACCGCAGCCAGGGTCAGCGCCATTTTTGATTTCGTGGAGGTGCCTATATTTGCCGACATTCTGAATGAATGGTTCGTCGCTCGCCCTCACCCTGACCCTCTCCCCCGGGGAGAGGGAACAACTTTCGCTCGTCTCGCGAGGTCGGAGGTCGCTCGTGCGGTCTCCGCCGCTTGGTCTTTTGCGGAATAAACCACACGACCACCCAGCGCATCCGCATCACCACGACACGGCGAATGATTCTCCTTCTTCTGGGGGAGAGGGCCGGGATGAGGGCGGGCGTCCAACCATTTCTTCCCGGGTACAGATGGAGCGGACTCACGTCTGCGGCGAGCAGGTACGTGGGCCGGTGTCCTACCGCCTGACGCAGCTGGTGGCACGCGATCAACCGCTCTGGCGGCGGCAGAAGGCTTTTCGCTGGCCTCACTTTTGGCGACCTGTTACAACCCCGCCATGGCAGCAAGACTCACCCTCGGTTTTCTAGGCGCCGGCAAGATGGCTACCGCGCTGGCGAAAGGATTCATTGGCGCGGGACGGGTGACACCGCGTCAGGTTTTCGCGAGCGATCTGTCCACGGGGGCGAGCAAGGCCTTTGGCAAAGTGACGGGGGCCCGGATCGTGGCCGGCAATGCGAAGGTGGCGGAACTTGCCAGTGTGTTGATCCTCGCGGTGAAACCGGATCAGGCTGCGGTCGTGCTGGAGGAAATTCGCGAACAATTCACCCCGCGACACCTGCTGATGTCCATCGCCGCCGGCGTGCCCACAGCGAAACTGGAAGCCGCCCTGCCCGCGCGGGCGCGCATTGTCCGTGTCATGCCCAACACGCCGGCGCTGGTTGGCGCTTCCGCTACCGGGTTTGCGCTGGGCAAGTCCGCCACCCGCGCGGACGGTGATTTGACGCACCGGCTGTTTTCCGCCGTGGGCGTGGCCTATCAACTCAAAGAAGCGTTGCTTGACGCCGTCACCGGCTTGAGCGGCAGCGGGCCGGCCTACGTGTATCAATTCATCGAAGCGTTAAGTGACGGCGGGGTGGCGGCGGGTTTGCCGCGCGAAGTGGCCACGAGACTCGCGGCGCAAACCGTGCTGGGCGCGGCGCAGATGGTGCTGGAAACCGGCCAGCATCCGGGCGCGCTCAAGGACATGGTCACCAGCCCCGGCGGCACGACCATCGAGGGCCTGCATGAACTGGAGAAAGGGCAGTTGCGCGGCGCCGTGATGAGTGCCGTGCGGGCGGCCACTGAAAAATCCAGGAAACTGGGGCAGCACTGAAGCCGGTGAAGCGGTCAATGATTACAAAGTGCCGCGGAAATTCCCATTGTCTGTTTGAGTTATAGCCGGAACACTTCCTCGCAAGCTCCGATGAACTTTCCGCCGCCAACTGAGAAGCAAGCCCACTTGTTGTGGGCCGCACTGACGGGTCTGTCCATCGCCGTCATTGTGGCCTTGATTGTGGGGTTGGTCTGGGGATTGGGACGTGTCTTGAACGTGCTCGCGCCGGTGGTCTGGCCGCTGGCGGTGGCGGGGGTGCTGGCGTACTTGCTCGATCCGGTGGTGGATTTTTTTGAGCGCCGCCGCGTGCCGCGCACGCGGGCCGTCGCGCTGGTCTTTCTCATCGCGCTGTTCTTGGTGCTGGGTTTGTTCAGCAGCATCGTGCCGCGCATCGTAGTAGAAACCCAGCAACTCGTGAGGAACGTGCCCGTGCTGGTCGCCAAACTGGAGAAGCGCACGACGGCGTGGATGAACGAACCGCCCGCTCCGTTGCAGAGCTTGCTCCAGCGTTTCGGCGTCAGTTGGCCTCAAAAGACCGATCCTCTGCCGCCCGGCACGAACGCTCCGCCAGAGACCGTTGAACCACTGCCCGACGAACCAGCGTTGCCGGCAATGTCATCGCCCGCCAGCCATTCCTTGTTCAATCAAGTGGACCCGCAAACCATTCAGAAAGCCAGTGAATGGGTAGGTACGGCGCTGAAGGCCATCGGTAGCTGGCTGGCGCATCAGGCATCGCGTCTGACCGGTTTATTTGGCGTCATCGCCGGCCTCGCGCTCATTCCGATTTACCTCTTTTACTTCCTGCTCGAGAAACGCGCGATTACGGACAACTGGACCACTTATCTGCCGCTGCGGGATTCCGGCCTCAAGGAGGAACTCGTGTTCGTGCTTCGCTCCATCAACGATTATCTGATCGCCTTTTTCCGCGGCCAGGTGTTGGTGGCGATTTGCGACGGTATCCTGTACGGGATCGGCTTTGCCCTCATCGGCCTGCCCTACGCGTTCCTCATCGGCGCCGTGGCGATGGTATTGACGATCATTCCGTTCCTGGGCGCGATTGTGACGTGCGGCGCGGCGTTGTTGATTGCCCTGGTGACGTTTGGCGACTGGCAACATCCGTTGCTCGTGCTGGGGGTCTTCGCGGTGGTGCAGGGCATCGAAGGCTATGTCCTGCAACCCAAGATTCTTGGGGATCGTGTCGGCTTGCATCCCATGGTCATCATCGTTGCCATCATGGCCGGCACCACGCTGCTGGGCGGCATCCTGGGCGGCATCCTCGCCATCCCACTGGCGGCGGCGCTGCGGGTGATGATGTTCCGTTACGTGTGGAAGAAGCGAACGAGCGAGACGTAAAGGCGAGGCGTGTCTCCCGCGTCACGCCGTCAACATTTCCCGCACATCCACCGCGTCCATGCCCGCCGCACGAATCGCCTGCATTCCCAGGTCCGTGTCCTCGTAGGCGCGGCAGAATTGCGGCGGCACACCGATGCGGCGGGCCGCTTCGAGAAAAATGTCCGGCGCGGGTTTCTGGCGCGTCACGTCCTCGCTGGTGACGATGGTCTGAAAAAGATGGTGGATACCCAAATGGTTTAGCACCTGCTCGATGATCTTGCGCGTTCCGCCTGTGGCCACCGCCATGGGGACTTTGCCGAAGTTCTCCCGTGCAATACCCACCACGGCGTTGATGGGTTCGACCTGCGCCACGAGCGGCAGATACTCGGCCTCTTTCTCGTGCGCCACAGCCAGGTGGTCCAGTGGCACACCTTGTTCGCGGCTCAACATCTGGAGGATGTCGCGCGATGGCACGCCGCCCAGCGAGTAAAAGCGGTCTTCCGGAAAGTGAAACCGGTGCCGCGCGGCAATCACCTGCCACGCGCGCCAGTGCAGCGGCATCGTGTCCGCCAGTGTCCCATCGCAGTCAAAAATCAGTCCTTGGGATTTCATCGTGGGGTTCAAATCAGTTTGCGCGAAATCCATTTCTCCGCGCGCTCCGGCTGGTACACGGCAAACCGGTCGAGCAATTCCGCGGGCGTGGCGGCAACGATCAATTGGTCGAAATGCGCCGGCCGCACGAAGCCGCCCGCAACCGAGCCGCGCAGGAATTCCAGCAACGCATCGAAATAACCGTCCACGTTCAGCAATCCGCACGGACAGTCGTGCAGGTGCAACTGCTGCCAGGTAATCGCTTCAAAGATTTCTTCCAGCGTGCCAAAGCCGCCCGGCAGGGCGATAAAGCCGTCCGCCAGTTCGGCCATGAGTTGTTTGCGCTCGTGCATCGTGTCCACGAGATGCAGTTGAGTGAGCCGGGAATGCGCGAGTTCCTTGTCCGCCATGAAGCGCGGCAGCACGCCGGTGACATTTCCGCCCTTGGCGAGCACTGCGTCCGCCACCACGCCCATCAGGCCAACATGCGAACCGCCGAACACCAGTTCACAATCACGCGCGGCCAGCGCCTCGCCGAGCGCTTGGGCGGCAACCGCGAAACTGGCGACATTCCCCCGGCTCGAACCGCAAAAGACACATACCCGTTTCATCAGTGTACCGCCTGAAGCGCCGCCAATCGCTCCTCCAAATCGTGGGCCATCAGCGGTTCAATCACGGGATCAATGTCGCCCTCGATCACTGCCGGCAGGTTGTAGAGCGTGAGTTCAATGCGATGATCCGTCACGCGGTTCTGGGGAAAATTGTAGGTGCGGATGCGCTCGTTGCGTTCACCGGTGCCCACCTGGGCCTTGCGTTGCGCGGCATACTTGGCGTTCTCCTCCGCCACGCGGGCATCCAGCAGGCGGGCGCGCAGCACTTTCAAAGCCTTGGCCCGATTCTTCAACTGCGAGCGTTCGTCCGAACAGCGAACGATCAAACCGGTTGGCTTGTGCAGGATTTGCACCGCGGAATCCGTGGTGTTGACGCCCTGTCCGCCCGGCCCGGACGCGCGGCAGACGGTGATGTCGAGTTCTTCGGGTTTGATTTCGAGGTCCACTTCCTCGGCTTCGGGCAGCACCGCCACCGTACAAGTGCTCGTGTGGATGCGGCCCTGGGCTTCGGTGGCCGGTACGCGTTGAACCCGATGCACGCCGCTCTCGTATTTCAACCGCTTGAAAACGTCCTGCCCCGAAATCTGAAAGATCACTTCCTTGAAACCGCCGAGGTCCGACGGGCTGGCATCCATGATTTCCACTTTCCAGCCGCGCGCTTCGGCGTAGCGGGTGTACATCCGCTGCAAGTCGGCGGCAAAGAGCGCCGATTCCTGGCCGCCGGCGCCGGCGCGGATTTCGAGGATCGTATTGCGCGAATCATTGCGATCCGGCGGCACCAAACCGAATTGCACCGCCTGGCCCAGCCGCCGTTCCGCCGTTTCCAGTCGCGCGATTTCGTCCTTGGCCATTTGCGCCAGCTCGGAGTCCGCAGGTTCACCTTGCAGCAACGCGCGGTTTTCCTCCAGTTGTCCGAGGGTGCGCAGATAACTCTCTCCCGTGGTCACCAACTCCTTGAGCCGGGCGTACTCCCGGGCGAGTTCCTGTGCGCGCGACGGGTTGTCGAAGAGCTTCGGATCGCTCAAAGCAGCCTCGACCTCGGCAAAGCGGCGGCGGAATCGCTCGATGTGCGGACGCAAATCCATGGGGTAAAAAAAGCCCGCCCGCCGTCCCGGGTAATGGGAGAGCGGGCGGGGGGAAAGGGGCGGCTACTTCCGTTTCTTCTTGGTGGCGGCAAACGCGGCCTGCACGGCCTGCGTCTTGGCGGCGCGCTGCTGGAATTTGTCCACGCGCCCGGCGGTATCCACGAACTTCTGCTGGCCGGTGTAAAACGGATGACACACGTTGCAAATACCCACAATGATGACCGGCTTGGTGGAACGCGTCTTGATCACGTTGCCGCACGCGCAACGAATTTCAGCGTCCACATACTTAGGATGAATGTCAGCTTTCATAAAAGGGGCGGAACAATAACAACCGGGCACACACAGACAAGTCTGAATTTCGGGCGGTTTCCTGGATTCTGGAATTTTGGAGCAAAACTTGAGTTGGAGCGCCGCAGCCTACCCGTCACTGCCCGGCATAAAAGGCGTCCACCTTGGCCCCCACGTCACGGTAGCTGGAGTCCACCTTGTAGATAAGCTTGAACTGCTCAATGGCCTCCGCTTTCTTGTCCATGTCCTCAAACACCCGGCCAAGGTTGTAGATCAACTCCTTCTTCTCGTCATCCAACACCAACTTCTCCTTGATGGCGTCCTGTAGCGTGTCAGCAGCCAGGTCGAAGATCTTCCGGCGGGCGAAGCATTGCGCGAGATAGTTCAGGGCAGCGATGCGCTTGTGTGGATTGCCCTGGGCGCGTTGAAATTCCGCGATCGCCTCGCTGATTTTGCCGGCTTGAAACAGAAGCACGCCCAACTCGAAGCGCATGCCCAGGTCGGTCGGGTATTTCTCCACGCGCTGCTGACATTCGGCGAGTTGAAACGCCAGTTTCCCGGCGTTAAGCTCCGCCACGCAGGAGGAATAATCGGCGGCATTGGGGTCCAAGGTTTCGATCTCATGATCGAATTGGCGCACCCTCGTCGAGGCGATGGCACGATCAAGGGAAGGGTCGTTGCCCATCTCACTCGCTTTGACTCGATCATAATACTGGAGCGCGCGGTCAAACTGATTCTTCTGCGTATAAAGTTCCGCCAGCGACCGGATGAGTTTGAGGTTGCCCGGCTCGGTCTGGCTGCGGGTTTCGTATTCCTGAATCAACCGTTCGGCGGTGTCCTCGGTCTTTTGCACGCGTTGTTCCTGCTCCAGCGCCACGGCTTCCGCCTCGTTCTTGAGGATGTCGCGGTACGAACCTTCACCCTCGGCGAGGGTGTTGTAACCTCCCTCGTGCATGGTGCGCTTGGCCGCCACATTCTTCAGCGCCTGGGCGAGTTCAATGTCATTCGGCATTGACCGGGCCAATTCCACCAAAGTCGTTTCCGCGCGTTGCACTTCGCCGATGCCAGCGAGGGCATTGGCCAGTTGGATGGCGATGTTCTTGTCCTTGGGATGATTTCGCGCCAGGATTTCCAGCGACAACACCGCCGTGTGTGGCAAGTCCAGTGCCGTGGCGGCTTCCACCACCACCTTGTGCGCCCCGGAATTGGTGGGATCGCCGTTGAGGACATGTTCCGCGAGTTGTAGTGCCTCCGCGGGATTCTTGCGCAACGCCACCTGCGCCCGGACCACGCCCGGCGAAGAACCGGCGCTGCTCATCACCTTCTTGAAGAAGCTGCGGCCGCTCCCCGCCTTGCCAAACTGCGCCTTGCGCAACGCTTTGCGACATTCATAAACGGCCGGCTCCCGGTCCAGGACCTGGGTGAACAAGCTGATGGCGTAGTCAAAGTTCTCCCGCACCAGTGCGTCATTGCCCTTGGTGAACAAGGGGCGCACCTCCCGTGGAATTTCATTCACGCTTTTGTCCGGCATAACGATCCCATCCTAGCCCCGACGCACCGGAAAAATCCACAGCAAATCTGAAGGCGACCTGTATCCCAAAGCTTGTTCAAACCACCGTCCCGTGCCGCAGTACCGTGTGGCGGGCCACGCGGTGGCTGCCGCCGATGGCGCGCGTGATGTAACGCTTGGCCAGTTCTACGGCACGCGAAAGATTACGCCCGCGCGCCAGAGCCGCGGCGATGGCCGCCGAATACGTACAACCCGTACCGTGCGTTGAGACTCCGCGCACGCGCGATGCGGTCAGCAGCTTCAACGCCCGCCCGTCAAAGAAAACATCCATCGCTGCCGGGCCGGTGTGCAGGTGACCGCCTTTGACCAACACCGCGCAACCGTACGCCTCCTGCAACTCCCACGCAGCGGTCTTCAAATCCTCCACGGAACGCAGCTTGCGACCCACGAGCAGTTGCGCTTCGTCCAGATTGGGGGTGATCAACGTTGCCAGCGGCAGCAAATGCTGTTTCAAATCGCGAATGGCTGCCGGCTTGAGCAACACGGCGCCGCTGGTGGCCACCATGACCGGATCCACCACCAGCGGCGGACGTTGACCGTGCGAAAAGAACTCGGCCACCGTGCGAATGATCTTCGCCGAGTAAAGCATCCCGGTTTTGACGGCGAGCGGGCGCAGTTCGTCGAACACGGATTCGATCTGCCGACGGACCATGTCGGCGCGGATGGGCTGAATGCCGGTGACACGTTTGGGATTCTGGGCCGTGATGCAGGTGATGGCGCTCGTTCCGTGAACCCCGAATGCGGCAAACGTCTTCAGGTCCGCCTGGATGCCGGCGCCGCCGCCGCTGTCCGAACCGGCAATCGTGAGGGCGATGGGTAAAGTCTTCACTCAGAGGGAATCCACCATTGCTTGGTGGAAGGCTAGGTTAAACGGAGCGGAGGTTGTGGTCTGGTTCATTGGAGCGCTGCTGTGCGATTGGCTCTTGGCGTGGTGATCGCGCGAAGCTGGTTGCCAGCCGGTTCGCTTGTTGAGCGAGGAAATCTTCAAACGAAGTCTCTTGTCTTGCTCCCCAGCACCGTAGCCGCCGACGTGAGGAGGCGGAAATAGTCGCCACTCAAGCGTGTCCGCTTCATTACTTCGGCGGCTACACCCGCAAGGTTCAGGGTAAAGCAGAAGGATGGTGGTGCGACGCTCAGAATTGGACCTCCAAGTGTGGTTGATGGTCAAAGTTCCAGCGCCGGCGGTTGAATTCATTGTCTTTTACCAAGTTCTCGTTGCGGTCGGTGATGACGTGGCCGTCGGCAAAGGCGATGTTCGCGCCGCCATTGTGCCGTTCCGGCGTGGGCACGCTGCTGATCGAAAGCAGGAAAGCGTAGATGTTGGTAAACCCCGGTTGCGGCATGGAATCCGCCATGGCAATCATGTCCGCTGGTGCCACCAATTCACTTTCCTTGCGGGCGGGCAGCGTTTGACCGGGATTCACCACCATTCCCAAACCGAGATTGGCCGTCCAACTGGTGGCGTTCGCCGAGCCCACGCCAAAGCCGTTGTAACCGTAACTGACGCCAGCCACCCGGCCGGGAGCGGTCGGGCCACGATGATACGCGTTGCCAAACACCCAGACGATCGCCTGTTCAATTGGCCATTCGCCCTTGAACGTCGGGCAGGTCATAAGGTTGAAGTTGTTTCCGTAGTGGGGCGCAAGGAAGTGATACCAGGTTTTGGATACGTTGGCATCCACGGTGTAGGGATAGACGCCGGTATCCGAGCCATACATCTGCAGGGCCAGGCCCAGTTGGCGCAGATTGTTTTTGCAGTAGGTATTCTTGCTCGCCACCTTGGCACGCTGCAGCGCCGGCAACAGCATCGCCGCCAGAATCGCGATGATGGCAATCACCACCAGCAATTCGATGAGGGTGAAGGCCGCCCGTGGCCGCCGCCTCGAGGTTCGAGCCGGCTGCGGCTTCGCGAACTGGCGGCGCAGTTTCATTCCAGAGTCCCTCTTAGCACACGCGCCCGGAATAGGCAAAAACCAATCCAACTTACCAGGGGGACAGGACCAATCGCGATTCTCATCACTGGAGTAGTATTGATGCGTGGATTGCCTCGCGCGCGAAAGGGAAGAAGGCCTTCATAGAGCGCCGGTCGCCGGCCCAGACTTCACGCACCGGAAACCGGTGTGCTGCATTCCCGTGTCCGGCGAGTTCTTCATGCGATAGGCAGGACGATAGCCCGTGGACCAGACTTCGTTGCACAGAAACGATCCGCCGCGCTGCACGCGCTTCATCACGCCGGGTTCGTTGGGGTCGAAGCTCGTGTCCGGGCCGGGGGGATTTTTTGGCGGACTGTGCGCGTAGTAATCCGGCAAGTACCAGTCCGCGCACCATTCCCAGACGTTGCCCGCCAGATCGTGGACGCCATAGGGGTTCGGCGGATAGGAAGCCACGGGTGCCGTGCCGCGAAAGCCGTCGTCCAGTGTGTTCTTGAGCGGAAACTCACCCTGCCAGAGATTGGCGAGCCATTTGCAGCCGGGCGTCAACTCGTCGCCCCAGGCATAGTGCTTGCGATCCAGACCCCCGCGCGCGGCGAATTCCCATTCCGCCTCCGTGGGCAACCGCTTGCCCGCCCACTGGCAGTAGGCCATCGCGTCGTCCCACGCAACATGCACCACCGGATGCTTCTCCCGTCCCCGAATGTCGGAACCCGGACCTTCGGGCTGACGCCAGTTAGCGCCCGGCACGTAGCGCCACCAGATGAAATGATTGTCCAACGGAAACGACTTGAGCGGCGTCATGCCGGCTTCAGCCAGTTCGCGGTTGAGTTCCTCCAGCGTTGGCGGCGAAAAGACGATTGATCCCGGCACCAGGTTTTCCGTTGGCACCCCGGGAAAATCGCGGGGGTCCGGCTTGCGTTCCGCCACGGTCACGTACCGCGTGGCGCGGACGAATCGCTCGAACTGCTCGTTCGTCACTTCGGTCTTGTCCATCCAGAATCCGTCCACCGTCACCTGATGCACGGGCTTCTCGTCCACCTGCCCCTCCGCCGAGCCCATCCAGAATGTGCCGCCGGGAACCCACACCATGTCGTTGGTCAAGGAACCGGCCAGAGCTGCGCTGGCAGGCGACGGAGCGGCAGCGGCGGATTCCTCCCCGGGAACGAAATCATACTGGCGTTGCTCCTTGAGCCGCCGCGTTTCTGCCGTGAGCCAAAGCACGGCCAGCAGAATTCCCAGCAGAATGGCCGCGAGTAGCAACCACGGCCAACGGTAACTCGGTCCAGACGGCGAAGTGTCTTTCTTGATCATCGGCGGGAATTATTCCCGCACGACGGAGTAAAGCACAACGGGGAAATCCCCGCGGCGACGTTTGGAGCTCAGAACCCGCCTTGCTCCCAGAAGCGGAAGGTCCGCCAACCGGTGATTCCGAGGTAAGGATGCACTCCCAGCCAATCACTGATTTGAAAAATCGTGCTCCAAAACACCCGGTTGAACGGTTCGATCAACCACAGCGCCGCAACAAGGATCAACATGCCGTAATTGGACATTCCATGGAGTCGTTCCCGCAAGTCGTGGGGCAGCCACGGTGCGAGGGCTTGAAACCCATCCAGCGGCGGCACGGGCAGTAGGTTCAAGATGAGCGCGCTGACTTGGAGTTGGAGCAGAAAGCCGAGGGAAACGGAGGACAGGCTCTCGGGATCATTCCGCAGCCAGCCGAGCTTGAAGCCGAGACTGATCAGAGTCACGAAGCAAAGATTCATCGCGGGACCGGCCAGGGAAACCCACGTATCCCAGGCCCGCGAACGCAGGAGATGGCGCTCGATGTAAACCGCGCCGCCCGGCAGGCCGATACCGCCGAGCATCACGAACAACACCGGCATCACCAAACTGTAAACCGGATGTGTGTAGCGCAGTGGATTGAGCGTAAGATAACCCTTCTCGCGCACCGTGTAGTCGCCGCCCATATTCGCCACCCACGCGTGCCCAAACTCGTGCAGGCAGACCGAGAAGACCCACAACACCGTGACAATGATAAAGACTTCCATGCGCGGGAATCCTACGTGACGTTGGAGCGACGACAATCCAGTTCTTGGGCGACACCGGCCCGCGACACCCGCCTGCGACGGCCCGCGACGGCTCGACAAAATTACCCCCACCACTTAGTCTCCATCCCGACGATGAAAATCCTGTTCTTGAACGGTCCGAATCTGAACCTCTTGGGACAGAGGGAAACCGGGGTTTACGGAAAGACGACATTGGCGCAGATAGAGAATGAGGTGCGGAAGCAGGCAACCGCCGTGGGCGCGGAGGTTGAGTTTAGACAAACCAACACCGAGGGCGAACTGGTGACCTGGATTCAACAAGCTCCGGAGGCCTGGGATGTCGTGGTGTTGAACGCCGCAGCCTACACGCACACCAGCATTGCGTTGCGGGACGCAATTGCGGCGATCAAGCTGCCGGTGATTGAGATTCATCTCTCCAACATTCATGCGAGGGAGCATTTTCGTCACAAATCACTCATTGCAGCGGTTTGCCAAGGTCAGATCAGTGGTTTTGGCTTTCATTCTTACACTTTGGCACTGACTGCGGCGCTTAACGTTAACGCTTTGTTGAAATAGGCCGGATGTTCCATGTTTTTTGAGTTTTATGGCGTTTTGTTGGCTGAATTGGATTGCCTATTTGCCGCTTGACGGTGTTTTTCACGCCCTCTATGCTGCGGTCAAATTAAACAACGTGACAAGCAGAGTCGAAGTTCGGCATCTGCTTTTTTAGTTGTGCGGCAGATGGGTTCAGCTTGGTCAGGCTGGTGGGACTTTAACGATCAAAGAACGTGGACTTAAAAGACATCAAGGCAATCATTGATCTTATGAGAAAGAACTCCGTCTCGGAGTTTGAACTCGAGAAACAGGACTTCAAGATCAGACTGAAGCGAGGCGCGAACGGTGGTGGCGCCACCTCGCCGTATGATGAAGCTCCCACGGTAACTTATGCCTCGCCGCCTCCAGCAATTCCCGTCGCGGTTGCAGCCACAGCCGCAGGGCCGGCCACCATCAACGAGGTGGAGATCAAATCGCCAATGATTGGGACATTCTATCGCACACCCTCGCCGGAGTCGGCTAGTTATGTTGAAATTGGCTCGGAGGTCAATCCGGACACGGTGGTATGCATTATTGAGGCGATGAAGGTAATGAACGAGATCAAATCCGAGGTCAAAGGCGTCATTACCCAAGTGCTCGTGGAAAACGCCAAGCCGGTGGAGTTTGGCCAACCCTTGTTCAAGGTCCGTCCGGCATAGAATCCTGGGAGCAGCCGGCCGTTGGCCAATGCGGGAAGTTTCCCCTGACCATCCATGTTCGAAAAAATCCTGGTAGCTAATCGCGGCGAAATTGCGGTGCGCATCATCCGCGCCTGCAAGGAACTGAATATCCGCACGGTGGCGGTTTATTCCGAGGCGGACGCAAACTCCATGCATGTGCAAATGGCCGACGAGGCCATTTGCATTGGCAAAGCCCCTTCCAGCGAAAGTTACCTGCGGATTGACCGGATTGTAAGCGCGGCGGAGATCGCGGACGTGGATGCGATTCATCCGGGTTACGGCTTCCTTTCTGAAAACGCCCACTTTGCGGACGTGTGCGAAAGCTGCAACATCCGTTTCATTGGTCCAAGTTCCCGGGCCATGAACGCCTTGGAAGACAAAGCGGTGAGTCGGGCATTGGCCAAGAAAGCTGGCGTCCCAACTCCGCCTGGTTCGGAAGGCGTGGTGGACAATGAGCAAGACGCTGTGGCGGTGGCCAAGCGCATCGGCTACCCGGTGATGATCAAGGCGGTGGCGGGCGGCGGCGGACGGGGCATGCGGGCAGCGCACAATGACGTTTCCCTGGTCAAGGGCTATCACGCGGCGCGTACGGAAGCCGAGAAGGCCTTTGGCAACTCCGAGGTCTATGTTGAGAAACTGATCGAGAATCCCCATCACATCGAATTCCAGATTCTTGGCGATCAGAAGGGACGAATCATTCACTTGGGTGAACGTGACTGCTCCATCCAGCGCCGCAATCAGAAGCTGGTCGAGGAAACGCCCTCCCCGCTCATTGAGAACAAATTCAAGAAGCTGCGCGAGAAGATGGGCAAAGCGGCGGTGAAGCTCGCGGAAACCGCCAATTATACCAACGCCGGCACGGTGGAATTTGTCGTGGATAGCCATGGCAATTTCTACTTCCTGGAGGTCAACAAGCGCATCCAGGTGGAGCATCCGGTGACCGAGGAAGTCACCGGCTTCGATCTGGTGCGCGCCCAAATCATGATCGCCATGGGTGAGCCGTTGCGGATCTCGCAGAGCGACGCGCAATTCAAGGGCCACGCGATCGAGTGTCGTATCAATGCCGAAGACCCATTCGACGATTTTCGGCCCAGCCCCGGGCGGATTGAAATGTATTACCAACCCGGCGGACGCGGTGTGCGCGTTGATTCCCACGTTTATGCCGGTTACACGATCCCGCCGACCTACGATTCAATGATCTCCAAGCTCATTACCTACGGCAAGGATCGGCGCGAGGCCATGGACAAGATGAGCCGCGCCTTGAACGAATACATGATTGCCGGGGTCAAGACGACCATCTCTTTCCAGCAGGCGATTCTTCAGGACCCCAATTTCCGTCGTGGTGTTTATTCGACCAACTTCGTTGAACAGTTGTTGAGCGGCGCCCGGCGGGAGTTGATCGAAGAAAAAACCTGACGTTTGCATTGGGGGTAACCATTGGCGGCCGTCGGATGGTCAGGAATTGAAAGTTGCCACGGAATCTTCAGTTAACTTTCGGTTCCAGTCGGTGGCTTGATTGGGAAATTATCCGCGCGGTTGGATTGCCAAACCGAATCTGGCAACATGCGCCTGGTGTGGCCGCCCACTGCAAGCCGCTTGGCACAGCCTCCCCCCAAAGCCATCCTTCATGGTCTAAACTCAGCCCGGCAGTTTTGCGACTGGTGTTTGGGCCGTCTCACGCTACGCTGTGCTTGCTGAATGAAATCGAAGTTTAACAGCCTTGAATCGGTGATCGCCGATGTTCGGAAAGGCCGGATGGTCATCGTTGTGGATGACGCCGACCGCGAAAATGAGGGGGATTTAATCATGGCCGCCCAACATGTCACGGGCACTGCGATCAACTTCATGGCGAAACATGGGCGCGGCTTGATCTGTGTGCCCACCACCAGCGAACGCCTGGAACAGTTGGGTATCAGTCGCATGGTCAAACAAAACCGTGAAGTCTTCGGCACGGATTTCCAGGTCAGCGTGGACGCCGTCAAAGGCATCACTACCGGCATCAGCGCGGCGGATCGGGCCTTGACCATAAAGATCATGGCCGACCCGACAGCCGTGCCGGACGACCTCGTGCAGCCGGGGCATGTTTTCCCTCTGCGGGCCAAACCCGGCGGCGTCCTGCAACGCGCGGGTCACACGGAGGCGGCGGTGGACCTGGTGAAACTGGCCGGCGGCCGACCCATCGGCGTGATTTGTGAGATCATGAACGATGACGGCACCATGGCGCGGCTGCCGCAGTTGTTGAAGTTCGCCAAACGGCATCGGCTCAAGATCTGCACGATCGCCGACCTGATTCACTACCGGCGGACGCAGGAGAAATTGATCGAGCATGTCGAGGCCGTGAAGATGCCGACCGATTACGGCGAATTTGACCTGCACTTGTACCGCTCGCGACTCGATGGGCAGCATCACCTGGCGCTCGTTCACGGCGCGGTGGCCGGCAAGCCCAAGGTGCTGGTGCGCGTCCACAGCGAATGTCTGACCGGCGACGTTTTTGGTTCCCGGCGCTGCGATTGTGGCCCCCAACTGCACCAAGCCATGCGCCAGGTGGTTGAAGCGGGCCGCGGGGTGATTGTTTACATGCGGCAGGAAGGCCGGGGCATCGGGTTGGCTCCGAAGATCAAGGCGTACAAGCTGCAGGAGAAGGGCTATGACACCGTCGAGGCAAATCAGAAGCTCGGTTACGGCATGGACCTGCGGGAATACGGGTTGGGGGCGCAAATCCTGGCGGACCTCGGTCTGAGAACCATCCGGCTGTTGACCAACAACCCCCGCAAAATCGTGGGCTTGGAAGGTTACGGCCTGGAGATTGTCGAACAAGTGCCCATTCGCACCAAACCCAATCCGCACAACGCGGGTTATCTCAAGACGAAGCGTGAAAAGATGGGCCACCTGCTTTGAATTTATGATCTACGATTGGCGATTTGCCACAGGAGGCCGCGTCAGATGCTGAAATCCGTACGAACCACCGGGGCGCGAAGTTCAGATGGCTGCTTCGCCATCGTCGCGTCGCGCTACAACGCCAAGTACGTGGACGCCATGCTCCGTGCGGCAAAGTCGGAGTTGAAACGCGCGGGCGTGAAGTCAATCAAAGTGGTGCGCGTGCCCGGTGCATTCGAAATCCCGGCCGTGGCGGCCCGGCTATCGGCTCTCGATTCCCAGCCTTCGGCCATTCTATGTCTGGGCGTCATCTTCCAGGGCCAGACGAGTCACGCCCAGCACATCGGATGGGGAGTAACCCACGCGCTGGCGCAAATTCAAGTTCAGCACAAGCTGCCCGTGATTCACGGCGTGTTCGTTTTCGAGAAGGAAGAACACGCAAAAGTGCGCTGCCTCGGCCGGAAACACAACCGGGGTCGCGAAGCCGCGCAAACCGCCTTGGCGATGGCGCACGTGATGGAAGGCTTGGCGTAAGACCGGCTCATTTCTTATACCCGACGCGATAGAACCGCTGCCGATCGGTGACTTGGGGATCAATCGCCACGCCGATGCCGTTGGCAGCGGGACCGCCCCGTGTGACAGATTCCACAAACGCTGACCGCTGAACGGAGCTTTGTCCCACGACACCAACGCCGGCCGCTGAACCGTGTTTTATCTCACGGGGCAAGTTGTTGGAGAGCGGGAACCACGGGCTGTCGGTCAGGTTCTCGGCATACGCGACGCGGTAGAGAATAGGATGCATGCTCTTTGTGCGTCGCATTCACGGCGAAACAGCGCGATAGAACAACGCCGGGAAACTTGGATTCTCCGAATTGGTAACCGACAGCGTGCCATCGCTCATCGTTAAACCGGAGGCCCAATTGGACCACGCATCCGATGGCTCGAGGAGATGCGTATGGACCACGATGCGATACGGCCAGTTGGGCACGCCCGACAAGGCGACAGCCGCGCTGCCGCCGCTGCGCTCGTAGCGGGTGATGCGCAGCGGCCACGAGAGTTTGAAGAGCGTGCCGTAGCCGGAATCGCCAAACAGGTTGGTCAGGCTTGGATTGCCGCCGGCGGCGGTGGTGCCGTAGAACGCGCCGTCGTTGGCCAGGACCAAACCGGAGCGTGGATTAACTCCATCGGATCCGCCGCTAAAATGATACAAGTTGGTGAAGCCGCTGCCGTTCTTGCTCAGTCGGAAGATCGTGCCGACACCGTGGTTGCCGCCGTGACGCGCGCAACCGTAGAGCAACCCGTCCGGCCCTTCCATAAGTCCCGGCGATGGCGCGCCGCCATCCGTGCTGTTGCTCAGGAAATGATGCAGGATGGTGTAGCCAGTGCCGTTCTTGTTGAGCTTGAAGATCGTTCCTTCATTGGCGGTGCCGCCCCATTCACTCGTGCCGTAGAGCACACCGTCGCTGGCTTCGATCAGCGAGTGCGGCGTGTGCGCGTCTGTGCCAGACGTAAAACCTCGCAACACGGCGAAACTTGTGCCGTCCTTATTGAACTTGAATACAGTGCCGAATCCATAAGGATTGGCGGCGTTGGTGTTGCCGCCGAAGCCGGTCGTGCCGTATAGAACCCCATCGCTACCCTCCATCAAGTGATTGGGTTCCCAACCGTTGCCGCCGTTGAAACTGTGCAGGACAGTGAAACTGCTTCCGTTGGTCGCGAGCCTGAACAGGGTGCCTTTGCCGAACCCACCGCCCGACGCTGCCATTCCATAGAGCATCTGATCGCTGCCGAACGTCAGCGTGCCTTTCGGATTCGATCCCTCCGGGCTATTGAAGCCGAATGCTTTTAGCACGGTGTAATTTCCGCCGTCCTGCGACAGCTTGAACACCGTGCCCCAACTGGTCGGTGGAGGTCCGCCATTCTGGGTTGTCCCGTATAACATCCCGTCGTTGCCCCCAACGAGCCTGGTGGAAGGATCCCGGCCATCACCATCCGACCCGCCAAAATCATGCAGGACCGTGTAGCCAATCTCGTCTCGACTCAGCTTGAACACGGTCCCGTGTTCAAATCGGCCGCCGTCGCGCGTCGTGCCGTAGAGCGCGCCATCGTTTCCCGCGAGCAAGGCCGCGTCGGGAAACGCGCCCTGCATGGAACTTTTCAGGAACGAGCGCACCAATTCGTAGCCGCCGGCGAGACCCACTTTGAAGACCGTGCCTCCCTGGCCGTTGCTACCACCGAATTGAGTCGTGCCGTAAAGCACACCTGCGGAGACCTCGACCAGGCCGGCTGTTGAAGACGCGCCGTCGTTGGCGACCGCCCCGCCGAACAGATGCCGATTGGTATAGCCGCTCCCATCCTTGTTCAGAGTGAAGATCACGCCGCCATCGTTTGTCCCGCCGAAGAAGGTTGTGCCATGAAGTTTGCCGTCGCTGCCTTCAGTGAGTCTGGCCCAAGGACTCGCGGCGTCGCCGGGCGACTCGTTGAAATGATGAATAACCGCGTAGCCGCCGCCATCTTTGTTCAGTTTGAAAGCGGTTCCCCATTCATTCTCACCGCCGTAAAATGTCGTGCCGTAGAGCACGCCATCGCCGCCCTCCATCAGCGCCGCGTAAGGCGAATTGCCGTCGGTCACGCCGTCGGAAAAATGGTGCAGCACGGTGAAGCCGCTGCCGTCCTTGTTCAGCTTGTACACCACACCTCCGAAATTTGTCCCGCCAACGTAGGTGGTGCCGTAGAGCGCGCCGTCCGAGGCCTCCATCAATCCGCCGGAGGGTTCCTGCACTTCGTCCGCGCTGATGAAATGACGCAGGATTTGGTAACTGCTTCCATTGGTGGTGAGCTGAAAAATTGTCCCGAAACCGTCTGTGCCGCCGAACTGGGTCACGCCGTACAACCTTCCGTTGCTCCCGAACTCAATGCGGCCCGACGGAGATTCACCATCTTCCGGCCAGCCGCTGAAGTGATGCAGAATAGCGTGGCCGGTTCCGTCGTTGTTCAGAGTGAAGACGGTGCCGAGATCGTTGCTGCCGCCACGGCCCGTCAAGCCATAGAGCTTTCCATCCGTGCCCTCGACCAATCCTCTAGGAGCAGCCCCATCAGTCGGCGCGCCACTGAAGCGATGGAGGATTTGGTACCCGCTGCCGTCGGGATTCAGCACGAAGACCGTGCCGACGCCGTTATTGCCGCTGGATTCGGTCGTGCCATAGAGTTTGCCATTGCTGCCTTTCAGCAACTCGTTTGGGGCATAGCCTTCGCCAGCCAGCTCCGGGATGCCAAACGATTTAAGTTGTTCGTATTGCAGTTCTGCGCTGGCGGCTGTAATCGCCAGCAGCAAGACGAAGCTGGCCAGCAAAGGCGCGCGGCGTTTACCCTGTGAGATAGATTCAGACGCATCGCTTCGGTCACGCGGACAGTTCATCTCACGGGATGAACACCGCTTCAGTGTGCGACGCGGCGCGAGACATGCGGTTGAAGCGGCATCAATGCCGCGTTCCGGTGGAAGCAGACTTTGCGTTTTCATTGCTTTGTGTTCTCTGCGGTTCATTCGGATTTCGGCCTTCGGCCTTCGGATTTCACTCCTCAAAGCCCACGCGATAGAACCGCTGCGGATCGCTCGCGGTGGAATCAATGACCGTGCCGATGCCTTGCGCGTTGGGCGCATTGGTGGAGAGCGTGAACCACGGGCTGTCGGTCACGTTCGTGGCATACTGGACGATGTAGGGAAAATTCGGCACGCCCGCGAAAGTGAGCGTATTGGTGTGCGCGCCGGGTGCGTTCGCCTGTAACGCGAGATTGTCCGGGGTGAAACTGATTCTGGCGCGGGCGATGTTCACTGACGGCTTACCGCCCGCGATTGTGAATTGTCCTCCCACATACAAATCGTTGCCCAAAACCGCGAGCGTCCACAATCGCGTGGAGTATATTGGGTTCACTTCCACAAATCCTGACCCGAGTTCGGACCAAATGATTCCGTTCCACTTGAGGACGTTAACGGGTTTCTTGCTGGCCACTGTGAAATAGGCTACCGCATATAAGTCATTGCCGGACACCGCCATTGGGCCCATCGAAGCCAGGCCGTTGATCGCGGCGCCAACCGCAGACCAATTCGCGCCGTTCCACCGTGCGATATATTTGATCGCCGAATTACCGCCCGCAGCCGTAAAATTGCCGCTCGCGTATAAACCTAAAAACGGCGGTTGAAGAAGCTGGTCAAGCGCGGGGAAGGCTGATTTTGTTGGAGCATGTTACTGCCACCGACTTCCATGCCGTCTCACCCTGCGGGTGAGCCATCACCAGACCCCCTTTCCACGTTACTACCCAGCTCTGGCGCGTTGCTGCCGGCGCGCGTTCCGTTGGACCTGCATGGCCAGCGGGTTTACGTGGAATGGGATCCCCACGCTCCGGTGACGCCGCTGGGACAGTTGGTCTATTTCAGCCAGTTCCTGGCCACCGCCGGACTGTTTGGAGAGTGGGTGGCCGACTGTCCGCTCCACTACACCAGCCCCAACGCCCCGGAGCGGGCTGATGTGCTGGGCACGATTCTGCTCTCCATTCTGGCGGGCAACCGGCGTTATGCCCACGTGACGGCGCTGCGGGGCGACACCGTCAATCCCCAGGGCTTGGGCATGAGCCGGGTGATGAGCGAGGACGCGGTGCGGCGGGCCTTCCAGGACGAGCCGTCCGCACCCTTGGAACAATGGCAGCAACAACATCTGTTGCGCAGTGTCGAACCGGTGCTCCGGGAAGAATGGATTTGCGATCTGGATGTGACCATCAAGACCGTGTACGGCCGGCAGGAAGGCGGCCAGGTGGGTTACAATCCTCACAAACCCGGACGAGCGGCGCACGCCTATCACACGTTTTTCATCTCCCGGCTGCGGTTGGCGTTGGATGTGGTGGTGGCCCCGGGCAAGGAATTTCACAGCCGGGCGGTGAGCCAAACCTTCTGGCCCTGGTGGGACAAACTGCCGGCCTCCTGCCGGCCCAAGCTGGTGCGGGCCGATTGCGGCTTTGGCAACGAGCATTTCATGCTCGACTGTGAAAGCCACGGCCAGCCGTATCTGTTTCGCCTGCGCCAAAGCCGGGGCGGGCAGCGCCTGATTGAGCGATTGAGCCGCCAGGGGCCGTGGAACGAGTGCGGCCAGGGATGGCAAGGCCGGGAAGATTCCTTGCGCTTGCAGGGCTGGAGCCGATCCCGGCGGGTGATCGTGTTGCGGCGGCGGGTGTCGTCCCCGGCGGTCCCGGAACTGACCGATGGTTTGCAGCAGCCGCAGTTGATGAATGTGGAGGCCGTCGAGCCGTATGAATACACGCTTCTGGGGACCAACACCGATTGGGAGTTGGCGGGCTTGGCGCGGCTGTATCGTGAGCGGGCCGACAGCGAGAACACGATTGACGAACTCAAGCGGCAATGGGGCTGGGGCGGATTTGTGACGAAGGATTTGCTGCGCTGCCAGGTGGCGGCGCGCAACGTGGCGTTGATTTACAACTGGTGGAGTCTGTTTGTGAGGTGCGTGGAGCCGCAGCGTCCGCGGGAAGCGGTGACCAGCCGTCCGTTGATGCTCAGTGCGATCGGGCGGGAGGTGCGCCACGCGGGCCAAACGACGGTGGTGCTGACCAGCACGCATGCGGAAGCCAGCCGGGTGCAGCGACTCTTGACCGAGGTGAGTTTGTTTTTGAGCGGGCTGAGGAATACTGCGGAGCAGTTGAGTCCAGCGCGGTGCTGGGAGCGGATTTGGGAACGGATTTTGACACCCTTCCGCATCCTGGAAGCGGCCAGCCGCACGTGGTTCGGACAATTGGCCCGGTTGCCGGCCTGACCGGGGCCGGATTTCGACCAAAAGTTCCGCCGATCCGGGTCGCAAGTCGCCCCGGACCGCTCCCGTTCTGTCACTTCAACCGCCGTTTTTAGGATAAATCAGTGCCCAATACCGCCAATGAACCGACCGAATTGTTCATCCCTGACCCCACTGGCGACCAGGTGTCGCCATCCCATCGGGCGATGCGGTTGACCGTGACAGACGCGCCGCCGCTGTTTGTCGCCCGCGTGAACCCGCCGCCCGCGTAAACATTCGTGCCCGACACTGCCAGCGCGTTCACGTCATCGTTCAGCCCGCCGCCGAAGGCCGACCAATTGTTGCCGTCCCATCGAGCAATGCGATTCACCGTGACCGGCGCACCACCGCTGTTTGTCGCGATAGTGAAATTTCCTCCGGCATACAAATTCGTGCCCGAAACAGCCAACACTGAAACCCAGGAATTAAATCCTGGTCCGAGCGGGGACCAATTGGTGCCGCCATCCCATTTGGCCACGCCAGTGTACACCGCCGCAAAGATGTTTGTGCCCGACACCGCAAGCGCCGCCGGGGTGTCTCCCCAATCCAAGACGGACCACCTGCTGCCGTCCCACTTGGCGAAGCCATTGGCGGCCATGCCACCCGCCGCTTCGAAATATCCCGCCACGTACAGATCGTTTCCCGACACCGCCAGCGCGTTTAGGTTTGGGCCCCACTCGGCCCACAAACCCCTTGCGGTGCCCAGTGCGGACCAACTCATTCCATCCCATTTCGCGACTCCGTTCGCCGGATTTCCCCCCGCCACTGAGAACTCGCCGACGACGTACAGATTTGTGCCCGACGCCACAAGCGCTTCAACTGGGCCGGTCAACTGCCCGGAGGTAACAATAGACCAACTGCTTCCGCCCCATTTGGAGATGCTTGCGAGGTGATAAAGAGGACCGCCCAGATCGAGGTCATAGGGAACGAAGCTGACATAGACATCAGTTCCCGATACCGCCAAGACACCCGCATAGCCAGCAGGAAACTCCGCCCCGAGCGCCGACCATGAGTGCCCATCCCACTTGGCAATGTTCGTAGCGCCGCCTGCCATCGTGAAACCTGTCGCGTACACTTCACCGCCCAAAACTGCCAGCGATGTGACTTGACCCTCCGCCCCCTCTCCCAAAGCTGACCAATTCGTTCCGTCCCACTTGGCGACATTATTTGCAGCAATGCCGCCCGCTGTGGAGAATACGCCTCCCACATACAGGTCACTTCCTGAAGCTGCCAGCGCCAAAACTCCGTCGTTGCTGGTCATGCCTGAATTCAGTGATGACCAGGTACTTCCGTTCCATTTGGCGACGTTGCGGGCGGGAACGCCCCCTGCCGACACAAAATCCCCTCCTACGTACAGCTCGCCGCCCAACACCGCCAGCGCACTAACGGGGAAAGTGCCGAAATTGACGGAAGTCAATCCCGACTCAAGAGACGACCAACTGCTGCCATCCCATTTGGCAATGTGATTGGCCGGGACGCCGCCCGCCGTTCCAAAATCACCGCCCACATAAAGGTTGCCGTTCCAGATCACCATCGCACGCACACCGTTATTCACACCGCCGCCATCACCGAGGCCCGAGCCAAGCGCAGTCCAATTGGTCCCGTCCCACTTGGCGATACCGTTGGCGATAACTTCCCCAACGACTGAAAATTGTCCGCCGATGTAAAGATTGCCGGAATCATCCCCCACAGCCGCATACACGCCGCCAAGGTCAGGCAGATCCGCGCCCGGAAAACCGCCCATGCTGATCCAGTTGTCGTCGGTGAACGTGGCGGCTGCGGCGTTCAAAACCGCGAGGCCGCCGCCCAAGACTCCAAGGAACATCGGGACGAGGCGTGGAAACTGAGATTTCGTTTTCATATCATTGGTTCTTTCTTTGTGTTTTTGTTGTGTTCTTTTGCGGCAATCAACTTCCCCCCGCGCAATCAGGCTTGCCCCGTGGGATAAACAGCTCTTTATCGGTTGCCCAATTGCCGCCATATCTCACGGGGCGAGCCTGCAAACACACGGATTTGTTCATTGCAGGCCGTCCTGATTTCCGAGCCGCTTCCGCACTCACGGGGCGGCTTCGGGCTACATTGGAGTAATCCGAAATCGCGGGGCAAAACGGGTCAAAAAAGTTTCGGAAAGCAAAACCAACCACGAATTCCACGATTGTCCGCAAGTTGACCGCCCCCGGCGCGCGTGATAGCCTCTGCTCCGTGCAAGTGACCATTGACATCCCGGACGACCTGGCCGCGCGGCTGGACCCACGCCGCGAGAATTTGCTGGCCCTCATCCAGCGTGGGCTGCGGCAGCAATGGTCGGAGACTTCCGCTTTGGCGCAGGAAGTCGTCGAGTTCCTCTCGCGCGGGCCGCGTCCCGGAGAAATCCTGGCGTTTCGGCCCTCGGACCGGTCGGTGCAACGCGCCGGAGAATTGCTGGAAAAAAATCGCGCCGGCTCGCTGACCCCGGAGGAACAGGCGGAATTGGACGAAACGGCCGCCCTCAACCACCTGTTCAGCCTCATCAAAGCGCACGCGCGCCAACATCTGCCCGCGGCGTGAGCCGGACGGCCATCCCGGCGGCGCTCCGGCTGTTCATTCACCAGCGCGCGGCAGGCCGGTGTGAATACTGCCGGCTCCATGACGACGACAGCCTCCTGCCCCACGAACCGGACCACATCATCGCCACGCAGCACGGCGGAGAACCCACAGCGGAGAATCTGGCGTTGGCCTGTTTTGACTGCAATCGGTTCAAGGGGCCGAATCTTTCGTCCATTGACCCGGAGAGCGGCGCGGTCGTGCCGCTTTTTAATCCCCGGCGGGAAGTATGGGCTGAACACTTTCGCGCCGACGGCGCGCGCATTGTGGCATTGACCGCCCAAGGCCGCGCAACCGTGACGCTCTTGAGAATGAACGCGCGGGAACGGCTCCTTCATCGCCAGGCGCTCCTCAAGACTGGAAGATTTCCGGATTGAAGTGTTCATGTCTCCGTTTTACTCCTCAAAGCCCACGCGATAGAACCGCTGCGGGTCCGAGGCGGCGGGATCAATCGCCGTGCCGACGCCGTTGGCGGCGGGCGCGTTGGTGGAGAGCGTGAACCATCCCGACCCGGTCGGGATCAGGTTCGTGGCATACTCGACGACGTAGGGAAAACTGGGCACGCCCGCGAAGGTGAGCGTGTTGGTCTGCGCGCCGGGAGAATTCGCCTGCAACGCAAGATTGTCCGGGGTGAAACTGATTCTGGCACGGGCGACATAGGCCGAAACCTTTCCGCCTGCCGTTATAAATTCTCCGCCCGCATATAGGTCTTTTCCCGAAACCGCGAGTGTACGAATGTAAGAGTAATCACCCACTCCTGATCCTAGTGCCGACCAATTCGTCCCGTTCCATTTGGCTATGCCGTTAACGGCTATTGTCGCCCCGCCATTGTTTGTCGCCCGTGTAAAGCCACCTCCGACGAACAGATCGCCGCCGCATACTCCGAGGGCGTGAACCGGCGCGTTCAGCCCCAAACCTAACGCAGACCAATGCGTCCCGTCCCAGCGGGCAATGTAGCTGGCTGGAACGCCGCCTGCGGTTGTAAAATAGCCGCCCGCATACAGGTCCATTCCCAATACCGCTAAAGTGCGAACCTCTGGATATGAGCCGCCCAACCCAGAACCAAGTGCGGACCAGTTCGTCCCATTCCACTTGGCAATGTTATATGCCGGAACCCCGCCCGCTCTGACGAAACTTCCGCCCGCATAGACGTTATTGCCCGAAACCGCCAGCGCGCGCACAACGAGCGGGTCGAAAGCGCCTCCGCTGCCCTCCATTCCCGAACCCAGCGCGAACCAATTCGTTCCGTTCCATTTCGCGATGCAATTGCCGGGGATGGTGAACGAGCCTCCCGCATATAGTTCATTTCCTGCAACCGCCAGCGCGAACACACTGCTATTCACTCCAGATCCGAGCGCTGACCAACCACTCCCGTTCCATTTTGCACTGAACGAATCGGGCGGGAAGTCACCCGCTGGCCACCAGTCACTTCCTGCATAGAGGTCTTCACCATTTACTGCTAACACCCGCACTGCGCCCCGCATCCCGGTGCCGAGTGCCGTCCAGCCGTTCCCGTTCCATTTTGCAACGTTCCCGTTGCTATTTCCGTTTCTCACCCTGAACCCGCCCCCCGCATAGACATCGTTCCCCGACATCGCCAGTGTGGTCACAAGGGGATCGTAATAATCGTACCCGTGGGCAATCTCAGCTCCAAGTGCTACTGATGACCAATTGGTCGCGTTCCAGCGAGCAATGTTTTGCGCCGGAACGTAACCGTTTACATCCCCAAACCAGCCTCCGACAAATACGATCTCGCCCGAGACTGCCAGCGCAGATACGAAGTCACCCTCATCCCCTCCAATAATCCCGACGTTCGACCAGTTGGTTCCATTCCATTTGGTAACAACATTGAGCGTCCCGACCGTACAGCCATTCCCTGTAAGCGCGTAAAGTTCGTTTCCCGCTGCTGCCAGCGCAAAAACTTCGGTACAAAACTCACGAAAAATGTTTAACCAATTGCTGCCGTTCCACCGGGCAACGCCACGGCCACCGCCTGCATAAAGATCATTGCCCAACACGGCCAGTCCGTAGATGTATCCCGGCGATGAATCAAGCACGAGCCAGTTCGTTCCGTCCCATTTTGCGATGCCATTTGTTTGAAGCGGAGTCGTCCCCACATACAAGTCGCCGCCAGACACTGCCAGCGTCCAACCAGAGCGATTGATTCCCGATCCCAGCGCCGACCAACCGCTCCCGTTCCACTTGGCAACCCCTCCGGTTGCAACTCCACCCGCCGTCGAGAACCAGCCTCCCGCATACAAATCACTCCCGGACACGGCCAGTGCCAGGACGGTTGCAGGAACCCAATCCGGGAGTTGCTCCCACTCTCCCTCAATGCCCGATCCCAAGGCGATCCACTCGCTGCCGTTCCATTTCGCGATGTTTGTGGCCGGGTTTCCGCCGGCGGTGTTAAACTGCCCCGCTGCATACAGTTCGTTTCCTGAAACCGCCAACGCATGAACCAGCCCGTCCTCGATTCCTGATCCGAGAGCCGACCAGTTCGTGCCATCCCATTTGGCAACATTGTTGGCGAAGACGCCTCCCGCGATGCTGAAAGAGCCGCCGATGTAGAGATTTCCAGCCGCGTCCGTTACAGCGGCATAAACCGGCCCGTCCGTTCCCGGAATTCCCCCCATGCTGATCCAGTTGTCGTCCGTGAACGTGGCGGCGGGGGCAGCGAGGATAAAGAATAGCGAGGCGACTGCTGGAAGCAGTATTTGGGCAAGAAAACTTGATTTCATAATCATCGGTTTGGTTTTCGGTTTTGCGATTTTTACATTTCATTCGGCATTCGGACTTCGGATTTAATTGAATTGAAAAACACTGCGCGCTTTCCTTTCGCCCGCGGATGCAATAAAGTCCTGGCATGAGCGTGACACTGGAAATCCCGAACGAGGTGGCGCAGGCGATGCGACTGCCGGAGCCGGAAGCGGAAAACCGTCTGCGGCTGGAACTGGCCGTGGCTCTCTATTCGCAACGCATCCTGGCGCTCGGCAAGGCCGCTCAACTGGCAGGGTTGAACCGCTGGGAATTTGAGGATGTTCTAGCGCGGCGCGGTGTCCCCACGCACTACTCGGAGAAAGACCTGGCCCACGACGCCGCTTATGGCCGCCGTCATCAGTGACGCCTCGGTGTTGATCTGCCTGGGCGCGGTCGGACAACTCGATTTGCTGCGGGAATTCTATTCCGAAATCCTCGTCCCTCCGGCCGTCTGGTCGGAGGTGACCAGCGCGGGAACACGTCCGGGCGCTGCCGAGGCGCAGGCCGCCCGAACCGCCGGTTGGCTGCGATTCCGCTCGCCCACCAATTCCAGTCTCCTCGCGAGTTTGACGTTGAGCCTTGATGCCGGAGAAGCCGAAGCCATAGCGCTGGCGACGGAACTGCCCGGCAGCCTGCTTCTGCTGGATGACGGCGATGCCCGTGAAACCGCGCTCCAGATGAAATTGGATTTCACCGGGACGCTGGGCGTGCTGCTTCGCGCCAAACACGCCGGCAAACTCCTCGCGCTCAAACCCGCGCTTGACCGCCTTGTCCGGCAGCATAGTTTTCGGGTGAGCCAAAGGTTGTATGAGCAGGCCCTTCGAGAGGCGGGCGAACCGTCGTAAAAGCGCCGGTGCCGCGCCGTTTTTTTGAGGCTGTGTCTTCATATCCACGGGCGTTTTTCTTTGCGGTTCCTGTGCTTTTTGGCGGCAAATCCTTTCGGCTTCATTCCTGGTAGCCCACGCGATAGAACCGCTGCGGATCGGTGGCATTGGAATCAATGGCCGTGCCGATGCCTTGTGCGTTGGGCGCGTTGGTGGAGAGCGTGAACCACGGGCTGTCGGTCACGTTCGTGGCATACTGGACGAAGTATGGAAAATTGGGCACGCCCGCGAAGGTAAGCGTGTTGGTCTGCGCGCCGGGTGCGTTCGCCTGCAACGCGAGCTGGTCCGGCGTGAAACTGATTCGGGCACGGGCCACTCTAGCCGAGACTTTGCCGCCGGCCACGTAGAAACGCCCGCTCGCAAACAGGTCGTTTCCTGACATCGCAAGCGTTGACACAATCGCTCTGGTGAAATTACCGCCCCCTTCGGTTAATCCCGAACCCAAGGTTGACCAACTGCTCCCATTCCACTTGGCAATCGCATTGGCGGGAATTCCCCCGGCAGAATAAAACCACCCTCCCGCATAAAGATCCGGGCCGGAGGCAGCGAGCGCGAACACTGAATAGTTCACTCCCGCACCCAGCGCCGACCATGCGCTGCCGTTCCATCGGGCCAGGTATTGAATGGATGAATTGCCGCCTGCCGAAGTGAAGGCACCTCCGACATACAGATTTGTTCCGATCACAGCCAGCGCAGCCACGTCAGGTCCAGCACCCAGTGCGGCGGCGTTCATACCCGAACCCAAAGCGGACCAACTGGTGCCATTCCATCGCGCAATTCGATTGACCGTGACCGCCGCGCCGCCATTGTTGGTGGCGATTGTGAAGAATCCTCCCGCGTAGAGATTGGTGCCCAATACAGCAAGGGCTTGCACGGAAGGACCGGTATTGGGATTGCCGCCGCTCACGCCGCCGCCCATGTCCGACCAGTTACTGCCGTCCCACTTGGCAATGCAGTTGGCTAACATTTCGCCGGCACTGAAGAAAAGCCCTCCGACGTACAAGTTCGTTTCCAGCACGGCCATCGCATTTACCCCGCCACCAATTCCGCCACCCACCGCTGACCAGGCGCTCCCGTTCCATCGGGCGATGTTCGTGGCTGGAGTCCCACCACAAGTGGTAAACCATCCTCCGGCAAACAGGTTTGTCCCGAATACTGCCAGTGCATTCAACCCAGCCGGTGGGTCGGAGGCGTGGTCGAATCCCGAACCCAGCAATAACCAATCGCCGTAATTCCATTTGGCTACTTATTGTTCCTTTGAAATCCCCGTTGCCGTAGTGATTGCTCCCAACGCATACAAATCAGATCCCAAACGTCTAAATCCGGCGGGACGAAATTCACCAAGCTTGGGCGTAAAACCTGGCGCAGACCAGCCACTTTCATTCCATCGCGCGATATACCGGGCCGCAATGCCATCAGCCGTTGTGAAATCTCCCGCGACAAACACGTTAGTGCCCGCCATCGCTACCGCGTAAATGTTACGATAGAATCCCCAACCAAAACCCGAACCCAATGCCGACCAACTACTCCCGTCCCATCTGGCAACGCCATTGGCCGATACACCGTCCACCGAGGTGAATCGTCCGCCTGCAACGACTTGGCTTCCAGATACTGCAAGCGCCAGGACGCCCGGATTCTCGTCCAATTCATCATGAAAACCCGTACCATTTCCCACCGCCGACCAATCGCTGCCGTTCCATTTGGCAATGTTCGTGGCCGGATTGCCTCCAGTGGTCGCGAACGCACCTCCCACGTACAAATCACCGCCAGAGGCAGCCAACGCCGCGACGAAACCATAACCGACAGGCAAATCGTCAAGCCCCGAACCGACTTGCGACCAACTGCTGCCGTTCCATTTGGCCAGATACTTTGCGGGAGATCCGCCAGCCGAGGTGAACTCGCCTCCTGCGTATAAGTTGCCGCCCGCAACGGCCAGCACCCCCACGAACCCATCTGTTCCCGCGCCGACGGCGTTCCAAGTATCTCCATTCCATCTCGCGATGTAACTGGCCGGGTGCCCGCCGGCGTTTTCAAAATAGCCGCCCGCGTACAATTCCCCATTGTAAACCGCCAGTGCGCTCACGGCATAATCCATTTGCGAGTTCAAGCCCGACCAGTTGGTGCCGTTCCATTTTGCCACGTATCGCGCGGGAACGCCGCCCGCGTTCACAAACACGCCGCCGGCATACAGATCGCCACCCGAAACCGCCAGGGCATACACAGGGTCGTTCATCCCAGTTCCCAGCGACGTCCAATTCGTGCCGTCCCATTTGGCCACCCGATTTGCAGCGACATCGCCAACGACCGTGAATGCGCCGCCGATGTATAGATTCCCGTCGGCGTCAGTTACCGCCGCGTAAACCTCGCCGTTTGCGCCGGGGATTCCCCCCATGCTGATCCAGTTGTCATCGGTGAACGTGGCGGCGGGGGCATTCAAAGCCGCGAGGCCGCCACACAAGATTCCGAGGAGCATCGGGACGAGGCGTGGAAACTGAGATTTGGTTTTCATAGCTGGTTCTTTCTTTGTGTTCTTTGAGTTCTTTTGCGGCAATCAACTTCCCGCCGCGCAATCAGGCTTGCCCCGTGAGATAAGGAATTTGTTATCGGTTGCCCGCAGGTCCGTCACATCTCACGGGGCGAGCCTGCAAACACACGGTAGTGTTATGCAAACCGATCCATCTTGCGCAGCAACGCTACGGAGGACGGGTCACCTGATCGCGCGGTTGGAAAACATGTTCATTGCAGCGCGGCGCAGATGGCGTCCTCGTCGAACGACTCCAGATGGTTGCCCACCGATTTCACGACAACGAACACCTCATCCCACGTTTCGGGATCGAATTGATCGAGGATGATGGTCAAGCCAGCCGTAACGAGTGTTCCATTGGGCAATTGCCATACGGTGGCTCCGCTATAGGTGAGGTATTGGTCGAATTCCCCGGAATAGGTGACGACGTTCCGCCCGCCGGAAGATGCGGTCACCGTCTTTCCGTCTTCCAGGTTCGTGAACTCGATTTTGAAGCCGGGCATGAAGTAGGCGTAGCCGTCGGCGGTGTCGCGGTTGATGAATAACGCGCCCGAAATGTGTATCCGCACCGGAACGCAAAAGCCCTCGGTGTCCTCGTAGATGGAGTCCGCAACGCGGTAGATAACCGGTTTGCCCGGCGAATTATCGGGCTTGCCTGCTCTCGCGTTGGTTGGAAATCCCGCCAGCAGCGCCGCCGCCAGCGATGCAAGCGTGATGAGAATGGTCTTTCGATTTGTGCTGTTTGTTCGTTTGGTTTTCATTTTCGACGTCTTTCTTCTTTGAGATTCGTCGCCAGATCCTCGTGGCGGCGTGCCACGGTCATCTGGTTCACTGAGGCAAGCGGAATCCGAGTCCGAAACCCGCCAACGGCGGAGAAGTTTTTTCCCGGCTATTTTTTCTCGGCGGATTCGGCCTCGCGCTGCTCGAACTCCGCCAGCTTGCGCTGCCACTCGGCGGCTGGCTCGGGCTGTTTCAGGGCTTGGTACAGCCGTGCCAGATTCTTCATGGCGTCCTTGAAATCCGCGTTGCCTGACACGTCGAGGGTCGCCTTGTTCGCCACGAACCCTTCGCAACCGGCTCGCAACGGCTCTTCGGCATCAGCGTAGCGTCCTTGCGCCAGCAGGATGCCGCCCAACGTTCCTTGTGCGGTGTAGGTTCGCGTTGGCTCCGTCCTTTCCAAAATTGACACCGCCTGCCGCGCGGCTGATTCGGCTTCGGGGAGCTTGTTCCGTTGTTGGCGCACCCGGGCAAGCTTTTCGAGAGCGGCGGCAACATCGGCATGATTATACTCGAAAAGATTCGTGCAAACCGACAATCCCTCTTGGGCGCGGACTTCGGCATCTTCGAGTCTGCCTTGTGCGGCTAAAATTAGCGCGAGATTGCCCAGGTATCTGGCCATGAAAGGGTGCGGCCCTTTGACGATTTTCTTGTGCATGGCTATGGCCTGCATTTCCCGCTCTTCAGCATCGGCGAGCCGGCCATCCTGCCGCAGCAGCGTGGCCAAATTGTGAAGCAGCGTCGCGATCTCCGTGTGCTCGCCACCGTAGATTTTCTCCTCAATGGCCAGAGCTTGAAGGTAAAGCTCCTCGGCTTGAGCGAGCTTTCCGCGACGATGACGCAGCGACGCCAGGTTGTGCAGATCTTGGGCCAGATTTGGATGGATCGGCGGGAGCAACTTCTGGTCAATGGCAAGAACCTTCTCCATCAGTTCCTCCGCGTCATCCAGTCGGCGTTGGTAGTGCCGCACATTGGCCAGGTTATTCAGTGTGCTTGCCACCTCGAAGTTCTCGCTGCCGAGGAGGCGTTGTTTGACTGCCAGTGCCCCCTCGAGCAACTCCGCCGCTTCCTCCAATTTTCCGAGATGGACGAGCACGCCGGACAATTCAACCATGAGGATTGCGATATCATTGTTCTCGTCACCGGTGTGCGACTTGTGAATTCGCATGGATTCGCGGAAAGCCTGAGCCGCATCCTTCAGTTTGGCCTGGCGAGAGAGTGTTCTCCCAAGCCAACAACAGTAGATGCCAACACGAATATCGTCATTGCCCCAGACGGCTCTCGCGAGCCTCAGAGCCTCGCGTTGCATTACCTCCGCCTCGTCAAGCCGCTCGATCTTCATGTAAGCGCCTCCAATGATCGCGCGCACTTCAGCCTCCACGCCCGGCCGATGTTTCAGTTCCTTTTCAATGCGTGCAGCAGTCTGTTCCAGAATCTCTTTCAGAAGCATCGTGTCACGCTCCCGAGCAACCGATGGGTCAAGGCCCTCGAAGATTTCTTTGAGAAACGTGGCAACGGTTGCAGCTTTCTCTTCCGCGTCCACCGCCGCCTCGCGCGCGCGCCGTTCCTGGGCCGCGATCCAAAGCGACACGCCCAGCCCCCCGGCAAGCGAGAGAATCACCGCGGTCGTGGCCGCGAAACCAACCTTGTGCCGGCGCACCGTCTTCTGGAATTCGTAGAGCCTGCTCGGCGGCCGGGCCACGACAGGTTCGCAATTCAAGTGTCGTTCGATATCCGCCGCCAGGCCGTTCGCCGTCTCGTAACGGCGCACCCGGTCTTTCTCCAGACACTTCATCACGATCCAGTCCAATTCACCCCGCAGAGCGTGGATGAGGCTTCGCGTGTCGTCGTAGCGGCGACTCGGCAGAGCGCCGCCATTTTCACCGGAGGGAGGTGCGGCACTCTGCCGAGATGCCGCTACGAATTCCTGCGTCAGCCGCGTGCTGGGTTTCAACGGCGTCTTCTCGCGGATCGTGCGGCGCATTTCGTCCAGACCCGCTTCCAGCAATTCCTTTTGGTCAAACGGCGTCACGCCCGTCAGCAGTTCGTAGAGCAGCACGCCCAGCGAATAGATGTCACTGCGCGTGTCCACGTCCAGGCTCGTCAACGTGGCCTGCTCGGGACTCATATAGGCGGGCGTGCCGAGAAATTGCGCGAAGGCGGTGAAGACGGTTTTGTCTGCAAGCGGCTGGTCGGTCGTGGCCTTGGCGATGCCGAAATCAATCACCTTCGGACACGGGGCCGCGCCGGGATGCGTGACGGTGACGAGGATGTTCGACGGCTTGAGATCACGATGGATGATGCCCTTTTGATGCGCGTGCTGGATGGCGTCGCAGACCTGGATGAACAGCTTGAGCCGTTCGTGGGTGGAGAGGTGATTCTGCCGGCAGAACTCGGTGATTTTGATCCCGCGCACCAGTTCCATGACGAAGTAGGGGCGACCGGTGTGGATTTGAGATTTGAGATTTGAAATTTCAGATTCGGCGGAGCCGGTCACTCCCGCATCGAAAATCCTGGCGATGTTCGGGTGGTCCATCAGGGCCAGGGCCTGCCGCTCGGCCTCGAACCGGGCGATCACCTGTCGGGTGTCCATGCCCAGCTTGATGATCTTGAGGGCCACCTGACGGCGAACGGGTTCCTCCTGCTGCGCCAGATAAACCACGCCGCAGCCGCCCTCGCCAAGCTTCTCCAACAACTTGTAACGCCCGATCCGGTCACCGGGCTTTTCCAGGCTCGCTTTCGCAAGCGGAGACGAACCGGGTGCCAGCGGTTTGAGAAAGTCGGGAGCGGCGCGCTGGCCCGCGCCGAGCAGGGCTTCGATTTGTTCGCGCGCTTCCGGTTCGCCGCGGCAGGCTTCGTCCAGAAACACCGCGCGCGCTGCCGGCGAAGGCATTGCCAGCGCCTCGTTGAACAGTTCGATGATTTGTTGCGGGTTCATAGTTGTGTGAACACACTGCGCCAGACAGATCAGCGAAATTTTGCAGCGCTTTCCGCCAAGTCATTGCGTTCACGGCCTACGGCGGCCGATTCGACGCTTCGATTTCCCTGGCCAGAAAAGCTCGGGCAAAAGCCCATAGGCGTTCGGCGGATCGCAACGAAATACCAAGTTCTTGCGCCGCCTGTTCCTGCGTCAGCCCGACGAAAAAGCAGAGCTTGGTCAGGTCCGCCGCGCGCGCGTCGAAAGCGTGCAATCGCTCCAGCGCTTCGTCCAGCGCCAGCAATTCGTCATCGCGCATCGGCAAAGGCAGTTCCACCTCGGCGAGGTCGGCCCGCGCCAGACCGCCGCCGTGACGGGCGGAGCGCTTGCGCCGGGCGTTGTCCACGAGGATGCGGCGCATCGCCTCGGCGGCGGCGTTGAAGAAATGCGTGCGGTCGTTCCACTCAGGATTTTCGCGGCCCACAAGCTTCAGCCAGGCTTCATGTACGAGTGCAGTGGCTTGGAGCGTCTGACCGGGAGGTTCGTTGGCCATTTTGGAGGTGGCCAGGCGGCGCAGTTCGTCATACACGAGGGGCAACAATTCCTCGGCGGCTTGGGCGTCGCCCTGTCGCACGGCATCGAGAATGCGCGTGACATCGCTCACGTGTGGGAGGTGACAGGGCAACTTCTGTCACAAACTGGCGGCTTTGAAAAGTGTTAACTCGAGAATCTCACGGGGCGGACGACCCGGCACCATATAGATCACGACTGATCCCAATCGTGCTGTTGTTCGCTAAAGCTCCGTAATGCGCAGATTGCGGTATTTGACGACTGATCGGTCGTCATGGTTTTGCAGCCCGAGGTAACCGCGCCGCGAGCGGTTGGCCTCCTGATAGTCCACCACCAGTTCCCCGTTCCAGATGATTTGCACCCGCTCGCCTTCGTAGCAGATGCGCACCTGATTCCATTCGCCAGTCGGGCGTGACATATTGCGGCTCGCCGCGATCACGTCATAAAGACCGCCGGCTGAACCTTTGGTGGGCGGTCGTCCATGATCCGAGACAATTTGCATTTCGTAGCCCGTAAAGGCGGGATTGCGCTCCAGCCCGGATCGCAGAAACACGCCGCTGTTGCCTTCAATGGCGTATTCAAATTCCAGAAGAAAGTCCCCGTACTCTCGCTCGCTGCGCAACCAGGAGCCGCTCACTTCGGGGTTCGTGGTCCAGTCACGGCCATTGCGCCCCACCAGGACGCCGTTTTCCACCGTCCACTCACCACCGTGCATGACCACCCAGCCGCTCAAGTCGCGGCCATTGAACAGTGACTTCGCTCCCGTGCGTGGGCCGGTGGTGGAACATCCCGCGGTCAGGCCCAGAACAACCATGGTCGCCAAAATGAAATCTTTCATGCGGCTATGAATTAACGCGGACGAACGGCTTTGGCCAGCCAAACCTGCAACGCGCGTTGGACTCGCAGCAAGCGGCAAGAGGTTACTCGCGCGGCTTCTCACCCGGCGACGACCCGTGCCGAGCCCATCTGGTGTCAATCTACTACCAAGCGGCTCGCTGGGCTGTTTGGGCTGCTCAACCCACGCTCGGGGTTCAACTTTCTGCAAGCGTGGGGAGTGTCACCTCTCGATTGAGTTGCCGCCGGGGATCGAGCCGGCGGCGATTGCCAGGCTCTGGTTTATGGTTTGTCGTATTCGCCCAAGGGACGAAGCCAGATGTTGCGGAAGCGGGTGGGATTGCCGTGATCCTGCAAGCTAATGGGGCCGCGCGGCGGATGCGGACGGTAAACCGGCAGTTCGCGATGCGTCGAACCGCCCAGGAATTCCTTTCTGTTGTGCAACACGATGCCGTTGAGGATCACCGTCACACTCGCCGGCTTCACCAACTTCCGGTTTTCATCCCAGCGCGGCGCTTCAAAGATAATGTCGTAAGTCTGCCATTCGCCGGGTTTCTTGGGCGCGGTGGCCAGGGGCGGGAACTGGCCGTACATGGCCCCGAGCTGCCCATCCGTGTAAGTGGGATTGTTGTAGGAATCCAGAATTTGCACCTCGTAGCGGCCGCAGAGGTAGATGCCGCTGTTGCCGCGGCCTTGGCTGCTGCCCTCCACCTTGGCGGGCGTGGCAAATTCCAGGTGCAGTTGAAAATCACCGAACTCGTCCCGCGTGCGGATGCTGCCGGAGTCTTTCACCACTTCCATGTAACCATTTTCGACCTTCCAACCCGCCGGTCCACTGTCGCTTCGCCATTTGGAAATGTCCTTGCCGTCGAACAACACGATGGCGTCCGAGGGCGGGGGCGCGTTGTGACTGAACGTTTCCCCGGGTGTCACCAGTGGCGGCACGGGCCGATCCGGATCATGCACGTGCCATTTCTGGCCGGGCAGAATCGCGGTGTCCTTGTAGCCGGGCCTCTCCTGGGCACAGGACGTGGAAATGGAAGTTGCGAGAATCGCGCTTACCAGCGCGGCCAAAGCGGATGCAGTTTTGCGCATGACTGAATTCAACAAAGCCGTTGTCCAAAAAGCAACAGGCAAAAATCAAGCGCGCGGATCGCAGTTGCCTGTCACTTTGGCGCAAGAAGCCGAGAAGCATTCACGGACCGCTTTGCCCGTTATCCACGAATTTTCGTGCGCCGGCCTTGCGTGCGGTTACGATGCCCGCATGTCATCCGCCTACGACACACTCCTCGACGCCACCATCCGGCATCTCGAAGATTTGCAGGCTGGCGGCGTGCGCCACATTGCGGTTTCGCCCGACACGCTGAAGGCGTTGGCGCAACCTGCAACGCCTGCGGTTCCGTCGGCGCGGACACGCATGGCCTCACCCGCCAATCAGCCAGTGGCTTCCGTTCCCGCCCAAGTCCGCCATCCGCAGCCGACCAACATCCCGCTGGCCGTTGAACCGCCCCTGCCGCTGGCTGCGCCCGCCCCCGCGCCCACGACTGCGCCCAAGCTGACTCCCGAAGCCAAGGCTGCTGCCTTCGCTGCCTTGCGCGAGCGCGTCCTGGCCTGTGTCAAATGCCAACACCTCGCCTCCTCGCGCCAGCATGTCGTGTTCGGCGTGGGCAACCTCAACGCCGAACTGATGTTTGTGGGCGAAGCGCCGGGTGCGGACGAAGACGAGCAAGGCGAACCCTTCGTCGGCAAAGCCGGACAGTTGCTTACGAAAATCATCGAGACGATGGGCCTCCAACGCGGCGATGTTTACATTGGCAACATTTTGAAATGCCGCCCCGATACGCCGGGCCAGAGCGCCGGCAATCGCAAACCCACGCCTGAAGAGATGCAGACCTGCATTCCGTATCTGCACGAGCAGATAGATTTGATTCAGCCGAAGGTCATCGTTGCCCTGGGTGCGACGGCCGTGGAAGGATTGCTCGGCAAGACCCTCGGCATCACGAAACTGCGCGGTACGTGGAAGACCTATCGCGGCATTCCGCTCATGCCCACGTATCATCCGGCGTATCTGCTGCGCAACCAGGCCCTGCACACCAAACGCGAAGTTTGGGAGGACATGCTGCAAGTGATGGAGAGGCTGGGGATGCCAATCAGTGAAAAGCAGCGGAACTATTTTTCGAGGGCATGAAGTTAACCAGCCGCAAATCTGTTGGGCGCACCCAAATCAATGGTTGACCGGCTCGATGGGAAAAAAGTAAACGCCGGGTGGTTTGATTGCGTTAATTTCGACGGCGATTCGCGCTGCGTGCGGCTTGATCTCCGGCCAGTTGCCGCGTCCGAGGGCCAATATGGCAATTTTCCGCTCCCGAAGATTCTGCTGGTGCAACAGGTTTTGATCAGTCGTTACGAGAAGTTCATAGCCCGCACTCCTCCGCGAGTGCGAGCAGTTCGCCGTTCTTCTTCCTGGCCCAGCCGAGTTGAAACGCCCGATGCACCTCATGATCCGGGAGCTGTGCCTGCAGTGGTTTGGGAACGCCTTGATCGAAAAAATTTTCAAGTCGTGGCCGCGGTGCGGATTTCCTCGGCGGCTTCCAATTGCTCCCGCGTTACGCCGTCATACCATTGGAGAAACTCTTCAAGTGTGCCACCGTGATCGAGATGATCGAAGAAGGTCTGCACCGGCACGCGGGTGCCCTTGAAGACCAATGCCCCGCTCATCACCTGCGGATGCTGCGCGAATACGTCGGGCAGTTTCTGCTTCCCGATCATGCTGGCACGATGCTTCGCTTTGGGGTTGAAGTCAAAAGCGAATTCTGGTTGGACAGACTGCAAGTGATGGAGAAGCTCGCGATGCCGATCAGTGAGAAGCAGCGGCGGTTTTTCCTGAGAGGTTGAATGGTGCTTTGGCGCGCTCACATGTTTGACTGCTTCGCTCTCTTGGCTTTACCGCGCGCCAGTTTTTCCTAAAGTGCGCGCATGGTCGCACTGGAATCCGTTGAATTGTTCCATCGCCTCAAGGCGGAGGAACTCGAGGCGTTGCGTCGCCTGGCCAAGGAGCAGACGTTTGCCGCCGGCGGCGAGGTCTTTCGCGAAGGCGACCTGGGTGACGGTGTATATGTGGTTAAGGACGGTTTGGTGGAAATCTCAGGCATGATCCATCACGACACCCGACGGGTGTTTTCGCAGATCGGGCCGGGCGGGCTGTTCGGTGAAATGGCGGTGATCGAGCAACGCCCGCGTTCGGCCACCGCCACCGCCGTGCGGGACACCATCGTCTATTTCGTAGCGCGGGATGACCTGCTGGCTTTCCTCGAACACTCTCCCGGTTTCGCGTTGAGTTTGTTGCAGATCATCAGCCACCGGCTGCGGGAGTTTAACCAGCATTACCTGCGGGAGGTGGTGCAAACCGAACGGCTCGCGGCCATTGGCCGCTTCGCGCGCTCCATCGTTCACGACTTGAAGAATCCGCTCAACATCATCGGCTTGACGACGGAGATGGCGTGCCTGCCCCAAGCGACTCCTGAATTTCGCGCGCTCGCGCAGAGCCGGGTGCAACGCCAGGTGGAGCGCATCAACGAACTGGTGAGCGAGATCATTTACTTCACCCAATCCGCCGACACGACGGCAAGTTTGACGCCGACGGACTACGCAGAATATGTCGGCCAATTGGCCGGGGAATTGTCCGAGGAAGCTGTGGCAAAATCGGCGAAGCTTGAGCTGCCGCAGCCGCCACCCGCCGTGTGCGTGCGCTTGAATCCCCAGCGCCTGCGCCGCGTGTTCTTCAATCTGGTGCATAATGCCGCCGATGCCATGAGCCCGGGCGGGCACATTGCAGTCCGCTTCAGGCTGGAAGTCCGGGAGATCGTTACGGAGATCGCCGACACCGGACCGGGCATTGCGCCGGAGATAGCGGACAGGCTTTTTCAGGCTTTTGCCACGCACGGCAAGGCCCACGGCACGGGCCTGGGATTGTCCATCTGCAAGAAGATCATTGAGGATCATCAGGGGCGGATTTGGGCCGGCAATGCACCCGGAGGCGGCGCGGTTTTTTCCTTCGCCCTGCCAGTTGTGAATCGAGAATGTAACGCGTGATGCGTGAAATGAACTCGAGTCCGCTCATACTCTCGCTGGCGCACCTTTGCCTTCACACGCTTAACGCTTGATGAACCGCATCCGCCTCCTGCCCGAACAGGTCGCCAACCAGATCGCCGCCGGCGAGGTGGTGGAGCGGCCCGCCAGCGTCGTGAAGGAACTGGTCGAGAACGCGCTGGATGCCCAAGCGGCGCGGATCACGGTGGAGATTCAAGCCGGCGGACGCAGTCTGGTGCGCGTGACCGATGATGGCGTCGGCATGAGCCGCGACGATGCGTTGCTGTGCCTGGAGCGCCACGCCACGAGCAAAATCCAGCGCGCCGAGGACCTTGCGGCCATCGCCACGATGGGCTTCCGCGGCGAGGCCCTGCCCAGCATTGCCAGCGTGAGTCGTTTCACGCTCACCACGCGCGAGCGCGACGAACCGTCGCCCGAGGGCACGCAAATCATCATCAACGGCGGAAAGATCATGGAGGTTAAAGCCGCGGGCAGCGCGCCGGGCACGAGCGTGGAGGTGCGGCAGCTTTTCTTCAACCTGCCCGCGCGCCGGAAGTTTCTGCGCACCGAAGAAACCGAGGCGGCGCACATCCAGCATTATCTCACGCTGGCGGCCCTGGCGTTTCCCGAGGTGGCGTTCACGTATCAAAAGGACGGGCGCGTGGTCTGGCAGTTGCCAGCGGTGAAAAGCGGCCCGGAGTCTGCCGCGCGGCTGACCGCTTTGCGCGAACGTTTCCGGGCGTTGCTGGGCGAGGTCAAGCTGGTTGAAGTGGAGGCCTCGGCACCTTTCGCGATGGAGGCTGCTGAACCGGATGCCACCTTCGAGCAATCCTCCATCCACCATTCACCATCCTCCGTCCGGCTTTGGGGACTCATCGGTGCGCCCGGGGTGTCGCGCGCCACGCGCGAGGATCAGCATGTCTTTGTGAACCGGCGCCCGGTGGAGAATCGCGGGATCAACTTCGCCCTGCTCGAAGGCTACCACACCGCGCTGATGAAGGGGCGCTATCCGGTGGGCTGTCTGTTTCTGGAGATTGATCCGGCGGCCGTGGATGTGAACATCCATCCCGCCAAACGCGAGGTGAAGTTCCATCGCGAAGCCGACGTGCGACGCTTTGTGGCGCAGGCCGTGCGGGAGGCGTTGCTAGAGTTTCATGCGGGTCCGCCAAGCGAGCCGGGCGTCCAACACCCGACACAGAACCTCCGCCATCCAGCGTTTCCAACGTCGCCGGTCATCACCATGCCAGGCACGGAGAAGACTCCTGAACCAGCCGAGTTACCATACTTCACGCCGCCGTTGCCACCGCGCCCGGCGATGTTTCCGACGAAGCCGGAACAATCGCCGCTCAAGATGGGTTTTGCGGCGACGGCTCCTGCGCCGCCCGCCGAACCGCACGCATCACGTATCACGCATCACGGCCAAACACCCAAAGACCCAACCCCCCAATCGCCTTCCGCGGCTCCTGTCCCACTCCTCAACGTGCCGCTCCGCCTCGTCGGAGTTATCGGCAAGCTTTACGTGGTGCTGGAATCGGATCGCGGACTGGTGTTGCTGGACCAGCACGCGGCCCACGAGCGGATTCTGTTTGAGCAGATGCTGGAACGCCTGGAGCGCAGCGCCCGGTCGCCTTCGCAGAAACTGTTGTTGCCGGAAACGATTGAACTTTCGCCGCGCGACGCACAGTTCTTGCGCGAACAACTGACCGTGCTCACGCGGTTGGGGGTGGGATTGAGCGAATTCGGTGAACGCACCTTTCTGCTCGATGGACTGCCGCCGTTTGTGAAGGTGTCAGATTCCCGGCGGTTCGTGCTCGATCTCGTGGACGAACTCAAGGCGGCGGGCCGAGAGGTCAACACCGTGCGCCTGGGCGAGCATACCGTCGCCAAGACCGTTTGCCGTCACGCCGTGAAAGCCAACGACCCACTCGCGGGCCGTGAACTGGAGCAGCTGGTCGAAGATCTGCGCCGCTGCGCCATGCCGTACACCTGTCCGCATGGCCGGCCAACGCTCATCGAGATGAACTACCGGGAGCTGGAAAAGAAATTCGGCCGGACGCAGTAATCGCCTTGGCACCCGGTTTCATTCGGGTCGAAACGAAAAGACTTAACTGGGATTAGCACCCGCATTTGCAGCCTCAGTGGCGGGCCCGGTTTCCACCTTCGCGTTGTTTTCCAGGAAATCCATGACCTTCTCATGCGCGATCTGGTCGTAGATTTCGATCAGGCCGTTGCGCTTCTGGAGGTCCTTTAGGAATTTGTCCGGGGCGATCTGGTACATCGCGGCCAGTGTTTGCACGCGCTGGAGGATTTCCTCCTGCGCCACCTTGAGGTCCTCCTTCTCGGCAATGCGCTGGACCAGGAACTTCAACTTCACCCGCTCCTTGGCCCCTTGGGCGGCGGCGGAATAGATGTGTTCCTTCTCCTTCTCGATGACGTCGCGTCCGATGCCGCGTTTGGCGTTTTCCCGTACGATGTCGTACACCACGTTGCGGGTCTCCTGCGCCACTTCGGTATCGGGCAGGTCAAAATTCACGCTCCCGAGCAACGCCCGGATGATTTGCCCGCGCGTGTCCCGGCTTTGTTTGTACTTCAGTTCGTTCTCCAAATCACGGCGCACGCCTTCGCGAAGTTTTTCCAGACTCTCGGCGTCATAGGCCCTGGCAAAGGCGTCGTCGAGCGTGGGCAGGACTTTTTCCTTTACCTCGACGATCTCCACCGCGAACACGCCCTTCTTCCCGGCCAGCTCCTTGGTCACGAAGTCGGGCGGGAAATCCACGTTGACCGTGCGTTTGTCGCCGGCCTTGGCGCCGGCGAGTTGGTCGGCAAATCCCGGGATGAATGAGTCGGGCTTCATCTCCACCCAGAATTGTTTCTGCTCGGTCAGTCCTTTGGCGGTGGGGGCGGTTTCCGTGATGGGCTTGCCGTCGCACGTTCCCTGATAACTCACCACCGCGATGTCGCCGGCGCGGAGTTCGTGTTCCGCCTTCTCGAACTTGACCTGTTGTTCGCGCAGTACGTCGAGCGCGCGTTCCACATCCTCATCGGTGACCGACTTGGCCTCGCGCTTCACCGGCAGGCCCTTGTATTCGGGCAATTGAAACTCCGGCTCGGTTTCAATGGTGGCGGCGAATTGGAGCGCCTGGCCGCGGCCAAATTGAATTTCCTCGATGTCCGGGTAGCCGAGCACGTCGAGTTTTTTTTCCTCGATCGCCTTGCGGTAGGAATCGCCGATGAGCTTGCGCTTGACCTCGTCCTGGATGTCTTTCTCGTATTTTTTCAGGACCAATTCCCTGGGAGCCTTGCCGGGACGAAAGCCCGGCAAATGCGCTTCCTTCTGAAACTGTTTCGTCATGGACGCAAAAGCATCGTCCACGGCCTGCACGTCCAACTCCACCCGCATCAATTTCTTGCAGGGTGCCAAATTCTCGACGGTAACGTTCACAAAAACCTTTCGTGTTGACGCTGAGAACACGGAAAGCCGGATGACACTGGATTTCCCGAATCAGCGGGACAGCGAGCCTAAGTAACGCGGCGGGCACCGTCAAGCCTGCGTCTGGCGCTGTGTCGTGTAGCAATCAAAGTTGGAAAAGAGTGTGCGAACCAAGTTGGAATGGGTCAGAAGACAGGGACGTGGAGGAGGACGCGGGGTTTGGCTTTGGGGTCGGGAGCGTGGCGAAGGTAGAAGAGGTCGCCGTCTGGGCGGAGGCCGCGGATGACGGTGGATCGGGGTGGGGCGTCAATGGGGTGACGCTGTGTGCCGGCGGGGACTTTGCCGTCGTCGCCGACGCGGACGCGGGTTTGTTGACTCCAGACGTAGGGCCACCATGGGCATTGGGGTGCCGGGCGGTTGACGGATCGTTTTTGTTCCAGTGCTTGTTGGTGGGCTTGGTGCGAGGTGCGGCCCAGTTCGCGGTCGGTTTCGTGTTGATTGGCGTGGGTCAGGAGTGGGTCGAGCAGCCGGTTGGCGGCGGTGAGTTCGCGGATGTTCTCTGCGGCCAGGAGTGGGACGAGGCGTTTCTGCCAGTAATCGTGGCGGCGTTCGATTTTGCCTTTGGCCTGGGGCGTGGGGGCGTAAAGGAGTTTGACGCCGTAGCAGTGGAGGGACTGGCCGAGTTGGGTGAAGGCGTCGGGGTTGTGGGTGTAGAAGAAGGAATGGAAGTCCACGTAGAGGGCCAGCGGGAGGCCGTGGGTTTGAAAGACGCGGGAGAGGAAGTCCCAGTGGGCGAGGAGGGTTTGGGCGGGGTAGAGGCGTGCGCCGGTATTGAGGCGGGTGGCGTCGTCGAGGATTTCCAGGAGGACTTGTTTGTCGGAGTTGTCCGGCAGTCAGGCATGAGGCGTGGCGTCGTATTGCCAGAGTGCGCCGTAGTCGCGGGCCTGCCAGCGTTTGACGGGTTTGGGCGGGGTTTTGTAGCGGGTGTCGGGGGCGAGTTTGTTTTCGAGTGCCCAGCGGCGGACGCTGGCGCGGTCGGTCTTGAAGTTGAGGCGGCGGTGGAGTTCGCTGGCGACGGCACTGTAGGAGTTGGGCGGTTTGGCGGAGAGGAGTTTGGGGCCAGGGCGCTGGCTTCGGCGGACCATCCGGGGTGATGATCGCCACCGGATAAACCGGGCGACCAGATTTCGGATCGGCCTTGAGCGCCGGCGAGCAGGTAATCGGTGCGCAGTTGGTAGAAGCGGCTCAGGCTGATGCCCAGTTCCAAGGCGCCCCCTTCGGGCGCGATCAGGCCAGAACGGGCTTGAGCGAAGAGATGGCGGATAAAGGGGGCGGGAAGGCGGCGGGCGAGTTGCAGTGGGCTTTGGGGTTCTTCATGGCGCGCAAGATAACAGGAAGGTGGATTTAACGCGTTGAAACTGACTCCGGCAGGAGGGCCGGCCCGCCACGCAAAACGCGCGGCGAGCCTGCCGTCTGTCAGGCTTCAGGCGGCGCTCAGGTTGCGTCCCCGCAGAGCCCTATCCTCCGCTGAAGCAACCGCGGAGATTACAGAACAAAATCCCAACGGCAATAGGCACACCGCACGATTCCAACTTTGTTCGCACAGACCTCTCTAACTTTGATCGCACCACGACAGCGAAAAGGAATCGCCCCGGAAGCCGAATCTGCTCAAACCTCAAGCCCTGTCGCAGCGTTAGTCAAACTTCGCGGAATCCCTGCTGGCGCTGCTGGGCGTGTGGCACGGCCATTGACAAAGTCGCGTGGAGGCGGGCGGTGGCGTGCGACCACTTGTGCGGAACGATCTCAAATGCCGGGCTCTGGCGACGAACGGGGGATTTTCATGTCCATGCGGACCTGCGCAGACAGAGCGATTCCATCCTCCCAGCCAAGGCTGGAGGGCGATTCGCAATCTCCCCACGTCGCTTATGGCCCGGCGGTCATGAAGCGCCAGATCAAGCCAGCGGGCTGACGGCACACGTGCCGCTCAAAATCGGGCAAGGACTTCCTGCCGCCGCGGCGCCCACGCTGTTGTTCATGGAGGAAGATGGCCAGGGAGCGAAATAGCGACAGCACCCGCGCCGAGTTGGTCTCCCGCACGGTGCATCGGTCCTCGTCCTGAGTGCGATCCCGACGATCGTGCTGGCCGTTTTCGATCTGCCAGTGGCCGCGCACGATCTCCAACAATTGCTCCGGTCCGGCTTCTTCGGACAGCAAACTCGTCACTGCGAAGACGGTTCCCTCAGTATGTTGGGTCACCCGGCCTTGGCGGACTTCATCGACCTTGCGCTCAATCCGCAATACTTGCGCCGCACCGGCCAGTCCCATCGTTTGCGGATCGGTTTCACCACGCCACAACGCCCGGTCTTCCATCCGTCCGTGCCCTTTGTCGATCGTCTGGGCCGCCGGGGGGAAAAGCGCCCGCGAGGAGCTGTTGCGCTTGGGCCAGGGCGTGGGGTTGATTGGCTTTGAGGATCGCCACGTAATCGGCGCCGTTGGCCTGCGTCAGTTGCCGCGCGTTGGCTTTGACGGTATGCGCCGCGTCGAAGGTCAGGCACACGCCGGTCAAATCCATGTTCGGCAGGTGCGTGGCCACGGCCGCCTCCTCGTTGGTGTTTTGCGGCACGGCCACCTGGTCCACCAGGCGCTGTTGGTCCGTGATGAGGTTGACCAGCGTCAGGGCCTGGTCGGCTTTGGGCTTTTGCCGTTCAACCGGAATCTCATTGGGCGTCGATTCGGCTCGAACGCACGCCGGCGCGGGCTGCGCGTTTTTGACGACCTTGCCATCCAAGTGCAACACCGCCACGGCCTGCGGGTCTTGCTGCGCCATCCATTGGACCAACGCGTCTTTGAGTTGCTCGGCATCCACGGCTTGGAGCATTCGCCGAAACGTGCGTTCGCCCGGCACCTCGCACTGACGGCGCGTGCCCGGCCGTGGACGGCAGCGCAGGCCACGGCGTTGCCCGTGATTGAGACTGGCGGCAAAGTCGGCAATGGCGTGCGGCCCTTTGCAGCCGGCCGCCACGGCCAGAGCGATCAAGCACAGGACGGTGGCCAGTTGATGGCGCTTGCCTTTGGACTTGCGCGGGTCGGTGAGCACGGTCCGAAAATATTCCCACAGTGAAAGCAAGCGATCCGTGGCCACCGGACAGGGTGGTGGCAAGGCTCGCTGATGCTCCGCCAAATGAGCAGGCAGTTCGGCCGCGCGCAGTTGCTCCAAGGCCGCGGCACTCAAGGCGCGCACCCAGATTTCCTTGGGATGCTCGGTGTCGGTGTAAAAATCCTGCCAGTCCCGCTGACAGCCTTGCGTGCGACCCAAGCGCTCCCACCCGGCCGCCTTGTAAGAGGTGCCCCGAAACTGTTGTGGATCGATGAACGTCTCGACCGCCAGGACCGGATGGCCAAACTGCCGCTGCCAATCCTGGGCCAGACGATCGCAGGCCAGTTTCAAAACGCGGGAGGCCAGATTGGGCCACCTTCCCGGGGCCGTCAGCACCAGGAAGCGTTGGTTCTGCGCGAGCAGATGACGCCGTTGCGCCACCTGGCGAGCCGACCAATGCAACCACCGATCGCGCGGCTTGATATGAAAGGCCGCCGAACTGAACACCAGCAACGCCAGCCATTGGCCTTGATAATCGGCTACGTAACGCAACACCTGCCCGACGACGGTTGGGTTCTTGAGATAATGTTTTTCGGCCAGCAGTTCATCGAAGCGGGCTTGCTCCGAAGACTCGCTCAAACGCACGCGGACCTCCCGCAGCAGCAGCGTTTCCTGTGGCAGGCCGGCCACCACGACCTCGGCAAGCTGAATAGACCTGCCCCGACTCATGCAAACCCGGAACCACTGCGCCAGCAAATTCCACCTAACCCACTAACCCCAAATCCCGTCCACCTCTCCTTGGCTACCGCCCTGGGAGGCCACAAAGTTGCCGAAGTAATTCTCTGGACAACAAATTTCGCCAGCCTCAGTTTTCCCTTCGTGCCGATTCCAGATTATCAGGCTACCATGCTTCCATTGCTCAGTTTCGCCGGTGATGGCACGGAGCACTCTCTGCGCGATGCTATCGAGGCGCTGGTCGGCGAGTTCAAGCTGTCGAGCGAAGAGCGCCGCGAACTGCTTCCAAGCGGCCAGCAAGAGGTGTTTGCCAATCGCGTGGGTTGGGCGCGGACCTACCTGAAGAAGGCCGGACTTCTGCGCACGACGCGGAGGGGCTTTTTCCAGATTACCGACCGGGGACAGAGCGTCCTCGCCAAGAAGCCGGCCCGAATAGACGGCAAGTTTCTCGACCAGTATCAGGAGTTTCGAGAGTTCAAGGCGCTGCGGAAGCAGCCGACCACGAACGGCGAACCCGAAGAGGAAGAGCAGACGCGAACGCCAGAGGAAGCATTGGAGCGCGCCTACCAGAATTTGCGCGCCGACCTGGCGGCTGACCTCCTCACCCAAATCAAGCAGAGTCCTCCGGCACTTTTCGAACGTCTGGTTGTGGAACTTCTCGTCAAGATGGGATACGGCGGCAGCCGGAAGGACGCGGGACGCGCCATCGGAAAGAGCGGTGATGAGGGGATAGACGGCATCATCAAAGAAGACAGGCTGGGTTTGGACATCATCTACATCCAGGCAAAGCGGTGGGATAACACGGTCGGCAGGCCCGAGATTCAGAAGTTTGCGGGAGCTCTTCAGGGCCAGCGCGCGCGGAAGGGAATCTTTATCACCACTTCGGAATTCTCACGGGACGCACACGAATACGCATCGCGCATTGAAAGCAAGATCGTGCTGATTGACGGGGACCAACTCGCCCAGATGTTGATTGACCATAACATCGGCGTTGCGCCCGTTGCCAATTACGAGATTAAGAGAGTGGACTCGGACTATTTCACTGAACAGTGAAGCCCTTTCCTTCTTTGCACGCTTGTCGTTCAGCACAAAGCGCGGTAGCTTCGCCGGCATGAGCACGACATTGACGATTCAACCTAAAAACGGCGGTTGAAGTGACAGAACGGGAGCGGTCCGGGGCGACTTGCGACCCGGATCGGCGGAACTTTTGGTCGAAATCCGGCCCCGGTCAGGCCGGCAACCGGGCCAATTGTCCGAACCACGTGCGGCTGGCCGCTTCCAGGATGCGGAAGGGTGTCAAAATCCGTTCCCAAATCCGCTCCCAGCACCGCGCTGGACTCAACTGCTCCGCAGTATTCCTCAGCCCGCTCAAAAACAAACTCACCTCGGTCAAGAGTCGCTGCACCCGGCTGGCTTCCGCATGCGTGCTGGTCAGCACCACCGTCGTTTGGCCCGCGTGGCGCACCTCCCGCCCGATCGCACTGAGCATCAACGGACGGCTGGTCACCGCTTCCCGCGGACGCTGCGGCTCCACGCACCTCACAAACAGACTCCACCAGTTGTAAATCAACGCCACGTTGCGCGCCGCCACCTGGCAGCGCAGCAAATCCTTCGTCACAAATCCGCCCCAGCCCCATTGCCGCTTGAGTTCGTCAATCGTGTTCTCGCTGTCGGCCCGCTCACGATACAGCCGCGCCAAGCCCGCCAACTCCCAATCGGTGTTGGTCCCCAGAAGCGTGTATTCATACGGCTCGACGGCCTCCACATTCATCAACTGCGGCTGCTGCAAACCATCGGTCAGTTCCGGGACCGCCGGGGACGACACCCGCCGCCGCAACACGATCACCCGCCGGGATCGGCTCCAGCCCTGCAAGCGCAAGGAATCTTCCCGGCCTTGCCATCCCTGGCCGCACTCGTTCCACGGCCCCTGGCGGCTCAATCGCTCAATCAGGCGCTGCCCGCCCCGGCTTTGGCGCAGGCGAAACAGATACGGCTGGCCGTGGCTTTCACAGTCGAGCATGAAATGCTCGTTGCCAAAGCCGCAATCGGCCCGCACCAGCTTGGGCCGGCAGGAGGCCGGCAGTTTGTCCCACCAGGGCCAGAAGGTTTGGCTCACCGCCCGGCTGTGAAATTCCTTGCCCGGGGCCACCACCACATCCAACGCCAACCGCAGCCGGGAGATGAAAAACGTGTGATAGGCGTGCGCCGCTCGTCCGGGTTTGTGAGGATTGTAACCCACCTGGCCGCCTTCCTGCCGGCCGTACACGGTCTTGATGGTCACATCCAGATCGCAAATCCATTCTTCCCGGAGCACCGGTTCGACACTGCGCAACAGATGTTGTTGCTGCCATTGTTCCAAGGGTGCGGACGGCTCGTCCTGGAAGGCCCGCCGCACCGCGTCCTCGCTCATCACCCGGCTCATGCCCAAGCCCTGGGGATTGACGGTGTCGCCCCGCAGCGCCGTCACGTGGGCATAACGCCGGTTGCCCGCCAGAATGGAGAGCAGAATCGTGCCCAGCACATCAGCCCGCTCCGGGGCGTTGGGGCTGGTGTAGTGGAGCGGACAGTCGGCCACCCACTCTCCAAACAGTCCGGCGGTGGCCAGGAACTGGCTGAAATAGACCAACTGTCCCAGCGGCGTCACCGGAGCGTGGGGATCCCATTCCACGTAAATCCGCTGGCCATGCAGGTCCAACGGAACGCGCGCCGGCAGCAACGCGCCAGAGCTGGGTAGTAACGTGGAAAGGGGGTCTGGTGATGGCTCACCCGCAGGGTGAGACGGCATGGAAGTCGGTGGCAGTAACATGCTCCAACAAAATCAGCCTTCCCCGCGCTTGACCAGCTTCTTCAACCGCCGTTTTTAGGTTCAATTGGATTCCGACGTTCTCCAATCCGCCGAGCAGGAGGCCAAAGCGCGGCACACGACGCTGCCCGAAGTCGTCGCGCACCAGTTACGCGTCATGGCCCGGAACTGGCAGGCCAGCCGCACGGGCGAGACGCCGGTCCCGGACGCGTTGCGCGGTGCGGTCAAGCTGCCGCAGGATTTCGACGAGCGCGCCGCTCTGACCGAGGAATTGCTGAAGAAGCATGGCGTCCAGGGATAAAATCCTCCTGGACACCGATGTCGCGTTGGATCATCTGGCCGACCGGCAACCCTTCGCCGAATACGCCCATCGGATTCTTGCGCTGGCTGAACTCGGCGAACTCACCGTCTGCGTTTCGTCATTCTCGTTCAGCAACCTTTACTACATTCTGAGAAAACCAAAGGGGCACGCGGATGTGCTGACGTTGCTCGGCAAGTTGAAGCTGATGGTTCGCGTCTCCACCAGGAGCGAGGCGGAAATCCAGTCCGCGCTGTCGTCGAGCTTCAAAGATTTCGAGGATGCCATTCAGCATTTCAACACGAAGGCAGAGGGCGGTATCAGCGCCATCATCACGCGCAACAAAGCCGATTATTCTGCCAGTGAATTGCCTGTTCTCGCGAAGTTTGAACCGGCGCTCGATGAGGATTGATCGCGGGCCACCGCGGGACATTTTCTCCGTTCAATTTTCGTGTGCTTCGTGTATTTCGTGGTTCGAAAATTCGGAATCGTGCTTTGTTTGCAGGCTTGTTGTTACCCCGAAAGCAAGGTAGCTTCTGCCGCATGAGCCGCGTCGAATTTGCCGTCAAGAGAGTGACACACCTGAATGAAACCCAGGCGGAAGCGCTTTTGGAATGGCTCGAACTGCGCGAGAATCGTGAGGCGCTGCGCCGAAAGCTGAACGCTGAAATCGAAGTGGGCCAGACGCAATTGAAGTGGGGCGAGAAGATTCCCAGCGTGCAGGTTCACGCGGAAATCCGCGAGCACAGCCGCCAGCGACGCGCGGGGCTAAATCGGTGAGTTCATTTATCGCCAGAGGCCCGACCCGATCTGCTGGAGACTTGGGAATACATCGCCCGCGACAAACTTGATGCGACGGATCGCGTTGAGCAGGAGATCAAAGAAGCCGTCTCAGAGCTGGCCAGCCAGCCCGAACTCGGCCACATAAGCTTGTCAAGCCCCTCGGCGCGTCCGAGTTCCACGTGCCCGTCGCCCGTTTTCCTCAATCATCGTAATGTTGGCGATGGCAATGAATTTGAGACGACCACCCCGTTCGTTGTACACGAGGGTTTCTTCATCCTCTGTAATCAGGCAGTGCTCCGGGCGTTCGATCCGAACTACGTCACCGTTGTTGAGCCGCAGCGCATAGGGTTGAAACGGGCGGCGGTTGTCAATGTTCAGCAACGTCTCTTTTGTCATGTCTGTATCGTGCCTCAAGGGTTCCGGTACGTCAACGCTTGCCAGCCACGCACGCCATTTTCTCCGTTCAACTTTCGTGTGTTTGGTGTATTTCGGAAAGCGCCAAGCAAGCTTGGCTGGTTCTAGTTAACTGAGAAGAGTTAATCATGATAATTGGTCGAAAGTCATGTAGCCGACTCCGAAGCGGATGGGAGCGATCCCGCCCGTTGAGGCTGGGGAAGGCAAACGCGCGAGCCGTAGCGTCCCGCGAACTCGGTTCGGCCTCGTTACACAAAAGTGGGAGTGGCCAGCCTGCCGGAAATGGTGAAGCCAGCATCGGTCGGGAAGCAACGACCCGACGCACCGATCGAACTCCCCGGGGTGAGAGGAGACAGCGCGCGCGGAAAGAACCAGCAGGAACTTGGGAGACCCGGTTCGGTGTTCTCGGAGGACAACCTTGGACGGGAAGCCATAACCGTCTGCAGGGCCGAATCGCGGTGTCGGATGGGCTCATAGTAGCTGAGAAGTTCCGATCAAGTCGGGATGGAGCCAAGGAGCCCTGGCCAGGGACATGCCGAGTTAGAGGTGAACGGAGCTGATTGAGGTGAAGACTTCTACGACAGAACAAGCGGTGGACGAGATCTCGTTTCGAGAAGCGATCCTGCCGCCGAGCGTCCGTGAACTGAGACAGAAGCTGGGACAGAAAGCCAAACAACAGAAGCGGTTTCGCTTCTACAGCCTCTACGGACTGGTGTGTCGGCGGGACGTGCTGGAAGCGGCATGGGCCGCGGTTCGGCGCAACGAGGGCGCACCGGGAGTAGATGGGGTGAGCATCGAACAAATCGTGGCCACGCCCGAAAGGGAGGCAGCGTATGTGGAAGAGATCCAACGGAGCTTGCAGGAACGGACGTATCGGGCCAAAGCAGTGCTCAGAGTCTATATCCCCAAGCCCAATGGAAAACAACGGCCGTTGGGCATTCCGACGGTGCGAGACCGGGTGGTGCAGGCGGCGGTGAAGCTGATACTGGAACCGATCTTCGAAGCGGATTTCGAGGAGAGTTCCTACGGGTTTCGACCCGGCAGGTCGGCACACGACGCACTGCGCACCATCCGCGAGCACCTCAAGACGGGCCGAACGGCAGTATACGACGCGGACCTTGCCGGCTACTTCGACAGCATACCGCACGACAAACTAATTGCCTGTGTGAGGATGCGCGTGGTGGACGGCTCGGTTCTGGGACTGATCAAACAGTGGCTGAGAGCACCGGTGGTGGAAGAGGGCAAAGAGGGCAAACCGCCGACGGTGCGGCGCAACGACAAAGGCACACCGCAAGGGGGAGTCTTGAGTCCGTTGCTGGCCAATGTGTATCTGCACTGGTTCGACCACCTCTTTGAGCGTGGGGACGGACCAGCGCACTGGGCCAACGCGAAGCTGGTTCGCTATGCGGACGACTTTGTGGTGATGGCCCGCTATATCAGTCCACAACTGCGGGGCTGGATTGAAGGTAAACTGGAAGGCTGGCTGGGATTGCAAATCAACCGGGAGAAGACTCGCGTGTTGGACCTGCGGCGCCACGGCCAGAGCCTGGACTTTCTGGGTTACACCTTTCGGTATGACCGGGACCAGTATGGGCGGCGGCAACGCTATTGGAACCTGCAACCCTCCCGCAAGGCGAGGCAGCGGGAACGGGAAGCGGTGCGGGCGCTCATCAATGCCAAACAGTGCTATACACCGATGCCGGAGTTGATTGGGCGACTGAATCGAAACCTGCGAGGCTGGGCCAATTACTTTGGTCTGGGATATCCGCGGGCGACGTTTCGTGACCTCAACCATTTTGTGCGCTGCCGCTTGGGCAAGCACCTGAAACGGCGCAGTCAGCGCGGGTGGCGAGCCCGAGAAGGCGTCAGCTTGTATGCTCATCTGCAACACCTGGGCTTGATTGCCTTGTGAATGCTTTCTGGCAGAGACGTCTCTGGCGAGAGCCGGATGGGGGAAATCTCCATGTCCGGTTCGACGAGGGAGAGGCGCGCGCGCGGATACTGACAACTGCGGTCGGTTCAATTCCATTTCCGCGCGCCTCTCTACTCTACTGGTTCACAATTTTCTGAACTCAAGATTCAAAACTCAGAATTCAAAACTGGAGCGACTCGTCGCCGCTCTGCTCGACTGGTTTGCCACCAACGCCCGCGACCTTCCCTGGCGTCGCACCCGCGATCCCTACGCGGTTTGGGTTTCGGAGATCATGCTCCAGCAGACGCAGGTAAAGACCGTCATTCCCTATTGGGAACGTTGGATGCGCGAACTGCCCACGCTGGCCGCCGCCGCTCAAGCCTCGCCCGCCAAGCTGCACAAACTCTGGGAAGGACTCGGCTACTACACCCGCGTCCGCAACCTCCAACGCGCCGCGCAACAAGTCGTCGTGCAGCACGACGGCCGATTCCCCGAAGACTTCGACGCCATCCTCGCCCTGCCCGGCATTGGCCGCTACACCGCCGGTGCGATTTGCAGCATCGCCTTCAACCAACCCAAGCCAATCCTCGATGGCAACGTCATCCGCGTCCTCACCCGCGTCTTTGGCATCACCGCCGACCCGCGCGAAAAGAAAACCAACACGCGGCTCTGGCAACTCGCGGAAGGCCTGATCCTCCACGCATCACACATCACGCATCACGCATCACCCTGCTCCCATCTCAATCAATCCCTCATGGAACTCGGCGCACTCATCTGCACGCCGCGCTCGCCGAACTGCGCCGCCTGCTCCGTCAACAGACTCTGCATCGCGCGGAGACAGGGTTTGCAGGAGCAGCTCCCGAAGCTCGCCAAGCCAATCAAACCTACGAGCCGCCGCTTCCTCGCCTTCATCGTTGAGCGCAATGGCAAATTGCTCGTCCGCCAACGACCCGCTGGAGTGGTGAACGCGCATCTGTGGGAATTCCCGAACGTCGAAGTCGGAGCAGCCACCGGTAGGGCGCGTCACTCCGTGCGCGCCGCCGCCCCGCAATCAACGAACGGCGCCCGGCGGACTGACGCGCCCTACCAGCAAAGCGATTTCCTCCTCTCCGCCACCAGACCTGTCTGCGTCATCAAACACTCAATCACGCGCTACCGCATTACGCTCGAAGCCTGGCGCGCGCAACTCGCGGATTCCTCCACCGGCATTACCGGCCACTGGCTCACCCCCAACCAACTTCACCGCCTCGCCTTCACCAGTGCCCATAAAAGAATTCTCGACGCCGTATCCGCGAACGCCAGTCTGCGCAAAAGATCGTAGCGCAGGTTTCCAAACCTGCAGTATCGCCGATTTCCAAATCAGCAGAGCGTGCGAAGTCGTGCAGTCTGCGGGTTTGGAAACCCGCGACAGAGCCGATTTGGAAATCAGCACTACGGCACGACCGTCCGCCTTTGGTTTCGGACTTCGGAATTCGGATTTGTCCCACCACTCTGCTTTTCCTATCCTGAACCCGGATGCTTTACTTTGATCACAACGCCACTGCGCCGGTGATGCGCGAGGCCCGCGAAGCCTGGTTGGAAGCCACGGAGAAAATCCACGGCAATCCGTCCAGTCCGCACACATTCGGGTTGGCGGCGAATAAAGCCATGAGCGCGGCGCGGGAAAAACTCGCGCATTTTCTCGGCTGCCATCCCGCCGACATCATCTGGACCAGCGGCGCGACTGAGGCGAATAACATGCTCACGCACCACTTCGCGCAAACTCTCGACGCGAAGTCTGAGATTTGGATCAGCGCCATCGAGCATCCGTGCGTTCACGATTCCACGAAGCATTATTTCGGCAAGCGCGCGCGGCTGATTCCCGTCACGCACGATGGCGTGGTGGACATGGAATGGTTCGCCAATGAAATGGCCGACACGCGCCCCGGCCTGGTCGGCGTGATGGCGGCGAACAACGAGACCGGCGTCATCCAACCCTGGCGCGAACTCCACGCCATCTGCCAGACCTACGAAGTCCCGTTCTTCACCGACGCCGTCCAATGGCTCGGCAAAATGCCCGCCGCGGGCCTCGGCGATTGCGATTACGTCAGTGGCGCGGCGCACAAATTTGGCGGCCCGCGCGGTGTGGGTTTCCTCAAAGCCCCGCATCGCGGCAAAATCGCCTCGCTCCTGTTCGGCGGCAAACAGGAACGCGGCCAGCGCGCCGGAACGGAAAATGTCCCGATCATTCTCGCCTTGCTTGCCGCGTTGGAAGTGCGTGAAAAGCAAATCGCCGAGGGCAACCACGAACATCGCGCGGTGTGGAAGGAGAAGTTCGAGAAACTTCTGTTGCGCCAGGTGCCGGGCTCAACCGTCGTCGGTGCGAATTCGCCGCGCTTGTGGAACACCACCTCCGCGCTAATGCCCGAGGGCGGGCAGCAACGCTGGGTCACGCGCCTCGACAAAGCCGGCTTCGCTGTCAGCACCGGTTCCGCCTGCACGACGGGCAAGGAAGAACCATCGCACGTCCTGAGCGCGATGGGCTACAAGGCTGGACAAGTAACGCAGGTACTGCGTTTCAGCAGTGGCTGGGAAACCACGGCGGCGGATTGGGAGGCGCTGGAGAAAGGTTTGGTGAAAGTGTATGCGGAGGTTCATGGAGAATAGACTTCAAGCTCGCCGGACCGAATAAAAGAACTCGATAACCGTCCCGTTTGGGGTTAATTGAAGTCATGCAGCCAGACGAATTTCCGATGAAAGTCGTGGGCCGGAAGGGCCAGCCCAAGGTCAATGTCGAGACGGCCAACGGATTTCTTAAGCTGGTCGCTGCGGTGCGTGGCACTCGTCCCTACATGCCCAAGGGCGTCTGGCGATTCAAAACCTTCGAGGAGGCCGATGCGTGGAAACTCCAGATGATCACCCGCCGTTAGAACCTCGGCTCGCCAACACCGATGACCTCGTTTCCCTGTGTCGCTTTCTCAATGAGGCGGGCGCAAAATATATCGTGCTCGGCGGGTTCGCCATCATCCAGAGCGGATTCGCGCGGGCGACTTCTGACATTGATCTCTTGATTGACACCTCGCCCGAGAACTTTGCGCGAGTCAAAGCCGCCATGCTGCAACTGCCGGACGGCGCCGTGCGGGAAGTCACGGCCGAGGACTTCAAGGAATGTCTCGTCGTTCGCGTCGGTGACGAATTTGTCGTGGACTTGATGGGGCAGGCCTGCGGCATCGGTTACGAGGAAGCCAGCCGCGACATCACATTCACGGAAATCGCCGGCGTCAACGTTCCCTTTGCCAATCCTGAACTGCTGTGGAAAACCAAACAAACCCACCGTGAGAAGGACGCGCTGGATCGCATCTTTCTCGCCGAACTGCTAAAAAAGAAAGGACTCATACCATGATGACTCGACGCCAAGCTATCAAGACGACCGCGCTGGTTGCCACGGCCGCTGCCGTTGTTCCCGGCGCAATCGCACAAGGAAGAATCAGTTCAGGCGGAAACCGCCAGACTGATCCATTCACGTTGCCGCCGCTGCCTTATGCCTCGGACGCGCTCGAACCGCACATTGACGCGCAGACGATGGAGATTCACCACGGTCGCCACCACAAGGCTTACGTGGATAACCTGAACAGAGCCTTCGCTGATTTTCCCGACATCAAGAATCTGTTCTCCGTCCCCAGCTACGACGTTCTTCTCGACGCACTACTTGGGAATCTCAATTCCACCCGATTGAATTCCGTTCCCGAAAAAATCCGCACGGCCGTCCGTAACAACGGCGGCGGACATTACAATCACGCGCTGTTCTGGAAGATGATGAAGGAAGGCGGCGGTGGTGAACCCAAGGGTGAACTCGCCAAAGCCATTGAAATGAGCTTTGGAAACTTTGCCGCTTTCAAGGACGAGTTTGCCAAAGCAGGCTTGGGACAATTCGGCAGCGGTTGGGCCTGGCTGGTCGTCCAGCAGGGCAAACTCGCGATTCAAGCCACCGCCAATCAGGACAATCCCATCACCCAGGGCGCGCAACCGCTGCTGGGCGTTGATGTCTGGGAACACGCCTACTATCTCAAATACCAGAACAAGCGTGCTGATTACATCACCGCGTGGTGGAACGTGGTGAACTGGGATTTTGTGGCCGAGCGTTACGCGAAGCTGGTGAAGTAATTTCACCAACGAGTTCCGCACCGTGGTCGGAGCGCCGGTCTCCGACCCGGCTCAATTCGGTCGAGATCATCAACGCGCCGGTTCGGAGATCGGCGCTCCACTGCGTTTGCCAATTCCGGCAATGGACATCCCGCCTGGTCTGCGGCATATAATGGTCGCGTGATCCAGCATGCCCGATTAGTCCGCAGCTTGACCGTGGCCATTTTCGCCACGCTGACGGCTTTTAACCCGATGGCTCACGCCGATCTCGCCGAGGATTACCTCAAAGACATCCGCCCATTGATGGAGCGGAAATGTTATGATTGCCACGATGCGGACGCTCTCAAAGGCGATCTCAATCTCGAGCGGTTCAAATCGTTCGATGACATCAAGGCTGAACCCGAACTCTGGCAAAATGTCCTGCAACGGGTTCAGGCTTACGAAATGCCACCCAAGAAAGCCGGCGAACTGAACTACGGCCAGTTCGAAAAGATGATGGGTTTCCTCCGCAAACTGCCCAAGGTCGAGCAACCCGATTGCAATCAAATCGCCTCCGACCGCACGGCCAGTTACTACCGCGGTTACGTGATGAGCCGCCGGCTCAATCGCGCCGAATATATCAACACCATCCGCGACCTTTTCGGCGTCGAGCACGATTTCAAACTGGAACAACTGCTGCCTGCCGACGGCGGCGGCGGCGAGGGTTTCGACACCACGGGCGACACGCTCTTCACTTCTTCGATTCACATCGAGAAGTATCTCGCCGCGGCCGAACAGGTGACGCAGCAGGTGCTGCCCGATTCTCCGCGCGGACAGACCCGCGAATTGCGCGCCGCCCGGGAGCGACTGCTGTTTCGTCAGCCGGGCTGGTTCGGGAAAGTCGAGCCGGCCGCGCGCGAAGTCATCGCGGCCTTCACCCGGCGGGCCTGGCGCCGGCCGGTCACAGAACCGGAGGTGGATGAGTTGATGAAGTTGTTCATGCGCGCCGACGCGCGCGGCGACAGTTTCGCTGCCTCGATCCGGCTCGCCGTGCAGGGCGCGCTCATATCACCGCACTTCCTCTTCCTGGCTGAACCAGAGCCGTCTGTTACCGGCGTCCAACCGTTGGCTGATGTCCCGCTCGCCAGCAAGCTTTCCTATTTCCTCTGGTCCTCCATGCCCGATGTGGAACTGCTGACACTGGCCGAGTTGGGCAAGCTTTCCGACACCAACATCTATCGCGCTCAACTGGATCGAATGTTGAAGGACCCCAAGGCGGCGGCGCTGGGCGAACGCTTCGCGCTGCAATGGCTCAATCTCGACCAACTCGGCGGCGAGGTGAAACCCGACCCCACAAAGTTCCCCGAGTTCGATGCTGCCCTGGCTCGCGCGATGAAGGGCGAAGTCGCCACCTTCTTCAATCATCTGGTTCGCGAAGATCGGTCGTTGCTGGAGTTGATTGACAGCCGATACACCTTCGCGAACGCGCGGCTCGCGCAGCTTTACGGACTGCCCGGCGTGCAGGGCGACGAGCTACAGTACGTTCAACTGGCCGATGCGCGGCGCGGCGGTTTGATCGGGATGGCCGGCGTTCACGCGCTCACGTCCTACCCAGTGCGCACCAGTCCGGTCTTGCGCGGTCGCTGGCTCCTTGAATCATTGTTGGGTGACAAAATTCCGCCGCCACCGCCCGACGTACCTGCGTTGGACGAAAAAGCCGCTGAGAAGCCGGGTGGACTCTCTCTGCGCAAACAACTCGAGCTCCATCGCGTCAAAGCCGAGTGCGCCGCCTGCCACGACAAGATGGACCCGCTCGGTTTCGGTTTGGAGAATTTCGACTCATTGGGCCGCTGGCGTGAGGAATTGCACGGCGAACCCGTCGAGGCCAAAGGCACGTTGCCGTCCGGCGAAGTCTATGAAGGACCGGATGGTTTGAAGCAGGTGCTCATGGCCCGCAAAGAGCGAATCATGCGGCATCTGGCCCGAAAAATGACCGGCTTCGCCTTCGGTCGGGAGTTGAACAAGTTCGACAACTGCGTTATTGATGATGCCATGACGGCCCTGGCGACCAACGATTGGCGCGCGACTGTACTCATCGAGACCATCGCGATGAGCTACCCGTTCCGTCACCGCTTTTATCCGAAACACGACCAGCCGGAGAGTTGAACCGCCGCACCCAGCAATTCCCATGAAAACAATCGAAAAGGCGCCCGTAATCCTCGAACGCAACTGGCGCATGCCGCGCCGTTCTTTCCTGAAAGGCGCCGGCGCCATGCTCGGCCTGCCGCTGCTCGACGCGATGGGCAAGGTTGCCGCCATCGCCGCGCCGGACGCGCTCGCCTCGACCAAGGTGGCGGCCAACGTTCAAGCGCCGGTTCGCATGGCCTGCATCTATTTCCCGAACGGCGTGCTGGAGCGAAACTGGTTTCCCAAAACCGACGGCGCGGATTTTGAATTACCCTTCGCCCTCGAACCGCTGGCGAAACATCGCGAAAACCTTCTCGTCTTCTCCGGCCTCGACAAACAACACAGCCACCAGGGCGATGGGCATTACGCGAAGACGGCGAATTTTCTCACCGGCCTGCCCGTGCGCAAAACCGCCGGCAAGGACATCAGCGTGGGCGGCCTTTCCATTGACCAGCTTTGCGCGCAGCAAATTGGCCCTCTCACTCCCCTGCCCTCCCTGGAACTCGGCATTGATCCCGTCATCTCGGGCATTGACACCAACGTCGGCTACACGCGCCTTTACGGATGTTACATCTCATGGCGCTCACCCAACATGCCGCTCGCCAAGGAAATCAATCCGCGTCTCGCGTACGAACGGCTGTTCAGCGTGATGAAAGCCGACCGCATTTCCGCCGCTGACCAGCGCAAACAAGAGGACCGCAAAGCGCTGCTCGATCTCGTCTTGAACGATGCCAACCGACTTCGCAGCCGTCTTGGCCGCGACGATCAATACAAACTCGACGAGTACCTCGACGCCGTGCGCGACGTGGAGAAGCGGCTGGAGTTTTTCTCCAAGCCCGACCCGCGCACCTGGAAACCAGAGACGCAACCGGGCGAAGACATCGCCGCACCGAAAGGCGAACCCGGCGACCATCAAGAGCACGTCCGCCTAATGCTGGATTTGATCGTGCTCGCGTTCTGGACCGACAGCACGCGTATCAGCAGCTTCATGTTCGCGAACGACGTTTCCGGAAAGAATTTCGGCAAGCTCATTCCCGGCGCGGGCGGCGGACACCACGAATTCAGCCATCATCAGGACAAGGCGGAAAAATACGAGCCTTACACAAAAATCAATCGCTGGCACAACGAACAGCTTGCCTATCTCATGGACAAACTGGCCGCGATCAAGGAAGGCGAACGCACGTTGCTCGACAACAGCATGGTGCTGTTCGGTTCGAGCATGTCCGATGGCAACCGCCATGACCCCGCCAACCTGCCCATCATCCTCGCCGGACGCGGTGGCGGTAAAATCAAGACCGGCCGCCACATCGCCAGCCCGAAAGGCACGCCGCTCTGCAATCTCTACGTTTCGATGCTCGAGCAGATGGGCACGCCGGTGGAGAAGTTCGGTGACAGCAACGCGGCGCTGGTATTGGGATGAATTCCGCGGTTTGCTGCGTCTGGCTTTTGCCGGCGAGGCAACTCGTGACCAATTCAAAGCGTTGACATCGGGAAGCCTCTGTGCTGCGTGGCATTCATTCCAGCGTCCCGGAATCTGTCAAGGCGAATCCTCCCTCACAGGCCTCGTTGTTGACTGAAGTTGCTCCCTTTGGTAAGGACTCCTTCATGACCCCGGAGTCCCCGATGCGCGCTGACGTGCCCGCGACAGCAATGGGCTTTCACACGACCCACTGGACCATGGTGCTGGCAGCCCGCGACAAAGACGGCGCACTCGCACAGGAAGCCCTCGCCAGTCTGTGCTCCACGTATTGGTATCCGCTCTATGCCTACATCCGGCGCAACGGGATTGCTTCGCACGAAGCTGAAGACCTGACGCAGGAATTTTTCTTTCGCTTCCTGGAGCGAGACTCGTTGAGCGGTGTGCGGCCGGCGGCGGGAAAGTTCCGCTCCTTTCTTTTGGTCTGCTTGAAGAACTTCCTGGCCAACGAACGGGAACGCGCTCAAGCCCAACGCCGGGGCGGCGGCCGGTCGCTCATTCCTTTGGATGCGGCCGACGCGCAGGCGCGTTATGCGTTGGAGCCCGCCGACCAGCGGACTCCCGAGGCGCTCTTTGAACGCCGCTGGGCCTTTGCGCTCCTGGAGCGGACCCTGCAGGCCTTGCGCCGTGAATATTACCGAAACGAAAAAAGGGAGCTGTTTGACGACTTGCAGGGCTTCCTTCCCGGAGGCCAAGGCAATGTGTCCCGGGCCGAACTGGCCGCGAAGCGCGGCGTCAGCGTCGGCGCGATTGACGTGGCAGTTCACCGGCTGAAACAACGCTTCGGCGTGCTGTTGCGCGAGCAGGTCGCGCAGACGGTTTCGTCCGAAGCCGAGGTGGACGAAGAGCTTCGCTACCTGATCTCGCTGCTCAGTGGATGAAGGGCGTCACCCGTAAGGTTTGCCCGCAATTCCGTTTGTAAGGAATGGCCATGACTGCAGAGAACCAATGCCGCGAGTGCGGCGCGAAGATCCCCACTGACAGCCCGGGCGGATTCTGCCCTCAATGCCTGCTCAATCTGGGTCTTGCGAAAACCGAACCACCTTCGGAGGCAGAATCAGCAGCCCCTCCTCCGGCATCTCAAATTACGACCGAGAAAGCCGGCGACCGCATTGGCCGCTACCGGTTGCTGCAAGAAATTGGCCACGGCGGGTGTGGCGTGGTTTACATGGCGAAGCAGGAAGAGCCGGTTCGCCGTAAGGTTGCGCTCAAGGTCATCAAGCTCGGGATGGACACCCGGCAAGTGGTGGCCCGGTTCGAGGCCGAACGTCAGGCACTGGCTTTGATGGATCACCCCAACATTGCGCGGGTGCTCGATGCTGGCGCCACGGAAACCGGCCGACCTTACTTCGTGATGGAACTGGTGGGCGGCATCAAGATTACCGACTACTGTAATCAGAACCAACTCACGACACGCCAACGACTGGACCTGTTCATCCAGGTCTGTCGTGCCATCCAACACGCGCATCAAAAAGGCATCATCCATCGCGACATCAAGCCCTCAAACGTTCTGGTGGCGACGCAGGACGGCGTGCCGGTTCCCAAGGTGATTGATTTCGGCATCGCCAAAGCCACGCAAGGCCGGCTCACGGATGAAACGCTGTTCACCGCGTTCGAGCAATTTCTCGGCACGCCGGCCTACATGAGTCCGGAACAGGCGCAATTGGGTTCGCTGGACGTGGACACCCGCAGCGACATCTACAGCCTGGGCGTGCTGCTTTACGAACTGCTTACCGGCACGACTCCGTTTGACACAAAGGAATTGGTCGCCGCCGGTTTGGATGAAATGCGCCGCACGATCCGCGAAGTCGAACCGGTCAAACCCAGCACACGGCTGACTCAGGAACTCGTAGCGGCACCTCGGAAGAGTGCCGCTGACTCCACCAGCGAAAATGGCGGCGCTCTACCGAGACGCCGCTACGGGCAGATTCAGGAACTCATTCACTCACTTCGCGGCGACTTGGACTGGATCGTGATGAAGTGCATGGAGAAAGACCGCGCGCGGCGCTACGAAACCGCCAATGGCCTGGCCAGCGACATCCAACGCCACCTGAACAACGAGCCGGTGCTGGCTCGTCCACCCAGCAAGCTCTACGAATTTCAAAAAACCGTCCGGCGTCATAAATTCGGTTTCGGTGCTACCGCGGCGATCATCGTCCTTCTTACGGCGGGTGTCACCGTGAGCACTTGGCAGGCGGTTCGTGCCACGAAAGCTGAGCGGGTGCAAAGCCGGTTGCACCAGGAAGCCCAGGACAACTTGCGGTCGGCCTATCTCTCGGAAGGGCGTGCGCTCCGGTTCAGCGGCCTATCCGGCCGGCATTTCGACAGTCTGGCGGTACTCAGTAACGCCGCCGCGATTCGCCCCTCGTTAGCACTCCGGAATGAAGCCATCGCCGCCATGGTATTGCGCGATCTCCGACGGGTTGGAGGCAAAGACTATACCAAGACCCGCCAGAAGATTTCAGTCGATCCCAGCTTTCAGCGATATGCCCTCAGCGAACCGACCGGCGGCGTCAGCATCCGGCGGGTGGCGGACGACACTGTGGTGGGGCGGTTGCCGGATACGGGAAGCGCGGCGGTCGCCTTGACCGCCTTCAGCCCGAACGGCAAGTTCCTCTCGGTGGGTTATGCCGATGGCCGTTGGCGAATCTGGGATTGGGCGGCGGCAGCGAGCGCAGTCACGCTTGTTAGTGTGTGGCACGTTGATTTCACTTCGGACAGCAAGACGGTGGGGGTCTCGGATGGCACCAGCATTGTGTTGCACGACCTGGCGAGCGGGGAGCGCCTTCGCCAGTTCTCCCTGAACGGGCTGGGTTCGTCCCGCGCGCCCGGCGCGCTCGAGATTGATCCTTCCGGGCAACGGCTCGCCCTGTTTAACACCGAGGCGGGGACCAACGTTTTGATCCTGGACCTCCGAACCGGCCAGACGCTGGCCACCCTTCAACACGCCAGCTTTGCGTGGCACGTGGCCTGGCATCCAGACGGCCGTCGCCTGGCCATTGGCTGCGGGGACAAGACGATTCACCTTTGGGATGCGCTCAGTGGCGCACGGCTTCGCACGTGGCCAACCGAATCCTGCATCCGCGTGCGTTTCGATCCCGCAGGCGAAATGCTGGCCTCCTCGGGCTGGGACGGTTACACGCGGTTGTGGGACTTTGATCGTGGCCGCCAACTTTCCGCGATCCTTACTTCGGGTCACCTCTGGGGATTTGACCCGGAAGGCCTGCGTCTGGCCCACGGCGGCTGGGATGGCGTGGTCCTGGAGTTTCTCGAAGTGGCGCGTGGGCAATGTTTGAGAACCCTGCACGAAGCGCCGGATGCCCGCGGCAGCGGTGGCGGCGAACCGGTCATGGACGCGAGCGGAAAGCTCCTGGCGTTCAGAACTCAGGAAGGCATTAAGCTTTGGGATGTGCCGACTGCGCGTCCGCTCGGTTCCGACCAGTTGCACAATGGCAAAGCCGTGATCGGGTTCGACGAACGCTCGGAGCATCTGATTCTCACGGGACCGGAAGGTCTGTTTCGCAGCCAGATCACCAAATCCGAGGCGGGCGCGGTGCGGAATCTTGAAAAACCGATGCTCGTAAACGCCGAGTGTGCCGATCCATCAGGCCCCCGCATGGGCTGGATGTCCGCTGACGGTCGGGTCTGCGCCATCGTTGGCAACGACCGCTGCCAGATTTTCCGCACGGACACCTTCGCGAAGCAAGCGGAGACGGAGGTTCAGCCCGGCATGCGGTTCGGCGCCATCAATGCGAACGGTTCGGTGATCGCCAGCGGGGCCTGGCACTATGGAGGTGTGCGAGTTTGGGATGCTTATACCGGAGGATTGAACATGAAGCTGCTGGTCGAGGAGGAGGGCGAGAATACCGCCACCACCGTGGCGTTCAGCCCGGATGACCGGCAAGTTGTGACGGCGACTCCGTCAGGCTACTTCTTCTGGCAAGTCGGTTCCTGGTCGCTGTTCCTCCACATTCCGCCTCAGCCTGATGGGAAGTTTCTTTCACGGATGGCCTTCTCGCGCGAAGGGAAACTTTTCGCCGGTTCTTATGCAGGGAACAAAATCCGATTGCACGATGCGGCCACGGGCGAAGTGTTGGCGAACCTCGAAGCGCCAGACTCAAGAACGATCACCGGGCTGGTTTTCAGCGCAGACGGTTGCCAACTGTTCGCCAGCGAATCGGCCGACGCCTTGCGCGTGTGGGATTTGCGCCTGATTCGGCGGCAACTGGCCGAAATGAACCTCGATTGGAATCAGCCGCCCTATCCGGCAAGACTCTCCGCCTCGCCATAAACCCCGTAGAGCAGTCGTCCCCCGGCTGCGGGTTCCAGCACCGTCCCGGTGCGCGTCCCTTCCACTGGCGGCGGGACGCCGCCCGAACCCGCCGGCGAGGACGCCCGCGCTACAACGCCAGCTTCCGTCGAGCGGTTCGATGGGCCAATTTGTTCAGGGAAAGTTCACCCGGTAACCCAAGCTCCCTGAATTGAGACCAGCCACCGGAACCGCCAAATTCCCCTTGCCGCGCTGAATCTCGGAGGCTTGAAAATTCTCTGTAAGGTTCTTCCGGCTTTCCTGTTGTAAGGGGTAACAGCCCATGCTGAAGCAATACACGAACAACCGTGACCTCGCGAGGGGTCGCACAAATGGAACGACCAAGTATGAACAACCAATTCGATGAACTCACCAAGGGTTTGGCCCAATTGGTCACGCGCCGCGCGGCGCTGAAGAAATTTAGCCTCGGCCTCGCGGGCATGGCGCTGGCCTGCTTCGGGCTGGCGAACAAAACTGAAGCGGGCGGGAAAGGCAACTGCGGGCCCAGTGGTAGCCAGTGTTCGAACGGGAATCAATGCTGTAGTGGCTTCTGTAACAGATCCCCCATCGCGCTCGGCATAAGTAAACACGGCTACTGCACCTGAATGCCACGCGAAAACTCACGCGGCCTGCGCGCGGGCTTGCAGTTGAGAGGTCGCGGGTCGCTAATGAGGGCATAGGTCGAAAAGTGAATAAGTATGTACCACCAATTCGATTCACCCCGTGAGAGAAACTGCTCACTGAGCTTTCGGCGACCGCCGGCCGCTCTCTCACGGGGTGAACTCACCAAGAACCTGGCGCAATCGGTCACGCGCCGCGCGGCGCTGAAGCAATTCGGCGTCGGCCTTGCGGGCATGGCGCTGATGCGGCTCGGACTGCGCGAAGCCCATGCTATCACCAACGGGCAACTCGATGGCGATGCGCATCCCAATGTCGGAGGCGTGGTGTGGTTGGTAAGCCCAATCCCGGGAATACCAGCGCCGATGTTTGGCGGATCCGGAACGCTGATTCATCCCCGCGTGTACCTCACCGCCGGACATGGAACGCTGCTCGTCGAAAGCCTCATGGCACAAGGCGCCATGACCCTCGACGACCTCCTCGTTAGTTTCGCCGCCGACGCGACCGACCCCGGCACGTGGCGACCCGTTTCCGGCATGTTGACTCACCCGGATTTCGTCAACAATCCCAGCAACGGGGCCAGCGGCGGAGCCGACGTGGGGGTCTTGATCTTCGATGAACCGGTCGCGGGAATCACTCCGCTTCCATTGCCGACCTTGAATGTTTTGGATGCCCTGAAGGACGCCGGCAAACTGAAGACGACTTCAGATCGAACCGGGTTCACGGTCGTTGGTTATGGGGTTGATGCGGGTGATAACAATTATGGGCACCAACCGTTTCCTCCGGATGGACACCGCCGATCGGCGCAAATCGAATTTCGGAATCTCCACGATCAATGGTTGTATACCGAGGAGCGTGATAACGGGGCGAGCAGCAGAGGCGATTCGGGAGGACCATTGTTTTTTGTGGACCCAGTTACAAGCCAGGAAACCTTTGTGGCCGTCGTTTGTCGCGGCACCCTGACCAACGGCCACAATTGCCGGGTGGACACGGCCTTGGTCCTCGACTTCATCAACGATGTGATTGCGCGGGTTGAAGCTGGTGAAATCTAGCCGCACGTTAATCCCACTTTCCCAACGAACAACAAACAACCAAAACGGAAGCAACAGTATGAATCACCAATTCGACGAACTCACCAAAAGCCTGGCCCAATCGGTCACGCGGCGGGCGGCGCTGAAGAAATTCGGCTTCGGCCTGGCTGGCATGGCGCTGGCTTGCTTTGGACTGGCGAACCGGGCAGAGGCGGCAAAGAAGGAGCCCAAATGCGAGATCTGCATCAGGCAGTGCCTTCGCAAATATCCTACCTGGTCAGAGTACGAATGTCGGAATTATTGCCTTGTAGCGTGCCGCTGAGTCGACACGCTGACGGCTTCGCCATGTTGGGAGTTGGGGCCGGCTCAACGCGGGGGATTTCGTGGGTGCGTATCAGGTTGCGTCTGGACGAATCTACAGATTCATGAGGATTTCCTGACTGCTGCTGCCCGCCGGCAACTGGGAGGCCAACATGGCAACAAATAAACTGAACCGTATGAGCAACGCGTTCGATGAACTCGCCAAGAGCCTGGTCCAATCGCTAACCCGCCGTGCAGCGTTGAAGAAATTTGGTGTCGGTCTCGCGGGCATGGCGCTGGCCTGCTTCGAGCCGGCGAACCAGGCAAAAGCTGCAACACACACCGGTTATTGCAGTGTCCGAGCGGTGTCCACGCAGAAATTCCATTACAAATGGGCTTACGATGGTTTTTGCCTAGACACCAATGGCTGCATTGCAACGGCCTCTCCGGATTCTCCAAGGGGCAAGGCGGTCAATGGCGGAGTCACGGATGCGCCATGCGGATGCTACAAAAGGAATTCGCCTTGTTCGTTCACATTATGACCCTGCTGCTCACAGCGACTGGGGCGGTCCTCTTGGCGCTTTGCTGGTTCAGCTGGCAACTGCTCCGCCAGAACGGCCGCATTCTGTTGCGGTTGGATGAACTGGAAAAGCGGTTGGACCACTTTGAGTTCGGCGAAGGCGAGAGACTGGACGAGTTTGCCACCAGAACCCGATTCCACGCTTGCTCATGAAAGTAACATGGCATGATTGTTGAACCCAATTGTGGCCGTAGGCTGATGTGCGCCGCGTATCTCGCCTTTTCCCTTACCATGTCGTCGGCCTTGCTTTTTGGTGAGTCCGCGGATGGCAAATCGCAGCCGGACCGACTCGACTTTGGTTCAGTTCGAATGGGGGCCACGGTCGAGGGGAGCATCCTGGTCTTCACGGATGCCGAAGAGAGCGCAGATCTGTCATGCGACGTGGAGCCACCGCCGTTCCTAAAGGTCACCAGCATTCGACGTGGGACAGCCACTGACCGCAGCGGCATTACCAAAAGTGACTTCTGTATTAACGTGGCGGTTAGCTCGGAGGAAATGGGCGAGCACGCGGGGACGCTTGCGGTGGCCGTTGGTCTCCAAAAGACAACGATCCCGGTCAAGGTAAACGTACGGACCCCTGACGCCTCGGCCACGCGCATCCTGATTGTCTCGACTCCCTTTAGCTCCTCCTCAACTGGCGACGCCACGGTTTTCGATCCCTGGCTGCGTTTGGTTGAATCAGCCAAACTCAACCCTGATTACCTCAATGTTGTTCGAGATCAACCCGTGTTGCGTGATCTCGACTTGTCGGATTACGGCGTAGTTCTCCTCGGTGAGTATGGCCTATTGCGCCTTCAAGACGCGGACATCGCGAAGCTGAAGCAATTCGTAAATGACGGCGGAAGGCTGCTGGTTTGTGCGAACTCCTTCTTTCAAGGCACGGTGGACAGGGCTAATCAACTCCTGGTTCCAGCCGGACTACGGATGACCGACTCCGAGCCCAATGACCCCAAACCGATCGAGCTAACAGGAAGTGTTATCCTCAAGGATCCGCTCACGAAGTCGGTGCGCAGGGTCAAATGTTTTCGTCCATCGCCTATCGCCGTTACCGACAAGTCGAAGGGCCGAATCCTGGTTAAGGCGCCGCAATATCCCGGCGAGGGATTCGTAGCAGCCGGCCGACACGGCAAGGGGCAAGTCGTCGCGCTGGGGCAGTCACTTTGGTGGAACTGGCTCGGAGACGTTAAATATGGCGATTGCGACAATTGGCAACTGTTGCTCAATCTCATCGCAAAGACTCCGGAATGACGCCTTGTCCCAGGCTGGTGGCGAACCAGGCAAACGTTGGTCAGGTTTGTGATCTTGGCTGTCAGGGCAGGGTTGCCGTTTGCATGACCAGTACCGAAATTTCCAAACAGGCGTGCGACAAACGCTGTGAACAATTGGGATAGTATGACAATTAGTGAAATTGCAGCGACAGCTTTAGTCGGGTTGCTCACCTTCACGGGCATCGGCCTCGTCTGGCAACTGCTCCGGGAGAACGGGCGCATCCTGCTGCGGCTGGATGAACTGGAAAATCGTCTTAACGATCTTGAATTCGGCGGTGCCGATGAGCCGGAGGGATTGCCGGTCGGCAGTGAGGCGCCAGCGTTCGAGTTGGCGGACCTGGCGGGCGGGCGCAAGTCGCTGGCGGGTTTCCGCGGGAAGTCGGTGCTGTTGATCTTCTTCAATCCCGACTGCGGCTTTTGTCGAGAGATGCTGCCAAAGCTTGTGGCGGTGGGCTTCCAGCCTGCCGTAGAGGGCGGCATCCTGCCGCCCGGAACGCTCCCCGCTTCGGTTGAGTACCAGGAAAGTTTCAGCTCTCCTGCGCGAGCGGAGGCCAATTCCGCCGGGCTGGAAGCCCGGCTCAACGGCAGGCAGGGATGCCTGCCGCCACGCCTGCTCATCATCACCACCGGCGACGCGGAGAAGAACCGCCAGTTGTTTGCCGAGCACAAAATCAGTTGTCCCGTCCTGTTGCAAAACGATGGCGAGGTTGCCGCCGCTTATCAGGCAACCGGCACGCCATCGGGTTATTTGATCAGCGCCGAAGGTAAGATTGTCAGCGCGCTGGCACTGGGCGCGGAGGCATTGCTGGCGCTGGCTGAAGCAAAGGGCAAAGTCCGAGGTCCGAAGAACGAGGAAGATCAGAGCCGGCTCACGTCGGCTGCTACCGAGGGAAACGGCCACGCGAGCCGCTTTGGTGATCGCTCACTCGCGCGCAGCAAGCTCAGGCGCGACGGTTTGAAAGCCGGCACACCCGCGCCGGATTTCCGTCTGCCGCGATTGGACGGACGCGGTGACTTGACGTTAAGCGAGATGCGCGGCAAACGCGTGTTGCTGGTGTTCTCCAGTCCGGGTTGTGGTCCGTGCAATACACTGGCGCCGGAGTTGGAAAAGTTTCATCGGCAGCAACTCGCCACTGATCAGTCCCTCTCCCCGTCCGATGGGGAGAGGGTGGCCGACAGGCCGGGTGAGGGGAAGGTCGTCGTTGTGATGATCAGCAAAGGCGAGCCAAAGGAGAACCGCGCGAAAGTCAAGGAACACGGACTAACCTTCCCAGTGCTGTTGCAGCAGCAATGGGAGATCTCTCGCCCTTACGCCATGTTCGCCACCCCCATCGCCTATCTTATTGATGAGGCGGGTATCATCATGCATAGCGTGGCCATTGGGGCCGATGCAATTCACAATCTCATGACCGGACTCGTGCCGAATGAACGCTCTGCTCTCGCCGCAGCATCCGAGACTCGGTCAAGCGACAGCACCAGCTTCAGTATCCGAACCGGCTCGAATTGAAAAAATCCGTGCCCCCGCGCGTCCATTCATGGTAAAAGCCAGCTATGAAAACGAAACTTTCACGTCGTTCTGCTCTCCGCACAATCACCGGCGCCACCGCCACCGCCATCGCCGCCGCCAGCCTCTCACATCGTCTGTCCGCCGCGGAAACGGCTGGCGGCGCGAAGCTCAAAGGTCGGGTCAACCATTCCGTCTGCAAATGGTGTTACGGGGGCATTTCCCTCGACGACCTCTGCCAGGCTGGCAAGGAGATGGGTCTGGTCGCGATTGACCTGCTCAACCCGAACGAATTTGCGACGGTCAAGAAGCACGGCCTTGTCTGCTCCATGGTCAGCAATCCGAGCGTTGACGGTCTGGGCGGCATTGATCGGGCCTTCAACCGCGTTGAGCATCACGACAAGTTGGTAACCGCCTACGAACAGCGCATCAAAGAAACAGCGGAGGCCGGCTTCGAGCGTCTGATCTGTTTTTCCGGCAACCGCGCGGGGCTGGACGACGAAAAGGGGCTGGAGAACTGTGCCATCGGTTTGAAACGCATCCTGCCGTTCGCCGAGAAGCACAAGGTCACCATCTGCATGGAACTGCTCAACAGCAAGCGCAGCCACAAGGATTACCAGTGCGACTACTCGAAGTGGGGCATCGAGCTATGCAAACGTCTCGGTTCGGAACGCTTCAAACTGCTCTACGACATCTTCCACATGCAAATCATGGAAGGCGACGTCTGTGACACGATCAAGGAGAACCACCAGTACTTCGACCACTACCACACCGGCGGCGTGCCGGGCCGCGCGGAAATTGACGAAACGCAGGAGCTGTACTACCCGCGCATCATACAGGCGATCGTGGACACTGGCTTCAAGGGGTATCTCGCCCAGGAATTTGTCCCCCGTCGCCGCGACAAACTCGCATCGCTCAAGCAGGGCGTGCAGATTTGCGATGTGTAGCCGGTGTCGGGCAGTCTCAATCCCCGCCTGAAACCGGAACGCGGCTGGCATGGTTTAATTTGACGCTCGCGGCAAACAGCTCAGGCTTGGCCAGAAACTCCACCTGCTGCACCGGCGTAGCGGCCAAGGCGATGTCGAGCAAGCGCGCTCCCTCGGGAATCTCGATGCGAAAGTTGATCACCGTTTCCTTCGGCGTGATACCGCGGCCGCCCGTGCCGGTTTGAACGGTCACACCGCGCGGTTCAGCCCTGCGCCCCTGTTCATCACGCACCTCGACGAGCACCACACTGAGGGCGTCCAGTGGATGTGGCGTGCGAACTTGGAGACTTGCGTAGGTTTTGCCAACCGGGCCCGGGCGCTGCTTGAAACCGCTCACGCCGAGGAACTCCAATTCCTCGCCATGCAGGTTGGTGACGACGCGGTGCTCGGTCGTCCTGCCAGGCTGCGGCACGGCCACAGCCTTGATGTGCCACAAGTCCTCGGCAGGGAAATCAGCAGTGCGGGCGAACTCGGCCTGGACCTTCCACGCCGGTTCTTCGAGCCAGAGTCCGCCCCAGGCATCCGCCGTGTGTTGGCCTGCCTGCCAACGGGCGGATTTTCCGTCGCCGTGGCGCGTGATCCCGGTGGCGCTCGCCAAACGCAGGCGATGGACGCTCCAGTTTTCGGCGGGCAGATTGTTCTCCTGCAACCGAAACGTGGCCCGCGAATAAACCCGCGCCACCATGCCCACCGGAGTGAAGCCGTCCTCCGGGGACACCGCGCCGGTTTCGAGTTGGGTCAGGGTAATCTCAAGAACATTGGTCAACCGCACCGCTGGCAGTGATTCCGCCTGCCAAACCGGAAAGGAGTTTCGCGCCAATTTGGGAATCCTCACATCACCAGCGGGCGTCAACTGCTGGTCGGCCCCATTGCCGTAGATTCGCAACCTGAACCCGCCTGATCGCTTCGGATAGTCCAGCACCTCCCAACCGGCAAGTTGCCTGGCAATGCCCACAGATCCGCCTCCCGGTCCAGTCATGGCAGCGTTTGACGCTCCCAACGTGCGCGCGACCTGCGGCGTCAGCAGCAGCGGTGACTCAAGCCCGTAATCATCCAATACAGCGAGATAAACGCGCGGCCACTCGCCGTCCGCTGGGGCGAACCCTTCGCGCTGAAACCAGACCATCACACTGTCGGGGCGGTTGCCGGCAAACTCCATCACCCGTGGCGGATACTTCAGCCGAAGCTTCGGTGGCAACACGGGGTAAAGAAAATCCTGCCAGCGCCGGCCAAAGCGCAGGATGTGATTCGTGCCTTGGGTGACTTTCAGCAACGTGAACTGCGAACCGTCGGGGAGCGTAACGGATTGCGGTTGGGGCTGGCGCCAGATCAGCCCGGCGACTCCGCCCACCACGATGACAACCCCCAGCACCAGCAAACTGGCCCGAACCGCGCGCATGACTGGTCCTGGGTTCGCGATCAACGCGCCCCCAAGCCCAGAACCTCTTTGCAGTATGTGATGCTCCGCTCGAACTCGCCTTTCTGGTATTCCTGTTCCTCCTGCGCATTGGCGGATCGGTGCGAGGGAATTGCCTTGCCGCGCTTGGCCAGCGCAAGGAACTGCGCAAACTCACTGGCGCGCGCCTTGGGCCAGGCCTGCCAGAATTCCGATTTGAGGTACGGAAACTCACGCGCAAAGCCCGAAATCGTCTCAATGATCACCGGCGCGTGCGGACACAGTTCAGCGAATTTCGCGAAGTAAGCTTTCATATCCACGCAACCTTCGCCCATGGCCGTCCATTGCACCTTCGCGCCGTTTTCGGATTCCCACACCATCGAATCGCGCAGGCTGGTGGTCAGCACAAAAGGCGCGAGCGTCAGCAGATTCTGCATCGGGTCCTCCAACGCCCAACAGGCGTTGCCCGAATCCATGTTGGCGCCGACGTAATCTTTGCCGGCCGCTTCGATCAGTGTGACCAGTTCCCACGCCTGCATATCGCCCGCGTGGTTTTCCACGGCGATCTTCACTCCGGCATCCACCGCTTGGCTGCGGCAGGCCTGGCACACCTTCACCGTGTCCGCGATGCGCGCCTCGATGCCGCCTTCGGTTCTCCGATCTTCCCCCGCGCCGAGCACCACGCGAATCACGGGCGAGCCCAGCGCCTTGGCCATGCGGATGCCCAAAGCCAGATGTTCCTCCGCCGTGCCCCACTTGTTCCGGAAAGATTTCGACGTGGGACAAATGCTCCAGGTGCCGAGGTAAAGACTGATCCCGAGATCATCAGCCTTGGCCTTCACTTCCCTCAAATAGACCGGCTCGTGGTTTTCAAACGCGTCGAGGTCGGTGATGAACAGCGCATCGAGCTTGAGCGACGCGGAGTAATCCAGCAGCGCGTGCGCCTTCCAGTTCATCGCCCGTACGGCGAAATTATCGAGGCCGAGTTTGAGCTTGTGGCTCGTGGCCGCGGCGGCCGTTGACACCAGGCCCGGGGCGCCCAGTGCCAGTCCGGCACCCGCCACAGTCATGGTCTTGAGAAATTGCCGGCGATCAGTGGTCAATGAGGAGGAGTTCATGGGATTCAATTAAGGTTGGGATTCACGGTGAGGCAGGTGATCAGATGGTTTATGGCTCAAACAGAATTCTTGCGGCGACGGGCATCATCCCGGCGTTGCTGTGGCCGACACCCGGAACAACTTGCAGGTTCCAATTGAGCGGCAGATTCCGCTGCGCCGCCAGCGCCCCGGCCAGCGCAATGAAATTGTGTCCCCGCTCGAAGCGATGCCGGCCCTGTTCCATGGCGAGAGCCGAGCGGTGGAGGTCCTTGGCATTGGGATCATTGTCGTTTTCGCCCACCAAAATGGTCAGCGGCCGCCCGAACACCCGGCGCAAACGTTCATCGTCCATCGGCGATTTGCCGAAGCCATACGGGTAATCGCGATCAAAACGCGGCATCGTGTAATAACCCGGATTCGCTGCCACCGCGCGTTCAAAGCGCGCGTGCGGCATGAACTCGACGAAACGGTGGACGAACTGTCCGCCCGCCGAGTGACCGTAAAGCAGGTAGTTCGTGCGGGTCAAACCCGTCGCGGTGCGGACGTGATCGAACAGATTCTCAATCACCGCAAATGTCCACTTCGACTCGTCCACATTCAGGCTCACGCCGCCGCGATTGTAGCCGGCGCCGGAGTAATGCTGATTGGCAAATTCGGGCACCAGCAACAGCGCGTTGTGCTTGCGGGCCGGCTCCATCCAGGCCCGGCGATACGTCTCGCCATTGCGCAACATGCCGTGCATGACGAAGAGCACGGGCCGCGAAACGTCCCACGCATCGGGCCGGAAATACCAGACGGTCACCGGCTTGTCGGGATTGCTCTTTTGGTCGGCGAACACAAAGCTGCCTTCGCCCGGCTGAAGCACCAACGCTTCAGCGAACCCAGGCGCCGCGGCCAGCCAGAACGCCAGCCAGAACATGCCGCGCAGTCTCATCCGCCCATGTTGAATTGCCGCTCTCGCAAGTCAAGCCGTTGCCCTTCGGAGCTTGCGATTTGCACCGCCCGATTCATAATTCGCGCCAGACGCAACACCAACACATCACGGTTCGCAAGCTGACTCAAATGAACGACTTTCCCGCCCCGCTTGATTTGACCAAGATAAAGGTACTGCCCCTGGGCCAGCGGCGCAGCCTCAGCACCCTTGAAAAAATCCTGGGCGATCCGAGCACTCCGCCACCGCCCTGTCCGGCCGGAATAATGGCGCAAATTCAAGAATGTGCGCGGCGGATGCAATCCGCCCGCGAGCGCGGCGCCAGCGTCATGCTGTTATATGGCGCACACCTGGTGAAAAACGGATTGCTCGCGGTGGTGAACCGCTTCATCGAACAAGGCTGGTTGACACATCTGGCCACCAATGGTGCGGGCACGATTCACGACTGGGAACTCGCCTTCCAGGGTCGCACCGAGGAAAGCGTGCGCGCGAATGTTGCCACCGGCACATTCGGCACCTGGGACGAGACCGGGCGCAACATCCACCTGGCGTTACTCGCCGGCGCGCTCCGCCGCGAAGGTTATGGGCGCAGCCTCGGACGTTTCCTCGAGGAGGACGGCGTCACGCTGCCCACGACCACCGAACTGGGAGACTGGCTGCGCGCCGAGCCGGCCCATCCGCTGTCGCCCGCGCGCGCCGAGTTGCTGCAAGCCATGCTCGCGCAAAGATTGGCCGGCGGGCGCATCGAAGTGAAGCATCCGCACAAGGCGAGTTCCATTGTTGCGCAAGCTTTTCGTCATTGCGTTCCGTTTACCGTTCATCCCGGCATCGGTTACGACATCATATCCAATCATCCGATCTTCAGCGGCGCGGCCATCGGACGCGCGGCGCAGCTTGACTTCGCCCAGTTCGGACGCGCGGTGGATGGCCTGGACGGCGGTGTGGTCTTGTCCGTGGGTTCAGCCATCATGGCGCCGCAGGTCTTTGAGAAGAGCCTGAGTTGCGTGAACAACCTCCGGCTGCAAGCCGGGCGACCGATCGTGAGCGGTCACACGATTTGCGTGGTGGACATTCAGGACGGCGGCAACTGGGATTGGTCGCACGGCGAACCGCCCAAGGACAATCCGGCCTACTACCTGCGCTTCTGCAAAAGCTTCGCCCGTATGGGCGGCGAAATGAAATACCTCCAGTGCGACAACGTGGTGTTCCTGCGGCATTTGTTGGCGGAACTGTCTCAACTCTCCAACGCGTAAAGTCTATGAAACAACTGATGCTGTCATTCATCGTCCTGGCTAACACCCTCGTGTTGCTGCCGGCCGCCGAACCGAAAGTGCTGTTTCACGAGTCCTTCGACGGGCGCATGGACAAAGGTTGGAGCTGGCTGCGGGAGGATGGGCGGACCTGGCGTTTCAAGGATGACGCTCTGGAAATCCGCGCTGAACCCGGATTCGCCCACAACGTCAAGAACGCGTTGCTGCGCCCCGCCCCCGACCGGAATCAACGCAAGATCGCGATTGAAATCACCGTCACTTTCACCACGCCACCCACCAACCAATATGAGCAAGCGGGACTGACGTGGTATCAGCAGGGCAAGCCGGTGTTCAAGCTGGTGCATGAATTGGTGGACGGTGCGACTTACGTTTTCCCCGGCAAAGTCCCGACGAACACGCGAACGGTCCAATTGCAACTGGTGTTGTCGTCAGGCAAATACGAAGCGCGTTTTCGACCTGATGGGAAAGGAGAGTTCCAAACGGCAGCCACGGGCGAACTGCCGCCCGGCACCGACGAACAGATCAGCCTCCAATGCTATCACGGTCCGCCGGAGTCAGAGCATTGGATGCGTTTTGACGATTTCCGCATCCTGGAGTTGAGCGAGTAAAGGTGGGAACGCTGACCGCCCGGCTCGACGAGCCAGCTCACTTGTTGAAGCGGAAATTCGTCAGGTCATAATCCTGCATCACGTATTGCTTCTGTTCGAGGCGCTGCTTGCCCGCTCGTTTCGCCTCGCTTTCACCGCCCGCGGCGACAAAATCTGCAAAGCTGATGATCTCGGCGCGGATGAACCCCTTCTGGATGTCTGTGTGAATCGCGCCGCCCGCTTCCCACGCCGTCGTGCCCTTGCGAATCGGCCAGGCGCGGTTTTCCTTGCCGCCGACGGTGAGGAAACTGATGTAGCCGCCCTCGGCGAACGCGCGCAGCATCAACGCCTCCGGGTTTTCCAGTTCGCCGGCCTCGGCAACAGTGACCGGCTTGTTCGTGTGGAAATTGTGCGCGGTAACGGCTGCCAATTCTTCCAGCGTCAAGCCAGCCTGCGACACCGTGCGTTCGGCTTCCAGCGCGGCCTGAATCTTCACCAACGCGGCCTTCTCCGCTGGCGCGGGTTCGCGTCCGAGCCGGGTCTCGACAAATTCCATGTCCAGCAAGATCAAATCCGGCAATCGCTCGCGCGACACGAGAATGGCGTCGGCATCCAGGGTGGCTTCTTCGGCCAGTACGTCCACCTGCGCGTAGGTTTTCTTTTTGGCCTCGACCAGTCTATCCGCCTGGTCCAGACGCGGGTCTTTGAGGTTGTGTTTGCCCAGGGCGATGCCCGGAATGCCGCAGACTGCAATTTTCATCGGGCGGCAGTATGGCGGGCCGCCCGTGGTGGGCAAGATTGTTCGGAACGACGGATTGACGTGTACCCTCAACCCGGACAAATCGTGCGCCGGTTTCCTGCCCGAGTGGATTTTCTTCGATGACGGTGAAGCGGGGTGACCGCCGTGCGCCAGCGGAGCGCAACTGTGTCCGCAGGACCAGCGCAACAGGTGGGGCGAGGCTACTGACGAGCCGGCTCGCGAGGACGTTCGCCCCACGGACTTGTCAGGTTGTTCTGCTGAGTGCGGATGTACTGCCGGTGGTCTTCGACACAATAGTGCTGCCAGCTCGAGGGGATTACGTAATTCAGCCCGGCGTTGACACGACAACGGAGCGGCTACACTGCGTGGCGAATCACAAATTGAAATCTACCTTGAAGGGGTTGAGGCGATGCGCCGGGCAAAACTGGTTTTGACGCTCACCCTCATCCCGGCCTTCTCCCCCAGGAGAAGGAGAAACGTTCGCCGGCTTCTTGAAACGTCATGAGTCGGTGATTGGCGGACGCGCGTTGAGCAACGTAAGAAGGGCCACAGCAATTCCCTCTCCTTGGGGGGAGGGTAAGGGTGAGGGAGGTCGTCCACACAAACATTTTCGAGATTCAATTGGAGCACGACCTCTAGCTCGCTTCGACATGCGAGAGTGAGTCGCAGGAGAATCCCCGAGCGCGTGACGATGCGGGCGGTGAAGCTGCATGAATGCCGCGCGCCGGGCGGTGGTTCGTGACTACCGAACGATAAGCCTTTGGCGCGTCACTCCGCGCGCGGGATGCGCTTGAAAGTCCGCGATTCGTACACCTCGGTCTGTTCGCCACTTTTCCGCAGAATGAACGCCGCCATGCCGCGCCGCGATTCCACCAACTTGAGTCCGCGTTCCACACCCAACACGCTCACCGCCGTGGCAAAGCTGTCCGTGTCAGTCGCGTGTTTCGCGACAATGGATACCTGCAATCGTTCCGTCAGCCCCAGGCCCGTGCGCGGATCAACGATGTGTGAATAGCGTTTGCCGCCGATCTCAACGAATTGTTCCGTGTCACCGGACGTGGAGACCGCCGCGTTGCGCAACAGTAGATTCCGCGCCAGCGCGTCTTCTCCGCGATCCAACGCGCCCACCCCCACGCGCCAACCGCGTTGTCCGGGCGGCGGGTCACCCACTGCAATGTCGCCGCTGGCCGCCACCAACCCACGCTTCAGGCCGTGACTTCGCAGGACCGCCAATGCCTGATCCGCCGCGTAACCCTTGGCGATGCCGCCCAGGTCCAGTTGCATGTTGGGCACGGTGAGGGTGACGGTCTGGTGCCGCGCATTGAGCTTCAATTTGCGCCAGCCCACGGGTGCTTGCGCACGCGCGAGCGCTTCCGGCGAAGGGAGGGTGTCCGTGCGGCGCGCCCGGCGCCAATGGCGCACCACCGGTCCAATCGTCACATCAAACGCGCCGTCGGTCAGCGCCGCCAAGCGCTGGCCCTTCTGCAGCAGCGCAAACAGTTCGTCACTCACGCGCACGGGCTGACCAACGGGCTGTTGGCAAAGCTGCATCAATTCGCTCTCCGGATCGTAGTCCGTCATCATCTGCTCCAAGGCAGCGATGCGGGCAAACGCAGCTTCGGCAGCCTCGCGGGCGCGGTTGGCCTCCGGCGCATAAAGGGTGATGGCGAATAGCGTGCCCATGTGGGGTTGCTGGAACTCGAAGCGGTGCAATCCGGCGTGGGTGGGTGTCAAATTTAGTTCGGTGTTGACGCCCGCCCTCACCCCGGCCCTCTCCCCCGGGGAGAGGGAGTGCGCGTCGCCGCGCCCTTTGGGTTCGGACGCTTTGCCTGTCATCGCCGCGTTGTTCTGAATGGGAGCAGCAGCCGGAAGATCATCAGCGATTTCACTTCCTTTGAGAGACTGCGGATGATTCTCCCTCTCCTGGGGGAGAGGGCCGGGGTGAGGGCGGGCCTCTGCCATTCGTCTTGAACAACAACCCGTCAGCATTGCCAATCCGATCAATGCCATGGCGGCGAGCATGGCAAAGCAGGATTTCCTGAGACACGCGGTGAGCCAACTTACTTCGTCGGCCCAAGGGATCTGGATCGGCTCGGAGCGCCGGTTTGCATCCGGCTTGGGCAATCGCCCAGCGATAAGCCGGTCACAGACCGGCGATCCGACTGAAGGCGTGTGAAGTATCCGGGTTGAACGCATTTCAGGAAGCAGTCTGATCGCGATGCTTTTCCAAGGCGAGGCTGAAGGTTGACGGGTGGCGGAATTTTGCGAAGCTGGCCGCCACCAATGCGACGCCGACTCCAAATCATCCTGCTGGCGCTGGTCGCCATCATTGCGCTGGTGCTGATCGTATTCGTTGCGTTCATCACGGCCAAACCGGAGGTCCCGTATGCGCTGCCGAATCCAAATGGTTTCGACGATTTGGCGAAGGCGGGGGCGGCAGTGGCCAACGGCGTGGGCGAGTATCAGCGCTTTTCCCAGGAGGAATTGCGGGTTTTTGTGGCGGCACACAGCGACGCTCTTGCCCTCGCGCGAACCGGCCTTGCGCGCACCTGTGCCGTGCCCATCAAGACCTTCCTGGAAGATTATCAGGCAATGTCCGACGTGCTGATGGGGCAGAAGCGGCTGGCCCAATTGCTGGTCGCCGAGGGCCAACTGGCGGAGTTGGAGGATCGGCCCGCCGATGCCGTTCGCAGTCATCTGGATGCCGTCCGGCTGGGTCAAGAAATCAGCCGGGGCGGATTTCTCATCAACCGCCTGGTGGGAATCGCGTGTTCGGCGATCGGGATGGCCCCGCTTGGCAAACTTGCTCCGAACCTCGAGGGTGAGCAATTGAAACCCATCGTGGCTGAACTTGAGACCATTGATCGGGCGGGCGTCACCTGGGAGGAGGTTTGGGCCGCAGAGAAGGCTTTTATGCGGCACGAAGTGCGGAAACAACCGTTTTCGCTGGCCTGGCTCACCGAATGGAGAGGATTCCGTGCTTCAATCCGGAAAGGGCAAGACAAGCATGAGGAATCGGCTGCCCGTCTCCGGCTTCTGGCGACGGAACTGGCGTTGCGCGGTTTCACCACGGAAACCGGCCGGCCACCTGCCGCGCTGGACGAACTGCTTCCCAATTATCTGCGCGCGGTACCGGTAGATCCGTTCACGGAGCGGCCATTGATTTACCGCCCGCAAGGCACCAACTGGCTGCTCTACAGCGTTGGTCCAAACCGTCTGGACGAGGGCGGAAAACCGTATGGGCCGTCGGTTTCCGGAAGTGGGCGCCAAGGGGATTTGTTTTTTGATTCGCGGTAAACCACGCCTTCGGCCGCCTGCGATCTGCCACTTCGAGGAGTTCAAATCCACAATTTATGCCCAACTACATGATTGCCGATCTGGCCGCGATTCCGCCGGTGCCCTGTCCGTGCGGATTCGCCAAACGCGCCTTCGCCGTCCCGAATAATCCGACGGCCACCTTGCACGTCGTGGACATCCAGGCGGACGCGCGCACGCATTACCACAAGCGCATGACGGAGATTTACTTCGTGCTCGAAGGCGAAGGGCAGATGGAACTCGACGGCGAGCTATTCCCGCTCAAGCCAATGACCGCCGTGTTCATCAAACCCGGCTGCCGTCATCGCGCCATCGGCCAGCTCAAGATCATCAATGTGCCCATCCCCGCGTTTGACGAGGCGGACGAGTGGTTTGATTGAAAAGGCGACCCCGGCTGCCGCAACACGTAAGGCCTCGGTCTTGTCCGGCGTAGCGCAGACTTGCAGTCTGCCGTATCGCCGAATTCCATTCGGCAAACCGACCGAACGCCCGGAAACACTGGCCTTGGCGAAGACCTGCGGATTGGAAATCCGCGATACGGCAGGATAAAATCCTGCGCTACGAGCGTGCCTGCCGGGCAAGACTGGGGCATTACCGCAGCACGTTGTTTTGCGTTGCCGAGCGGGCGTCCGGCAAGGATAGTGGTTTGGCAATGAACCAAATAACGGTGATGCCTGTGCCCAAAGTTGATCCCGCGTCCAAGTCGCGGAAAGACTGCTTTGCGTTCACCCTGATTGAATTGCTGGTGGTCATCGCGATCATCGCAATTCTGGCCGCGATGTTGCTGCCCGCGTTGGCCAATGCGAAGGAGAAGGCGCAACGCACCGCGTGCAAGAACAACATGCGCCAGTGTCTCTTCGCCATTCACATGTATGGCGGCGATTTCCAAGACCGCGTGCCCTCCGGTCGCGAGAACGCCGGCCAGTGGCATGCCATCCGCATCTCCAACGTCGGTTGGACGAATCTGGTCCAGTACTCCGGCAATCAGCGCATCCTCGACTGCCCCAACTTCCGGTGGAATCCCGACGCCACACCGCGACGTTACAATCCCAGCTGGGGATTTCTGATCGGCTACCAGTATCTTGGCGACGCCGTGCCGACCGGCGCTCCGCAATACCGTTGGATTTCACCCACGAAACTCAGCCAGTCCGGTACCACCAACACGATCCTCGCGGACGCGAACCACTGGGGCAACGACGGGTTGATCGCCGTGCCTCATACCCGCGGCGGCGGGATTTACCAGAACCAACATTCGTACTTCTATGGACCGGCAGGCCGGACCGCGACGGCCTGGGGTGCCCAAGGCGGCAACATTGGCGCACTGGATGGTTCGGTGGTTTGGAAATCCGTGCGACAAATGGCGACCAATCAGGCTTCGTCTTACGTCTTCTACTGGGGCCTGTGGTAGGTTTCATCCCCCCGGTACACCGCCCGCGCGGTGCAGGTTTCCGCCACCACCACTTCCGTCAGCAGCGGCAACCGGGGTTTCAGCTTGCGCCAAATCCAGACTGCAATTTCTTCGCTGGTTGGATTCTCCAGACCAGGAATCTCGTTCAGATAACGGTGGTCCAGCTTTTCCCAGATCGGTTTGAACGTTGCCGAGATGTCGGCGTAATCCATCAGCCAACCGAGGTTCGGATCGCACTCACCGGCGACAACGATTTCCACCTGGAAACTGTGGCCATGCAAGCGGCGGCACTTGTGCGATTTGGGCAAGCGCGGCAACAGGTGCGCGGCTTCAAACTGAAATGTTTTGCGTAATTCCATTTTCATAAAGTGCTCTGAGCTTGGAGGAATGGAGTAATGCAATGTTGGTTCCGCCATATCGCTGCCAGACTCCAACCTTCCCTCCCCCCGATCCCTTTGGTCGTAGCCGCCGACGTGAGGAGGCGGATTCCCATGCGTTGCAACGCTATCCGCCTCCTTACGTCGGCGGCTACGGTTCGGGGGGTCAAAGCGCGAACTTGGGTTGGGAGAATTCTCATCGCATTTCCAGGTCCGTCCACGTAATCAAATCTCCCAGCGCGGGCCGGCCGTCGTGTCGCCAGGCCAGCGGCGGATGCTGCATCCGGCCCACCGGACACACGCGCGTTACGCCCCAGCGCGCGAGTTGCCCGGCCAGTTCCTTCACCTGGTGATCGGGGGCCGCAAGGCCAACGGTGGAAACCTGACCCTGCACCGCGTCCGCACTGCGCAATGCTTCGCCCAAGTCCTTTACCGGCTTCAAGTACACGAAGCGATGCAGGCACGAAGTTTGAAAGCGCGGGTCGGCTTCATAAACCACCGTCCAGGCCGTGGAGTCGCGACTGTGCCACATCCGCGTTTCCGGCGAATGAGCGGCGCGCACTTCGTAAATCGCGCGCCGCGAGGCAATGGTGGCTGCGAGCGTCGCGGGCAGTTCCCCGCGCGGGGCGGCGGTTTCGCGCCGCGCCAGCTCGTCCGCGAGTCGTTCCGCTAACCATTCGGCTGATCTTGCGGCGCCAGTCTGAACGTAAATGACATGCGGCGAAAGGCAGCCCAGTTGATTCCAGGCGATAACGTCGTCAGCCACCCGGCCCGCAACTTCGTTGGCCCCGAAACCCGCGAGCGCTTCACCCGCTAGAAAACTGAAACTCACCCGATGCCCGTAGCCCACAAACCGTGTCTTGAGCGGCACTCGGGTGCGAATGGCCGCCAGTGTCTCGTCATTGCCCGTGGCCGTCACACAATCAGCATGCGCAAAGAGAACCCGCTCCAGTTCCGTGCTGCCGCCAGGCCACTCAGCCACTTCCAGGCACGCACCGAGCTTGCGGTCCGCCTCATAAATGGAATGAGCGAACAACCGCGGCAGGAACGCGGCGCCACTGGCACACTTCACAAACTGCGCCGACCGGGTCAGCAGCCCAAGCGTCACGCTCATCACGGCAGGGTTTGGGATGTTTCCCGCTGTGAACTGCACCAGAAATTCCGGCCCCACCGCCCGTGCGTGCCGTGGGACTCCGCCGCTCGGAGGCGATGGGCAGAACTGGTCGAGCGCCCGCGCATCGCCGAGTTCCTGCCTCAGCAGCGCGTCGAAGTTCTCCGGGGTGAATTGCTGGAAGAGCTGGTCCAGTCCTTTCTCCAGGGTAGCACGGGGGAAACCCATCTGCCCCGGGCCTTCCGCCAGCGCCAGTTTGCGGAACGGATTGTCCGCCTGCCGCCAACCTTCAGCGACGCCCACCAACACGCGCACGAGCTGCTCCGTCGAACGCGTGACGAGGTATTGGGCGCGGTTGCGTTTGAGCGTCAAGCACGCTTCCTCGAGCAGCGCGGGCGAGAGCGTGGCGGTGGACGGCAGGTCGGCGAGAAAGTAATTGGGCAGCGTCACGGGATTCTTGATTTGCGAGGGATGATTGATGATGAGCAATTGGCCTCAAGTGGAGGGAGAAGGCGGTTGGAGGTGTTCGCGTTTGCGAATCGCGTGCAAGCACGGCAGCCCCAGCAGCGACAGCACGGTCAGTGCCGCGATGCCGGCATACAGCGGTTGATACGCAGCCACGGATTGCGCCGCTTCGCCCATCCGCTTGACGTGCGTACCGACGATCCAATGAGATAAATTGCCCACCAGGCCGCCCACCGTGATGAACAGCCCGAACACCCGTCCGCGCACCGCATCCGGCACGGATTGCATGAGTTCCGCCTCGACCATTGGGTAAGCCGACATAAAGAAAAAGCCGTAGGCCGCCAGGCAGGGAATGAGCCACGCGCCGGGCACCAAAGGGAACACCAGCATCAGCGATGCGCCGACGAGAGTCACGGACGCCGTCCAGCGCTTGCGACCCCGGTCGCTGAGATGACCGAAGAGCGGATTGCTGATCGCGCTGACGATGAAAAGGACGCTCAACGCCAGCCCCGCGAGTCGGGCGTCGTAACCATGTGCCTTTTGCAGAAACAACGAACTCATCGTGCCCATGCCAGCACCGGCAAAATCGCGCAAGCTGAACGCGCAAGCGGCGGCGAAGAACCAAACCCACAGCACCGTCGTGGGAAAGATGGGAGTGCGCGCGGCGTCGCGAATGTTCACCGGTGGCGCCGGTTGCTCCTCGCGTGCCAGCCAGGCAAACACTCCGGCCGCCACGATGCCCAAGAGGCCGAGTTCGAGAATCGGCGTGCGCCACGCCGCGGCACCGCGCACGGATTCCAACGCCGCCGCGCGCCAACCGCTGTACAGCGGCCCGACAAAGAAACCCACGCTGGCACCGGCACCGATCAATCCCAGCGCGCGTCCGGTGTTCACCGGGTAAAGTCGCGCAATCATGGCCGTCGCCGCGGGATGATAGAAGCTGCCGCCGAGGCCGGCGAGGATCACGGCCACCACGGCGCAGGCGTAATTCGGCGACAGCGCCAGGGCCACGTAACCCAGGCCATTGATGGCCAGTCCGTAGCCCAGAAGTTTCTTGCGGCTCACGCGATCCGCCAGCACGCCCAACGCGTAACTCGGCAAGAAATAGGCGACCATCTGCACCGTCACCAGCGACGTGGCCTGACCCACACTGGCGAACTGAAAATCCCGCTGTATCAGCAGATACAATGGAATCAGCGCCACATAATACAAGTGCGTGAAGGCGTGCAGCGCACCCACCAGCCAAAGGGTGCGGGTCTTGTGGAGGGCGTCGTTGCTCATGCTCTCAGGCCGTTAGCAGCGAGCATCCGCGCGGCTCCGCCAGTTCAGCGCGGCCAATCAATTCAAAGCCGTCTCCATGGCGGACGCCCAGGTCTTCCGTCTGAATTGCCATCACGGAAAACACGTTGGCCAAATCAAACACGCGAAGCAAACCGGTTTCGCCCTCGCCGACTTCACGGCCGGTTTCGGGTGAGATGATCTGTATCCGCACCCACGGCGGAAAATGGAAGACGCGTGATGCGGGATGCGCAATGCGTGAATCGTCACCGCAACTGCCGTCATACGCCTGCGAACTGAGTTCGCTCATGCCGTATTCACAAACGATGTGCGAAGCCGGCACGCCGAGACGCTGGGTCATTAGCGCGTGCAACTCACGCTTCGGCAACGCGCGCGAACGGCCTTTGTACCCGCCGGTTTCCAGCACGCGCGAACACACCGGGAGTCGGAATCGCATCTCGGACTGCGCCAGATAATCCAGCAGATGCACGAACGCGAACGCCGTGCCAAGCAACACCAGCGGCCGGGCGGCCTCGCTTGCCCGGCGCAAAGTTCGCGCTACGGACTCACCATCCACGCTCCACGTTCCATCGTTTGCAGTTGCTCCCAGAAAAACGGTGGCTGGCGTGTTTAATCGTCGGCGCACGACCGCAAACATGTAAGCCAGCGAAGAATGGGGGGCTTGACGCGGCGGCGGAGTCAGGATTGCCAGGTTGAAATCTACATTCTGAGATTTGAAATCCGCCATGGCGTGCCGCACAAACCAAGGCCACAGCGAAGCCTCATAAACCGCCAGCGACTCGGCACTGTGAAAATGCCGGCTTGGACGCTGCGCCGTCGTGCCGCTGGAATGAAACACGGCCGTGCGCTCCGTTGCTGGCAGGCAGGAAAGCTCCAACTCCTTGAACGCCGCCGTCGGCACTGCGGGAATTTGCGACCAGTGCATGACAGCAGCCGGGGCGATGCTGCGCGCCTCACAAATCCGGCGATAGGCCGCGTTGTGCGTAAATTGTAGCGCAAACAACTCAAGGGCGAGAGATTGGAACGACGCTTCCTCGCCGGCATGAGCTTTTTCGGCATGGCCGGCCTTGATGATTGAACCATCCGCCGCGGGGAGGCTGAAGTTGTTGGCAGCTTCCGGGATGCAGGAGGAAATGAACTCGCGCACGCGCGCGGCGATGTTAGAAAGCTCGGAGGTCATGCGGTTTTTGTTTTTGCTACGTCAGGCTGGTTTTCCGCCACAGCCCGGACGACCACGATACCGTAACCGCCGGGCCACGCAAGCGACAGATTGCATCTGATTGGGGCATAACCCCGCCACCTGGACCGTGCGTAGGGACCAGGGATTTTTGTCGGCAACCATCGGGCAGGTCGGCAGAGTCAATGGGCCGGATAACTCCACACCCAATCACCGGTGGGTTTGGAAATGCCGAAATAGAAATACCTCGGTGGCTCAGGCTCTCCCCCATCGTCCGCCTCATTCCAGCCGACCGAATAGAGCAGGAAATTGTCATTCTCCGTTCGGCGATAACGCAAGGGCTGGCCATTGACGACATCGTGTGGAGTTTCTGGGAGGTATCTCGGAACAAGCGCGTTGAGTGATTCAGGAAAACCACCGTTCGCCTGCCGAAAGCGCTCCAAAGCACATGCCACCCGCGCCAGATCAACCGAGGTTTGGGTGCGCGCGCAATTGCTCGCCTCGCGCTCAAGCGAGGGCAGGAGGAAGCCGACAAACCAATTACCCACTAACCAATATTGGCTTCGCACCTGTCCCGCGGTTTCTTCAAAACGGCCGGAAATGCCCGGCGACAATACTCTCTGATTCAATTCCGCGCTGGTCGGGAGCGCCGCTTGATAGCACCGCGCGATAGCCACTTTATTCATATAAAACCAGCCGCTTGGCGACAGGCGGTATGCAAGTGTTGGCCAGAACATGGTGTCACCGCATATGCAGGTGAAGGAATTCGCCATGCGCTCAACCCGCAGGTAGTCAATTACTTTCAGTTGCCACGCCAACTCCGATCGCAGAACGAAGCTGTAATCGCTCATCGCATCAAACCCTGCAAGCTCGCGTTCCATCGCCACCAATTGGTCGTCCGACCATTGCCGTCGCGCTAATCCTTCCCAAATCGGTTGGATCGCGTAATTAACGATCTCCAGTCGCGACCGCAACGACCGTCTCACTGGCTCGTGGCGGATGGAATCGGCCAGATACAAGATGAGCCGGACATCCGCCAAAGCACTTTGGGACTGTTTATTGTTCAGTTCCGCGATCGCGCGCAACCGCAAAACCGACGCGGTGGCCTTGAGCGACTCGTAATGCGGAAAGATCATCTCTCCCGGGTTGTTCGCCGAGTATTCCAGCGGAAACCGGGCAAACGGCAAACGGCTGGCTTGGCGCAATTCCTCGATGGCAGAATCATATTTGCTCAAAGCCAGCAACACATCCGCGGCGGGCGACTGCGGCTGTGTGGCAAGAGGAAATTCATTCGTCGCCACCGGCTTGACCCCATACCTCTGGGCGTACATCTCCTCGGCAGCAGCCTCAACGATCGCCTCATTGGTAAGCGACATCGTGCGGTAGTGATCCTGCCATGCTTTCAAATCGGTGAAACGGGACTGATACCATAGGTCCAACGGCATATTGGTAGTGGCCTGTATTCCCTCGCGATATATGGCCAGTTCCAGCCGATTCACCACGTTTGTGTGCTCCGGTTTGATGCGATGACCTTGGCGATCCAAGACGTGGCTGTAACAACTCGCGACGATCGGCGTCAGTGCAAAGTTTTGATCATCAGGGACCGGCGGCGGGACAAAGCTGGCAAAATCAAACCGTTCGCCTTTGGCTTCCCATTCCCGTCTGAATTTTTCCCAATCGTGCCTGCCGCGCCAGTTTTCCTCGACATAGAACAGAACGACGAAGACGAAAAGCCCCGCCAAGCCGATGAGTCCGCGCTGGATGGTCCGCCAACTGAACAGCCAGCGCAGCAGGCGGCGTAGTACTTTCGAGACGGGGCCCAGCAGGAGAATGGCGGCGAAGGAAATGCTTGAGTAGATCAAAACCCTTTGCAGGACACTGACCGCTTTGAAATCGCTCGATTCTACGCCACTCCCAAACACCAACCAGCACCACGCGGCAATTGAGCCTGCAAGCAGGCCGACAGCCAGCAACCAAGCGGAACGCTTCGTGATGAGACCCTGAATCTTCACCAGAAGTCATTTGACCATCCTGCGGGTGAAATCGCACGGAAGAAACGCGTCCCACGACTTCGCCGTCCAGGGCAGTCCACGGGCATGGCCGGGCCCGGGGCAGAGTCCAATCCGCGCAGCAAGACCGGCGCAAAAACAACCTGCGGGATTTCCTGCGGGCCGGGGTAATGACAGCTAAGTGAATCGTTGGTGCAATGGAGCATCGCCAAAAACTGGAAAAGGGAAACGGAAAAAAATGAAAAGTGGAATCGTCATGAAAATCGTCGGGTTGGCCGCGCTGGTCACCCGCGTCTCCAACCTCAACGCCGCGCCAAACCTCGTCTCGCCGCGGGCCAAAGACAGTCAAGTCAAGGCTGGCTCAACCGTGGCGGTGGAGCGCAACCTCGCCACGGAGAGCCGGCACCTCGTGGCTTCACCCCGGGCGCTTGACCATAAGAGCAAGACCGTCCAAGGCACGGCGTATTCGCCCAATCTTGCCACGACCAAGTGCAATGTGATCGCCAGTCCGAAGCACCTCACTGCCGACGCGAAATCCGCGACCGCCTTCTGCTGCAAAGTGGTGGCTACCCGCTGCTCGACCGCACGTGCCTGCTGCGCCACAAACTAACCATCCGCCGTGTTGTCCCGGCGTGACCAAAGCCGTAAACTATGGGCGGCGGACAAAAACCTCCTCCGCCCCTGATTCGATGAACAAGACCGATCTCCATCCCGAGGACGCCCGGTTAAACGCGTTGCTTCGTGAGTCGCGCCTGGCGCCAGCGTTGCCCCCGCGCTTCCAAGAAGGCGTCTGGTGCCGAATCGAACGCGCCGAAGCCCAATCCTCCGCCAACGGCAACAGTTGGCTGGACGCACTAATCCTAAAGGTGTTTCGCCCCCGGCTCGCGTTTTCGGCTGTGGCCGCACTGGTTCTGGCCGGCGCGATGCTGGGTGTTCGCGAGGGCGTGAACACCGCGCGGCACGACGCGCAGGCGCGTTACCTGGCCACCGTCGCGCCCAGTCTTCTACGCTGACCGCCATGCGCCGCTCACCTGCGATTCTGCTGGGATTGCTTGCCGCCGGCGGGGCCCTGTTCGCGGCGGCGTATTTCCTCGCCCACCAGATTTGCGCCCGGCAGATCAACAATCCAGCGGACGACCTGGACTGGCTGCGCCAGGAGTTCCGGTTGAGTGAGACGGAACTGGCGCGCATCCGCGAACTTCACGAAGGCTACCTGCCGCTGTGCGCCGAGATGTGCCGGAAGATTGCGGTCAAGAAACGCGAACTGGAAACGGTGCTGGAACAAACACCCAATCTCGTTGCCGCTGTGGAGAGCAAACTGATGGAACTGGGCGAACTGCGCGCCCATTGCCAGGCAAGGATGCTGGAACATTTCCTCGAAGTCAGCCGCGCCATGCCGCCGGAGCAGGGCCGTCGCTACCTCACGCACATGCAGCGACTGACGCTCGGGTTTCACGAGCAGATCGAACAATCCATGTCGGAGCCCCCACCCGCCCATGGACACCACTGAGGCCGCCGACCGCGACCGCGCCGATATGCAGCGATTGAGCGCCGGAGACGACGCAGCGCTCGATGACCTCATGGCACGCCATGCGAGGCCGGTGTTTCAATTCCTTTGCCGGATGCTGAACAACGAAAACGACGCCGATGATCTGGCGCAGGAGACTTTCCTTCGGGTTTATCGCGCCCGCGCCAGCTTTCGGACGGGTGAGAAATTCACGACCTGGCTCTACACCATCGCCGCGAACCTCGCGCGAAATCATTTCCGCTGGCGGACCCGGCATCCGGGAGTTTCGTTGGAGGCCGAAAGGGATGTTGCGGGCCAAAGTCTGGCCAGTACGCTGCCGGCAAATTTGCCCTTACCCAGCCACGCGGCGCTGGAGGAAGAACGTCGGGCCGCAGTGGGGGCGGCGGTGAGCCGTCTGCCGGAAGACTTGCGCGAGGCGATCATTCTGTGCGAATGGCAGGAGTGCAGCGTGGCGGAGGCGGCGGCCATCCTGGGCGCAACCCCCAAGGCGGTGGAATCGCGGTTGTATCGTGCGCGCGGTTTGTTGCGCGAACGGCTCAAGCCCTGGTTGTGAGGTTGTCGCCTCCCCGCCCATTCCGGTTTGCGCGGTCCTCCACCGCCCCCGCTTTCGTTCACATTTAATCCGCGTTTTGGCTGCTGCGCAGCGGTTCGGCGTGCCCATGCCTGATGCGGGAACTCAGAAGTTTGGAAACATGCGCTCAGAGTCGGTGGGGCGCATCACGCCGTGCATGCCGCAACCGGCGCATGGCTTTCCCAACGGCGCGCACGGAGTGACGCGCCCTACCTTGTCTCGAAATAGGTTTGTCACGGCACGAGCTCGGCAAAACAGGCAACCGCCAATCATCACGGGGATTGACTGGCCCACCACTGGCAAGTATCACGTGCAGCACATCGAAGGCAAGGGATGAAGTGAAAGCGCCCCGACTCACCGGCTCACATCCCATTTGACCCGAAGGTGAAGATTCGATTTCCTGTGCCTCCATACTATGAGTTCCGCCAAGCCCACCTTGGATGATCTGCGAATCAAGCGCCGCCCCGACGCCAAACCCAGTGCCGGCGGGTGGCTCATTGCGGTGGTGGTCATTGTGCTGTTGCTCGGCGGGGCGGTGGCATGGTGGTTCACGCGATCCAGAACGCTCGAGGTGCAGACCGTGGCGGCGCGCGCGGCCGCGAATGACAGCGGCGAGCGAACGGTGTTGAACGCTTCCGGCTACGTCACCGCGCGACGCGAAGCGACCGTCTCCTCCAAGGTCACCGGCAAAGTCGTCGAAGTGCTCGTCGAGGAGGGCCTGCGGGTCAAGGAAGGCCAGATTCTCGCGCGGCTCGACGATGTGAACGTGAAGGCCAATCTCAATTTGGCCGATGCGCAGGTGCAATCAGCACGCAGCGCCCTGGCGGAAACGCGCGCGCGGCTCACGCAGGCGGAACTGGAGTTTCGCCGGGTCACGGAGCTCCTGAACAGCCGCATCGCACCGCAAGCTGACCTGGACCGGGCCGAGGCCGAGGCGAAAGCACTCCAGGCGCGGTTGGAACAACAGCAAGCCGGCGTGACCGTGGCCGAAAGGGAACTCGCCTTGTGGCAGCAGCAACTGGAGGACACCATCATTCGCGCGCCCTTCCCGGGCATCGTTACCTCCAAGAACGCGCAACCGGGCGAGATGATTTCGCCCATTTCCGCGGGGGGCGGCTTCACGCGCACCGGCATCTGCACGATTGTGGACATGGATTCGCTCGAAATCGAAATTGACGTGAACGAGAGCTACATCAATCGCGTTCAATCGGGCCAAGCGGTCGAGGCGACGCTGGACGCGTATCCCGCCTGGAAAATTCCCTGCAAGGTCATCGCCATCATTCCCACCGCTGACCGGCAGAAATCCACAGTCAGAGTGCGCGTCGGCTTTGACCAACTTGACCCGCGGATCTTGCCGGAGATGAGTGTAAAAGTCGCGTTTCGGGAAGCGGGCGAAACCGGCACCGCAACCAGCCCGGCCGTGATTGTGCCGAAGTCGGCGATTCAGCAACAGGACGGACGGGACATCGTGTGGGTGGTGCAAAACGGACGTGCTGAACGCCGCGCGGTTACGGTCAGCCTCACGGTGGGCGGCGACACGCAACTTAGCGCGGGCGTGGCGGCGGGCGAAAGAGTCGTGGCCAGGGTGCCGGCTGGCTTGACAGGCGGAACGAAATTGAAGGAAATCAAACCATGAATGAACCAACCCAGGCCGATGGCGCGCTGGTGGATTTGGACGGCATCGAGAAAATCTTTCACCGCGGCTCGGAAGACATTCACGTGCTGTCGGATCTGCATTTGAAAGTGCCGAAGGGCGAGTTCCTCGCGCTCATGGGGCCGTCCGGGTCCGGCAAGAGCACGCTCCTCAACCTGATCGGCGGCCTAGACCGGCCGACCAAGGGCACGGTGAGCATCGCGGGTGAGCACGTCAGCGAACTCTCCGATCGCCAACTCGCGGCATGGCGGGCGCGGCACATCGGTTTCGTCTTCCAGCTCTACAACCTGCTGCCGGTGCTGACCGCCGAGCGCAACGTGGAGTTGCCGCTGTTGCTGACGCATCTCTCGAAAGCGGAACGGCGGCAGCACGCGGCCACGGCGCTGGCGGTCGTCGGCCTGGCGCACCGCACCAAACATTATCCGCGACAGCTTTCCGGTGGTGAACAGCAACGCGTGGGCATTGCGCGGGCCATTGCCACGGACCCCACCCTGTTGCTCTGCGACGAGCCGACGGGGGATCTGGACCGCAAGTCCGGCGATGAAATTCTGGACCTGCTGCAGGCGCTCAACCGCGAGCACGGCAAGACGATCATCATGGTCACGCACGATCCGCACGCCTCGGCCCGCGCCTCCCGGACGGTTTATTTGAACAAGGGGCAACTCAGCAATGAACCGGTGAAATGAAATTCCTGCACCTGGTCTGGAGCAACCTGAAGCGGCGCAAACTGCGCACGCTGCTGACGTTGCTTTCCATCTTCGTGGCGTTTCTGCTGTTCGGCCTGCTCTGCACGATCAAGGAGGCGTTCACGGCCGGCGTGACGATGGCCGGGGCGGACCGGCTCATCGTGCGCCACAAGGTTTCCCTCATAATGACCCTGCCGGAATCGCATCGCGCCCGGATGGAACGCATTCCCGGGGTGGTTGCCGCGAGTCATTGGACGTGGTTCAACGGCATCTACAAGAACGAGCCCAAGAACTTCTTCGGCACGTTCCCGGTCGAGCCGGAGGCGTTCCTCGCGATGCACACGGAGTACGTGCTGCCCGAAGACCAGAAACAAGCCTGGCTGAAGACGCGGACGGGAGCGGTCGTGGGCCGCACGCTCACGGAGCGGAAGGAATTCCAATGGAAGATCGGCGACCGCATCCAACTGATCTCGCCGATCTGGCCGCGCAAAGGCGATCAGCCTTGGGAGTTTGAAGTGGTCGGCATTTACGACGGCGCCAACAAGGGTACCGACACCTCCGGCTTCTTTTTCCGCTACGACTACTTCGACGAAGGCCGCGCGTTCGGCGAAGGAGTGGTGGGGTGGTACACGGTGCGCGTGAACGATCCGGAGCGCGCGGCGGAAGTGGCGAAGGCGATTGATGAGGAATTCGCCAATTCTCCCCACGAGACGAAGTCCGAACCGGAAGGCGCGTTTGCACAAGGTTTCGTGCAACAGGTGGGGGACATCGGTGCGATTCTCATTGGCATTTTGAGCGCGGTGTTCTTCACGATCCTGCTCGTGGCCGGCAACACCATGGCGCAATCCGTGCGCGAACGCACCGAGGAGATCGGCGTGTTGAAGGCGATGGGCTTCACCAATGAACTGGCGCTGGCGCTGGTGTTGTTTGAGTCGTGCCTGTTGACCGGGATCGGCGGGCTGGCCGGTCTGGGGGTGGCCTGGTTGATCGCGGCGGGCGGCAGCCCGGTGCCCTCCATGCTGCCGGTGTTTTACCTGCCCGTGCGTTACGTGGGAATCGGAGCGGGGCTGGTCTTCGCGTTGGGCGTCATCGCGGGAATCCTGCCGGCGCTGAACGCCATGCGGCTGCGCATCGCCGACGCGTTACGGAGGCAGGGATGATGAAACACCAAACACCAAACACCAAACACCAAACACCAAAGAGGATGCGAAACCTTGGATTCCCGCCTGGCTGTGGGCGTGGTTTGGAGTCTGGGCTTTGGCGCTTGTTTGATGTTTGGCGTTTGCGGTTTGGAATTTTGACCTATGCTCAATTGGTTTTCCCAAGTCGTCTCCGTCACGCTGTTTAATCTGCGCACCATCCCCGAGCGCAAAGGCGCAGCCATTGCCGCCGGGGTTGGCATTGCCGGCGTGGTAACGGTCTTTGTGGGCGTGTTGTCCATTGCCGCGGGTTTCCGCGCCGCGATGTCGGTGCCGGGCGCGGATGATGTGGCCATCGTGCTGCGCAGCGGGGCGGACGCGGAAATGACCAGCGGGCTTTCGCGCGAGGAAACCCGCCTGATCGCGGATGCGCCGGGCCTGGCACGCAACGCGGACGGCCCGCTGGCTTCGGCAGAATTGTTTGTCATCATCAACCTGCCGAAACGCTCCACGGGCACGGACGCCAACGTGCCTTTCCGCGGCGTCGAGCAGGCCGCGTCGAGCGTAAGGGATGATTTCAAAATCATCGAAGGCCGCATGTTTGAATCGGGCCGCAACGAAGTGATCGCGGGGGCCGGCGCCGCCCGGGCGTTCGCCGGTCTGGAAGTCGGCAGCAAACTGCGGCTCGGCCAGAACGATTGGGAGATTGTGGGCATCTTCACCGGTGGCGGTGGTTCCGCCGAATCGGAAATGTGGACGGATGCCGCCGTGCTCCAACCGGCTTATCAACGCGGGGATTCCTTCCAGTCGGTGTACGCCAAACTCTCGTCGCCCGCAGCGTTCCAGGAGTTCAAGGACTCGCTGACAACGAATCCGCGGCTCAAGGTGAAGGTGTTGAGCCAGGCCGAGTATCTGGCCGACCAATCTTCGATGCTGACCGCGTTCATTCAAAACTTCGGCGTGTTCATCGCCGTGATGATGGCGCTGGGCGCTTTATTCGGCGCGTTGAACACCATGTACAGCGCCGTGGCCGCGCGCACCCGCGAGATTGCCACGTTGCGGGCACTGGGTTTCGGGGCCGGCCCCGTGGTGCTTTCCGTGATGTTCGAGTCCCTGGCACTGGCGTTGCTCGGTGGCGTGGTGGGCGCCGCTGCAGCGTATTTCGCATTTGACGGCTATCAGGCGGCCACCATCAATTGGCAGAGCTTTAGCCAGATTGCCTTCGCGTTCGCCGTGACACCCCAACTCTTGGGGAGCGCGATAATTTGGGCGGTGGTCATCGGTCTGATTGGCGGACTCTTCCCGGCAATTCGCGCGGTGCGCGTGCCCATTGCCGCCGCCCTGCGGGAACTGTAACCCGCGTCAGCCGCCGGACGGAGGGAGACTGGATTGGCTTCCTTCACCGGCACTGAGGAAGAAGCTGGAGTCTTTGGAACATCAGGAAGCATCCAAGTACCCAAGGACCCAAATGGGAGGTCGCGAGGCGAGCCTTTGGGTGTTTGGATGGGTGCGCGCACTGCATTCCCGCTTTCCTGTCCCGTGCAAGGCGCGCTAGAATTGCCTCGCGCATGAAGCTCAACCACAACCTGCACCTCGCCTACTGCACCAATATCCATCGGGGCGAAACGTGGGCCGAAACGTTCGCGGCGTTGAAGAATTACACGCTCGCAGTGCGGCAGCGCGTGTGTCCCGACCAGCCGTATGCCATCGGACTGCGCTTGAGCAACCGCGCGGCGCAAGAGTTGGGTGATGCGGAGACTTTGCTGGCCTTCCAACGCTGGCTCGCGGCCAACCAGTGCTATGTTTTTACGATCAATGGTTTCCCCTATGGCCAGTTTCACGGGACGCGCGTGAAGACCGGGGTTTACGTGCCGGATTGGACCACGCCGGAACGGCTGGCTTATACGAACCGGTTGTTCGATCTGCTCGCACAATTGCTGCCGGACCACGTAGAAGGCAGCGTGAGCACCCTGCCTTGCGGTTTCAAAGGGCTCGTGACCACACCCGAGGAACACGCTTTGATCCGTGCCAACCTCTGGCGTTGTGTCGAGCACGTCGCGCGTGTGAGTGAGCAAACTGGACGCAAGCTGCATCTGGGTCTGGAACCCGAGCCGATGTGTGTGCTGGAAGGTAGCGCCGAAGTGCTCCATTTTTTTGACCGGCTGCGTGTTGAACATCCCAATGACCCGCGCCTCAACGAACATTTAGGCGTGAACTACGACACGTGCCACTACGCGGTGGAGTTTGAGAATCCGCAGGAGGCCATCGGCTGTTTGCAGCAGCACGGCATCAAACTCAGCAAGATTCATCTGAGCAACGCGTTGCGCGTCAAGCCCACCGCGGAAGCCCGCACGGCCTTGAGCGCCTTTGCCGATGACGTTTATTTGCACCAGGTCGTAGTGCAACAGGCGGACGGCCAGCGGTCCATTTACCGGGATTTGCGTGACGCGCTGACCGGTGAAGCAGCAGCCACCGCTGCCTTGGAATGGCGGATTCATTTTCATATCCCGCTGCACAGCCCGCCGACGGCGTTGTTTGGCAACACGGCGGATCATTTGCTGGGCGTGCTCGATCTGCTGGCGGGAGATCCAGCGTTGTGCTCGCATCTCGAAATGGAAACTTACACGTGGGAAGTGCTCCCGCCTGAAATGAAAAACCGCGATGTCGTGGAACAACTGGTGGCGGAATACGAGTGGACGCTGCGATCACTCGTTGAGAGAGGGCTGGCGAATGCGGCTTGAACTGCAATCGCCATGGACGCCAGCCGCTGCCGCACAAATGCGGGCTGATCATTTCCCTGAGAAAAGGACCATGCCTCAAACTTGATACCTAACGTGATGTCCTGGCTTCGTTCGCTCCTGATTCTCGGTCGTGTTTCCAATCTGCCCACCGTGTGGTCAAATTGCCTGGCGGGATGGTGGCTCGGCGGCGGTGGTAATTTGGAGAAGTTCCCGTTCCTCTTCATCGGCACCACGCTGCTCTACATCGGCGGCATGTTCTTGAACGATGCCTTTGACGCCACGTTCGACCAACAGCATCGTCGGGAACGGCCCATTCCCTCGGGCGCCATCGAACGGAACACCGTGTGGAAGCTCGGCTTTGTCTGGCTGGGGCTGGGCGAATTATCTCTCTTGTGGCTCGGCCCGGTGAGTGCGGCCACGGGCGTCGCGCTGGCGCTCTGCATTCTGGTTTACAACGCCGTTCACAAGCTTTTCACGTTGTCGCCGGTGTTGATGGGCGCCTGCCGATTTCTGGTCTATGTGCTGGCCGCCTCAACCGGCGTGTTCGGCATCACGGGCCGCGCGCTATGGAGCGGAGTCGCGCTGGGCGTGTACGTCGTCGGCTTAAGCGGACTCGCGCGCAAGGAAAGCTCGCGCGGCCCAACGCCACGCTGGCCGGTGGTGCTGTTGAGCGCACCGATCCTTCTGGCGCTGCTCATGAACCCAGCTGACTATCGCGAACCAGCGCTGCTGGTGTCGCTCGTTTTGGCGCTCTGGGTGGTGCGCTGCCTGCGGACGGCCTTCTGGACAACTGACGTCAACGTGGGGCGCACCGTGTCGGGATTGCTGGCGGGCATTGTTTTCGTGGATTGGCTGGCGGTAGCGCCGGAGATTTCGAGGACCTCAAGTGTTGGCTTCCTGCTGCTGTTTCTCGCCGCCTTGCTCACTCAACGCCTGGCTCCAGCATCTTGAAATCTCACTTCTCTCTTGCCACCAAAACCGGCCAGCAAGAAGTTATACTCTATTCTTTCAATAGACATTCAAACCAAGCCATCCATGAAAGCCATGTAAAAGCAGTTTGACAATGGCTTTTTGTATTATTAAAAATCTATCTATCTAGTAGATGTTGAAACCATGAGCAGCACCGAAGTCAAATCCGAACTGTCGCGCAACGAACTGTTGAAGGCGGCCAATCCAACCTTGGCGGGTACGATTGCACAAACGCTGGCGGATGCTTCTTCGGATCATTTCTCCGAGGATGACAACCAGTTTCTCAAGTTTCACGGTTCGTATCAGCAAGATGACCGCGATCTGCGCAAGACCGGTAAGAAGTACATCATGATGGTGCGGGGCCGCATCCCCGGCGGCGTCATGACGCCGAAGCAATGGTGTGTGTTCGATGATCTTGCCGACCGTTATGGTAACCACACGCTGCGCATCACCACGCGCCAGAGCATCCAATTTCACGGGATCGTCAAATCCGGGTTGCGCCCGGTCATCAAGGGCATCAATGAGTCGTTGCTCTCAACTCTCGCGGCGTGCGGCGATGTGAACCGCAATGTCCTGGCGCCGCCCATGCCCGCCTTCACAAACGCGCGCGAGCGGGTTTTTCAGGATTGCCACAGAGTGGCCATGGCACTGGCCCCGAAGACCAGGGCGTATCATTCCATCTGGATTGATGGCCAGGAGTTGAATCTGGCGGACGAATCAAACAGGGATTTCGTTGATCCGCTCTATGGCAAAACTTATCTGCCACGAAAATTCAAAATCGCGTTCGCCATCCCGCCGGTTAATGACGTGGACGTGCTCACCAACTGTCTGGGCTTCATCGCCATCGTCGAAAACGATCGCCTGACCGGCTACAACCTCGCAGTGGGCGGTGGCATGGGGCGCAGCCACGGCAACGAGGTAACCTATCCCCGTCTCGCGGATGTGATTGGCTTCTTCACGCTGGACAAGGTGGTGGACGTGGCCAAGGCGGTGTTGACGATTCACCGCGACTTTGGTGATCGCACAGATCGCAAACATGCCCGGCTCAAATACGTCGTGGCCGAGCGCGGGGTGGATTTCATGCGCGCGGAAGTAAACCAGCGTGCGGGCATCCAAATCGCGCCCGCCCGGCCATATCAATTCACGACGATGGGCGATCTTTACGGTTGGCATCGCGCGGTGGATGGCACTTGGTTTCTCGGATTGTTTGTCGAGACCGGCCGCATCCAGGGAGCACAGAAGAACGCCCTGCGGGCGGTGGCCGAGGGATTTGCCAACTTGGAATTCCGCCTGACCACCAATCAAAACGTGATCCTCGCCAACGTGGCCGAAGCCGAAAAGGCCGGCGTCAATGCGCTGCTCCTGGAGCACGGTGTCAAAACCGAACATCAAGCCAGCGTCCTGCATGCCGCCGCAATGGCGTGTCCCGCCCTGCCGACTTGCGGCCTGGCGCTGGCGGAGTCGGAGCGCATGTTGCCGGGCCTGGTGGATCGGATCGAGAAACTCTGCGCGGAGGTCGGCTTGGCCGGCGAAGAAATCATCATCCGCTCGACGGGTTGCCCGAACGGGTGCGCGCGGCCTTACATGGCGGAGATTGCATTCGTCGGCAAGGCGCCGGGCCGTTATCAAGTCTGGCTCGGCGGCAATGCTTCCGGCACGCGGCTGAATCGCGTGTGGAGGGACGTGGTGAAGGAAGCCGAGGTGGAAACTGAACTGCGGCCGGTGCTGGCGCGTTATGCGAAAGAGCGGCGGGTAAACGAGCGCTTGGGCGACTGGTGTGAGCGGGTGTTGTTTCCTGAAGTTGCGCTCAAGGCTACCTGACCGATCTGGTGCAGTGCCCAATCTCATGGAAATCCCACCCTATGTCTCCGGAATCGAATTTGCCTGGACCTACGCCCGCCGCATCGAGGGCACTATTGATGGCCAGATTGTGAATCTCCTAAGCTCCGAAGATTTTCTCACGAACAAGAAGGCTTCCGGTCGTTTGCAGGACATTGCCGACTTGGAACAGCTTCCCCAATTGCCATGACCCCTGAGCAAATTGCCCAAGCGAACGCCGAATTGCTCGCGAAACACCCGCTCGACATCGTCAAGTGGGCCGTCGCGAACGCCAATGGCCGCGCCATCGTGTCCACGAATTTTCGCCCTTACGAAGCAGTCGTCTTGCACCTCTGCACCCGAGTCCAGCCGGACATCCCCGTGCTGTGGGTGGACCACGGCTACAATCGCCCGGCCACCTACCGGCACGCCGAGCAATTGAAGCAGCAACTCAAACTCAACGTGAGAGCTTTCCTGCCGAAAATGACCACCATGCACTATGACGCGATTCACGGCGGCGCGCCCGAACCCACACCAGAAAACGAGGAGCGACTGAAGCAATTCAGCGCCGTGATGAAGCTCGAGCCTTTTCAACGCGGCATGAAGGAACTCGCGCCCACCGTCTGGATCACGGCCCTCCGCAAGGTGCAGAACCCAAACCGTGCCGGACTCGACATCGTCAGCGAGGATAAAAACTTTGGCGCGCTCAAGGTCAGCCCGGTGTTTCACTGGACCGACGCGCAAATGGAGGAGTATCTCAAGGAACACAGCCTGCCGAATGAATGGGATTACTTCGATCCGGCCAAGGCCGACGAAAAACGCGAGTGCGGATTGCACGCGGCCTGGGGCGGCCTGGCCGTGGCCAACACCGAGCGGCTGGAAAGGGGTTTGATCTGATGAGCTCCTATCATCTCGACCATCTTCAGTATCTCGAAACCGAGGCCATTCACGTGATGCGGGAAGTGGCGGCGGAGTTCGAGCGGCCGGCCATTCTTTTTTCCGGCGGCAAAGATTCCATCTGCCTGCTGCGGCTCGCCGAGAAAGCGTTCCGGCCCTCGGACATCCCGATGCCGCTGCTGAACATTGATACCGGCCATCATTTTCCCGAGTTGAACGAATTCCGCGACCGGCGCGCCGCGGAATTGGGCGGCAAATTGATCGTGCGCAAAGTCGAAGACGCGATCAAGGCCGGCATCGCCGTACCGTCTCCCGGTGAAATCAGCCGCAATCGTCTGCAAATCCCCGCGCTGCTGGCGGCGGTTGAGGAATTCCGCTTCGATTGCCTGATCGGCGGTGCGCGGCGCGACGAGGAAAAGGCCCGCGCCAAGGAACGCTTCTTCAGCTTTCGCGACGGTTTCGGCCAGTGGGACCCCAAGAACCAGCGGCCCGAGTTGTGGAACCTCTACAACGCCAGAGTGAATCCCGGCGAACACATGCGGGCGTTTCCACTCAGCAACTGGACGGAGATGGACGTGTGGGAATACATCAAACGGGAGCAACTCGCCGTGCCCACGATTTATTTCAGCCACCCGCGGAAAGTGGTGCGGCGGGGTGGCCAGTGGCTGCCAGTCACCGATCTGTTGCCACCCAAGCCTACCGAGGAGACTCGCGAGTTGGTCGTCCGGGTGCGCACCATCGGCGACATCATCAGCACCGGCATGGTGGAATCGCCGGCGGATTCGGTGGACGACATCATCACGGAGATTGCCGCCGCGCGGGTAACGGAACGGGGTTCGCGAGCCGACGACAAATCGTCCGAGGCGGCGATGGAAGACCGGAAGAAGCAGGGATATTTCTGAAGCCAACTCTCCTCATGTCCACCCAACCACATCCCATTGACATCCTCCGCTTCAACACCTGCGGCAGCGTGGACGACGGCAAGTCCACATTGATTGGCCGATTGCTCTACGATTCGAAATCGCTGATGGAGGATCAGCTTGAAGCGCTGGCGCGTTCCGCCGACATCACCGGCGGTGGCCAGATCAATCTGGCCAACCTCACCGACGGCTTGCGCGCCGAACGGGAACAGGGAATTACGATTGATGTCGCGTATCGCTACTTTGCCACGCCGCGCCGCAAATTCATCGTCGCGGACACGCCGGGCCATGTGCAGTACACGCGCAACATGATCACCGGCGCGTCCACCGCCAATCTGTCCATCGTGCTCGTGGACGCGCGGCAGGGCGTGATCGAACAAAGCCGCCGGCACACTTACATCGCCGCGTTGCTCGGCATTCCGCACCTGGTCATTGCGGTCAACAAAATGGATCTGGTGGATTGGAGTGAGGATCGGTTCCGCGAAATCCGCGACCAGTTCGAGGCGTTTTTGCCCCGGCTCGACGTGTTCAAGGACGTGAAATTCATCCCCTTGAGCGCGCTCAACGGCGATAACGTCGTGGAGAAATCCAACCACACGCCCTGGTTTGAAGGCCCGACGTTGTTGGGGCATTTGGAAACCGTGCATATTGCCAGCGACTGGAATCTTAGCGCCTTCCGCCTGCCGGTTCAGTGGGTGAATCGTCCGAATAATCCACGCGATCCGCGGTTGCATGACTTCAGAGGCTTAAGCGGACAGATTGCCGGCGGCATCGTCAGGGTGGGGCAGAAGGTCTTGGTGCTGCCCGGTGGTTTTCGGAGCACGGTGAAGGAACTCTGGACCCACGACGGCCCGCTGCCAGAGGCCTTCTGCCCCCAATCCGTCACCCTCTGCCTGGAGCACGACCTCGATGTCAGCCGCGGCGACATGATCGTGGGCATGGACCTGCTGCCCGGGGCGAGTACCGAACTGCGCGCCCGGGTGGGTTGGATGCACCCGCGGCCCTTGCAGCGCGGGAAGAAGTACTTTCTCAAACACACCACGCAAACCACGCAAGCCGTCGTTACCACCATTGAAAACCGGATCAACATTTCAACCTTCGACGCCGAACCAGAGCCCCCGGAACTCGCGCTCAACGACATTGGGGAGATTCGCCTCAAGACCGCGCGCCCGCTGGTGTTTGACGGTTACAGCACCAACCGACTGACTGGCGCGTTCGTAATCATCGAGCAGGGCACGAATGCCACCGTCGCCGCCGGTATGCTGCTTCCGCCAACCGAGGCCGTGAAACCGGAATACAACGATTTCGCGATTTGAGCCTGATTGTGAGGTCTGGCCGGCGAATCACAGTGACATTGACGGTGGCGCGCAGACAATGGTGACCAGTTTTTTGCATTGCGCTGGAAGGGTTGAAAGGATAACCCCGCCATCCAGATGAGTGTGGGCACTCATCGAAAGTGACGTAGATGCGAGATTCCAACGGTCGTTTGGCATGAACTGTCCCGCTTGCAGCAAGCCCCTTTCTGCGGTTCAACACTGTGGGATCCAGTTGGACCATTGCACCGCTTGTCGGGGAATCTGGTTTGACGCGGGGGAGATCGAAACCTACCGAAACACACATCCAAACCGCAGTCGCTTTCCTCCGGCGACATGGTCTCCACGCATGATCTTCGCTCGAACCGATCAGTTGACCTGCCCGCGCTGCCATGACCATACCCTTGTCCCAGGATCCAGTCACGGTTTTGACGCCTATCAATGCCAGACCTGCAAGGGTGCCTTTGTTCACGGAACGACCATTTCTTGGGTGGATTATCAGGCGCCATCCAAGTTCGCCGAGACCGTCGGCGATGGCGCCGTGAACGCGCTGGTTGAGGTCGTGATTGAAGGCGTTCTCAGTATATTCAATTTCTGATCCTGACGAAGCTGCAGCCCCGGGCCGGACCTGGATGCCCACTATCTGAACAGATTCTTGCCGTCGCCAGCGCCACCGTCGCTGCCGTCCATTTCCTGCTGACCGCATTGGTGTCTGCCGGAAGGGAACGGTTCCGCGAGTTGAAACCAAGGCTCGAGTGTCATACGCGCGGTCACACTTGGTTGCGGAACCGCCTTCGACCGGCCGCCCCGGTTGGATGGTTCGGGGATTTCTTTCCCGAACGGAACATTTCCTTTGCGCCGCGGAGGAGTTTGCGTGAAATTCATTTCAATCGGATGATGCAATGTTAGCGTGAGGACTCTTTACAACATTCTATTCCTGTTCTTTTTCGTGCTGTCGGCGCCGTATTATTTTCTGCGGCTGTCGCGGCGGGGCAACTGGGTGGACGGTTTCATGCAACGGTTTGGCCGTTACGATCCGAAACTCAAACAAGCGCTGACCAACCGGCAGGTGATCTGGCTGCACGCGGTCAGCGTGGGCGAGGTCAATATTTGCACGCAATTGATCCGCGCCATCGAACCGCGGCTGCCCAACGCCAAAATCGTCGTCTCCACCACTACCACCACCGGCATGGGCGAGTTGCAGAAGAAACTGCCCACCCACGTCAGCAAGATTTACTACCCGATTGACCGTCGCCGATACGTTGCCCGCGCGCTGGCCACCGTCAAACCCGAAGCGGTCGTGCTCGTTGAGGCCGAGATTTGGCCGAACTTCATTTGGCGCGCGAGCAGCCAGGACATCCTGTTGTTCCTCGTGAACGCCCGGCTCTCGGATCGCTCGTATCGGCGCTATCGGCTTTGTGGTTTCTTGTTTCGGCGACTCTTCCGCGCCTTCGCCGGCGTCGGGGCGCAGAACGAGGCCGATGCCGCCAGATTGCGGGCACTGGGCTGCCGTCCGGAAGCGGTTCACGTCGTTGGGAGTATGAAGTTCGACGCAGCGAAGCTTGATGAGCGCCGGCTGTTGAACGTTCCTTCACTGCTGCAACAACTCGGCGTGCCACCGGCCACCCCCTTGTTGGTGGGCGGCAGTACGCACCCCGGCGAGGAAGCCATCCTGGCGGAGACGTTTCTGAAACTACGGGCGCAATTCCCCGACCTGTTCCTGATTATTGTCCCGCGCCATTTTGAGCGCAGCCGCGAGGTCGGCCGCGAATTGGATGCCCGCGGCGTGAGGTTCGCCTACCGCAGCGAGATTACGGCCAAATACCAGCGTCAACCCGGCGAACTGCAATGCCTCGTCGTGAACACCACCGGCGAGCTAAGATACTTCTACGAACACGCCACCGTCATTTTTGTCGGCAAGAGTCTCACCGCAACCGGCGGACAGAATCCCATCGAACCGGGGGCGCTGGGCAAGGCGATGGTGTTCGGCCCCAACATGCAGAATTTTGCCGAGGTCGTGCGCGGGTTTGTGGCCCACGACGGAGCGGTGCAGGTGCAGAACGTGACCGAGTTGGAAGCTGCCCTCGCGCAGTTGCTGTCTGACCCGGCGCGCCGGGAACAACTGGGCCAGAACGCCATCAAGGTCGTGCGCGCCAATCTTGGCGCTATTGAGCGCACGGTGGAAATGATCGTGAGCCGGCTCGAACACCGGGAGTTCTACATCGGCGGCCCCAAGTAATACGCGGGCTTGCAGTTGGTCCGCTCAGGACAGAATGCGGCGGCCTTCGTCCAGGAAGATACCCTTGAAATTCATCTCCAGCGCCTGCGGGTTGCTCGCCTTGGCCAGGGCTTCGCGTTCGGAAACCTTGCCTTCCTTGACCAGATTGAAGAGCGCCTGATTGAAATTCAACATTCCGTCGTCGTTGCCAGTCTCAATGGCGGCGGGCAGTTTGTCCAAGCGGTTTTCCTCGATCAACTTCTTCACAGTCGGTGTATTGATCATGATCTCCAGCGCGGGGGTCATGCTGCCGGCGATGGTCGGGACCATGCGTTGACAGATCACTGCCTGGAGGGTGCCGGCAAGTTGCCGCCGGATCTGCTCGCGCTCGTCCGCGGCAAAGAAATCCAGAATGCGGTTGACCGACTGGGAGGCGTTGGTGGTGTGCAACGTGGACAACACCAGATGCCCGGTGTCCGCCGCGCTCATCGCGGAGGTGAAGCTGATGTCATCGCGCATTTCGCCAATCATGATGATGTCCGGGTCCTGACGCAGGACGTGCTTGAGCGCGTGATGGAAGGAAAGCGTGTCCAAACCCACTTCGCGTTGTTCGATCACGCACTGATTGTCCTCGAAGACGTACTCAATCGGATCCTCCAACGTGATGATGTGTTTTTTGAAGTTGGCATTGATGTGCTCGATCATCGCGGCGAGCGTGGTGGACTTGCCGCATCCGGTGGAACCGGCCACCAATACGATGCCGCGCGGTGACTCGGCGATCTTCTTGATTTGCTCCAGCAAGCCGAGTTCCTGGAAGCTCGGCACATTGGTCTTGACGTAACGCATCGCCAGGCACCACTGGCCGCGCTGTTGAAACAGGTTGGTCCGAAATCGCCCGATGCCCGGCACAAAATAGGAGAAATCCACTTCGCGCTCCTCCTCCACCCGTTTGCGCAAATGCACCGGCGTGACGGCATCCACCACCTTGTTCATCCATTCCTCGGTGGGAAACGGGCACTCAATGGCGATGAGTTCGCGATTGATACGGAACACCACCGGACCATTGATCTTGAGATGGACATCCGAGGCGCCCCCGTCCACCGCCGTCTTGAGGATTTTGTAGAACAATTCCATGCGCGCAGACTACCAATGGCGCCCCAGCGGCCAAAGCGGAAAAAATGGCCACACCAACCGGTGGGATTGAAGGTGAAAAGCCAGCGTTCGGTGATGGAAAGAAAGCAGCCGGCCCACCAAAGGGGCCGGCCTATAAACAGTTGGGTCGAACGCGATTCGCGTCAGTTCAACGTGGCATGAGCCATCGCGCTGAGGCGCGCTTCCGCCTGTTTGGAAAGTCCCGTAAAGACCATCGAGACGTGATAACCGCTGTGCTTGCTTCCCGTGCAATCCACGACCACGCCCGTGCAATGCACCTTGCCGTCGTCCTGCGGCGATTGCAGCGAAACGGTCATTTCCACCCAGCGGGGAAACGGCGTTTCACTACGGAATTCAATTCCCCCTTTGTGAATCACCACCGCGTCCGGCGACAAAACCAAGCGCGCCTGCCGCGCCTCGACCGTCACGTGTTGATGTAAAGAACCAATACCATCGAGTTTTCTCGCACTCATAAATCCGCCATTAGCCTAACATACGGCAGCGAATCGTCAAACAAGCTTTTCTTGCCCACGGGCCTGCTTGGGCGAATGAAGCGCCTGCATTCGTGATTTGGACTGGTGAATCCCGCAGCAGCAGCTATCGTCTGGGTGGTTTTTGCCTATGAATCGGTTGTCACTGTGCCGAATATTTGCCCTGATCGGACTGTTGGCTTCCCCGCCTACGGGGTTGGCGCAACTGCCCAGTCTGAATGTTGGCCGCAGTGGCGCCGCCGCCGGTGCGGACTTCGCAATTCTCGCCCGACTCCTGGGCGACCACACCGGGTTCACCGCCCAATCGGACATCCGCGTTTACGGCAAGGATCAGAAGGAAACGACCAGTACCGCGATGACCTTCATCTATCTCGACCAGAAGGTCCGCTGCGAGGTGGACATGACCCAGATGAAACACAAGGACTTGCCGCCGGGCATCGCCGCACAATTGCAGCAGTTCGGCATGGACCAAGTCGTCAGCATTGTCCGGCCCGACAAGCAATCACTGCACGTTGTTTATCCGAAACTGCAAGCCTACGTTACGCTCCCCATGCCGCCGGAAGATTTGGAAACTGCGGCCAAGGCAACACTCACCAAGGAGCGACTGGGCACGGAAACGCTCGAGGGCCAACCTTGTATCAAGCACAAAGTCACCATCCTCCCGCCCAAGGGCGAGAAACAGGAACTGACGGTTTGGCATGCCACCAACTTGAGGGATTTTCCCGTCCAGACGCTCGCGAAGCGGGACGAGGAAACCGTTATCACCCGCTATCGGCAGATTCAATTCGTCAAGCCGGAGGCTAAGTTATTCGACGCTCCAGCGAATTTCAGAGAATACACCGATATGCAGTCATTCATGCAGGGGGTGCTGGCGAAGATCGTGGGTGATGCCATCTCGGAAGCGAAGTAGTCCAACTTGGCCGGCCTGCGCGCGGCCTGGCGGGAAAGGTGGCATCGCGGCCGCGAGTTGTATGCTCGCTCCGTCACGCTCTTGAAATTGAAACCGTTGATCTGGAATCGCGAATCCAAGCAGCCATGCGCATCATCAATCTGAATCCCGACACCGACATTGGCGCCAGCGCCTGGTGGGTGGACCTCGACGGCCACCGTGTGCTTCTGGACGCCGGTCTGCACCCCAAACGCGAAGGGCGCGCAGGTCTGCCGCTGTTTGGCGCCATGCACGGCGAGGAGGTGGATGCCATCGCCATCTCCCATTGTCATCACGACCACGTGGGATCATTGCCCGTGGCGTTGCGGTACTTTCCCAAGGCGCACGTACTCATGACGGAGTTGAGTTATTTTCTCGTCGAACGCGTCCTGCACAATTCTGTCAACGTCATGACGCGCCAGCGCGATGAGTTGGGCATCCAAGACTACCCGCTCTACAGCCATAACGAGGTGGACGACCTTGCACCGGTGTTTCAGGGTTTCAAATACAACCGCGAAATCGAGTGGGCTGCGCACCACAAGACTCGCGCGGGTTTCGCCTCACCCACTTTGGAATTCTTCGACGCCGGACACACCCTCGGTTCAGCAGGCATCCTGGTGCGCGGCCGGAAGGAAACCCTGTTCTATACTGGCGACGTCTGCTTCCACGATCAGACGATTCTGCGCGCGGCCCGGTTCGATGACGTGAAGGCCGATGTGCTTATCCTGGAAACCACCCGCGGCAATCGCATCGTGCCTCCGGGCTTGACGCGCGCATCGGAAATCGAACGTCTCACCGCCGCCATCCATCAGGCTCTCAAGCGCAAAGGCTGTATTCTGATACCTTCGTTCGCCTTGGGCCGCACCCAGGAAATACTCGCGCTACTGGCTCTGTTGATGGACTCCGGGAAATTGAAACCGCAACCCATCTTCATTGGCGGCCTCGGGCGCGTGTTCACGGAAATCTACGATCTGGAGGCGCACCGCGCGCACCGCCAGCATCCCAATTTGCAGCTCCACGAAAGCCTCAACCTCGTCGTGCTCGACTCCGGTCAGGCCAACCACATGAAGCTCTCCGGCGGACGCATCTTCGTCATCACCGCGGGCATGATGAGTGAAAACACCGCTGCTCACGACCTGGCCGTTCGCATGATCGCTGACGAGCGCCAGTCCATTTTCTTCGTTGGTTACGCCGATCCTGCCACACCGGCGGGCCGGTTGCGCGCGACCAAACCCGGAGAGGAATTCATCTTCAGCGCCGGCGCGGGCCACCTGACCCGCCGTTGCGACGTGCAGGAATTCGACCTGACGGCGCACGCCAACCGCGAGGACCTCCTGGACTTTGTGGGCCGGGTTTCCCCCCGCGTCGTCCTGCTCGGCCACGGCAGCGCGGACTCGCGCCAGTGGTTCGAGGAAGAAATCGCCGCCCGACATCCCAGGATCAAAGTCGTCCAGCCGCAGCCGGGAAAGGCCATCGAAGCATGACGTGTTGACAGAATGTCCCCCTGCGCCCTGGCGACGTTTGGAGGCCCGGCGGGCACTTCACCCAACCGGAGCCCGCCGGAATCTTGACACGCTAGTCCACCTTGTTAGCTTCCAATCCCGTTCCCATGATCGGGAACTTGGCACTCCCAGACAAAACAACATCCGTGAAAAAAGCTCGCACCACTGCACCGCCAACTGCCGCCAACCAACCCCTCGCCCGACGAATCCTCGCCCGCACCCGCACGCCCGCGTTCACCCGATACCTGGCAGGCTTGTTGGTCGAGCTTTGCCGCATCAACACGACGCCGAATCCTGATGTCCGTGTGATGCGTGCGGCGGAGGATCGGTGTTTTGACATTCTCGAACGTGAATTGGGAGCGCTTGATTTCGCCGCCGCGCGAACCGAACGCCGGGCCATCAACCCAGCCATCCAGAAGCATCCCCACTATTCGCTGCTGCATTTCACCAAGACGCCTGGTCGCCCGCAGGGATTGACACCAGAGGAGACCTACGCAGGCCGCGGTAACTTGCTTTACTACGTGTCCGGTGCAAACACCGCGCGTCAGGGTCAGTCGGTCGCACTCAACGCGCACGTGGACGTGGTGGCGCCGTATTTTCCGCCGCGTGTGAAGGGCAAGGTGGTGCATGGTCGTGGAGCGTGCGATGACAAAGGACCGGTGGTCAGCATCGTGGCCGCGCTCAAGGTACTGGCGGAAGTCATGCGCGAGGCCGGCCTGCGTTTGAACCGCAACCTCGTCGCGATGTTCGTGATTGAGGAGGAAACCGGCGGCAACGGCTCCCTCTCGCTTGCCTTGGATCGCAGTCTCAAGCAGCACTACGACACTGTTCTCGTGAGCGAATGTACGGGACTGAACATCTATCCCGCCAACCGCGGCGCGGTGTGGTATCGCGCGGAATTGAACCGTGTGAAGGGGGCGTCGCTCTTCGAGATGTTCGCCTTCGTGAACGAGGAGATGGAGAAGGAAGGTGCGGCGATACGTGCGGAGAGCCGTCATGCGCTTTTTCCGCAGCGCCCCGTGCAAACCTGCCACGGCATCATCGGCCCGTTTGGCGAGCATCCCAGCCGCATCTGCGGCCAGGTTGGATTCACCATTCAATTCGCGCGCAAGCCGGATGCGAAAACCGGGCAACTCCTTCACGATTGTCTTGCGGCGGGGTTGGCGGGTTACCTCGGGCTTTATGGTGACAAAACCAAGGTCACGGACCCCGCTACCGGTCAACCGATGGTGGCCCATCACTTCGACGTACGTCGTCATGGCCACGGGTTCAAGGTGACCGTGCATGGAGCGACCGGTCACATGGGCGCGATTCGCGAGCGGGACGGCGCCATCACCAAAACGGCGCACCTCGTCCGCAGTCTGGTGTTGTCCCGCAGACGCATTGAAGCTGTCGCGGGCGGTGCCATGAACCTGGACCTCGCCGGCAAGCCCCGCGGCGATACCTTGATCCTCGAAGGCGGGCAGGGCTTCATTCCCACTCACGATATCACCGAAGTGATGCAACGGATGCGCGAGGCGGCACAGCGCGGCGCGGAAGGCTACTTGCGACGGCTGGGGCGTAGCGAACCTGGTCACAAAGTGGTGAAAGTTGCCTACGAGAAGCTGCACAACGTGGCGTTCGACGGCGACCCGGACTCACCCGCCATGCGCCATGCCATCCTGGCCGCCCGGACCTGCGGCATCTGGCGCGATGAACCGGTGCTGGGCTGGACGGTTTCCTGCGACGCGCGTTTGTTCGCCACCGAATATCCCGGCATGCCGGTGTTGACGTTTGGCCCGGGCCAGTTGGCCTTCGCGCACTCCGATCAAGAACAGATTTCCATTGAAGAAATCCGCGCCGCCACGGAATTCCTGGCTTTGTTCCTGTTGCAGCAAACCGGAACGGCAAGCATCGGGTGAACTCTGTGACGCGAATTCGCAGCAACTCAATTCATCAGACCTTTTGAAATGAAAACCCAACTTCGTCTTGGCGTCATCGGTGTGGGCGCCGTCGTCCGCGAGATTTATCAGCACCTCTATTTCCGCAGTCACTATTCCGACCTTCTGGAAATCTGCGCCGTGGCCGATCCCAACGAGGAATACCGCAACTGGTTCAGCGACCTCGCCGGTCTGCCCGCCAACCGGCGGTTCGCGAGCTACCAGGAAATGTTCGCCCAAGTGGAACTGGACGCCGTCCAGGTCAACACGCCGGACCACCTGCACTGCGGCCCGACCGTGGACGCGTTGAACGCGGGTCTGGACGTGATCGTGCCGAAACCCACCGCGGCCACGGTGAAGGACGCTCACGCCATGATTCAGGCCGCGAAGCAGAGCGGGCGGTTTCTGGGCATTGATTTCCACAAACGCGAAGACCCGCGCATCAAGGAAGCCGAGGCGCGCTTTCAGAACGGACGCTACGGCACGTTGCAGGTCGCCGTCCTTTACATGCTCGACAAGTTGTTTGTGGCGAACCCAAACCACACGCCGCGGTTCTTCGCGTCGCCGGACTTTGCGGAGAAGAACACGCCCGTGTCGTTTCTCACGGTTCACATGGCGGACGCTTTGATGAAGATTGTGAACCTTGTGCCGGTGCAGGTCCGTGCCACCGGATACTCGCAGAAACTGCCGTCGCTCAAACCGATTGCCGTGAATGGCTATGATCTGGTGGACACGGAAATCCGCTTCAGCACCGGCGCCACGGCGCACATCCTCACCGGTTGGGCGCTGCCGGACACCGCCTGGTCCACCACCGTGCAATCGAGCCGCTTGATTTGCTCCGACGGGATGATTGACCTTGGACTCGACACTCCGGGTCTGCGCGAAATTCACCGCGAAGGAATCTTTGAAGTGAATCCGCTCTTTCGGAATTTCGAGCAGGACCACACCGTGACCGGCTACGGCATCAGTAGTCCGGGCCGGTTATATCAACAGGCGCTCGCGTTGCGGAACGGGAAACTGTCCGCCGCCGACCACGACGCGGCGTTCAGTCCCATGGCGTTGGGCTTCCACACGACCCTCGTGCTGGAAGCGGCGGAAAAGAGCCTGGCGGAAGGTAAACGGCTCGCCAGCGGCGCAACCCTCGGCACGGTAGTGGACCTGCCGCAATTGGTGGCGGCGCAACTCGGCCCGGAGGCCGTTCGTGAATACGGGCTGGGTTGAGTTTACATCCGCCCCGTCTGGATCGTGCAAACGAGCTTTGCGCGGATGACTTGTTCTTCACGCCGGCCTCGTTTCGAGCCGGCGCCAGTACCACCACGCCAGCAAGCCGATCAATGCGCCGCCCAAATGCGCGGCACCCGACACATCACTGATCCCCATCCTTTGCTGGACGCTGATCCAGACCTGCAACAACAACCACAGCACGAGCGCGCCCCAGGCTGGGATTTGCAGCCAATGCCAGCGCCAGAAATAAGTCCGGAAGAGAAACCCCAACCGGGCGCGCGGGAATTGCAGCGCATAGAACGCGATGATGCCTGAAATCCCTCCACTGGCCCCGATGCACGGTACCAGCGAGCGTGGTTCGAGGAGCACATGTGCAATATCCCCGCCGACTGTAGCGGCCAGGATCAGCAGGAGATAACGCCCGCGGCCCAGGTAATCCTCCACGTTGTCGCCGAAGATCAGCAGGAAGTAGAGATTGCCAACCAGATGAAACACGCCGGCGTGCAGAAAGAACGACGTCAAGGAGGTCAACCCGCCGTAACGCCAGAACTCGGCTGGGATCAAGCCGAACAGCGCCACTGCGTTCTCCAAATCCGAGAAAGCCCAGACGCTTAACGTCACAATCACCGCGGCCAACGACCACGTGACCCACGGCCAGCGCGTGATCGGATCGGTCTCCGATTCCACTGGAAATCCGAACAGCGCGGGAATGGTTTTCCAGGTCGCGTCCGGCGTCGGGTCGGCGGCGCGCGCCTGCTCGGCGATTTGCTTTACCTTGTGCAACGCGATGGCTTCGCGGGTTTGCTGGTCCAGTTGCGCCGGTGGCACCACCACCCCTTCCGGTGCCGTTTCAAATTCCCGCGGATCGAACCAGACCATGCCGCAGGGTTTGCACGCGTCGAGTTCCATGGGCGGGTCCGGCGAGGAAAAAACGCGCATGGGGCGGGTGCAAAACGGGCAGGCTTTGTCCGCGATATTCGAGTTGGCATTGATCTGGCGCAGCAACTGGGTGGTAAACCGGTCCCCCGCCACGCGGCGAATCTGCGGCAGTGCGACCGCCCGCCCGGAGCAATGGTCGCAAAGGAAGAACAATCCCTCGCGTTGGCGGATCGTGCGGAGCGGACTCGCGCAATTCGGGCACGCTGGCATGGCGCGAGACTAGCGGCCACCGCAGACCCGCTCAATTCTACAATCCACCGAAGGGTGTAACGCATGCGGCGGTTTGGTCGCCTTCTCGCTGCGAGGCATGTGCTGTCAAACGCACAGTTGTCAACCATGGGCACTGGGAGTAAAACCATAGCCGGCTATGAAAACTTCCCGGGGTTCCACGCTGCGATTGATCCTCTGGCTCACAGGATACTCAACCCTCGCCCTTTCAGTTCAGGCGACCATATTCACCACCGACACAATCATCAGTGCCACCGACACGAACTACGATGGCCTGGACCTTGTGGTCACCAACTGCACGCTCACCGTGGATGGCGCGCATACCTTTGCCAGCCTGCAAATCCTCAATGGCGGCACGCTTACCCACCCGCAGGATTCCATGGGACTCAATCTCGCCGTCGCCGCCGATGTTTCCATTGCTGCGGGCGGCACGATAGATGTGGACGCTCGCGGATATGATGCCGGCTTGGGACCGGGCAGTGGTTCTTCGCGGGGCAGTCCGGCCAGTGGCAGTGGCGCAGGTCACGGCGGTCTGGGCGGACTGGGTTCAAGCAACACGACCAGCGGCGGAGTTTACGGCTCAATCCTCGAGCCGACGGCCCTAGGCAGCACCGGTGGCACCGGCGCCGGCGGGGCCGGTGGGAAGGGTGGCGGCGTGGTCAGACTGGTCGTGGGCGGCACACTGCGAATTGATGGCAGCATTACTGCCAACGGTGCGAACGCGACCAACTCCCGCGCGGGCGGCGGCTCGGGCGGAAGCGTGTGGCTCTCGGCACAAACGATCTCCGGAACGGGTTCGCTTTCCGCAAACGGTGGCGCGGGCGAACCGATTCACGGCGGGGGCGGCGGCGGCGGGCGCATTGCGACTTACTTCACGACAAATTCGTTCTCCGGAACTACTACCGCGCAAGCCGGGACGGGATTCGTCACTGGTGGGGCAGGGACGATTTACACACGCAATTTGAGCCAGCCAGTGGGGCATTTGCTGGTGGACAATGGCGGGAGGTCCGGCGCCCACACGCCCTTGGCTGCGCCCGATCCGTTTGATCTCACCCTGCGTGCGGGCGCCAAGACAACGGCCGTCAATGCCCAATCCATCCGCCATCTCCTCATTGCGTCCAACAGTTGGTTCATTGTCACCAACCAGACGTTATCGGTTACCGGCGAGGCCACGATCGCGTCCAGCGGGGGAATCCTGGCCAATGGGACTGGATTGCCAAGCGGGCAAGGGGCTGGCGCGGGCGGCACTTCAAGTCCGGGCGCGTTTGGCATCACCGGCGGCGGGGGTGGTCACGGCGGATTTGGCGCCGCGAGCGGAACTGGCGCCAATGGAGGCAATTCACACGGCGTCCTGGTTCAACCACAGGTGCTCGGCAGCGGCGGCGGCAGGGGAAATGGCAATGCCAACGCCGGCGGTGCGGGTGGCGGAGCCATCCGGCTCAACGTGACCGGCACGCTTTGGTTGGACGGCGACATCGCTGCCAATGGTACGGAAGGCCTGGCGCCGCACAGCGGAGGTGGTTCGGGCGGGAGCGTTTGGATTACCGTAGGCGCGCTGAACGGATCGGGCGTCATTTCTGCCAACGGCGGGGCCGGCAACGGTCTCGGTGGCGGCGGTGGCGGTGGCCGGGTCGCCGTGCATTACACGCAGCCGGTGACCAATGGATTTGCCGGAAGCCTGACCGCCCACGGTGGCGATGGCGGCACATCCCGCGGTGGAGCGGGGACTGTTTTCATCAGAGAATCTACGCCGTTCCAGGATTCCGTGATTGTGGATAACGGCGGTGTGATGGGCACAAACACCACCTTGGGCAGTTTCACCTCAAACCAGGCAAACCTTGGTGTGACCGGGGGCGCCACGTTGCACTGGCCGGCAACCAGCGCGATGATGATTCGCCATCTGCTCATCACTACCAATGCGACACTGCTGGTGACAAATGCGCAAGCCATCCCCATCACAGTCTTGAGCAACGCCACCATTCAAGCCGGCGGCGTCCTTCACGCCGATGGAAGCGGCAATCGTGGGGGCCGCGGACTTGGTTATGGACGAACCACAAACTCAACGCTCTATGGGGCTACGGGCGGTGGAGCGGGCTATGGCGGTATCGGCGGCGCCGGCGCCGGCGAGGCCGCGGGTGGGATCGCTTATGGGTCAAGCCTGTCCCAGCCCACGGAGATCGGCAGTGGCGGAGCGAGTGTCCTGCGTGAAACCGGTGGCGCTGGCGGCGGCGCGATTCGGCTCAATGTTGCGGGAACATTGCTGCTGGATGGCCGGATCTCAGCGAACGGGCAGGATGCTCCCGGCCTCAACTGCGGCGGTGGTTCCGGTGGGAGTGTGTGGTTGAGCCTGGGCCGGTTGACCGGTTCGGGCAGCATCACCGCCAACGGTGGTGGCGGCAATAACCACGGCGGCGGCGGCGCCGGTGGTCGCATTGCCGTCACTTACGCCACGAATCTTTTTTCCGGCGCCATCACCGCCCACGGAGGCGGTGGCGCTGCGTGGGGCGGGGCCGGCACGGTTTATACGAAAGCCAACCACAGTCCGACCGGCCAGGTTGTTTTGGAAAACGCCGGGCGAACCGGCGCCACGGCGTTGGTCGGGAGCAGTGGGTCATATCATCTGACCATCGGCAACGGGGTCATAGTTCCCGCGCCTTATCAGGTATCGCTGGCCGGGCTTTTAATTGCCGCGAATGGCCGGTTGACGTTCTCGAACCAGACCAGCGCGCTGACGATCAATGGCAACGTGGTGGTTGAACCCGGAGCATTGCTGACTGCCGACGGCGCGGGTTCGCCGGCGGGCAGCGGACCGGGCGCGGGTATGCCGGGCACGGCGAGCGGCGCGGGCCATGGCGGCAACGGCATCCGGGTGGGGACGGCTACTGGCAGTGCTGCTCATGGCATCGCCGCGCAATCCCTGGCCGCCGGAAGCGGCGGCGGTTCTGCCTCGGGCAATCTTGCCATCGGCGGCGCGGGTGGTGGAATCATCCGGCTCAATGTCACCGGCGAACTGCACTTGGACGGTGAAATCTCGGCGAACGGCGCTGCTGGCAGGCTCGGATCCGGGACCTTGGGACTGAGTTCAGCGGGCGGCGGCTCCGGCGGCAGCATCTGGCTTACGGTGGGCGCATTCTCAGGTTCGGGCCGCATCAGCGCCCACGGCGGCGCGGGTTTCAATGCGGGCGGCGGAGGAGGTGGCGGGCGCATTGCCGTTCATTATCAAAGCAACGCCTTCACTGGCAGCATCCAGACTTTCGGCGGTGCCAGCGGTCCTTCCAACCCCCACGGATTCGCCGGCGCCGGCACGATCTATCGGAAGGCAACCAGCGATACGGTTGCGCAGGTGTGGGTGGACAATGGTGGTCGGAAGGGCACAAACACCTTGTTCAGCGATTCCGGCGTTGTTGATTTAACGGTCCGCGAGGGCGGAGTGTTGTCTCGCAATGGCTCGTACTCGTTCCGAAATCTAGAGGTCGGAACGAATGGGTGGCTTCTCCTGACGAATCAACTCGTGACTGCCAGCAACGCCACTGTGCTGGCCAGCGGCGGTATTATTGCCGATGGCACTGGTTATGGGCCGAGTCAAGGCCACGGAGCAGGCAGGGCATCACAGTCTGGCACTGGCAGCGGTGCTGGTCATGGTGGCTACGGAGCGGCCAGCCACACCGCTGGAGGGGGAAATGCCTACGACTTGGCGGCTTCCCCGACCATGCCGGGTAGTGGCGGCGGTCTTGGCAGTGGCACTCCGGCAGGCGGTGCGGGTGGAGGAGTCGTCCGGTTGAGCGTTGCGGGCTGGTTGTATTTGGACGGCAGGATCTCGGCGGACGGCGAAACCGCCATCAGTCTTAACGGTGGCGGCGGTGCGGGTGGCAGCGTCTGGCTGACCGTCGGCGGACTTTCCGGTTCGGGGTTCATCTCTGCAAACGGCGGCGCGGGCAGCAATCCCGGCGGCGGGGGCGGGGGCGGCGGACGCATCGCGGTGCGCGTGACCAGCAGCACCTTTGGCAGCAACCACTTCACGGGCACCTACACGGCTTGGGGCGGGGCCAGTGGCTCGACGAATCCAATGCGCTTCGGCGGCGCCGGAACCATTTACCTCACCTCAAACAACCGGAGCGACCCGGACCACATTCTGGCTGACAACGGAGGTCGTCCGGGGACCAATACGCTGGTATCCGACAGCGGGTCATTTGACATCATCATCCGAGACGGCGCCATAGCTACTTTCCCCTCGCAGTACACTTCCATCCGCAATTTGCTGGTCGCTTCCAATGGCTGGTTGGCAGCAGCCAACCAGTTTGTGAACATCGCCAGAGGCACGGCGACAATTGAAGCGGGCGGCGGCATCATTGCGGATCGCGCCGGTTTTGCGCCGGGTCAGGGTCTGGGCGCCGGGTCGAGCCGCACTTCCGCAACCTACGGTTACACCGGCGGTGGCGGGGGGCACGGCGGGCCGGGTGCGCCAAGCGATGGTGGCGCACCTGGTGGAAACGCCAATGGGGTTGTGCTCTTCCCTTACACTGGCAGCGGTGGTTTTCCGGGCAGCGGCGGCGGTGGCAATCCCGCAAGCAGCGCGGGTGCGGGTGGAGGGATCGTTCGGCTCACGGCGGCGGCGCTCCACTTGGATGGGCGCATTTCTGCGGATGGCGGCCACGGCATCTACCAACACGGCGGCGGTGGTGCGGGTGGTTCCATTTCGTTGGACATTGGCACACTGGCCGGCTCGGGCATTATCTCCGCCTGCGGCGGCGATGGCAATGGGGTGGGCGGCGGGGGCGGAGGCGGGCGAATTGCGATTGCTTGTTCCACCAACCAGTTTGTCGGCGCGATGCGAGCTTGGGGCGGCCTCGGTGGTGGCGGCGCAGGCGGGGCGGGCACGATCTACTTCAAGACCAACAGCCTGCCGCTTGCGCGCGTGCTCGTGGACAACGGCGGCTGGCCAGGCATGACGACTCCGCTGCAGAACATCGCCAACATCGGGTTGACCGTGAAAAACGGAGGCGTGGTGGCGCCGATAGCCGCCTATCTGGCGGTGACTGATCTGCGAGTGGATCCACATGGCAGCCTGACCGGTTCGGCATCCGCCACCAACCTTGATTTGATCGTTTACAGCAATGCGGTCATCGCGGCCAACGGCGCGGTTTCCGTGGACGGACAGGGATTCGCCCAAGGGCAGGGTGCAGGAGCGGGATTCTCCTCCGATGAATTCGGCAGCGGTGCCGGTCATGGCGGTGCCGGGGGCGCGTCGGCGACGATGCTGGGTGGATTTCCCTACGGATCATTGACGCAACCCTCCGAGCGTGGCAGTGGCGGCGGCTTCGGATTTGGCCCGGCACCTGACGGTTCGGTGGGTGGTGGTGCGCTCCGACTTCGCGTTGGAGGCACGCTCACCGTGAATGGCCGGCTCAGTGCCGACGGCCAAGCCGGTTGGCAGGACAGTGCCGGCGGCGGTTCCGGCGGCAGCCTCTGGGTGACGGCGGGAGCATTCAACGGCACCGGTCAAATCACCGCGGACGGCGGCACGGGCGAATGGTTCGGTGGTGGCGGCGGGGGTGGAGGGCGGATCGCGATTTATTATCGAACCAGCGACCCCGCCAATCGGTTCACCGGCCGGCTGTCCGCCTTTGGCGGCGAAGGCTTCGCGTGGGGCGAGGATGGTTCGGTGTTGGTCTCCTCCGCAGTGGAAACGTTGCAGGTGATTTCGCAATCACCGGCCGGGGTGGTTTCCAACGCGGTGAACAGCATTGAAGTTGCCTTCAACCTGCCGGTCAATTCCGCTTCATTCTCCGGCGCGGATTACACCATCACGACTCCCAGCCGGACGCTGTTCGGCACCAACCTGACGCGCTCGCTCATCGCGCCCGACCGTTTCCGAATCCTGGATGGCCTGCTCACCGAACCGGGCGAATACACCCTCCGCGTCGGCCCGGACATCGAGGACTTCTACGGGCGACCGATGTCGCAGGTTTATACCAGCATGTTTATCCTCGCGCTGCCCACTATTGAAGGAACGATCATGGACGCCCAAGGGCAACCGGTGCCAGGGGTCTTGCTCCAAGACATCGGACTTTCGCCGGCGGTCAGCGATGCCAACGGACATTACCGCGTTGGCTTCGTTGCCGGATCACACTTGACCCTCACGCCGGCCAAAGAAGGACTCATGTTCGTGCCCCGGTCCAGGAGTTATGCCGCCGTTACGACGACGCTCACGAATCAAGATTTCCTGGCGGTGGACACCATCGCGCCGCATGTCACGGCCACGATCCGAGCGGCTCATCTCTTCTTTGGATGGCACGGCTATTCGGGCGTCCGCTATCAACTCCTGGGTTCAACGAATCTCGTGGACTGGGTGCCTTTCGGCAGCGGCGTAGTCGGCAGCAACGCGCTGATTCAGCTTCCGGTCCCCGTTGCCGGGGAGCCGATGCAATTCTTCCGCGTGCGGGCGGACAATTGATCGGGCAATCCACCACCCGGGTTACGGCCGGCGGTAAATGGCTATGCTGCTTTTTTCTGCTTTTTTCTGCCAAAGGCGGCGGCTTTGTGGTCTTCTCCTGTTTGCTGGCTAAGATATTCCATTTCCGCCGCACCTCCACTCTGGCCTTGCGTCAGAGCAAGGCCGCGCTGTTGCGCCAACTGGTCGTCCCGCCGGATTTCCTGCGGGCTTCCTATGTCGAACGCTTCACCACCTGTGGCAAGGCCAACTGCGCCTGTGCCCACGGAAAGAAACACGGCCCCTTTTACTACCTGGTGAGCGGCCTGACCAAAGGCAACGTGCTGAAGTTCCTGCTCAAAACCCCGGCTCAACAACAGCACGGCCAGCACGGCGTGGCGGTCTATCAGGAACTTTGGGAAGGATTGGAAGAGCTTTCGCAAATCAACGCCGAACTGCTCCGCCGCGACGATTCCCTCAAAAAGTGAGTAGCGCCGACTTTACCCAACTGAACCAATTCGTCACCTACGCGAACAAGCGGCTCGATTTGTCTTTGTTGGCGGGCACCTTCGCCGATGGCCGGCCCCGGCCTGAGATTGCCTCCCGGCCCGTATGGTTGAGCCTGGTCTTGGGCGAGGTGGCCCACATTCCCAGTTTTCTGCAATTGGAATCGGAAACCGGCCTGCCGCAATGGCAGCGCTGGGTGGGATACCGGCACAAGGTCAGCCACGACACTTTTGGTTATGTCAGCGAGCACTTCGATCCGGAGCCACTGCGCCGAGGCGCCAGCTGGATCCACCGCAAGCTCAAACGCGGCAAAGCCTTTGAGGCCAGCAAAGTCAACGGCCTGTTGACGGTCAGTCTGGACACCAATGAGCAGTTTTGCCGCGACCACCGTTGCTGCGCCGACTGTTTGAGCCGGGAAATCACCAGTAAGAATGCCGACGGCCAGGAAGTCAACAAGACCCAGTACTATCACAAACAGGTGTATGCGCAGTTAAGCGGTCCGCAGTGGAGCGTGATTCTGGATTTCAAACCGATGCGCCAGGGCGAGGAGGAAGGTGCGGTGGCCTTGCGTTTGTTGCGGCGTTTGCGCAAGGGGTATGGTCCGAGATTCTTCGACGCGGTGGTGGTGGACTCCTGGTATGCCAACGGACCATTTCTGAAAACGGTGGTGGCGGAACTGGGTTGGCCGGTCGTGGCCGTCCTCAAACAGGAGCGCTATGAAGTTCATCAGGAAGTTCTGGCCCTGACCCGCGGCCGAAAGCCTGCTCAACAAGTGCAACGGGATGGACGGCGCGTCGCGATTTGGGATTTGGACGCGCTGCGCTTTAGCGACACCTACCCCGATCCGGTGCGGGTAGTCCGGGCCCGCGAGACTTGGACCGAACGGCAACGCGTCGCAGGAGAATGGCAAAAGCAGGAAAAAGAACAGAACTGGATCTGGGTCGTGGCCGGGGATTTGGGCGGATATGATGGCGGCACCATTCGGGATATCGGACATTTGCGTTGGAAAATCGAGAACCATGCTTTGGGCGAGTTAACCCAGCACGAGCATCTGACCCATTGCTCGCATCATCATCCGACGGCCGTGGTGGCGTGGCTGTGGATCAAGCTCATCGCCTTCACCCTGTTGCATGCCTTCGCCATTTTGCACGGCAAGACCTTTCGTCTTGGCCTAACGAAGCTGAACGAGCTCCGCAAACAACTGTATCGCAGTCTGCTCTGTGGCCAGCCGATTCCGTGGTTCAGCGGCTGCAGCGCACACCGATACACTCAGCTCCAGCTACAGCCGCCACTGACGGCGGAGGCACCAAGGCTCACCCAACGTGAGCCTGAAGGCCATGCTCTCTCGCAGCGACAGGAGACCGGATGCCAGCACGCAGCACTGACGCCCGCGCGAAAGAACCAAACTCCTGCTCAAACGACGACTTTGACCCACCTTGCAGCAGTTCTCGTTTTGAGTTGGTGGGAAGAGCAGGAGTAAGAAGTTTTGGGAGGCGAAGGTGGGGGCGGCGGCTGGCGGCGGGCTTTTTTCAGGTGCGCCGGGCGATCTGGGCAATGCGCGGCCTGCACGACCTGCTGGCGTGTTTTCTCCCGGCCTTGCCGGATTCAGCTTTTTTGAATGGCGTACGGGCCTATTTCCAAGCCCCGCAGCATGAAATCCATCAGTTTCTCCCAGCTCGCAAAGTGCAGATAGCTGGTGAGGGCTTCCAGATGTTGAAAGAATCGTTGCCGCCGCCCCAAGGTGGCGCGGATCAGCCGGTAGTTCCCGTCGGCCAGTTCCAGCAACGTGTGCAGCCCGAAGGCCAGCAGATTCATCGTCACCAGCAGCGCGGACAGGTGTTGCTTGCCGTGCCCAAAGTTGTGTTCCAGGTGATAGCCCCGGTTCTTGAGCACGTTGTTGCTTTCGTTCTCAATCTTCCACCGCGCCCGCCCGGCGGCCACCCGCCCGGCGACGTTGTCCGTCGTGATCTGCCAGTCGGTGATAAACGCGCTGCGGTGGCACTGCTTGCCCTCGTCGTCGGTGATGGTCAGTTCGCACCAGTGGACCTTCAGGGCATCGTCGCGGTCGGTGAGCGGCACGGCGTTAGCCCAGCGATACTGGTGGTGTTCCCAGTGGTTGGACTTGCCTTTGATCCGCAGCTTCAAGGTGTGCAGCAGCCGGCCCGGCTCCAGCCCTTCAATCCATTGATAGAGCGTGGCGTGGGAGGCGGGTTTGCAGGTGAACAGGAAGTGGAAGTTGTGCCGGAGCACCTGCCGGCAGAAGGGTTGATGGGCGTAGAGATCGTCGCCCAGCAAGGTGGCGTAACCGGTGGCATAACGTTCGGCGTGGGCGGCGAGCCAGCGTTTGGCGGCGTTGATTTCGCAGTCCTGCTTGACCTGCCCATCCTGCGGCGTGATGAACTCGGGGCGCAACGGCACGACGTGGCGGTGCCCGGGACTGACGAGCACCGGGGTGATGGCGCTGTGGAAGTGGGTGGTTTTGCCGTCGGCAGGTTCGATGCACGAACAGTTGGGGTAGCAAAGGTTCTGGGAGGAGAAATACCAGGTGGCGTCCAGCGCGATGAGCCGGGTGTTTTCCACAGCGCGCATCTGCTCCAGCACGCCCGTTTGCGCGAAGGCTTGCTGGAGATCGTCAAACAGGCTGAAGAGGCGCTGCGGGGCGACTGGATCAAGCGTCTGGCGGATGTGATTGTCGCTCGGGATGCGTCCGACCTGGAAGAGTGAGCGGGCGTTGTTGCGGCCGCAGGCCTGTTCCAGACCCTGTTGGTAACTGAGGAACGACGGGCATTGAGTGAAGAACACCGAGAAGGCCGCGAGGGCAATGTCGGCCATGGTGTATTGGGTGTTGCCACCCGTGCGCCGGTCTGGCAGTTCCGCAGCGCCGCCGCGCAGCCGCTCGATGAGCTGATCGAAGGCGCGCGCGTTGTTCACGCCACCAGCAATGACGGTACTGAACCCAAAAGTACAGTGACAATTGTGTGACAGAAAGGGAACGATCCTGTAACGTCATTCGTTGCCGGCTTTCACACCCCAGCTTCGTTCGACGCTCTGCCCAGCAACGTGTCAAAATGAGAACTGCTGAGAAAAAAGAAAATGGGCTTCAACTTTGACAATGCGCATCTGCTCAAACCGTTGTAACCCTGCATTCCCCCAAAAGACAGCTTAGAATCTTGCGAAATCGCTGTTGAGATGCTTCCGCTGAACCAGTTCAATGTCCGCACATGACTTTACCCGTGAGCGGCGAGCACAGCGCGGTGGTTGGTCGCTTGAACGCGACCAGTCTGCGCGCCGTGGTAGCGTATCGCTTGGTGGATCACTTTTCCGGGTGGCTGATCTACTTTGCCGTGGTGTTCAGCCCTTGGGCGTTTGGCACAACACAGCCTTGGTCCATCTGGACCATGAACATCACTGGCTATTTGCTGGGTGGTTTGCTGGGCTTCAAATGGTGCGTCCGAAGAGGGTTGGGCTATCAACCGCCCCGCTGGCAACCAAACACCGCTACCGCGCCCCTGCTGGCGCACCGGCTGCATTACCTCACGAGTCTCCTTTTCGGAGTCACAGTAGTGATCTTGCTCTATTGCTTGATCAGTGCCCTGAACGCGCGCTCCACTTGGAGGCCCGAGAGTCTGGGTTTTCATTATCATGACATCATCGGGTGGCTGCCGCACAGTTACGACCACACTAGGACCTGGCAAGCATTTTGGAATTACACAGCGCTGGCCGGCTTTTTTTGGGCGACCTGTGACTGGCTGCTAGGCACGACCCTCAGCGAGGAACGCGCTGAACGCCGCGCGGTGCATGCACAAAACGAGGCAAGCGCGCAGTTGCTGCCGACCCGCTTGCGAAATCTGCTCTGGTTACTTTGCGTGAACGGGGCCTTGCTTGGATTGCAGGGTATTGCCCAGCGGGTGAGCGACGTGGGCAAGCTGCTTTGGCTGATGGAGCCGCGCGTAAACAAGTCACCCGAAGCGCAATTTGGCCCCTACGCCTACCGGGCTAATGCCGCTGCCTATTTCAATCTGATCTGGCCGGTTTGTCTAGGCTTCTGGTGGACTCTTCATCGCAATGCCGGATTCCGGCGCTGGAAGCATCACCTGCTGCTGCTCTGCGGCGTCATTATGGCCGCCTGTCCGATCCTTTCTTTGGCCCGCGGCGGTGCGTTGGTCGCGGCGGGTCTGATGGTGATGACCTCCGTGGTGTTGCTTTTTTTCTCCCTGTGGCGGCGATCCGCTTCACGGGCGTCCCCGGCGACCGTGAGCTTGACCTTTGTCCTGCTGGTCGTCTTCTTCGCCGGATCGCTTACCCTGGGTTCCATTTACGGATGGGAGAAGTTGGAGGCACGGATGGCGGATTTGGAGCAGGGTTTTGTGGGGCGGGAATTGATTAATCAGACGGCCCGACGCATAGCCGAGGATTTCCGGTGGTTTGGCACGGGGCCGGGCACGTTCAATCCGATCTTCCAGTTGTATCGCGCTTCACCTGACGAGTATTGGCCAGCGCAGTTGCACAACGACTGGCTGGAAACCCGGATTACCTTCGGGCGCTTGGGAAGTCTGCTGATTGCCACCGCATTCCTCTGCGTGCTGGTGCGATGGTTTCTGCCCGGGGGCATTCACGGTGGTCGCCGTTTCGTAGCCCTTATCTGGATCGCTTTGATCGGCTGTCTGGTTCACGCCCGATTTGATTTGCCACTCCAAATCTATTCAATCGTATTGTTGTTTCTGCTACTCTGCGCCGTACTGTTTAGCGTGTCCCGAAGAGGTGGTCCGTAAGCCTGGACATCTTTCGTTGTTGATCTGGCACAATCGGGGCAAGTTGCTCCAGAATCCGTTCAAACGTCGCCCCTTTTGTGGCTTCAGAAACAAGTAAAAAGCCCATCTCAAAATGAGATGGGCTTTAAGGAGATGGGAATATCAAGGGGCCGCGTAATCGCGCCCACCAGGAGGCACATTGTTCCCTGGAGGTGCGTTGGTGGCGGTACCAGAAAGCGGCACATAGGGCGCACCGATCGTGGGCGCACGATAAACTGGCGTCGGATTCCCTGCGGCCACTGTGGTAGAGCCGGTAGTCGAATCAAGCGCTGCAGTGACCGAAGGCGTGCCGTTACCGGAGCTCGCAATCGCGGTGTCTATGTTGGCTTGCAGGTTTGGCAAAGCCGCACCGACACCCAACAGAATCTCTCGAGTCGCTGACGGAGCAACTCCGGAAGCCGCCAGCGCAACCTCGCGATAAGCACTCGGAACAGCCTTGCACACACCTTTGACAATCTGGCCGGCTTGGCTCGGCGCAGCCGCCACAGCGGCCTGCGCGATCAGCTTCGCCTGCTTGGGCTGGATTGACGCAGCAGTGGAAGCAGCCACGGACGCAGCTTCGGGAGTCTTGCGAGCGATGGCGCCAACTACAGCGGGCGCGATACTCGGATGCGATTTAACAGCCCATTTAACCACATCAGTGGTTACTGCATCCCGCTCCGAAGTTTTGGCTTTAGCCACGAAGTCCGCAGCCATAGCCGGGACTTCAGCCACGGGTGACTTGGCAAGGGCCTTCTTTGTCGAGGTGGCAGACCCGGGACTGCCCGCAAAGGAGGTCATGCACTGGCCTAGCAGCGCAACAGCCAACAACGTAACGGTAAGTATTCTCATACAAGTCCTAAGGATTATCAGTGTTCGTTCCAAATACTGCAAGATTCATAACAGATGCCGTTGTCGGCGTCAAATAGTTTATTCCAATTTGTAAGCATCAGGCACAATCCTTCGCGATGACCATTCCCGTTCTGGATGGTCTGACCTCCAGCCTGCTTGACGATATCTACGAGCTTCAAGCAGAAGCAGTTGGTCACTCCAACGCGGTCAGAGCAGCTTGCACGTGGGCGAGTTTTGCCTGCCAGTCAGCCAGGCGCTGCTGGTGTTCCTGCAAAACCTGTGGCGGCGCCTTTTGCGCGAACGCGGGGCTGGAAAGTTTCTGCTGCACCTTCAGAATCTCCGTTTCGATCCTTTCCCTTTCCTTGGTCAAGCGCGCTTTCTCCGCGGCCACGTCCACCAATCCTTCGAGCGGCAGGAATAATTCGCCCAAGGCTGTGTGCGCGGTGGGCGTGCCTTTCTTCGCTTGGTAATCCTCGACAATCTCCAGCGCTTCGGCGTTGAGGAGGATTCTGATGACTTCGGCGTCGTGCGGCAGCACGGGACTGGCCGGCTTGAGAACGTAGGTGACCTTCCTGCCAGACTGGAGGTTGCCAATGCGCCGCAGATTGCGGCCTGCGGTGACCAGATCGTATTTCGCCTGCGCAAATTCGAGATGACAATCATCCAGCCCATAGTGATCGCGGAAATCGCTGTCGAAGGGTTTGGGCCACGGCGCGTTCATAATGGTCTTGCCCCCCTGCCCTTCGGGCATGTCGTCGGCGTAACCCATGCCATGCCAGAGTTCCTCCGTGATGAACGGCAGGAACGGATGAAACAACCGCAACGTGTGCGAGAGCACGAAATCAATCACGGCAAGCGTGTTCGCCCTCCTCGCGTCGTAGCCGCCGACGTGAGGAAGCGGATTCTGTGACGACGGAGTAGCGCCTAATGAAGTCGTGAGCGGTTCGCCTGCTGTTCCCTCTCCGCCCCGCCGAGCGGGGGGGAGAGGGTCAGGGTGAGGTGGGGCATCTGCCTCGTGGGCATTACTCTCATTCTCACCGCTCGCCCCGGCCCTCTCCCCTTTGAGAGGAGAGGGAGAAGCCTCGGATGCTGGCCGTGACAAGACTGCTTTCGTCGCCTCCACATACCAGTCGCAATACTCGCTCCAGAAGAAGCGATAGAGTGTCTGCACCGCCGTGTTGAAATTGTAGCCGTTCAATGCCTCGGTGATTTCTTTGATGGCCTGATGAAGCTTGAGCAGAATCCATTTGTCGTCGTTGGTGAGGAGCGAGGGATTAATTTCGCCTTGTGCCTCGCCGCCTTGCATCTGGCGGTAACGGCACGCGTTCCAGAGTTTGTTGCAAAAGTTCCGGCCCAGTTCCACGTCCTTCTCGTCGAAGAGCACGTCCTGGCCGAGCGGTGCGCTGCGCATCGTGCCGAAGCGCAACGCATCCGCACCGTATCTGGCGATGAGTTCCAGCGGGTCGGGCGAGTTGCCGAGCGTCTTCGACATCTTGCGGCCCTGCTTGTCGCGGATGATGCCGGTGAAATAGACGTTGCGGAACGGCAGGTCACCCATGAACTCGTAGCCGGCCATGATCATGCGCGCGACCCAGAAGAAAATGATGTCCGGCCCGGTGACGAGGTCGGTGGTCGGATAAAACTTCTTCAACGTCTCGGTCTGCTCCGGCCAGCCCATCGTGGCAAACGGCCAGAGCCAAGAACTGAACCAGGTATCGAGCACATCGGGGTCTTGGGTGAAGCCACACTGTTCAAAGTTCTCAACCAAGGCGGGCGAGAGCGTTGCGACATATACGTCGTATTCGCCTTCATCTTTCGTCAATGCCGGCCTCATTGGTTGAGTGTTTGGGTCAACCTCTGTTCCGTCCGACACCCGAATCATCCTGACAAATGTCGCTTCGTTTGGATCGGACTCGGCGTGCCGTTGCCAGTTACCTTCGACCCATTCGTCCCAACCCCATGAGTCAAGTGTGTCCACCCAATTGTCCTCTGTGACGTGAATCCGCTTGTACCACACCGGAATCCGATGCCCCCACCAAAGCTGACGGCTGATGCACCAGTCCTGAATGTTCGTCAGCCAGTGATCGTAAACCTTCGCCCACCGCTGCGGATGAAAGCGCATCTTCCCGGAGCGCGGAGCACCTGCTCGGCTCAATCCCGTTTCATTTTCCAACGAGCCGAGCGGGTGCTCGGCGCTCCCCTCCTGCTGTACGCACGCCTTGGATTGCTCCACGGCGGGATACTTCAAAAACCACTGCTCGCTCAGGCGCGGTTCGATGGGCACGCGCGCACGCTGGCTGAAACCGATTTTGTTTTCGTACGGTTCTTCCTTCTCCAACGCGCCGAGTTCCTTCAGCTTCTCCACCGCCACCTTGCGCGCCTCGAAGCGGTCCAGGACCGCGAGGTCTTTGCCGGCGAGATCGTTCATCGAACCGTTCGGGTTCATGATGTCCACTGCGGCAAGCTTGTGACGTTGGCCGATCTCGAAGTCGTTCTTGTCGTGTGCGGGTGTCACCTTGAGCACACCCGTGCCGAACTCGAAGTCCACGTATTCGTCGCCGATGATCGGGATGAGCTTTTTCTCCACCGGCAATTCCGCAGGCAACGGACGAATGGCGTGCTTGCCAATGAACTTTGCGTAACGCGGGTCCTTCGGATTCACCGCGATGGCCGTGTCGCCGGGAATCGTTTCCGGCCGCGTGGTGGCGATGGTCAGAAAGACGCGGCCTTCGGAGTCAATGACTGGACCTGTCACCGACGCTTTCCCCTCACCCTGACCCTCTCCCTTGGGGAGAGGGGACAGTCGTTGGGCGTTTGCTGGAATTCCTGGCGCTGCCGAGCCGTCGTCAGTCGTTGTTTTTTCAAGAATCTGAGAACGATTCTCCCTCTCCCTTGGGGAGAGGGCCGGGGTGAGGGGGAGAGCATCACACTTCACGGGCGAACCATCGTTTTCCACTACTTGCACCTTGAAGTAGTAGAGAAATCCCTTCTGCACCTCCATCTCCACTTCCTCGTCCGAAAGCGCCGTCTGCGTGGCAGGACACCAGTTCACCATCCGTTTGCCACGATAGATGAGGCCTTTCTTGTAAAGCTCGACGAAGACCTTCTGCACGCAGCGCGAATACTCCGGGTCCATCGTGAAGCGTTCGCGCGTCCAATCGCACGAGCACCCGAGTTTCTTGAGCTGGTTGATGATGATGCCGCCGTGCTTTTCCTTCCATTGCCAGACGCGCTTGAGGAATTCCTCGCGCCCGAGCTCATGCTTCGTTTTGCGTTCCTCCTTCTTGAGCGCCTTTTCCACCTGCACCTGCGTGGCGATGCCCGCGTGGTCCGTGCCGGGCAGCCAGAGGACTTCCTTGCCGTCCATGCGCGCCTTGCGACTAAGGATGTCCTGAATGGTGTTGTTGAGCACGTGCCCCATGTGGAGCATGCCCGTGACGTTCGGCGGCGGGATGACGATGGCATACGCGGGGCGCGGGGCGCTCACACGCGCCGGGTCGGCGGTGAAGCAACCCTGCTTCAGCCAGAAGTCATACCATTTGTCCTCGACGGACTGCGGTTCGTAGGCTTTGGGTATTTCGCTCATGCTAAAGTCATCTGTTCAACAGCGCGTATTCCATTGAGTCCACCAGGGCTTGCAGGCTGGCGCTGATGATGTTCTCGTCCACGCCCACCGTGCCCCATTCACGTTTGTCGTCGGTGGACGTGATGAGGACGCGCGTTTTGGCGGCCGTTCCGGCCACCCCGTCCAGAATGCGTACCTTGTAATCCACCAGGCGAATTCGGCGGAGTTGCGGAAACAAACGACCCAGCGCCGCGCGCAACGCGCCATCCAGCGCGTTCACCGGGCCGTCACCCTCGGCAACCGTGTGCGACACCTTGTCGCCGACCCGTACTTTGACGGTGGCCTCACAAACGGACTCCGTTCCGTGACTTCGCATCGAGACATGATACGCCTCCACCGTAAACAGCAGGTCGGGGTTGTGTTCGAGGATGCCGCGGATCAGCAGCGCCAGCGAGGCTTCTGCTGCTTCGTACTCATAGCCGGCGGCCTCCAATTCCTTGACGCGAGACGTGATCTGGCGTGTTTCGGGCGCGTCGGGTGCGAGCTTGAAACCAAGCTCCTTTGCTTTCATCAGAATGTTGGTACGGCCGGACATGTCACTCACCAACACACGACGGAAGTTTCCGACGGCCTCGGGGCTGATGTGCTCGTAACTACGCGCCACCCGTTCGATGGCGTGAACATGCATACCGCCCTTGTGCGCAAAGGCGGATTGGCCCACCCACGGTGCGCGGGCATCATGCCGCACATTGGCCAACTCGTTCACAAACTCGGAAAGCTCCTTGAGCTTGGGCAGCGATTTGGCCGGCACGCCGCGCAGGCCCATCTTCAATTGCAGGGCCGGGATCACGCTGATGAGATTGCAATTGCCCGTGCGCTCGCCAAAACCGTTGATGGTGCCCTGGACCTGGGTGGCGCCGGCTTCGATGCCGGCAATCGCGTTGGCTACGCCAAACCCGCAGTCGTTGTGGGTGTGAATGCCAATGGGACAGTTCAACTTTGATTTTGCCAGGGCAGTGACTTTGGCGATTTCGCCCGGCAGGCGACCACCATTGGTGTCGCAAAGCACGATACACTCCGCGCCAGCCTTTTCCGCCGCCTGCCAGGTGGCGAGTGCGTACTCCGCCGCGTCCGTGTAACCATCGAAACTGTGCTCGGCATCGTAGATCACGCGTTTGCCGTGATCTTTCAAGTAGCGGATCGTATCACCAATCATGGCCAGATTCTCGTCTGGCTTGGCGCGCAGGACTTCCGTGACGTGGAGCAGCCAGGTCTTGCCGACGATGGTCACGACCGGAGTTTCCGCTTCGAGGATGAGCCGCATGAGTTCGTCTTTCTCCACAGCGACGCCCTTACGACGTGTCATGCTAAAAGCGGCGATCCTGGCGTTGCGCCACTTGCGCCGGGCGGCCTGTTTGAAAAACTCCATGTCCTTGGGATTGCTGCCCGGCCAGCCGCCTTCAATGTAATGAACCCCGAAGGCGTCGAGCTTCTCGGCGATGCGCAGCTTGTCCATTGCCGAGAAATTGATGCCTTCACCCTGCGCGCCGTCGCGCAGAGTCGTATCGTAGATTTCGACCTGGGATTTCATAATCAACCGCTAAAGCGGACACATTGAATACGGGAAACGGTCAAGGCTGGCAAACTCTCAATGATGGACGCGAAGGGCATTCAGGGTTTTCATAACCAATTTCATAACCAATGGTTGACAGAATTCATGGATTACACTACTTTCTGTCCAGACAGAAATTGTTGAGATATGCCAAAGCTCAGTCCAGTCCAACAACACTTCATTCTTCACTGGGGTGAAATGGGCACGCGGTGGGGGATCAACCGGACCGTGGCGCAAATCCACGCGCTGCTCTATCTGTCGCCCAAACCGATCCACGCTGAGGAAATCGCCGATACTCTGGACGTCGCGCGCTCGAACGTCAGCAACAGCCTCAAGGAACTGCAAGGGTGGGGCATCGTGAAGCGGGTGCATGTCCTCGGCGATTCCCGCGATCATTTCGAGAGCATGAAAGACGTGTGGGAAATGTTTCGGATGGTGCTGGACGAACGCAAGAAGCGCGAGATTGATCCCACCCTCCGACTCTTGAGCGAATGTATTGCCGAGGCGGAAAAGGACAAGGAGACGGACGATTACACCGAGGAACGGTTGCGCGAACTGCATGATTTCTTTGCAGCCACCACCGCTTGGTATGTGCAGGTGCGACAATGGCCAACGGCGGCCACCATCAAGTTTGTCAAGCTGGGGGACAAAGTGTTGAAGCTGCTTGGCCTCGGCGGTTGAGCCCGATTTTTTTTGCATGGCTAATTCTGCGAATACTGAAATTACAGATAATATCGGCAGTCGTCCCGCTGGTTGGGTCTTTTACGATCAAGCGTGCCCATGGTGCGAGCGGGCGCGGCATCGTGTGGGGCGGCTCTTCGCCGCCCGCGGTTTCGTGTGGTTGCCGCTTCAGACCCCCGGGACGGCCAGGCGCTTGGACGTGCAGGAATCCGATCTCGAACTGCGTCTGCATGTCATGCGAGCAGATGGGCGGATTTACCACAACGCCGATGCGCTGGGGGTTCTCTGTCGTAGCGTATGGTGGTTGTGGCCTCTGGGTCTTTTGCTGTTGGTGCCCGGAATTCGTGAGGGTGCGCAAATGGCTTACGATTGGCTGACCTGCAACCGCTACTGCCTCGGCGGACGCTGCCGGGCAGACTTCAATGCCCAACCGCAGATCGAGTGGCTGGATAACAGTCTTGCCCTGCTACCGCTGATCTACTTATGCGCGACTTGGGCGGGAGGTGCGCGGTGAAGGCACCCATCCCCGCAGTCAAGGCCATCATGGCGCGGCGAATTCTTGTTAACTTCCGCATCCAGCCTGCCGCGCTCGCCGAATTGCTGCCGCACCCTTTTCGCCCGAAACTCGTCAAGGGTTGGGCCTTGGGCGGCATCTGCCTAATTCGGCTGGAGCATACGCGACCCGCCTGGTTGCCGCGTGCGTTTGGGGTATCGTCGGAAAACGCCGCGCATCGCATTGCGGTGGAGTGGACGGAGTATGGCTGCCGGCGCGAAGGCGTGTTCATCCCACGGCGCGACACCAATTCGCTGCTGATCCGCGTGACCGGAGGCCGGCTGTTTCCGGGCGTCCACCACGCGGCCGAATTTCGTTGCGCGCAAAGTGATACGGGATTCGCGGTGGAGTTGCGCAGCCGGGACGGTGAGACGCAGGTTAACGCTGTGGTGCGCCTGACGCACGATTGGCCGTCTGGCTCGGTATTCGGCACGCAGGAGGAAGCGAGCGATTTCTTCCGCGGCGGTAGTTGCGGTTGGTCGCCCGCCAACAACTGCGCGCTAGAAGGCGTGGAACTCCATACGGAAAACTGGACCCTGCAGGCGCTTTCGGTTGAGCGGGTGGAATCAAGCTTCTTCAACGATCCTCATCGCTTTCCACCGGGGAGCATCGCGTTTGATAGCGCGTTGCTGATGCGCGGAATTGAACACGAGTGGCGGGCGTTGGGTTGCATTGGCGAACAGTTCCCCGTTCGCCCGCGTCACCATCACGGGGCGGCGGCGTTCTTTGAAATGCCATGAAACCACGGCGCATCATCCTGGCCGGCGGATCAGGATTCCTGGGGCAAGTCCTGGCGCGACACTTTCTGGCTAGGGGATACGAAGTAGCCGTGCTCACGCGCCGACCAACATCGGTTGTTCTTCGCGTGCGTGAAGTTGCCTGGGATGGAGAGACGCTCGGTCCGTGGGCGCAGGAGTTGGAAAACGCGCAAGCCGTGATCAATCTGGCGGGGCGTTCCGTGAACTGCCGCTATCACGAGCGCAATCGAAAAGTCATACTCGAATCCCGCATCAACCCGACCCGCGTTCTGGGCGCCGCGATCAACCTATGCGCGACGCCACCACTGGTCTGGTTGAACTCCAGCACGGCGACGATCTACAGACACACGTTTGGAATGGCTTGGGATGAGGCGGGAGAAATCGGGGGGACACCGGCAGCGAAGGATGAGTTTTCAGTTCAGGTGGCGCAGGCGTGGGAACAAACGTTCGCCGCCGCGCCAACGTCGCGGACGCGCAAAGTCAATCTGCGCAGTGCGATGGTGCTCGGCCCGGCACGCAATAGTGTATTCCCGGTGCTGCGCCGGCTCGTGCGCCTCGGGTTGGGCGGTCGAATGGCAAGTGGCAGACAGTTCGTCTCTTGGATTCATCATCAGGATTTCAGCCGGGCGATTGAATGGTTGATTGAACACGGCAACCAAGAGGGCACGTTTAATCTGGCCGCGCCCAATGCGGTCACAAACGAGGAGATGATGCGGACCCTGCGCGAAATCCATCGCATGCCCATTGGATTGCCCGCGAGCTTGTGGATGCTGGAGGCGGGCGCGTTCCTGCTGCGCACGGAAACCGAATTGATCATCAAGAGCCGCCGGGTGATTCCGGGCCGGCTGATGGCGGCGGGATTTGATTTTCGTTTCTCGCACCTGCGGGAGGCGTTGGAGGATTTGTGTGGCAACGCCATAACTGACATTTCTCGATGAATCGCACCGCCACGACGTCTCCGGCCTGCGACCTGTCAAACACGGCAGCACGCCAGCGTCTGCTCTCCCGCCCGGGCGAGCCGTGGTTCATCGGCGACTGGATGCGTGTCTTGATGATTCACCTGGAAGTGGACGCGGATGCCTTGCAGCGCGACGTACCCTTCGTGCTGGATCTGCACGACGGGCGGGCGTTTGTCAGTCTCGTCGCGTTCACGATGGAGAATCTTCGGCCCCGGATCGGCGGTCAGCTTGGAGACTGGTTGTTTCGGCCTATGGCCAATCATCACTTCCTGAATGTCCGAACTTACGTTCAGCACGCCGGGGAACCAGGGATTTATTTTCTGGCGGAATGGCTGTCCAACCCACTCGCCGTGCGACTTGGTCCAATGACGTTCGGTCTGCCGTATCGCCTTGGCCACATCACGTACGATGATTCGCAGCCGACCGGCGAATTGCGCGGCTGCGTGAAGGCTGGCGACGGCGGCCCTGTGTTGGCGTATCGCGCGACTGTGCCCGCCCCAACACACTATGCCGCGTGCGAAATGCTTTCGCTCAACGAATGGCTGATGGAGCGTTACACCGCGTTTACCTGCTGGCGCAACCGCCGTCGCTTCTTTCGCATCTGGCATCCGGCGTGGCCGCAAGGCGAGGTTGCCGTTGATCTGCTTGAGGATTCGCTGCTGCGAAGGAACTGGCGCTGGTCTGAGGACGCACGGTTGATGGGCGCGAACTATTCACCCGGTATCGTCGGAGTTTGGATGGGTGGATCGCACCGCGTTGCGGAGGCGGGATGGTGATAACAACTTAGGTAATGGGACAAACAAATGGCGCAAAGCGGTAGGGCGCGTCACTCCGTGCGCGCCGCAACTGACACCTCGCTTCCCAACGGCGCGCACGGAGTGACGCGCCCTACCCGCGTCCCGCAGTATTTGTCAGCACTTCGTTGTCGCAGTGCCAGATGCGGAAACTCTCCACCCGATGTCTGCGGGAACATGTCTCGCGCTGAAAGCTTCGATTGCTGGTGGCGCGTTTTGGAACGGTTACTTGGTCTGCACCGCATACTCAACGGTCACCTGCGCCCGGTAAACCAGTTCCGCAAAGGAGGTCGGCCACTCCGGGTCACCTTGCGTGTCCCCGGCCCAGCCAAACGACGGCCCCGGCGTGGCACCAGGAGAAGTTAAAGCTTTCGACACTGCAAAGGCAGGCGGCATTGGCGGCGGGGGCGGGGCGACTCCCTCCTGAAAACGCCTTGGCACCAGCCTGATCCCCAGCCGCGTTTCGTAGAGTTGTTTTCGCTCGCTGACTTTGTCAATGGCCTGCGTGAGGACTCGAGCTTTCAGCGCGTCCTTGTCCGAGTGTTCAAATTCGACACTGTCGTAACGGACCTCCGCGATGCCGTCCACGAGTTGGGCGACGGTTTGAAATTCCTTTTCGTCGAGGGCGGTGATGCGGACGACGTTTTCCACCCGGTAGCTTTTTGCCTTCTCGCGAAACGCGCCGTACCTCGGCGTGGAGGAAAACCGCGAGGCTTTCACGCGTTCATTCGGAACACCCTGTTGCGCGAGGGTGCGCAGCATCCGGGCGCGAATCTCCTGATTGGAGCGCGACGCGTCCAGCAAAGACCGGCTCTCGGTTACCACCTTCAGCGACATTTCGGCGCGGTCCGCCGGGACTCTCAATTCCGCCTCGCCGGTGAGCGACACGGTTTGGGGTACCCCGGCAAGATAGGCCGCCAGTTCGGTCGAGGTGCCCTTTAACTCAGGTTCGGCGTGCAGTTGTGCCGCCAGACAACCGAGGGTGATGATCACGATGAATTTCCGCATAACAGGCCTTTCGATTTGATGGAGGACCGACATGTCTGGTCGGAAGGATTACCGATGTGTTTCCTTCATGGCAATGCTGTTGCGACCGCCGCCATTTCCCGGACCCGGTCCAGAATGACCTCGGCCAGATGCGGTTCACTGCCAATGGCAGGGGTGTACCAGACCAGCTTGCCGCGCTTCTCACTGGGGTTGCGCCAGGTGGGGCGCCCACCGGCAAGGCGTTCTTTCACAAGACGCTCCGGCTCGCCCAGCATCACCGGAATGTCCTCCTGCGTGTGCAGGCCGTCACTGATGAAAAACGGTACTACCACCACATTCCGTGTCGCCGACATCTCATAGCAGTCCGCGATCCGAGGCGATTCTTCCAGGTAAACCCCGTGAACCGCGGCGTAAAGCTGACGTGCCCGGATCAACTCCACCTGCCGCTCGATGGCTTGGCGGGAGTTGTCATTCCGTGGCGTGCCGTGGCCGGCAAGAAAAAGCGTGATGTCGCCCGGCTTGGGCGCGCGCGGGAACGGAAATGCTTCCACTACTTCGGCCGCCCTGGCCAGCAGCACGCTCGTCATTTTTTCGTGCGTGCCAATGGGCTGGCAGTAGCAGAAGGTGCGTGCGGCGCGGTGCGCGATGCGTGACGCGCGATCCGAACCCACATCGAAGCCCAGTTCGCGCGGGATGATCTCGTCGCTGAAATAGCCCTCGCTGATGAACAGCGGAACGATAAACACGCGCGGTGCCGTGAGCTGCGCCAGGACCTCTGGGACATACGGGGGTTGTTTCCAGAACGCCTCCTGCACCTCCGCAAACAGGCGACGGCGGCGCAATGCCGCTGCGTGTTGAAAGACCGGCGCCGCGGACGCGGTGTTTTGGGTGGAGCCGTGTCCCAGCAACACCAGCGCCGTGCCGGAAAACTCAGGTTGATCCACGCGCCATGTTTAGCGCAAGCGCGCCTCTCTCGCAAGGCAACCGGTCACGCGCCTCCGCGCCTCCACGCTTGACGATTCACACCGCCGGGCGCAGGCTCGCCGCGTGAGGTTGGATGTACTATGAACGCAAAACTGCTTCGACTTGTCGCTCCCATGGCCGCGCTGACCCTCGCCCCTGCTCAGGCAGCCGAATCTCCGGTCAAATTCGTCACGCATCGCCTCGGTCAGGTCCGCAGCGAAGCCCTGGCGGTGGCGGACTTCAACGGCGACGGCAAACTCGACATCGTGGCCGGGCCCAATCTCTATCTCGCGCCGGATTGGAAGGCCACGAAGATTCGCACGCTGGCCGGGGAGGTGGACGACCAGGGCAAAGGTTACTTTGACGACTTCATGAACCTGCCGCTGGACGTGGACGGCGATGGCAAGCTGGACGTGGTTTCGTGCGGCTGGTTCTGCAAGTGCGTCCGGTGGTATCGCCAGCCCCAAAGTGGCTCTGGCGAGTGGGAGGAGACAGTCGTGGACACCAGCGCGAACTACGAGGCCGGGGAACTGGTGGACATTGACGGTGATGGCCGGAGCGAAGAGATTCTGGCCGATTGCGCGCCTACGGTCTGGTTTGAGGCCGCGAAGCTTCCTTCCGGCAAACGCGGTCTGGTCAAGCACATGATCTCCGACAAACCGATGAACTACGGCGGCGGGGTCGGCGACGTGAACGGCGATGGGCGGCCGGACGTATTGCGGCCGGACGCCTGGTTTGAAGCGCCGACCGATCCGCGACGCGGCCAGTGGGTCGAGCATCCGTGGGCGTTGGGCGCGAAGGACGGCAAGGCCGATCACACGCCGCAAATCATCGTGTTCGATGTGAACGGCGACGGTTTGCCGGACGTGATCACCAGCAACGCGCACAAGCACGGCATCTTCTGGTATGAACAATCTCTCGTGGATGGCAAGCGGAGTTGGAAGCAACACGTGATTGACGATTCTTGGAGCCAGGCGCACAGCCTGGCGCTGGCCGACATCAACGGCGATGGCACGCCGGACCTCATCACGGGCAAGCGCTTCATGGCGCACAACGGCTCCGACCCGGACGAGTACGGCAAGCTGGGCGTTTATTGGTATGAACTCCGGCGCGGCGCGAATCCCAAGTGGATCCGGCACGCCATTTCCTTCGACGAGGGCATCGGTTCGGGCGTGAACCTCTGCGCGGTGGACCTGGACCAGGATGGCGACATTGACGTGATCGTCACCGGCAAATGGGGCGGGCCGGTTTGGTTTGAGAACAAGTTGAAGTGACCGGTTGAATCGCTTCAGCCTTTCGCCATCACGCGAAAGGCCAGCACGGGTTGACCTCGCGGACCGCAGTCGGCGCGCAACACCACCCAACCATCACGGATTGCGGCGGACGTTGAGATACGCAGGTGCCCCATGATTTCGTGACGCTCGCGGCTCTTAAGTTCAAACGTGGTTGATTGCAGGGTGACATCCCAGTGGTCCGGTCGGCGCACGATTTGGAGCTGACCGGTGATCGCCTCCGGCGCGAAGTTGTAAACGTGGAATTTCAACTCCAGTTCCCTGCCCGGCTCGGCTTGATACACATAGCCCTCCGACCACGGCAAGTCTTCCGCTCTGCGGGTCACTGAACGCGGCAGAGATAATTGCAGTACCACCGGCGACGGAGTGCCGGAACGCCATGAGCTGCGCGGCGGCGGATTTTCCAGAGGCAGCTTTTGCGCCTGTCCCGGCGGGAGAAACACAAAGACCGGCGCGGAGGTCAGGGGAGCGGGGAAGGTTTCGCCCAATGAGCGCCCGAGATAATCCACCACTTCCTCAACCTCCAACTCAGCCGGCAGACTCCAATGAGCGGTCGTCTGGCCGCGCCTGTCCCAATCCACTTCCTTTTCTGCCCACACCACCAGGACGTCGTGCGGCATCCCATCCGGCTGGGCACGGAAGGCAAACACCTGAACGTTGTCGCCCGGCTGCCAACGTCCCAACACCCGCGCCCCGGCAAGACATCGGCCCACCGCGGCCAGCGCCACGTAGGCCGGCCGCGGTGTGAGATCGTAACGCAACAGCCCAAACTGGATATGATTCCCCTCCTGATAGTTTCCCAGGATGAAGTGGAAATGCTGTTGGGCGCCGGCGAACAGACTGCTGGCGTAGGCCTGGGCGATCCATTCGGCCTTGAGCCGTTCGAGATGTGGGGACTGATCGAACCACGGTGCGTTCTTCAAGTGAGGCGTGCCGCGGTCGGCCTCGGTAATCCAAATCGGTCGGCCGGCGGCGGCTTCGCGCGCGGGCTTCCACAACTCCGCGTAAGCGTGAGACCAATCGTAGGTATGGATGTTGTAGGTGTCGAAATACGGCCAGGTTTCGTTGGCAAGCAGGCCCTCCGTGTGGGCCGGTGTCGGGACGGTGGTGGTCACGTTCCAGCCCACCATCACGTCCGGATCGCCGGCTTTGAATCCGAGCCAGGCGGCTTTTTGCCAGGAACACATTTGATCAACCGTGTGGGCGCCGAAGGTGGCCACGTTGGCTTCGTTCCACGGCTCCCAAGCCGTCACCCGGCCCTTGAACCGGACCGCCAGTTGGCGTGCCAGGTCGTAAACGTGGCGCAGATCCGGCGCGAATCGGCCGCCGGCATTGGGCTCTTCCTGCGCCCAAGGCGGAGTGTCGTGAAAAACCTGAAGCAGTTGCAGACCCGCCTTGCGCTGCATGGTCGCCGATGTGTCGTAAGTGGTCGGCGCCGGCTTCAAGTCCCCCGCTTCGGGTTGAATGTCGCGCCAGCGCAACCGGTCGCGAACCCAGTTCACACCCGCCAGCGCGGCGAAATTCGCCAGCTTCCGTTGGTGTTCGACGTCATTGAGCGCAAACCACGCCGCCGCGGAATCCACCGAAATCGGCGAGTCCAGCGGCACGGGCGCTTCCAGCCGGCGCAACACGCCGAGCGTGGTCCACGGCGCGTTGGTGTCACCGGCCAGGCCGAACGCCAGCCGATACCAGCCAATGCCCAATTGGCCGAACGACAGCGATTCCCGGCGACCGGCCACTGCGGCGGACAATTCGCCACTTCGCACGACTTGCTGCCGATCGTCGAGCAGCCGCCACGGAGTTGCCTCTTTGCCCACTTCAGCAGGCGGCGCGATAGTCACACTCTCGCCCTGGAGGTAAATGTTGCCAGGATGCTCCGGCAACGGCGTCGGAATCGTGCGCCGAATCGCAGCCGCTTGGGACGCTCGAGGGCTGGCGTCGGCCGAGGTCTTTCGTTCTCCCCAGACGAACGTCGCCGCCGACCTGGCCGGCAGGCGGGCGTTGGCCATGCGGTCGCCAGCCACAATGGAAAACGCCGTCTCGCGCCCGCTTGGATTGATCAGGACGAGCACGAATTCGCCATCCGGATTTCGAAACGCCACATTGGCCAGCGAATTGCCAGCCGCGATGCTGCCCACCCGCACGGCGCCGCGTTGAATGGACTTCATGAACTGACCGTAGAGGAAAAAGTCGAAGTGTTCCGTCGGTTTCCGCGTGGCGGGGTGGAGCGTGATGATGGTGCGGCTCGCCTCGAACGGGCCGTTGTTGGGTTTGCTGTTGTCGTCCAGAATGGTCACCCAGGTATTGTAGGCGGAGGCGTGATGGCGCAGCCGTTTGATGAGTTCAACGCCGCCGGGGATTCCAAACACCGAGCCTTCGGTAAAGTAGAGCGGCACATTCGGAAACTCGCGATGAAACGTGCTCATGCCGGACGGCCCGCCCGCGTAACCGTGAAACGCCACACCGTCCACGAGTCGCGCCGCTTGCGGGTCGCTCAGGATCGTGCGCGGATACGCGATCCCCGGATCGTCGCCGCTGGCGCGGACGTTGTAATTGTGGTCGTAACACCAGATGCGCGTCTTCAGCCCGTGGCGTCGGAACGCCGGGCCCAGGTGATCGCGGATGAAATCCCGCTCCTGCTCCGCCGTCCAGTGGCACGAGGGATAAAACCAGTTCGGGTCCTTCTCCTTGGCGCGGTCCACGCCCGGTTCGTTCTGGATGGTGACCGCGTGAATCGGTATGCCCTCCGCCTCGTAGGCCTGGATGAACTTCACAAAGTACTCCGCATAGACCGGATACCAGCGCGGCAGCAGATGTCCGCCGATCATCGTGCCCGTGCTTTTCATCCAACCGGGCGGACTCCACGGCGAGGCGAAGAACAACAGGTCGGGATTTTTTTGCTTCGCCAGCTTGAGTGCCGGCAGGATGTAAGCGCGGTCCTTCTCGATGGAGAACCGCTTCAACTCCGGATCGGTTTCGCCCGGGGCGAGATCGTTGTAGGAATACCACGGGTCGCCGGTGAAATCCGGTGTGCCGATGCAGATCCGCATCAGGTTCATGCCGATGCCGCGCTCGCGATCCACCAACCGCTCCATCGTCCGCTCGCGGTCCTCGACCGACATCAGCGACAGATTCCAGCACGTGGACGGCTCGAGAGATGACCCCAGCCCCAGCATCGTCTGATACGTCTCCGCGGGATTGACCTCAATGCGACTGCCGCGCGCCCGGTCGGCGGCTTGCCACGCAAGCGGAGGTTGCTCGGTGAGTTGTTGCTTCAGGTCCGCCGTACTGACCCACCAGCGGATCGGTTCGGCCGCAACCGCCGGTGAGGTCGAGATGACCGCAAGCAGCAGCGCAATCTGCGCAATCACAGCGGCGCGGGCGCCGAGAGGGGAACATCGGGAAGCCGGAGAATTGTTCATGCTGGTTGATCGTGCTTCAAAATCTCAAGGTCGCAAGCGCCGTCTCCACCCAGGCCGGCAAGAGGGCGCGTTCATTGATGACCGTGTACCAAAGATCGCGCCGAGCCTCAACATAGCGTCGGAGGTTCAACAACGATGCCGCCAGGTCTTCGCGCCGGATGTCCAGGTCGGCGGGTTGATGGCGCAGACCGACCGCGTCCATAAAGGCCACCGCCTCGGCATGATGGTTCTCCTGCAAGCGGCTGAACAACCCCACCCCCAGACCCACGATCCAGCCGTGGATGAAAGGGCGCTGGAGTCGCTCCTCCAACTCGTAAAACAAATAGTGCTCGCTACCTTCCTCGACGCGATAATGCCCCGCCGGCAGGCAGATCGTGTTCACCCGCATGTAACCCTCCACGATGGCGCCCAAGCCGTCATCCGAACAGGAACGAATCGCGTCGGCCCTCGCCATCGTGTCCGCCAGGATGGCGCGGGCTTTGGCGACGTCTTCGGCGCGGAAAGGAAATTCGCTCTTGCCCGCGCGGTTCGCGAGTTCCCAGTCGAAACACGCGGTGTGAATCGAAAGCAAATCGCCCACGCCGGCAATGTTCAATTCCGGCGGCGCGGTGCGGATCAGGTCGTAATCAATCACGAGCGGGTCGGGGCTGGTCTGGCCGACATACTCCACACGATGTCCCCGCCGAAGGCCCGCGGCAGGCGTCACGAACGCGTCCACGCTGAGGATCGTCGGCGCCGTGACCAGGCGCAGACCGCGTTTCCACGCGAGATACTTGCCGAGGTCAATCGCCTGCCCGCCGCCGATGGCGAGCACCGTGTCACATTCCGGCGCGGCGGCGACCTGGCGATCAAGGGTTTCGATCTCCATGCTTTCGACCCGAAGGACGGCGACGGGCTGCGCACCCAGCCGTGGTTTGGCCAACCGCCACGGCAGGTCCATCGTGGTGACGATGAAGCGGCCGAGTTCCTTGCCGATGCCATCCGCGGCGCCGGCACCGAAGCGTGCCGAGCGAACGTTGGTTTGACCTTCAATCATGGCGGACACTTTTCTCGACGAACTTGCACCTCCCGACAAGTGGCGTTCCTGCCTGAAGTCACGCTGCGAGGTTCGCCGTTGCCAAACTCCAGATCACCGGGCCGCAATGGGAAAACTCATGTCGCCCCAACTCGTGAAAGCCGTGTGCGCGATAAAAGGGCACGTTGCCCGCGTTCACGGTTTCCAGGTAACACGGCGCTCCCGTGGTTCGCGCCCGTGCCAGCCCGTGTTGCAGCAGCGCCGCGCCCAGCCCGCGCCCTTGTTGATCTGGATGCACGCCGATGCAAAAGAGATACCAATGAGGAGCACGCATCACTCGAACCCGGCGGGACTCCATGAAGCGGCTGAAACGAATCACCCGCATCGCCGAACGGCCGAGCCGGAACGCCGTCGCGACGAGTCCCGACTTGAACGACCGCCGCCAACTCGGTGGGGAATACTCGGGCGGTATCCACATCGCGACCGCACGCCCTTGATTCAACAGGTCCACACAGCCGAACCGCCGCGCGTAGTTCAATCCAAAAGCGAAGACTTCCCTTATCCCAGCACAGCGCTGGGCGGAGTCCGGGAACATGTGGACCGCACCAGGGTCTTTGTGGAACGCTTTGACCAGTGTATCCAGCGCGGAAGGCGAATCAGCGGGTGTCAAAGCACTTACCGTAGCAACGGGCGGCGAAGGGACCGTTTGAAGCATTGCGGTGGTTGTGGATGCCGAAGGATCTGGCGAGGGCGTTTTTTTCGAGACACGGCATCGGCCTGACGGAAGCCAGGCCGATGTTTCAGACGACTTCGATGGATTACATCACCACATTACCAGTTCCGTCACGGAGAGGGTGGCTTGATACTTGCCCAGGATTCTCACCGTCACTTTGCCCACGTCACCCTCGCGATCGGCAGCGAGGTCAATGGGGAGAGATTGGGTGATGTCCAGCGGCTTCAACGCGGCGGTGGCGATGGGCTCCTTGTCCTTGCCGAAGACGAGGAGTTCGAGCGTCCCACCGGCGTTGCGGCGCACGGCCAACGCGCATTGCGGCGCCGTGACTTCCTCGCCGTCGCCACTGACGGTCACAAGCCGAAGCTTTTCTCTGGCCACCGCTTCGCCGTTGTGCATGGGGGTCAGTTGTTTCAGCCATAACTGCCCGATGGGCACGGCCACGCCACCGGCCTTGGTCAGGGTCTCAACTTTTAGGTTCTTCTGGGGCAGCACCATGCCACCGAATTCACCATCAACCACGACCACCGGCTGGTCTGTATCCACATCGGTGGCGATGGGTGTGCCTTGGAGGTGCTTGCTAACGGCTCGCGCATAAGGCAAAGCCTCATCGGTGGAAAGCTTTTCCTGGGCGGAGGTGAGTGAGACGCCGCCCAAAAGGGCAAAGGCAATGATAATCTGCTTCATGACGTTGTAACTTGTTTGTTTTCGGTTTTGTTTTGGTTATATCCGCACCCCTCATAACGCCACACGGCGCATCAGGGTTACGAGGCGATGGAAATTATCCGGCCGCGGGAGGCTCATTGCCTCGTCGGCGGCGTTTCGGCCTTCGGCGCATCCAACTTCAGCACGTCGAGGGTCAGTTCCGCTGGCTTCGGTTTCATGGCCTCGAAGGCGCGAAGCTGCTCCGGGGTCAACTCGCGCTCGACTTCGCCTACCAGCCGCCAGATGACATTCGTGCTGCGGGCAATCGTATCGAGCCGGATGGCCTGCAATTCGCCCACGGCCCGGTCCAAGTGGCCTTGAATAATGGCCGCTTGCGCCGGCGTGGGCTTGACGATGCGGTCGAACTCCCGCGAGACGTGTTCGTTCCAGTTTTCCGGATTGGTGCGCACCTCGAACTGGTGGCGCGCGGCGCGGTGGCCAAGCAGCACGCCGGACAGGGCAGCGGCCAGGATCACACCCAGCAAACACAGCCGGCTGCGCCAGGGGCGGGAAGGTTTCATAGCGACCACACCAATTGAGCCACGGCGTTCTCGATCCCGGTTTGCAGCGGTGGTTCTCCATGCCAGTGCGGCAGCTCCAGCGCTGCGCATAACGCCAACACCGCCAGCGCGCCGCCAAGCCACACCAATGCCTGCCGGGCACTGATGAGGTCTGACGGTGATTGCTGCGCCTCGCGGGTGCGCGAAGCTACGCGGCTCGCGAACCCAAATGGTGACTCTTCGTCCCGCCGCGCAGCCTGGCGGGCATGCGTGGCACAGATTTGCCAACGTTGATCAAAGTGTTTCATACGGATGGTTCTCTTTGAATACCAGTGCCAGCTTCCGCAATTTGCGGCGGGCCCGAAACGCCCGCACCTTTACCAGCGTCACGCTCCAACCCGTCAAAGCCGCGACTTCCTTGACCGGCCTTTCCTCCAAATCGAGCGCGTGAAGGATCAAGCGGTCCGCTGGCGGCAGTTGTGCCAGCAGCTTTTCCAACAATTCGCGGGCAGACGTCGGCGACGCCTCCGGTGGCGGTGTTTCGTCGGCCAACATGAACTGAAGCCATTCCGCCTGCTCGTCCGGCAGGTCGGCCCAGCGGAGTTCCGGGCGGCGACGCTCCGCGCGCAACGCATCCAGGCAAGTGCGCACGGCCAGGCGCGAAACCCAATGCGTGAAAGGCACGCCACGCCGTTCCTCGTATTGATCGAGCCGGGCGAAGAGCTTGGCAAAAATCTCTTGAGCAAGGTCCTCCTCGGCAGCGCGAGTGGGCAGATGACTCCGCACGATGCGGATAATCTGCGGATACAGCCTTTCGACCAGCACCCGCGCCGCTTCCAGGTCCTGCTCCCGCACGCGCCGGAGACATTGCGCGACGTCGAAGTCGTCGCCGTTCATGACTTAACCATAGCCAACTCACCTCTGATAGAAACGCCGCCGGCCACAGGCAGGTTACAACTCTCGAGCACGCTGTTCGTGGTACTGGCCGCGGCCAGTGCCGCGATCTCGTAGCTGGAGAGCTGGTCCGATGGGTGGGACCGCTTCGCCGCGCAACAGGCAATGGCGGATGAAACCGCCGTAAACCAAGAGGCCGACGAACCTCAACTTCTTGCGCCCAAGCGCATCGGCCAGCAGACCGGCGTTGCCGGCTGTGATGACCGAGGCGTTCCCTCGGTTCGCGTTTGGGTTCATGGATTCAATAGACGTTGAAGTTGTTCCAAGTCTTCGGGCTGGTTTCCCGGATCAAAGCCAAAGGAGTTTTCGTAAGCGACCAACTCCCGAAGCCGCGCTTGCAGTTCCGCCGCCACCCCGGCGCGCAGCGACACCACGAAAACATTCTCCGGGCCGCTGCGACCGGAAACCTCGATACCCGCGGCGGTTGTCGTGAAGTTGACCGGGCGCACGCCCTCGGCCTCCACGCGCACCACTTCCAACGCGTCGCGCAGATACGCCGGCAGCGGGAACGCGAATGTCGCCTGGCGCGGCGGCCCGAACTTGAACACGCGTTCGCGCGCATCCGGGGAGTAAGCCAGGTCCAGCGCGAAGCACACCGCGCCGCGCGGGCCGGTAATCACGGCGACATCCCAATCCGGTTTGCCTTCGCGCCGCCGTCGCTCGAAGTGATAGGCGTCGCCTTCCAAGTAATAGTCTTCCAGCACCCGCATCTCACGCCCGACGCGGGTGATCGGCTCGATGAGATCGGGAAATTTCAGCAACGACTTCCAACTCAGGTTGAACCAGTAGAGCGAAGTAACGCGATGCGCCAGGGCGTGATACGCCTGGGCGCGGAGTTCCTCGGGCGTGGGCGAGGTGCGCGCCCGGCCGCCGTAACGGTCCCAGCCGTGATGCGCGCCTTGCGACCAGTAGGCGACGGGCCGCGGGCGATTCAATTCCCGCAGACTGATCGTCAGGTCGCCGATGGTTTCGAGCGGCGCGCCCCAGCGGATGGTCTGGCCGTCCCAACGATCGTAGCGCGCCCACGCGTCCGCCGCCGGCGCCGAGACGCGGTAGGCGTCGTAATGGGGATAGTCACTCAGCCCGGCATAATCGCGCCAGATGCGTTCCTCGCTGTGGGTGACAGTTGTGGGCAGGCGGGTGGCCGCATAGGGCGCGAGGGCCTGCCAGACCTCCTGCGGCGGCACGGGCCGGCCACCGCCGTATTGCGGCTCACCGAGAAACTCGACGGCGTGGATGCGGGGCAAAACATCCTCGCGGTCGAACTGCTCAAACGGTGTGAGCCGGTTGAAATACTTGAGCGGATACTCCGCGTAGAGTTCCGGGTTGTCGGTGTAACCGCCCACCGGCCCGATGTGCGCCGTGTTTACGTGCATCCGGCGTAGCGTCTTGAGAAACGGCTCGAATGTCAGGCTGCTGCGCCCGCGCACGTCGCCGCTCACCCAACCGCCGCTGATGTCGAACACTTCGCGCTTGATGCGCAGATGCGCCCACAGCGTCAGCGGCTCGTTGGCCGCGTCGCGCACCCGCACTTCGACCGCCGTGTAGGTCAACGGCAATGGTCCGGTCTGGATGCGCGCGCCGCCACGTTCTCCGGCGGGAATCACCGCGTCCGCCGGGAAAGTGTTCAGGTTGGTGAACCACGCTTGCGGCCGCAACGCCCGCCACGAAACGTTGTTCTCCGGCAGCCACAACCGGCACGCCTCCACGCGCAACGGCCCGGCTGTCCGATTGACGACGTGAAAAATCAGCGCATCGGGAACGGGATTCGTCGGGTCGCCCAGGAACGTAACGGCGGAAAGCCACGTTCGCGGCTCGGCGAGGTCGAATTTCAGTTCCGCGCCCGGCACGGCCAGCGTCGCGCTCGTGCCCACGCCCCACGGCGCGCGTTTGCCGTTGAACGTCCACACCGTGAGCGCCCCCGGCGGCAGCACGAGCGGTTGATTGGTCCACGCGCTGGGGAAATCGTGCCAGGTCCATTCACCCGCGGCCAGCAGTGCCTCTGGCGATTTGCCACGCAATCGGATGGCGGCATCCGGCGACAGACGCAACTCCTCCCGACCGGCGTGGCGGAGAAACAGCTCGACCCGCGCGCCGAGGCTGAAATCCGGTTCCCGCCGGTAGCGCAGTTCGGTGGATTGCACGTGCGGCGTGAGCGTGAGGCCGGCCAGGTCGAGCGCTGCCGATTGGGCGAAGCCGGCACCCAAAAGGCAAAGCATTACAAGTTTGCGAGCCAGAGAGTGCATTTGAGAGCAGTCAGTACTTCAAGATCACCACTTCGTGAATGTCCTCAACCTCCAGATTAACGACCCTTCCGCGGCGCTGGACTTTGGTGGACCTGTTGAAAGTTTTCGCGCTCTTGAGATCACGACCCAGTTCGAGCGTGGCCTTATAGCGCGGCAAGTCTTCGATCAGGCCGGGCAGCACGAAAGGCCGGTCCTTCGCGGGCGTGGTCTGGGGAGGCGAGTTGTAGCCGAGCAGATGCACGCGCAGCGTCCGCGTCGCCGGATCATCCGTGACCACCGCTTCCACCGTGGTCGGTGCGTGGATGCGAATTCGCGGCGTCGGACTGAGAAAGCGGACAGCGTTGGCGATCAGTTTGCGGGCCTCGACGATGTGATGCTCGCTGGCGGTGGCGAAGTCCGGTGAACAGGCAAAGGTCAACACCGTACCCATGCCGACGTGGTTGAGCAGGATCGCCGGGCCGACCGGGCTGTCGGCGCTCATCGGCCATTCCGTACCTTCCTTGCCTTCAAGCTGGCGCGTGGTGCGGTGGGGTTTCAGTAACTCACCGACGCCTATTGCGGTGGTCGGCTCGTAAATCGAAGCCGGGCCTTTGACCAGGAAGGGCCACTCGGCGGGGCTACCGCGGTGAAAAGCCTCAGCCGAGTTCGACACCTTCCCAGCCGGCAGCTTCGTGGACACGGTTGCGAAGGAAGGAGCTGTTCCACTTCCCGGGACTTCGTTGGCCGGGAATTTCACCCAATTGTCCAACGACTCCAACCGGCCCTTCACCTTCGCGCCCATCAACTCGCTCAACGCGGATTCCGTGAGCGGCCGGCCCAAGCGATCAAACTGCCCGCTCTGACCCGTGATGATGAGCTTGCCGCCACCTTCCACGTAAGTCCGCAGCAACGCCACTTCGCGGTCCGAAAGAATCGCCGCGTTCGGCAACAGCACGATGGGAAACCGGTTCAGCGATTCCAGCGTCAGGTTTTCGTCCAGCACCACGCCCCATGGAATATGTTCATAGACCAACGCCTTGTGTGCGCCCTGGAAACTCTGGAAATACTTCGCCGGCTGTTCGCGGCCCATCCAATCCCGCGTGCGGCTGCTGAAGTAGATTCCGACCTCCGCCACGGGTTTCTGACCAAAGTGAGCGCGCCGGGCTTGCGCGTCCTTGAAAGCCGCGCCGATGCGCTCGTAAGCCACGGAATCCAGCCAGCCATCGAAAGCGGTCTTGTCCACCACCGTGACGAACGCGCCGTGCGACAGCAGGGTCAGCAATTCCCAGCGGAGATCGTGGAGCGGGCGCGTCGTTTGATCGTGATACATCCGCACACCGCGTTGCATCGCCACCTGCACGCGTTGATGGGGCACGGCGGCCCGGTAGAATTGCGCGTTCAATCCCACCGTCAGGGGGCTGAAGCCCCACACGCCGGTTTCGCCGGTGATGAAATCCCCGTTGCCCGCGTGCTGGACCGGACGCTGCCCGACCTCGAAACTGAACGGCGGGTTGCCGTGATAATTGTAATCCACCGTGGCGCGCGAATTGATGGATTTGATGTGGCGGTAAAGCGCCTGCTCGAAGCGTTCACTGCTGCGGTAACGGAATTCCAGCATGAAGTCCCAAGCTGCATCCCAGGCGACGCCCTTGGGCATCGGCTGGCCAAACTCCTGCTCGAAGAGTGTGCGGCAAGTGTCGCACCAGCAACCGTAGGGTGGGCCGAAGCCCTGATCCATCATGTCCATGTGGAAACCGTCAATGCCGTGGGCCAGTTGCTCGGCCAGGATTTGCTTCATCGCCTCCAGGTAACCGGAATTGTAACAGAATCGCCCGAGGGGCTGGCCGTCCTTCCCGCGCATCTCCCATTCGGGATGCGCCTTGAGAAAATGTCCGCCCTGCTGCACCACGCAATACGCGATCAGCGGCAGGTTGTGGCGGCGGGCTTCCTCGAGCGCTTCGCGCAACGGATCGCGACCGCCGAGACCCGGCGCCCTGGGTAGCAGCTTCGAATCGTAATAGGCGTAATCCCCGTCGCGCACCCAGAGCACGAGATATTCGCTGTGCGCGGCCACCGCCTGGCGGACGATCTCGCGCCCATCGAAGCGGGCGCAATAGCGCGTATCGTTCGTGTCGCTGTGACCAAACTGCGCGCCGGTCGGGCCGGTTTCGATGCCCACGAGGACGCCTTCGAACCATGCTCGATCTGGGCCGCCAGCCGCCACCATCGGCAGCAGCATCGCCGCAAGCGCGGCACTCAATCTTGTGATGAATGATCTTGCAGTCATGCTCACTTCACGGACTCACATTCAACCAGTCTTGCTGACCGTGGGCTTCACGCTTCAGCAGACGCCGGAAACGGTTGAACGATTGAATCGCGAAGTAAAGCCGGCAGATGCTGTGGTCGCCAAGCAAAGCACCTCCACACCAGAAGCGAATAACGCATGACGCCAAGACGCAAGGAAGGGAGCGCGGACCGCCGAGTGCGTGTGTGCCTCCATTCGCAGCCGCAACGTGCTGACAAGGCTGTCCCATCGCCACGCAGACCATCGAGGACATCGCCGGCCAGCCGCTGACAGCTCGCGGCCTCACGACGTTGCCCAACAGGATTGAACAGTTGCAGGACAGTTGGTTTTTGGCGAGACTTTGCGCATGAGCATCGCCGAATTGCCCATCCAGATTGACCGCGAGAAGATCGCGGAGTTCTGCCGCGCGCGGGGCATCCGCAAGTTGAGCCTGTTTGGTTCGGTGTTGCGGGATGACTTCGACCCGGCGCGCAGCGACGTGGATGTGCTGGCGGAATTGCTGCCCACGGCGCGGCCCGGCTGGGAGTTCTTCGGCTGGCACGAGGACCTTGCGCCAATCATCGGACGCAAGGTGGACCTGCATACTCCGAACAGCCTGAGCAAGTACTTTCGTGACGAGGTTCTGCGCGAGCAGTTCACGCTTTATGAGCAGGCGTGATCCAAAGGTGACGTTGCGACAACTGGCCGAGCACGCAGCTTTGCGCCCAGAATACTTTGACCGAAATCCTTACCGACTGGCAAAAGCGGGCGGCGTTTGAACGGGTGATGGAAATTCTAGGCGAGGCCGTGAAGCGTCTGCCACCGGAACTGACGGCGCGGTATCCGGAAGTGGACTGGCGCGGCATCGCCGGAATGCGTGATCGTGTGAGTCACGGCTACGACGCGATTGATTACGGTTTGCTGTGGCAATCGGTGGAGACGCGCGTGCCTGGCTTGCTCTTCACAGTTGAGCAGATGCTGAAGGAATTGGAGAACCCGCCAACGCAGTGACGCCGTTCCCCCTTCCCGCCGCCGCCGCCGCGCGTTACCCGGCGCGGTTGCGCGAGCGGTTGGGCGCCGATGCGCCACCCCAACTGACCTCCGCGGCGATCTGGACTTGCTCACGCCGTCCGAGATAGCTCTGTTCTGCTCCACCTGTTGCCCCGACCACGCCATTCGACACGCCTGTAACCAAGCCTGGCGTTGAAATCACGAGGGACAAGTAGCGCAAACCCAACTCCCGTTGCCGGCTTATGGGTTTGCCAACCGGATGGCTTTGACCAATGATCCGCCCATGCCTGCCAGGCCCAAGCGCAAGATCAGCCGGCGCGCCGCGCTGCAAGGTTTTGGAACCGTGGGTACCTCCGTCCTCGCCCTCGGCAGCGTGGAGTTGCCTGCAACCGCAGCCGAAGTTCCCAGCTCCCCAACGCCACCCCGCCCGGCCGACGCCCGCGAACGATTGGAGCAAGTGGTCTTCACGACCCCTCTGGTGGATACGCACGAACACTTGATCGAGGAACACGAGCGTCTCCAAGGTGCGACGCATCCACGAGTGCCCTGCGATGATTGGGCGATGTTGTTCAGTCATTATCTCAACTCGGATTTGCTCGTGGCGGGCATGTCGAAGGCGGATCACGATCGCTTTCTCTCGGCACAAGTGGACCCGGCGGACAAGTGGAACTTGCTCGCGCCTCACTGGCCGGCGGTGAAGCAGACCGGCTATGCCCAGGCCGTCCGGCTGGCCATCCGCGAGCTTTACGGCGTGGCGGAGCTTTCGTCGGCCACTGTCCGCGCCATACAGACCGGCTATGAGCAAACGCGGCGCAAGGGATTCTATGCGCGAGTGCTGCAAAACGTGGCGCGGATCGAGTCGTGTCAGGTGAATTGTTTGACGGGCGAACCTTTCAAGGAGTCCGCGCAACCAACTCTGTTGATGCAGGACCTCAGCATCGTGGGTATGTTCGCCGGGCCGGAGATCAACACCTACGCCAGGCCCGCGGGGATTCGGGTGAAGTCCCTGGCGGACTGGCATGGGGTCATCGGCTGGTGGTTCGACCGTTACGCGCGCTTCGCCGTCGCGGTAAAGTCTCAGAACGCTTATCGGCGCGACATTGACTACGCGCGCGTGCCGGCGGAGCAGGCGGAACCCGTTTTTCAGAAGGTCCTGCAGAAGGATCCCGTAACCGCGGAGGAACGCAAGCGTCTCGAAGATCACCTGTTCTGGTTCGCCGTGGATCAAGCCACGTCACACCGGCTGCCGGTGAAACTACACACGGGTTACTACGCCGGTCAGAATTACATGCCGCTGGCGCGCCTGCGAAACAACGCCGGTTCGGCGGCGGAGTTGTGTCGCCTGGGGCCGGACGCGCAGTTTGTGTTCATGCACATTTGCTATCCGTACTACGAAGAACTGCTCGCCGTGGCGAAGCACTTCAGCAACGCCCATGTGGACCTCTGTTGGGCGTGGATCATCAACCCCACGGCGGCCAAGGATTATTTCAAGAAGCATTTGTTGACCGCGCCCGCCAACAAGCTGTTTCCGTTTGGGGGCGATTACATTCCGGTCGAACCGGTGGTCGGCCACGCGCTCATAGCCCGGCGTGGCATCGCGCAGGCGTTGTGGGAACTGGTGGGAGAAGGCTGGCTGTCACTGGACGAAGCCATCGAGTTGGTGCCGCCCATCCTGCACGGCAATGCCCGCCAGTTGTTTCAGTTGGAGCAAAAGACCCGAGCGTTGCAGCAAGCCGACTGGGCGAGATGAAAAGCGGGGCAGCCCGCTTGCGTGAAGGATGGAGCCAGGCGGAGAGACCGCCCCTTTACCGGCCAGGAGGTTCAGGAAGATTACCGCGCGCATTCTTTCCCTCAAGCGGAGCGCGACTGCGCTGAAAGCCGGTCGCAGGTTCATCCTGCCGGCAGCGGCTGGCCTGCAACACCGCCACGCTCAGGTTCTGGCGAGGTTGCCGTAAGTCATTTGTGCTTCAGCTTCCCGATCCAAAATGCCGTCCGATCCAGATAGTAATCCGGTGGCAAAGGCTGGTAATCGAGGTACGTGAAGCCGGGAATTTGTTTGGGTGCGGCGGGTTCGATCTGTGTGCCTTCATGCCATTCGTTGAACGAGGTTATTCCCACGAGTTCCGGCGAAACGCCGAGCGCCGCGGACCACATCCGGTCGTAATACGCGCCCCCTTCGCGATCGCGGGTGTTGACGTTGTTCCACGGGCGGATGCGCGTGTCAATGTAGCCGGGTGCCACGCAGGGCACGAAGAGCATCTGCTGTTCGCGCGCCCATTGCGCCAGCCTCGGCCAGTTCTTGAGGGTCGAGCCGTAGGTGAACCCATCCGTCGCAAAGTAGGTGTAGAAACCGTCGAACCCTCCCCGCAACATGAAGTCTTGTTCCTTCTCCTTGACCCACAGTCCGATCACGACCGCATCCCAGCCCGTGCCGCGCAAAGTCTGTCCGCCATCCTTTTGGAGAATCGTCGCCCAGTTCGTGGCGGGCGTGAGGTAGGAATCATATACGAAGAACACTGGACGATGGCCGCGTTCCGGCAGGCGATGAAGAGCAGGCGAGTCCCCGAACTTGCCGATCAGGTAACCGATGGCGTCGCGGGTGGTCTGCGCGTTGCGGCCCGGGAACGGCTCGAGGTGAAAATTGATTTTCAGGCCGGTTTCCTCAGCGAGCTTGAACAAGCCGGGCAACGCGCGGTCCGTGAAGGTGTCTTTGCCCCACCAACTGGCGCACAACACGCCCACGCCCGCCTGCCGCAACTGCCGCGCGTGTTCGCGAAGGACCTTGGGATCATTGACGCTGTAGCATCCCAGCGCGGGATAGAAGTTCGCGCCGATGTCGTCGCCGCCCGGGAAAGCGCGCGGCGGTTCGTTGCGCACGGCGACCGCGTGATTCCAGTTGGCGTAACGCCCATCGGTCTCGGGATTGCCATACCAGGGATAATAAAATGCCACCGCCCGAGTCGAAGGCGTTGGCTCGGTCGCGGCCGCGCGCGTCCCGCTCGACTGGTGTTCGGGAAAATCCCTGGCGTACCGCGCCAGCAGCGCCGGCACGTCGTTGGTCACGAGATAAACCCTGCCACGAATCAGTTTCGTTTCACCCGGTTGCAGGCCGCCGAGGCGGAGGTCGGAATGAAGACACCGGGCCACTCCCTGGAACAATTCCTGATAGGGCTCCCACGCCGTGGCAAAGATCAGACTCTCATCTCGGTTGAACGCGCCGATCAGAGCGTTGTCAGGCTGGAGCGCACTCAGCGGACGGGGGTTCACATCGGTGCGTGGCACGCCGGGAGCGGCCCACACCTGGCCGGGAATGTAACGGGCCTCCTTCGCCCACGGACGCACCTCCGAAAGCCGCGTGAGCCTGCCATTTAAGAAGAGGAAACACTTGGGCAGGTAATCATCGAGGTTCGGACCTTGCGCGTCGAAGCCGGTGAACGCGGCCAGCCGGACGCAGGGCTGCGCCCAATGCGCCTCGGAGCGCGCCGGGCCGGGATTGTGCGCGCGCAGTTGGAATTCCACTTCATCGGGTTTCGCCGTGATGGAGTGCTCGACGACCACCCCGTCGGCCAGCGTATCGCGCAGTCGAAGGCTGCGGCGGTCCTCACTCAGCGCGATCAGCTCGGCGCGGTGCGGAACGACGGTGTGCTGCACCCAGTCGGCATCGGTTGACCCCGCGCGGCAGTAGGCTTCCAGGTAATTGATGCGAATCTCCCCGCCCGGCAGATGCGAACCGCCGATGGCCAACCAGTGCGGCGACTCGAACGCCAGCGTGAGTGAAGCGCCGGAGGATGGGCCGCCGGCTGACGCCGCAATCGTTGCCGGCCAGGCCGTGACCAAAGCCAACATCCAGAATCCCAAGGTGGAAGTGAGTGTCGCCGTCATGCCGTGAACTGTAACAGCAACTCGCTTGGCCGCGTCAATCACGGACGCGGAAAAACCGCTTGACTGGCTTGTGCGTCCGGCCGTTACTCCCCTCACGATGAACTCGCTACAGGAGACATTTGCCATGAACGACAGAACTTCAGTCAGCATCCTCCCTCCAGTGTTTTTGGGTTTGATCATGCTATGTGGCGGAATTGCGACTCTGCCGGCGCAAAAGGTCAGTTTCTCATCACTCCTGGACGAGATGACCGACCGTGATGTGCTGGCGCGATTTCCCAATCCCGCGTACATGTGCCGCCAAGCCAGCAGTTACGATCGCGCGTCGGTCGCACCCGACCAGCCGGGGTGGTTCGCCAACATGGATCGCAGCCACTTCGTGCGCGTGGAGGAGCGCGGCGGGGGACGCAAGGAGTATGTGCTGATGGACGCCAATGGCCCTGGCGCGGTGGTCCGGTTTTGGGCAACCTGGCACGGTCCGCACGGAGAAAAGGGCATGCAACCGTTCTCCGACGGCACACTGCGATTCTATCTCGATGACGCACCCGAACCGGCGATTGCCGGCTCGATCTCCAGCATCCTGGATGGTGGGGCACTTTGCCACGGACCGCTTGCGCAAGGCGTATCACCCGAGACGCAATACGGGCAACGCGGACATAATCTCTATCTGCCCATTCCTTATGCGCGCCACTGCAAGATTACTTACGAGACGGAGGTTCCCATTGACCCTGGCGCGCATCGCGGCGAGGCCTTGTACTATCAAATCAACTACCGGACTTACGCGGAGGGGACTTCGGTCGAATCGTTTTCCATGAAGCAACTGGGAGATCATCGGGAGAAACTCAATGCGGTGCAGACACGCCTGCTCGATCCGGCGACGGGAAAGGTGGACGGCCTGACTGAGGTTAGCTTTGCCGGCCCGCTCGAAGCCGGGAAGACGCGCACCGTAATCGTTGACCGACCCGGCGCCATTCGCGAACTGACCATCAACCTCCAGGCGGAGAACCAGCCGCAGGCGCTGCGCTCAACGATTCTGGAGATCAGCTTCGATGGCCAACGCACAATCTGGTGCCCGGTCGGTGATTTCTTCGGACGCGGCTATCGTTCCGCACCGCACTGTACTTGGTACACCGAGGTGACGGCCGACGGTGAGATGCGTTGCCGGTGGGTCATGCCCTTCCAACGCGAGTGCAAAATCAGTCTGATCAACCTGGCCGGCGAACCGGTCAACGTGGTTGAGGGAAAAGCGAAAATGGGCAACTGGAAATGGGATGAACGATCCCTGTATTTCCACGCTGCCTGGCATCAGCAGACGAAGGTGCCGTCGTTTCGGACGGGAGCGTCCCGTCCGGGCGACGGCGCGTTTGACGTCAATTATGTCACGGTGAAAGGCCAGGGGGTGTACGTCGGGGATACGCTGGCGATCTTCAACGGGGCCGCGGCCTGGTGGGGCGAAGGGGACGAGAAGATCTATGTGGATGGCGAGTCGTTCCCGTCACATTTTGGCACGGGTACGGAGGACTATTATGGTTACGCCTGGTGTCGGCCGGAATTCTTCCAGGCGCCTTTCCACGCTCAGCCCTCCGGGGCCGGCAATTTCCGGCCGGGATTCTCGGTGAACAGCCGTTACCGGTCGCTGGACGCGATTCCCTTCAACAGTTCGTTGAAGTTCGACATGGAATTGTGGCATTGGCACCGGACAGTTGTGAATTTCGCGCCGACCGCGTTTTGGTATGCCCGTCCGGGAGCGACGTGGAACGTAAAGCCCGATCTCGAAACGGCGGCCCTGCCCGTGGCGCTGGTACGGTCGGACGTGGTGGAGGTCTTTCGGGCACCGAATGCTCTCGAAGGGGAGAGCTTGAAGAAGTTACAGATGACCGGCGGCATTTTGGAGATCCAGGATCTTCCGGAGCACCGTTGGAGTAACGATTCCCAGGTTTGGTGGCGCGATGCCAAGGTCGGGGATCGCCTGGAATTGGAATTCGAGGTGACAAAGGCAGGGAACTACGAGGTGGTGGCCAATCTGACCAAGGCCAACGACTACGGCGTCGTGGCGGTGTCGGTCAACGACGGTCCGGCTCGGAGATTTGACCGATACCACGAGGTGGTGGCGCACGATCCGCTGGTGCTCGGCACCTTTCAACTCCCGGTGGGCGCCAACCGATTGCAGGTCGAAATCGTCGGCTCGAATGACAAGGCCATCCGCCGACACATGTTCGGCCTGGATTACCTCCAGTTGAAGCCGCGCCGTTGACCGGTTGGCGGGGACTTTTGCGGAACTGATTCAAGCTCGTCAAACCGACCGCCGTCAAAGTCGGAGATCATGGCCGTCGCGGTCGGTCGTCCCGCACGTCAGTCTCGGCTTTCACGGTGTTTTCCTCCATGATCACTTGGCCAACCCGTTTCCCAATGCGGACCCCGATCCTTTGCTTGCCGCTGCCGGTGTCTTTGATCGAGTTACGGCGGATGATTGTGCCTTGCGTGGCGCCATCCACGAACAGCCCCCAGCCTTCATTGTCGCGGACGGTGTTCTCCTCGAACGTGATCCGGTGCGCCGCCATCGGCTCGCTCTCGGCGCGCCAATAAACGCCGCCCCGCTTGTTGCCAATGATCACATTCTTGCGGACGAAATTGTCGCTGTCCTTGTGGCCGATGGACATGCCATAGCCGCCGTTATTCTCCAGCCAGTTGCCTTCCGCCACGCCGCCGCGCACGCGCCAGCAAAAGAAGAAACCGTCGCTCTCGTTCCCCACGGCGCGGCAGTTTTTCACCGAGGGCCGCTGCGACCCGCTGCCGGGATGCAGTCCGAAGCCCGCGCAACGCTCGACCACGCAGCCTTCCACCTTCACGTCGTTTGATTGCTGGAAGCTGATCCCATCGCCGTTGTAGTCGCGCACGATGCAGTTGGCGATGATGCAATGATCCCCGCGATAAAGGAAGATGCCGGCCGCGCGACAGCCATCAACCTGGGTCGGATTCTCGGCGCGGTTGCCATCCACGGTCAGGTTTTCCACGCGCGCGTCCTGAATACTGTAGCCGCTGATGACCGGGAAGACCGTCGCGGCAAATCCCCCGTCGGCCACCATGATATCCGCGTTCATAGGGCGGGTGAGGGTGAAGTAATGGCTCCGGGCGTTGAGAATGGTGGCACAGACTCCGTGGAAATTGCGCTGGGATTTCGAGGCCACATAGACGCCGCGGCCAACGGCGAATCCATTCGTGTCGGTCACGGTGATGGCCGCTTCGCCGAAATCGCCATCCGCCGCCAGCGCCGAACGATACTCGCGGTCCTTCTTCAACACCGTTCGCTCACCCGCACCGCGGACCGTGACGCGGCTGCGCAGATGGAGCGAGTCACGCATCAGATACTCGCCCGGGCCGATCTCCACCACGCCACCACCCAGATTGCCGACGTAATCCACCGCGGCCTGCAACGCCCGGTTATCGTTCCCCACGATGTCCGCCTCGCGCAGGCCGACGGTGACGCGCACGGCGGGCTGGGCATGAAGCTCGTTTTCGGGATAACGGCGACCCGCCTGGTCGGCGAGCGCGAAGTCGCTTAACAGGAGGCTCGCTAACCAGAGGAGTGAAACTTGCGCATTCATGGGTAAGTGAGGTTTTGAGTGAGAGAACAGCGTGCGTGCTGAAAAAAGTCGAGTCGAATTTGCCGCCGTGTCGAATTTGCCGCCGCTCCAGGTCGAAAGGCACGTCACCTCGGCGCGTGGCTCCGGCCCAACCTGCGGATGCTTGAGCTCACCAACCAACTCGCAAGGCAAGCCGCCAGGATGGCCAGTCCAATCCAAGAGGGAACAAGCAGCCGATTCAAGGTGATTGGATCGAAGGCTTTTGCCACGAAGCTGCCCCACCTCTTTGAATGTGCGCGCGCAGGGCAGGGAGAAGTTCGTTGACCTTCTGCCCGTTTGCGGCGGCAAGGTTGTTCTTTTCTTGGGGGTCTTCTCTGAGATTGTAGAGTTCCCACGGACGGAATGGATCGTTTTGCATGAGCTTCCAATCGCCGCGAATGATCGCCTCGTAACTCTTACCGGCATAATGACCTCCCTCACGCCGCACAAAATACAGGTCGCGCGGCGTGGTGATCGTGCCGCCCGCCAACACGGGCACGAGACTCACCGCGTCGAGGTCGGCGTCGCGTGGGCGGCCGGCCAGTTCGAGGAATGTGGGGAACAAATCGAACACCAGTCCGGCGTAGTCACTGCGCGAGCCGGGTTTGATGTGCGCGGGCCAGCGGGCCATGAACGGCACGCGCAGGCCGCCGTCATAATGACTTTGCTTGCCATCGCGCCAGGGATCGTTGTTCTGCCCGTGCGGCAGCGAACCGCCGTTGTCGGCGGTGAAGACGACCAGCGTGTTGCGCTCCAGCCCGGTTTCCTTCAGCACCGCCAGCACCCGCCCGATGCGGTCATCCAGATGCTCGACGAAGGCGACGTTCTTCGCTCGCTTCTCGTCGAGTCGCGGTGCGCGTTGCCTGACGCGGGCGAACCAGTCGGCCGGCGGTTCGATGGGGAAATGCGGCGCGTTGTAGGCAAGATAGAGGAAGAACGGCTGGTCGTTTCGCTGCGCGCGTTCCCGCAGATAGGCGCCGGCCCAATCGGAAAACAAATCCGTGGCGTGGCCGTGCGCTTCGATGACCTCGGTGTTGCGGCGGAGGTAATTGAGGCCGTGACGCAGATGGTTCGTGTAACTGTCCATCATGTCGCCGAGAAAACCGTGGAAGAAATCGAAGCCGCGCTCGTTGGGGGTGTTGGGTGATTCGAGGCCCAGATGCCATTTGCCCACGATGGCGGTGTGATAACCGGCGCGCTTCAATTCATCGGCCAGCGTCGGCACCTTGGGATTGAAGTGCCCCCACGAGTTTTCCGGATGCGTGCGAATGACGCCCGGTACACCGACCCGATCCGCATAACGCCCGGTCAACAACGCCGCGCGCGACGGCGAACAGACCGTGCAATTCGCGCGCATGGTTGTGAACAACATTCCCTCCGTCGCCAGCCGATCAATGTTCGGCGTGCGGGCGTCGGACGCGCCATAAGTCGAGACATCGCCATAGCCGTGATCGTCGGTGAAGATGAGCAGGAAGTTCGGCTTGCCCGTCAGGTCGGAATGTATCAGGAGCAATGACGAGAGGAGAATGAGGTGTTTCATCGCAGTGAATGAAATTTGTGGTTTCCGAACCCGTTGATCCACGGCGCGGGGCAAACTCATGGCAGTTTGGGTTTGAGCGGTGTGATACGGTCTTCCGCCATGGGGTACAGCGCGCGATGTATCTCCAGGCTGACGATGAGGCGTTTCATCATGCGGCGCAATTCCCCCGGATGCGAGGTCGCAAGATTCCGCGATTCAAACGGATCTTGCGCCAGGTGGAAGAGTTGATAGTGCGAACCTTCAGAAACCTCCGAGGGGATATAGTGATAGATGACTTTCCAGTCGCCCTCGCGATAGCTGGTGAAATAATCGCTGCGATGCGGCGCGTGCGGATAGTGCATGAGAAAGCTCTCGGCGCGACGGGAATCGCGCCTGCCGGTCAGCAACCGTTCCAGTCGCGCGCCATCCACGACGTGATCGCGCGGCGATTTGGCGCCGGCGAGGGCGACGATGGTTGGAAACAAATCCGGCACCGCCGCCTGTTGCGGCTGAATCGCCCCGGCCGGAATGGGCAGTCGTTTCTGATGCGGGTTGCTGCTATCGGCTCTGGCCCACGCGGCGATGAAGGGCACGCGCATGCCGCCTTCGTAATGCGCGCCTTTCTTGCCGCGCAACGGGGCGGCGCAAGCCACCTCGTGCTGGTGGCCAAGCGGTGCGTCGCTGCCGTTGTCGCCGAGGAAAAAGATCAGCGTGTTGTTCGCCACGCCAAGCGCATCGAGGTGATCCAACAGATCGCCCAGAGACTTATCCATGCCTTCGATCAATGTGGCGAAGGCCTGCGCCTGGGGGGATTTGCCGGAGTCCCTGTAGTGCGCGGCAAAGCGCGGGTCCGACTCGAACGGCGCATGCACCGCGTAGTGCGCGAGCTGGAGAAAGAATGGTTTACCCTCCTTTACTGCGGCGGCAATGTGCGCGCTGGCTTCAAGCGTCAATGCTTCGGTCAGGAACGTTTCCGTGCCGTGATATTTTTCCAGATGCGGAACGGCGTGCGAGGTGCGCGGCCCGGTATGGCCATAGTTGCGCGCGCCGTAATAACTCCCGGGTTGGCCAATCGAACATCCGCCCACGTTGATGTCGAAACCAAGATTCGTCGGTTCTGCGCCTTCGGATTGACGGGGACCAAGATGAGCTTTGCCGACATGAATCGTGCGGTAGCCGGCGGCCCGCAGCAGCCGCGGCAGGGTGACATCGCCCGGCTTCAGGCCCTGCCAATTCCAATCGGGCGGACCGGACGGGCCGGCATTATTCTGATCCGGATTGATCCAATTGGTCGTGCGATGCCGCGCGGCATTCTGGCCCGTGAGAATGGAGATGCGCGTCGGTGAGCAAACACTCATCGCGCAAAACTGATTGAAGCGGATGCCTCGCGCCGCGAGCCGCTCCATGTTCGGCGTGCGGTAAAAATCATTGAGCGGATAGCGCTGCGGTTGCCCGCCCGCGTCGGTGAGAAACGGCAAGGACGTATCCATCACGCCCATGTCGTCCACGAGGAAGATGATGACGTTGGGTTTGCCGGCCGCAAAAGTCTGCGCTCCAAATACCGACAGCAGCACGGCGAGGAGGAAGGTTCGTTTCATGGGGAACAGTTATGGTGCGGCGGGCGCATTGGGGCGGGGGGTGAAAGAGGCAGGCAGCGGAATAGCATCCAGTCGGGCCATCAAATCACGCACGGTTTCGGGCTGTTCCGCGGCATGATTCCGAGTTTCGTACGCGTCGGTGAGATAGTCGAACAGTTCGACGCGCGGCGCGTTGCCCTCTTTCCCCGGTTGAACAATGAGCCGCCAGCGGTCGGTGCGCAACGTGCGTTGACCACCGGTCCAGAAGCCGTGCGCCGGTTTCCTTGACGGCACAAGTGGATCACGCAACTGCGGCCACAGACTGTGACCATCCAGTTCCGACGGGAGTGGCAGCCGGCAGAGTTCAGCCAGCGTGGGAAAAAGGTCCACGGTTTCAACGATGGCGGTACTGGTCTTGCCCGGTTGCGCCAGGCCGGGATGCCGGATCAGCAGCGGCGAGCGCAGCGCGTGCTCGTAGAGCGCGTGTTTGCCCCAGATCGCGTGTTCCCCAAGCAGAAAACCGTGATCACTCCAAACCACGACGATGGTGTTGTCCTCCAGTCCGGTTTCGCGCAAGGCCGTCAGCACGCGGCCCACTTGCGCGTCCATGTAGCTGACACTCGCAGCGTAAGCGCGGCGGAGCAGGCGCGCGTAATCCGGGTCGGTCTGCGGATCGCGACCCGCGTGGCCGTAGTTGCCGCGAAACTCGCCGCTACCGTGCCAGCCGGAGGGCCAGGATGGTCTGGCGGCGGCCTCGGGTTTCAATTCGGTAACGCCCGCGGCGTGCAAATCGTGCCAGCGTTTCGGCGCGGCGAATGGCAGGTGCGGTTTGAAAAAGCCCACGCCAAAAAACCACGGTTGCGGTTGCGCTGCCAGTTCCTTGAGCGTCTTGATTGCTTCGGCAGCGATCCACGCGTCGGGATAGGATTCGTCCGGGCCGTCGTGCGCTTCCCAGGGCGGTGATTGACCGGACTGCCGCGCAACGCCGTTGGCGTAACCATGCATGATGGCCAGCGGTGTCTTCCACGGACCATCGGGAATCCAGGAACGATCCCACACACCCGGCAGTTCCTCCGGACCTTCCCCCCAATCTTTGCCGGTCCGACCGCCGGGGTGATGCGTCAGCTTGCCGAGCGCGAGCGTGCGATAACCGTTTTGTCGGAACAGCGCCGGCAGGCTCCGTCCCGCCCACTCAGCCTGCGTATCGCGGATGCCATTGTTGCCGACGTGCGCGGGCAGGGTCGGATAACGCCCGCGCCACAACGCGCACCGCGATGCCCCGCAGGTCGGCACTTGCACAAAGTGATGACTGAACAGGCGGGCGGTTTTCGCGAAGGCATCCAATTGCGGCGTCCGCGCGTGTGCTGCGCCCAGGGCGCCCAGGTCGTTCCGCAGATCGTCAATGGCAATGAACAAAACGTTGGGCCGCGTGGTCGCCGCGAATGTAGGCCGACAAACGGCCAAAGACACAAAGCAGAACGCCAGTGTGAATATGAGGACACGTTTCATGTTTGGGCGTAGTCGCTTCACTGCTGGGCTTTCGCTTTGGCCTTGGGTTGAGGAGGGCTGGCCAGCGTTTTCCTCGCGAGCGTGGTGAAGTTGTCAGTCTGTTGCTGCCAGGCACGTTCGAGTTCCTTGACCTTCTCGGGCATTTGCGCGGCCAGATTGCGCTGCTCGGCGCGATCGCTTTTCAAGTCATAAAGCTCCCAGGGATCGCCTTTGGCCGCGACGAGTTTCCAATCGCCGACGCGGACGGCGCGATGCCCTTCGTGCAGCCACCACAGTGAATCGCGGGAAATGACGACGTCCCTGGCGAAGGCGGGCACGAGACTCCTTCCCGGCGCAGGCGGAATCGGCTCGCCCTTCCACTCGGCGGGCTTCTGGATGCCGGCCAGTTCCAGCACCGTGGGCACGAAATCAATGACGTGCGCGGGCGTGTGGCGCAGTTCGTTCTTCGCGCTGATGCCGCGCGGCCAATGCATGATCAACGGCGTGCTGATGCCGCCTTCATGCACCCAGGTCTTGTGGCGGCGGAACGGCGTGTTGGCCGCGCTCGAAAAACCGGGGCCGAGACAGAGATAACTCGCGGCGCTGCCCGGCGCAGCTTGCGGGTCGTGTCCACCGTGACGCACCATGATCTCGGCGCTCGCGCCGTTGTCAGAGGCGAACAGGATGAGCGTGTTCTCGAACGCGCCCATGGCCTTGAGTTGTGCGATCACCCGGCCAATCTCCCGGTCCATGCGATCAATCATCGCGGCGTGAATGGCCATCTTCGTGGCTTGGAAACGGCGTTGTTCCTCCGTCAGTTCACTCCACGGCAAAGGACGGTTCACTTCACCCGGCCCGATTTGGAGCATCGCGTCGGGAAAGGCGTACGGCGGGCCGACCTCGCGCTCCAATTCCGAGAGCGCGGTGTTGACGATGCCTATTTCCTTTTGCCGCCGGAAGCGCGCCTCGCGCATGACTTCCCAGCCGGCAAGATACTTGTCACGATACTTGGCGATGTCCTGCGGCAGGGCATGCAGCGGGAAGTGCGGCGCGAGAAACGCGAGATATTGAAAGAACGGCTTGCTCGCATGGTTCGCCGCGTGGTCCTTCAAGCACTCGATCGCATGGTCGGCCGTGGCCGTGGTGACATAATAATCCGACTCATCGGCCGCGGGCGTGATGGGCTGATTGTCGAGCAAATTACCCTTGGCGGTGAAAAAATTGCCGTCATTCCTGGTGTGCAACGAGCGGTCAAAGCCACCCGCGAGCACGTCGCCGTCCACGTGCCACTTGCCGCTATGATAACTGCGATAGCCTGCGGTTCGGAGCCACTCCGGCAGCAACCGTGCCCAGTTCGGTCGCACACCTTGGCCGCCGCCAGCCACGCCGGGCAACGCATCGCGACGAATTTGCTGGGCGTAATAACCGGTGAGCAGCGCACCGCGCGTGGGCCAGCAACGGGCGGTGTTGTAAAACTGGGTGAACCGCAGGCCGTTCCGCGCCAGCGAATCGAGATGCGGCGTCTCAATCTCGCCGCCGTAACAGCCGAGGTCGGAATACCCCATGTCATCGGCGAGGATGAAGAGGATGTTGGGCGGGTTTTCCGCCGCGGCAGACACCTGCGTGCCGTGGCAGCACGACAGCACGGCCATGAGGTAGAGAAGGTAGGAATGTATGAGCTTCACTGGATGGATGGCTTGTTCATCTTCAATCTTTTCTTGCGGCGCAATGACCGCCTTTTATCCATTCAACGGTCTGCCGCCCGATTGCGCCAGTCATTTTCCAGTGTGAATAGCGGGCGGCGCGCAACTCAGTTTCGTGCAGGGTTGAAAGCGGTGTGTGGGAAGAGCAGGTGCCAAATCATTGCGCCAAAACAATTCCAAGGACAGCAGGGCTTCATCACTGCGTTGACTCCAGAACGGTCCCGGCCGCCCGCCTGCGGTGCGGCTACGCTGATCGAGCCGAAACACCGTGCCCGTCCACACCCAGTGCCGGTGCTGAGGTTCCTCGCCGCTCCGGCGCACCCGCGCCGTGCGGCCTGTTCCAGGTTCACCGCCAGTTCCGCCGCCATCACCGGCAGCGCACGGGGACCATGCGGCCGACCACAGGAACAGACCGGAGCAGACAAACAGATTGCATTCATGACTCCCTTTTACCCGAACCGGCCTCCACTGCCCGCTCAAAAATTGAAATGCGCCGATTGCCGGTGTCGTGTCGAATTGGGACTTAGCTGCGGATCGCCTTCTGACTAGCCTGACGTCACCCGATGATGGTAATGGCACAATGAATCCGAACGACTCCATCCTCCACTTGGAACTGGAAGAGTGCCTGCGGTTCGAGGAGTCGCTTGCCGATACGCAGCAAGCGGTGCTAGGTCGCGTTGATTCGGTGCGGGAAAACGTTACTGAGAGTGCGGTTAGTGTTCTGCGACAATTTGCGATGGCATGGTTTTTGGTCTCGCGCCGGAGCCGGGTCAGGCTGGGGACGCTGCTTTTGACCTTCGCCGCGCTCGGCGCCTCGGCCGCCACGCCAAAGCGAGTGCTGATTTTGGACTCGTTCGGACGCGATGTCGCGCCGTTTAGTATTGGTGTTTCTGCTTTCCGGACCACGCTGGCGCGCGAACTCGACCAGCCGGTGGACATCTACGAAGTGCCGCTGGACATGGCCCGATTCCCAAACCCCGGATTCGAGAAGCCCTTGGCGGATTTCCTCGAGCAGCGGTTTGCCGGTTCGCCCGTTGACCTGGTGGTGCCGGTCGGGGCGCCGGCGGTCAGCTTCGCGGCGCAACACCGGGAAAGGCTTTTTGCCGAAACGCCGATCTTATTCATGGGCGCCGACCCGCGCCGGGTGCCACCAGACGCCCTCAAGACTGACGCGACCCTGGTCACGGTGAGAGCTGACCTGCCGGGGGTCATCGAGGACATTCTGCAGCTCCAACCGGCCACCACCAACATCGTGTTCGTGTGCGGCGTCTCTCCCCTCGAGAAGTTTTGGGCCGGTGAATTCCGGCGCGAGTGGCAGACTTTTACGAATCGCCTGGGGTTCTCCTGGCTGGACAACTTGTCGCTCCAGCAAATGCAGGAGCGGGTTCACCAGCTGCCACCGCGTTCTTTCATCGTTATCAACCTGCTGCTCATGGACGCCGACCGGGTGCCGTATGATGGCTATGAAGCCTTCGAAGCCATTCACCGGGCCGCGAATGCGCCGGTCTTCGGCTGCTTCACCAGCCAACTGGGCCGGGGAGCGATCGGAGGCCGGCTGTATCAGGATGTCAAGGTGGGGATGCTGGCGGCTCAGGCTGCCATTCGGATCCTGCGTGGCGAGCGAGCGGCAGACATCCCGCCGGAGATCATTGGTCCATCCCCGCCGACGTATGACTGGCGCGAACTAACCCGCTGGGGTATCAGCCTGGACCGACTGCCGCCCGGCAGCGTGATCGAGTTTCGTGAACCGACATTTTGGGAGCAATACCGATGGCATATAATTGGGGTCGTGGTGTTCTGCTGCCTGCAGACGGCGCTGATCGTCGGCTTGCTTGTCAGCCGGGCCAAGCGACGTGAAGACCAGGCAATGGCAACGCTGATCGCCGACCTGTCGTCCTGTTCATCAACCTTCCCGCCGACCAGGTGGATCCCGAGATTCAGGCCGCGCAGCGCCGGGTCTGCGATGCCCTGGGCCTGGATGTGGCGACGCTGTGGCAGTGGCGGCCCGACAATCCGTGGATGCTCACCCTGACCCATTTATATCGTCCCTTGGGTGGTCCGCCGGTGACTCAGACGATGGACGCGCAGGATTATTTCCCATGGTGTCAGCGTCAAGTGTTGGCCGGGAAAACCGTGGCTGTTTCTTCGCTGGCCGACTTGCCGGCCGAGGCCGCACGGGACCGGGAGGTCTGGGACCACTACGACATCAAGTCCGCCTTGAGGATTCCGGTCTCGGTAGGTGGAGACCGCGTTTTCGGCAGTGTGAACTTCAATGACACGCGGACGGAGCGCCGTTGGTCGGAGGCGCTGGTTCAACGGCTGCAACTCGTCGCGCAGATCTTCGCCAATGCGCTCGCGCGCAAGGACGCCGACCAGGCTTTGCGTGAAAGCGAAGCCCGCCTGAGCCTGGCCGCGGATGCGGCGGCGGTGGGTCTGTGGAGCTTGAACCTGGCCACCGATCGGTTCTGGCTTACCGATATGACCCGGGAGTTGTTCGCATTCACTCCAAGCGAAGAGGTCACGTTTGAGCGCTTTTTGGGTCTGGTGCATCCGGACGATCAGCCGTCGGTTCGCGAGACGGTACGGACAATGGTGCAGTCCCGAAGCGAAGGCCAGATGCAATACCGCGCCGTCCGGCCGGATGGCCGCGTGCGCTGGATGCTCTCGCGCGGGCGTGTGCGTTGCGGAAGCTCGGGGGAGCCCAAGTACTTGATGGGCGTCACCCTGGACATCACCGAGCGCAAGCAAACCGAAGGTCGGATGCAGGATCTGAGCCGGCGGCTGATCCGCGCCCATGAGGCGGAGCGCGCCCGGCTCGCGCGCGAGTTGCATGATGACCTCACGCAGCGGTTGGCCCGCCTCGCCATTGACGCGGGCCGCGTGGAACCCGCCGCCGTCGGAACCTTGGCCGCGGAAACGGTGCGTTCGATCCGTGAAGGTTTGGTCCAATTGAGCGAAGACATTCACGCGCTTTCGTATCGGCTGCACCCCTCGGTGCTCGAGGACCTCGGCCTGGTCGAGGCCCTGAAGGCGGAGTGCGAACGGTTCGCGCAGCGGGAGGGTGTCCGCGTTGACGTGGACCTGCTGAAGCCGCCGGCCATTGTCCCGCTTGATCCTGCGCTCTGCCTGTTTCGCGTGGCGCAGGAGGCGTTGCAGAATGTGGTGCGTCATGCCCGGGCTCGCACAGTCCAGGTTTCGCTGCGAGTTCTGGACGACGGTCTGCAATTGGCCGTTCACGACGACGGGATCGGTTTCCTACCGGCACTCCAGCAAGCGCGCCCCAGCCTCGGCCTGGCGAGCATGCGCGAGCGAATCGCCTTGCTGGAGGGCGAACTCGATATTGAAACCGCGCCCGGCCAGGGCACTACCATCGTGGCTTGGGTGCCCTTGAAAGGACCGTCCGCATGAGCCAATTGAAGCGCCCCCGCATCTTGTTGGCCGATGACCATCGTTTGGTGGCCGAAGGTTTGAAGAGTCTGCTCAGCGCCGAGTTCGAATTGCTGGGGGTGGTCGAGGATGGCCGCGCCCTGCTCGAAGCCGCGCGTCAACTGCGACCCGACGTCATCGTGGCCGATATCACCATGCCGCACCTCAACGGCATTGACGCCTTGGTGCAGTTGAAGCAAGCGGATGCGCGGGTGCGGGTCGTCTTTCTCACCATGCACCCGGAGACGGCTTATGCCCGGCGCGCGCTCGAAGCGGGGGCATCTGGCTACGTGCTCAAACATTCCGCCCCGGCCGAACTGACCATGGCCATCCGCTCAGCTCTGGACGGCAAGACTTATGTCAGTCCGGCGGTGGCGGGCGATGTCTTGCGAGTTATGAAAGGCAAGTCGGCTCAGGTCGCCGACCCGGTGGCGGCGCTCACACCGCGCCAGCGGGAGATTCTCCAATTGCTGGCCGAAGGCCGTTCGGCCAAGGAAATTGGCGCTGCGCTCACGGTCTCGGCGCGCACGGTGGAGTTCCACAAATACCAGATGATGGAGCGGCTGAATTTGCGCACCAACGCCGAACTGGTTCACTTCGCCCTCAAGCACGGTATCGCTGCCCTCTGAGCGGGTCGTTCGCCTCGGTCCCCTCCAGATTACTGGCGACTGCTTGCTGCCCGTTCTCCACCTCCTTTCCCCCACTCAGTCCGTTTCGCGTCACTGGTAATTCTACTAGCGCCGGACTGGTAATTTTGCGAGGTCAAAGCGGTCCCGCCTTTCGCCAGAATTTCCCCATGACCGTTACTGGGTTCGCTATGTCGCGGCGCGAAAATCAGCAGGCAAAGGAAGCTCGATCATGAAATCGGAGCTCGTTAAATGCGTGGTTCTGGCCGATCGGCATCACGGTCTGACCGAAGGCATTCGCGGTCTGCTGGAGACGGCTTTTGACGCGGTGGTGATGGTGGCCGACGAAACCTCCTTGCTGGAGAGCGTCCGTCACCTTCAGCCCTTGGTCGCCGTGGTGGACCTTTCGCTGGCGCCGGGTGAGGAACTCGACTGGCTGCCACGGCTGCGGTCTGTTGGTCCCGACCTGAAGCTGATCCTGCTCAGTGTCCACGATGAACCCAGTGTCCGCCACGCGGCGCTGGCGGCCGGGGCGGACGGTTTTGTCCTCAAGCGCGCGATTGCCAGGGAGTTGCTGGCGGCAGTGGATGCCGTTCTGGCAGGGCAATGCTATCCCGCGCCCGCCTCAATCAACTTAGAATCATGAAACCTGCCCCAACCTCGAAACCGAACAGAACCATGAGTACAAACGCAAACGCAGACGAACCTCGCAATCAGGATCTGGCCCCCATCTTCGCGGCGGCGGTCAACCGCACCGACCAATGGCGCGAGTTGCACGCGTTGAGCCGCGCGTGGGCGACCGCGCAAGGCGACAAGGCCGAGAGTCAGCGAACCGCGGCTGCCGGTTTGTTCCAAACCATCAGCCGGCTCGAACAATGCTGGGCGTATCCGGGCTCTTATTTGCTGACCGCCCTCAGCGAAGCCCTGGCGCAGCGGGACGCCGCGATCTTCGCGCGGCTCGTGCAGAAAGTCTCCGGCGCGCTACTCTCGGGCAATTACCGGCGGAGCGAATACGCCTGGGATGCCGCAGCCGAAAGCACCGCGCGGCCGCTGGAGAAGGCCCTGCCGCCAGACGTGGAGACGGGGGAGGCGCAGAAGCCAAATTTTGAAGTGCTAGTCGTCACTCCAGCCGACCCCGTCACCTGGGAGCGGGCGCGAGCGGACATGAAGCGCATGCGTCGTGCGGAAGATCCGTTTCACTATGAAGTGATTCAGGCCGGCAGTTTCGAGGACGCCGCGCTCGCGGTGCTGGCGAATGATAATCTGCAAGCGGTCGTGATCGTGGACGGCTTCCAATACGAGTCCCGCGTGGAGATGCCGGATTTGCAGGTGTTTCTCGGGCGGCACCTAACGCTGGACCGGACGAGTATTGAGCCGGGCGCGCTGGCCACGGCTTTGGCCAAGGCCATCAAGAAGTGCCGGCCTGAACTCGACATCTATCTGCTTTCCGATCGCCGGGCAGAAGCGGTGGCTGGGAGCGACGCACTGGATCCGATCCGGCGGGTATTTCACCACATCGAAGAGCCGATGGAGATTCATCTGTCCATCCTCGATGGCGTTCAGGACCGGTACGAGACGCCGTATTTTGACAACCTGAAGAAGTACGCGCAACGGCCCATCGGCACCTTCCACGCGTTACCGATCGCGCGTGGCAAGTCGGTGTTCCGGTCGAACTGGATCCGGGATTTCGGCCAGTTCTATGGCACCAATATCTTCTTTGCTGAATCGTCGGCGACGACCGGCGGGCTCGACAGCTTGCTCGAACCCACGGGTAACATCAAGAAGGCGCAGGACATGGCGGCGCGGGCGTTTGGGGCGAAGCGGGCCTACTTCGCCACCAACGGTACCTCGACCTCGAACAAGATCGTTGTTCAAGCGGTCTGCAAGCCGGGTGACATCGTGATCGTGGACCGCAACTGCCACAAGTCGCACCACTACGGCATGGTGTTGAGCGGCGCGCAGCCGTACTACGTCGAGGCGTTTCCGTTGACGCAGTACTCCATGTACGGGGCGGTGCCGCTGCGGACGATCAAGAAGGCGCTTTTCGATTGCATGGCCGAAGGCAAGCTCGACCGAGTCAAGGTCATTGACATGACCAACTGCACGTTCGATGGGCACATGTACAATCCACAACGTTTAATGGAGGAGTGCCTGGCGATTAAGCCGGACCTGATTTTCCAATGGGATGAGGCTTGGTCGGGGTTTGCCCGTTTCAACCCGTTCCACCGGCGGCGGACCGGTTTGGGCGGCGCCGCCGCGTTGACGGAGCGCTACCGCGATCCGAAGTACCGGGAAGAGTACAAGGCGTGGACGGCGAAGGTCGGCAAGCTCGACCCGAAGAATCCAAAGTTGCTCGACATGCACTTGATGCCGGACCCCGACAAGGTGCGCATCCGGGTGTACCAGACCAACTCGACGCACAAATCCATGTCGTGCTTCCGGCAAGGTTCGATGATTTTGGTTTGGGACGAAGACTTCCACAAGGTCGAAGGACCCTTCATGGAAGCTTTCCTCGCTCACACGTCCACCTCGCCGAATCTGCAACTGATCGCCTCGCTGGACATCGCGCGGCGGCAGATGGAATTGGAAGGATACGGCTTGACGATGCGGATGACCGACCTCGCGCTGCGCATCCGCGGCGCAGTGAACACGCATCCGCTCATCTCGAAGTATTTCCGAATCGCGACCCCCGAAGACATGATCCCCGCGGAATACCGGCAATCAGGATTGAAGGACTACGGCCCGCCGCATTCCAACTGGGTGGATGTGATCCAGGCGTGGAACGAGGACGAGTTCGTGCTCGATCCAACGCGGCTCACGCTGATCTGCGGCTCGGCCGGGTTCAACGGCACGCAGTTCAAGGGCCTGCTGGCGGAGCGATTCGACATCCAGACCAACAAGACCTCGCGCAACAGCGTGTTGGTGCAGACGAATATCAACAACACACACAGCGACGCGGCGTTGCTCATCAAGACGCTGGTAGAACTGTCTCGCGAGATTGAGCGGCAACTCGCCCAGGAAGGCAAAGCGGGCCAGGAAGCGTTTGCGGCGAAGGTGAAGTCGTTGATGACCGACGTGCCCGACCTGCCGAACTTCAGCCGGTTTCACGACGCCTTCCGCGACAACCCGAAATCGGCAAGCAACGAGGGCCACATGCGGCCGGCATTCTTCATGGCGTACGATGAAGACAACTGTGAGTTCATCAAGCTCGCCAGCCCGCAGATTGACGAGCGACTCAAGAAGGGGCCGGAACTGGTATCGGCGAACTTCGTGATTCCGTATCCACCCGGCTTCCCGATCATGGTGCCGGGGCAGGTGATCAAGCCAGACACGGTCGCGTTCATGCGGAAGCTGGATGTGAAGGAGATTCACGGCTACAACGCCGCCCAAGGGCTGAAGCTCATCCGGCCCGACAAGCTGCGCGCGCCCAAGAAAGCCACCAAGTGAACCGCTACGCTGCAAAGCTGCATTTCCACACAAGAACAACCCAATCTAAAAAGGACCTATCTCATGCAAGCATTCTTTGAGTTCCTTAAAGCGAACCCCTATATCCTGCTGTTCTTCACGGTCGGCGTGGCGGTCTATGTGGGCAAGTTCAACGTCAAGGGCTACGGCCTGGGCATGGTCGCTGCTGCCGTCGTCGTCGGATGCGGCCTGGCCACTTGGGCGTCCATCTACGGCGTGAAGCTCGAGCTCAACACCTTCGCCAAGTCGCTCTTCTACTACCTGTTCATGTACGGAGTCGGCTTGCGCGTCGGTCCTTCATTCTTCAACAGCCTCAAGAAGGACGGGTTGAAGTTCACCATCCTGGCCGTGATTTGCAGCATTGTCGGCCTGCTGCTAGTCGTGCTGGGTGCGAAGATGTTCGGCCTGCCCGCCGGCGCCGCCGGCGGCATCCTCGCTGGCTCCCAAACCATGTCCGCCGCCATCGGCACGGCGGAAATGGCCGTGTCGCAAGGAGCGTTCAAGGTGCCGGAGGGCAGCTCGGCGGAGGCGATCTCGGCCATGATCGCGCTCAGCTACGGCGTCACCTACATCTGGGGCACGGTCGGAATCATTCTCATCTGCAAGTATCTCCCGCGCTGGTGGGGTTTGGACGCGAAGAACGCCGCCAAGGAGTACGAAGCGGCCAACGGCGTCGCAAATGTAGATGACTCCGGCCTCACCGGCTACCGCCCCGCCGGTCTCCGCGCCTACAAGCTCGAGAGTAAATCCACGGTCGGGCAAACCATCGCCCAGTTCCGCCAGAAGAATCCGCAGTACCGCATTGTCAATGTAGTGCGCAGCGACGAACCGGTCGGCGTCACTCCGGAATTGACCTTGCAGGCGGGCGACATCATCGCGCTGGGTGGACGCATCGAGGATCTGACCTCGAACATGGGCCTGATTGGTCCCGAGGTGGCGGACGTCAAAGCGTTGAACATTCCGATCGACCAGGCCGAAATACTGGTCACCAACAAGGCGCTCGAGGGCAAGGCGCTCAAGGAATTCCGGAACGAGGACTTCGCCGGCCAGTTGCAGTTGCTGAAGATCGAACGCGGCGGCGCCCCCATTCCTCTCGGTGCGGATACCCAGCTTCAGCGCTTCGATGTGCTGTTTGTGGCCGGGCTCAAGAGCGCCGTCAACAAGCTGGCGGGGCTGGCGGGCAAGATCGCGCGGCCCAGCACGGCCACCGATTTGCTCACCCTCTCGGTGGGCATGATCATCGGCCTTCTCATCGGATTGATCAACGTGCCGGTCGGGAGTTTCAAGGTCGGTTTGGGCAGTGCGGGCGGTCTGCTGCTCTCGGGCATTTTCGTGTCATCCTTCGTGTCGCGGCTGCGGTTTTTTGGCAGCACGCCCAACGCGGCCCGCAACATCCTGGAGGACCTGGGCCTGGTGACGTTCATTGCCATCGTCGGTATCAACTCCGGCTCGACGCTGCTGGCGCAACTCACGGGCAAGATCGCGTTGTACATCTTCCTGGCAGGGTTCATTGCCAGCACGATCCCGCCCATCCTCACGTGGGCGATCGGCTATCACTTCATGAAAATCAACCCCGCCGTGCTCATGGGCGGTGTCGCCGGGGCGCGCTCGCATTCGGGACCGTGTCGTGAGGCCGCCAAGGAAATTGACAGCAGTGTGCCGTGGGTGGGATTCCCCGTCGGCTACGCCGTGTCCGGGGTGCTGCTGACGGTGTTCGGTTATTTCGCCATGTTGCTCTCCAAGTAGTCCGAACCCTATGGGCTGGCTGGCACATCTCTTCAGCAAACAACCCGAGCTGGCCGTTTACCTCGCGTTGGGGATCGGCTACTGGGTCGGGAGTCTGAAAATCCGCGGCTTCAGTCTCGGAGGGGCGACCGGGTCGCTGCTGGCCGGCATTCTGATCGGCGCCTTGATCAAAGTGCCAGTCGCCGGTATGGCCAAATCCGTCCTGTTCCTCCTGTTCATGTTCGGCATCGGCTACTCGGTCGGACCGAAATTCTTCACAGCCATGAAGGGGCAGGGCTGGCGGTTCGGCGTGCTCGGCATCTTCATCCCCGTCGTCGGCCTGGGCACCGCTTGGGCCGTGGCCAGCATCCTTAAACTGGACGTCGGTTTCGCCGGCGGCCTGGTGTCGGGCGCGCTGACGGAGTCCCCCGCCATCGGCACGGCCACCGAGGCCATTTACGCGCTAACCAGCATTCCGGATGACGCGAAGCAGAAGCTGGTCAGCCACGTCGCCGTGGCAGACGCGCTGTGCTACGTGTTCGGCGCGTTCGGCGTGATCTGGGTCTGCGGCACGCTCGGGCCGAAGCTCTTGGGACTGGATCTACGGAAGGAGGCCGAGAAGGTCGAAGCCGAGTACGGCGTCGTGCGTACAAAGGCCGGCCTCGCCTCCGCTTGGCAGCCGTTCGAGGTGCGGGCCTACCGCGTGGAATCCGCCGCCGTCGTGGCCGGCAAGACCGTGGTGGAGGCGGAGAAGATCCGGACCGGCACGCGCCTGTTCGTGCAGCGTATCCGGCGCGGAACAGAATTGCTGAAACCCCGGCCCGACACCGTGATTCAGGCAGACGACCTGTTGGCCGTCAGCGGCCGCCGCGAGGTGCTGGTGGGCGTGCTGGGCGAGAAGGCCGTCGAGGTTGATGACCGCGAGCTGCTCGACATTCCCATAGCGACCTTCGACGTGTTTGTTGGCAACAAGGAATTCACCGGGCACCCGCTGGAGGAGATGGCCCGCGATGACGAGGTCCACAGCGTGTTCCTGCGCAAGATCACCCGTGGTACCCAGGAAATCCCGATCGGAACCCGGACCGTCATCGAGCGCGGCGACGTCCTGAGCATCACGGGCACCGAAGCCGCGGTGGACCGGGTGGCGAAGCGGATGGGAACGATCGTGCGCCCGCTGGACACGACGGACTTCGTGGCTGTGGGCCTGGCGATCTTCCTCGGCGCGGCGGTCGGCGCCAGTCTCTTCCTGACGGTGGGTGGGACGAAAATCTTCCTCGGCACCAGCGTGGGCACCTTGCTGGCCGGCGTGCTGACCGGCTATATCCGGTCAGTGCGCCCGCTGTTTGGTCGCGTGCCGGACGGCGCGGTCGCGTTCATGCAATCTATCGGGCTTTCCGGTTTTGTCGCGATGGTCGGCCTGGGCGCCGGACCTGAATTCATCCCCGCGGTCAAGGAAGCCGGCATCCCGCTCCTGATTGGCGGTGTGTTTGTGACCCTGGTGCCGCAGATCGCCGGACTCTACTTTGGCTGCTACGTACTCAAAGCCAACCCCTTGCTGGTCCTGGGCGCCATGTCCGGCGCTCAGACCTTCACGCCCGGGCTGGCGGCGGTGCAGGAGAAATCGGGTAGTTCCATCGCGGTGCTGGGCTACACCGGTGCGGTGCCTGTCGGCCACGTGCTGCTCACCACCTGGGGTTCGGTCATTGTCTTGCTGATGTCACGATGACGATGGAGGCAGAGGAACAAACGAGCGCAATTCTTTTGGAAATTAACCGACACTTGAAAAGCCGCAGTAATCAAAACAACAACTCAAACTCGAACATCCATGAACAGAAGCTCGTTACTAAGAACTCTCGTCTTGGTTGGAGCCGTCTTGGCTGCGGGTCTGCCTGCGCCTGCCTGCGCGCAGAACACCGCCGAACTGGAGAAGCTCAAGGCCACCGTTAAGGCGATGGAACAGACCATCCAGGAAATGAACCGCAAGATCAGCGAACTCGAGCGAGAGAAAGTGGCGGTGCCCGCGCCTCCCCCTGCTCAGACCGAAGCCCCCAATCCCGGCGTGCCGCCAGCGACGCACCCCGGCGTGGCGTCGCCGGCAAGCAAGACCGAGGTTCCCAAATCGGATTTGGCCGAGCAGGCCACGCAGGTGCCGTATCAGGACACGATACATGAGGACCAAATCTCGGCGCCCCGGCCGGGCAACGCGCCCTTGGACCCCACCTACCAGGGATTCATGCAACTCTTCGGCACGAAGACTTGGGTCAAGCTGGGTGGTTATGTGAAACTGGATGCGATCATGGATTCGACGAAGGTCGGCAATCCGAACATGTTCATCACCTCCAAAATCCCCGTCGAGGGCGAAACGGACTATGGCAAGGACGAACATTTCACGATGCACACCAAACAGACGCGCATCAATCTGGAATTGCGCGCTCCCACTCCGCTGGGCTCCTTGAAGATCTTTTACGAGAACGACTTTTTCGGCAACAACACCGAGCCTTCGATGGATTACCGGCTGCGGCATTTCTACGGTCAGGTTGCGAACATCACCGTCGGCCAGACGTGGAGCACGTTTTACGATCCGGATGTATTTCCCGACACGCTGGACTTCGAGGGACCGGGGGTGCTGCCTGTTGTGCGCCAACCGCAATTGCGCTACACGATCCCCATCATCAAAGAAACCATGTTCACGGCTTTTGCCATCGAGCAGCCCAAGAGCGATTTGAGCAACTTGCCTGCTGGCGCCGACGGACGAAACACGATGCCGGATTTCACGGCAAACTGGCGTTGGGAAGGCAAGCCGGGCCACGTGCAAGTCGGCGGCGTCCTGCGCAGTCTTTCGTACGACAACAGCACCGGCCCTACCGACTCGGCGCTGGGGTGGGGATTGAATGTGTCGGGCAGACTGAAGGTATTTGGCGCGGACAGCTTGATGGCCAGTCTCCTTTACGGCGAGGGCATTGGCCGCTACATCCAGGATTTGCCCAGTGGCAGTGGAGCCGTGGTGGACGCTGCGGGTAATCTCCACACCCTTCCTGCCTGGGGTGCGATGGTGGGCTACCGCCACGAATGGAGCGAGACGTGGCGATCCACGGCCAGCTACAGCTACGTGACCTTGGACCATCGGGCCGAACTGAGCGACTTCGCCTACGACAGCACCCACTATGCGCAGTGCAACCTCATCTGGGCGCCCACCAAGAATCTCTATGTCGGCCTGGAGTATCTTTACGGTTATAAAGAGGCGCGGAATGGCAGCACCGGGGACGATCACCGCGTCCAGATCAGCCTGCAATACAAACTCATCCGCTAATCCGCTCGATTGGATGATTTCGCACCATGCTCGAAGGTCAATTCACCTTACCGATCCAGATCGAACTGGTGGCGACGCTGCTCTTCGCGCTGACCGGTGCGCTGCAGGCATTGAATCGTGGGTACGATGTGATCGGGTTGTTCGCCCTAGCCTTCGTCACGGGCGTGGGTGGCGGCTTGATTCGCGACGGCCTCTTCATCCAGCAGGGACCACCGGTGGTCACCTCGGATTCGCGCTACATCCTGATGGTTATGTTGGCCGGGTTCGTGACGCTTCTGTTCCGAGGCCGAGTCATCGGGATGAACAGAGTGGCGGCCTGGGTGGACGCACTGGGGGTGCGCGCCCCGCATCTGCGCGAACGAATCATCTGGTTCAACAAGGTCATCGCCTGGCTGGACGCCCTGGGCTTGGGGGCCTACGCAGTCGTGGGGGTGCAGAAGTCGCTGAACGCAGGCCTGAGCGTGGCCGCCGCGGTGCTGGTCGGGGTGATCAATGCTGCGGGCGGCGGTCTGCTGCGGGACGTTTTGGTGCGGGACGAACCACTCCTGTTCAAGCCGGGTCAGTTCTACGTGCTGGCAGCCTTTGTTGGCTGCCTGCTCTTTCCCCTGCTCGCCCTATACTTCCGGATGGACGCAACGCTTGCCGCCCTGATCGCCATCGGCACCACGTTCGTCTTGCGAGCGCTGGCCATCCAGTTCAACTGGGTGTCGCCCTCGCTGTTGCGCCAACAGGGGCCCGACCCGGCCACCGACCCGGTCCGGAATTCAACCCCGCCTGGCTCATGATATGGCTTGCCTTCATTCCATGGAAACCAACACGGAGCAATCCAGGCGAAGGCTTGAGCCTAACATCTCCAGTTTGGTTGCGGTGTGGCCCCAACAACCCAACAGGCTTAATTTGTAATTCCTAATTATTACATGTTTATGAATGACTCCTACCCCTCAGGAATCCACGATCGAAGGAAAGGCCGGGCCGCGTATTACGCCACGTCGGCCGCGCGACTAATGGACCAAGCCAGCGCGATGGGGACATCACCCCCCGGTAGGAAGCGAATGACTTCGGCCCGTTGGGGTGTTGGCGCGCTGCTGGCGTTGCCCTTGTTGCTTCCGTTCCCTGCCCACGCCTCGATTCTCAAAGGCGAGGCACTCGACAAAGCGGCGGACGTGCTGTCCTGGGTGGTGCTGGTCATTGCCCCGCTGATTGGCATCGCGGTCTTTTGGCTTGTCCATATTCTACCTGAGAAAATCGCCGAGAAGCGGCAGCACCCGCAGGCCAAGGCCATTCAATGCCTTTGCCTGTTGTCGCTGGTGTTCGGCGGACTGCTCTGGCCGCTGGCCTGGTTATGGGCTTACAGCAAACCGGTCCTCTACAAGCTGGCGTACGGCACCGACAAGGTGGCGCACGGACACGATGACGCGGAAACCAAAGCGACGGAGCGGGACGAAGCCGTAGAACTCAAGCAGCTTCGCCAGCGCATTGCCAAACTCGAATCCAAACTGGCAGGCAAATCAACCGCCGAAGGAGGAAAGGCCTGACCTATGGAAGCAATCTTACTCGGAATCTACGCATTCTTCGCCTGGCTGGTGTTCGCAAAATTCAAATGGCTGCCTTGGAACATCGTCACGCAGGTCATCACCATCACCATTCCGATCATCGGACTGACGGTGCTGATTCTCCTGCTCAATATTGTCGCGCCCTCATCCCATGACATCCGCGTGGTCAATTACGTCGTGCCCATCAACCCGCCGGTGCGCGGGTTGGTCACCGAAGTGCCCGTCGAACCGAACCGCCCGATCAAGAAAGGCGACGTGTTGTTCAAAATTGACCCGACGCCGTATGAAATCGCCGTCAAAAATTATGAGGCGCAGATTACCCAGCTCAAGGTGCAACTCCTCACCGCCGAGGCCAGTTCGCGCAATTTGCAGGAGTCCTTGAAAGGCGCGACCGGTCAGAAAGACGCGATCGAGTCGAGACTGAAACTGTCGAAGTTGCGGTTGCAACAGTTCAAGGAACTCGCCGAATCCGGCGCGGGCAACAAGTTCGACTTTGAGCAGGCCCAGGCCGACGTGCAGAATCTTGAAGGCCAACTGGCTTCTACGGTCGCCGCCGAAGCACAGGCCCGCGGGACACTTGGCGCCAAGACGCCGGAGGGCGAACAGGACGAAGTCGCCAATGTGAAAGCCCAGATCCTCCGCGCCGAGGCGCAACTCGCCGACGCAAAATGGGAGCTCAGCCAGACCACTTACTACGCGCCAGCCAACGGTACGATCGTGGCGCTGACCCTGCGTCCGGGTGCCATGGCGGTGCCGCTGCCGATGTCGCCCGCCATGAACTTTGTCGAGGATGAGCAGTGGATTCTCGCCATTTATCACCAGAACGAAGTCCGCAAGATCAAGCCGGGTCAGGAGGCGGAAATCGCGTTTAAGCAGTATCCGGGTCGAATCGTGAAGGCGAAAGTGGACGCGATCATGTGGGCCACCGCCCAGGGACAGTTGCCCATTGGCTCCATGAATCCCGCGGGTGGCGTCGCGCCCATCCCGGCGCACGACCTCGCGGTGCGATTACTCCCTGACGGCAAGGACAAGGATGTTTTCCTCGCTGCCGGTGCGCATGGCGCGGGCGCGGTGTTTACCGACAGCGGGCACATGATTCATATCCTGCGCAAGGTTCTCGTGCGCGTGAGCGCTAAGCTGGATTGGCTGATCCTGAAATTGCATTAAGGCGAACATGCGAACTTCAAGAACCATCCTCTGCGTCTCGGTGAGCGCCAGCCTCCTGGCGGGTTGCGCCACCAAAGCGCCGCCAACGCGTGTCGAAATTCACGAGCAATCCGACTCACTGACCAACCTGACGCTGACGAATTCCTGGAAGGCCGCGCCTGTTTCGTCCAGCGTCATCCAGGATAACTGGCTCGCCACGTTTGGGGACGCGCAACTCGACGCGTTGGTCGCCGAGGCCATTGCAAACAATCCCGATTTGCGAGTCGCCTCGCTCAAAGTGACGCAAGCCTCCGAATACGTTGAACTCGCCAAGGCTGCGCTGCGGCCCGCCGTCAATCTGTTCGGCACCGGCGGCTTGAACATGGGCGGTGGGGATGTCAGTTCCGCCCTGCAAGGCGTCTCGCTCGGGGCGTCCTGGGAACCTGACCTCTGGGGTCGGATGCGTTATGGCCGCAACGCCACCGAAGCAACTTATGCTTCAGTCTGGGCGGACTTTGAATTCGCCCGGCAGTCGCTCGCCGCGAACACCGCCAAGAGTTGGTTTGCCGCCAGTGAAACCTGGCAGCAGCAACAGATTGCCGGCGACATGGTGAAGGCGGCGGAGGAACTCGTCACCCTGGCCCGGCAACGACAGAATGTCGGTCCCGGCAACGAGCAGGAGGTGGTGCTTGCCCGCGCCAGCCTCGGCAACTTTCAGGACAGCGCCCGCCAAGTGCGGTTGGCGCACCAGCAAACCTTGCGCGCCTTGGAACTTCTCCTGGGCCGTTATCCAGCCGCGGAACTCACCGCCCGCCACGACCTTTCCAAATTGCCGGGAGACCTTCCCGCCGGGCTGCCAATCGAGATGCTCGAACGCCGGCCGGACATGGTCGCGGCCGAACGCCGCGTGGCCGCCGCCTTCAATCGCGTCGGCGAAGCCAAGGCCGCCCAATTGCCGCGGCTCATCCTCAACGCCAACGTGGCTGCCATCAACAGTGACATTCTCCAGTTGCAGTCCGACTTCGAGAATCCAACCGGCGGGGCTGGGGCCAAGCTCATGGCCCCAGTATATCAAGGGGGCGCGTTGAAGACTCAGGTCAGAATCCGGACGCTCGAACAAAAGGAAGCGATTGCGCAGTACGCGCGGATGGCCCTGCGGGCCCTCGGCGACGTTGAGAACACCCTGGCCGCCAGCCAGGCGCTGGCCGAGCGGGAGAAAGTGTTGCGCGAGGTCTTGACCGACAACACGCGCGCCCTGGCCCTGGCACAAACCAGCTACCGCGTGGGGAGCGGCGATTTGCGTGCCGTGCAACAGCAACAACTCAATGTCCATGCGGCGCGTCTGGCTTTGCTGCGCGTGCAGAGCGAGCAACTGGCCCAACGGGCCAATCTGCACCTGGCATTGGGAGGGAGTTTTGAAGGCCAGCCAGCGCAGCCGGCCGGAGTCGTGGTCACTCAGGGCTACCCAGCACCAGATGCCGCGCGTTGACCACTCGAGTTGCCCACGGACATACGATCAGTTCCATCATGAATGCCGAAACCGAAACGACACCGCAAGAGACCGTCGCGTTGCTGCGGCGCATCTTGAGCGTGGTCGAACCGGCGCAGCGGAAGCCGTGGTTCGAGGTGGCGTGCGCAATCGTCCTGGCACTCGCCACGACGGCTTCGGCCTGGTGTGCCTATCAGTCAAAACTGAGGGGCGGCGCGCAACTGGCTCGAGGCAATGCGGCGGCCAAGGTCGGCCGGGAGAGTGCGGTAAACTCGCTCGCCGCGATGCAGGCGCGTACCTTCGATGCATCCATGTTCATCACTTTCATGCAGGCCCGAATCGAAGGTAATCAGGCCGTGGAAGCATTCCTGAGGCAGCGATTCCGGCCTGAGATGAAGCCTGCCGTGGACGCATGGCTGAAGCTTGATCCGCTGAACAACTCCGCCGCGCCACCCTCACCCTTCAACATGGCCGAATACCTGCAGAAGGATGCGGTCGAGGTCGCGCATCAAGAGGAACTCGCAGCCACCGCCATGGCGGATTCTCGGGAGGCGCGCGGTTATTCGGATAACTGCGTGCTGCTCACCGTCGTCTTCGCTTCGGTGCTGTTTTTCGGTGGCATCGCCCGTGCCTTCGACTCGCGCCCCTTGCGCACCGCTTTGGCGGCTTTGGCCGTGATGTTGTTTCTGGGTACAGTGGTCGCCCTTTCCACCATGCCGGTCTGTCATGAATAAATCACGCCACTGATCCCCTGCCCTTGTTTCATGAACCAGCAATTACATTCCAACAACGCTGATACGACAAACGTTCCGCTAAACGAGTGGACGTTGTGTGGGATCCAGCAAAGAATTTGAGAACGAACATAACCCAGACAAGCTATGAGCAATGCCGCAAACCTTCGAAACATAACCAATCACTATGAGGATGTCCGGCTCGTCAGCCTGGCGTCATGGTCGAAAGCCAGCGAAATAAACCCTCGCGACCGGCACGGCCCGTACGTCGTCACCCAGGAGGGTTATGACCCCAGGGACATGAAAATGGTCGCCGATGAATTTGTGCTCGGTCGTTCGGGAAGATGGTTGTCGCTCTCGACTTTTTTCCGGCTGCCCGTGGAAGAACGCCGGGCAGAATTTGTCTTCGGCACAGCGGCGGAAGTCATGCAGACCATGAGCAACCTGACATCCAAGGTGGTCATGCTTGGCGACTCGGCAGTGGAAGCCGCACCGGCCTCAACAGAAAACGACGCCATGGCCGCCGCCTTCCAGGCTGGCAAGGCTCAAGCGTCCAAAGCTTCAACTTGAGATCAAACTCCTAAGGAGGATCAAATGCAAAGCGACATACGGTCTCTTGTCGGAACGCGACTTCGGCGCAAGCAATCCCCCGGTCCGGGCTCCCTGAAAATGTCCGGTGGGATTGAATTGCTCCGGACCCGCGTGGCGGCAGCCGAAGCGCTTCTGAAGCGAGCCCGGGAACAGGCGAGACTGGCGAAGCGCCGTCGAAAACTGGCCAAGTTGCTGGCCAAACGGGCCCGAAAAGTCGCGAAGCACGCCAAGGCGAGTCTGGCGGACGCGAGAGCAGCTCTGGAGCGCGCGGAGACGCGTCTGATGAAAACCGCCAACCAGGACGCTGTCCCGCAGAAAATCCGCACGGCCAAAGCCACCCGAGCAGTGAAAGCTTCGAGGTCGAAAAAATCATCAGCGCCGCGGGAACCCCGAAAACCTTCCCGTACCACGCAGCAGTCTCCCTCCGCACCGCCTGTCGAAACTGCCGGGCTTCAAGAAATCGCCATCTCGCTCGGCACCGGAACGGAGCAACCAGTTGACCCCAAGGCCGAATCCCAAAACAACGCTGCCGGAAGCATGCTTGCTGAAAACCAATTCAAGACCTAATACCGAAAACTATGAAAAACTCCGATCACGCCACCCCGCTGAAGCGGAAGCGATATGAAAAAGAACTACGCAAGCTCCAGGGGGAGTTGTGCCATCTCCAGGAATGGGTCAAGCACAAGGGACTGCGCGCCATCATTGTGTTCGAAGGTCGCGATGCTGCGGGCAAAGGCGGGACCATTCGCGCGCTCACCGAGCGGGTCAGCCCGCGCGTGTTCCGCGTGGTGGCGTTGCCCGCCCCGTCAGACCGTGAGAAATCGCAGATGTACATCCAACGCTACATGCAGCATTTTCCCGCTGCCGGGGAGGTCGTGATCTTCGACCGCAGTTGGTACAATCGCGCCGGCGTGGAGTACGTCATGGGTTTCTGCTCCAAAGAGCAGCATCGGGAGTTTCTCAAACTGTGTCCCGAGGTGGAGAAATACATCACGAACGCCGGCATCAAGCTCATCAAAATCTGGCTGGAGTCCAGCGACAAGGAGCAGAAACGCCGGTTCGAGGCCCGCATGGAGGACCCGTTGCGCCAGTGGAAGCTCAGCCCCATGGACCTGCCCTCACGCAGCAAGTGGTTCGAGTATTCGCGCGCCCGCGACCTGATGCTGGACGCCACGGACACCAAATGGGCGCCCTGGCACATTCTGCGTTCGGACGACAAGAAACGCGCCCGCCTCAACTGCATCCGCCATATCCTGGGTCTGATCCCATACAAGAAAGTGCCACGCGACAAGGTGAAGCTGCCCAAGCGCTCGAGGAAAGACGCCTACGACGACCAGGCTACGCTGAAAGGCCGGAAGTTTGTTCCTGAGAAGTACTGAAATCGCATCACTGATGAACCTTCCCCAAACCCAGTTCATGAATGAATCTCCTGACCATTCGATTCCTGAAGCCTCTACAACTGGAGGTGACGTGCGGTGAAGCATGACGATGAAAATTTGCCGTCCTTCCAAACCCGGAAAGACCCGGATGGGAGACGGTAACAACGGCAATACTGTTAAACTAAAACAAAAACACTGAACCATATGAAAAAGCAAACCCTGTTAACGATCGGTCTCGCGACCCTGCTGGCCTCGGCCACGCACGCGAGTCAGGAACAACTAGCCCGAAGCATCGGTGACGCCCACCTCGAAGCAACCCGGACGTCCGAGCAGCTTAAGGCCACACTGGGGGCCATCAATGCGCTCACCAAGCAGACGAAGGGCGACCTCCGTCCAACCTACAACGCCTACTGTTCCGAAGTGGCCAAGACGGAATCCGCCGCGACCTACACGAAAACCCGGAGCCAATGGATGGCCAGCGATGGCCGGCAGTATTTCAAGGACTGGCAGAATACGGTCAACGGGATCGCCAACGAATCCCTGCGAAAGAAATCCCAGAAACGCCTCGACGCCGTCCAGAAGAGCTATGACAAGGTGGAAGCGTCCTTCCAACTCGCCGGCGAGAAGTTCAAACCACTTCTCTCCGACCTTGGGGACATCCAGAAAGCCCTCGCGGCGGACGTAACCCCCGGAGGCGTGAAGGCGATCAAGAGCACGGTCAGGAGTGCCAATTGGAACCACCAGTATGTGGACAAGGCCATCAATTCCGCCCTCAAAGAGATGGACAAGATGGAGAAGGCGCTATCTCCAGAAGCCAAGTGAGCTGGGAATGGAGACTTGGCCTTATGGACCAACCTTCATGCCACAAATAGTGCGACTATTCCCGCGCCCGGGGGCTGATGCTCCAGTCCACGGATGCCCGATGGCCCCCCTAAGCGGGAGGACATGCGTGCCCGAGAAATTCTCAAGTAATTGCCCCCATGGCGCCAGAGGCAAACGCAGAAATCCCATACTATGAGTGCTGAAATCCTGGATACCACTGGTGGTATTCTGACCGTGAGAATCGCTGGAACACTGACTCATCCCGAACTGCGCGCGGTGCAGAAGAGCGCGGCCGAAATCCTCCAACGGCAGGGCAGGATGCGCATTCTGGTCCTGGCCGAGGGCTTTCAAGGCTGGGCGCGGGGAGGTGATTGGGGCGACCTCTCCCTCCAAGCGGAGAGCGATCCGTTCATCAAAAAAATGGCCATTGTGGGCGAGCAGAAATGGGAAGACCTGGCAGTGCTCTTTGCCGCCAAAGGTTTCCGCCAGTTCCCGGTTGAGTACTTCCCTCCTGCCGGTCTGGGCGAAGCTCGTGCCTGGTTGGCGGCTGCGCCGTGACACCCAAGCGCTCCCCACGGAGCCGAACAAAGAGCACTATCAACGCCAACCACAACAAGTTGTCCAACGAAGCATGAGAACATCATTTCCCCTCCTCTTCTTGACGGGCGCGCTGTTGGCAATCGCCCAGCTCGCCGGATCAGCGGCGGAAGAACCCGCCACCACCTCGCGCACGGCCTCGCGCGAAGAAATCGTGCTGCTGAGCGTGACTGCTTCGGTCGAAGCCATCGATCCGGGGAAGCGCGAAGTGACCTTGAAAGGGCCGCTCGGGAACACGGTGTCCTTCACTGTGGACAGGCGGGTAAAACGCCTGGACGAAATCAAAGTCGGCGACTTTGTATCGGCCGATTACTACGTCTCGATCGCCGCCGAATTGTGCAAACCCATGGCCGAAGAACAGAAGACGCCCTTGGTCCTACTCGGTGCGGCAGACAAGGCCCCACCCGGGACCTCGCCGGCCAACGGTCAAGTTTTTTGCCACGGGCGAGGCGGCGCTGGCCCATGCGTGGCTGGGAAAGGAAACCGACTGAATATCATTCCTGCAGAGGACTAGTGCAGGCGAAACTACAAGATCCAAACCAGTCGGCAAAAGAGGACGCCGCGCCAAAGAACGGGCGATTCGAGCCTACTGTATTGCTGTTGCTTTCACTGGCCACGGTGGGCACCGCGTGGTGTTCGTTCCAGTCAGCGACTTGGGGAGGTGTATCACAACGAACGATGAACCAGTCCGCAGCGTCCAGCCGTCGCGCCGCCATTTCTCAACTTCAATCTTACCAATCTGCGCTCTCGGATGTGCTGCTATTCAGCCAGCACATCAACGCACGTGCCAGTTCCAACGAAACCCTGGCTCGCTTCTACTCCGATCGATTCCGCGGTGAGGCCAAGGCGGCGTTTGAAGCATGGATGGCGGCGAAGCCTTTCGAGAATTCAAATGCTCCTGCGCATCCCTTCGTGCCCGGCCTCTACAAACCACGCCTGCTTCAGGACGCGCAAGAAGCGGAGGACGAAAGTCAGCGCCTCTGGCAACAGGCGGGTGAGGCAGGCAGGACTTCACGGAGCTACGTCCTTATCACCGTGTTTCTGGCATCAACACTCTTTTTCGGCGGGATAGCCTCGAAATTCGAGACTAAATGGATCCGACGGACTGTGTTGGGCCTTGGCCTCACGTTGTTTGCGCTCGCCGCCGCGTACCTGCTTTCGCTGCCCGTGCAGGTGTGACCACCGATGATTACAAACGCACCATACTCGAACAGTTCTTGGGCCGGCGGGGTCTCGGCCTACCTGCGCAAGCCGGTGGACCGCCAGACCTTGCTGGAGGCGATCACCAACGCCATCGCCCACCCGTCTGACACCCTCGCGCCTTCAGAGAATAGAACCCGACAAGACAGAAATACCCAAACAAAACCATGAAACCAAACAAAACCACTGCCAACCAATAGCGAGTGATTCCGCTGCCTTTCTGAGCGGCGTTTCGTGAAAAGTGGGATTGAGAATGAAAAATCGGTTTAAGAATTTGAGCGTTCGGGTCTGGTTGCCCCGGCTTGGCTGTCCCACACGTTCAGCCCCAGCCCGGCAGATAGGCTTGTTCGGGCTGACCCAGGAAGCGTCCGCCGCCGGCGGCTGTCCCACAGCTTTCCAGCAGACAGCGCAAATCCAATTTTTGCCACAGCGCCGAACGCAGCAAGGCGAAGAGCCGGGTGAAACTATGGCTCCAGCGTCCCAACCAGGCGCAAAAGCGCAACAAGACATAGCCAACAACGCCGTCCAGACCTGCCAGCGCACGGCGTGGGCGCTGTGGCCCAGGAAGTCGGCCAGTTGCTGGTTCTCATACTTTTTATACCTGCACTTTTTCCGGTCACGCAAGTTAGACGGATGCTGCGCAAACTTCCTCCCTTACTTCCAAACAAATCCATCTGCAGGGGCGGGGCAAGTTGCTTGAGTTTTTCGCGCTCCGGCTGGCGGCGGGGCTGGATGTTCTTGGTCATTCGGGCAGGACATGCGGAACAACTTCGCGGCCGTTGCGGCGATAGACTTTGAAGTATGTATCCGTGGTCACCACCAGGGAGCGCGGTTGCATTTCTGTCATTCGCACCAGACAGGCATCCGCCAAGTCCATCGGTTGATCGCGATACTTGCGCATCAAGTTTTCAATGGAAATAAGATTCGCTTGCAGGTCAAAGTCCAGTGTGACGACTCCCGATTTTACGAACTCCAGCGCCACCAGCGGATCGTGGCCGTAATACTGCAGCCGGGCGCAAACCTCAGCCAATACCGCTTCGCAACTCACAAATCCCTCGCGCGCGGAGAATTGTTCCCGCGCCCAGACATGATGCTTGTCGGCCCGGACCAAATAAGCCACCCACGGCCCGGCATCCAGCAGCACGGTTCTAATCACGCCCGAACCTTTTCTTGTAATCTTCGCTGGTGCTGGCGTCTTTGGCGCGACCTTTGAACACCCCGCAGAGATGCGCGAGCTTCTGGTGCGCCGATCCGGAATGATCTTTGGCCACCAGTAACCCTACCGACTTGCGAATCAAAGCCGACCGATCCTCCCCGGTCTGGCGGGCCAATTCGTCCAGGCGACCGAGCACATCATCGGGCAGTTTGACGGAGACCGTTTGCATGGGTGGATCGTATGACGGAAATGGCGGAAACGCAACACCTGGGTTTTGGGGGCGGCCTTACCCAAACAAATCCATCTGCGGGGGCGGGGCGAGGTGCTTGAGTTTGTCGCGCTCTTGCTGGCGGTGGCATTGAGCGCACCTGTTTATTTACCAGCCAACAATTCCAATCGTTGCAACGAAAGGACATCGCCTCCGCGTAGGAAGAAGCGCGTAATCTGTTCCCGCAGTTGCCGGTATAGAGCGGGGTCGGTCTGCGCCAGTTGCACTGGCACATCGCGTCGGGCGAAGCGGACCAGGGCGGCTAGTTCCGCCCAGCGTTTTTGGTGGAGATACACGTCCACTTGGGCCGGGTCGGCGAGCAGGGCGCGGGCGGTCAATTCTTCTTCGCGGGCATTCATGGTTCAGGTTCCCAGCACGTCGAGATAGACGAGGTTTTCGGTGGCGCGTTCGCGAGCTTGAGAATTGAATTCGGTGATGATACTCCGCACCCGTTGCAGGTCTGAGCGATGGCGGCTCAACAAGAACCGAATGTCGCCCAAGTCTTTTGGGTCGGCGCGGATGAGCTTGGCGGCGATGAGATTTTCCACCGGCGGGCGCAAGAGATGCAGCCGCCCCATGCGTTCGATCAACACGGGTTCAAACACACCGAGTTGGGTCAATCCCGGCTCAATGAGTTGCAGATACGGACGGTCGGGTTCAAGCGTCTGTTTGGGATCGAAGAGCAGGCCGATCTTTTCCGCCGCAGTCTTGAGTTCGATGCGGTCGTAATCACTCGCGGGCTTCCAGATGTCGAGGTCGGCGGAGGTGCGTCCATCCATGCCACCAAACATGCACGCCGCCGAACCGATGAGACAGAGCCGGAGCGGAGAACCCTCTTTGCCGAGAGCTTGCGCGAGATCAGTCAACACTGCTGACCACGCTTCGCCGTCGAGTTGTAGCTTCAAGGACATTCAGTTCGCGGTCGCAATCATATCCAAAATACGCTGGTGAATCAAACCAACAAAGCGGCGTGTGTCTGTTGGTCTGTTGGCTCACCCAAACAAATCCATCTGCGGCGGCGGGGCGAGTTGTTTGAGTTTGTCGCGTTCCTGCTGGCGGCGGGGTTGGCGGACGTTGCCTTCGGGGGTGAGTTCGGATTCTTCGAGGTTCACCAGGATTTGTTTCGCGCGTTCGACCACGGCTTTCGGGACGCCGGCGAGGCGGGCGACTTGGATGCCGTAGCTCTTGTCCGTGCCGCCTTCGACGATCTTGCGCAGAAAGACGATCGAGTCGTGCCATTCGCGCACGGCGACGTTGAAGTTTTTGATGCGCGGCAGGCGCTGGGAGAGTTCGGTCAACTCGTGGTAGTGCGTGGCGAACAACGTTTTCGCGCCGACTTGATTGTGCAGATGCTCGACGATGCTCCACGCGAGTGATAGGCCGTCGAACGTGCTCGTGCCGCGGCCAATTTCGTCGAGGATGATGAGGCTGCGCGGCGTAGCGTTGTTGAGGATGTTCGCCGTCTCGCTCATCTCGACCATGAAGGTGGATTGACCACGCGCGAGATCATCGCTCGCGCCAATGCGGGTGAAGATGCGGTCCACGAGGTCAATGCGCGCGGTCTTGGCCGGAATGAAACTGCCGGTGTGCGCGAGCAACGCGAGCAATGCAACCTGTCGGATGTAAGTGGATTTACCCGCCATGTTCGGTCCGGTGATCAGGGCGATTTGCGGAGCGCCGATTTCCAAATCGGCATGTTCCATGTCCTGTGACCGAGCCGACTTGGAAGTCGGCGCTCCGCTGCCAAGCGCCGTGTCGTTTGGCACGAAGCGCTCGTCCACCAAGCTCTGTTCCAGCACGGGATGCCGGCCATCGGTGATTTGGAGCGCGCCTTCGTCACTGACTTCCGGGCGGCAATAGTCGTGGAGGCGCGCGATTTCGGCGAATGACGCGAGCACGTCGAGTTGCGCGAGGGCGCTCGCGGTTTGTTGGATTTTGGCGAGTTGGCCGAGGACTTCTTCGCGGAGACGTTGGAAGAGTTCGTATTCCAACTTCACGCTGCGTTCCTCCGCGCCGAGGATTTTGCCCTCCATGTCCTTCAACTCGGGTGTGATGAACCGCTCGCCGTTGGCGACGGTCTGCTTGCGGATGTAATGCGGCGGAACTTTGTCGAGGTTCGACTTGGTGACTTCGATGTAATAGCCGAAGACGGAGTTGAATCGCACCTTCAACGACGCGATGCCGGTGCGTTCGATTTCGTCCTGTTGAAGTTTGGCGAGCCAATCCTTGCCGCCGCGTTGAGCGTTGCGGAGTTCATCCAATTCGGTGCTGAAGCCATCGCGGATCAGGCCGCCTTCTTTCACGGCGAGCGGCGGCTCATCCACGATGGCGCGGCTGATCAACTCGACGAGATCGGGGGCTTCGGAAAGTTGCGCGGTGAGGTTTTCCAATAAACCTGTAGCAGCGGACGTGAGTCCGCTCTCTTCAGCCTCTGGAAGTTTGAGCCGACTCACGTCGGCTGCTACAAACGAGGAGAGCGTCTGCTTCAGTGCGGGAATCTGCTCCAACGCCTGGCGCAGGACGACGAGGTCGCGGGCGTTGCCGCTGCCGGTACTCAAGCGACCCAAGGTGCGTTCGAGATCGCGGACGTTGCCGAGTTGCGCGCGGAAGGTGTCGAGGCCGGGCGCGTTTTCGATGAACGTGGCGACGGTTTCCTGACGCTGACGGATAGGCTCGACGGCGGCGAGCGGTTGCGAAAGCCAGTTGCGCAAGAGGCGTGCGCCCATCGGGGTGGCGGTTTTGTTCAACGCGCCGTAGAGACAGGCGTTGCGTGGCGCGTCGCGATGTTGCGGTTCGAGAATTTCGAGATGGCGCAGCGTCGTGTAATCGAGCGCGAGGTAATCGGTGCGTTGATAGAACGACAGGCGCGTGAGGTGTTTAACGTCGCGCCGGAGATTTTGCGTGAGGTAATGCAGCGCTCCGCCCGCCGCGCCAATGGCTGCCGTGCGATCCTTAAGGCCGAAGCCATCCAGCGACGCGACCTTGAAATGCTCGCGCACGGTGAACACGGCGGTTTGCGGGGCGAAAGTCCAATCGTCGTAGGCGCTGACGGTCCAGCCGGAATTGCGGAGCAAGTCGCGCAGTGCGGTGGCTTCCATCGGATGCACGATCTCGGCGGGGCGGAGGCGTTCGAGTTCGGTGAGCAGCGCGGCTTCGGACTCGACTTCGGTGGTGAGGAAATCGCCCGTGGTCAGGTCAATGAGCGCCACTCCAAAAGTAGCCGCCGAGGTGACGAGGCGGTCGGTCGCGCTGGCGTTGGCGTCCGCCTCCTTACGTCGGCGGCTACCGGGACAGATCGCCGCGAGAAAATTGTTTCGCTCGGCGACGAGCATCCGTTCATCGAAGTGCGTGCCGGGGGAAAGGATTTGCGTGACCTCGCGATTGACGAGTTTGCCGGGCTTGGCTTCCTCGGTCTGTTCGCAGATGGCGACCTTGCGGCCAGCCTTGAGCAGGCGGCTGATGTAATTGTTCGCCGCGTGGAAAGGCAGGCCGCACATCGGCACGCCGTTGCGGGCGGTGAGTGCCAGGTTGATCAACGCCGCGCCGTCCTTGGCATCCTCGAAAAACATCTCGTAGAAATCGCCGAGGCGGAAGAGCAGGAGCGCGTCCTTGGGCAGTTCGCTTTTGATACGGCGATACTGCGCCATCATGGGAGTAAGTTGCGCTTCGGACGACATGCGACAAGACGTTAGTCAGACGTGCGGGCAGGGTCGAAAGGAAATTTCCTCAGCGAACCGATTTCAGGGAATCGCTGAATCGCGCGAACCAACTCAAGTTAGGGAAGGATCGAAGCCGTCTCCCCCCGCTCATGTCCTCACCAGAACTCTCGGTCAGCCGGTCCATGCCGGGAAGGCCGGGCCATCCAACTGCAAGCGAGTTACTCGAAGACGGTCGCGCCGCCGGCCTTGGATTCCAACCATGTGTCGTAGGCTTCCTGGCTTTCCACCACGACAAAACCAGCGGACATGCTGGTATGGCCGTTACCGCATAATTGCGCGCAGTTGATCTGATAGCGGCCTTCCTGCGTCGGCTTAAACCAGATGGGAATTCTCATGCCGGGGATCGCGTCCTGGGTCACCCGGAATGCGATGACTTTGAAGGAGTGAATCACGTCCTTGGAACTGATATAGCAAATAACGGGTTTGTTGACCGGCACATGGAGTTCGTTCATCACTTGAACGTCATCCTTGCCATGCGGATCATCGGGAACGGCGCCGAAGGAATTGTCTGAACTAACCAACCGCATGTCCTGTTTGCCGAATACGCCGTCCCGGCCGGCATAACGGGCGTTCCAGGCAAACTGCTGGGCGACGACCTGGATGACGGTGGCGTCGCTTTCCTTGGGTAGTTTGTCCACCGCCTTGGCCCACAGCGGAACCGCGACAAAGATGAGCAACACGGCTTCGACCCCCGCCACGGCCAACTCAATGTAACTGGAAGCATGACTGCGCACGCCGATGTGGTCGGCGCGTGGCTGGCGCGAGCGGCGGAAGCGCCACAAGGCATAAAGGAAGTAGGCCAGCCAACCGATGAACAACGCGATCATCAGCCAGTGAATCCAAATGATGAGATTGTCCACGCCCTTGCCCGTTTCGGCGGCGAGGGGTGGCAAACCGAGAAGCTTCTCCATCATGATCAAACTTGTTTGGTTTTCAGCACGTCCGATTCATCGGCGCGGACGCTCGCCGCTTTGCGGGCCAAATACACGAAGAAAGCCACTACCCCGGCGAGAACCATGCCCACCATGCCCAGAAGCACCGAAATGCCCAACGTCAGGCCGCGGGAGAGCGGCGATTCCGGGTCGCCGTAACAGATGGTGCAAGCCGCCAGGGAACCAGGCCAGAGCAGGGCCGCCATCAGCAGCCCTGCTGGAATGGTCTGAAGGTGGGTTCGAGGGATCATAGATAACTTACGTTCCTGGTTTTCTTCAAAAAGTACCGTTCATAGACCAGCAGTCCCAATCCCACGGCGAGTGACCCGACGCCGAAGCAGAGGTCCTGGGTTAGGCCATCCGCGGACGAATAGGCCCGCAACGACCAGACGCCAAAACCAAAGGCCAGCGCGCTGGCGGCCGTGATGAACACGATGTGGAAAGCCTTGAGAGACATGATCAGAGCGTGGTGGTGTTGGGAGGATAATCGTAGTGGGCGCCCAGGGTAAGGAACATCAACCCGATGAAGAAGAACACCGTGAACGCCATGATGAGATAGATCATCTTCCGTTCCGAGATGAGGTGCATGAAATAACAAGCCACCAAGGCCGCCTTGATGGTTGCCACGAACAGGGCGATGGCGATCGTGAGGGCCATGCTGTCAAAATGCAGGTAATTCAACGCCACGGTGATGATTGTGCCCACCAGGAGGGCAACGAAAACCGTGATGTAGATTTTGACGTGTTTGGCGATGTCTTGATGAGAATGGTCGCTCATATACTCAAAGGAGGTAGAGAACCGGGAACAGGAAGATCCAGACCAGGTCAACAAAGTGCCAGAACAGGCCGGAGACTTCAACCCGGTTGGTGTAACGCTCGGGATCGGTCTTCCACATTTTGGCGCCCGGTCCCCAGATGTAGAAGATGACCACCGCCCCGCCCAACACGTGCAGCGCGTGCAGGGCCGTCAGAGTGAAGTACAACGCAAAGTACGTGCTGTGGCCGGGTACAAACGCGGACAACCGCTTCACGTCGGCGGCTTTGAACTCAAACTCCTCCGCCTTTCGGCCGGCGGCCGTCTTCCGCGCGTGCGCCATTTCCTTTGGCGTCATCTTATAGTGGATGGGGTCGGGCGTGAATTTGAACGACTCCACCTGCTTCTCAGCAAGGGTCTTTGTGCTCCAAAAGGCAGGATGATGCCCTTGGTACTCAATGTGGCCCAACAGGCGGTCGGTTTGCACTTCCTGCCCGCCTCGCGTCACCGTGACCGGCTGATTCAGCCAGACTTCATAGTGACTGAACTTCTCGCGGTACTCGAAGGACTTGATGCCCAAAAAGCCCAGGGCGCAGAGGATGGTGATGGCTTGATAAAAACGGTAACGCCCGAAGTTGCCCACCTTAAGCGCGGCCCAAGACAACACGACCGTTACGGAAGAGGTGATGAGGACTGCGGTGTTGAAAGTGCCGATGGGGATGTTCAGGAGGCCATGCACCCACGTGCCCGGGGTGGCGCCGACGCGCAACAAGATGTACGCGGAGAACAAGCCGCCAAACAACATCACTTCCGAGGCGAGAAAAAGCCAGATGCCGACCTTGGCGTTGTAGAGGCCGGTGTCTTTGCGGGGTTGAGCTGTGTAAGGGATTTCCATGAATGTCAGTGCTTGCCGCCCTGGTCTGGTTCATTCTGGGGCGTGAAGTCTTTGGCTTTGCCCGGCAGGCTATAATCGTACGGGCCGCGGTGGACCGTTGGTTCGGCGGCGAAGTTGCCATGCGGCGGTGGCGTGGGCGTTTGCCACTCCAGCGTGGTGGCGTCCCAAGGATTGTCGCTGGTCACTTTCCGTCCGTGCTTGATGCTCCAAAAGACATTGATGATGAACGGAATTTGCACCAGACCCAATCCGATCCCGCCCCACAAGATCAGTGTGTGCAGGCTCATGATCGTGTCGCTCAACCCGCCAATGGCGTCCGGCACCCTGGCCAGCGAGTAATTGGCACCGCCGTCCGCCATGCGGCGAATCATGCCGGCCATGCCCTGCGCGAACATCGGTTGGAACACGACGTTCATGAAGATCAACGAACCCCAGAAATGCACGCGACCCCAGTATTCACTCATGAGCCGGCCGGTCATTTTGGGAAACCAGTAATAAATCCCCGCGAACAGGGCAAAGATCGTCCCCGGCGCCACGACATAATGGAAATGGGCGATGACGTAGTAGGTGTCATGCAGATGCAGGTCCGACGCGCTGAACCCCAACGGCAAGCCCGTCAATCCGCCAATGCCAAACATCGGCAGAAACGCCAGCGCGAACAGCATGGGCGTGTTGAAGCGGATCGAACCACCCCACAACGAGATGAAGAAGCACGTCAGGATGATCACCGACGGGATGGAAATGATCATTGTGGTGGTCTGGAAGAAGGTCGAGATTTTGGTCCCCATGCCGGTGAGATACATGTGATGCGCCCAGACGATGAACGACAGAAAACCAATGGCCAGACTCGAATAGACCAGCGACTTGTAGCCCCAGATCTGTTTGCGCGTGTTGTTCGAGATCACTTCACACACGATTCCCATTGCCGGCAGGATCAGCACGTAAACCTCGGGATGCCCGAGAAACCAGAACAGATGCTGCCACAGCAGTGGACTGCCTCCCCCGCTGACGTCCGCCAGTTGCCCGCCCACCGCGAGGCCGGTCGGCAAGAAGAAGCTGGTCCCGGCCACCTTGTCCATCAACTGCATGAGGCCGGCGGCTTCCAGCGGCGGAAAAGCCAGCAGCAGCAGAAACCCGGTCACAAACTGCGCCCACACAAAGAACGGCAGCCGCATCCACGTCATGCCCGGCGCCCGCAACTGGATGATGGTGGCGATGAAGTTCACCGCGCCCAGCAGGGACGACGTTATTAGGAAGATCATGCCCACCAACCAGAACGTCTGACCATCGGTGGGGATGGAGGTCGCCAGCGGCGAATACGAGGTCCACCCCGCCTGCGCCGCGCCGCCGGGAATGAAGAAGCTGACGAACATGATGATGCCACCAACGACGTAGGCCTGATAGCTGGCCATGTTCACCCGGGGGAACGCCATGTCCGGCGCGCCGATCATCAGCGGCACGACGTAATTGCCAAACGCACCGAACGCCAGCGGCACGACCGCCAGGAACACCATGATCGTGCCATGCATTGCCCCGAAGGAATTATAGAGATCGGCGCTCATCACGCCACCGGCGGCCACGCCGCCCAGCACCTTGGCCAGCAACGGCCCGACCAGCGGGACCGGCTGGCCCGGGTGCGCAATCTGCCAGCGCATCATCAACATCAGGCAGAACCCGAATAGTAGAAACGTCAGCGCCGTCAGCCCGTATTGGATGCCGATGATTTTATGATCGGTGGAGAAGATGTACTTGCTCCAGAATCCCGGTTCCTCATGGTGCGCTTCCGCATGGCCGGCGTGCGATTGCTTGGGGGATGTCGCCTGCATTATTTCGTTACGTTGTTCCAATCTGACCGCTGCATCATATCTTGTCTCAGTTCCGGCAATTTAAGGCGCGAAAGTAAACGTGCCCGGTCCGGTTGTGTCAATGGCCGATTCTTTGAGTGTTGAACTGTGCTGGTTGAAGTCGGCTGAAACCACCGCCAATGCGTGGAGAGGTTCATGGCCGGAACGCGAAGTTTGGGCACTGCCGCTCATCTCAACTTGTCCAATACCAGCAGCACCAGCAGCAACGGCAGATACACGATGGAGGCGAAAAACAATCGCCGCGCGCTCGCGAGATCCAGCCGCCGCGCGAAATGAAGGGCGCAACCCAGATACGCGCCCCCCAGCAACAAGGCGCCCGTCAGATAGACCGGCCCGGCCAGATGCAACAGGAATGGGCACAAACTCACCGCCAGTAAGGCCAGCGTGTGGCTGACCGATTGTTGGGCCGTGCGACTGCCATCCGGGTCAACGGCCGGTAGCATCTGAAAACCCGCCTTGGCGTACTCGTCGCGATAAATCCAAGCGATGGCAAAAAAGTGCGGCATTTGCCAGAACGCCAGAATGGCGAACAAGGCCCAGCCGCCCCCATCGAGTTCACCGCGCGCTGCCGCCCAGCCCATCAACGGCGGCAGACCGCCCGGCACCGCGCCCACGGCGGTGTTCAACCAGGTTACCCGTTTGAGTGGCGTGTAGAGAAACAGGTACGTGATAAGGGTGACCGCGCCAATGACACTCGTAAGCGGGTTGGCCAGCAGCGCCAGATAGATCAGTCCCGCCACCGCGCAACCGCCCCCGAACAACATGACCGTCACCGGTTGCAGCCGGCCCGACGGCAAGGGCCGGCTCTGCGTGCGGCGCATTTTGGCGTCGTGCTCGCGTTCAAGGAGTTGGTTCAACGCCGCGGCCCCACTCGCCACCAGGGCGGTGCCCAGCAGCGTATGAAACATCAGCGCATAATCCATCGCCCCGTGGAAGCCGACGTAGAAGCCCACGAGCGTGGTGAGCAACACCAGCAACGTAAGGCGTGCCTTGATCAGATCGGCATAAACAGCGAACCAGCCTTTTTCCGGGACGGTCGCGGCACTCAATGTTTGTGCGCTTGCTTTCATGTCTTACTTCTGGGCTGCCACTGGTCGCGCGCCCGATTCGGGTCGCGTCAAATCAAACGCCGCCGACGCTGGAGCGGCACGCAGCGGGGCGGATTGGCGGAAAGCAATAATACAGGCCAGCGCGCCTGTCACGAGCGAAAGTGCGCCCACCAGCACATGGGCGGTGGCGACGTCGGCGGCTTTGTTGGTCCAGAGCGTGAACGCCCCCAATGCCGCCTGCACCAGAATGGTCGCGAGCCAGAACCAACCCAGCCGGGTCAGAGGATGCTTGCCGCCCAGTTCGCGCCGAAGCCGCTGCGCGCACCAGCCCACGCCGATGAGAATGACTACCGCCACCAAACGGTGAGTCATTTGCAGCCCAATCTGGAACGCCGTGATGGGATGCGCCGCAGTGATCTCCTGTCGTTGTTGGTTGTAGCGCATAACCGATTCCGCATCCATGGCTGGCCAGAGCTTGCCGTAGGCCAGCGGGAAATCCGGGATAGCCAGCCCTGCGTGTTGGTGGCGCATGGTCGCGCCCAGGACCAGTTGGAGCAGAATGACCGCCGTGGTGGCGAGCAACAGCGACCTGAGATTGCGGGAGACAAACGCGGCCGCCTTGCTGCGGCTCTTCGTTTGTGAGGGAGACAGTGGAACATTCCTCCGCCACCAAGAACTTGTGAGTAACGCAACCCCGCAGATCAACGCGAAGAAGAGCTGGGCCAATGTCGCGTGAAAGATGCCGAGTTCATCTTTGTACAGCACCACCCTCATGCCGCCCAGCACACCTTGCAGAATCACGGTGGCCAGGGCCAGAACGCCGAGCCATCGCAACTCGTACCCATCGCGCTGAAATTGGTAAATGCTAAAGCACATTCCCGCAGCCGCCACGCCGGCCAATCCCAGGAAGACCTTGTGCTCGCGTACCCCCATCAACCCGCCCATTAACAGCAACACGCCAAGGATCACGAGCGCGCCAATCTTCCGGGTGCGGCCTTTGGTTTCAACCACCCACAACCAGACCGCCAGCATTGCGGTTAACAAACCCACGAACGATGCCACCAAGCGGTGCGTGTGCTCATAAAATATCCCACCCACCCATTTCGAGATGGGAAACAGGAACATGTTGTAACCGTAAGTATTCGGCCAGTCTGGAACGGCCATGCCCACACCGTGGCTGGTCACCAATCCCCCCACGCCCAGCAGGGCCAGCGTGAACAACGCCGTCAACACGGCGAAGCGATGCAGCCAGGGGTGATGGGAAGTGTCTTTGGTTTGCGCCATGGAGAGCACGTCGCGGAAAGGGCCTGGGCAAAAGCAAACCGCTGCGGTTAGTCCCAACCGCAGCGGTTACCCAGGTATCTTGACCGGCTATTTCGCTTCCAGAACGAAGTCCACTTTCGCGCCCTCGGCGGTGACTTCGATTTCCTTCTCTACGCCCGCGGGCGCAGGTGCCGCTTTGCGGTGCATGGCCACGATGGTGTACTTGCCCGGAGGCACGTTCTTGATCGTGAAACTGCCATCCTTGCCCGTCACCGCGAACCACGGATGATCCACAATGTTGATGTAGGAAAACATCCAAGGATGCACATCACACTTGAAACGAAGAAAATTTTCCGGCGCGGGAAAAGTGAAATTCAAATCCGCCCCGCCCGCCATTTGGGCCATGTTTGCCTCCTTGTTCCCGCCCGCTTTATTGACCGGCGTGGGATGCACGTTGTGTAGAAACGGATCGGAGTTCTTCACGACGATCTTCTGTCCCGTCTGCGCGGCACCGATGTAGGGAACGTATTCGCAACCTTTCTGGTCAATGATCAGCGGCGGTGCCGAAGCGCCCGTGGATTTGCCCGAGATGCCCTTCAAGGTCACAAAAACATCGGCCAACTCATTCTTATCATTCACCACGTAAAAGCGGGTGTGAACCGGCTCTGAATGTAATTTGCCGCAGTTGACATCGGAGGCGACGGCTTTGATTTCGAGTTCCGCCGGCGGTTTGCCACTGACGGTGATTTTGCCGGTAATATCGCCCGCCGTCGCGAACTGGAGGCTGACAATCAGGCCACCGAGGGCCGCAAGGATGGTTTTGGTTTTCATAACAATTGTTCTACGGGTCGCAATAAATAGTTTGGTCATAGTATCAGACGATGTTCATGCCGCAAGCGGTTTGGTTCGATTTCACCGTGACTCATCGCGTGTTTGACGGTCGCTAATCCCGGCTATTCACGCGAGCAACCCACCCGCCTGGTTGGAGAACCGTTGGCCTCGCGCAAACTCAGGACTGCGCCCAGCGTGCGCACGAGCTGCGAATGACGTGTGTTTGCCTTGGCGAAGCTCAACCGCTGAAATCCTGCTTGCCGTGTTCGGCGTAGAGCATTGCGGCTTGCGTACGGGTGTGGACGCGGAGCTTCGCAAAAACGCGATCCAAGGCGTGCCGCACAGTTTTCGCGCTCAGGTTCAGAACGTTCGACACCTCCTTGTCGGTCAAACCCTTCGCGACCTCCTTCAGCACCCGCAGTTCACCCGCTGAAAGAATGTTCAACGGGTTCTTACCTGCGGCCCCGGTGCCGGGAACTGCATCCAGCGCCGGGTCGAGTACCGGATTGCCCGCCATCACTTCCCGTACCGCCTCGGCAATGCGGTGCGCGTCACTGTGCTTGAGCAGGTAACCGTCCACGCCAGCCTCCAAGGCAGCCAGGACAAGGCTGGCATCGGCGTAAGAAGTGAGGCAGAGAAATTGGATGTTGGGATAACGGGCCTTGGTGCGACGACAAACGTCGAGACCATCACCGTCGGGCAGGCGCAGGTCCAATAAAACGACGTCTGGAAGCAGGGACTGAATCTGCGCCCACCCATCTTCCACTCCCACGGCCGCGCCGACGATCCGGATCTCGGGCGCGATCTGCTCCACCATGCGGAGGCCGTTCCGGACAATCGGGTGATCGTCCACAATCAGGAGGCGAATGGGCTTGGCGTAGGACACAATGCGACGTCAGGTTTCAGGCCGCTCCGGCAGAACAAATGGGGAAGGATCGCTCTCGCTCAAGCGCGACTCATCAGGTGCGGGATCGTCGGTTACTTGAGGCCCGGGAAAGCGAACCCCAACTGTTGTGCCCCGACTAGCCGCTGACTCGAGGTCCAATGTTCCACACAGGTTCGCCGTGCGTCGCCGTAGCGACGCGAGACCAAATCCTTTGCCGGATTCAATCGCCGGATCGAACCCCAGCCCATCGTCACTCACTTCCAGGACTACCTCTGTGGCTTCCGCCACCAGGCGTACCCTGATGCGTTTGGCCTTGGCATGGCGCAGACTGTTACTCAGCGCCTCGCGCGCGAAGCCGGCCAGTTGCAGCGCCTGGTCCGGACTGAGTCGGGCTGCCAACGCCTCGTCGCATTCAAGTTCAATCGCGGCTCGTGATGCCGGCCGAAGCCGGCGCACGGTCGAAGCTAGTACGGCCGCGAGGCCGTTGCTGTGGTTCCGCGGCGCTTCCGGTGTGCGCAAGCGGCCGAGAAATTGTCGCAGTTCGCCAATGACTGCGTCGAGATTGGCGCGACTCTCGCCCAGTCGCTGGCTGGCCTCCGGAGCCGCCGTCCGGACTTCGCCCGCCGCCTGGGTCAAACCTAGTTGGATGGCATAGAGCGACTGAATCGCGCCGTCGTGCAAATCGTGGCTGAGCCGCTCGCGTTGTTCCTGCACGGCGAGCAAAGCATCGCGCGCTTCCTGAAGTTGGGCGGCACGCCGGGCTTCGCGCAGGCGACCACGCTCTTGCAGCGCGAGGACCCAGCAGACCAACCCGGTGGTGAGCGAGCCCCACCCGCCCGCCCACCAGGCCCGGTAGCGCGTGGATTGGGCATCGAACAAGGGCGTGGTGTGCAGGAACAGCGTCCAGCCGTCGCCATACATCGGCCACGGATACGCGAGTCGGAAGGTGGGCCGAAACTGACTATCTCCAGCGCGCATGGGCTGGCCGTCTGGATTGAGCCAGGACGCAGCGGATACGCCATTGGTTCGGGCCGCATGTATTTCCACCCGCAACGGCTGCGCTCCCGGTCCTTGGGGCTTCTTCAACATTGCCGCAAAATCGAGATACGCGAAAACGAAGCCGGCGTTCAACTGCCAGCGCAGCCAGAACGGGTCGTAGGGCCAGCCTTCACTCGGCGATAACGCCTGCCAGAATTCCGTCCGCCGCGGATGGTACGTCGGCACCACCATCGCGGCGCCCGGCAAAGCGCGCTGGTCCGCCCGTCGGATGAGCGGTTGCCGCCCCGCAATCTTCACGTCGTCCCGGAAGATGGCGTTCTCCAGCGTCCGCTCCGCAGCCTCGTCCGCATAAGAGCGCATTTCTCCCTGATAATACTGCCAAAGGAACGGGCTGTCCCGCTTTTCCAACACCGTCGCGGGTTCGCGGTAGCGTCGTCGTTGCACCGCGCCCGTGTTGTTGTTGGTGACCGCCAGTTCGATGGCAAAACTCCCCGGCGGACGCAGGTCGTCCCGGTAGCAATCCAGCACCCAGACGTTCCACGACCTTGAACTCATCAACTCCTCGGGCAGGCGATAAAACCCCGCCCGCGTACGGTTGGTTTCACCGCGCGCCCACAGATCCACCACGCTCCAGGTTGCCGCCGCTTCCACATTGGTGGCGTAACCCAGTGCCAGCACGCCCGGCAAATTCCACTGGGGCGACGCTTGATTCATGAACTCGTCCCAATCGGCCAGGTCGGGTGTGGGTTTCGTGTTCAAACTGCGGGCCAAGTCCCGCAACATTCCTTCAATGGCTTCCACCCGGTGATCGAGTTGCTGCCCCACCGCGATGGCCAGTTCCATAAACCGTGCCTCGTCGAGCCGTCGTGCCTCACGGGCAAACCACACCGCCAGCGACAGACTCACGGCGACACCGATCACGCCTACGATCCACACCAGACGGAAAGCCCGCCACGGCAGACGCGGCGCAGGCAGAACCGTAGTTGAACTGGGCGATGGGGCACTCAACCGGATTGCAGGTTCGCGTCCATTGCTAAACCAAACCCCGCACAATGTCCACGCCGCCCTGCATTCTGAGACATGGGGTATTTACCCCTATTGGCAAAAGGACGGAAGCTGATAGAAAGCACTCCGTAGGCAAACCCGGCGCAATTAGAGAGACCAAATCCGAAAGAACTTTATCCAACAGCAGTGAAAACACCCATCAACCACTTTTTGACAGTTTGACAAACCGACCAGCAGAGCCTTGTGATCAAGGGAATAGCCAAACCGACAGACGGCAACCAGTAACAAGGGAATCGCCTCAAAGAATTCAATCCAACACCCATCCGACACAAATGATTACTCGTTCAATCCACGCCTTACCTTTCTTAGTCGTAGTCGCTTTGTTCGTCGCCGATACCCACATGGTCGCGGAGACCAATCCCGTGATTCGTTTAGAGCGTGCCGGCGCAAATCTCGCCTTGACCGTGCCGGCCGGGGAGCAAGATGGCGTGCTCCTGTTGCTGGAAGGGCAGAGTCTCGAGCAACTCAGGAATGAGCCTGGCCTGCGACTACTAACGAATGCCCCTGTAAGCGGCGACCTCAGACTCTCGATTGCGCCAGAGGAACAGGGTTTCTTCCAAGCCATCAGACGCCCGGACGAGAAATTGGAGGACTATTTTACCACGGAGATTCCCGACGAGCCCCAGGAGAGTCCGCCATTCGCACTTTGGACACTTGGCTTTCCATCCAACCTAACCTCAGGAATCACTTATACCGTGGACTTTCTACTCATCGGACACACGAACGAGTTAATCGACTTTACCGGACCTGCTCAATTGTCCCTCGTCCGGAAATCGGATGGATTGCAGCATCCTGACGCGCTTCTGATTCCATCCGAAATTCAGTTCACTAACGGGGCCTGCCGAGTGGAGGTTCAAATCACCGCCACAAGCCCCACCGATGGACACTGGATCGCTATAACGCTTGATAACCCAACCCCGGGTGGAGCCGCCCCAAACGAACCAAAAGATGTCATCGCCCAATCTTCCACGCTGACCCTCGTTCAAATCTTCAACCAGCCAAACTCACCCGCTTCCGGTTCCCAAGCCTACGTCACGGCGCTGGCGGGTGTGCAGGCACTTGTGGACACGCCGGGATGGAGCAATGCTCTACCAACCATCAACCCTGAAGTGTTCGGCACTTACGGCGAGTGGCGTGGACACAAGCGAGACGGCATCTCACACAATAACGTCCATGCTGGCTTGGATCTATATGCAACAGTCCAAACGGTAGTACGGGCCTCCCGTGGTGGAATAGTGGTCACGAACGGGATTGCCGGTGGCCGTTACACGACTATTAACCACCTGGATGGTTGGTACTCACGATACCTTCACCTCTCGACACAAGGACAGCCTCCTGAGCGCGGCAGCTACCTAAAGCGGGGAGATACTGTTGGGGTCGTGGGACCAACGAATGAAACTGGATTGCCAGTGCATTTACACTTCGAGTTGCGCAAGTCTGACAAACTTAACGAAACCGTCGGACGTCCCGGCATTGGAGTTGATCCCCTCCAGCAAGCGGGCATGTTCGCAGTACGCACCCCAACTAAATCGCCAATTCTTGCCAGTGTTGGGATCACTTCGAAGAGTCCTACAACTAACAACTATGAGCATCCATCCCAGCCGGTGACTGGAAACAGTCAAACCGGCTTCGTAGTTCTCCAAGTAGTGCATAGAGAACCAAAAGTTGGTGCAACAACTGAAAACAGACGACTCTCTCCCCGGGTCATTCGGTTCCGGCCGGAAGGGGTCGCTGAATTCACAACACTGAGCACAACCAATGGTACTGAGCTTGAACGATTGAAACCAGCAAGCAACCCACCGGCAGGAGGGTATGCCATTTATAGGCACGGAACCTGGGGTAGCCCGGAGTGGGAGAAAGTCTACAAGTATTGGTTCCGCTGGAATGTTGGCGGCTATGCGACAGAGCCAAAAGGTCCCCGCCAGTTCACCGTGGAAGCGGAGAACTACGCCGGGACACCAATCAGCTACACGCTAAAGTGGGGACCGGAGATTTGGGGCATTACCAAGATTCGCGATGAAGGCACAAAACAACGGTTCTCGATCTGGGTCAAAGCGTGGACCGGACAGGATGCGACTACGCATTCCGCCGAGTGGTCAACCGGCAACGACTGGTATCGCTATATCCTGCCCGACGGAGGAACGTGGGTGGATAACGACAACCCAGTCTTTGACGATCCTTCACCTGCTGTTGGCATTCAAATACGTGAATTTCTCTGGGATACCAAGGCGGGCAAGTGTGAGATTCTGGTTCGCGTCCAGAGCAGGACAATGCCTTCCATTGCCCACGAGGTTCCTCACAAATTGAGTTATTCTGTTGTTCGCGCCACTCAGAAAAGTTATGAGGCATTTGAGCGCGTTGAGCTTGAAAGATTCACATGCAAGGTAGATGGCACGTCTGAAATCGTTCCGGTGGATGTTCGGGAAGTGTCAGTGGTTTGGAACACGAGCACGCTAGGCTCCTACATAATCGCCCAGTATCCCTACTTTCTTCCCAGCCCAGGCGTTGATCCGTATTTCCCAAGACTCGCTTGGACGCAAGGAACAAACAATATGTACGGCTTCGAAGTTAGGAGCAGTGCGGTGTTGGTGACGTCAGGCGGTACGGAGATTACAGTACAGTACCCAGGTGGGTCTGGACGGGCAATCCCCGATGGGAATCAACTTGCCGACGACAACATTGGTGCGAACAATACGATTTCGGCTTTTCAAGCGCGGTTCTCTCCGGGAATTAATACACTCAGGTTCTACAGAGAGCCGGATGGCAATCATTTTCCGACTACGATAAGCTATGCCGTGAAAGCTGTGAATCCAGGCGCTGCGACTGGCTGGACAAACGTCAATATTAGCCCTGGCCAGACTGTCAGTGTCAATTTCAACTGGCCTTAGGATTCTGATCCACCGCCCTGTCCGACGCGCTTACACTCAAGCAATATCGGTACGCGCCGTTTCTATTCCAGAAGTCCTCGGTGAAGCTGGGGATCTAATTCAGATTCCCAAAGCGCACCGCGAAAAAAGCACTATCGAAGTGCGACCGCCACGGTGGCCGCTCAGTCCTTTTTCTTCCGCGTCCGGACGCTGAATCGGACCATGGGACGTTTGGCGTTGCTGATGACGCGCGAGTTGCTGCGCCGCCGGCGCCGGTCCAGTCGGGCCTCGGGCGAGAAGAAATGGCGTAACGCCCAGGCGCCGGTGGCAATAACCACCACGCCCAGCAACGCCAGCAAAACGATGTTCAAGAAATTCACGGAGGTTCATTTAGCGGCCAGCGGTCAGAATTGTAAAGTGCCGGGTTGCAGACTTACAGACTTTGTCGGCGCATCGTAATGCAAGCAACCAACCGAGCCTTGGCAGAAGAATCAGTCACCGACGGTCAACGGGGACTCTTCCCTCACGGCAACCATTGCGCGCGATAGAAGCGGCTTTCGCCAGCGAGTGGCAGCACGACATGCAGCGAGTTGCTCCCAAGGGTGTTGGTTAGGACGGCGGTCCAATCTGCGAAATTGCTGCTCCCAAGCAGGGCATAGCGCTGACCGGCCTGGCCATCGAGCCAGACGGCGAAGGTGTTGCTTGCGGTGATCATCGGCGCGCGCAAGCTGGGCGAAGCAGGCGCGGCGCTTGGCAGCACGAACAACGTGATGCTCTGCGCCGGCAGCGTGTTGCTGAAAGTCTGGCCGGAGAAGGTGATGTCACTGAGCCGCGCGATGGAATTTGCCGCCGTCAGCCGCCAGACCTCGGCGGTGCCGGCCGGGATGAAATCCGTGAGCGTGAGGTTCACCGGTGCATTGGAACTAAGTTGCTTGTTGATGGCCATGATGGTCAACGCCCCATCCGTCGAGCGTTGGGCGGCGAACGTGGAGATATGGTCGGGATTGGGGCCGTTGACGGAAACACTGGTGTCGCCAAAGGTGGATTTGTTGCCATCGTAGTTGCGGTACATTTTCATCGCCTTAAAGGTGGGGGTGCTGGCGCCGGGCGTCGTCCAGCGGGTTGCGTAATCCAAACCCTCGCGACCGAAAATGCCGTAGAGGTCCGCCTGCGCCGTGGCGCCGTTGATGTGGCCTTCCGCGCCCCAATTGTACTCGGTAATGCCGATCTTCGTGCCGGGATAGTAGGTGGCAACCCATTCCTTCATGCGCGGGATAAGTCTGATGATGCTGTTGATCCAAGTTTGATCGAGATAGCTCGAATCCCACAGCGCGCGGGTGGAATGATTGCGGCGCAGTTGCATGGCGGCGGAGGTGTCGTCGCCGAACTCGCCGCCTTGCGGATAAATGTGGAGCGTGAAGACGTCGAGCAGCCGCACGCCGTTGGTTTGTTCGTAGAGCCGGGCTTGATTCAATAACCACGGCCCGTAATCCATCCCGCCGTTCGTGCCGCGATCAGGGAAGTTCGCGGGATTCCAGTTGTTGTGGTTGCCCGCCCATTGCCAGTCGAAGCCGGAGTAAAGGTAACCCGGCCAACCCCATTCCTCGGGCGCGAACAGCAACGCCTCCGGGTCAACCGCCTTCACCATCGCGCCGTAGTCGAACAGGCGATCGCAAATCTCCCGCATCGTTGTACCGACCGGATGCACGTCGCGATGCGTCGAGTGCCAGAGCGTGTGTTCGTTGTCCATGCAGTAGAAGCGCACACCGCCATTCGTGGAGAGTCCCCAGCGATTCGTCAGATGCCTGATCCACGCCTGCTGAAACAGCGAGTTGGTGAGGAAATGGGCGTCGTTCGGATCGTTCCAGGTGATGGGTGTATTGTTGGTGACGCTGATGCCATTGCCCGCGTCCGGAAACCACTGCCAGTCGTTGTCGGTTTGCGGGCCGTACTTGGCGATGGAATAACTGGAGAGCCGCGCGCGGCCCGGCCCGAGCTTCGGCATCCAGCCAATCATGGGCACGGTCAACATGGCTTCCGCGCCACCGTCCCGACTCGCCACCACGTGCGCGTCGGCCGCCGCGCCGGGCGTGGCTGAGGACCCCGCGAGACTTTGGAAATACCAGTCGGCCGCGTGATTGCGCGCATTGAGTTGCCAATTGTAGCGCGTTTCGGCGTTACCGCCGGAGCGGTTCAATGGCGCGTTCAATTCCGCGAGTTGATTCGAAGTCGCGAACGCCACCCCATAAATCATCGGGTTGATGGGGCGACGATTCAACGCAGCGTTGACGGTAATCGTAACGGGCGCGCTCGTTCCAGGCGGTGAACTGGGAGCGGCAACCAGCGTGATGTCGTCCACGTAGAAGGTCGGCGCCAGTCCGGAGTTCTGCGCCTGAATCCAGAAACCATCGAAGTCCAGGGCGCTGGCAACGCCGAGTGACGTCAAAGAAATCGTTTCCTGCCGCCAGGAATTCGCGGGCAGCGGCGCCAGCACGACGGCCCACTGCGGAGCGTCGTTGCGGGTTGCCTGGACCTGCACGACCTGTCCCCCGCTGACGCCGCCATGGATCCAGAAGGTGAGATTGGTGAAGGCCGATCCCACCTGGGCGGCGTGATGCAGATACAGCGCCTGCCAGTTCTGCGACGAAACGCTGATGGAACTCGAACCTGTGCGAACCGGTGACGAATTGGCCAGGTTCACCGTGGCCCAACTCCAGTTCTCCCATCCATTCTGAAGCGAGTCGGTGTAAACGGCCTGATTCGCTTGGGCCGCGGCGCGCGGCGTCATGGCCGCGAGCAGACCTCCTAGGAAGAATATGCACAGGCTGCTGCGCTGGCTTGGTGCAAAGTTCAACATGCGCCCAGCTTCCCACAAATGTTCGACGCTGGCCATCGTCAGTTTGGAGGACACGCCAATCCGGCTGCCGTTTTGACATCATTCCTTTCAATGCCACCGTCTGCCTCGCCCGGTTCGTCACCCGAAAATCTCAACACTGGCGTTGCGGACAGCGGCGGGGCTAGACTTTGCCCGTGAAGCCAAAGAAGAAGCGAGCCGTTGCCGCGCGTGCCCACTCCTCCGGGCGCACCCTTGCGCCGCCCGTCCCGACGACACCGCGCTCGGCCGATGCTCCCAGCGATGCCATCCCCGATGCACTACCTCCCCGGCGGCTCTGGCTCTTTCGCCTCACCGCTTTGCTGCTGCTGCCGACCCTCCTCCTGGGCGGATTGGAGCTGGCATTGCGTCTTGTGGGCTATGGCTATCCAACGTCGTTCTTCGTGCAAAGTCCTGTTCGCGAACAAGCGACGATGGTGGAGAATCACCAGTTCAGCCGGCGTTACTTCGCACCGGAATTGGTGCGCATTCCCAACCCCGTGGCCTTCAGCCCGGTCAAACCGCCGAACACTTTGCGCGTTGTTGTTTTTGGCGAATCGGCGGCGGAGGGCGATCCGGCAGCAGCGTTCGGCTTTGCGCGTATTCTGCAAGTCTTGTTGCGCGACCATTATCCGAACCAACGGATTGAAGTCATCAACACTGCCGTCACGGCCATCAATTCGCACGTCATCCGGCCCATCGCCCGCGAAGCCGCCGCGCTCAATGGCGACGTGTGGATCGTTTACATGGGCAACAACGAGGTCGTCGGCCCCTTCGGCTCGGGCACGGTGTTCGGCGCGCAAACTCCGCCGCTGCCAATCATCCGCGCGACGCTGGCACTCAAAACCACGCGGACGGGGCAACTCATGGACGATCTGCTGCTGCGGGCCGGCCGTCGCGCGGGGCCACGAGAATGGGACGGCATGGAAATGTTCCTGCAACAACAGATTCGCCAGACCGATTCCCGCATGGCGAGGGTCTATGCCAACTTCAAGCGAAACCTCGCGGACATCGTGGCCTACGGCGTCCGCGGCGGCGCGCGGGTTGTCCTCAGCACCGTGGGCAGCAATTTGCGCGATTGCCCGCCGCTGGCCTCGCTGCACCGATCGGATCTTTCCGCAGATAAATTCGCCGAGTGGGAAGCCGCCTATGCAGCAGGTGTGGCGCTGGAACAGGACGGAAAGCACGCCGAAGCCATCGCTCAATACCAACGGGCCGCGGAGTTGGACGACCAGTTCGCCGACCTGCATTTTCGCTGGGGCCGATGCGAAGCCGCGTTGGGTCATACCGAAGCGGCGCACGCACATTTCGTCCAAGCCCGCGATCTTGACACCTTGCGCTTCCGGGTGGACAGCCGCCTCAACGACATCGTCCGCGATGTGGCGGCGGACTGGCAGCCGCGCGGCGTGCGATTGGCGGACACTGAAGCAGTGCTGGCACGCGCCAGCGCTGACAACATTCCCGGCGGAGATTGGTTCCACGAGCACGTTCATCTGACCTTCGCGGGAAACTACCAAGTGGCACGGGCGATGACGGAACAGATTGTCCAGGCGTTCGACCAGGACCCGTCGGCGGCTGCGGGCAAGACGGGAAAACCGCTGCTCTCGCTCGACGAATGTGCGCGGCGGCTGGGTTTGACGGACTGCGAACGGTTGCGCATGGCGCAGGAAGTCACGCGGCGCACCAGCCGGCCACCCTTCACTCTGCAATTGGAGCACGCGTCGGATGCCGCGCGCCGCGCTGCTCTGCTCGCCGAAATGCAGGAGCGCGACCGGACCAACTTCACAGCTTCGGTGGCGATGTACCGGCAGGCATTGGCGGAGGCCGACGACGACTGGCAGATTCACGACAATTTCGCTGGCGCACTGGTATTGCACGGCGACGGGTCGAACGCCGTCGTCCACCTGCGGCGCGTGGCGCAACTGATGCCGCACATTGTCCAGACCTACACGCTGCTGGGCAGCATCCTGATGGAACAAGGTCGGCTGGGCGAAGCCGAAGCGGCATACGAGCAGGCCCAGCGCCTCAGACGCGATGACTTGGAAAGCCGGATCGGACTGGGCCGGGTGCGTCTGGCTCAGAATCGGGGCGCCGAAGCGATTGACCACTTCCGCCGCGCGGTGAAGTTGCAGCCGCAGGTCGGGCGCACGCACAACCATCTTGGCGTGGCCCTGCTGCAACTGAACCGTGCCGCCGAAGCGGAGGCCGCTTTTCGGAACGCGCTACGAGTCGAGCCCGATTTCCTTGCCGCACGCTTGAACCTGGGCAGCGCGCTCGTCGCGTTGGGAAGAGCCGACGAAGCCATCGCCGGCTATCAGGAACTGCTCCGCGCCAACCCGGCCAACACCACTGTCCGGATCAAACTGGGCAAGACCCATGCCCAACAGGGCCGTGTGGAAGAGGCGCTCGCCGAATACGCCGAAGCCGTGCGCCAGCAACCCGAAGACTTCGATGCCCGATCCGCCCTGGGTGAAGCTTTGATCCGCGCCCAGCGTTACGGGGCGGCGGTCGAGCAATTCGCCATTGCAGTCAAACTCAAGCCGGATTCCTTCGAGGCGCGCCTCAACTACGGTTCCCTGCTGGCCCGACAGGGAAAAGCCGCGGAAGCCCGCAGTCAATTCGAAGAAGCGCTCCGGCTCAAACCCGGCGTTGCCACCGTTCATCTCAATCTCGGTCTGGCGCTGATGGAACAGGCCATGTTACCGGAAGCGGTGGCCCACTTGCGCGAAGCCGTCCGGCTCGAACCCGGAAACGCCCACGCCCAGCAATTCCTCCGAACGGCGTTGGAGCGCCTGAAGACTGAGCGGTAGCGCCGGTTTTCCAACCGGCGCGTACCGATTGGAAAGTCGGCGTTACCCGGGCAGGTTCGCGGGGAGCTTCGACCGCCAACAATGAACCCGCAGCGGGTAGGGCGCGCCAGTCCTCTGCGCGCCGCTGTTGGAAATCCGCGAGATGGCGCACACCGAGTGACGCGCCCTCCCAAAAGGTGCCCCCAAATGTTTGGCAAGTCCTCGGAAACCAATCGAACCACTTTCCTCCAAAGTGGTAGCCCGAAGGACCGTGGGATTCAGGGGTGGGTCGTTCAGCCCGGACAGGAAGCCAACATTCAGATCGCGGCCCGCCGTGGAAGTGTTGCACTCGTCGTCACGCTCGAGCATACGATTCAGTCGCGCGCCAAATCCTCGAGCAAAATGTCCTTGATGCCCGCGAAAATGTTTTCGGCCAGTTGCTGGCGACCGGGTTGCGTGAAGTGTCCGAGATCAATGAACATCTCATGCCGGCCATCCAGCCCGGCCCGTGTATCCACCCAGAGGACGTCCGGATGTTCCGCGGCCAATTCTTTGACGAGCTGCGAATGAACGGAGTTGGCCCGGACCACCCAATGGATTGCCGGGGCCGCGGTCCGGTAGAACTCGGCCACGCGCAAATCACTTTGGGGATTGACCGCCATGGAGTAATTGGCCAGCGCCAGCCGGATGCCGTGGGACCGCGTAACCTCAATCAACTCGCGGTAAGCCTCCGCGTATTCGGTCGCCTGCGGATTGGCGAAATCCGGCGGCTGGAGAATCAGCGCAGCCACCTGGCGAGTCCGGTAACGCATCATCTTCAGCCGATGTTCCGCATCCGCCAGCAGCCGCAGCGGGCGGGGGCGAAAGCGGGGCGGCGGCGGGCCGGAGGTGCGCGGCAATGCTTGGTCCAGCAGGAAGAATCCGTTGATGCCGTGGTAGGAAATAATCAGGTCGGGCTGGAGGGGGAGGATTGCACCGGGCAGCCGCTGGAGGTTGTGCCGCAGGTTGTAGGCGGGCACCCCGGCGTTGATGACTTCCACCGGACGCGAAAGTTGCAGACGCTCGCGAATCAAGCGCTCCAGCACTTCCGGCCACGGTTGATCCGTCTCGTGCAGCGTACATCCAAAGGTGGTGGACTCTCCCAAAGCCACGATGCGGTACCCATTGCCTTTCTGGCCGGCAATCTCTGCTCCCCGAAAGCCCTGCCGATTGATGAGGATGCGGCTGTCAAAAAGCCGGCCCGTGCTTCCGGGACGCAGCCGAAAGGGCAGGACTCCGCTGGGATCCGGCTCAAAAACGTCCCGCCCCATCGCGTCCCACTCGTCCAGGTAGGCTTTCCACCAATGCGCAAAGGCGCCTGGGTCCTGCCGCGCCGCGTCATACGAATAATACTTTCTGGCCAGCCCGCTGCTCGCGTCGGTTCGGTAAGTTGGACGCAGGAGGAGGTCCGCCACCGGCAAACCCATGATCAGCAGCAGCAGGGTGTTCACCGCCTGCACGGCTACCGCCGACAAGGCGAATTGTCGCTTGCTCCAAACGAGCAACCCCAGCGTCACTACCAGCCCGCCATAAAAGGGTGCGGCGGCATTGTCGCGGTAAGCCACCGCCACCAGAATGAACGCTCCCAGAAGGCTCCAGGCCAGACCCGAGACTCTCCCGCAGGAATCCAGGCGCGATTTGAAGTCGCTCCGCAAGGCGAGCCAGCAGCCGGCCCCGTTCAACCACGCCAGGACCACATGGTAGTTGTCCAAAACGAAGAAATTGCGATCCAACGCGATGCTCACGGGCACGAACAGTGTGCAACCGACTACCGTCAGCAACGCTGATTGGCGAACTCTCGCCGCTGAAAGATGGAGAAGCAGTAGCAGACTGGCGTGCAGGCCCACCAACCCGGCCAAACCCGGCCAGGGAATTTGCGCCCACACCCCCAGAGTAATTGCCCACGCGGCCACTGCGATTTGCGCCATCGTGAGGAGTAGAGGCTTGACAGTCATTCCAGCAGAGACTGTTGCCACATTATGCGGTTGCCCACTGGCCGGCAAGACTGGGCGTATTTCCCGGCTTCAAGCAGCGTTGAACTTGCGCCTGATGACGGTGGAGGTTTCAACCGTAACCACTGCTCTGGCTGGGCTCCGGAACCACGGCACCGAATCCGCCGGCACTGTTCCGGCGCAGGCCGGCGACGACCAGAGCGCGATACCAGAGCGCGCGAAAATTGCCGGGTCGCGAGACTCGAATCGTTGTCGGCGGCTGGTTGCTTTGCACATCGCAGGCGAGAGTTTCCAGCCCGGCCTCCTGCCAGCGCAACAATACATGTACCAGATCGTGCTGCGGCGCATTGGTATGACGTTGTGCGAGCACCACCGCGCGCAACCCGTGGGCCAGGAGAAAAGTGGCCGAAGGGAAATCCTGCGGAAACACCGACCAGCGATTGTCGAATCGTCCGGGACTGACCACGGCGCTACCGCCAAGCCGGTTTGCATCCAACAGGAACACCGGCGGCGAATCCGTCGTGAGAGGCATTTCCACCAAGTCCTGGGCCAGGTCATGCAACGCCCCGACAATGCGGCCAACATTCACGACGGCGGACACGCCGGGCGCGCCATTGTAAAGTGGCACCGGGCGGAATCCCCGGCTTGCCAAAGCCAAACCCCAACACACGGCTTCATCCTCCGGCAAGTCGAGAATCACCGCGGATCGAGAGTCCATTGATGGTGCCCACGCCACATTCAGAGAGCGCCACTGCGTCTGTTCGTAGGCCGACACCGCCAGCGGGGTCTGGGCAAAAAGCACCGGTTTGACCCATTTGGACCAAAGTGCGCCCTCAGGCGCCCACAGGTTGTAGAGTTCGGTTGGATTCATGTGAATTCAGTTCAAGGCCGGGCCGCAGGGAGACGTTCGGCGCAATCAACACCGCCGCATCCTGTGCCAGATGGTCAATCAGTGGTTGGCGTGCCACGCGCCCATAGGCGCCAATGACGCGCTCATTGAGCGTGTAAACGCCGATACATGGGAAGAGTTCACCGGTGGGGCCAACCAGCGGCACCGCTTCAAAACGTTGTTGGGCGACCCACTCCCGGGGGAACCGCCTCGCCGCCCGCTCAATGCGCCGCGCCTCTTTCGGCCGCGTCACTCCGTCCAGTTTGATCATGTCGCCCACGCGACCCAGTGCCGGTTTTAACACCCGGCCTTTCCCGGCCAGCCGGGACTCGGCCTGGCGGGGGTCGCAGGTCAGCGGCAACAGCGATCTCCAGGCGGGCAACGCCGCGGCCAATTGATCCCACACGAGCGGGAAGCGCTTGGTCTGCGTGAGGATGGTCGAACCGGGATTGCACAGCGGCGTCTCTGAAGCGCCCAGCAAATGCCACCAGGCACAACGCCGCGGCAGGGCGGGCAACCATTCAGTGGGAAAGAAGCGAAAGACAAAATCCACCTGCCCACGAAAGCCATCCATGTCCAGGTACGCCTGTCTCCCTTCCCAGCGCAAATGATCCGGTCCGGCCAACACGGGATTTAGCCCGAGGCCGGCCAACTGTCGCGCCAGATACTCCATCACTTGCCGGTCGTCGGTGAACGCCGTCGCGTGAACCAGCGCCACCGTTCCCCCGTCGCCTGCGGCTTCGCGGATCGCGGTTGCCAGGGCGAGCGTTGGGTCCCCGGGCACGGCCAGCGGAACGTAGTGTTGCGCCATCAGCCGGGTGAAGCCGGAAGCTTCGTTGAATCCGCCGGGCACATCCGAATTCGCCTCGGAAATCCGCCACCCTTCGGTGGTGAAATGGAAATCGAACCGGACCAAACGCAAGTGTCGTAGGGGATCGGGCGCCAGCGCGAATTTGCGCAACCGCCGCCGAAACCACCATGGCACGCCCAGCTCACGCCAACACTGCGGGTGGCGCAGGATTTCCTGTTCCGCCTGCATGGTTTCACGGGCAAGTTGCTGCGCCCAACCCCGCAACTCCGCCCAGGCTTCCGGCGCCAACACCAGCGGCAGGGGAGACAACGTGTCAACATCTTCCACCTGCGGGTCGTACTTGCAGCACTCGAAGATCGCGGTTCGCCGGAGTTCCGCGAACTGCCGGGAGTCGAGCGGCTCGACGATGCGCCAGGGCAGTCTCATCGCCATGTCCCTTGCCAGAGCACCACCACCACACTCGCCGCGAGATAGAGCAGCCCAGGAAGCAGGCCGCAGAGAAGCCGGTTCGGTGCCGGCTTGTGCGGCGTGGGCCGCAGCAGGACATCCAGTCCGACCGCAATGGCCCAAAGGACCAGCGCCCACCAGCCTTTGGCGATGAAATCCACCACCGTCTGCCCGCCGGAATGCCAGTCGCCCGCAACCGCCCGGCCCAGGATGAGGCCCGTCCCGACAAAGAATCCCCATGTCCGCCAGCCGGCCGCCACGTCGCGGTCAATCGTGACGGCATCCGCCACGCGACTGAGGAAATCACCGGCGATCCATAATCCCAGCATGGTGGCGCTGGCCAATCCGGCCGAAAAGATCACCACCCACCATCCCGGCCCATCGCCGATGTTGCCGCCGGCGAATGCAATGGTCAGCCCGAGCATGGCCCCGCTGACCGCTAGGCCGGCCGCCGGATTGCCGCGCTCCAGCACATCACCCCGGCAACTCAAGCCCACGATTCCCAGGAGGAAATTCATCGCTCCCGTCCAGCCGAACCACATGGCCAGATAGAAGCCCGTATAAACCCCGCTGCTCCGCACGTCGTGCGCGGCCCACTGCCGCAGCACGAAGAACATGATCGCGGCGGACAGTAACGGGGTGACTGTTGCCAGTAGTCGGGTGGAAGATCGGCGGAACTCGGGCTTGAGCGTCAAAAGCCCCTCGATCCAGAGCTTCCAGCCGATTCCCCCGAGCGCAATGCTGACCAGGAGCGCAAAGAGTTCGTCGCCTGACATGCGCGCAGATTAGGGGCCCGCCCAAAGGTTGGCGACTACAGTTTCGGAGTGGATTTATACGATCTTGAGAAACCCGCGCCCCGGGAAACTCCGGCCTGCGCTCCCCTGCTTCGCGCTGCCGCCGAGCGAACTTGCGGCGCCCGCGGGAATGGTTACTGTCTGCAAAGCATGAACGCGAACCTTCCCCCTGCCGCGCCACCAGTCGCCAACTCCGTCAGCGCGCCGCCGACCAGGCGCCGCACCTGGCTGTGGGTCTGCGGGCTGTTGCTTGGTCTCTTGGTGGTGATTGTTGCCACGGTCGCCATCACCATTTGGTATATCCAACGCCCGATCAAGCCGGTGGTCTTGTCGGCGGCGGAGAAAGCCGCAGTGGAGGAGAAACTCCAGCGCGTCGGCGCGGCCCCCACGGATGGCGCCCGCCCGCTGCTCCCGCAGGGAGGACTCAACCTTGCGCCAACGGAGCCAGACCGCCCTTATGAACCGGGGTCGAAAGTCCTGCGCCTCACGGAACGGGAGTTGAATGGAATGTTGAACGCCAACACCGATCTGGGCCAGACCGTCCGGTTGGAGTTCGGACGGAACGCCATCAACGCCTACGTGGCGGCGCCCATTCCGCCAGACGTTCCCTTGGTGGGCGGAATGATGTTCCGGGCGCGCGGCCGGTTCCGGGTGTCGCTTACCGAGGGCGAGACGCCGTATGCCATTCTGGAGGATGTCACGGTCTTTGGACTGAGCCTGCCCAAAGCGTGGATGGGCGGACTGAAAGGAGAAAACCTCCTGGCCGATATGCTGGGCCAACGCAGTGACGGCCCGGTGCTGCAAGGAATCAAGAGCCTGCGCGTCGAACCGGGCGCGTTGGTGTTGGAAGTGGCGGATTGAGCCCCGCCGTGCCCGTCCGCGAACCGACGAGTGGGCCTCAGCCCACCGTCACCGGCACGAGCGTCATCGTATCGTTGCCGAAGATATCAATCACCTTCACGGCGATGACATAGCGCCCCGGTTTTTCGTAAGTGTGGCTGGCGCTCGTGAGTTCCAACTCCCGGTCCTGCCGGGTGCGGAAGCTCTGCCACTCGTTCTCGAAAATGTATGCGCCGGTCCAGCGTTCCTCGAAATCCACAAATTCACCTGAGCCGGCCTGCACCGCGCCGGGCAACTCGCCTTCCACTCCCATGCGCTTGGGGACTTTGATGATTTCCTTGCGGCTCTCGTAATTGAAATCCACCGCCCAGTAATCCACCCAATCCGTCCATTTCTTCGTGAGCACGTCGCGGGTGACGACACCGTGCTTGTCTTTGCTGATCTTGTTGAGCTTGCCAGCTTCGCACACAACCTCGCTCTTACCGGCCTTCAATTCGGCCGCGATGGAATCCGCAATGCCTTGGGAGTAATAAACCGAGAAGTCGGTCAGCTCGACGGCGAGGGTGAGACTCTCTTTTGTGGCAGCCGACGTGAGTCGGCTCTGACTTCTTCCGGAGGAAGTTTGAGCAGACTCACGTCCGCTGCTACGACCGAAACGAGGGGTCACCTCGATGTAGGCCACGTCGTGGAAGCGGACTTGGCCTTTCTCCACGGCCCGGCGGTCGAACACTTCCGGCGGGATCGTCTTGGGCGCGAGGTCGAGGCCCTTCTGCTTCGCCTCGTCCAGCACGGCGGGGAACAGGCCCATCTCGAACTCGAACGCCAGCACGTCCACCCGGGACGCGCCGCGCTTGCGGCATTCGGTGATGACTTCCTCGATGAACAACCGCCCGACGGGCAGGTTGATCGGGCCGACGACCACCAGACGGTTGCCCGCCTTGCCGTGGAAAAATGAATCACTTGTAGCAGCCGACGTGAGTCGGCTCTGACTTCTCTCGGGGGAAGAAGTTTGAGCGGACTCACGTCCGCTGCTACCAGAATGAGAGCCGCCGCCCAACGGCTCGGCGCGGTAGGCTTTGAGGATGAGGTCGCGGAATTCCTGCTCCTTCTTCGCCAGAGCGTCGGCTTTCTTTTTGGCGGAGAGGCGGGCGCTGACGTTGAGATAGGCCTGGCGCTCGTAGCGGCCGAGGTTCAGGACTTCAAAGGCGCGGAAGGGCCGGCCCGCCGCCTTCAACTCGCGCTGCACCTGGATGAGCCGCTTGCGCGTGGTGTGGATGCCGAACTTGCCGAGGTCGGTGGCGATCCATTTGCGCCCGAGCTTTTCGGCCACGGCGGCGGTCGTGCCGCTGCCGCAGAAAAAGTCCGCCACCAAATCGCCTTCGTTGCTGCTGGCCGCAACAACGCGCTCAAGTAGAGCTTCGGGCTTTTGAGTCGGGTAAGCAGCACGCTCAATCGCCATCGCATTGACTTCAGGGATGTCGGCCCAAATGTCGGAAATAATCTCGCCTTTCTGCTCATCGAGAAAACGCTTCAAGCCAACTTTTCCAGAAGGATAATCGTAGATTTTCCCTTCGGCGCGCAGCCTTTCAATAGACTTCGCTGAGTAGTCGCCGATGTCGCCCACCCTGTATCGTCGTCCGTCTGCGTCTGTGTTTGTGAACTTTGACGCGATGTATGCTTCGCTGTATTCCCGAAACTGCGGATTCCATGTGTAAGTCTCGCCGCGAGTGTAGAACAGTAAGTTGTCCGACGTTCTTGCGTATTGGCTGGCCACAGCACGCGCTCCTCGTGGCGGCTGGCGTTTCCATGTGATTTCATTTTTGAAAGCCTCACGCCCGAACACTTCATCCATGACTTGCCGAATGAACGTGTTCACCCGCCAATCGCAATGCACGTAGATGCTGCCCTCGCTGTGCAGCAAGTCGCGCATGAGGATGAGGCGTTCGTAAATCATGGCGATGAAGGAATCCGCGCCGCGCCCCCAGGTGTCGCGGTAGGCGATTTGTTCGAGGAGGTTCGGCTCCTTGTGGAAGGTCTCGCCGCCGATCTCGATGTCCATGCTGAAGTCCGCGCCGACGTCGAAGGGCGGGTCAATGTAGATGAGCTTGAGGCCGCCGGCGTCCTCGATCTGGCGGCGGAGCGCGCCGGCCTTGAGGGAGGCGAGGATGAGCTTGTTGTCGCCCCAGATGAGTTTGTTGGTCCAGCCCTTGAGCTGGCGGCCGGAGAGGTCGAGGAGGTCGGGCTGGATAGTGGCACGGGCATCCTGCCCGTGCGAACCGGAACTCACGGGCGAGACGCCCGTGCCACTACGTTCCTTCCGAGGTTCGTCAATGTGTTCGAGGGTCTGGAAGGGGAGGATGGCGGTGCAGACTTCGCGGGACTTGCCGTTCCAGACGAGTTCGACCTCGCGTTTGTCCTCGAAGAGGAGGAAGCGGTAGCGGTCGGGCAGGGGTTTGCCCTGCTCGATGAGCTTGATGAGGTCGCGCTTCTCGGCGGGGGTGAGTTCGTAGTGGGCGGTTTCGCGGGGCATAAATAACTGTTTGCGCGTTGGGCGAAGGTCAGTTTCTATTGCTTCGGCCTGCTACCACTGAAAGTCGTCTTCATGGCGTCGCGGGGTATCCCGCTCAGGTGGATGGTGGGCCTTTTTTTTGCCGCGTTTGCCCGCCAATTGTTTAGCCTGCTTCGCTGACTCTGTGAGGGCCAGGTAGTTTTGGCTGGTGACGACTTTGCGGCCGCTTTTCGCTTCCAGTTCACGGCGGGCGTTGCCGGCGACCGTGCCGCCTGCGTGCGCGGCTTGTTTGTTTTTGGGAAAGCCCTGCGCGTCGCGTGTCCGGGTGATTTCCGTCGTGGACGCCTCACCGAGCATGGAGAAGATGAGTTCGAGGTCGGTCATGTGGTCGCGGAGATTCTCGCGCTTGAGGCGCTTGAACTCGGCGTATTGCGTGGGAGTCAGGCCGAACGTGGCCTTGGAGATTTCGGCGGTGAGAATGGCGTATTCGCGCTGCTCGCGGACGCCGCGCTTTTTCCATTCGTCGGTGAGTTCATCGCGAATGGCGATGGCGCGCATTCGCTTCTCGATCCAGTCATTGGAGTAGCCCTTGGCTTTGTAGAGGGCGCGGGTGCGCCTGGTGGCGAGTTCGGGGTCTTCAATTTCCTGCACACGCTCGTAGCCGACTTTGGCGAGCCAGCGTTTGAATGGCTCGGCCTTGGGGCTGGGGATGGATTGAATAATGCGGAAAAGGCCCTCGGTGTTGGCGCAGTTGAGGTTCTGCGGGCCGCCAGCGGTCTGGATGGAAAGGGGGGTGGCAATCTGCCCCCACCCTTTGGCAAGTTCCGGGTCGCGGCGGCGCATATCCTTGATGTAACCCTGCGGGTCAACTGAATCGGTCAAGGCTGCAACGGCGTCCGCGATAACGAACCACCATTCGTTGTTGTGAATGGTGCGGCGGACTTCCTTGCGCTGGAACAGGGCGATGCGAGTTTCAGGATTTGGTTTGAGTTCACTCATGGTCAGCCTTTGTAGTCGGTAAAGGCGGTCGCCAGCGTGGCGAAGGTCTTCGGGGCGTGCTTCTCGAAGCTGTTCTGGTCCACGAAAATGAAATCGTATTGCTGGCCGTTTTCCTCGGCAGCGGTGGCGTCGGCGCACCATTGCTTGAGACGGGCGATCTTCTGCGGCAGGTCCAGTTCGGCGCGGCCTTTCGTCTCGACGAGCCAGATTTTGCCGTCGTGGGTGCGGACGATGAAATCGGGGTAGTAGTTGGCCAGGTCACCGTCGGCTTTGATGTAATCGAGCCGGAAACCGATGGCGAGGTAGTTTTTGGCGAACGCCTGCACGTCGGCTGCTTCTTCCAGGAACGCGGCGAAGCGGAGCTCGAAGCCGCCGGAGTTGGGTTCGCCGACGACTTTGTTGAAGATGCTCTTGCTGGCGGAAAGGTTCGCGCGGTAGTCGGTGCGGAAGGGCCGCATTTCCTTGAGGCGGATGCGGTCTTCGATGCGCGTCGTGCCGCTTTCCTGGATGGTGAGGGCGTTGATGGCGGCTTTGAACGAGTCGTAGAGAATCTTGCCGGCGTCAGGTTCGGAGAGATTGCGGAGCACGACAGGGTCTTCGAGGTTCACAGGCGAGGGCGTGAACAGGCACTCGCGCATGAAGGTCTTTACCTTGCCGTAAAGCACATCGTAGCCGCCGACGAGCCGCAGGTCTTTGAGCAACTGCCGCGCGAAGAAGGCGACGACGGAGCGGTAGTCGGCCACGCCCGCGCCGTCGAGCGTGATGGTGTGGTGAATCTCGGCGTCGAGCATGGTCTTGAAGACGATCTCGCGGGTTTCCTCCGGTGTGAAGGGTTTGAACGGGAGAAGCTGGTTGCCGAACTTCGCGGGGTCGAGGGCGTCGAGGTTCTTGAACTCGCGCTGGAAGCGGCGGGTGAGCTTGGGAAGCGGGATGTCGAGGTCATCGAGGTTCTTGTCCGCGTTCTCGGTGTCCACTTCCACGATGAGGGAGTCGTGGCGTTCCGTGCCGCCGCCCATCGGCACGCGCTCGAAGGTGACGCCTTCGCTCTGGATGGACTCGACAAAATCCATGAAGGCGGGCGTGCCCATGACGGAGACGGTTTCCTTCACGGCGTCGTTGCCGAAATACATGCGGCGCAGGCCGCGACCGAGCGTTTGCTCGGGCAGGATGTTGGATTGGGCAACGTAGGCGCGCAGGCCGCAGATGACGGTGACGTTGCGCACGTCCCAGCCTTCCTTGAGCATCAGGACGGAGACGATGGCCTTGTAGGGCGAGGCCCAGGCGTCAATCTCGTTGGACTGTTTGCGCAGGAGTTCGAGTTCTTCCTTGTTCTTGCCGGAAGCAGCCTCGGAGATTTCGCCGTTGTTCTTGGTGTGAATGACGAGCACCGCGCCCTGCAGCTCGGGGGCGATCTTTTGCAGGTATTCGCCGACCTCGTCGCAGTTGCGCGTGTCGTCCACCATCACGAAGAGGACGGCTTTCTTGCCAAGCTGCTTGTGCTCCGCGTGGCTTTTGCGCCACTCCTCGATGCCCAACTTGAGGTAATCGTCGTATTTCTCGGTGAAGATGGCGCTTTTCTTCTCGGCCAGCTTCGCGCGGCTGGCGGCATCGGGCAGGACGGGATGCTTGACGACGTTCTGGTGGATGGCCTCGACCAGCGGATAATCGCTGACGGTCTGGACGAAGATCGCGCCGTTGTCGTGGCGGGGCGTGGCGGTGACGTCCACCTGCAAGGCGAGGCGGCTGTCCTTTTGCAGCATCTTGTGGTGGATGTCCTGAATGGATTTGAACCACGCCATGCGCTCGTCGTGGATGTGGTGCGCCTCGTCGTTGAACAGGGCAAGCTCCTGGACTTCGCGGATGATCTCGCCGAGGTCGGTTTTGCTGTCGGTGGTCTTGCCGACGGGCTTGTTGCCAAAGGCGTCGGCGAGGAAATAATCGCGGAGGTCGTCGTCCTCCAGCGAGGGGTCGCGCACGTCGCCGAGGAAGACGCGGTGGATGTTCGTGAGGAAGAGGTTGCCGGTATCGCGCACAATGCGGACGTCGTCCTGGATGTGGAGCGTGACTTGAAAATCATCGCGCCAGTTGTGCCCCTCGTGGCCGTTGGGTGGGAGGATCGGGTCGTTGAAGAAGATCTTCAGGCCGTCGAAGTCCGCGCGCAAGCGGTCGAGAACGATGATGTTCGGCGCGATGACGAGGAAGTTGCGGGCGAGCGTGGAATCGGGTTCGTAGAGCTTGTGGAAGAAGCTCCAGGCAATCAGCAGCGACAGGACCTTGGTCTTGCCCGCGCCGGTGGCCATCTTCAAGACATAGCGCGGCCAGTCCTCGGCAAACATGCCGGAGGAGACCGCGCCGGAGGCGTCGAAGCGCAGCAGGTCGTATTTGTCGCGCGCCCCCTTGACCTCGTAAAGCCAGATGATCGTCTCCACGGCCTCGCGCTGGGCGAAATAGTAGCGGAACGTGGACAGCGCGCCGTCGCCGTTTTCGGTCAAGTGTTCCGCCTCGAACCAGTGCCGCAACAGGGCGACAGTCGTAACAGACGCGCCCGCGTAGCCCTTGTTTCGCCAGGCGTAAATTTCCTTCCGGACTTTGGCGACGAGCGGCGGGAGCAGCTTTTCGTAGGCCGTACTGCGCATTTCCTCGGCCGCCGGAAACCAGCGGTGGTCGGGAATCAACGGCGCGTAGGGCGAGGTCGGAAAATTTGGATGCAGGGCCATGACGAATTCATTGGCATATTAGTCTAACCGCCACATTGGGCAACGGGAAAGGGCAATACACAGGAGCGACGAAAAGGAATGGCAACTTTCTGGGAACGCTTGTGTTGAAACTCCGCTTTGTTAGTTTGGGACTGCCGTATGCCGAAGAAACCGTCAGGCTTCATCCAGTCGCTGCTCGAGCGGGCGGAAGCGTTCATTGATGATCGCAAGCTCGCTCTGGCCGGCGAGGCGCGGCTCTCGCGGCTGCAAAAGTTCGTGCATTTCTGGATTCTGGTGGGACGCAGTTTTGTGCGCAATCGTTGTCCGGTGCGCGCTTCGGCCCTGGCATACACCACCTTGCTGGCGTTGATTCCCATGCTGGCGGTCGGATTGGGCGTTTCGACCGGCCTGCTCAAGAGCAGTGAACAACAGACCGCGGAATTGATCCGCAATCTCGTAAGCCAGGTCGCGCCCCAGCTTGATTTGCTGCCGGTCGGCGGCGAAGAGAAGGCGGATGCCACACGGGCCGTGGTGGAGATTCTGCCCCTCATTCTCCAGAGCGACGGCACCGAACAAGCGCGTTACATCGGCGAACTGGTGGATCGCATCGTGCCGGCGGCGGGAACGGACGACGCGGAGAGCCGGCTGCGTCAGGAAGCGCGCGAGCGAGTCGCGCAACAAATTCGGGCCAGCGTGGACAGTTTGCTCGAGGTTACCGAAAGCCGCCGCACGGAACTCATGACCGCCATGGTGGATGATCTGTTGCTGCTGCGGTCCAACGACCGCGTGGTCAGCCAGATTCAATCGTTCATTGGCAACATCCACAGCGGCGCGTTGGGGCTGACGGGCACTGTTTTTTTGATTTTCATTGCCATCGGTTTGTTGAGCAACATCGAGGTGACTTTCAACGACATCTGGGGCGTGCCGCGTGGCCGGGCCTGGCTGGCGCGCGTGGTGCAGTACTGGGCCACCATTACGCTGGGGCCGATGCTGATGCTGCTGGCCATCGGTCTGACGATTGGCGGCAAACTCGACGCGGCGCAGGCCTGGATGCACCGCTGGGTGCCGTTCATCGGCAGCACCTTGATTGGCGCGTCCTCCTATCTCGCGCCGTTGCTCATTCTGACCGCGACGTTCATGCTGATCTACATGTTGATGCCCAACACGCGCGTGGACTGGCAAGCCGCGCTGGTGGGCGGATTGGTGGGCGGTTTGCTCTGGAATCTCAACAGCCAGTTCAACGTGCTCTTTGCTTCCAAAGTCGTCACGGCGGGTAAAATCTACGGCCCGTTGAGCGCGGTGCCGGTGTTCCTGCTCGGGCTGTATTTTTCCTGGCTGATCCTGTTATTCGGCGCGCAAGTCAGTTACACCTTCCAGAACCGTCGCGCCTATCTACAGGAGAAACAGGCGGAAACCGTGAACCAGCGCGGGCGAGAGTTCGTCGCGTTGCGCCTCATCACCTGCGTCGGCCAATGGTTCCAACGCGGGCAGGGCGCGCCGACGCTGGGAGAGATCACGGAGGAACTGGGCCTGCCCATGCGGTTGGCCCAGCAGGTCATGAAAACATTGGTGGCCGCAAAACTGGTCGTCGAAGTGACCGGATCGGAGACGGCCTACGCCCCGGCACGTCCGTTGGAAACGATCAATTGCCACGAAGTCCTGATGGCCATGCGCGCCACCAGCGGGCAGGAGCCGACTCCAAGCGATGAGCCGGCGCGCGACGAAGTGTTTGGCGAATTCGCGCGCATCCAGGCCGCCGAGAAACAGGCGGCAGCCGCGGTTTCCGTGCTTGCGCTGGTGAGTCGCGCCCAAGCGCGCCTCACTCTTGCCGCGCCCGCGCAACGGGAAACGGATGTTGCATCCACAGTTGCGGCGCTCCACCCGGACGAAAGATCAGAAACCATCGCGACTTCCGCGGGGGAGCGCGATCCGACCATAACTACGGAGGCGACGCCAGCGCCCTTGCACCTCGCGGCGGATTCACCGGCCGGCGCCGAGAGTGAATCCGGCCCGGTCACCGCCCAGGCATCAACCGACGACAAACAAAGCTTCCCCTTATGATCATCGGCGTTCCCAAGGAGATTAAGAGTCAGGAATATCGCGTGGCGTTGCTGCCTTCCGCGGCGTATCAACTCCAGAAACGCGGCCACCAGGTGGTGGTGGAACGCGGGGCCGGAGTGGGCGCCGGCTACGCGGACGCCGAGTACGAGCACGCGGGAGCGAAACTGGTAGATGCGCACGCCGCCGTTTTCGAGCAGGCGGAATTGATCGTGAAAGTGAAGGAGCCGTTGCCCGCCGAATACGAATTGCTGCGGCCCGGTCAACTCCTGTTCACCTATCTTCATCTGGCCGCCAGCAAACCGCTCACGGAAGCTTTGATAAAATCCGCGGTGACCGGCATCGCTTACGAAACCATTGAGGTCAACCGTCGGTTGCCGTTGCTGGAACCGATGAGCGAAATTGCCGGGCGCATGTCGGTGCTCGTGGGCGGATATTTTCTGGCCAAACATTTTGGCGGGAGCGGCGTTTTGCTCGGCGGCGTGCCGGGCGTGCTGCCGGGAAAAGTCGTTGTCCTCGGGGGCGGCGCTTCCGGCATCAACGCGGCGCGCATGGCGCAGGGACTAGGGGCGGATGTCACCATCTTGGAAGTGGATCTGGAGCGGATGCGGTTTCTCGACATCACGCTGCACACGGCCCACACCCTGTATTCCAGCGAGGCGCACTTGATGGATTTATTGCCGGAAGTGGATTTGCTCATCGGCGCGGTGCTCGTTCCGGGCGCGAAGGCGCCCAAGCTGATCAACCGCGAGATGTTGCGGCGCATGCGACCGGGCAGTGTGTTGGTGGACATCGCCATTGATCAGGGCGGTTGCGCGGAAACCTCGCGCCCGACCACGCACGATCAGCCGGTGTTCGTGGAGGAAGGCGTGACGCATTACTGCGTGGCGAACATGCCCGGCGCCTACGCGCGCACCGCCACGCAGGCCCTGACCAATGTGACTTATCGCTACGTTGAGACGCTGGCGGATCACGGACTGGCCGAGGCGTGTCATCGGCATCCCGCTCTGCTGGGCGGCATCAATGTAATGGCCGGCCAACTCACCCACCAGGCGGTGGCCGAGGCGCATGGGATGGCGTGGGACGCCGCGCGGATGTAATGGCGAGGGATGAAATCCCACGACCACACCGGCAGTCCTTTGGCTGCTTGAAGCGACCGGGTTCAAATCGAAATCGAAGTCTGAACTTTACTTCCCGCGCTGATCCCGCAAATCTCCCGCCCGGTTATGGATAAATTCTGGAGTATTTTTACGATGCCCATCGGACTGGCACTGTGTTTCGGTCCAGCGATGTTGGTTTGGTGGCTGACTCGGGACAAGCAAGCGGCCGAGAAGGACGAGCCGAAGCACTGACCCTTCGGGATCTCCACTCGCGAACACGCTTGACTGGCGAGCACGGTCGAGAGGACGCACGATTTAACCATTTACCCGGGCAATACCATGTCACAGCCAATCATTGCACAGCGGTCGCCATTTGTGTTGCCGGTGAAGCCTGGCGCGTACTGGTGGTGCGCCTGCGGTCGCTCGAAGACCCAACCCTTTTGCGACGGTTCTCACAAAGGCACGGCTCTCACGCCAACGAAAGTCGAGGTTGCAGAAGCGAAATCCGTGGCTTGGTGCGGCTGCAAGCATTCGAAGAATGGCGCGTTTTGCGATGGCAGTCACTCCAAACTGAAGTGACGCCATCGCTTGGGCTGACGGCGACTCAACTTGCGCACGCCCGTCACCCCTTGCGCTTGAAGACACTGCTGGTGTCGGCGAGATTCAGAATGGAAAGGTCCAGGCCGGCTTCGGGATCGCGCTCCTGGGCGGCTTGGAGTTGGGCGGCCATCTGCTGGCGAGCGGAGTTGGCGAAATACTTGACCACACCGACGCCAATCTGCGCCCTGAAAATCACCACCAACAGGGTTTGTTCGTCCACATTTGTTACAAACATACTGACGGTTTCACCCTGCTGATAAACGCTGTCGAAACTTTCCTCGTTGACGAGACTGGCGATGGTCTGATTGGCCAGGAAAGCGCCGGAGGCCAGGGCGCCAATGGTGGTGAGGTCGAATTGGCGGGAATCGCCCTGATGCGTGATAAGGAACCCGCCCTTGTCAATGAGCAGGGCGGTCAGGGCATCGCTGTGCCGCAGGAACTCGCGCAGCACATCGTCGAGCAAGCGGATGTCTTCCTCGAGGAGTTGGGGCAGAGTGGCCATGTCATGCGTACTGCGGCACGCTTTGATTGATGAATTTGTTGAGTAGCAGGCGAGTGATCATGTTCAGGGATTCAAACACGCCCTCGCACTTGTGCGCCACCGAACTGAAGGAGGGCACCTGGATTTCCCGGTTGTTCAGGAGGAATTCGAGATACTCCACCGGGGCCACGTTGGGGAGGTCGCGCTTGTTGTACTGCAACACGTACGGAATTTCTTCGAGATTGAGCTTCAGACTCTTGAGGTTGTCCATGAGGTTCTGGAAGCTTTCGACGTTTTCCTGCATCTTCTCGTATTGCGAATCCGCCACGAACACGATGCCATCCACCCCGCGGAGCACGAGTTGGCGCGTGGTATTGTAGATCACCTGCCCGGGCACGGTGTAGAGTTGGAACTTGGTTTTGAAGCCCTTGATGGACATGGCCTCGATGGGCAGGAAATCGAAAAACAAGGTACGATCCGAACTGGTGGCCAGGGAGACCAGCTTGCCCTTGTTGCCGGCGGCGGTTTGCACGTGGTCATGAACTTGCACCAGGTTCGTGGTCTTACCGCCCATGGCCGGGCCGTAATAGACGATTTTGACCTGCAGTTCCTTGGTGGCTTGGTTGATGATGGCCATAGAATCCTTATTTGTTCTTTCGATCGAGTTCGGACGCGAGCGCCGCCAACTGCGCCGTGGGCAGCGCCTCGGCGGCACGCCCGAAGGCAGCAAAGAAAATGGCGTTCACGCGGAAGATTTTCCAGGGCACGTTGCCAACGGTGAAATTCAGGTTGTTCAGTTCTCCCATGCGCAGTTCCTTGGTGCATTGGCTCACCTTGGCAAAAATCTGAGGTAGGAACGCCGCCAGGGTGTCCCCGTTCAACTCCGGCGGAATGCGGTTGGCCACCATCAGGCCGTCGGGCAGCGCGATCAATGCGCCTGCCACGCCGTCCAGCGCCGCCGCCCGGGACACTATCTCGTTCGGCGTAGCATAACGGGCTACGAAATCAGTGCCCGAAGGCACCTTGCGTTTGTACTCCGTGTCGTCGCACCGGGTCAGTTCCGCGTGGTCGTCCCAAACGTAGTAGTTCGTATCCACCGGTTTGTTGACTGGTCCGACCGCGGCACCCGGTGTAGAAGTGATGGCCGGCAGCGGCGCTTCCGGCTTGGGAAAGCCAAAGAACAGATTCGGGATGCCGTCGTCGAGTGTGACCTTCTGATGCGGTTTGGCCCAGGATTTTTGCCGCGCCAGGAACAGGGGAGCGATGACTCTCAGGGGTAATTCCAATTCAGTCTCGTCCTGCACGGAGGCGGAACTCACCAGAGCGGGAGTGATCCAGGAACGCAGGATTTTCCAGGTAAAAGCCGCGCGGCCACGTTTGAGCGCATTCTCAATCAAGTCACACGGAACGGCCAGTTGCGCATCCACCAAATTTGATTGCACAATTTCCTGTCGCAGAGAATCCGGCCAACTCTCGGCCAGGCTTTTGAGCGGGACCGTCAAGGAATCGGCATTGGCTGGCGGCGGCGAAGGTCGGGGAGCCGGCGTCGCGGCGGCCGGTGGAACGGGCAGGCGGATTGGCGTGGCTGGAACCACGGGTGACGCCGGAGCGGTCGGTGTGAGCGCGGGCCGATTGATTCTGGGCATCTGGATCGGGGCGGACGCGGTGGGAGGCGTCGGCGTGGGCACGGAAGAAATTGAGCCACGCGCCGGGGTTGCCGGCGCGGGCGCAGCTTGGCGCGGTGCAGCGGGTGTCACCGGCTTTGCGTTCCCCACCGAGAATACTAATCCCTCTCCCTTCGCGTCAAACGGACTGACAATATCCGCCGGTACCTCAACTTGCTTCTGCGCGGTACGACGCACCAGCAAAGCGGGATTGATTTGGGACAGAATCTCACCGAGCGGTAAGGCCACGGGAATGCGGTCGCCATCGGTGCTGCCGTCAAACACATGGGGGACGGCCATGCGGACCTCGAGGTAGGGAATCTTGACGCTGCCTTGTGAGAGTTGGGAAAGAATCTTGTCGAGCGGCACCGGGAGGGTGAGATCCCCCACCTCGGTTTCTTTGACCTTGGCGCGCAATTCCAAGGGCAGACCGGCAAGGACAGCTGAAAGCGACACTGGTATCGTAGCCACATTGCGCCGCGAGACATTCGCGCCGGACCCGTGCCCATTGCTGGCACGTGGGCCGTTGCCGTTGGTTGAACCCGTTGCACGAACGGCGGTCGAGTGAGAGGGCGCGGGCATCGCGGGCGGCATGCCACTGGCGCATGGTTCAGTGGGCAGTTCGTCCGCCTCCGACTTGCGGAAGATTCCTCTCAAGAAGCCGAAAAACTTGGATTTGCCTCCGTCGGTGGTAGCACTCATGGTCGGTACATCATTCTGGGCCTGCCCAGGAATTGAGGCGGGCGGTACGGCGACCAATGCGCGGGGGGAGCGCTTTCCCATGGGAGCACTCGCGCGGCGCGATGGTCGGAACTTGATTCATTGATTGGCCTTTATCTACTTTGAACTTCGAGCGCGGTTCTCGCAGATACCGTGCCACTGAGGGGAATGACGGTTACCGTGGACGCCACGGGGCCGGGCAGACGGGAGGTCCGAATTTTTCGCGCGTTGGTGGGACTTGAATGGGTTGTCCCATCGGTGGACTGGTTGTCCATATTGCTGCTCGACGTGTGCGCGCTTTTGCGGAAGAATGAAGTTGATCAGCATGGGCTGTCTGATCCGGCAAGCACGCGGAACTGAGCCGGAAAAACTCTAGCGAGTCGTCCGTGGGAATACCATTTGCTTTAAGCGTGCTGAAAGCCCTTCGCTTTCGAGCTTGAGTTTACTGGACACGCGGATTAGCCGTTGAGGCATCAGAAATGGACACACGCCACAAAATCCTGCTGCTGGATGATGATCCGGACTTGCTGGATGTTTACCGTGAGATACTCGGCCAGCTTCCGAGCCGGCCGGAGATTCGCACCGCCTCGTCGGGGGCGCGGGCGATCGCCATGCTGGAGAGTGAACCCTTCAGCTTGCTGATCACGGACCTGAAGATGCCGAAAATGGACGGCTTGCAGGTGTTGTCCATCGTCCGCCGCAAACATCCCGAACTGCGCACCGTGGTGCTCACTTCGGTGGCGGAGGAGCAATTCCGTTCGCGCGTCTATGCGCTGGGCGTGGATTTGTTCTGGCAGAAGCCCGGATCGGAGGAGGAAACCAAACTGTTCCTTGAATGTCTCGAATCGTTGTTGGGACGCGAACTGGAGGCGGGATTCCGCGGCGTCCAAAGCAAGAGCCTGGTGGACATCGTTCAACTGGAATGCATCTCGCAAAGCTCCTCCGTGCTGCGCATTACCAACGGCCCTCTCTCCGGTCGAATATGGATCAACGAGGGCGAGGTGATTGACGCCGAGACCGACGGCGCGCGCGGGGAGGAAGCGTTCCAAAAGATTCTGGCTTGGAAAGCCGGTAATTTCGAATCTCTGCCGGCAGAGCCGAGCCGTCCACAGACTATTTTCAAATCTTACAATGCGTTGTTGCTGGAAACCGCCCAAGCCATAGACGAATCCCGGCACAGCGCCACTGCATCGCCCCCCACCGAAGGCGCGACCCCGGATGCTCCCGTCACCGGTTTGGGCGCATTGATCCAGGAAAGCGGCGTTGAATTTGTCCTTGCAGTCAAGACCGCCGAGCCCACCAAGTTTGAAGCGCGCGGCTTGGAAAATCCCCAGCGGCTCGCGGCCTGGTCGCATGCGACCCTGAACCGGTTTCGCACCCTCGGCGATCAGTTGCAGGCCGGTCCCGTCAATCAGATCCACGGCCTGGGGTGGCAGCGACACGTGGCGCTCGCTGAACAAGGTGACGCTCAATTATGCGTCGGTTGGGTGCAGTCGCTTTCGGCGGAGACGCTGCAAGAGCGTATGAGAAAGATTCTCGCGTTATGGGGTTCCTGAATCTCTTCTCGAAGCCCGCGCCGGAGTTGTTGCGCCTGACCTCGGGCAGCTTCACGCTGGACCGCAGCGGGCGGTTGGTGGTAACCACGCTGCCCTCTACGTTCCCCGCCGAATTGGTGGCGGAGATTGGCCGCAATATCCTAAGCACATTTCGCGAGGCGCAAACCGCCCAGGTCCCCTTGGCGGAATTGATCGTGTGTTATCCGGCCCTTAAGATCACCGCGCGCGAGTTGCGCGGAGGTGCCATCGTCTATCTGGCATTGCAGACCCTTAGCGGTCCCGTCAAACAACCGTGACTCTTCCGTACTTATGAGCAACAAGAAATTGGACCCACTCATCCAGCAGATGGAGAATTACCTCGAGTGCTGGAAACAATTCAACAACTTCGTCAATCAGGCGCGCGCCAAGAAATTTGGTCCCGAGGACGAGAACCAGTTTCTGGAAATCAAGAGCATCCTGGTCCAGGAACTTGAACTCATCCTGGCCGCTATCGAAATCGCCTCCCCCACCAAGGAGGAGGTCCACGCGCTGATCGGCAACTCGCCCTCGCTCCGTTACCTCAGTGAAATGAGCGAAGGTGCGCTGCGCAACGTTGAGAACCAGTGGCACAAAATCTACATCGGCTGGCACTCCATCCTCGGCCAGCTCAAGGTCCGGCAGCACGAAGAAGTCTCCAAATCGCCGCTCGAATCGTTTTTCGGAAAGAAGAACAAGTAGCCCTGACCTTGCGCCACCATTTGATGCCCGGAAGCAACCCAACGACTTGCCCTGCAGGTCATCATCGGCGTTCTTGCACCTGACTCATTCATGCCTGACTGGATTGCCGTCATTCTACTGGGGATCATCGAAGGAATCACCGAGTTCATTCCCGTGTCCTCTACCGGTCATCTGCTGCTGGCCCAGCAGGGACTCGGCCTGAAACAGAGCGACCTGTTCAACATCGTCATCCAATGCGGTGCCGTTCTGGCCGTATTGCCCCTCTTTCCCGAGCGCCTAAAGCAGTTCGTTTTCAAGTGGCGGGAGGCGGATACGCGCAGCTACCTGCTGAAAATCCTGGTAGCGTTTGCCCTGACTGGCGTAGGCGGCTTGATCCTCGATAAAATGAAGTTCAAGCTGCCCGAAGATCCGCTGCCCGTGGCCGTGGCGTTGTTGGTGGGCGGCCTGTTATTCGTTGGCGTGGAACGCTGGCTGCGTGGCAAGCCCTTGCGCGACGACATTGGCTGGCACGTGGTGATCGCCGTCGGACTGGCCCAATTACTGGCCGCAATCTTTCCGGGCACTTCGCGTTCGGGTTCGACCATTTTGCTGGCGTTGATGCTCGGCTTGAGCCGGCCTGCCGCCACGGAGTTCTCCTTCCTCGTCGGCATCCCCACCATGCTGGCAGCGGGAGGATGGAAGATCTTCAAAGAACTGCGCCAGCCGAGCGAGGGCCCTGGTGAAGACTGGGGACTCCTGCTGCTGGGATCGGTCGTTGCCGCTGTTGTATCCTTCATCGCCGTCAAATGGCTGCTGCGCTATGTGCAAACCCACACGTTCGAGGCGTTCGGGTGGTATCGAATCGGACTTGGGTTGGTGATTCTGCTTATGCTACGGAGTTGACCCTTTCCACTCCGCCAGCGGTGACAACGTCACCGCGCCAGGAGTCGAACCCGGTTGCAGCACGACAGCGATACGAACCGCGCCTTGTTGTTCAGACAGGCGCACCAGCAATTTGCCCATCCCGCGCGCCGGACGTTGTGGACGCGCCAATTCGACTTCCTCAAAACTGAACTGAGCGTCCACCGGCGAGAGAATTCGCACCTCCAGGATTTTGCCGCCCTTTCGCAACGTGGCGCGGGCGCCCTCGGTTGTGACTTCCGCCTGGGTATGCATCGTCCAGACCACGTCCGCCGGTTTGGCCAATTCAAGCTCGTCCTGCACCAGAACCCGACTGCGGCCATCGCACAATGCCACGCCCCGCCAGACGCGAGTCGCCCCCGCGGATTCGTAGGCTTTGGTCAAATCCGCCACTGCCAGCGCATTGGCCGGCGAGGAAGCAAAATTGATAATGGGCGCGGTAGCTCGCGTATTCTGGTTCGCGCCATTCAAGGTGAGTGTGTTTTGTCCCTCGGTTTTCAGGCGATAATAGGTCCAACGCTGACTGCCAAAGTAACCGGGCATGTTGTAGTCATCGGCTCCCAGTTCGGCTGCCCAGCGTTCGCCCAAGGCATCCAGCACAAACGTGCCGAGATCGAGATGCGCGTGACCGGCTTGGTTGTCGCCGCCCTTGAATCCCACATAAATGGCTTCCGAATCCTGCCACGCCGAACGCATGACGGCGACGTGGATGTTCTTAAAATGCGCGTCCAACGGCAGGCGTCGGATGTCATTCAGCGAACCGCGCGGGTCAAACCACATCAAGTCGCGGGTGGCGCCGCGTTCGCCAACGAATTGCCGTTGGGCAGCGGCCAGCACCGGCTGGTTGTATCGCCGCGCGAGCCAGAACAAAACGGGATCATCATTCGCGGATTCGCCGCAATCCGCAAAATTGAAGAATAGGCCGGTCGGGCCGGTGATGTGAAGACGATGCGTGCCGGCGTCCGACAAACCCGGTGAGGCACCGAGGCTGAAGTCAGTGCCCAAGGCGCTCTCCAGCGCCGCCAGAAGATAAACGGTGTAGCGGGTGGCATAACCCCAATAACCCGGCCCCTCCCGCCACGCGCCGTCTGGAGCGTAGGAAGCCAGCGCCTTGGGGACCGAGTCACGCATCCGGCTCACGAGCCAGTTGGCCAGTTCCGGTTCGCGGTCCGCCACGGCCAGCGCGCCCACGGTGATGCCGCCGTTGCAAACGTTGTTCCAATTGTCGGGCGACCTCGCCCAGCCCACGTTGCGCTCGTGCGCCTGCTTTGCTTCGAGCAGGCCCTTCTCCACCATGGCGGTTTCGATGGTCCCGCGTTGTTCCGGCGTGAGTGCGTCATAGAACCAGTCGTAGCCAATGGCCATGCCGTGCGTCATTTCCGCCACGTCCAGAAAGTGGGAAGGATTCCAGTCCTTGAACCCGGCCACGGCCAGCATTTCGCTCACGGCGCGGTCCCGCCACTTTGCTTGCCCATCCAACCGATGCAAAAGTCCGAGCGTATAAAGGCGGTCCACAACGGTGCGACTCTTGTCCAGCAAACGTGGCCCGATCAGGATGCGCTCGACCGGTGGTTGGCGCAGGATGGCTTCGCCGTGGGCGATCACCCGTTGATGATACTGGCGCGCCGTGGCGTCGGATTCGATGAATTGCCGGATGCGCGCAAGGTCGTCGGCGAGCACGATCAATCGCGGATGACCCGATCGGAGTGTTGCGAGATTAGTCGTTGTGGCCATCGCGCGGGTGAACGGCAACATGGCCATTGCCACACCCGCGAGGACCAATCCCAATCTCAGATAGACCTGTGATTTCATACCCCAAACTCCCTCCGCCGGGAATCTTCGACAAATTAGTTCCCGACGCTTCTCTCATTTGTCCGGCGCCGGGATGAAGATCTTCTGTCCTACCGGCATTCGTTCCGGCACCAAACCCGGATTTGCATCCAGGATTTGTTTCAACGTCACCTTGACGCCCTGGTCGCGGTAGGCCTGCATGATGGCAGACAGCGTGTCGCCCTGGGCAACGGTGTATTCAAAGAACTTGCCTTCGCCGCCGGGTGCGGTTGGGGGCGTGGCCGGCGGGGCAGGTTTGCGGCTGGCCACCAGTTTCACGAGCTTCTCAAATTCTTTGAGAATGAGTTCCTTGTCGGCTTCGCGCTTCCGGTCCACTTCCTGGAGCTTCTCGGCAAGCTTCCGCAATTCCTCCTGGCTGGCAAAGTTGCCGACCGGGCGGGCCAGTTGTTCGCGCAACGTTTGAACCTCACGAGTTAGACTTTCAATCTGCCGCTTCTGAATGGCCTTGTCTTCGAGGAGGTCCTGCACCAGACCATTGAGCCGGTTCAACCGTTCCTCCGTCGCCGCGTCCTGGGCGCAGGCATCGAATCCGCCCCAAAGAAGGAGCACCGCCAAGAAAAAGGAAAATCGTTTCATATCCCGACAATAGGAATGCAAATGGCAATATCGCAACCTGAAACTTGCCGGCGTTGCCGATGGCGCGCGACTGCCGCGCAACCGTGCATAATGAATTGCCAGCAAAGGCGGGCAACTGGCAGAGTGAACCGCATTGAAACCAGCGTATGACCGGTCAATTGTCGAGCCTTGCAGACTGTAGTGGATCAGGTGTCGCGCCTGTCGTCCGCTGGCAGCTTGCCAAATCCGGCTTGGAGACCCGGGAGGTTGTCAGTCGAGACTCCGGCTCTCCGCGCATTCGCCGGTCGCTGCCGGGCGATAACCACCTGCGTGGCATCCCTCAGCTTCACTGAGGCCTGTAATGCGGAAATTTACACGCCTGGTCTTTCGCCTGCTGTGCCTCGTCGCCAAACTGGCTTGCGCGGGTTGGGATTATGCGTGGCTCGCGTGGCGTTACGGCGGGTCGCTGCCGTTGGGGGAACGAGCGTTGTGGCTGCATCGTGCTTCCCAGAGCGTCTTGCGACTGCTGATCCCTAGGATTGAAACCGAAGGTCCCAGCCCACGGACCGGCTTGTTGGTAAGCAACCATCTGAGTTACCTCGACATTCTGGTTTTTGCCGCAATCGCCCCGGCAGTGTTCGTATCCAAGAGTGAGATCAAGCACTGGCCCGTGTTTGGCTGGTTTGCCCGGATGGCTGGGACCATCTTTGTCCGGCGCGCGCGGCGTACGGAGGTGGGGCGCATCGGTGACGAGATTCGTGACGTGTTACGCCAGGAGCAGTTGGTGGTTTTATTCCCTGAAGGTACCACTTCCAACGGGCAGCAGATTCTACCGTTCCGGTCCTCGCTGCTCGAACCCGTGTGTGACTCCACATGCCAGTTGACGGCGGCATACGTCGAGTATGCGGTCACAGACGGAACAGCGACGGATGACGTGTGTTATTGGGATGACATGACATTTTTCCGCCACTTGCTCCGACTCATGACCAAGCAGCAGGTCAATGTCCGGGTCCGGTTTGCGCCGGCGGTGCGCAACGCGAGCAACCGCAAGGACCTCGCACGCCAACTCCACGCCGAAGTCGTCCGGCTGAAGACCTCCCCTGCCGGGTGAATACGTGGGCGCTTGAGCGCGTCTGCAAAATTGATTTTGAACGCGCTGGGGTGTTCCGTTAACGTAACGTCAGCGAAACGAAGCTAACTATGAAAAACATGCTGAAATTGAAATCGAGCCTCGCGGCGGCCCTGGTTGCGGCCGTGGTCCTGAACGCCGTGCAATTCTCCCAATCCGCCCTGGGCAATGACGCCAAAGAAGTCCTGCGGTTGAGTCTCCCCGCACCCACGCTCAAGGGTACGCCGGAGGACCTGCCCCTGGGGCCGAACATTGATCCCCTTTCCGACAAACCCCGTCCGCCATTCATGGTTACCAAAGGCGTGCAGAACGTTGCCTTGGGCAAACCGGTGACCAGCAGCGTCAAACCGTTCAGCGGCGAACTCAACCAGATTACCGACGGCAAGAAGGAGGCGTTTGACTACGACGCGGTGGAAATGCGCCGGGGCACGCAATGGATTCAGGTGGACTTGGGTGAAGTCTATGAAATTCACGCCATCGTCATGTGGCATGACCACCGGTACATCCAGGTGATGCACGATGTCATCCTGCAAGTTTCCAACGACCCGGAATTTCAAAAGGACGTGGTCACGGTGTTCAACAATGACGTGGACAACTCCTCCGGCCTGGGGGTGGGCACCGATCGCGAATACTTCGAAACCCACGAAGGCAGAATCGTGGAAGTGAAGGGCGTCAAGGGGCGCTACGTCCGTGGCTACACACGCGGCGGCACGTTGAGCGCGTTGAATTGCTGGCAGGAGATTGAGATTTACGCTCTGCCGGCCAAATGAACCGTTGGGGCGCACTGGCGGTGCTGCTGGCAGTCGCCGGTGCGCTGGCGTTGCGCCTCCCCCGGTTGGATGCCCGCCCGCTGCACAACGATGAGGGCATCAACGCCTACAAGCTGGTCGAGTTGTGGGAAAAAGGCGTTTATGCCTATGACCCCGACGAGTTCCACGGGCCGACGCTCTATTATTTCTCCCTGCCTTTTCTTTGGTTAAGCTCCGCGCGCAACGCGACGGAGTTGACCGAAATCACACTGCGCCTGGCACCGGTGGTGTTTGGCACGGGGTTGATTCTGCTGCTACTGCCATTGGCGCAGGGGTTGGGGCGCGGGGCCACCATCTGGGCAGCAGTTTTCCTCGCCGTTTCGCCCGCCATGGTTTTCTACAGCCGCTATTTCATCCACGAAATGCTGTTGGTGTTTCTCACCCTGTTTACCCTGGCTGCGGGCTGGCGGTATGTGGAAACGCGCCGGGCGCTGTGGGCGGCGCTCGCGGGACTCGGCTTCGGGCTGATGTATGCCACCAAGGAAACCTTTGTGCTGTCCGGGGCCGCGATGGGTCTGGCCATGTTGGCCACAGTTTGGTGGAACGCGTGGCGACGGCGCAGGTCCGCTGTGCTTCCCGGCGAAACCGGGACGCGCCAGGCTTCCCCATTCACCCTGCGCCCATTTCTGGCATTTTGGAACGGGCGACACGTGGCACTGGCTGCACTGGTGGCGATGGGCGTGTCACTCGTGCTGTTCACCTCCTTCTTCACCAACGCCCGTGGGCCGCTGGATTCGGTGCTCACTTACCTGCCGTGGCTGGATCGCGCCGGAGGTCAATCGCCGCACATTCATCCGTGGACGTTTTACTTCGAGCGGCTGTTCTGGTTTCAATCACCCAAAGGTCCGCTGTGGAGCGAAGGATTGATCCTGGTGCTGGCATTGGTCGGCATGGCCGTGGCGTTCTGTAGCAATCGGACGATCCTCGGCAGCGCCACCCTCGCCCGCTTTCTCACCTTCTACACAGTCATCCTCACGGCAATTTACACCGTCATCTCCTACAAAACACCGTGGTGCCTGTTGAACTTTCAACTCGGCATGATTCTGCTGGCCGGCATTGGCGCGGCGGCGCTGTGGCAATTGTGCCGACGCAAACTCACGGTCAGCATCGTTGCCACCGCATTACTCGCCGGCACCGGGCATCTGGTTTGGCAGGCTTGGCGTGCCAGTCAGCCGTATGCCGCTGATCGAAGGAATCCTTACGTTTACGCCCACACTTCGGTGAACCTGCTGAAGCTTGTGGAGCGCGTTGACGCCATTGCTCGCACGTCGCCCGACGGATACGAAACTGTGATCAAGGTGTTTTCGCCCGACAGCTATCTGCCTCTGCCCTGGTACTTGCGTCGTTTTGCACACGTGGGCTGGTGGGATGGCGTTCCAACCGATCCCTACGCACCCATCATCATCGCTTCGCCCAAGCTTCAGGCGCGGTTGGATGACAAATCCGACAAGGCGTATCTCATGACCGGCCTCTACGAATTGCGTCCGGGCAGTTTCCTCGAACTCTACGTCGAAATCGAGTTGTGGAAGAAGTTTGTGGCGAACCTTCCCCGGGAGACAGACTGAACCGCTTCGCTCACGCCCCTGCTCAACCATCACGACTCTTCCAGAGGCGCTGCTTCCAGTGCTTGCGCCGGGGCTGCGATTCCTTCTCAATGCGGGCATGAACCGCAGATATGCTGTACTTGCACGAATCCGGGCGGCCGCCCGAATGCCACTTCTGGCCAGCTTCATTGCGTTGACTGTTCTGCCGGCCCAACCCCTGCCCGGAGTGGAGTTTTGGCCGGATACGACCTGGAATGAAGCCTCACCCGCTGAAGTGGGTATGGATGGTGCAGGCTTGAAGTCGGCGCGTGATTATGCGCGGTCGGCGGGTGGATCGGGTTACATCACACGCCACGGGCGGCTCGTAATGGCGTGGGGAGATGTCCGGCAGCGTTACGATCTGAAATCCACAACCAAATCTTTCGGTTCCATTGCGTTTGGGCTGGCCGTGAAAGATGGCCAGTTGCGCATGGAGGATCGCGCACAACCGGTGCATCCGACGCTCGGCACCCCGCCGGACACAAACACGAATACCGGCTGGCTCGCTGAAATCACCTTGCTTCATCTGGCAACGCACACCGCCGGTTTTGAAAAACCGGGCGGATTCACCCGACAATCTTTTCGTCCCGGCACGATGTGGGATTACAGCGACAGTGGTCCGAACTGGCTGGCCGAGTGCCTCACGCTTGCCTACCGGCGCGACTTGGATGATTTGCTGTTCGAGCGCGTATTCACACCGATCGGCATCCGGCGCGACGATCTTGTCTGGCGCAAAAATCAATACCGGCCGGCGCTTATCGAGGGTATCGGCCGGCGCGAATTCGGCGCCGGCATCAGTGCAAACGTGGACGCCATGGCGCGCACCGGCCTGCTGATGTTGCGCGGAGGGCGCTGGCGGGAGGAGCAATTGCTACCGCGGGAATTTGTGGAGAAGGTACGCCGGCCGGTGCCCGCGTTCGCGGACCTGCCTGTTCATCCCAATTCGCTCAACGAAGCCGGCCCGGCTGCACCGAAACACTACGGTTTGCTCTGGTGGAACAACGCCGATGGCGCACTAGCCAACGTGCCGCGCGACGCGTTCTGGTCGTGGGGGCTTTACGACAGCGTGATTTTCGTGGTGCCGTCGCTTGACCTGGTGGTGGCCCGCGCCGGGAAATCGTGGCCGCGCAAGCCTGGGGGCGCGCATTACGATCCCTTGCGTCCGTTCTTCGAGCCGATCATTGCTGCGATGAATACCCCAGATAATCTGACGCCAAAACCGGTCATCAAGGAAGCCCGTTGGTCGCCCGAGGAAACCCTCCGACGTGGCACCACGGGCAGCGACAATTAGCCGATCAGTTGGACGGAGGACGATGCGCTCTGCGGTGCCTACAGTGATGGTCGTGGATTTGATCCTTACTTTCTCACCTTGGCGCCGAAGTTGCAAACTTCCCAATGGCCCTCCTGGTTTGTTAGGCTGTGCCATGCCCGAGAATCAGTCCGCCACTACTGTGCCTCGTACCGCCGGGGTTTTCGCGACCACCCATTGGAGTGTCGTGCTGGCGGCGGGGGACACCGCTTCGCCGCAGGCGGATCAGGCCCTGGCGACATTATGCACTTCGTATTGGTATCCGCTTTACGCCTACCTACGGCGCACCGGACAATCGCCGGCGGACGCGCAGGATGCCGTCCAGGGCTTCTTCGCGCACCTGCTCCAGAACCAGCGGCTGGCCGCGGTTCATCCCGCCAGAGGCAAATTCCGCTCCTTTCTGCTGACCGCGCTGCGCAATTTTCTCGCCGACGAACGGCGCAAGCAAACCGCGCAGAAACGCGGCGGCACGGTCATCACCATTCCCCTCGAAGTCCAGACGGCCGAGGAACGGTATCGCATCGAACCGGTGGACCGCCGTGACCCGGAAACCCTGTATGAACGGCGCTGGGCCATGATGGTGCTGGAACGTGTGCTCGAACGACTCAAGGCCGAAGCCGCCGATGCCCGCACAGCGGAACGTTTTGCCCAGTTGCAACCCTTCCTGCTCGCGGACGATGCCAGCCCATCTTACGCGGAAATCGGCAGGCGTCTGGGCATGACGGAAGGCGCGGTGAAAATGGCGGTGCTGCGATTGCGCCAGCGCGGCCGGGAGATTTTCCGGGATGAGATTGCGAGCACGGTGGCGTCAGAGCAGGACGTTGAGGATGAAGTGCGGCATTTGTTCACGGTGTTGATGAATTGACAATGGCGACCACACCGAGGCGCGATGATGGCTTCAATTGTGACTTTGACGTGGATTTATCGTAAGCTCAAATGCGGACGGTTTTGCACGTTTAGGCGCAGGTTTAATGAGTACGGCACAAGTATGTCCGGTGTGCCACGCGTCACTTCCAAGTGACGCGCCGGGTGGATTTTGCCCCCGCTGCTTGCTCAAGGTGTTCGCCGCGTTCCCGGCAGACCTGGCGCGCGAGACCCGGGAAGCGGTTGTCGCGGTAGGGACGGAGATCGGCGCGTATCGTCTGCTGGAACTACTCGCCGAGGGCGGGATGGGCGCGGTCTTTCTGGCCGAGCAAACCGAGCCGATCCAAAGGCGGGTCGCGCTCAAGCTCATCAAACCGGGCATGGACAGCCGACGCGTGATCGCGCGGTTTGAAGCGGAGCGGCAGGCGTTGGCTTTGATGGACCATCCGCACATTGCGCGGGTGTTGGACGCCGGCACCACCCAGCAGGGCCGGCCGTATTTCGTGATGGAGCTGGTCCAGGGCGCGCCCATCACCGAGTTCTGTGACCGGCGCCGGCTTTCCCTGCGGGAGCGGCTGGCTTTGATGATTCCCGTTTGTCAGGCCGTGCAACACGCCCATCAAAAGGGAATCCTTCACCGCGACCTCAAACCGTCGAACGTGCTCGTCACCGAACTGGACGGGCGACCAGCGGCCAAAGTCATTGACTTTGGTCTGGCCAAGGCGATCGGCGACCCATTGACCGAACACACAGTCTTCACCCAGGCAGGTCAGATCGTTGGCACCATAGACTACATGAGCCCCGAGCAGGCCCGGCTCGATCACTCAAACGTTGACACCCGGTCGGACCTGTATTCGCTTGGAGTGCTCCTCTACGAGCTGCTTACCGGAGAGCGGCCCTTTGCGAGGGAGCGGTTGCGTTCGGCGGCGTTCGACGAGGTGTTGCGCATCATTCGCCAGGAGGAGCCGGCCAAACCCAGCGCGCGATTGGCGAGTTCAGCGACCTTGCCCGCGAACGCGGCCCGCCGGGGACTGGAGCCGCGGAGTCTGACGACCGCCCTGCGCGGCGAACTCGACTGGATCGTCATGAAATGCCTGGAGAAGGAGCGTGACCGGCGCTACGAGTCGGCCGGCGCACTGGCGCGAGACTTGGAGCGTTATCTCCGCGACCAGCCGGTGCGGGCAGGCCCACCCTCGACTTCCTATCGGCTGAAGAAATTTGCCCGGCGGCATCGGGTATCGCTGGTAGCCGCCTCGCTCGCCCTGATTGCACTCCTAGCCATGGTCGTCGGCATCGGGTGGTCGGTGCGGGATCGAATCGTGCGCCAGTTGGCATTCGATCAACGCATCTCCCAAGCGCTCGCCGACGGGGCTGAGGCCATCCATAACCACAAGTTGCTCGAAGCGTCTGCGGCGTTGAGACGTGCCGAGGACCTGATCCCGCCGGGGGAAGGCAGATCCAAACTTGATCGACAGGTGCTTGCGCTGCGCCGGGACCTGGAAATGGCGGAGCGCTTGGAGGAGATCCGCTTCGAGCGCAGCGAGGTGAAGGATGACCATTTCGACTATCTCGCCGGCGATCGTGCCTACCAGGCTGCCTTCCGGCGATATGGGTTGGATTTGGAATCCCTCACCCCCGATGAAGTCGGGCGACGCGTCCGCGCCTCTGCGATCCATGCTCAACTCGTCTTCGGCTTGGATGATTGGCTGGAAGTCAAGGAAACGGGAAGACTTCCGGGCCGGGAGCACTTGATCGCGGTTGCGCGACAATGCGACCCCGCTCCGTGGCGGGAACGACTTCTTGACGCCTACCAGCGTGCCGACAAGGAAACCCTCCGGTTTCTGGCTCGACAACCAGAATTGGCGGAGCAAGCGCCACACACGATCCTGCTCATTAGCAGTCTGCTGCAGCTTGCCGATGAGCGTCCGCTCGCGGTGGACATCCTCACCCATGCATGTAGGCACCACCCGGGTGACTATTGGCTGCACCAGCAATTGGGTGCGTGTCTTCTGCCCGTAAGTCCCGAACGGGCGGTGGAATGTTTTCGAGCCGCTCTGGCGCTGTGCCCGCGTCGCCCTGTCTTCCGGATTAACCTGGGAATTGCCCTCTTGAAATGCAATCGTCTCGAGGAAGCAGAGGAAGAACTGCGGGAGGCCATCCGGATGCAACCCGACTTTGCACTGTCTCACCGGGTGTTAGGCGGCGTGCTTTTGGCCCGGGGCGATGCCCGGAATGCCGAACTGAAATTCCGGGAGGCCATCCGTCTGAAACCTGACGACCCTCACCACCTGTACCACTTGGGCGGTTTTCTCCTGCAACAGGGGCGGTGGGCCGATGCCAAAGAAGTGTTCCGCCAAGCCGTGCATCTGGCGCCCGATCACCCGGCGGAACGGGCTGACCTAGCCACGGTCCTTTTGTACGAAGGGGAGGTGGCGGAGGCCGAAGCCGAATATCGCGAAGCCATTCGCCTGGGCATCACCGGGTCCAAGACGCACCTCAGCCTGGCGACGCTCCTATCGGAACAGGGCCGATGGGACGAAGCCGAGGCAATCTTCCGTGAGGCGCTTCGCCGCGACCCGGTCGCCGACTCAGCGCATCAGGGCCTGGGCTTCGTTCTGCAAGAACAAGGTCGAGTTCAGGAGGCGATTGCTGCTTACCGGGAGGCGGTCCGCGTTGTTCCTACCCGCGCCATTACGCGGTACAACCTGGCCGGGCAACTGTTCGTCCTGGGCGAATATGCCGCCGCGGAACCTGAACTTCGGGCAGCGATTGAAGCGCAACCCGACTTCCTCGAGCCCTATTTGGCTCTCACCGAAACGCTTCTCCGGCTGGGGCGACAGCCGGAAGCTGAGGCCGTGATTCGCGAAGCCCTCCGGGTTAATCCGGGCGACCAGCGGGCTGCCTCAATGCAGGCGGCGCTTCGCGCAGCATCACGCTCGACTGAGTTGGTGAAGCGCGCGCAGGAGAAGGCACAGATCGAACCGCAGTCTGCGGCTGCCCACATGGCACTGGCTGATGCCTGTGCCCGCTTGGGGCGGTGGCAGGATGCCCGCGCCGCCATCGTCTGCGTGCTGGAGTTGGATCCCGGCGATCACTTTAATTGGTACCGCGCTGTGATCCTCCATCTTCAGGTGGGAGACGAAACGAGCTACCGCAAGACCTGGCGCGAAATGCTCGCCCGCTTCGGAGACAGCGACCAGCCAGAGGTGCTGGAACGTATCGCCAAGGCCGGCCTCCTCGTGCCCACGTTGGGTGCCGATTTGAACGATGCTCTCGCTTTGGCCAACCGAACCATTGCCGGCACCGAGAGACACTCGTATTACGTTTATTTCTTGCTCGCCAAGACGCTGGCCGAATTTCGCGGCGGTAACCATGCCCAAGCCACGGAATGGTTTACCCGTTGCGCCCCCCCGAGAGGAGTATTCCCCTACGACGCATTCGCCTATTCGCTGGGCGGCCTGATCTTCCATCATCTGGGCCGGCCCCAGGAAGCGGCCAAATTCCTCAACCTCGGTCGAGCGATCCTCTCACATGCTGCCGATCCACCCGCAGGGCCGCCCTTCCTCGACAATGATTGGCATGACTGGCTCATGGCACGCATGCTCTTTCGCGAAGCCTTGGGCATCGTCAATACGGACGAAACTGCTTCAAGACCGGCCCCATCCTCGGCGGAAAGCAGCTTGCCGCCCACCAACCCTTGACGGGTTGCTTACCCCCTGACGGCCGACGGCCGTGGCGGTGAACGATTGTCGCGTGACCTTCTTCCGGTTTCTTCGTTGTAGAGGGTGAAAGCCAAAAACCAACCAAATAAAAAATCAACCAAACACGAACAAACATGAAAACCATCAAACATCATCTGACCACACTCTTGCTTGCGGGTATCATTGGGCTGGGCTGGCCGGCTCTGGCCGCCAAAGCCGCTCCCAGTCCCTTTGCTGGAACGTGGTGCGACTCGGATCCGCATGGGCTTAACATCTCGGGATTGGTCATTTCCAGCAGCGGCAAGATCAGCGGCAGTGTGGAAAACGTTTTCTACAAGGAGGAATACTCGGGAAGCATTTCATCCGACGGCATGCTGAAACTCGTCGTGACCACCACCAGCCGCGGTAAAACCAGTTTCGATGGCTACAATCCCCGCGGCACGATCCGCACGCGGACCGTCTGCACCGGCATTGTGGCGCTGGATGAACAAGGAAACATTGTCGGCGTGATCCAGATCGGCGATTGGGATCCCGTCGTCATCCTCTGGGAGCGATGCTCTTGAAGATTGCCGTTTCATCACACCGAAGCCCGACTCATAACCCAATCCCCAAGAATCTTTGATCATGAAATCACGCTCAACTGCTCTGACCCGCCGCCACACCTGGCGGGCTCTCCTGCCTGTAACACTGCTTGCGGCGGCGACTTTGCCTGCCCCCGCCATCACCAATGGCGAGGTGGACACGGATAACCGCCACGCCAACGTGGGCGCGGTAGTTCTGGTCAACGATCTTCCGGACTATCCAGAATACCCCGCCCCACACGTCTTCTCCTCCGGCACACTGATCCACCCTCGTGTATTGCTGACGGCGGGCCATTTGGTGGATCAAGTCGAGCGGGCTGTGGCGGCGGGCCTGGGCACGCTGGATGACCTGCGTGTGAGCTTTGGCGTGAACGCCTACGATCCGGCCACCTGGCTCGAGGTTGCGGCCATTGCCAAACATCCGGCTTATGATTCGCGCTTCGCTGAAGTGCCCGGCGGGGTTGCGGGCTTGCCGGACATCGGAGTGGTGATTCTGAAGGAACCGGTGACGGATGTGCCGTTGGGGCAACTGCCAAGCCCATTTCTGTTGGATGACCTGCTCCAAGCCGGTCAATTGCGGAATGTGTCCAGCGGGGCAGCGCACTTCCCGGTGGTTGGCTACGGCCGGCACATCACCTTTCCTCCCTCACGCGCGGAAGACCGGCCCGACGGACTGCGGCGGTTCACCCACAGTGGCTTCAAGGCATTGCGTTCGGATTGGTTGTTGCTTTCCACGGTTTGGGCGCGGGGTTACGGCGGCAACGCCGACCACGACTCTGGCGGACCGATCTTCTGGCAGGATTCCGTCACCGGACAGCTCACGTTGGTGGCCGTCGTTTCGGGCGGCGACATTCATGACGTGGCTCACGCCTCAAGTAGCCGAGTGGATACTCCTGCGGCGTTAAGTTTCATCGAGGCCGTTATCGAGGCGGTGGAGGGAGATCAGGATTGATCGGCGGTATATCTCCCGGTTACGGGCTGCACCACGGCGGGACGTGCGCTTACCGGATCGGTCCAAATACCTGGACGCCGCCATCGCCCGTCGCCCGGAAAGGCCACGAAATCCTGGTCCGCTGAATCGAAGGCCTGACGTCTGGGGCGTTCAGGCGCTGCGATTCGCCTGGTGCAGCCACCCGAACCCAAGTTGTGCCCGCGGGTGGACGGCTGTGCGGTGTTGCCGTAGAGCACGCGAAGTGATTCAATCTCCGTCGGGTAGCCTTAGTAAAACTGCCGCCTTGAAATCAAGTGCGGTGGATCTGGTTCTGCGGCATACGCGTGCGCTTCCGGCGGTCCGAGCAGGAGAGCCTCCGCGAACCGACTCTGTGCTCTGGGTAGCAACTGTTGTTCAAAGCTTGAACCATGAAGAAAACCTGTAACCTGCTCCTGGCAACGCTGGCGATTACCGCGTTGACGGCTTGCCGCGCACCCGCGCCGTCACCGGCGGAGTCCAGCATCAAACCCGGTGTCAACGCGGAGTTTCTCAAACCGGATTTGCCTGTCACGCAATGGGTCGAGCGGTTTGAACGGGAAGGACGGGAAATTTACGACCAGCGCGCCGCCATTGCGAAAGCAGTCGGACTACGTCCCGGCATGAGTGTGGCGGATATCGGCGCTGGAACGGGCTTGTTCACGCCACTGTTTGCCGAGGCGGTCGGCGCGAAAGGAACGGTTTACGCGGTGGACATTGCCCCGGGTTTTGTGAAACACATCGAGCAGCGGTCTCGGGCCGCTGGTTTGAACAACGTGCGCGCGGTAGTTTGCACCGAGCGGAGCGTGGCGTTGCCGCCGAACTCGGTGGACGTCGCGTTCATCTGCGATACCTATCATCATTTCGAGTTTCCGCAGAGCACCATGACCTCCTTGCACCGCGCCCTGCGCCGCGGTGGCGAAGTAGTCTTGGTGGATTTCAAACGTATTCCCGGCATCAGTTCGGAGTGGACGATGAATCACGTCCGCGCGGGCCAGGAGGTGTTTGAACGCGAGATTGAAGCCGTGGGATTCCGCAAGGTCGGCGAGGTGGACCTGCTCCAGCAGAATTACATTGTGCGCTTCCAAAAACTGGGGCGTTGAGCGCAACTGGTGGCGCGCTTGATGGAGGTGGATCGCATAAGTCGGCGGCGGATTGACTAGGGCGAGACCGCGCAGAGCATGGTTGCGCCAGGCGCGGCTTGTGGTTAATACTCGGGCCATGAAAAATTCGCCTGCCACGCTTCCTTCTGGCGCGAGCTTCAATATCAGCCGCCGCCGTTTTCTTCAGGGCCTGTCTGCAACACTTGCGTTGTCCGCATTGGGCGCGCGCGGGTTGGACCTCCTCAACAGCAAGCCGCGGCGCGTCGGCTTGATCGGTGCCGGGTGGTACGGCAAGAGCGATCTCTGGCGGCTGGTACAGGTGGCGCCGGTCGAGATCGTGGGCATCTGCGATCCAGATAAGAACATGCTCGCCGAAGCGGTGGAGATCGCCAGCCAGCGCCAGAAATCGAAGAAGCGTCCGCCGACTTACAACGACTACCGCGAGTTGCTCAAGCAACAGCAGTGCGACATTGTCGTGATCGGTTCGCCGGACCACTGGCACGCATTGCAGGCGATTGCCGCAGTCGAGGCCGGCGCGGACGTTTATTGCCAGAAGCCCATCAGTGTGGACGTTCGCGAAGGTGAGGCGATGTTGGACGCGGCGCGCAAGTACAAGCGTGTGGTGCAGATTGGTACGCAACGCAAGAGTACGCCGCATCTAATCGAAGCGAAAAAGCAAATCATCGAGGCCGGTCTGCTGGGGAAGATCGGCCACGTCGAGATGTGCTGTTATTATCACATGCGCGCCAACGGCAATCCACCCGTGCAGCCCGTGCCGGATTTTCTGGATTACGAGATGTGGACCGGTCCCGCTCCTTTGCGGCCCTACGATGATCTGCCGCACCGGCGCTGGTGGCGCACCTTCATGGAATACGGCAACGGCATCATGGGGGACATGTGCGTGCATACGCTTGATACCGTGCGCTGGATGCTGGGCCTCGGGTGGCCGAAACGCATCACGTCGGCGGGCGGCATTTACGTGCAGAAGGATGGCAAATCCAACATCGCGGACACGCAGGCGGCGACCTTCGAGTTCGATAATCTCAATGCCGTGTGGCAACACCGCACCTGGGGTACGCCGCCGGACCCGGATTATCCGTGGGCCTGGTTCATCTACGGTGAGAAGGGCACGCTCAAGGCCAGCACCATGCGCGCGGATTTCATCCCGCACGACCGCAACGCGAAGCCCATTCGTTTCGAGTGTCTTTTTGAACGCGAGCAGTATCCGGAAGACGTGACAGAAAGGGACAATGAACTGAACGCCGCGCCGGCCACGCGCCGGCACATGCTGGATTTTCTCGACGCCATCGAAAAGCGTGGTCGCCCGGTGGCGGATATCGAGGAGGGCCATATTTCCACCGCCAGTTGCATTCTTGCGAATATCGCCATGCAAACAGGCCGGCCCGTGGTTTACGATCCAAAGAAACGCGTGGTGGTAGGGGACCGCGAAGCCACAAAGCTGTTGCGGCGGCCGTACCGCGCCCCGTGGCGTCATCCGGGCGCGTGATTTCGCGTTGAATGGCCGTAGAAGGACCCAGCGCGGTGCCGACAAACAAACTGTATCGAAAGGAATGCATCCATGAAAACCGAACTGTTCAACTCTCGTCGCCGCTGGCTTGCGTGGGTCGGCGCGTTTGGCCTGGCGCTGAATCTCCTGGCGTCGGAACAACCTTCGCTTGATCCAAACCTGGAGCCGCTGCGGCCTTGGTTGGGGAAAACCTGGAAGGGAGAATTCAAGAATTCCACCCCCGACAAACCCATCGTGGATGTTTCGCGCTGGGAGCGCGCATTGAATGGAAAGGCGGTTCGCGTTCTACATTCGGTCAACGACGGGGCTTATGGCGGCGAATCCATCGTGATGTGGGACGAGGAGAAGAAGACCGTAGCCTACCACTATTTCACCACGGCGGGTTTTCGGACCGCAGGGACGATGACCTTTAAGGATGGCAAGGTCCATTCGCATGAAACGGTTACCGGAAACGCCGGCGGCATCACTGAAGTTCGCAGCACTGCGGAGGTGCGCCCCGACGGAACGCTCTACACCAAGACCGAGTACTTCAAGAACGGCGAATGGACGCCCGGACGCGAAGTCACTTACCGCGAGGATTCCACAGCGAGTGTCATCTTCAAATGACGTTTGGGTCAATTGGCTGCGTGGGCTTCGAGAGTTGAGTTCAGACCTGGCTCGGCTGCCTGCCACACACGGGCGCGAGCCATTGCGGAACTTGCGTGGCGATAATCCTGCGAGCGACTGATCCCGAACCCGCCTTGCGTCCATGGGCACTTCCCGCCTTCTTGTTCTGTCGTTTAACGAGTCGAACATTGGCAGGGATAGCCCGACGCGTTCACGCGGCAGGGGCTTCCACCAAATTTAACCCCAACGCCGACATTCGATTGTGGGGCGTTGCCCGCTCACCCGTTGGATTTGCGGCGGTTGGTGAGTCGCTTGAACAATCCGGTTCGGCCATCGCAGGGCGTCGCAGCCAACCGTCCGGTTGGCAGAACAATCGGTCGTTGGTTGCGTTCACCACTCAATCAGCGCCGCGCCCCAGGTGAGCCCGCCACCAAAAACCACCAGCAGGATCAGTTCGCCGCGCTGAATCCGACCGGAGTTCACCGCCTCGTCCAACGCGATGGCGACAGACGCCGCCGAGGTGTTCCCGTAACGATCCAGATTGACGAAGAGCTGCCCCGGCGTCGCACCCAGTCTTTCCCCCACCGCATCAATGATACGTCGGTTCGCTTGATGCGGGATAATGCATTTGACCTGGGAGATATTGACCTCGCAACGGCGCAGCGTTTCCTTGGCGGCTTTGACCATGGCCTGAACCGCGTGCTTGAAGGTTTCCTTGCCTTCCATGCGCAGGAAATGCAGCCGCCCGGAGACTGATTCCATCGAGGCCGGACAGCGGCTGCCGCCACCGGGCATGTACAACAGATCGGACTTGTCGCCGTCCGCACCCATCACCGCGGTGAGCAGTCCATGCGAATTTGCGCGGTTCTGCAGTATGGCAGCTCCCGCCCCGTCGCCGAAAAGGACGCAGGTGTTGCGGTCCTTCCAATCCACGATGGAGGAGAGTTTCTCCGCGCCGATGACGAGCACGGTGTCGTAGGTCTGCGACATGATGAACTGCTGGGCGATTTCGAGTCCGTAGATGAAGCCGGAACAAGCGGCTTCGAGATCGAAGGCGGCGGCACGCCGCGCACCGATCTTCTGCTGCACGAGACAGGCGGTGGATGGAAACACCATATCCGGCGTGATCGTGGCTACGATGATGAGGTCAATCTGTTCACCTGTGACACCGGCGGCCTTCATCGCGCGTTGAGCTGCCTTGCTGGCCATGTCGGAGGTGAACTCATCGGCAGCAGCGATGCGGCGTTCCTTGATTCCGGTTCGGGTGGTGATCCATTCGTCGGAAGTGTCCACCATCTTCTCCAAGTCGGAATTGGTCAGCACCCGGGTGGGCACGTAGGCGCCCACGCCGGTGATGGAACCGGTCCGTCCTTGGAAATTATGGCGAGCCCGTGGATTCTTGAATTTGGGAGAACTTGAAGGGCTCATGTGGCAAGGGAAACGGGCGCGGTGGCGGTGGCCAGGCGTTCGTTCGCCCGCGCGATCTTTTCGGAAATGATTTGATTAACGCCGTGCCGGATTTCTTCGGCCGCCACCCGGATGGCGTTCATAATGGCGCGCTCCCGGGCCGAACCGTGGGCTTTGATCACGTTGCCATTGAGTCCCAACAAGACGGCTCCGCCATAAACTTCCGGGTCCAAGCGGCGTTTGAGCGCCCGCAAAGCGTCCTGACAAAGCAGCGCGCCGAACTTGCGCACGGGACTGGCAGTAAGCTCGCGCTTGAGCAGATGCATCATGGCGTAACCCAAGCTCTCCGCCGTCTTCAACACCACGTTGCCGGTGAACCCGTCGGCCACCACCACGTCCACCGCATCCTCGAAAAGATGGAAACCCTCCACGTAGCCGATGAAATTCAAATCGAGTTGGGCGCACCGCCGCGCGGCTTCGCGGGTCAACTCGTTCCCCTTGCTCGATTCCGAACCGTTGCTCAACACGCCGACGCGGGGCTTCTCAAGGCCGAGGATTTCGCGGGCGTAAACGCTCCCCATAACCGCGAATTGGGCCAGATGCAGAGGTTCGCAAACGGGGTTGGCGCCGGCGTCCAGAAGCACGAAGTCGCTGTTGCGCGAGGGCATTCGCGCGGCGATGGCCGGACGCTCCACGCCTTCCAGCCGGCGCAGTTTCATGGAGCCGGCCACGAGGGCACCGGTGTTGCCGGGAGAGATGATGGCGTCCGCCTTGTCCTCCCGCGCCAGATCAATGGCGCGGACCATGGAGGAATCTTTCTTCCGCCGGATGCCTTCCAGCGGTTTGTCGTCCATGGTCAGGACTTCGCTGGCGTGGACCACGGAGATGCGATCGTCCTGCAGACCGGCTTCAGCAAGCGCAGTACGGATTTGGTCTTGCTGGCCGACCAGGAGGATGGCGGCAATGCGGTCGTCGGCTTGGAGGGCGAGTTTAACACCCTGGATGACCACCCCGCAGCCGTGGTCGCCACCCATGACATCCACTGCGATGCGCATAGCTATGACTCGCGGAAACGCCGGTGTGGCGCCGCGGCGGTCAGGTGCCGGCCGTAATGGTCAAAACCTGACGTCCCTTGTAATAACCGCAGGCCGGGCAAACCCGGTGGGGAACATAGGGAGAAGCGCACTGCGGGCAGGTGCTGAGTTGAGGAAGCTTGAGCACGCTGTTGTACGCACGGCGCATACGCTGGCGGCTTCGCGAAGGTTTACGCTTGGGAACACCCATAATTCACTCGATTCTAAAGTTTCAGTTTGTCCAATTCGGCCCAATGGGAAGAACCTGTTGCTCTCCGGCCGCTGTTTTGTTTTTTGGTTGAGGTCAGTTTCTGCTGCAACCCCCGACACTCCGGCTTGCACAACGGATGCTGCGGAAGCTCAAGGAGAATATCTTCGCGGATATAGGGCGTCAAGTCCACGCAGTCGTTGGCCACGATGACACGTTCCTCGCCCGCCAATGGCAGGTGGCAGGTCCATCCTGGGAGCTCCAGCATACGTTGAAAGGACTTGAGGCAGCGCGCGCATTGGCAGGCAAGTTTCACGCGCAAGTCCCCGCATATCAACAGACTCTGATCAAGTTTCTGAACCTCCAACTCGTAGCGAACCGGGCCGTCCACCTGAATCAGGTCGTCCAAGGTTTCGAGGTCCAACTCATCGCTCGGCAACTCACCTCGTAAGACAAGTTCGCGCTCAAGCAGATGGCACAGGTTGACGAGCAACGACATGGATTCAGTTCTCCTGGACTGGCAGAGCGGCCAGTTTGGCCGACAAAGCCTGCCGCACATGGGCCGGCACGAAGGCGCTGACATCTCCGCCCAAACGCGCGATTTCCTTCACGATCCGCGAACTGAGGAAAGTGTAGGTGTCCTTGGGCATCATGAAGATCGTTTCCACGCGTTCGTTCAACTTGCGGTTCATCAACGCCAGTTGGAATTCAAATTCAAAGTCTGAAACGGCGCGCAATCCGCGCACCACGGCCAGTGCGCCTTGCTTCTCAACGTAGTGGATGAGCAGGCCGTCAAACGCGTCGGCCTTGACGTTGGGTAGGTTTTTCACGGAACGCTCCACCAGAGCCAATCTTTCATCCAGCGTGAACAGCGGACGCTTATCCTCGCTTTTGGCCACAGCCACCACTACCCGGTCAAACAGCTTGGCGGCCCGCTGGACCACGTCCAGATGGCCGTTGGTCAGCGGGTCAAAACTGCCGGGGTAAATCACCGTGCGCATGGCCGCAATGTAGCAAGCACGGGTTGAATGACGAGGAAGAAAAGCGCGGCCAGCGCCTTGCGTGCGGCGCGTTTACTCCCCTGACGGAGTCGAACGCGGCATGATCTGAGCCGGGGCGTGAGCGTCCGTCACGGGCAACCAGGGCACTTCGTAATTCTTGATGGCCGTACGGAAGCCTTTGACGGTGGCGGGCGGCAGTTCGATGCAGGTCGCGGCCAGTGCCGGATCATCTCGCTGCAAAGACTGATAGGTGGCTTCACTTATCACAATACGCCCACGACCGGATACTGTCTCAAGCCGGCTGGCCAGATTAACTTCGCGACCAAAGACCGTGTAGTTGTAGATGTGCGCGTCGGAGCCCATCAAACCCACGGTAACGGGGCCGCTATTGATGCCGGTGCCGAGCGCCAGGGTCGCGTGCAGTGGTTTGGGCGGCAGGCCAGCGGAAATACGCGCCTGATTCTCCTGTTGCAACAGACGGTTTTGTTCCGTGCGCCGCTGATTCAGTTCATGAATGGCGCGTTGGGCGTCTATGGCGGAGCGCACGCAAGCCACCGCGTGTTGGGGGTTGGGAGTGGGCGCACCCCAGAATGCCATCACGCAATCACCAATGTACTTGTCGAGCGTGCCGTTATGTTGTTTGACCGAATCGGCCACTCGGGCCAAATACAGATTCACGGTGTTCAGCGTCTCACGCGCGGCTTCGTCAAAACATAACTCCGCCGCCTCGCCGGCCAGTTGATGCTCGCGTACGTAGGCAGCCACGTTTTCATGCGACGTGTCAGTCAATTCCGTGAACCCGCGTACGTCGGCGAACAGCACGGTGACGTCGCGCCGTGCGCCACCCAGCGCCAGCCGTTCCATGCCCAGCAATTCGCTGGCGACATTCGGCGATACCACTCGGGCAAACACAGATTTCACGCGGCGCTGTTCGCGCTGTTCAAAGACGACGCGATAAGTGACCAGCAGGCCATGCTCAACGAGAACCGCGCCGATAATGGGCAGAACCAAGGGCAACCAATAACCGCTTTGGGCATAGAGGAAGAAGGCCGCACCGCCGTAGGCCAAAGCCAGAAAAACAATGCCCCCGGCAGCTGAAAACACGCGAAGTCGCCAAGTCAGCACGGCCGTCACCACACTCAGCAAGGCGATCAGCGCGCAATCAGTCGCCAATGAGGTTCGCTGCACAAAACGCCCGGTGATGATGGAGTTTGCTACATTCCAGTGCTTGCTCACCAGCAAGGTGTCCTTTTCCAGCGGGGTGGCCCCCCGATCAGTCAGATCGTTGCCGCTGCGGACGTTCGAGCCAACCACGACGAGTTTGTCCCTCCAGTTATCACGGAATTCAACGGGCTCGCCATCAATCCGGCGCTTATACTGTGCGAGCAACGAATGAATCGGTTCTCGTTCGAGTGCCGCGGCAGTCGGTGGCAACCGCCAGTCCACATAGAAATAGCCGCCCGCATCCACCGGGATTACCCGTTGCACACCGTCAGGAGCGCGCAGGGTGATGCGCCCACGATCAAGCGCAATCTCTGCGCTTTCCAAGTCCAGGCCCATTTCCTGGGCGGCGAGAACGATGCCCATGTGCCAAATCCGCTCCTCGGTGAACGCGCGCGCAGTCGGAGGCACACCTGGAGGCGGGGTGCCGAAATCAGCCAGATCGAAATTGTTGTCCTGGTCCACTGGGATTTCGACTTCATCACCGTTGGCTTGCGGCAGCACAATCCGCCCTGGCTCAATCCGGGCGCGGCTGAGATCAATGCCGTATTCGGGGTCAGCCGCCACCTGGCGAAAGGCTGCATGCCAATGTCGCTGGATGCGAAACGCCTTGGCACGCCGCAGAATCCCGTCCGAGTCTTTGTCCGTGGTAATATCACCGACGGCGGCGGCATTGCTGGCGAATAGAACCGGCATTTCGAGGTCCGACGTGGTGGCGAGGATTACGTTTTCAGCCTGTCGCATCTGCCGTGCGAAGAATTCGTCCGACTCGATGAAGCTGCCGTCAGCCATTTCCACCGACGCATGATCCTGGCGCAACTCACCGAAAACCACGTCGAAGGCAACCGCCTTGGCCCCCTGCAAGGCAAGCTCTTGAATCAGTCTTCCGTAAACCTGCCGCGGCCAGTACAAGCCGAATCTGAATCCAACCGCATTGGTGCGCACCTGGTCAATGCTCTCCTCATCTATGTAAACGAAACCAAGATTCGTGGCCGAGGGCTGAGAAAACTTCAGTGCCGCACGAACGCGCATGTCGTAAGTCATGCGTTCCAAGCGGTCGAACAGGTCCAAATGAAGCACCCGGAGCAGGATTACCAGCAGGATCACGCACGCGGTGATCAATACCGGGGCCGGTTTGTAGGGCGTGAGCTTCACCGGCGCTGAACAAAACGAAAAAACCAGAGCAACTCAAGGCTGCTCTGGTTTTGGAAATTCAGACTACGACCTTTTGTTACGAACCTCCATTAGGTTCTCCACCGGTTTCACCTCCGGTCTCGCCATTATTGCCAGTTCCTCCGCCACCATCGGTGCCGTTGCCAGTACTGGAATCGCCACGGTCATGGATGGACACAGGATAAACCGTGTAATCTCGCGGTATCTGAGGCACGATATAGTCCACGTAGCGTGTTTCCGACAACCATTCGCGGAACTGCGCCATGGCGCCTGGCGGAATCGGCGTCAACTGGCCCGTGCGCGTATCAAACTGCCAACCGCTTGAGATCACCTGCGTAACTACTTCGTCACCTTTGGTGTAAGCCAGTACCATTGAACCGCTCACCACCGAGATCACGCCGTCGGCACTGATGAAATAGACCGTTCCGCGGACACCGGCCACGCCGTTGGGAATCTTCACTTCGAATCTCGAAGCCGCAGACATCTTCTTAACCGTGCCAAAAATCTTGCCGCTGCGAAGGTCAAGTTGCGTTTCCGTTACCTTGTCCGCGCCGGTCTGTACCGCAGTCAGTTTATCAATCGCCAGCACGGAATCTTCCAACACGCGCACGACATCCTGAGCGGAAGCCGGTTGGCTGTGCAGCGGGGTTGGAGACGCGGCTGCCGCACCGCGAGGTGAGGGGGCGGAAGCGGATTCATTGATCACAATGTCCACAAACGAGCCGGCGGCGGTTTGCACCACGTTACCCGATCTGAGGACTGTGCCAACCTTGAGCGGTTGCCAAACATTGTTGCCAGTTGAGTAACGAGCTGCACCTTTAATCCTTACTACCTTGCCGGTGCGGTCTTTGACCGATTCTGCGGTTGCAGTCGTAACCATCGCGCACGCGATTGCGCAGGCGATGAACCAGTTTGCGAGCGTTCGTGTTTGTTTCATAAGGCTCCTGATCCAACAATGTTGTTAATCTGCTGCCAGTCTAGGGTTGTGTCGCGGAATGTCAACCGAATATTCATAAAAAATCTGCCCCTTCTGTCGGCGGCACAAAGACTTAACCGCTTCGCGATTCCTTTGCCGGGAATGAAGCGAAACATGCCAAATTGCCCGGTTTTGGAGGTTCACTCAGGCAGCTTTGCCTTGGGAATCGTCACTGGTTTCGATGCTTCCTCCAACATTCGCGCATTGATGACTTCCAAGTTTTTTACTGCCATGTCGTTATCCTTCCATTGCAGCCTCAACGAACGCTCAAACCAAGGTTTGGCCGCCGCATAATTGCCAGTCTGCAGGTAATGCCATCCGACATGAGCCAAGGTGAAATAACCATTCGGGTCAAGTTCTTCGGCCCTCCAGAAGAACGACTCCGCCTCCTCCGAGCGATCCAGCCAGTTCAAGCACATCCCATAACGCAAGTGATTGTAGCCATCAAACGGGTTGGTCCTCATGCCGCGGGCGAACCACGTCATGGCCTGGGTGGCCAACTCTTCGTAATCCTCGCCCCCTTCAAAACTCCGCAGCCGGAAGGCCTCCCCAATGGCGTAGCTGGTTTCAAAGTTGGATGGTTCAATGCTGGCGGCACTTTCCATCGCCGCAAACCATGCGTCAGAAAGGAACGGAACGCTATGCGCTTGCTGCAGCCGGGCGTATTCCCGGCTCAACCGGACTTCCTGGTGACTCAGCCACGCGAACGCCACCAGCAATGCGCCGGTGCCCAGCAGTTTACCCGGTGTTCCAAGTCCTACCCAGTATCGCTCCGTGGCAAAGCGCAAATGGCTCGAAAGCAGCGCCATGAGACTGACCGCGAGAATGGCGTTGGCGGGAATCTGCAGATTGAATTCCACAACCGAATGAATCACCAGCGCCAGCAGCCCGGCCGCCGCCCCAATTACGAACGCAAACTTGTTGCTGTGATTCGATCGGAATTCTCTTTCCGGTTTGCGGACATGTTTCCAGGTTCGCACTAAACCAACAAACAATGCGCCCAAAGCCAGCGCGACAATCCCCGCACCGACCACCCCCCAGTCCACCAGCGTATTGAGGTATTCATTATGAACCCGCTGCGGCCGACGCTGCACCGCCTCCGGGCGAAATTCCCCAAACCGATGGTCAAAGTGTCCAGGACCCACACCCAACCAGACATGCTCCCGCCACATCCGAAACGCCGCATTCCACAACTCGTAACGCGTGTTTACTTCAAAATTCTTCCCTGCTTCCATCCCTGCCTGGATGCGTGCGGTGAGTTGATCGGTTTTGAACAGCAGGAATGATCCGGCGCCGATTAGAAGCACCATCAAGATCAATGCCGGCAGCCGATAATTCCGATGCAAGACCAGCACCCCGAAAAGTACGATCAGCGCCACCCCGGCAGACACCCACCCTCCGCGCGACAACGTCACACCAATCCCCGCGACCATCATCAACGCGGCATAACCTAGAAATACCTTCACCACTGGTTTCCCCCGGCCCGCCAGGGTGTAAGCCAGCGCCAGCGGAAGCAGCATCTCCAGGAATCCGGCCAGGTGATTCGGTGAAATATACGTTCCCGAAGCACGCCCTTTGTAAAAGGCGGCGAAATTCCAGATGCGATCCGAGCCGGATAGAAACTGGTAGCTGGCGTAAAGCGAGAGGCCCAGCGCCAGAAATATCATGGTGAAACTGATGACCTGCGTGGATTCCTGCCGATGCAGGTTGTTCAGGATGGCGAAAAACAAAATGGCATAGACCACCACCCGGAGGAGTTCTTTTCGCCCGATGTACTCGATGTCACACGTCAAGTAGCGCCCGATGGCGTACGCCGTGAATGCCACCACGAACCAGCAGATGGGTGGCCAGAGGATTTGTGGCCGGCGACTCATCCACAGCCGCACTCCCCAGAGCAACAGCACCCCAAGCGTCAGCCCCTGGATCACCAGGAATTCCCATCGTCCGACGGCGCCCGTTGCCAGCGGGCCAAACATCAGAATGGCCAGCACCAGACCCAGAATGCCGCGTTCACACCAACGATCCGCAGCTTCTCGGTTCATAAGACGTCGACAATCATTACGGGTCAAAAACCTCGCGCGAGGCCGGATCCCATCACCGAGAAGCCGAATCCGCGCGTGGGTTCCCTAAAACAAACTGTAGATGAACGGCGCCAGGGGCGAACCCTTGGCCAATACCAACACCACACCCAGCACCAGCAGGAAAATGACGATCGGCGCAATCCACCATCTCTTGCGCTCACGTAGAAACGTCAAAAACTCTTTAATAATTGCCAGTCGGTTCATTGCGCCAAGGAGTTCGGCATGGATTCAAATTCAAAAATTACTGCGCCACAACGGCGTTCCCTGAGGAACAAGGTAGGAAGTTCCGTCCCCAAGTAAAGCGACTTTCCTGCGCCAACTTTTCCTTTGCCCCCCGTCTCGCCTCTCAGTGCTCGGTCGCCATCAAATTCCGCCTTTCCTTGGTTCGTGCTCGATCTATCCTGCACCCATGCCTTCGTTTGATATTGTCTCCAAAGTGAACTCGATGGAAATCGAGAACGCCGTCAACCAGGCCCGGAAAGAACTGGCCACCCGCTTCGATTTCAAGGGCAGCACCGCATCCATCACCCTCGACAAAAGCGAAATCAAACTCGCCGCCGAGGACCAGTTCAAACTCCGCACGCTGGCAGACATGATCCTGGGCCGGCTCGCCAAGCGCGGCATCAGTCTCAAGAGCGTTGAGAAGGCCGAGCCGGAAATCTCGCCGCTGGGCCACGGGCGTCAGGTCATCAAAATCAAGCAAGGTATCGAGTCCACCGTCGCCAAGCAGATCACCGGTTTCATCCGCGACGGCAAATCCAAGGTAACGGCCCAGATTCAAGGCGACGAAGTGCGCGTCACCGGCAAGAGCCGGGACGAATTGCAGGCGGTGATTGCCGCGGTGCGGGCAAAGGAGTTTCCCGTGCCGGTGCAATTCGTGAATTTCCGGGATTGAATTCCCAGCCCGCTCGTGGTCAGGGAGTCCTCACTTGCAGCCTCCAACCGCTTCGCGAACCGGCGGGCCAGCCAGGCGAGGCATTACTTACTGTTCGAGCCGCAAGTTTGTCCCGCTGACGTCAGTTCTCTCACGCCGCCGCTTGATCCTGTTTCCGCCGAATAATCGGCTTGCTCTCGCCCAGCACAACCGGCCTGGTGATCTTAATGTTCAGGATATCGCCGCTCTCAGGTACGTCGTACATCACGTCGAGCATCAACCTCTCGATCAGACCGCGCAACGCCCGCGCGCCCGTGCCCTTCTTCATGGCTTGCGCGGCGAGTTCGCGAAGTGCTTCGGGTGAAAACTCCAGGTCCGCGCCCTCCATTGCCAGCAACTTGGCATACTGCTTGGTCAAGGCGTTTTTGGGATCGGTCAAAATCGAAACCAACTGGTCTTCCGTCAATTCGGCCAACGTGGTCATCACCGGCAGTCGCCCGATGAATTCAGGAATGAATCCGAACCCCAGCAGATCCTCCGGCTCGACTTGTTGCAGGATTTGATCGCGGGCCACGGTGGCGGCACGGCTGGATTCTTCCACGGCGCCGAATCCCATCACATTCCGGCCGAGCCGCCGGTGGATGATCTTTTCCATGCCCACGAAGGCTCCGCCGCAGATGAACAGGATGTGAGAAGTGTCCACCCGGATGTACTCCTGCTGTGGGTGCTTCCGCCCGCCCTGCGGCGGCACATTGCAGACCGTACCTTCCAGAATTTTCAGCAACGCCTGCTGCACGCCTTCGCCCGAGACGTCCCGGGTAATGGAGGGGCCTTCCGACTTGCGCGTGATCTTGTCAATCTCGTCAATGTAAATGATCCCGCGCTGGGCGCGCTTGACGTCGTAATCCGCGTTTTGCAGCAGGCGCAAGATAATGTTCTCCACGTCCTCGCCCACGTACCCAGCCTCGGTAAGGGTGGTGGCGTCGGCCATGGCAAAAGGCACTTCCAGAATCCGGGCGAGGGAGCGCGCCAGCAAGGTCTTGCCCGAGCCGGTCGGCCCAATCATGAGAATATTGCTCTTCTCGATCTCCACTTCGGCGTGGGGCCGTCTCTCCGCCGCGGGCCGGTCGGGCGTGCCGCCTTCTTCCGGGGCCGAGGATTCCTGCTGGATGCGCTTATAGTGGTTATGCACGGCCACCGCGAGCGTCTTTTTCGCCTGGTCCTGACCGACGCAATGCAGGTCAAGCTGGCGTTTGATCTCGGCGGGACGCGGCACCGTGAGTCTTGGATGATGCCGGCGGGTCTGCAACTGAAGTTCTCGGTCGAGAACATTCTTGCAGAGAATGATGCAGTTATCGCAAATGTAAACCCCCGGCCCGGCGATGAGCTTCCGCACATCGGAGTGCGACTTGCCGCAGAAGCTGCACATCGTAATGTGAGAAGGACGTGCCATATAATCTCTCGATCAGGGGATTTCAGGTTGCGATTCTTCCGTCGCGGCTGCCCGGCGGTTGCCCTTAAATGCTCACCGAACTTTTTTCCGCGAGGGTGCTGATTTCTTTCCGGGACTGGACCACTTGATCCACCAGGCCGTATTTCTGCGCCTCCTCGGCGCTCATGAAATTGTCGCGATCCGTATCGCGTGTCAGGTCTTCGGCGGTGCGCCCGCAGTGTTTGCCGAGAATCTCATTGAGGCGATCCTTGAGCCGCAGGATTTCCTTGGCTTGGATGCTGATGTCCGTGGCCTGGCCCTGCACGCCGCCCCAAGGTTGGTGAATCATGATGCGCGCGTTCGGCAGCGCATAACGTTTGCCCTTCGTCCCGGCCGCCAGCAGCACCGCGCCCATGCTCGCCGCCTGCCCGATGCAATAGGTGTTCACGTCGCAGGTGAGAAACTGCATGGTGTCGTAAATCGCCAGGCCCGCGGTCACGCTGCCGCCGGGCGAATTGATGTACAGATGCACGTCCTTCTTCGCGTCGGTCATCTGGAGGAAGAGCAGTTGCGCGATGATGATATTGGAAACTGTGTCGTCCACCGGCGTGCCCAGGAAGATGATGCGGTCCACGAGCAGCCGCGAGTAAATATCCCAACTGCGCTCCCCGCGCCCGGTTTGCTCCACTACGATCGGCACTAAAAAGTTATTCATAAATGCTTGTTCCAGCGATGCCGCAAGCTAGTCAATGCCACGCAGCGCGTCAAGCAACCCCGCATCCAGGCAAATGGCCCACCCGTCGCCAAATGCACAACAGCGCGCTGGCAAAGTCCTGGGGACGCTCGTTCATCCAGCGCGTCAATTGCGCTGGCGTGATCCAGCGGCCCTCGTCAATTTCCTCGGGCTGCAAGGTAAACGGCCCTTCAGCCTCACAGCGATAGACCCACATGAATTCCTGATCGGTCTCTTCGCTCGCTTCGAGTTTGAACAATCGCTCCGGCGGCTGTTCGAGTTGCAGGCCGATTTCCTCGCGCAACTCCCGCACGGCGCAGGCGTCGTACGCTTCGCCCGCATCCACGTGGCCGGACGCCGACGAATCCCACACGCCGGGCTGGCGATCCTTCTTCAGCGAACGCTTCTGGAGAAACACCTCGCCGCGCGCATTGAACACCAGCACGTGCGTTGCGCGATGCAACAGCCCCCGCGCGTGGACCTCGCTCCGCGGCTGCTGATCAATCACTTCATCGTGCTCATTGACGACATCGAAAATATCTTCGCTCATAACTTCCATTTGGTTGCTTCCAAGTCCGCGTCCTCGGCGTCGAGTAGAATTTCCAACATTCGCTCATGACGGTTCAGGAAATCCCGCGTGATCAAGAAGTGCTCCGTATCCGTGTAGTTAACTTCGGAAATCCCCCATTCCTCGAACTGAAATATGCGGGCGTTCGGATACGCAAGCAGGATCGGCGAGTGGGTCGCAATGACCAACTGGGACTGATGATGTACCAGCCGGTGCATGAGCGTGAGCACGCTCAATTGTCGCTGGGGGGAAAGCGCGGCTTCCGGCTCATCGAAGAGATACACCCCGCCACCTTGCAAGCGTTCCTTCAGCACCGCTAGAAATGATTCGCCGTGAGACTGCTTGTGGAGTGACTTGCCCCCGTAGGCGTGAAAAGACGAACCCATTGCCTCCAGCGCGCTCGCCACGTTGTAAAAGCTCTCCGCGCGAAGAAAGAAGCCGTCCGTAGGTCGCCCCAGACTCCGCTCGAGTCGCAGGCAGTTGTGCAGCGGCGAATGGGTGTCATGCGTGCCGAACTGCAATTGCCTGTCCCCGCCCTCGGCGCTGAAACCCGCTTTGACCGCGATCGCTTCCAGCAACGTGGATTTGCCGGAACCGTTTTCACCGATAAAGAACGTCACCGCCGGATGAAATTCCAATCGGGTTAGATGCCGGATGCTTGGAATCGAGAAGGGGTATTGGTCGAAGTCAGACACCGCCTCGCGTTCCAAACGCACGGCTTCCAAATACCGCCGGGCCGGTCGTGGGCCGAGACTGAGCTTTCCGGCGCCGGGCAGCAGCGGTTGTTTTGGCGTCTTGGGACGTTTCATTCGTGCGGCGACACCAGATGATGAGTCAGGTCAACGAATTGTTCCAAGCTCAACTTTTCCGCGCGCTCCTGCGGTGAGATTTGCAGCTCTGCAAACGCGGGTTCGAGCGCCTCCGCCGTCCAATCTTGTTTCAGGAGCTTGAGCATCATTTTCCGTCGTTGCGAGAACGCGCGTTTCACGATCTTCACGAACGCGGCCCGGTGCGTCTCTGGCAGCAACGGCTGCGCGCGGCGGACGAGTGTGACGCACGCCGAGCCCACGTCCGGCACGGGAAAAAAACAAACCGCCGGAATCTTGAACCAGCCGCGCGGTTCGTAATCAAGTTGCACCAACAGCGTCAGCACGCCGTAATCGTCGTTGTCCGTGCCGGCCATCAAGCGCTGCGCCACTTCCAGTTGCAACGTCACCACCATGCGTTCGGGGCGTTTCGGGGTCAGCGCCAGTTCCACCAGAATCGGAGACGCCACGGAGTACGGCAGATTGGCCACGAGTTTCCAATCGCTCCAATCCCGCGCCTCCCGCCGCAAAAAGTCCAGCGCGTCGGCGTGCAGCAATTCCCATTTCGGACTTCGGATTTCGGATTTCGGCTCAACGTCCTCCCTCACCCCGGCCCTCTCCCCAAGGAGAGGGAGTCGCTGTTTTGCGTGCTGTTCAGAGTTGGATGCTGGCATCAGATTGACCTGCGCCTCGTTCCCCCTCTCCCCGGGGGAGAGGGCCGGGGTGAGGGCGAGCGACGAACCAAATCGTTCCCGCAACACCGCCACCAACCGGGCGTCTTTCTCGATCGCCAACACGTGCCCGGCTTGCGCCAGCAGTAGCTCCGTCAACGGCCCCAGACCCGGACCGATTTCCAGCACCTTATCTGTCGGCTTTAGCTCCGCCGCCGTCACGATGCGCCCGAGTTGCTGCGCGTCGTGCAGAAAGTTTTGCCCCAGGGATTTCGTGAGTTGAATCCCGCGTTCGGCCAGCACGGCGCGCATTTCTGAGAGCTTCATGACAGCACCTCTTCGAGCGTTGCCACCGTCCGCCGCAACTGTGGCTCGGAAATCGTCAGCGGGGGGGTGAAGCTGATCACGTTCGCATGCTCACCTTCGGGCAGCAGAATATAACCGCGGCGCAGCATGGCTTTGATAAGGCGCAGCGACTCGGCCGTGGCCGGCGAACCGTCCGCGCGCCGCAACTCCAAGCCAGCCATCAGCCCCAGACCGCGCGCGCTCACGACCGATGGCCGATGGCCGACGGCGGATTGAAGTTCGGCCAACAAGAGTTTTCCCAATCTCGCGCTGCGCTGCCAAAGTTTCAGCCGGCGGACTTCGGCGATTTGTGCCAGCGCCATCGCGCAACCGACGGGATGCCCGAGGAATGTGCTGGTGTGAATGGCCTCGCCTTGCGACACCGGCCACGCGGCGTCCATCACATCGGCGCGTCCCACACACGCGGACAGCGGGAAGCCACCGGTAAGCGCCTTGCCCAGGCAAACGAGGTCCGGCATGACGCGGCTATGCTCGCACGCGAACCACTTTCCCGTCCGGCCGAAGCCGGTGTAAATCTCGTCGAGGATGAGCAACGCGCCGTGCTCGTCGCAGAGGCTGCGCAACAAGGGCAGAAATTCTGGCGGCGGAACGTTGATGCCGCCCCGCGCCTGAACCGGCTCGACGAGCATCGCGCCGATCTTTTCACGACTGAGAATCCGGCGGATTCGTTTCACGACTTCGTGGCAGCCGACGTGAGTCGGCTCATTCTTTTTCCCGGACTTTGATTGGAGCCGACTCCCGTCGGCTGCTACAGGAAAAGGAACGAAATGTCCGAACTCGCGCAGTTGCGAGCGGAACGCTCCGCGAAAGTGGTCGCGATGCGTGGCGTTCAACGCGCCGTAGCCCAAACCATGATAAGCACCCTCGAACGCAATGACGCCACGCTTGCCGGTGGCCAGCAGCGCGGTTTTGAGAGCGGCTTCCACGGCCTCGAAACCGGAGTTGCAGAAGATTGTCTTGCCGCTGACTCGTGATGCGTGATGAGTGATGCGTGACCAACGCTCGAACGTGATCCGGCTCAACTCCCGGGCCAGTTGTGCCTTGAGCGCGTGCGGATGCACGTCGCCCATTGCGTGGAGCAGCTTTGCCATCTGCCGCTGCCCGGCGCGGACGACGCGTGGATTCGCGTGGCCCGCCGCCGCCACACCGAACGCCGCCGTGAGGTCGAGATACTTTTTCCCCTGCGCGTCCCAGACGTGAACTCCCTTCGCGCATTCCCACACGATGGGCCACGATCCGTCCGGATCAAGCAACGTAACGTTTCGCGATTCGTAGTCGCGCAACAGGGCGAAGGTTCGTTCGGAATTCATTACTTAGCGATGAATGAACACGGATGAACACGGATAAGGCCAAGGAGTGAGGGGGCGCGGACTTCAGTCCGCTTCACCGTGCGAACGCCGGTGATTGACGGAAGTTGAAGCGGGCTAAAGCCCGCGCTCCTTCCAAATCCGTGTCCATCTGTGTTCATCTGTGGCTAAACTCCCCGCTGTTCCGGCGGCCAGATGATTTTGTGCAGTTGCACCTGGAAGCGCACCGGCAACGCGTCCGCGATGATGCGCTCCACCAAAGCCTGGCGCGTGATGGGCGTCTGACCGGCGGGTACGGGCTTGAGCGATTTGTCCTGTTGCTCCGGCCGCAGCGGATGCACCCAGGACATGAGCAGCGGACAAAGCAAGTCCAGCTTGTGCTCGACGATCTGCTGCTTCGCCCAGTCGTAATCCTCCGCCGTGCCGATGACGAATTTGATTTCATCGGTGGCCTTGAGCTGCGACACATTCTCCCAGCGATTGCGCGTCACTTCGCCGCTGCTCGGACATTTCAAATCCATGATCCGTCGCACGCGCGGGTCAACGTCCGAGATGTCCAGCGCGCCACTGGTTTCCACGAGCACAGTGAAGCCCTCATCGCAAAGCTGCGCCATCAGCGGCAGAGAATTTTGCTGGAGCAACGGCTCGCCGCCCGTGAGTTCAACCAGCGGCAATTTCGGCTTTCGGCTTTCGGCTTTCGGATCTGAAAATGGCGCGGCGAGCCTGCGCACTTGCGCCAGCACCTCCACCAGCGCCATTCTTCCTCCTTCCGTAAAAGCATACGCGGTGTCGCAATAGGAGCAGCGCAGATTGCAGGCCGTGAGGCGCACAAAGACACACGGCAGGCCGGCGAAGGTGCTCTCGCCCTGCAAACTCAGGTAAATTTCGTTGACCGCCAGCGTGTCCGACATCGGCCGGACTCTAACGTCGAAATGGAATCAAGAAAAGGCGCGAAAACACCGGCGCAGGAACCCGTTCAGCATGGAGACGCGCGGATGTTGCACTCGCGGATTGAAATCCTACTCCGAGGCGGACGACTTGGGCGCGGCAGGTTTCGCGGCGCTGTCCGCAGCCGCCTTCAATGACTTCATAACCAGTTGATACACTTCATTGGGATCGCGGCGCAGTTCCTCGGAGGTGCTTTCCGGGCGCGTGGCCTGGATCGCCTCGAGTGCGGCCAACGCCAGCGCCGCACAACCGTGGGGACTGGCATGAAGCAGATCGTCCTGAATCAGCCGGCGCGTTTGACCGGCGGGCAGGGTGTGACCGCGAAGCTTGATCGCGTGGTTGGCCAAAGCGTTGCGCATGAACTCGGACAGTTTAACCGTCACCACGCGCGGTCGGCCCGCAGCCCATTCCTCGAGCCGCCGGTTGGCCGCCACCAAGGCACTCGTGCTGGGCATTTGCTCTGGACGCAACATTCCGTTCACGGCTGCCGAAGCGTCCGGAATGTCGCCCAGCACGAGCGGACCTTCCACGGTTTCGAGCAGCCGTAAACCTTGCTCAAACCGCGTCAAACGGTCGGCATCGGTCTTGCCTTCGCCATACAAGAACCAGAACAGGAAATCCAATGCGATGACGAGGGTTGGCCGGTGATTTTGAGCCTGCTCCATTTGGCGTCGCCCCATCAGTTCTGGATGCAGAAAGAAGAATGTATTGCCCAGGTTCGTAACCGGCGTGTGCGGCACATTCAGCGCGGCATCCACATAACGATCGAGACGCAGGCGCGTGGTGTTCGGGCCGCCCAAAGGTTCGGACTCCGTGAATCCCGCCGTCACGCTGGCGCCCACGGTCACAATGCGCGCGTAGGGCGAGGTCGCTGTGGCGGGAGCGACGGAATTCGAAGATGCCGGAGCGGGCTGGGACGACTTTGCTGCTTGCACCGGGGCGGACGCGGCTGCCAAAAGCAACAGCGCCACGTACCAGCTCGCATTTGGAACTGGCCGCCGGGCACGACTGCCGTCAGTCTTCGGATTCATTCCCGAAAGATGCCTTCGGCGCTGTCTGACTCCAACCATGAAATGCCGGCTGCAATCCCATCGCGGGGTGGCTGGGAGCAACCTGGTTTGGCTTACGCCACCGCCCACTGCAAGATCGCCTTCTGCGCGTGCAACCGGTTTTCCGCTTGGGTGAAGATCGTCTCGGCATTGGCCTCGAAGGTTTCGTCGTCAATCTCCTTGCCGCGATATGCCGGCAGGCAGTGCATGACCAGCGCCCCGGGTTTGGCGAGCTGCACCACCGTTTGATTGATCTGGTAACCCGCCAGCGCCTTGATCCGCTCGGCGGATTCGTCCTCCTTGCCCATCGAAACCCAGACATCCGTGTAGAGCACATCGGCGCCACGGGCGGCGGAGGCCAAATCCGCCGTGCAAACGACCTTTCCGCCGGCGCGCTGCAACAAGGCAGGGTCCGGCTGAAACTCCTGCGGCGCGGCGATGCGCAATTCAAAACCCAGTTTCGCCGCCGCAAATATCCACGAGTTGGCCACGTTGCACGCGCCGTCACCGATGAAGGCCACCACCTTGCCGGCGAGGGAGGCGAGCTTCTCCTCAATCGTGAGGACGTCCGCCAGAATCTGGCAGGGATGTTCCTCGTCGGTGAGCGCATTGATCGTGGGGATGCCCGAGTAATGGGCGAATTCCTCCACGTCGCGTTGCGCGAACGTGCGAAAGATCGCGCCCTGCACCATGCGGCCCAGCACCCGCGCCGTGTCTTTCACCGGCTCGCCGCGGCCCAGTTGAATGTCCACCGCGCTGAGGAACATGGGCCGGCCGCCCAGTTCGGCGATGCCAACCTCAAACGACACGCGGGTGCGCGTGGAGGATTTCGAGAAAATAAGCGCCCAAGTCTGGCCAGCCAATGGTTTCGTTGGGTGCCGGCCCCGCTCGCGTTTCATCACCGCGGCGGCGGCCAGGAGTTGTTCCATGTCCGCGCGGTTGAGTTGTTCAATGCTCAGGAGATGTTTCATGTCAAAAACGCGTGCTGCCACCGTTGTTTGTATCGGCTCAGGCAGTCAGTTTGGCAATCACCGATTCAAGGATGCGCAATCCCGCCTCGGCCTCGGCGCGTTGCAGATTGAGCGCCGGCAGGAGTCGGAGAATCTGCGCGCCGGCCGGAATGGTCAGCAATCCCGCCGCGTGTAGCAAGTTGGCAAGCCGCACCGCCTGGCTCTTGGATGGATCACCGGGCAGGCGTGGAATATCCAGCGCGAGTTCCACGCCAATCATCAGTCCCAGCCCGCGCACGGTTTGAATGACGCCCGGATACTTCGCCGCCAGTCGCTGCAAACCTGTTTCGAGGAACTCACCAACTTCCCGGGCATTGGCTTCGAGCTTTTCCTGGTGGATAACCTCCAGGACCTTCAATGCCACGGCGCATGCCAGCGGCGAGCCGCCGTAAGTGGTGCCGTGCGTGCCGGCACCCAACAAATCCGCGTAAGGCGACCGCACCCAGAAGGCCCCCATGGGAAACCCGCCGCCCAAAGATTTTGCCATCGAGATGCCGTCAGGCAGAAATGGTTCGCCTCCGGGTACACCTTCGAGAATGCGCTGAAAACTCTGAAACCGGCCCGTGCGAAAGTGTCCGCACTGCACGCCGTCCATCAGCAGCAACAGGTTCTTCTCGTCGCACAAACGTCGCAGTCCGAGCAGGTATTCGGGGGTGGCGGGAGTGACACCGCCTTCGCCCTGGACCCCTTCGATCATGATCGCGGCGGTGGCCGGTGAGAGAGCAGCCTGCATCGCCGCGAGGTCGTTGAACGGCACCTGCCGGAAACCCGGCACCATTGGCTCGAAGCCCTTCTTCACCTTGTCCTGCCCCGTGGCCGCGATGCCGGCCAGGGTGCGACCGTGAAACGAATTCACCGTGGTGATAACTTCAAAGCGTCCTTCGTCATGGCCGAACTTGCGCGCGAGCTTGAATAAGCCTTCATTCGCCTCGACGCCGCTGTTGCAGAAAAAGCATTTGCCCGGACCGATCAAATTCACCAGCGCCTGCGCCAGGCGACCTTGTGGTTCGTGATAGTAGAAGTTCGACGTGTGGACGAGCTTGCGCGACTGCGCGATCAGCGCTTCGGTAATGGCGGGATGCGCGTGGCCCAGTGAACAAACCGCAATGCCGCCTCCCAGGTCGAGATAACGCCGGCCATTCACATCGAAGAGGTGACTGCCCGCGCCGTGGCTGAACGCGAGGTCGAAGCGGCCATAGCTCGGCACGACGTGCTTGCTGAACAACTCGCGGATCGTCTCGAATTGGTTTCGGACAATCGGCGGCGGTGGTGGAACGATGTTTTTCATGTGCCGGATTTAATCTGCGATTGGCGAGGGCTTCCCTTCTCGGTCAACCGCGCAGGAATCGTAAATGGCGATTCACAAATGGCAAATTCACTTCTCGGCCTGGAGCGCATCCCACGTCTCGAGGTAGAGCGCGCTGATCGCGAGATTCACTGGCAGATCGCGTGGGAGTTTGCGGCGCAGGATGAGTTCAATCACATCGGTCTTGTCTCGGTGACGGCGCACCGGCGAGCCCTGCCAACTGTCCAGCTTGAGTGAAATGAGTTCCTCCAGCTCCACGATCTGCAACTCCCCGGCGACTTTGTCTGGCTGGGGAAATGGGACCTTGCAGCCGGGTTTCAAAACTCTGCCTGCGGGCAACAGGTCAATGAACACACCGTTGCACCGGTCTTCCACCCGGTCGTGAACTTCCGGCACGCGATGGAACGGCCCCAGCAGACTGGCCGTGAGAAATTCCACCGCCTCCAACACGTCCGGCACGACCATGTCCACGTCAATCGTGACGCGCGGATAGCCGTGTTCCTGCACGGCTAAACCTCCCACGACCAAGTGTGGGATATCGTGGTCCGCCAGCACCGTCGCGGCCGTGCGAGCAGACTCCAGCACGCCGGAAGTTCCGGTATTCTCTCGCAGGACATGGACGTCCAAATTCGTCACGATGAGAGAATTGCATCTCGGCGTGCCGGCTTCAATTCAATTGATGACCACCTCCGGCAACCCGGCAAGGAAGGCGGCCGTAAGAAAATCGAAGTTGAAATTCAAATTGGTCTGTGCTCTTGTTGCTTCGGGTGCTTCCGGGTGAAACAACAACAACATCCTGCCATGAAAAAGCCAGTCAGCCGTCGTGACTTCGTGAGAACTTCCGCCTTGGCCGCCGCCACGCTGCCCGCGTTGTTGCGCGCCGAGCCCGGCGATCCGTCAGCCGCTCCGGCCACCGTGGTGACTGGAGCGCTGCCAATGGGCTGGATTGGCGGTGTGGAATTCAGCCGCCTCATGCTCGGCGGCAACCTCATCTCCGGCCACGCGCACGCCCGCGATTTGCGTTACGTGTCCACGCTCATGCGCCGTTACAACACCGAGGCCAAGATCGCTGAAACCCTCCAAACCGCCGAGGCCCACGGCATCAACGTCATCAACACCTGGGTGATGGACGACAACTCGCACATTCTTAACCACTGGAAACGGGGCGGGAAGATGAAGTGGATCGCCCAAATCCGACTCGATTCCAATGGCGGCTATTCGCAAATCCACCGCGCGGTGGATGAAGGCGCGGTAGGCGTTCATATCACGGGCGACAACGCCGAAGGCTTGCTGGCACAGGGCCGGTTCGAGAAGGTCGGCGAAACTGTGCATTTGATTAAATCGCTCAAACGCGTGGCCGGTGTCGCTGCCCACGACTTTGGCGTGGTCGTGGAATGTGAACGGCGCAAATTCGACGTGGACTTTTACCAGAGCACTTTTCATACGCACGACTACTTCACCGCTCCCCGAACGGAGGAAACGGCGGCCGTGGGCCAGAACGACAATTACTGGTGCCGCGATCCCCAAACGGTGGTGGAGTTCATGGCCAAAGTGAAGAAACCCTGGATCGCTTTCAAGATCCTGGCCGCGGGCGCACTGCCACCCCGCACGGCATTTCCTCACGCCATCAACAATGGCGCGGACTTCATCCTGGTCGGCATGTTCGACTGGCAAATCGAAGAAAACGCCAAGCTCGCCAAACGGATCATTGACGCAACCTCGCGGTCCAGTTCGCTGCGAACCCGGCCTTGGTACGGAATCGCCACGTAATCGTCCCGCGCGCGACCCGCACCGGCCAAATCAATGCACCACTTCCGTGCCCACGCCGGCGTCCGTGAAGATTTCCAGCAACACCGCGTGCGGCACGCGGCCGTCCACGAGGGAAACTTTCTCCACGCCGGATTGGATGGCAGCGACAGCGCTGTCCACCTTCGGAATCATGCCTTTGTCCACAATGCCCGCGGCTTTCAGGCCGGGCACTTCGGTCGTCTGGAGATGCGCGATGAGCGTGGCCGGATCTTTCGGATCACGCATGAGGCCGGGCACGTCGCTCATGAAAACCAACCGCTTGGCCTTGAGTGCGATGGCAACTTGCGCTGCGGCCACGTCGGCGTTGCAATTGTAAATCTTCCCATCCTCGCCGCGTGCCGTGGGACTGATGACCGGTGTAATGCCCCGGGCAATGCACTCCAGCAATGGCGCCGTGTTCACACCGATGACCTCACCCACGTAACCCACGTCAAGCTTTGCGCCCGGCTTTTCCTGGTCGTCGAGCCACATCTTGCGACAGCGAAAAATCTCCGGCCCGGCGAAACCCTTCGCCACACCGCCGAGTGCATTGATGGTGACCACAACCTCGGGATTGATCTCCCGCGACAACACGTCGTCCACAATCTGCACCGTCGCCTCGTCGGTGACTCTCATACCCTGAAGGAAGTTCGCCTTCAGTCCGGCCTTCTCCATCGCGCGGGTGATGGCTTTGCCACCGCCGTGAACGACCACCGGGTTGATCTCAACGGCCTCCAGAAACACGATGTCGCGCGCCACGCTGTTGCGCACCGCGGAATCGGGCGAGTCCATGAACGAGCCACCGTATTTCACGACGAATGTTTCGCCGCTGAATTTCTGGATGTACGGCAACGCTTCCAGCAGCGTTGTGGCCTTGGCAATGAGGTTTTGCATGGTGTCAGTACCTTTCGCCGCTGATTGAACAGGGATTGCCGGCTGAACTCAATCTGTAACCCGCCGCACCGCCAACCAACACCGCGAGGTGCGGGCATCATCCAGATGCGCCGAGGTATGACAACCTTTTGTTGCATATGCAACAAAAGGTTGCATTGCGCTTCTCGGGCCATTGGGCCGATGCTCCCGTCACGCAACCCAAGACCGAGGAATTCCTGAACCTCCGGCTCTGGTCGGCGGACCTGCTCGTGCGGCCGACCTTTCGCAAACTCACGGACTCCTATGAAAGCTGGGCCTACCGCAACGGCTTGCTGCGCCAGGTCGCCACGTTGCAGGAGCACCAACTCATCGAGCGCGATGCCTGGCTGGACGCCGTGACCCACGACTCGCTGCTGCCGGGCCTTCGTCGCGCCGAAGCGGCTTCGTCCTCGCAGGCGGGGCGGATACTGCCGGCGGATTCTCGGAGGCAACAGGCGTGGCGGTCTGAAATTTCCCATCTGCCATTGGAGATCAAGCGAGGCGTGGGCCAGTCGCCAACTGCCGGTCCCGCCGTAGCCACTTGCCGCACCGTAGCTGGACGCAGGCGGACGCACGTTCAACCCCGAAGACACCGACGCAGGCCGCGCGTGACGGTGGACGAGTTTGTGTTGCATACGCAACACACAATTGGCCGGCTTTTGGGCGGTCGTCATTTCCACGAAGATCGGCAAAACCAGAGTGGCGCGCGGGATGGCTTGCGGTTGAGCTTCGCGCCTCAGCCGAAGTGACTCATGAATGTGCATGACCTGATGCGCTGCTTTCCGGCTTCGCTGGAACTACTGCGACACTTGATTCTCACCATGCCAAGGGTGGTCAGACCTGCGAGCGGACTCGGACAACGATGCCGCTATTCATGGGTCCGGGTCGGAACCGACAGCGTTACCCGGCGGCAGGGCGCACCGGAACCCGCCACCGTGGTTCGACTCGCCCGGCCAGTCGGCCCTGCGGCGCGCCGCCCGGCAGCCCCAGGGGCCGTCGCGCCAAGTGCCGTCGCGGAACACATGGGTCTGGCCTGAAGCAGTGATGGCGACTCGATCGTGAATGAGAATTGAGCGGCGAACGATCCATCATGATGAGACGGTCTGGAAGGCAAACGTTGCGAGGCATTTGTTTGCACCTGCTAAACGGGGATTGCGTGAAGCCCGCCGCCGCCCCTCACCGGACAAGGTGGAGAAGCGGCGGCTGGTTGCCGATGTTGAGAGGATCCAGATGAGTTACTTCACAATCGTGCCAATGAACTTTGACGGGCGCGTCCTCTCATCGGTCATCACGACCTTTGCCAGTTGATGATCCACGGACGTTAAGAGCGTCCGGTCCTTCTGGTTCGGAGAAAGCGCGACGACTGAGCGGGTGCCGGGCGCGTTTTCCACTTCGAGTCGGAGCGCGCTTGAATCAGCCGGGCGATTGATGCTCAGGCCGGGCGGGGCGGGGTCGTGGCTGACGGCAACCCCGGCGAACACGAATTGTCCGGGCTGGGTTGTGGAGGTGTTGGGACGCCCGTAGTTGGTCCAGGTCATCTTCTGGCCGGGCCGGGCCAGTCGGTGCTTCTGATCCCCGACGGTGAAGGTTTCCGCCGAAATCACGGTGAGATCAAAGCTCATGAAGATCGTGTTGCCATTCGCAGTATCGAGAATCACCTGGTGACGGAGGTTGGCCGTCAACACCGGGGTGCCAGCTTCAAACGATGCCGGATTTTCAAAATTCGCGCCGGCTGCGGGATTGAGATAGATCGTCGCGGTGCCTTTGCGATCCACGATGGTCAATGGGCCGTGGGGCGTTGCTCTCGTGGTGGACAGTTTGTTCATGAAGGTAAAGTACGCGGTGGACGCGTTGTTCGGAGTTCCGCTGAAGACGTTCTCCACTCCTGCGACGTGGGTGAAATAGCCGTACTGATAGACTTCGGCGGGAGTGACAACCCGCCCTTGGCCAATGAATTCCAGGCTGATGCCTGAGGCTGGGAGGAGAGCAGCCATGGGATCTGCGAGTGCAACCGTGGCGACAAGCCCCAGTTGGACGGCTGCGAGCCGAATGGCTGTTGTTATGTTCTTCATGTGATGTTCCTTTCGGTTTTGGTGTTTGGTTAGGGCGGCGAGCCGCCCGGTTTTCTTTGTTGCTCCACTGCAGCCGAGCAGCAGAAATTCACGATGGCAAACGACACTTCATGCGTTGATCCTTTTGTCTGCCTACGGCGACCGCAGGCGATAGAAGCGGCGCGGGTGATTCAGCCATTGCGGATCCACAAAATTGGTGGAGACGGCGGACAGCGTGCTGGTCCAGATGGATTGCCAGTTCGTCAGATAGGTGCTGGCTTCGACCACGATGGTTTGATTGACGATGCCGGTGATGGTGAAGCCGTAACCGCCCGGTTGCACGCCCGCGCTGCCAGCGCCGACTTGCGGCGCGGGCGCGCCCAGCATCACGGTGGGCAATCCGCCATACGTTGGCCCCCAACCGGTGGTGCCGTAGTAATAATAGACCTTTGCGCCCGGGCCGACCTTGGCGAACATACTCGAACCTGCGGACGGCGCATTGCCTAGAAACGTGAGGCTCGTCAGGCTGGTGCATTCATAGAACGCAGAGTGCCCGATGCTGGTGAGGCCGTTTCCGATCGTGACGCTGGTCAGACTGGTGCTGTTGTAAAACGCATAGTCCCCGATACTGGTGACGCTGTTGGGGAGGGCGTAACTGCCGCCGCGCCCGCCGGGAAATTGAATCAACGTCGTTTGCGCCTTGTCAAACAAGACCCCGCCGAGACTACTGAAAACCGCATTGGCGGCATCCACTGAAAAATTGGTCAGGCTGGTGCAGAAGAAAAACGCATTACCCCCGATGCTGGCGACGCTGTTGGGAATCGTCACACTCGTCAGGCTGGTGCAGTTGTAAAACGCATAATCCCCGATGAAGGTGACGCTGCTGCCGATCGTCACGCTCGTCAGACTGGTGCAGTTGTAAAACATCAAACCCCCGATGCCGGGGACGCTGTTGGGAATCGTCACGTTCGTCAGACTGGTGCAGTTGAGAAACGCCTGATCCCAAATGCTGTTGACGCTGTTGGGGATCGTCACGCTCGTCAGGCTGGTGCAGTAGGCAAATGCGTCATACCTGATGGTGGTGACGCTGTTGGGGATCGTCACGCTCGTCAGGCTGGTGCAGTAGGAAAACGCAGCAGTCTCGATGTCGATGACGCTGTTGGGAATGGCGTAACTGCCGCCGCGCCCGCCGGGAAATTGAATCAACGTCGTTCGCGCCTTGTTAAACAAGACCCCGTCGAGACTGCTGTAAACCGCATTGGCGGCATCCACCGAAATATTGGTCAGACTGGTGCAGCTGTAAAACGCCCCAAAGAACCCGATACTGGTGACGCTGTTGGGGATCGTCACGCTCGTCAGGCTGCTGCAGCCGTTAAACGCAGAATCCCCGATGTGGGTGACGCTGTCGGGGATCGTCACGCTCGTCAGGCTGCTGCAGCCGTCAAACGCAGAATCCCCGATGTGGGTGAAGGTGTTGGGAATCGCGTAACCTCCACCGCGCCCGCCAGGAAACTGAATCAACGTCGTTTGCGCTTTGTCAAACAAGACCCCGTCGAGACTGCTGTAAACCGCATTGGCGGCATCCACCGAAATATGGGTCAGGCTGGTGCAGGAGGAAAATGGCCCAACCCCGATGCTGGTGACGCTGTTGGGGATCGCCACGCTCGTCAGGCTGCTGCAGGAGGAAAACGCCCAATTCCCGATGTTGGTGACGCTGTTGGGGATGATCATACTCGTCAGGTTGGTACAGTGGGAAAACGCACCAAACTCAAGGCTGGTGACGCTGCTGCCGATCGTCACGTTCGTCAGGCTGGTGCAGTAGGAAAACACAGAACTCCCGATGCTGGTGACGCTGTTGGGAATCGTCACACTTGTCAATCTGGTGCAGAAATGAAACGCACCATTCCCGATGCTGGTGACGCTGCTGCCGAGCGTCACGTTCGTCAGGTTGGTGCACCAGTAAAACGCAGAACTCCCGATGCTGGTGACGCTGTTGGGAATCGCCACACTCGTCAAGCTGGTGCAATATTCAAACGCCTGATTCCCGATGTTGGTGACGGTGTTGGGAATCGTCACGTTCGTCAGGCTGTAGCAGTTGCGAAACAGGGATTGCCCGATGCTGGTGACATTGCTGCCGAGCGTCACGTTCGTCAGGCTGGTGCAGTAAGAAAACGCAGCATTCCCGATGCTGGTGACACTGTCAGGGAGCGTCACGCTCGTCAGGCTGGTACAGTAGAAAAACGCATTAAACCCGATGGTGGTGACGCCACTGCCGATCGTCACGGTCGCCAGGCTGGTGCAGAAGTTAAACGCCTCATCCCTGATGCTAAACACAACGTCATAAGTAATTGCATATAGTGCCAGGCGGAAGTATGGTCCGGTTGATGAAACCGCTCACTATCTCCGACCAAGAAAACATGATCATGGCGCTCCAAGATGAGATTCGGCGCAACGATGCGTCGCGCTATGATCACCGACTCCACGGCGTATTGCTCGTGGCTCAAGGCATGACCTGCCCTCGGGTGGCGCAACTGCTGGGTGATTGCCACCACAGCGTCGTAAACTGGGTGCAGCGTTTTGAAACCGAGGGATTGGCCGGCTTGGCAGAAGGTCAACGTCCCGGGCGTCCCAGTCGTTTGAACAACCAGCAACTGGCCAAGGTGGAAGCGGCGTTGCGCGACAGCGGAAAAGTATGGGCTGGCGACACCAGATGTGGGATGGCCCGACTCTGTCTGCGTTCCTGGGCGAAGAGTTGGGGGTAGGCTAAGGTGCGCCAATGTCAGCGGTTGTTCCGGCAGTTGGGTTTTCGTCTGCGCAAACCCCGTCCGCAAGTGGCCAAAGCCGACCCCTGTTACAGCTGCGCATAAAAAAACTCCACGCACTGGCACACAGAAACGACCTCGATCTGTGGGCGATGGATGAGTTCACTTTAACAATACGGCTCGCGTTGCCGGATGTGGGTCACACCGAAGTGGACGACCCGATCTGTCTTCACGCTCCGACCGAAAGAGCATCAGCTATTTCGGGAGCGTGCAACTTCAACGACGGCATGCTGGTGATGTCCCGACCCAACGGAATGTTTGATGCCCAAACCTGCTGGGACTTTTATCGGAAGCTGCGCCGCCATCGTCGGGGAGGTCGAAAGATGGTAATCATCATCGACAACGCCCGTTATCACCATGCCTGTCTGCACGAAGCTTGGCGCGACGAAGTGGCCGGGCACTTTTGTCTGCACTTTCTGCCGCCCTACAGTCCGGAACTCAATCCGATCGAACGTGTCTGGAAGCTCATCCGGCGGCGCTGCCTTCATAACCGCTACTTCGCCGCTCTGGATGAAGTCATTGCCGCGGTCGAACCAACATTTCGCCTTTGGTCCCGGCCTAACGCCACTCTGCGACGTCTTTGTGGGATTTGATATATGCAATTACTTATGACGTTGTATTTAGTGACGCTGCCGGGGATTACCACACTCGTCAGGCTGCTGCAGCCTTGAAACGCATATGCCCCGATGTTGGTGACAGTGTTGGGAATGGCGTAACTGCCGCCGCGCCCGTTGGGAAATTGAATCAACGTCGTTTGCGCCTTGTTAAACAAGACCCCGTCGAGACTGCTGTAAACCGCATTGGCGGCATCCACCGAAATATTGGTCAGGCCGACGGAGAAAAACGCAAGCGACCCGATGTTGGTAACGCTGGCGGGGATCATCACGCTCGTCTGGCTGGTGGAGGAAAACGCCCGAGGCCCGATGCTGGTGACGCTGTTGGGGATCATCACGCTCGTCAGGTTGGTGCAGGAGAAGAATGCCCAAGCCCCGATGCTGGTGACGCTGTTGGGAATCGTCACACTCGTCAGGCTGGTGCATTCGAAAAACGCCAAATCCCCAATGCTGACGACAGGATAGCCGTTGTAGCTGGAAGCAATGACAACGTTGCCGGAAGCATTGGGGCTGATCGCCACATAAGCCACGCTGCCGTAAATCTCGTAGTTGACCTGCGCCCTCGCCGGCATCGCCAGCAGGCAGGCCAGGGTAAGCAGGGGAATCAGGATTTTTGATTTCATAATAGTCTCAGCTCCAAGTCCAAGGCAACAAGGCGGCTTGGCACTAGAATGCTGAACAGCGCGATAAACAACGGCGCGCTGTAGAGGGATGATTGCCTCATTACTGTTCGTCTTTTCATTCGATCCTTGTGACAACTACGGTGTGACCGCGCGGTCGTTCAGTCGTCGTTCAGGATGGTGACGGTGGCGACCCCGTCAGCGATGGTCGCGCCTGCGGCATTTGAGAGTTGCACGAGGAAGGTTTCGTTCGGTTCGCGCTTGCGATCTCCCTTGACCGATATGGAAATCGCGCGGCTGGTCACTCCGGGCTGGAAGGTCAATGTGCCTTTGGTTGCGGTATAGTCCTGCGTCGCGACGGCCGTGACGTTGGCAGTCGCATAGGTCACGGTGACTGGGCTGGTGCTGCTCGACGAGAGCGTGACTGTGAGGTTCAGCAGCCTCGTGCCTTTGTGGCCTTCCACAACGGAACCGTCGGCAATCCTCAGCGTCGGTGGTACGGGTGTTTCGCCCACGCTCCCCTCAATAGTCACGAGGCCCGCCAGCGACCCGATCGCGCCGCCGGTACCCGAAAACATATCAAACCAACCCAGTTCGGTGAATCCGGTTTCGATCGAGAATGGTATCGGGCTCACGACGGGGTAGCTGTCCGCGTCGGTCGGGAAGAGCGTACCGGATCCGAACTGGTGCGTGGAGAATCCCAATTCGCCGTTGCGACCCCCCACAACGACGTGAAATTCCGCGTTGTCGTTGTCGCTGTAATACAAGTAGTGGTTCCGCAGGAAAATCCAGACGTCTCTTCCGGCGAGGTGCTCGCTCACGATGCGGTTGAGCGTGGCCGCGTCGGGTCCGAAGAACTCGAGCTCGAACGACGTTGCGTGGATCTCCGTGTCTTGGAACAACTCCACGTAGTCGACTTCCGTCGAGACGTGCGTCTGGGTTGTGCCGTGGAGCGTGAGCGTCCAGGTGTGTTCGTGCCCGTTGTAGTAAACCGCGACGAGATCGGGGAAGTACCAGTACAGGTCGCTTTCGTTGATATAGTCCATGCTGAACGTGCCGCTGATCGTGACCGTTCCGTCCTCCTGGGCGGACGCAGCGACCGGGAGTAGTGCGATCACCAGCGCCAGAGCGGCGGTCCATAGGGCGAGTCTCGATCGTGGCCTCGGATGTTTGTCCCGGCCTGCGACCGGGCCTTCCTCTGATGCGACACTTGCGGCCGGCCGGAGGTGAACCGCGATGAGCCGCATGGCTGTCATTATGTTTTTCATCTGATCTTCCTTTCAGTTTTTGTTGTTTGGTTTGGGCGGCGAGCCGCCCGGATTCGAGTTGCGTTCATCATTAGAAAATTGGTTTCACCATGGATTACGCTTTTTCCCGATTGAAACGGTCACAACGGGAAAAAATCTAAACGTCTGGGAAGAGTGCTCCTTGGCCCAGGGAAAATCCTCCGGCGGAGGAAGACGGGGACATGAACCTCAGGGATTCTCGCGACTATTCCCCGGTCCGGTCCGGCTGGTTAACCGCTTGGGAAGAGGTAGGTTCGTTTGCGGACTGAATGGTTTGATACAACCACACGCGGGCGTAGTTCCAATGCCGACGCACGGATTTCTCGGAGATCTGCAGGATCTCGGCCGACTCGGCGTGGGTCAGGCCAACGAAATAGTGCAACTTGACGACTTTGGCGCGAATCGGGTCCTCCATGGCCAGCTTTTCGAGGGCTTCGTGGACCAACAATATTCTTTCGTCATCCGCGCCCGCGGCGATCTCGACCTCGTTCACATCCAGCCGCTCTTGTCCTCCGCCGTGTTTGGCGCGGCGTTTGCGCCGGGCGCTGTCCACCAGGATGTGGCGCATGGCTTCGGCCGCCGCAGCAAAAAAGTGGCTCCGCCCGTGCCACCCCTGCCGCTCGGAGCCGACCAGCCGCAGCCAGGCTTCATGCACGAGCGCGGTCGGCTGCAGGGTGTGCCCACTGGCTTGCTGAGCCATTTTTGAACGGGCCAACCGGCGCAGCTCCTCATAGACCAGTGGCAACAGGTCTTTCGCCGCCGCGGCATCGCCTTGTTGAACTGCGTCAAGGATGCGTGTCACGTCGCTCATTTCACTTTCTGGGCGCGCCGTCGGGTTGGGCCAGCATCGCCTTGGCTTCCTTACAGGCCAGCCAGAGGATGAGGTCGTCGTGGTTGGCTTCGTGAGGGAGTTTCTGCTCGTCGGCGGGGAAGGGTTGCATCGCGGCCTCAGTGGCGGTGAAGAGCGCGCGGGCTTCGGCTTGCTTGCCTTGCCGGGAGAGGCTCATGGCAAGGTAGAAGCCGGCGGTGCCCCGGATCAGCTCGCGGTAGTGCCCTTCCGCGTCCACCGAGGCTGCTGCCTGAGCCCGCGTCAATGCCTCGACTGCTTCCGCGTCATTGCCGCTCCGGTATTCGGCCATGCCAAGGGTCATCTGATACCAGGGCATTCCGGCCTGGTTCTCCCGGCCGAGCTCCACGGCTTTACGGGCAAGGGCGAGGGCGGCTTCCCGGGTCGGTACGTCGGAGCTGGGGCGCAGGCAGGCGAGCTTGGCTACGCGCTCGAAGTCATCAGTGTTCGTGGCACTTTTCGTCCAATCGAGCATTCGACGGACGGTAGTGGCGTAGCTTGCGTCCCAGCCGAACCACAATTGCGAGGTGGCGAGTCGCATCGCTGAAAAGATATCTTCTGGCTCACTGACGGCGGCCGCCTCGAACAGGGGGAGCGTTTTGTCCCCGTGGCCAGTGATTTTGTAGAATTCCGCTAATTTTTCGATCGCCCACCTTGCGTCGCCGTGCTCGTCGCCTTGCACTTCCCGCCGGAGTTTTAGCGACTCCTCCATCATCTGGAATCCTTCCGTTTGCCGACCGGCTATTCGAAGGGCTGCTCCCAGGTTCCACATCGTGACGATCGTGGTCGGATGCCTCGGCCCGAATACCTTCCGCTGGTGCGTCAGAACTTCTTCGAACAGTTCGATCGATTTGATCGATTCGTCCGGGGGCCCGTGAAAGGCGTAGCAAAATGCCAGCGTATACATGGCGGCGAACGTGTTTGGGTGTTCCGAGCCGAGCACTTTGCGATTGAGAGCGAGAGCTTGTTCAGCAACGCTGAGCGCCTCGTCCTCGCGGCCGTTGTCACCATAAAAACGTGCCGTGGCGATCATCGTGCGCAGCGTATCGGGGTGCTCTGGACCGAGCACTTTGCGGCGGAGAGTCAATACTTCCTCCATCAACGGGAGGTTCTCGTGTCGGCGTGAAACCGCCAGATTATACATGGCCGCGAGGGTATCAGGGTGCTCCGGACCGTAGGTGGCAACGTAATAATCCCGTACCTTCTCCCGCAACCGCCTGGCTTCCCCCCAAATGGAAAGGGAAGCATAGGTATTGGCCAGAGTGTCCTGCAGTTTGGCGCGGCGGCCGGGCTGATCGGCGAGGTCGGTCTCCAGCCTTGTCGCGGCTCTGTCGAGGTTCTCGACCACGGTGATGGTGCGCCCGTCACGCGTCGGGTCCGGACTTTGGAAGACTTCGGTGAGGAACGTTGAGATAGCCTCCGCGTCTTTGAGCGCCTGCTCCTTGGCGTCGCGCTCGGCGGAGACTTGCTTGAGCGTCTCGGCGGTTTCCTTCTTCGCACGGGTGGCACGCAGCGCTTGGACGGTGCTCACTAAAACGCCGATCGCCAGCACAAGGATAACCGCTGCCGCCGCCGCAAAGCCAAATTTGTGGCGCCGGACGGTCTTCTGGAACTCGTACCAACGACTGGGCGGACGAGCTACGACCGGCTCGTTGTTCATGTGCCGTTGGATGTCGGCGGCCAAGCCGTTGGCGGTTTCGTAACGGCGGGCGCGATCCTTCTCGAGGCACTTCATGGCGATCCAGTCGAGGTCTCCACGAAACAGCTTCGCCAAAGCGGTAGCATCCACGCTTCGATTTCTTGCCACCACCGTTCGCTCCTCGTTGGCCATGGTGCTGAGGCGGGTGGACAGGCGCAGGGGTTCTTTTTCCACGATGGTGCGCTGCATCTCGCGGTAGCCAAGGCTCAGGAGTTCCTTGGTGGGAAATGGCGTTGTGCCCGTCAGCAACTCATAAAGCAGCACCCCCAGCGCGTAGATGTCGGTGCGCGTGTCCACGTCCAGCTTGCTCATTTCGGCCTGCTCCGGGCTCATGTAGGCGGGCGTGCCGATCATCTGCGCAAAATGGGTGAAAAGCGTTTTCTCGGTGAGCCGCTGATTGGTGGCCTTGGCGATTCCAAAGTCAATGATCATGGGCCACGGCACTCCGTCGCTCAAAGTGACGAGGATGTTCGAAGGCTTGAGGTCGCGGTGGATGATTCCTTTTTGGTGCGCATGTTGGACGGCCTGGCAAACCAGAATGAAAAGATCAAGGCGCTGCCGGGTGGGCAGGAAATTCACATCGCAATACTCCGTGATGGGAATACCGCGCACGAGTTCCATGACAAAGTACGGCCGTCCCGAATCCGTCGCGCCCGCGTCGAATACCTTGGCGATATGAGGATGGTTCATCATCGCCAGAGCCTGCCGTTCAGCTTCGAACCGCGCCACCACCTGGCGGGTGTCCATGCCCAGCTTGATAATCTTGAGCGCCACCGAACGCCGCACCGGCTGATCCTGCTCCGCCATGTAAACCAGGCCCATGCCGCCTTCTCCAATCTGCTCAAGCAGCTTGTAACGGCCAATCCGGTCCCCGGCCTTTTCAATCAAGGGCGACAGGCTGGCATCGGCAACCATTCCGGTTGATGGCGGCGCGGCCTTGGTCTGGAAGAAATCCCCGGCTACCGCGTCCACCTCCAACATTCCCTCAATCCGCTGGCGCAACTCCGCGTCCTGGCCACACTGCTCGGCGAGGTACGCGGCCCGCTCATCGGCGGCGAGTTCGCGGGCGGTATCGAAGATTTCCTCTTCGCGATCTCGTTTTGCGCTCATGGGCTCACCGCTGTTTCTAGCAAGGTTTACGATTTTTCCCAACCAAAACGGTCAAAGCGTATCGAGGTGACATGTTTTCCCGATCACGACTGAGAGGGAAACTGATTCATAGTCATCCCAGGACGGGATGAAAAGATGAACTGGCGCGGGCGGGTTGGCCGCCGCCACCTGACCGCAGCCAGGCCTCGTGAACCAGCGCAGTTGGGCGAAGTGTCTGGCCCGCCGGTTCGCGCGCCATCTTGGCAGCGGCCACCCGGCGCAATTCGTCATAGACCAGCGGAAACAACTCTGCGGCAACTTGAGGGTCGCCGGTTCGCGCCCTTTCAAGGATGCGAGTGATCTCACTCATGGTTTCACTTTACGGCATCAAGCCATTCCATCTTCTGTCTCACTGCGTCATCCATCTTGATGAGCGGCGGCCAGGGGCGTTTGAAGCCTCGCCCTGGGAGAAAATCTTTCTATGAATCGGACTCGCAAGCTGTTGATAATCAAGCAATCCATCCGAGGCCGGTTCATGGCCCCGATGCGCGTCCATTGTTGGAGGTCGAAGCTCCACACGAATCCACCAGCCCTTCGGGCCACTACTTCGCATGAAAATGGGTTTGTTGATTTCCAAGGACTTGCGAAGCACTTTCGGGGTAACCGGACAGGCGGAATTCCCGCATCCGGCTCTCCAGTCAGTGGGTTTGTAGTCCTACGATTATCCGCGTCCACGCTTGTGCCGCTGCCAAGGACAGCAGCCCACGGCGGGCAAACCATTCATTCATCAACCCTTCCCCTCCCGTGGCGCGTCCGTCCGCGTCGCTTTTCCAGCAGACTCCTCAAGCGTCTCCGCACATACCCGTCCACCGTCGCAAACGTGTTGGCCTGGCTGTGCTGGAAATACCCCTACCAGCCCCGCAGGCTCCGGTTCACGCCCGCGATGATGGCCTGCAGACTCCGCCCTCCCAGGCGCGGTGTTTGGGCGCGCAGCCAGCGCCTTCTCCTTATCGCCAAATGTTGATCTACGACAAGCCGTTCAAAGCTGAGGCTTGGCAACGCATCGGCTCGGACTTCGTGCTCTGTGTGACACACAAAGCTGGAATCTTTACTACCGTTCTTGGGATGGAATAGAGTTTCACGGTCATCCCACAGAAGTGACAAAGGAGGGCTGCCCCAGGTGATTTGCTGGGGAATGAGCCCGGTGTTTGCCAAGTGAGTGAAAGGCGTGCTCTACCCTTCCCACGGCGGCCGCACCCGGAACCCCTGCCCGCACTGACGGCACTTCCCCCGCGGCAACCGACACGTGATCTCGCAGCGATGTTGGAAAATATTGAGATGCCGCTCGCTCAAAACCCCCGTGTGATCGTAACAGAAAACCAGCCCCCCGTCCTCGGGGCAGCGTACCGACTCCCACAAGCGCGGCGTCTCGCGAACCTCTAAAAAGACCGTCCCGCTTCCCCGCGCAAAACGGCTTTCAATTACTTCCCAGCTCAACCCCAGTCCCAGCAATTCATGCAATAGTCTTTCAGGCGTCATGCCGCCAGACAATCCGGGCGACTCCACCGCAAACAGCGAGCAAAGCCTGATCGTGAGCAAGAACTTGCACGGTGAGGTCGTTGTGAGCAGATACGCTGCGCCCGAAAATGCCCCCTGGTTTAGAAATGATATTCCAGACCCAACTGGAGGTAGTGATCGCGGCGAAAACTGTTCAAGGGATAGTCGTCCCGGGGAATGGAAATGAAAGCCGAGGCTTCGAGTCGCAACACCCAGTTCTTCCTGAGCCGTCGGGTGGCCTCGAAGGTGAGGACGCTCGAGCCATCTACCACATCAGTCAGGATCGCGGCCAGCAGTGTGGTGCTCTTGAGGTCGTTGAACGCCAGCCGCACCCCGGTCACCAAATCCCGCTCGTATGGATTCAGCAGGTTGTTCCCCATCGAATCGTAGTAAAACTCATTGATGTAGCCCAAGTCGGCCGCCGTACCGAAAATTCCATGAAACGTGTATTCAAACCCGAAACCCACTCGGGAAAAGTCACGATCCTGCCCGCTGCGGAACATCACTTCGCCTTTCCATAGCCAGTCGGACACCGCCCATTGCAGGTCCAGTCCGGCCTGGTGGACGATGTCGTACACGGGGCGGAGCACCGGCTCCGTGCCGCGCACTGCCAACCGATAGGCAGGTTCGCGGGTCGTTCCCCGGAAGTAATAAACTCCCAAGTCCAGGCTCTGAATCGAATGGCTCCAACGCAGGCTGAAGTCCGGGTGCCATTCCTCCAGGGACGACTCAAAGACCGGATCATCATTGACCACTCGCGGGTGCAGCCGCAGTCGCCCATCCTTGCCGGGAAAAGTCCGCTCGCGAAAGTAGGGCAGGTAGAAGAAGCTCCACCGGCCGATCTCCGACTGGTAACTGACATTGAGCATCGGCTGCCCCAGCTTCTCTTCACCGTCCGGATGTTCGACCAGGTCGCTCTGGTTGATCACATCCACCAGATGCACCGCTTCGAGTGAGCCCCAGAACACTTTGCTTACCCCGAACCGGGTGTCCCAGTTTCCCTGTCGCCAGGATAAATTCATCTCGCGAACGTCCGCGTGCGTCCGCTCCGAGTCGCGGTAGTCATAACGGAAGAATGGAGTGAAAGTAACGCCGAGCCGCGGTTGATCCCAATCCAGCCGGAACTCTGGTTGCAGTTGGAAAGAAGGTTCCGCGTAGCTCTGACGGCGGTCAAGCGGCTCGACCGGGAATCCGCGAAATTCCATCGCCGCGTAACCGCCCACTCGCGGCTCCGCCGGCCACGCGACAGCACCGCCCAGTAGCAGGCTCGCACCAATTGCGATGCACTTCCATGCCCTCATGGGTTCTGCCCGCCGGGGTTAGCGCAGGCGGTCGAGGAGGTTCTGGTCAAAATCGGCCTCCTTCAGTCCGGTGCGGAACTTGTAGTTCTGGAACACTAGCTTGGTGCTTTTGCCGGAAAGTTTGTTCTCCATCAACAATTCGTCCGGCCGCCAAAACCGGTCGAGGTACTTCTGATAGCCGCGGAAGTGGAGCGTTTTGACATGGGCATCTTTGCTGTCGTAAAAATCAACTTTCAAAGGACGGTACTCGGCCTGGTCCAGCCATGTGACCTGCCGTTTGTAGCCCGACTTGGGATCGGTGGGATAGCGTTCCACCACAAAGCAGGTCTGGCCCTCAAAGGCTTCGTCGCGGATGTAACGATAGGTGTACTTCTCCACCTGTTGCGGGCTGATATCCTCGTACGTGAATTCGCTCCCCACAAACGAACCGGTTTTGCTGCCGGTGGCGATGCGCCGCACCCGTTTGGTGGCCGGCAGATAAAGCCATTGATCGTCCGCTTCGGTTCGCGAGGAAAAGGTCAGGAGCGCGGTGCCGTCAATGTCCGCCGGGGATTGAAACACGAGCAGGCTCTTCTCACCTTTGTTCTCGTTCTCGATCGTCTTGATGAGAAGTTTGCGGCTGCTTTCCTGGCCCGCCTTGTTGCGCAGGATCATGGTCACTTCCGTGACAAAATCCTGGTAGCCTGTGTCGCGCCGCTTGGCTTCTTGGGCAATCTCCAGCCCGGTCGCGACTGGGTCCTTCTGCGCCCAACTCGGAAGCACAGGTAGCAGCGTAAGGAGGAACACGGCGCGCAGGCCGCGTGAACGTGTGAGGTGTGAGTATTTCATAAAGTGTAAATGGATCATCCCGGAAGGGCATGGCTGGCTTTCGAGCTTGACGGACTGGTGCGGCGATCAATGGCTGTCAGTAGCGCCGGCAGGGCGAAGAGATCAAAGATCAGGGCGACCGCGATGGTCACGGCACTGAGCAGACCCATGCCGCGATTCAGTTCAAAGTTCGAGAAAGCCAGCACACCGAAGCCCACCACCAGAATCACAGTGCTTGAGACCATCGGCTTCACCAATTCCTTCAGCGTCCGTTGCACGGCGGCTTCCGGCGACAATCCTCCGGCCCGCCGCGCTTCAAGATAATGACTGAGCAAATGGATGCTGTCATCCACCACGATCCCAAGGGTCATGCCGATGACCACGGACAGGGCCAGCCCGACTTCGCCGACGAAGATCCCCCAGATGCCGAACGCGATGGCGGCGGGGGCCAGATTGGGGAGCAGGCTCAGGAGTCCGAATTTCCACGAGCGCGTGACCCAAATCATGCACAAGGAGATCAACACCAGCGCTCCCACCGTGCCGCCCAGCAGACTGCGAATGTTGCGAAGGCCAATATGCGCGAACACCAACGACTGCCCGGTGCCTTCGCTCTGCGGCGAAAGGTCATTCTCGCGCAACCAGTCCCGCGCGCGCCGGTCCAGGTCCAGCATCTCGTTGCTGCTGATGTTCGCCAAACTCACCTGGAACAACGTGGCCGATTTATCCAGGTTGATCTGGTCCGTCAGGTCCTTGCCGAAGGGCAACGACAGTTCGTACAGCAACAGGCATTGCGCCGCCAGTTCGCGCTCCTCCGGGATGCGATACTCCTCCGGTTTGTCTTCATGCATGTTGCGGTTGAGCCGCTTGATGATGTCGGTGTAGGCAAAGACATGGCGCACCTTCGGTTGCCGCGCATACCACTCCGCAAACGCCTCCACTTTGGCCAGGTAATCCGGGTTGGAAATTCCGCCCGGCTCGCCTGAATCGAGCGAGTATTGGATGTACTCAAAACCGGTCAGATTCTGGATGGCGTAATCCGCATGTTGGCGGAAGGGAACTTCCTTGTGGAAATAGGTGAGAAATTCGTCGTCGGTCTTGTTGCGGATGATGAACGCGGCCGGCACGAGCGTGAACACCGTGCTGGCTACCAGAACCGTCTTACGATTTCGGCAAATCCAGTGACCCAGCGCGGCTCCCCAGGCTGGTTCGCCGCTGGCGGACATGCGCGGCGTTCGCACGGGCAGGAGGAGCATCGCCGCGGGCAACAAGGTGTAGGTGAGGATCCACGCAAACAATACGCCGGCGGCCACCACGTTTCCCAAATCGCGAAACGGTGGTGAATCGCTGGTGTTCAAACTCAGAAATCCGAGGAAGGTCGTAAAGCTGGTGAAAAAGACCGGACCGAAGTTCGTCGTCAGGCTCCCGGCCATCGCGGCGGACTTGCTCAGGCCGGAGCGATAATTCTCCATGAAGGTGGTCAGGATGTGAACCGAGTCGGCCACCGCCAGCGTCATGATCATATTGGCGGCGGAAATAACCGGCGGTGAAATGATGATCCCCAACCAGCCCGCCAGACCGTAGGCGGCCAGATTGGCAAACAGGATCACCATCAAAGCCGCCAGGGCTGAGGCCCAGGTGCGTAACAGGATGGCAAAGCCAATGAGCATCAGCCCAAACATAATGGGCATCAAGGTGACCATGTCCTTGACGCCGGCTTCGGCGAGCGCCTGGTTGATCATGATGATCCCCGTCAACCGCACTTGCGTTCCCGGGAATTTCTCCTCCACGTCTGCGGCCAGCCGCCGCGCGGCCAGGGCTACCTCCGGCTGCTCTTTCAACGGGTCCTTGCCTGGCAAGCGCACCGGCACATTGACTCCGGTGACGTGGCCGGAAGGCGAAACCAACCGGTTCACCAACAACGGCTCACTCAACGCAATCCGCTGCACCCGTTCAAGGTCTTCATCGGACAATGCCGCCGCGTCAGGAACAAGGTCTTCCACGATCAAGTCGCCTTCCTGCGCGAAGCTGTTCTGAAAGTTGTTGATCGAATCCACCCGGCGCGAGTAGGGAAGCTGCCACGCCTCCTGGGTGAGATACTCCACCGCCATCAGATTCTCCCGGGTGAAGACGCTGCTATTGCCGGGAGAAACCACGAACAACACGCTGTCCCATTTATTGTAGGTGTTCTCCAACGCCCGATAGGCCTTGAGCTGTGGGTTGCTCTGGTCGAAAAAAACCTCGATGTCATTAGAAAAGCGCAGCCGGGGCAATCCCGCGGCGAGGAGGGCGGTGATGAGCAGACAGCCGGCAAGAGTCAGTACTGGATGCGATGCCATCCAGTTCACTGGGCGGTTAAGAAACCGTGTCTTCAAGAGTGTGCTTGCGCGGGAATCTACCGAAACCCGCGCTCAAGTAAATTGTCTTTTTGCAGAAATCGCGATGGCTAGTTCCCTCTTGCCAATCAGCCGAATCGCCATAGACTGCGTTTCCATCAACTCTTGCTGCAACGCACTGGCCATGCTTTGTCATACGTGTCGCCCCCGACATTGGGGCTTGCCGCCGCGCCGGCACGGCGTTGTGCTCCCTTCCGGCTCCTGCAACGGGCAACACGTCACGCGCGACAACTGGACTTCAGCGACTTCCCAAATGTTCGAGCGAGAAAACCCGCTTTATGCGGCGGCGGGAGATGGAAGGGTGATCCTCGCCCCATGAGCAACAGCACCGCAACATTCCTGGGGAGGGACAAGTGCCTGGCGGAGTACTTCGAGCCAGTCTCATTCAACAAGGGTGCGCTGATCTTTCGCGAGGGCGACGAGGCGGATTGTTTTTACGTGATTGATGACGGAGTAGTCGCCATCCAGCATGAGCGCGAAGAGCTTGATTCCGACACGGTGCTGGGTTTTGTCGGCCGATCAGAAGTCTTGGGAGAACTGGCGTTGCTGGATCAGAAGCCGCGTTCCGCCTCGGCGTACGCCCACACGGCCGTGCAGGCACGGCGGTTTGATTTTACGCACCAGGAAGCAATGGCGCGGGAGCGGCCCCAGGAGTTGATCACCCTGCTTTCCTACTTGGGCAAACAGGCCGCCCTCAAACTTCGTCAGGCCAACGCGCGGCTCGCCGATGCCTTGGGCAACGAAACTGATGCGGACGTTGATCGCATGGTTGCGCGGGCGCAAGCGGCGTATCCCATACTGACCGACTGGCCGGAGGAGCGGATGGACAGCTTGCTGGAAGAGATCGCCAGCACGTTTGCCGCGCAAGCCGGGCCACTGGCGGAACAGACCGTCCAGGTCACGCGCATGGGCAACGTCCCGGACAAGACGTTGAAGAACCGAATGGCCAGCGTGGGGGTTTTCCGTCATCTTGCGGGCCGCAAAGGCGCCGGACTGTTGAGCCGCAACGAGCGCGAGGTCAGTGAATGGGCTGCTCCGGTCGGCGTGGTTTTCGGTTTGATTCCTGTCACCAATCCGGTGGCTACCGCCATCTTCAAGACCTTGATCTGCCTGAAAAGCCGCAACGCGCTCATATTGAGTTTTCATCGTTCCACGCGGGAACTGGGCGACACCTTCGGCAGGCTGCTGCTCCCGATTCTTCAGCATCACGGCGCTCCGCCGGATTTGGTGCAATGGGTGCGCGATCGGAATTCACGCAAGAAGACGGAGATGTTCTTTCGACATTCCGGCGTATCTCTGATCCTTGCCACGGGTGGGAGCAGTATGGTCAAAGCCGCCTACAGCTCTGGCCGGCCCGCGATTGGGGTCGGTCCCGGCAACGCACCGGCTTTGGTCTGCTCGGATGCCGACGTGGTCGCGGCGGCGAGCAGCATTGTGTTGAGCAAGTCCTTCGACAACGGCCTGATCTGCGGTTCGGAACACAACCTCGTTGCCGTCGAAGCAGTCTATCAGCCTCTGATCCAAGCCCTGGAAAACGCCGGTGCCGCCGTGCTGGACGACGCGGAAACGCGCCGGTTCCTCCAATACGCCTGCGATGAATCCCAAACCAGCCTGAGTCGCAAGACCATCGGCGTGGATGCTCAAACACTGGCTGAGGCGGCTGGCATCACCCGCCCCCACCCCATCCGCGTGATGGTTGTTCCCACTCAAGGGATCGCCGCGAACAGCGTCATGGCCCGCGAGAAAATGGCCCCGGTCCTCGGGCTGTTTCGCGTGGCGGACGAAGCGGCCGGCCTGGAGGCGTCCCTGCGCTTGCTGGAAATTCAAGGCAAAGGCCACACAGCCGTCATCCATAGTCAGCATCCAGCCTGGATTGACCGCTTTGCGAGTCTGATGCCCGCCAGCCGCATTCTGGTCAACTCCCCGGCCACGCAGGGGGTCATCGGTTTTACCACTGGACTGGTGCCTTCGTTCACACTGGGGTGCGGCACCTTCGGTGGCAATTCCACCACTGACAACGTCAGCTATGATCACCTCTTGAACATCAAACGCCTGGCGCGTTACCTCCCGCCAACTCAACCGCTCTGATCAGCCGCCCACAATAACCGATGTCCACCCTTCTCCAATTGGTTGAAACCGTCACGTTTCCCGGGCGTGATGCCGGTGGTTTCCCACGGCTTCTGGTTCCGCACGGGCAGGTGGTTTTCCGGGAGAATGATCCTGGCGATTGCCTGTACGTGGTTCGCCGTGGTCGCCTGCGCGTCCTCCAACATTACAACACGCCGCGTCAGCGCCTCCTGGGTGAGGTTGGTCACGGGGAATGTGTCGGCGAGATGGCGTTGCTGGGGGGCAGCCTCCGGAGCGCTACCGTCGTCGCCATCCGCGACAGCGAATTGATTCAAGTTGCACAGAAGGACTTCGATCGGCTGATCCGGGAGCATCCGCAACCGATGCTGGACATCATGCGCGTTATCACCCGGCGACTGGATACCAGCAACCGTCCCGCTGCAAGCGCGCCACAGCGGTTGACCTTGGCAGTGATTCCGGCCAGTGAGTCCGTTCCCCTTTCGTGGTTTTGCCAGACGCTGCGGGATTGCCTGTCGGCCAACCGGCCGGCGTGTCTTCTACAATCCCAGACGCTACCGGCGGAACTGGCGGTGGCCGGAACTGGGTTCTCCGATGGCGACCGCCGCTTGGCCCATTGGCTGGATGAGCAGGAACAACTCAACAGCTTCCTCATCCTGCAGGGGGAAACCGCGCTGACGGCTTGGCGCCGCCGCTGCCTGCGACAAGCGGATATCGTTATTGTGCTTGGCACGGCCCGAGAGGACTCAGAGTTGACAACGCTGAAACGCGAGTTGACCAGTCTGAGCGAACCGGCGGCGCGACCCCGGCTTGAACTCGTTTTGGTTCACGAGCAATTCCCCTGTTCCGGCACCCAGCGTTGGCTCGAGGCCCTGCCGGTGGCTGGTCACCACCATATCCGTCTTGACTCTGTTCCCGACGTCGCCCGGGTCGCACGGATATTTCTGGGGCAGGATGTGACCCTGGTTCTGGGCGGTGGCGGAGCGCGTGGTTTTGCCGAGATTGGCGTCCTCAAGGCCATTGAAGAACTGCGCATCCCAGTGGACCGCGTGGGCGGTACCAGCATGGGGGCGGTCATTGGCGGTCACTTCGCGCTGCATCAGGACTGGCGCCGCGCCGTGGCCGACATGCGCCGGAGCTTTGTGGAGGGCGGCAGACTCCACGATTACACACTGCCGCTGCAATCCATCATCCGCGCGGCGCGCTACGAAAGGTTGTTGGCGAACTTGTTCGGTGAGATTCAAATTGAAGACCTGCCTTTGAGCTTTTTTTGCATGAGCTGCAACCTCACGCAAGCCGCCTCCGTCATCCATCGTCAAGGACCACTCTCGAAATGGCTCGGCGCCAGCGTTTCCATTCCCGGCATGGCGCCGCCGTTGGTGGACCAAGGGGAGCTGTACGTGGACGGTGGATTCCTCAACAACCTCCCGGTGGACGTGGCCCGGGAAGCGGGCGCGGGCTATGTCATCGCAGTGGATGTCAGCCCTGAAGTTGACCTGAAACTCAGCGGTGGTTTCCAGGGTCGGCCCAGCGGTTGGGAGGTGGCGGCCAATTGGTTGCGCCATCGCCAGTCCTCCGAGCAATTTCCCAGCATGTTCGATGTCATGCTGCGCACCACCGAAATGACCAGCGTCAGTAAGAAGAATCAGGTGCGTGCCCTGGCCGATTGTTGTGTGCGCCCCACCGTGCAAGGATTCAAGATGTTCGACTGGCACGCAATCGAGGATCTGGTGGAACGCGGCTACCAAGCTGCCATGGCCACACTGCCAGCTCTGCGGGAGAAACTCCCATCCCTGCCGGACGCAGGCGACGTCCGTTCGTCGCCGGGGTTTTCGCAGACCAATAGTTCACTTGGAGTTCTGAGCGGGGCGGCGCCGGTTTCCAGTTAACACGCACCATCCATGGCCTCACCTGAATCCTTGAAACACGAACCGGCCGGGTCATCGGCCATTCCCCATATCGTGGCGCTGGGCAGCGGCTACGCGACGTTCTACGCGTACCGCGAACTCGCCGGTTGGATTCGCCGGAAACGCGTGCGCATGACGGTCATTGACCGGAACAACTACCACTGTTTTCACGGTCTCGTTCCGGAAATGCTCGCCGGTAAATTGCAGCCCGGCACCCTCCTCAGTTCCTCGCGCCGGCTCTTCAAGCACGCCCAGTTCTGCAATGGCGAGATCAAGGACATTGACCTGCAACGCCGCACCGTGACGTTCAGCCGCAAGCTCGACGGCAAGGAGTTCAGCGTGAGCTACGATCACTTGATCGTTGGCGTCGGTTCCGTCGAGGACCTGAAACGCTTTCCCGGCATCGCCGAGCACACCATGCGGCTCAAGGCGTTTCCCGATATTCTCCAGGTCCGAAACCATCTCCTCACCATGCTGGAGTTGGCGGATATCGAGACGGATTCGGCGGAGCTTGAGCGACTGCTCAACTTTGTCGTCGTCGGCGCTAATTACGCCGGCGTTGAGGTCGCGGGCGAGTTGGCGGAGTATCTTCCCACGCTGGCACGCCGTCGTTTTCCCAACGTGCCGGTGGAGAAGATCCGCATCACCGTGATCCATTCCGGTGAACGCATCTTGCCCGAACTGGGCAGCCACTTTCCGAAGTTGCAGGCGTATGCCCAAGGAGCCATCACCAGCCACCCGCACCTTCGGCTCAAGCTGGGCATTCGACTGGGGGCCGCCACGCCCGAGGAGGCCGTGCTCGACAACGGCGAGCGCATTCCGACCCGCACCATCATCAGTTGCACGGGTACGGCGCCGGCGCCGGTGGTTGACCTTTTCCCCGCGGAGCGTGACCGCTTGGGACGCGTGATCACGGACGAGTTCCTGCGCATGAAAGGTGTGCCGGATGTTTGGGCGGCGGGTGACTGCGCCGCGGTACCGCATCCCAAGGGCGGGACCTGCCCGCCGCTGGCCATTTGGGCGATGACTGCCGGTCGCCAACTGGCAAAGAATCTGAAAGCCACACTTAGCGGATGGTCGCCGCGACCTTACCGCTTCACCGGCTTGGGAGATGCCTGCACACTGGGACACCATCGGGCAGCCGCGCATCTTAAAGGCGTCCCGATTCGCGGGCTGATGGGATACCTCGCCTGGCGGTTCTTCATGATCCGCTACTTGCCGGCGGTGGAAAAGAAGTGGCGTCTCGTGCTCGATTGGCTTCTGCTGCCGTTCTTCGGGCGCGACCTTGTCAACATGAACGTGCATCGGCCAGTCCTGGTGACCCCCGTCATGTACGAGCCGCAACAGGAAATCATCCGGGAAGGTGACGTGGGCCAGAGCCTTTTCATCATCCGAGCCGGCGAAGTGGAGGTGCTCAAGCAACGTGCCGCCGGTTCCGACCCCGAAGTGGTTGCCACACTTAAAGCCGGTGATCACTTTGGCGAAGTTGCCGTGTTTCGCGGAATTCGCCGTACCGCCACGGTGCGCGCTCGCACCCGGGTTGAATTGCTCCATGTCCAGCGGGAAGCCGCCCTGGCGTTGAGCGAATCCAGTCACGAGATCGCCCGTACTTTCAGTTCGCAATATGAACCCAAATCCTGAATCCAATCCCATGAAACCTCTCGCTCTCCACTTCACGTTTCTCGCCTGCGCGGGGCTGCTCCTGAGCGGCTGCAATCACCGTGACGTTGTGGACGAAGCCATGGCCGCCGGCAAGACCGCTGATGATTTCCCCACCGCCACGGCGGACGTCTTCAAGGGCATGGACGGCGGCATCGAATTGACGCCAGAGGAAATCAAGGGCCGCAACACCTGGATGCTGTGGACCGGCGGCAATGAGCGGTTCTGGGACCTCATGGCGCGGCGCGGCTATGGCTTGATTGATTTGCTCAAGAATGTTGATTCCCGCCATCGCGACCGACGCTTCCAGCAAATGGGGCTGATCAATGAACCGGGATTCAAAGCCGCGGATGGTCCTGATGAATTTGGGCTCTACCTCGATGTGCCGGTGGAGACCGAGCCTGCCGGCGTGGACCCGGAGGTCTATGGTCGCTCCAGCGGTGTCATTGGACTGCGGCTGTTTCCCAATCCTGATTTCGACGAGACGGCGCGCCAACGCTGGAACGCCGAACGCTACTACAGCGATCCATCCTACTATCAGGACCCCGATTTGGTGCGGCCCTATCGGGTGGGGATGAGTTGTGCCATTTGCCACGTGGCCCCCCACCCGCTTTATCCACCAGCCGACCCGAACCAGTCCGCCTGGACCAATCTGTCCGGCACCATTGGCAACCAGTACTTCCGCAACCTTGGTGTATTCGGCGCCGACCTCAAGCCCGACAACTTGCTTTATCACCTCCTCAAGTCCGCCAAACCCGGCACGGTGGACACGTCCATCGTCGCTACGGACAACAACAACAATCCTAACATCATCAACTCCATCTATCAGGTCGCCGCCCGCCTGACCGTGGCCACGGAACAGCGCGTTGGTCCGGGCGCGCAACTCATTCCCGCCGATGGCGGCGAACTCAGAAAAGTGCCGCATGTGCTGGTGGATGGCGCCGATTCCATTGGGGTGCAAGGCGCGCTCAACCGGGTCTTCGTGAACATCGGCACCTTCAGTGAGGAATGGATGCGCTGTCACAATCCCATCATTGGATTGCGGAAACAGAAACCGTTCCGCATTGAAACTGCCCAGAAGAACTCCGTCTATTGGCAGGTCACGGAACGCCGGTCCCTCGACCTGGCGAAGTATCTGGTTCGTGCGAGTGGTCGCATGCCCCTGAAAGACGCTCCCGGTGGCGCCAAGCACCTGACGGACGACATGAATCTCCTCAATCGCGGGAAAATCGTTTTCGCCGAGAACTGCATGGCTTGTCATTCCAGCAAGCGCCCCACCGACGGCGTGGACCGGCCGCCGGAACGCTTTGAGGAATGGGCGCGGAGTGAATCGTTCCTCGCATGGGCGCGCGAAGAAGTCATGAAAGCCGACTTTCTCGAAGACAACTATCTTTCCACCGATGCCCGTTATCCGGTTACGCTTCTCGGCACGAACCCCGCCCGCGCGCTCCAGAACAATGCCATTCCCGGTCAGATTTGGGAGGAATTCTCCTCGTTCAAATACAAGGAAACTCCGTCCGTGGGTGAGTTCGAGGCGTATGATCCTTTTGCCGACAAAACTTGGAAGTTCAAAATGCCTCCGGGCGGCCCCGGCTTTTATCGGGTGCCCACGCTGGTGGCCATCTGGGCCGGCGCGCCTTTCCTGCACAATAACGGCCTGGGTGAATACAACGGCGACCCCTCCGTGGACGGCCGCATGCAAGCCTTCAACGACGCAATTACCAAGATGTGCTGGCCGGAACAGCGGCTTGGGCCGGCCACCATCGCGCGCACAACCCAGCCGACCTGGCTGATGTTCCCGGCGGCTTTTGTCCCGGTGTTGATCGAAGGCATCGTCCCCGGGGCCCGCTTGTTTCTCCAGTTGCCCTGGCTGCTCCCTCTGCTGGTGTTCCTGGTGGGAGTCATCATCTATCGCTTGGCGCGTGCCCGCCATGGCCAGGCCACCCGCCTTCTCCTCCGCGTTTGTGGCGGCGCGGCCATCGCCCTGGCATTGGTGCTCGTGCCTTTGAACTACTTTGCCGCCGGTAAACTCGGCGACGTTAAGATCGGACCGTTTCCCACCGGCACGCCGGTCAGTCTGCTCGGCAACCTGGATCCCCATGCGCCACCGACTCAGACGCTCTCGGCACTGTTGAAAATGAACCGGGTCCTCAAACGCGTCACCAAGGAGAAACTCTCGGATGCTGAAGCCCGGAAATTGTTTGAGACCGAGGCCGCGCCGGATCTGCTGAAGCTCAGCAAGAGTCCCGACTGGGTGGAAGACCGGGGCCACTACTTCGCCGCCGGCTTGTCCGATGAGGACAAGCGCGCCTTGATTGAATTCCTCAAGACGTTCTGAAGCCCGCTACAAACTCCCAATCCGGTTGAGTTTGATCACCGGTTCGCCGGCCTGGCGCGACGCTGGCAAATCCACTGTGAACTCGGCGACCCAATCATTGTGCTCCTCGGGGTCAATGAGCATTTGCTGGACGCGCCAGGTGCGCTGGTCCTCTGCCGGAATCACATACGTGTGGCGCGTGTTCCGGGCGTTCGGGTCGAGGCCGAGATGTTCGTGTTCCGCCAGATACGCCTCCATGCAGGCGCGCAATCGCTCCGGAGTCCACGGCTCTTTGTCGGGGTCGTCCAGGGAGCTGAGTTGCGTGAGCGCGGCTTCGTAATCCGCTATGACCAGACCGCGCAGGAAACTGAAAATGCGGGTGCGGATGGCGGCGGTAAACGCCTTGGCATCGCGCGTAACATCCGGCGCCGCTTCGTCCGCGCCGGGCGGGCGGACTTCCGTGCGGGCGGCGGACTGGTAGTTCGGGTCGCGCATCTTCTCCCATTCGTCCAGCAGACTGGAATCCACCTGGCGGATCATCGTGCGGAGGTAGAGTTCCATTTCGCGCAGCGCATCATCCTTGGCGGCCTCGGGGACGGTTTGGGCCAGCACCTTGAAGACGCTGTTCAAGTGCCGCAACAACAGACCCTCGCTGCGCTGGAGTTCGTAGTCGCGGATGTAGTCGGCGAACGAGCGAAAGGACTCGAACATTTCGCGAGCGATGCTTTTGGGGCGGATGTTTTCCTGGCCCACCCACGGATGTTTGTCCGCGAACGCGTTGAAGGTGGCGTAGATGAACTCGCGGTTGGGCTTCGGGTATTCGAGTTCTTCCAATCTGGCCATACGCTCCTCGTATTCGATCCCCTCGGCCTTCATCGCCGCCACGGCCTGCCCCTTCACTTTATCGAGTTGCTTGCGCAGGATGATCTCCGGGTTTTCGAGGATGGCTTCCACGAGGGAGAGCACCACCAGTGCGTAATCGGGCTGCTGTGGGTCCACCAGCGGGATCGTTTCCAGCAGGTAGAGTGAGAGCGTCTGGTCCATTGAGAAATCATCCTGCAACTCGACGTTGACGCGGAGTTGGTGGCGACGGGAAAGTCGAGCGGATTCTTGTCCCACGTGGGACACAGTTTCGTCAACCCTCGTTGCCTTTTGGTCTGCCGGCGGAACGATTTCAATGATCTTGCGCTCCACCAGCGACCGGAACAACTGCCACGCCCGTTTGGTGTGTTCCTTCTTCTGTCTGGGCGTTTCGTGACAATCGCGGATCAGTTGTTGCATGGCCCGGCAACCGTCGCCCTCGCGGCTCAGGACGTTGAGCAGCATCGCGTGCGACACCTGAAAACGTGAGGCGAGCCGTTCCGGTTGCGCGGCGATCAGGCGCTGGAACGTCTTCACGTCCCAGTTCACAAAATTGTGCTCCGGCGCTTTGCGCTTTACGGCCTTCTTCCCCCCGCGAGCGGCCTTTTCTTCAAGCTTGAGATTCTCGACCATGTGCTCCGGCGCCTGCGCCACCACCCAACCCTGATCATCAAAGCCCTTGCGGCCTGCGCGTCCGCTGATTTGATGAAAATCCCGCGCGCTCAGAATGCCGGTCTTCTGTCCGTCGAACTTGCACAAGCGCGTGAACAGTACCGTCCGGATCGGCACGTTGATGCCCACGCCGAGCGTGTCGGTGCCGCAAATGATTTTCAGCAGGCCCTGTTGGGCGAGTTGCTCGACCAGCGCGCGATACTTCGGCAACAGTCCTGCGTGGTGAATGCCGATGCCATGCTTGAGCCACTTGCGGATTTCCGGTCCGTACGGGCTGGTGAACTTGAAGCCGGCAAGCTCGTTCGCAATCGCGTTCTTCTCCTCGCGCGTGCAGACGTTCAGGCTGGTGAAATCCTGCGCGCTTTGCGCCGCCTCCAGTTGGGTGAAGTGAACCACGTACACCGGCACCTTGCGCTCGGCCGCGAGGTTTTCGAGGGTTTGGGCCAGAGGGATTTCAGCATAGGCAAACGCCAGCGGCACCGGGCGCACCGCTGATTTCACCGTCACCGTCGCCCGCCCGGTGCGCTTCGTCAGTACCTGCTCAAAGAACTCCGTGTCGCCCAGCGTGGCGGACATCAGCAGGAAGCGCGCTTGCGGCAGCGTGAGCAACGGCACCTGCCACGCCACGCCGCGATCACGGTCGGCATACCAGTGGAACTCGTCCATCACTACGTCCGCCAGGGCGGCTTGATCACCTTCGCGCAAAGCGAGGTTGGCGAGGATTTCAGCGGTGCAACAAAGAATGGGCGCATCGCGATTTACCGTGGCGTCACCGGTGGCCAGACCCACGTTGTCCGGCCCAAACTCTTGACACAGCGCGCGCCACTTCTCGTTCACCAGCGCCTTGATCGGACAGGTGTACACCGACCGGCGACCTTGCGCGATGGACTGAAAGTGTAGCGCCGTCGCCACCAGCGACTTTCCCGAGCCGGTGGGCGTGTTCAGGATGACGTTCCGGCCTTCGTAAAGTTCGAGAATGGCTTCTTCTTGCGCCGGATAAAGCGTGAGTCGTTTGTGCTCGGCGTATTCCAGGAATCGTCCGAGCAAGGCGTCATTGCCCACGTTCTCGTCGCGTGGGATCAGATCGTATAGTGTCGCGGCCACAGGCGGGAGATTGTACCCAGTCGCCATCGGTGTGAGAAGGTCGAACGCAAATTCAGATGATCGAACGGTAACGGCCCGCGCGCCTGGAAGCAACGACGCACAGGGTGGGAACAAGCAGCCCGAAACTGAATCACCATACTACGCCATTGCACGGCGAACACGTCCGCGCCACACTCTCGCAAATGAGAATACGATTGTTTTGGTCGAGTCACCCGCTCGTTCTACTGCTGACGGTATTTGCTTTCGCGTGCGTCGGGGCGGATCCGCCCACCACCGAGAAATGGACGCCGCTTTTCAATGGCAAGGACCTCGCTGGCTGGACCCCCAAGTTCAAGGGGTTTGAACTGGGAGAGAATTACGCCAACACATTCCGGGTCGAGGACGGCCTTCTGCGCGTGGCCTACGATAACTACACGAACTTCGATGGTCGGTTCGGCCATCTCTTTTACCGGACACCGTACTCGAACTACGTGCTGCGCCTTGAATACCGCTTTGTTGGGCGCCAAACGCCGGGCGGACCGGGCTGGGCGCTCCGCAACAGCGGAGTGATGATTCATTCCCAGCCGCCCGCCAGCATGGGCAAGGACCAGGATTTTCCCGTTTCCATCGAAGTGCAGCTTCTCGGTGGCGACGGTCAGAATCCGCGTCCCACGGGCAATCTTTGCACACCCGGCACGCATGTGGTTATGCAGGGCAAACTCTTTACGCCGCACTGCGTCAACTCCCGTTCGCCTACGTTTCACGGCGAACAATGGGTCAAAGCTGAAATCGAGGTGCGGGGCAACGAGCGCATCGTTCACCGGATCAACGGGGAAGCGGTCCTAGAATATGAGCGCCCGCAACTCGACCCCGGCGACGGCGACGCCAGGAAACTCATTCGCGACGACAACCTGATGTTGCACGGCGGCTATCTCGCGCTGCAAGCCGAGAGCCATCCGGTAGATTTCCGCAATGTGGAAATCCGTCCCCTGTCGCCGTAGCTGCACCTGCAAGCTTGGTCTCTTTGACCGACGTCAACCGGGCACTGACAAGACTCTCGTGCCAATCTCCAAGGTTGCCGTCGCAAAGGAACGCGAAGTTGGTACCGGTGGTCGGACTCGAACCGACACGACTTTTTACAGTCCCAGGATTTTAAGTCCTGTGCGTCTGCCATTTCGCCACACCGGCAAGTTTAATAATCAATTACTTATCATGATTAAACATGGCTGACTTGACTTTGCGACACTTGCTGCGGCATGAATCGCAATGAAACGGCAAGTAACGTCGCTGGTCCGCCAGTTAATTCTCATGTCAGTCATCGTCGCCACAAGTACCAGAAGGCACTGGACGGGCGCAAGCAACCGATTCGCGGATTGTGGACGCGGAACGGCCATTACATCGCCCGCGTGACTTCGCTGGCGATGGAGTCGGGCAAGATGCGTCCGCGCTGGATTGCATTGAAGGATGATCGAGACGCACCCATCACAACGTTGCCGGAAGCGCGAGCGGCGCTGGAACGATTGCGCACGCAGAATCGCGACGATGAGTTTCCCGCACCGGGACGGGTGCCAACGCTCGCCTCTTACATTCCCGAATATGCGGAGCATCGGGAGACATTGGCGAGCACGGGCGCGAAACGCGCCGCCACGGTGGAAAAGGAAAAGGCTCTGTTGGCGAAGTGGGCGGGGGAGATTGGGCACTTGCGCCTGAGCCAGATCAAGCCCACGCATATTACGCGCTTCCGGGACAAGTTGCTCCGGGCGAAATACAGCAACCGCTCGGCAAACCTGGCAGTGATGGCGCTGCGCGGCTTGTGCAAACACGCCAAGTTGGAGGGGCACGTCAAGAGTCTGCCGATGCAGGACCTTACCAAATTGCGCGAACGGCAGATCAAACGGGCTTTGGTGACTCCGGCGGACGTTGCCAAGCTTTGCGAGGTGGCTTTTCAACCCTTGTTCCGGGAGGGCCGGCTGGCGAAGGGGGACGAGAAGGGGCAACCGCTCAAAAACGCCTAGCAATTTGCCGATTACATCAAGGTGATGGCTTACACCGGCGCCCGGCGGAATGAAACGCTCCGGTTGCGCTGGGATGAACGAGTGCGGCAAGAACAAGATTCTCGTCATTGGCGCGACCAATCTACCCGACCGGATTGACCCCGCCGTGATGCGACCCGGGCGCCTCGACAAAAAGTTTTTCATCGGCACGCCTGATTACGAGGCTCGCGTGGAATTGCTCCGCCTGTGCATGGCGAACCGTCCGCAAGACACCGTGGACTGGCACGCTTGCGCCGGTGAACTTGAGAACTACACCAGTGCGGAGATTGAATTCGTCGTCAATGAAGCTGCCCGCGTAGCACTGGCGCAGACTCGCCCAATCAACGGCGGAGACATTCTCAAGGCGGCGGGGGACAATCCGCCCGCACATTCGGCTTCGGATATAGAGAAGATGAGATGACGGGTGCTTTGCCTTAGTCAGTGGCGAGAGTTCTTACACGCCAGACCGATGTAATGAGTCGCTTCCAACGTGCCCGTCTCAAAGGGTAGCCGCCCATGATCCTTTCGAGCCTCGACGACAGCACGCCAGCGAAAAGGCTGCTTGGGAAGAAACGTGCGTCATTGCTTCGCGCAGCATTTCTTGACGTTTCACCGGGTTTCGCGCTAGGTTGACGGCAGGTGATACTGGACTGATACTGACATGCCGCGCAAGGTGCGACAGTTGATTGCCGACCTGGAGCAGGCCGGCTTTGTGAACCGGGGCGGCAAGGGCAGCGATCGGAATTTCATTCATCCGAAGGGGCCGCGCGTGACGGTGAGCGGCGGCGCGGGTGACGACGCCAAGCATTACCAGGAACGGGACGTGAAACGGGCCGTGGCTGCGGCCAAAGAGTGAAGTTTTTATGACACGCAAACAGATCAAGGAACGGGCCGCGCGCTACGCGAAGTTTGTCGAGTGGAGCGCCGAGGATGAGTGCTTCATTGGCCGCTGCCCGGAACTCATGCTGGGGGGCGTGCATGGCAACGATGAAGCCAAGGTCTATACCGAATTGTGCGCAGCCGTGGAGGAAATGATTGAGCTGCTGGCAAAGGACGGACACGACCTGCCCGAACCTTTGAGCAAGAAAGAATTCAGCGGGAAGTTTGTGTTGCGGGTTGAGCCGGCCTTGCACCGCCGGCTGGCTGCAAAAGCCCTGGCCGCCGGGGAAAGCTTGAACAGTTATTGCGTGAAAACGTTGGTGAAGGCGTGATAGGAGCGGCAAAGAAGCTGATCGCTGCTACAAAACAGCGAACATGGCGAGACTGGCATGACATCAATTCCGAATTGTTTCCTTTGCCGCTGGAATTGCGCGAGGAAGATTGCGGTTCGATTGGTGTTTTGCTCCGAAAGGTTCCCTTGGAATTGCTGAGGGATGCAAGCTGTTGTCCGAATCCGTGGCTGGATTTGGCTTCGATGAAGTTTCCCGTCAGGCAGTGCGTTTGAGCCCCAGGGCCTTGATGCGAGAGTTGAGCGTGGAGGGTTTCATGCCCAGCAAACTGGCCGCACCGCCGTCGCCGGCCACGCGCCCCTTGGCGGCCTCCAACGCGCGTCGGATGTTCTCGCGCTCCAGTTCCTCCAGTTCGCGCACCGTGCGGATGTGGGTTTCGATGGAGCTTGTCCCGCTTACATTGGAGGCCGCCTGAGTCCCGGCTTCCGGCAACGCGCGATCCAGATTCAAGCGCCCGTTCTGCGCCGTGATCACGGCGCGCTCGATCACGTTCTCCAGTTCACGCACATTGCCCGGCCACGCGCAGGCTTGCAGGCGGCGGGCGCAATCCGGCGTCAGGGGCGCGAGCTTCCGGCCCATGCGCCGCGCGAACCGCTTCGCGAACGCCTCGGCCAGGATCGCGATGTCGTCCGCGCGCTCACGCAGCGGCGGCAGTTGGATGGGGAAAACGTTGAGCCGGTAGTAAAGGTCTTCGCGAAAGCGGCCGTCCTTCACCTCCTGTAACAAATTACGATTGGTGGCGGCCACCACCCGCGCGTCCGCTTTGCGGGTGACTGAACTGCCGACCGGCTCGAACGTGCCCTCCTGCAGGACCCGCAGCAACTTGCCCTGCAAATCCAGCGGCAACTCGCCCACTTCATCGAGGAACAATGTGCCGCCGTTCGCCAGCGCGAAGCGGCCCTCGCGTTTGCCGGTGGCGCCGGTGAACGCACCCTTCTCGTGTCCGAAGAACTCGCTCTCCATCAGCGTGGCGGGAATGGCCGCGCAATTTACCGTTACCATTGGCTTGTCGCGTCGCGCACTGGCGGCATGGATGGCGCGGGCGAATAATTCCTTTCCGGTGCCGGTCTCGCCCTGGATCAACACCACCGCGTTCGTGGGCGCGACTTGTTGCACGTCCTCCAACACGCGGCGCAGCGCGGCGCTACACCCGAGGATTTCGTCGAAGTTGTGGAGCGCCTTGATTTCTTCGCGGAGGTATTCGGCCTGGGCCGTGAGGGCATCAATCTGCCGCTCGGCTTCGAGGCGGTCGTTCACGTTGCGGAGAATCAACGTATGAAACGTCTGCCCGCGTTTCTCGAAGCGAGACAACGTCGCTTCCGCGGGGAACGTGCTATGATCCCAGCGGCGCGCCGTGAGACTCTGTGGAATCCAAAGTTGCCGCTGGCCGGCCGGGCGGCAGTCGAGTTCGCGCACGAACGCTTCGAGGCGCGTCACGCTGTCGGCGGCCAAGAAGTCCGGCAGACGCTCGCCCAACAAATCCTCCGCCGTGCAGCCCAACAAGCGTTCAGCCGCCGGGTTGACCCGCGTGATTGCCATCTGCGCATCCAGCACCACCACCGCGTCCATGGCGCTTTCCAGCAGCGCGCTCAACTCCTCTTCGCGGGCCCGCACCTGTTGTTCGATTTTCAGGCGGCGGGATTCCGCCGCCGCACGGGCGGCAAAAATCTCGAACAATGAAAACAAACGCGGCACCACTGGCATGGGTTTGTCGTCCAGCACGGACAAGTGGCCAATGACGCTGCCATCCGTACCCAGCAGCGGCGTCCCCAGATAGCTGACGGCCTTGATTGAAACCAGGTCCGGGTCGCCGGGATACAGTTCGATCAGACGGTCGGGAATGTGAATGAGTTTCCTGGCTTCCACCACCGGCGCGCAGGCCGTACCCGCAATGTGGTACTCAAAGTTCTCCACGAACTCCCCTTTCAACCAGAAAGCATGGGCCCGCAACCGTTGCTGCTCCGGGAGGTATTCCGTGACCCATGCGCCCAAGGTGCCCATCACAGCGGCCAGATTCTTCACCAGCGCCCGGAAGAATTCCGCGCCCGTTTCGGCCACCGTGCCTTCGACGACCAGCCGCAAGGCGGCTTCGTCACCAATTCGATTTCCGGGATCATTCATGGGGCAAGGCCGAAAGTAATCGCATCCACCGCCGACCTCAACCCCTCGCGAACGGAACTTTCGGGGCAGTGGCGCAGGTGATCGCGATACTGACCACTGGATCATTGATGGCACACCCACCGAATCTGCGATTGGTTCTGAGTCGGATGAGTGCCAGTTGATCGAGATTTGAGCAGGCATGCAATGCCGCTCCAAACGGTGAGAGACGACAGGAGGTTCGAGACTTGTTGCCAGTGGAGATGAATCCGCTGTTGCTTGGGGCATTGGAATACCGCCACGCTCACCCATCAAGGAGTGACTGCACGGTATAGTCTGTTGGTGACTGTACCGAGGGGAGAATCCGAGATGACGATCGGCCCGCTGTAAATAAAATTGGTCAAGTCGGTCCAATCGCCAACGGCGATCATCGGCTTGGTTTGAATGCGATACGGTTGACCAACCTTGGCATCGGTGAAGGTGGCGGTAAATCCCGTCAGTGACGAGTAGGCCGGATTTGCAAATCTGCCACCGAGAAGATTCAGGCCGATGTTGGCTTGCAGGATTCGAGGTGAGGCGGTGGTTCCGCCAAACTGGAAATCTCCCCGGATGAACAGATGCCCGGCGTTGTCCGCCTCCAGTTGATAGATCGTGTAGTCCACACCCGAACCCAGCGCGGACCACACGTTGCCGTCCCATTTGGCGATGCATCGCGCCGGAACGCCGCCGGCAGAGGTGAAGTATCCGCCGACATAGAGGTCGTTGCCGTGCGCTGCCAGTGCGAGCACATAGCCTCCAGTGGAAGTGAAAGGCTCGGCAATCCCGGTTCCCAATGGATGCCAGGCGTTTCCATCCCAACGCGCGATATTGGTGGCGGACACCCCACCCGCAGTCTGAAAGAAGCCGCCCGCGTAAAGGTTCGTACCAACGACCGCCAGTGCGCGCACTTCGGCGCCCCATGGGCCGGAACCCGCGAAGCCAGCCCCAAGCGAACTCCACGTGCTGCCATCCCATTTTGCAGTCTCTTGGGCGGGAGTCCCACCCGCGGTGGTGAAATTCCCGGCGATGTAGAGATCGGTACCGCTGGCCGTCATTCCTAGGATCACGTCGTCCACCCCCAATCCAAGCGCGGACCATGCAGTGCCATCCCAGCGCGCGATGCGGTTGGCGGGAACCCCGCCCGCCGTGGAAAAAGCTCCCGCGACATACAGATTGGTGCCGCTCATCAGGAACAACTCGGGCGGAGCATCCAGGCCGGAACTGAGCGGGCTCCACGTGGCTCCGTCCCAGCCGGCAATGTGGCTTGCGGGCGTCCCGTCCACACTGGTGAAGAATCCTCCTACGTACAGCCTGTTCTCGCTCGCGGCCAGCAGCAGAGCCATGTCGTCCAGTTCCATGCTGATTTCGGACCAATTCCCACCTTCCCGTTTCAAGATCCGGTTCTGCATCGGTGGAGGCGGATCATCATCGCCCGGCGGCGGAAAGACCTCCTCAATCACGTAGAGATTCGTGCCATTGACAGCCATGGCGAGAATGTCGTTGCTCAGGCCTTTACTGGTGGGTGCCCAGTTGGATCCCGTCCATCGGACAACGTCGAAACCAGAGCCGACATAGAAATTCGTGTCGCTGAACACCAGACTGTAACCTTCACTGTAGAGTGGATAACCCGTGGGTATTCCGGACCACGACGCGCCGTTCCACTTGGCGATGTTTTTGGCCGGGACACCGCCCGCCGTGCTGAAGAAACCACCCACGTAAAGGTCATTCCCGTTGGCGGTCAACACATCCACGTAGTCGTTGACGCCCGAGCCAAGCGCTGACCAGTCAACTCCGTTCCATTTGGCGATGTTATTGGCGGGAGCACCGCCAGCCATTGTAAAATATCCGGCGGCATAGAGATTGTCGCCGACCATTGCGAGCGCACTGACACTGGAGCCGAACTGGCCACCGCCGCCCATCCCGGACCCAAGGGCAGACCAATTGGTGCCATCCCATTTGGCGACGTTGCTGGCGGCGATGCCCCCTGCTGTAGTGAAGCTGCCACCGACATAGAGATCGTTTCCGTGCGGGAGAAGAGCGGACACCCAGCCATTCATCCCGGCACCGAGTGCGTGCCAGGAGGTGCCATCCCATCGGGCAATAAAATTGGCTGGCGCTCCGCCGGCTTCCCCAAAACCTCCACCAACGTAGAGATTGGTCCCGTTGACCGCCAGGGCGCGGACTGTGTAGTTCAATCCTGAACCAAGCGCAGACCATGAGGTGCCGTTCCATTTTGCGATCATGTTAGCTGGCACTCCGCCGGCACTTTCCAGCACCCCTGCCACATACAGATTGGTTCCATCTCCGGCCATTGCAAACACCACACCGTCCAAACCTTGGCCGAGGGAACTCCAAGTGTTGCCGTCCCAATGGGAAACCTGATACTCGAAGGGATAGCCACCGAAAGAACCGGCCGATTCCCCCACGTAAATGCCACCCGAGCCGTCCGCCAACATGGCCCCGACCGTGCCGTAACCGGTGCTGATTGGCGGGTGAGGATTAAGGCTGATCCAATCGGCGTCGGTGAACGCAGCGCCGCCTGCTGGGATGGTATGGAAGATGACCCAGAGCAGGCTGGCGCTGAAACGAAGGGCCGGAGGAACACAGATTCCGCACAAGCTGGCTTGAGTTTTCATAAGTTTGATTGCCGTTCTACTTCCACATACGAAATCCGGGGGCAAAGCGGATCACCGTACGAAAGGCCTTGCGACTCGTTGCGCCGGCCTTCAGTGCCGTTTCAACCGGTAGAAAGCGTTGGACTCGGGCGGATTAACATCCGCCCAGTGAAACACTCCACCTGGCGGCGCGTTGGTCGTATGGACGGCAGTCCAGTTTGTCCAATGTGTGCATCGCTCCACGTCATACCATGATCCCGGCTCGACCGAGCATTCGAGGACGATGGTGTTCCCGGCCCTGTTGATGGATTCGACGAATGCGTCGAGATCGTACGGAACACGGAAAACGTAGGCGCTGCCGTGGTCATAACGCCATTCGCCATTGTCCGGATAGAACGAATCGTCGCCGCTGACTCCCACCAGGATGGTGTCGCCGGACATCGCCACCGAGCCCCCAAACTCCTCTCCCGACTCGGTGTTCGAGAGTTTCAGGTAAGCCTGATGGGTCCAGTTCGTCCCCTCCCGGACAAAGACATAAGCCGCCCCGGAGTCGGTCCCCAAGTTGTTGAACTGATCCCCGTTTACTCCGACCGCGTTGCTGTCCTCGAACGGTGCGCCGACCACGATGGTGTTGCCGGAAATGGCCACCGAACCGAAACAGTCGCCCGCATCCGGGTTGGAGGCCTTGAGATAGGCCTGTTGACTCCAGCCATTCCCATCTCGCACGAACACGTAGGCCGCGCCCGAATCCCTCAGGCTGTTGTCCAGTTGATTCCCGTTGATCGCACTCTCGCGATGGACGCGCTCGTCTCGGTCCGCACGCACGCGAACCGCTGTCGCAAGCGCATGCATCTTCTTCGAGAGAAGGCATGATGAGGCTACGGAATCGGAGCGGGCTGTCCGATGGTGACTGGTCCGTTATAAGCCTCCAAAGTCAGAGTCTTCGAGAGGGTCAGTGATTCCGCACTCACTCCCTGTTTGAAGATCAGCGTGCAGCCGGGATCGGCGGCCGCCACTGCCTCGGCCAGGGTATTGAAGGGCCATTGGAAAGTCCCGTTTTCAGGCCAAGCCGGCTGCCCGACGAAGTTGAAATCGATCCAGCGCCCGGGCGGCCGCGCCTCGAACATGTCGTCGAGGACGACGTGATAAATGATCCCGCCCGGCGTGAAGGCGGAGTAGGTGCCGCCGTAGATCATCAGGCGCTGCTGTCCGGGTTCGTACCACATCGAGTGCGAGCGGATGGGAACAATGCCCAGGGTGTTGGCCGCTGGCACCAGGGTCCAGGAGGTTCCATCCCACTCCCAAGTGTCGGAAAGGTATTCGTTCGCTCCCTCGCCGACGCCGCCGAACATCACGATGACTCCGCGGCGTTCGTCAAACGCCATAGCATGATCGTCCCGGCGGGGTGGCCCCTCCGTGGCGACCTGCGTCCAGTTTGTCCCGTCCCACGTCCAAGTATCGTTCAACAAGCCGTCCCAGCCACCGTTCCCTCCGAAGAGCACCGTCACACGGCGCAGAGGATCGTAGGCCATGGGACTCGCCCGCCTTGCTAACGCCTTGTTAAATCTCACCCAATTCGTTCCGTCCCATTCCCAGGTGCTTGTGAGCGGGACGATCTCGCCGTTCTGCCGGGCAGAATACGCAGTAAGCACAGTTCGGCCTCGATGCGAATCGTAGCTCAGGACCGGATGATCCAAGGGTGGCGGGCGGTCTTGTGCGAGGGGATCATTGGCCTGGCGCATTGTCCAAGATTTTCCATCCCATTCCCAGGTATCGTTGAACGGAATGTCGTTCTGAAAGGTGTTCGTTCCGCCGCCAAAAAGGACGCAGACACCCCTGCGACTGTCATAGGCCATCGCCGGCGAGTGGCGTCCTTCGGGATGGCTGGGGGGATCGTGCCGGGTCCAGATGAATCCGTCCCACTCCCATGTGTGATCAAGCTGATACTCCTCCGTGATCGGATTGACCCCGCCGAAGAACACCGTCCGGCCGCGACGGGAATCGTGCGCCACCGCATAATTGAGAATGTGCCCAGGGGGATCAATTGATCCGATGTCCTCCACCCGGCGCCAAGTCAGCCCGCAGGGATCGTACTGCGCGAGGACACTCACGACGCACAAGTGGCAGAGGACTGCGGCTGCGAAGCGACGGGCGGGTGCAAGTTGTTCACTTGGCCTCATGCGATGATTGCCTTGACTGGTTCTTCACGTGCCACTTCGTCAAGGGAGGATTCTTGTTTCGCCATTGTACGAGTTCAAGGTGACCGGCTTGCTGAGTGTCACAACGCTGCCGAAGCCCATGCTGTAGTCGCCTGCGGCGGCGTTGATACTGAGGATACCTCCGTCGTTCACGACCGCAAGCCCCGCAGGAATTGAACGAAAGGGACCGAGTGTGCCCACGACGTTGGGGATACCCACCTCCAGAACAGGCTGGGGCGGATCGCCTGTTGTCGTAGGACTCGATTGATCCACAAAGTATTCGTGTGAGTCTGTTGAGATTTCGACGGCAATGCACGCTCGGCCCAAGTTGGCCTGACGCGCTTGGCTCCATCCGATCTCTGCGGCCGCGGTCGTTATGGAGAAATAGAGGTCTCGCCAGTCAGCTGCAGGCAGAAGGAAATTCACCTGCACCTCGTAGAAAAGCGCAGCAACGGCCGGAAAACCTTCGCCCGTGATGGTCTGGCCATTGAATGTGTCGCCATCAACCAGAAGGTAGCAGAGCTTGTTCGCGACTCCACTATTGGAATGCACGCCTCCACTGTCGTTGCCACCGACTCCACCGTCCGGCAGAACAGCCACTGGGATATACCTGCTGCTGCCTCTTCGATCTGGATCATTGAACAATGGGGGATTGCTCATGGAACGAAGCGCTCCGCCGGGGCGATCCTCGCCCACCTGCCAACGCACCCCTGCGGAATCGTCGCCATTGGGTGTCTGGCTCCCGTTGCTCTGGTCCAGAAACTCCCCCCAGATATCCGACAACGCCTCGTTGATCGCTCCAGAGGCATTCTGATAAATGAGCCGCGAGGTCTGCTCCGTAACCAAATGCGTGTACTCATGAGCAACAATGTCATCAGTGATGTATCCTGCTCCGAAGCTCATGACATTCCCTCCAGCGCTTGCGTTCGGCCACGGCGCGGCCTGGCCTGCGGGAACAGATCGTGCGATGGCGTAGATGATTCCCCCCACGCCGTCGTAACCGTCGCGCCCATGGTTAGCAAGATAGAGTGCGTCGGTTTGCCCGATATAGTCATAAAGATCATCCACTTCTGCGATGCCCGTGGCCATGCCGCCCTCGACGCGGACAGCATCGTCGCCCGTGCCGCCAAGCGTCGGCTCGTTCGTGGCGCTGTTGTTATCGTCGTAAATCCGTCGATTGGTTGCGGAGTGGACTTCATCGAGATAGTTGAGCAGGATCCCACTGGACGCGTCCACAATCGCACGCCCCCGTTCGCTAAACGGTTGACTCCACGATTCCACGGGAACCTCCCAAGCAATAGCTGGGACTCCTGGAAGGCCGAGGACATCGGGCGCGTACACGATGAGCAGAGGGGCGCCCGGCTTCAGGGAACCCCGCCTCAGGTGTGTTTGCACCAGCGTGACGGCGAGACTTTGTGCGTCCGTGGCGGAAATTGTCGGTGTCAGCGGCAAGGCCATACGATCGACGTTTGCGGTATCCGTGGCGAAGTCTGCCAGCACTGTCCTGATCTCTCCCTCGATACCGACATGCACCACGGCCTCTGCCGCCAAAACCGGTAATCCTGCATAGGTTTGTTGAAGTCGCACGGTGGTGAAGGCGGCGTTGGGTCGGGTTCCATACAGCACGAGATTGTTGCGTGAACTGGCGAGACCAAAAGCAGACCGATGTTCGAGCATGAACTCGCGGGCGACTTCCGCAGGAGCGTCCGCGATGCGGCTCGCATTCGCGGGGATTCGCCAGCCTCGTCGCGGAGAAAGGAAGCGAAGCGCCCCGTTGGAATGAATTCCAAGTTTGAATGGCGTTGGAGCCGGATCAGTGATGTCAGGCAGGCGAGTGGCTTGTGCGAACAGTCCGGCAAGCTGCGAGGTGCCATTCGACACCCCGACAGTCGTTTGCTCGGGCGGGGAGGTGTTGCGCCGGTGAACAGTCACAACCACACCGCCAATGATTGCCAGCAGCAGCGCTCCGATGAGGAAAATATTCGCGCTCTTCATAAACGTTCTATTGCAGCGTTACCAGAACCAGCACCATCCCGCTGCCCTGCTTCAACTCCGTCATCGCCTTGCCGAGGATCGCACCCTGGGCCCTCGCATGATCCACGACCTTCATGGCATGACCTGGCGTGTCAGCCGTGGTCAGCAGATCTCCCGGCTTGATCGCCCCGGGGCTGGCGTCGGCATGGACATAGACACGTCCGCTGAGTGCCACGTTCTGTCCGCCTTCCAGCATCCCCTCCTGATGCAGGCTGATGCCCGGATTGACGCCGTTGGCACCGCTCACGATTCCCGCCACGCGTGTGTCGTAGGCGCGCGAGCTGAGTTTCAGTTTGCCAGGGTATTGATCGTCAATGATCACGACGGATCCGGGGGCAACGGCATCGGTCGAGAACTCAAAAGGCTCGGCGAGGTCTGCGCCACCGCGAATTGTGAGGCTCGCCACGCTCAGGTTGCCGGAGTTGTTCAGCCTGGCGTATGCATTTGGATTGCTGCCATCGATGAAGTTCTGTGCCTCGAGAACCATCTCACCCGCGACGCCTTGGATTCGAACACCCGCGTAACCGGCGTCGCTGTCGTAGAGCGAAAGGAATGGCTGGTAGCCAATCATGCGGAGGGCGTCCTGGCCGACGATCTCCAGTTTGCCAACAGGGTTGTGAGAGCCGATGCCGACCTTGCCATTGCTATTGAGTTTGATGAACCCGAATGGGTCAGCCCCAGTGATGTAGTTCCACGTCTGGAGGTTTATCGTCCCATTCACACCCTGGATTCGGGACAACGCGTCGATTCCAGGCGGACTGGTGTCACGGAACGTGATGAACGGCTGGTAGCCGGTGATTCCCACTGCGTCCTGCGATCCGACAATGTCGAGCTTGCTGGTTGGCGCGGTCGTCCCGATTCCAACGTTGCCGGAGTTGTTGATCGCAAAGTCGTAAACGGCGGGCGATCCGGTCGTGCCGGGGTCACTGGCGGTGCGAAACATGAAGAATCCACCACTGGTATGCCCCATCCCGAACCGCTGCCCCGCCGGGTTGGCCTTCCAGCCAATGGCCGTCGCGAAATCGAGGGACAGGCCGCCGATCCAAAAGTTGGCGGTCCAATGCGGCCCGCCCGACAGGCTCAAGCGATGCGCGGGAGTGGACGTTCCAATTCCGACGTTCCCCGCGGAGTACCAGGCATTATTGTTGAGCGCAGACCAGATGCCGCCCGCCGCCACGCCGGGATCAGTCCACGAAAGGTTCCCGCCGTCGTAGGAGAGGATCTGGCCCGCCGCGGGAGGTACCCCGCCGGTGTTCAGTTGATCTGCCGCTACAGCCCCGTTCGCCACGGTTCCAGCTGATAGCGCCCGGATGGCATACGGCGAAGAGGTGATCTCCGGTCTCGGCGCCAGTGTGGCAAACTCGCCTTGACCCACCGGGCGAACTTCGATTTCCAACCACAGGGCGGCTCCATCAAACACCTCCGCGCCGAAATCCGGACTGACGGTGAACAGCCCATTCGCGACCTCCACGGGACTGAAGTTGAGCGGCCCGGTCACGGCCACGCCATCCTCCTCGGCATCGTAAAGGGTGAGTCGGACATCGTAGGCGCCGTTCACCGGTGCGCCATTGTTGTTGAGCCTGCCGTGATATGTGAACGCCGTGCCCTGCCCACAAACGGGCAGGTGCGGGAGTGCGGCCAGGATGAAGCTGAACGTTACAGCGCGGATGGGGCGTATGGTCTTCATGGTTTTGGTTCGTGTTGTGCTTCAGGGTTTGAACAGGCGATACAGCCGCGTATGTCCGGCGGCTGGCACGGTTATGGGATTGGCGCTGCCGCTGGGAGCATTGGTCCAGTCGGCGGTGGAAAGGTCGAACGCTTCTTGAAGCACGAATCCCGGTGAGTTGGGACTCCAGGAGATCCTGACTTCGCGAGGACCCGCCGGAGCGATGCTCAAATGGGGAAGCGGCTCCACAGGCACAACCGAAACACGATCCAATCCCAGATAGGCTCCGCCGGCAGATAGAGCTCCAAGAATCCTCAGAGGAGTTGTAGGCGCGGTCGCGGTAAACTCCGCCTCAAGAATTCCCCATTGGTTTCCATTCCCCGTCGGGTTGAAGGTGAACAGATTCGATAGTGTCCCGGCGACGACCGTCACTGCCATGGGACCACTGAAGGCGGGGTGGTCCTGGTAGGCCCCAACCGACAGGGAGAGCCGGTATCCCGACCCGGGTGTGGTGACGAGGTCCTGCTGCACGCCTCCCGTGGCGCCGGCATCCTGATACCCTGTCAGGTCCAGGAACATGGATCCCTCCGGCGTGCTTGGGCCAAACGGGTTGTTATTCGACCCCCAAAGCACCTGTCCCTTCACGATAGTCCATCCCGGGATGGTCATGGATCCCTCGTGCAGCACCATCAGATTATCGACATTGGGAACAAAGGTGCCGTTGACATCTTCGAATCCGCCGTTGTTCACCAGTTCCTGGAAAGGTGGCTGGCCCGGTTCTGGCACGCCCCAGAAACCTCCTGTGAGCGAATACATCCCGCCGTTAATGGTCAGCCCGGCGCCCGGTTGCTCAATGGTTCCGCTCAACGAATAGGCGCCGCCCGTGCTGGTTCCGCCGGGGCCGATCGTGTGCCAGTCCAACGTGTAGGCCTGCGCCAACGCGCCGGGGCAAAGCAAGCAGTGCGTGTAGAACACGAGCAGAACCCCTCCGAGCACGGCACGCGGTGCGGGCTTTGAACCAGGAGACGGTATCGGATTTGCGGTCGGCTGCTTGGAAATGGGTCTGGTCTTCATACGTTTGCTGTCCTTCCATCTGCACATACGAAATTCGGGAGCAAAACGGATCAACAAACTTTGCCGGTCGCAAACGGAGGCGTCTTATGGCGGCTGGACTCCCGGGAACACCTTTGCCTTGATCTCCGCATGAAGCCTTTGGGTGGCCTTCCGGCTGGAGGCGAAAGGCGGGTCGCTGATGAGAAAGAGGGAGCAGGGTTGACCCGCTTCGTCGGTGTATTCGATTTGAATGAGCAGGCGGCTGCGTACGACCAACGTCCACGCGCTAACAAATGCCACTGCCAGCCCCAAGGTCATGGGATGCACGGACGGGCCAGTTCGCAGCAAGACCAATGCACCCGCAAGCGTGAGGAGCAGGAAGAACCCGGCAAACCACGGGAACGGCATCCGGGCCAGCTCAACGGAATTCACACCGGGACACGTCACGACACCTTGCATTCCGTTAAACACAATGCGGTGCGGCATGAGTTCCAAACTGCCACGATCATCAAACTGGGTCAGGTAGAACCGGGAACGCAAGCGTTCGGCGCGGACGAGGTGGATGGGCGAGGCACCGGTGTATCGAGCCTGGTCGTCGTCAGACGTGCGGATGCGCGTGGGCTTCATGGTTTTGGCTGCTTCATCCACCAACACAAACGAAATCCGGGGAGAAAATGGATCAACTTGGTGGCGGTCTGGCTGAAAGTTGTTCCAGAAGCGGAAGGTTTGGCAAGACAGCTCGCAGGGGACTGTGAGCCCTGCCTGATCAGAAACGAAGTCTGGCAACCACTCTCGTCGTCAGGGGCGACCGGTTATTTGTTCTCTAACAACTCCAACCCCAACACCTCGATCGTTGGGACTGAATGCTTGCCAGTTCGATTGGTGCTTTTTTGATCGAGGAGAGGTGGGAAGCCCGGCCAATCGCCGGAAAACTCTGATAGCTGGCGGCGAAGTTCATCGAGGTGCCAGACATGAATGGCGGGAACATAGCCGGCAAAAACAATCAATTCGCGGTTGTCGGCCGTGAAAGTCATCCAACCACTGCGGTCGCCAAATGGGTCTTCCAGCCGGGCCACCGTGCGGCCGGTGTCGGTCAGTTGGATCTCCACAATTCCCGGCGCCGTCGGGAGAGCGATGAGCGTCCCATCCGAAGAGAAGGCCACGGAGTCGCCATAGCCCGAACCTTGCCTTGGCACCCGCCGAATCAACTCGGCGGTCTCTGCGTCCCAGAATGAAATTTCAAATCCTTGGGAAATGACCAGCATGCGATCATCAGGTGACAGGAAGACGCGGGAGTACGGGGGCACGGGCCATTCACCAAGCAACTGGCCGCCCTGGGTCTCGAAGAGTCGAACGACTCTGCTGTGCCAGCCGGAGGTGGCGAGCAAACGGGCGTCTTTGCTGAGAGCGAGGAAGCTCGCAGCGGGGTGATCGAAGGATGCGTGTGGCGGCTGGCCTGAGGTGGGATTGAGAATGACTGCCCTCCCGGTTTCTTCGCCCACCACCGCCAGGCTCTGGCCGTCCGACGACAGGCTCATCCGCATCGTTCCCGAAAGGGGAACCTGGATGCGGGTGGGTGGACCGAGGCGGAATTGGTCCGGGCCAACTCGTTCAAACGGCCATTGATTGAGCCCCCGATCGCCGCATGTGAATATGGCCTGTCCGTCCGGTCGGAAGCGGGTGCCCGGACTTAACCCCGAGGACAGCGTGGCGACGAGCTGGCCACCGGGAAGACTCCGTAGCTGCACGCCGTTGTCAGTACCGCAGACCAGCCAGCGACCATCCGGACTGATGTCGCCATCATAAAGCGAGGTGAAATGCAGCTTCGTTAAGTGCGGCAGGCTGGAATAGACGGAACTGGGGGCGATCTCCAGAAGTTGAAAACGGTTTGCGCCGGCCCACTCGCTGCCGAGCCAGCGGCCATCGCTACTAAACCGGATATAGGTTTGCGCCGGAGTTTGCAGCAGTTGCCGGCCGGACCACGGCTCCCACAAACGCAAAACACCATCCCAACCGTACGAGGCCAGCAGATCAGACTGCGGATGAAACGTCAGGTCGGTGACCCGTTGCACGTGGCCCTCCAAACTGGCGATTCGCCGTGGCTGGCGTATATCCCAAATCTCGATGCGCGAATCGCTGCCCCCGACTGCCAGATGAATTCCGTCACGATGCCACGCTAGAACTTGAGGGATCGCAGCTTCCACGGGCAACTGAGCCAGATGTTGTCCATTGGCGGCGCGGTGAATTAAGACGGTCTTCCCGCGAACCGGAGCCACGGCAATCCGTTGATCCTGGGAGTCAATTGCAAGTTGTTGCACCGGGGCGGCGGTGTTCCAGCGGTTGATCTCCAACCCGGTCTGCAGATCAATCCGGCAGATTGTGTCGCCCTGACCGACCGCCAGCCATCGGCTATCGTGGCTGAACGCCACCCCAGTGCAACCGATTGGCTCGTGCTCAAGCACAGGCCGTCCGTCCGCCACCGCCCAGACGCGCAAGTGCCCACCATCTTCCAGCTTCGCCACAAAGTTACCATCCGGACTCAGGCTCAGATGCCGGAACTGGCTCTTCGGGTTGGTGGCAATCCGCTGAATCTCCCGCGTGTCAGCGGTGGTGCAAATGACGATGTCACCATTCGGGTCCAGGCGGCCATACCGTTGGTAAAGGTCGTCGGGTGCATAAACTGGACTGCCAGTCACCCACGGTGCCGCACCCTGCGCCCGGCGGACATCCGGCAGTGCCAGGGCAGCAATCGCCTCGTCCCGAAGGCTTTCATCCTGCCGTATCCGCGCCGCCGCCGACAGCGCAGCGAGACTCTCGACTCGTTGGCCGATGCGACCGCTGTAACGGTGACCGAGCGCCTGGTTCTTCAGTGCTACGAAAAGTTGTTCCCGGGTTTCCTGGGCGCGTTCGGTGGCCAATTCCTTCGCGGCGCTTTCTGCCTGGAGGGCCAACTCCTTTTGGTTCCGTTCGCGAGTGACCCGGACGGTGGTCACGATCAGGACCACCAGCGTGAGGATCATGGCCAACCCCACCACGGCCCCGCAGGCAAACACCAGCTTGTTGCGCTTGATCAACCTCTGAACCAGATACGCGGTACTGGGGGGCCGCGCCATGACCGCTTCGGCATTTAGATGGCGGCGCAAATCTGTGGCGACGCCGTTGGCGGTTTCATATCGTCTGGTGCGGTCCTTTTCGAGGCACTTCATGACGATCCAATCCAGATCGCCGCGTAGCGTTCGGGTCAGTGCCACTCCCTCCACTCCCCGGTTTCGCGCCACCACCGTGCGTCGCTCATCCTGCAGCGTGCTCAGGCGGGTGGAGGGCTTCGGCGGTTCCTGTTCTGCGATGATCCGTTGCATCTCCGCGTAGCCCTTGCTCAACAGTTCCTTGGCATCAAACGGCGTTGCCCCGGTCAACAGTTCGTAAAGCAACACGCCCAAGCTGTAAACGTCACTCCGGGTATCAATGTCCAGCCCACTCATCTCCGCCTGCTCCGGACTCATGTAGGCCGGCGTCCCGATCATCTGCCCGTAATTAGTGAACAAGGTCTTCTCCGTGAGCCGCTGGTTGGTGGCCTTGGCCACCCCGAAATCAATGACCTTGGGCACCGGCACCCCGTCGTGCAACGTCACCATCACATTTGAGGGCTTGAGGTCGCGGTGAATGATCCCCTTTTGATGGGCATGTTGAACGGCCTGACAGACGGGGATGAATAGATCGAGACGTTCTCGGGTCGAGAGCCGGTTCTGGTCGCAGTATTCCGTGATAGGCACGCCATGGACCAATTCCATCACGAAGTACGGTCGCCCCGCCTCGATTGTAGCAGCCGACGTGAGTCGGCTCTTACTTGCCCTATCCGAAGTTTGAGCGGACTCACGTCCGCTGCTACCAATGGAAGATGGGCCCGTCGTCCCGGCATCCAGCACTTTGGCAATGTTGGGGTGGTCCATCAATGCCAACGCCTGGCGCTCGGCTTCGAAGCGGGCCACGACCTGTCGGGTGTCCATGCCCAATTTGATGATCTTGAGGGCCACCTTGCGGATAACGGGCTCGGTCTGTTCGGCCATGTACACATCACCCATGCCGCCTTCGCCGATTTTTTGCAGCAGCTTGTAGCGCCCAACGACTGTGCCCGGAGCCTCCTCGAACCTTCGCGGTGGAGTCACCGTGGCAACGTTACCGAGATCGCCCGCAGGTTGCTCCAGGAATCCTTCGGCCTGCGCGTGCGCGTGCAGCAACTGCTCGAGGCGCTGGCGCAGGCCAGGCTGCCCCGCGCAGACGCGGTCCAGGTAAGCAGACCTCTCCACTGCAGAGCCGCAGTTCAGCGCCGCTTCGAACAGGACTTCATCGGGTAGTGCATCGGGCTTCATCGCCAGAGCGAATCATCATCCACACATACGAGAAAATGGTCTCCAGAAGATCAGGCAATCACGGTGATCCGTGTTTTTCCAAATGGAGCTGCTCATACAACCAGGCCCGGGCCAGTGCCCAGCGGCGCTTGGCGGTGGGCTCGGAAATACCCAGCGCCTCAGCCACTTCCTTCATGGTCATGCCGACGAAGTAGCGCAGCTTGACCACCTCCGCCTTGGCCGGATCGAGGACCGTCAACCGGTCCAAGGCCTCGTTCACGGCCAGCAATTCCTCGTCATCTGTCGGGGTTGGTATCATCACCTCATCAATGTCCACCTGCTGCTGGCCACCCCCGTGTCGCACGGCCTTTCGGCGTCGGGCCCGATCAATCAGGATATGGCGCATGGCCTCGGCGGCGGCGGCAAAGAAATGCGAACGATTCTGGTACTGAGCCTCGCCGTTGCCATCGGTCAAGCGCAGCCAGGCTTCATGCACCAGAGCGGTGGGTTGAAGCGTGTGGCCGTTGACACCCGCCGCCATGCGGCTCGCCGCCAGGCGACGCAACTCCTGGTACACGAGCGGGAGAAGTTCCTCGGCCGCCTTGGAATCGCCGTGCTGGACACGATTGAGGATGTGAGTGAAATCGCTCATGGGCTTGAGGAGCGAGAGTAAGCTCAATGGAATACAACCTCAATCCCTCGCTTATGTAACTTTGGCCTACCGGTTTGGCCGGCGGACCGCCGGGCCTGGAGGCGTTGTCACGGAAACCCCGAGCACATTCGCCACCGGTCGCTCGCGCCCATCCGTGGGGACGTTGAGAATTCGATACCCGTTGCGAGCCGGATCGCGCACGGCCATCAGCGAACTACCGCCGCCGTCGAGATTGATCGCCGAGTGACATCCCATCCGGATCAACTCAGCGGCAAGCTCCTCGTAATTCATGCCAATGGCCACTTCGGGCTTGCGACCGTCCACCACCAACACGACCAGCCGCGTGGCGTCGGCGTTCAGACCCACAGCCGTGCGCGGATGACGGACCTTGTTCTCGTGCGGCACAGCCACCCCATCGCGCACCAGCAGCGTATTTCCGGCCACCACCTCCCAATCCTCTGGTTCGGGGCGCGCGCGCAGCTTGATCGCGGCCTTTCCGGTTCGGTCCACCACCAGGCAGGGGCGGCGCTGGGAACTGGCGGACCAGGTTGTTCCCTGGCTGACCGCCGGACCGCTGACAGCACTCCACGAGAAGCCGCGCACCGCGTTGGTGCGCACCGGATCATCCATCGCCGGTACCCGATAGAAATCGCCGTTCACCACAAAGTCCAGGCCGTCGCGCGCGGCGATTTCCGTGGGGCGCATCAGTGTGGTCTGCCACGGACCGGCACCGTCGGGATCAGGACCACCGGGCGACACCCGCAGGCTCAAGCCCGGCTCCGTCAGATCAATGAAAGCTACGAACAAGCGCGTGGGTGGCTGGGTTCGGGTTTCTGAGAATACGGCCACACCGGGCAGCGGATGATTGGTGGCGGAAACCTGACCCAGCGCGGCGCGGCCCAACGCCAGCGGCAGCAGCACGACCATGAGCCTCAGCCAGGACGCTGTCGCGGCACCACGACGGCGATGGAGTCTCAATGAGCCTTTGATCAAAGTCATGCGCAGTTTGACGAATGTTGTCACTTTGGCTTCAACTGCGGGAACAGGCGAGGAAATCTTCGTCCAGCTTCTGTTGTTCGCCGCCGGCTTGATGTTCCAGCGTGACAAGACAAACTCCGTCGTGACGATGCGCCGGGGAATTCTGGATTCAGCCAGGCCGCGCTTGTGCATGGGCTCAGCCTCATCCAACAAAGCCAGGTAAAAGAAAGTGTCAGCGAAGACCGCACTCACGGTTTTTTCGGTTCGCCGCTGAGGTAATGACCGTGGTTGAGCGCGTAATCCTTCGGCCAATGCGGGCGCGGTTTGGCTAGTTTCTCAACCGCCTCGACGAACGGGTCATTGTCTGCCGGCGCGTCCAGGGTCTCGATGCTGACTTCCGTTCCTTCCGGCAATTTGATTTCCGGCGGCAGCACCACCACGCCATTTTGGATTTTTCCGGTGAAGCTCATGCGCCAAAACATACCGCCGCCAGATTTAAACGCTCAAACACTTTTCCACTTTTCCGTCCGGCAAAAGCTTCGCGAGCGGCACGAGTTCCTCCGGCAGATGCGTGACGAACGTGGGTTGGATGAGCGTTGGCTCGTTGCGTTTCTCGAACGGTACCGAGGCTCATTCTGCTATTCAGCTTCCTGTCCAATCTTCAACTTTCAAATTCGTCACGCGGCTAAACTCACTGGTATTGCTGCTGACCAGCGTCAATCCGTGTGCCAGGCAAATGGCGGCAATCTTCAGATCGTTTGGGCCGATGACTTGCGCGTTGGCTTCCAGATGGTGCCGAAGGGTGGCGTAGTGGCGTGCGGCTGCGTCATCGAAGGGCAGCGAGACGTAACGGGAAAATAATTCGGCCAGCTTCGCCAGTCTCGCCTCACGGTTCGCGTACTTCTCCGCGCCGTGCCAGAGCTCGGCCTTCACAACCGAGCAGAGGAGAATCTCGCTTTCTTGGAGTGTCGCCAGGCGCGCTGCAATTGCGGCTCCAGAAGGCTGACCCGGCTTTAGGAAGCTGATCCACGCGTTCGTGTCCAGAAGCCACGCCATTACCAGTCCTCTCGCTTCTCGAACTCTCCCTGCGGCGGGCGTTCAAACGGTTCGTCGCCGAACGACCCGGCCATGCGTTTGATGAAATCGCGATGGGATTCTTTCGCCGCGTTACCTTTCCGCTTCTCCGCCAGTTCCAATGCATCCCGCACCAACTGTTCTACGGATGCGGCCGTCTCGGGGTCGAGCGTTTTGAGCTTCTGATCCAGTTCGACGGCAATGGCAGTCATGCGGTTACTCTATTGCGACGCGCAAAATATGCAACGCCGCTATTTTGGCTTCAACTGCGGGAACAGGATCACGTCGCGGATGCTTTCCTGGCCGAGGAGCATCATGCACAGGCGGTCAATGCCGATGCCGATGCCGCCGGCGGGGGGCATGCCGTGTTCGAGGGCGACGAGGAAATCTTCGTCCAGCTTCTGTTGCTCGCCGCCGGCTTGGTGTTCGAGCGTGGTGCGTTGCGCGATGGGATCGTTCTGCTCGGTGTAGCCGGGGGATATTTCCTGGCCGTTGATGCAGCACTCGAAGACTTCGACGGTGGTCGGGTCGTCGGGCGAAAGCTTGGCGAGCGGCACGAGTTCCTTCGGCAGATGCGTGACGAACGTGGGCTGGATGAGTGTTGGCTCGACCAATTCTTCAAAAACCGCCTGAGTCACTTCGAAATCTTCAACACCGTGCTTCAAATACTCTTCGCGCTTGCTTAACTCGCTCAGCAAATTTGCATAGCTCGCGTCGTCGCCTCGAATTCTTGCAATTTCCATCTCTTGTTCGATTTGAGGAGAATCCTGTTGGAACTTTCGTCTCGGTCTCCCCGCCACTTGCACGCCCAAGGAATGTTCAGCAAACGTCAGTCGTTCTGCTGGACTTGCTGCAAACCAATCGAAGTTATGTCGCCTTTCCTTGACTGCTTCTGTAATCACGTCTCTGTAACGAACTCTTTTCCACTGGGTCAAATCCACGCTCTCCCAGCATAAGGGCCGTAAGCGTTGAAGTGCTTGCCGTATTTCTTGACTCAACAAAATCAGAGTGACGGCTAAATCGTGATTTCGTTCGACACCGAGATTTTTGAAAACGGTTCTCGCTGCCTCTCTGAATCTTTCAAGCGCATCCTTCGCTTCTATTGCTGCTGCCCCAGAGGGAGGTGTCGTTGCTCTTTTGGCGCATTCAGAAAGTTCATTCACGGTTGCATCGAGCAAAGGAAGAAGCGGGCCATGTAGCTCTGGCGTGCCTTCAATTCTCATTCGGCGCACATGATTGAGCCCGTCAATCGCAGAATGAATTTGAAACTGAACGTCAGTTGGCCGTTCGTAAGGCAGTTGCAGTTTCCCCAAAACCTTCTGCGCCACGTGGCAGATGAGCGATTGCACCGTCTCCATCATTGTCTCGTAATCGCCGAAGGCCTGATAGGCTTCGAGCATCGTGAACTCGGGATTGTGCCGGCGCGAGAGGCCTTCATTGCGGAAGTTCTTGCCGATCTCGAACAGTTTATCAATGCCGCCCACCAGCAGCCGCTTGTGATACAGCTCCAGCGCGATGCGCAGATAGAATTCGCAGCCGAGCGCGTTGTGGAAGGTCTTGAACGGTTGCGCCGCCGCGCCGCCGGGAATCGCCTGCATCGCCGGCGTCTCCACTTCCACGTAGCCGCGACTGTGAAAGAAACTGCGAATCTCATGCACGATGGCACTGCGCTTGAGGAAAACATCCTTCACGTCGGGATTACCCATGAGGTCGAGATAACGCTGGCGGTAGCGAATCTCCGTGTCCTCCAGCCCGTGCCATTTGGCCGGCGGCGGACGCAGCGCCTTGGCGAGGATGGTGAAAGGCGCTTGGGTAGTGGCACGGGCGTCCCGCCCGTTCGTTTCTTTTTGGGGAACATCCGAACTTCGAACGGGCGGGACGCCCGTGCCACTACCACCGAGCTTCACGGAAATCTCGCCGGTCTTGGTGGTGAACAGCGTGCCTCGCACTCCGATGAAATCGCCGAGATCCAGATGCGTGAAAATGTTCCATTGCTCGTCGCCAAGGGCGTTCTTCTGCGCATAGACCTGCATGCGTCCGCTCTGGTCGCGGATGTCAATGAACTGGCTCTTGCCCATCTCGCGGTGCGCGGTGATGCGGCCCGCGAGCGCGACTTCGCGGCCTTCGGTGTAATTGGCCCGGGCAGCGGCGCAGGTCTCCGTGGGCGTGAACTTGTTTTTGAATGGGTCAATACCTTTCGCGCGGAGGGCGGCGAGTTTGGCCTTGCGTTGTTCGATCAATGAATTGGTGTCGTCCATAGAATTGAGTTGCTACCGAAAGAGCCTCTTCACTTGGGAGGTTGTCGCTGGCCCAAGAGTGTAATGTTGGTGATCGAAAAGGGAATCCGCACTGTCCGCGAGCCCAGCAGCACCTCCGCCACCAATTTGCCGGATCGAGGAATGGCTCGCGATGCGACAAAGGTGTAGATGTGGTCCTCGCCAAACTGTGTCCGCCCGCGCGATTCGAGGCGCACCGCCAGACCACCCTCCCCGATAGCCTTGAGGGAGCGAAGTTGTTCGGGCGAGAGCCGGACACGCAGAGTCATCTGTTCGCCACCTCCCAGGTGCGACCGGATGTCGTCAATCTGAACGCCAAACTCCGCGCCCTTGACGCCACCGCGCAACTTGCCAGATACAAGTTCCACGGATCGCTGATGCTCCGCGCTGGTACATTCCAGCAAACCCGACAATTCGGTGATGCCCTGCGAATCGCGCGGCGGGGAGTTCAGACGAACCTCAAAGTGCGCCTGTGTCCAATCGGGGGAAAGCCGCGCGTTCGAGAACTCATGTGCTGATGGTTGATTCCGTAAGAGGCTGACGCCCTCCAGTGTCAGCGCCCGGCTCACCAACACCTTGTTGACTGACAGAACGGTTCCGGGAAGTTCCGCTCGCAGTGAGAGCGTGTAACCGCCTGGTCCTGCCCAATCGGCCCAGCCTCGCCGCTCCGCCCCGTCAAAGTTCCATCGGATGCCGGTCACGGTGGTGGTGGCCGGCTCACCTTCTACGGCAGGTTTGGGCTGTGGTCGCGGCGCGGCGTCCAAGTCCAGCAAGCTGGCAAGTCTAGGGAAGGCTGCTTGGGCTTCAGCCAACTCGGCAGCGTAGTCAAACAGCGGTTGTTCGCCGGGTTTGATCACCGCTCGTACTGGCGACCGTTCTCCGTACAATTTTTCATTGAGGAGCAGATCGCCGACAGAGAAACCGTCAGCCGCCGCCTTCGCTGCTTCCTCGGTCAATCTGGCATCGAGAAGCCTTTCCTCGATGGCTTCCAAATAGCGTGCGCCATCGAAACGAATCCGAAGTGTCCGGGGTGAATTGGTTTCGAAATTGGACGCGTGCCGCACGACCCCGGGCAAGTGAAACACCGTCTCCTGCTTCATTGAACCAAACAGGACCGCTAGCAGTGGCTTCGCGCTCCGAAATTGCCTCCGGGCGAGTCGAATCGCTTCGGCCGTCACGGGAACATTCGTGCGCAGACCGGCGTAAGGCGGGGGTATTTCGGAGGCAACCGGGGTAATGACCAGGTTGCCCATCTGATCGTTGGTCATGGTGTATCGCCAGAACGCAGTCGGACCAATCTTGAGTTTGGCCAGCTCCGGAAAATAAACAGTACCTTTGAACCGCAACCTGCCATCGTCGAGTTCGCGGTATGAAACGTCCTGCCAGGCGTCCGCACCTTCGGCCTCCTCAATGACCTTGCGGATGGCATCCCGCGCAGATTTCTCAGGGTCTTGCTCGCCGGTATTGATCAACCATGCAGTCGGCGTGAACGAGGACTCAATGACGGCCTTGCCGCTGCCGTCAGGATTCAACGTGAACTCCTGTTTCGTCTCAAAACAACCGGCAGCGAACACACACGCAACCGCGAGCAGGAGAATACGCAGCAACGCGAGCCGGCTCTTCCGCTGTGGAATCAGCGAGTTGGTGTCGTCCATAACCGGGAGGCATGAAACACGAAGCGAGGGCGGAAACCAAGCACAGGATTCGCGCTCCAACAACGTGCGCCAATCGCAGGCATCACCGGGGGCGCCGGCAGGAGAACTGTTCGCTCAGTAACCGAGCGTGAGTTTGTAGCGGAGAATGTTGCGGCAGGGGACGGAATCAATCGTGGCGCGGCTGCGCCAACCCTGGCAGCAAGCTTCCCCGGATACGCTCGTGCGCCGCGCGGCCACCGCTTCCGCCAGCACGTCGCTCAGGTCAAAATCACCGCGGACACATTCGGGGTTGTGGCACGCCACGCGGAACACGGACTTTGCGTGCTCAAGATTGACCGTGTATTTGATCTGGCTGCTGCGCGTGACACCTTCCGGGTCATAGTGACCGAGGTCCACCGTCACGGTTTTCAGACGCGGATACTTCTCCGCGATGGAGGGTGACGCCTCGGCCCGCTGATTTTCCTGTTGAAGATATTCGCTGCGAGGACTGGTTCGGGGGCTGTGCGTCATAAAAAGTGCCTTTCTAACATGGGCGGCGACTGGATGCGGCTTTGATGGCAACGCAGGCTGCGCCACCCGCTCACCGTAACCGCCAGGTGATGCGCGCCTTTTCCAGATCGTAGGGCGACATCTCCATCTTCACGCGGTCGCCGACGGTCAGGCGCACCCAGCGTTTGCGCATCTTGCCACAAATCGTGGCGAGCACGAGATGTTTGTTCTCGAGTTCGACGCGGAACATTGTTCCGGGCAGGACGGTGGCCACGCGGCCTTCGACTTCAATGTGATGTTCTTTCATGTTCGTCCAGCGCGTAAAGCGCATTGTAAATGACAAGGCGGGGTCCGGTTCACCCGAACCCCGCCGCGAAATCCGTGCGTCGGATCAGTAGCGATTACGTCCGCCACCGCCGCCGCGGTATTCCCGCCGGCCACCGCCGCCGCCGGAACGCTCTTCGCGCGGCTTCGCGACATTGACCGTCAGGGCACGCCCGTCAATCTCCTTGCCGTTCAAGGCGGCAATGGCCTTCTGCGCCTCTTCGGCTGAACTCATGGTCACAAACCCAAAGCCGCGGGGGCGATTGGTCATGCGATCCATCATCAGGTTGGTTTCGGTGACCGTGCCATGCGCGGCGAACGCGTCCTGCAGGTCGTTTTCCGTGGTATTGAAGGAAAGATTTCCAACAAACAATTTATTACTCATGTGATGATTTACTGTCCGACAAACCGGTGCTTTCCACAGACTGTTCCCGAACATCGGGTCTAAAATCATCACTGAACGGAGTTCACTTGAAGATTTACCATGCCTTGAAAGAGACAAGCTATCTTACAGACGCCGGTAGAGTGATGGTTTCTGGCCGAATAGCAACAACTATCGGGAACTATCGGGAACTATCCCTGGCGCCACAAGCGAGCGCGCCCCGCCATCGTGAAAAATCGCATGCTAATAACGATGGAACATGCCCGCCAACAGCAAGAGTTCCGGATGCGCCGCCGAGAGTTTGGGCAACACCACCCGGATACGTGAGCGATACTCTGCCAGCTTTTCCCGCAACGGTCGCAAGTCCTCCACTTTGTCCCAGTGCAACCGGTTCAGGTCCAACACCAGCCGGCTCTTGCTCCGGGCCAGGGACTCCCGAATGCGCTGCGCCAGACCTTCGGCGTCCGCGGAAGTCAGCGCGCCCTCCAGGCGCATCCACACTTGTTGCCTGGCGTGCTGCAACTCGACTTTGACCGAGAAGTTCGGGCTGGCCATCTTGGCATGAAACTCCTCCCACAAATGGAACGCACTCCCGTGATGGTCCGGCAAGCGATAGGTCGTGCGCTGCAAACGGGGATGCTGGAAAAGATTCAGTTTCAACGTCAGCCCGGTCCACAGCGCCGCGCCCACGGCCAGCAGGGACTGGAGGCACTGCGTCAACGTGGGGCGTCCCAACTCGGCGTGGATACGCGACTCCACCTCGCCAACCCATTTGCGAATGGCGGCGTTCGGCCCCAGCAGTCGCCCGGCGAGAAAGACCGGATAGGCCACGCGCAATTCCCTGGCGTAGTACTCCGCCTTCTCCCGCAGGACCGGATTCGGCGAATCCTTGAGTTTGCAGTAGCCCAGGAGCCGCGCTTCGAGCACGCGGTAGATGCTCGGGCCCAGCCGGTGAAAATCTTGCTCGAAGCACCAGGTCTGGATGTCCTCAATCGCTTTCGGTGACAACGTCGGGTGTTTGATCATCGTGCGGAAACCGTCCGCGCGCCGATAAAACAAATCCTTGTCGCTGGTGTAAACGTCCTGCAACAGATTCTCCTGGATGATGCGTTCGTAGAACGGCGTGCCCGGCACGGGGCCGTAAATCAGGAATTGCGCCAGCGCCGGTTTGAGCTTCATCAGCCCGTCGAGTTCCTGGGCCACAATTTCCGGGGTCTGGTAATCGAAACCCACGATCATCGAAGTCAGCACCGTGATGCCGTGCGCGCGAAACTCGGTGAGAATTTCCTCCACGGGCCGGCCCTGTTGCTTGGCGTAGTTCGAGCGCGTGCCTTCGTAGCCGATCCAGAAGCCGTCAATACCCATCTCCAGAATCTCCTCCACCGTGTATTGACTGATGGCCTTGATGCTGGAGAACGCGAAGATGGACGGTTTCTTGCCGCCTTGCAGCACACACTCGCGAAACTCCATCGCGCGTTTCTTGTTGAGCAGGAAATCCTCGTCGAGAATCAGAAACACCAGGTCGGGATCGAGGTCAAAGTAACGTTCCACGACCTGATAGATGTCGCGTCCGGTGGGCAGCAGCTTGATGTGCTTGCGCGAGAAGAAATGCGAGGTGCAGCAGAAATCGCAACCGTTCGGACAGCCGAGGCCGGCGAAGATTTTGCCGGTGCCTGACACTTTCCAGCCAAAAATCTTCAGCCAGCTCACGATGAGCGGGTGTTTGTAGGGCATGGGAATTTCCGGTTCGCCCAGCAGCCGCCGGAAATAGCCCACGCCTTCCTCGCGGCAGATGTAATCCGCGTAAGGCTTGAGCACGTCGTCCTTCAGCACGGTGCCGTAACCGCCGAGGACGATCTTGCTGTTCGGCGCATGTTCGCGGATGAGGGCGACCGTTTCCTTCATCTTGTGCATCACGGCCATGATGAAGGAGACACCCACGTAATCGTAGCCCTTCTTGAGTTCCGCAATCAGTTCGCGCTTCGACGGGTATTGCAGCACCACCGTCGGCGCGTCCAGATTCTCCGCGATGTAATCCAGCCCGAAATGCACGTTCACGGTGCGGGGGCTGAAGATGCCCTGCGCCCGCGTCACCTGGCGGTAAAGCAATTCATACCCAACCGAAGACGCATCTCCGTATTCCGGTCCCAAAGGACGACAAACACTGGTCAACAAGACTTTATTACTCATGGACTTTCAAAAACCGCATTCCGGCAAGGTGGCATCGCTCCTCTGCGGCTCGAATGAGGCGTGATCGGACGGAAGCAACTCGGCCAGAACCAGCAGACGGCAAACGCCGTGCGAAGTCAAAGCAGCGTTTGATTTATTCGTCACCGTACTTTGCTGGGCACAAAGCAATTTCGGTTGTGGGTCAGCCGGTCAAAGATCAACCAAAAGGGTCCTGGTTTCGTCGCCCAGCAGGTTTCGAGTTTGGGTGCAGCCGCTTGCATCCGCCACAAGAACCCGCCCACCTCCAAGGCTCAAAACAAAGCTTGTCCGCCAAGCGAGGCCGGCGTAGAACCGCGCTATGAGTCAAACTTCTCAGTTGATCAACGGCCTGCAGGTCCCGGACAATCAATACTGTTGGACAAGTCACACGACCACATACACGCCATGAAAACGATTCTCCTTCTCCTGCTGCTCTTGGCCGTTACGTGTCATGCGGAAGACACGACGGGAATTACAAACAAGGTTTCGGAGATTGACCGCGACAAGGACGGCAAGGTTGATGTTCGGATGGAGATGTTTTATCGCGGCAAGACAAGGGTGATGATGACCATGAGTAAGCGCAGCACGAGCGGTGAAATGGCGATCGTTTCACGGAGCTATCTTGCTGGTGGGGAGTTGCGGATGACCGAGAGCGACGAGGACGGCGACGGCTTCTTGGAGACGGTTTACTTTCATGCGTCAGACTCGGATGAAATTGAGGTATTCAAGAGACATGCTGACGGTTCTGTCAGACCTGTGAGCACATCAGTCCTTGATGTCCACAGGAGAATCCATGCTTTACAAACGGATGTTGGACAGGTTATGGGCGACTACATGGAGGGGAAGATTGACACGGACGGGGTGGTGGATGGAGCGCAGAGAGTCCGCGAGAAGGCGGAGCGATTAAGGCAAGAGTTGCAGAAGTTGGAGAAGCACGAAAACCAATAGTCCAAACGCATGGTCCAACAAAAATCACTAGAGCGAACAGCCGCCCTGCTTCTCAGTTCGAGAGTCACAAACTTCGGTGATGCGCTGGGGTGGTCGTGGGTCGCGGATGTCAGCAACTCGAATCGTGTTGAATAACTTTGGCGAGTCCATATAGGAGCACCAACGGGCTGGAACTGCCGGGCGCACTCCGCTAGACTTTCGCCGTTGTCATCCACCACACCAGACCACTACGCCACGCTCGGCCTTGACCGGCGTTGCACCGAAGCGCAAATCCGCGCCGCCTACCGCCTGCTCGCCAAGCAACATCATCCCGATGTAAACGGCGGTGCGCCCGCCGCCCTCGCACAAACGCAGGCGCTCAACGCCGCGTATGAAATCCTGAGCGATCCCGCGCGCCGCCGGGCGTATGACGAGGAACTCTCGTCCAGCATACGTTCAGCCGCGAAGCCGGCCAGCGGCAAGGCGGCGGTCAACATCACCAAGGAAATTCACCTCGACATTCAGGAGTTGCTGCGGGGCACCACGCTCGAGGTGCGCGTCAATGATCCGGCCAATCCGCAGGGCCCGGAGAGTTACGAACTCATCGTCCCGCCGGAAACCGCGCCGGGAACGCGTTTCCGCCTGCCACGCACCGCGCCGTTCGAGCGCGGCGTGGTGCTGGTGCGCGTCAAGGCGCGCCCCGATTTCCGCTTCCGGGCGCGTGGCTCGGATTTGCGTTGCGACTTGAGGATCAGTGCCAGGCGCGCTTTGCAGGGGGGCGTGGAAAAGGTTCGCGGAGCGACGGGCAATAGCTTGCGGGTGCAGATTCCCAAGCAAACGGCGCGCGGCGAGATTCTTCGCATTGCCCGCGAAGGACTGCCCAAACCGCGCGGTGGACGCGGCGACTTGCTGGTGCGCGTGCTTTACACGCATGATGTTCAAATCCGCCGAGCGTCGCGTCGCTGACGCCGACCGGGTTCTGAATCCGTTCCCGCAGTGGGTTGACATGCGACGAGCCACGCCCCTTGCCGCCTTCAGTCGCAAGCGGTTCTCACCGCGCTCACTTGACCGCGTTGAGCTTCAACCGCCCTTCATCCAGATCAATGAACTCGAACATCGTCTGCACCGTGCCCGGCGGGAGACCAATTTCCGCCAGACGCTCATTCAACCGCTGCGCGCCGGCGTCGCGCCAGCCGCGTTTGGTCATGAACGCATTCCACACCTCGATCTCCTGATCGTCCGGCTGGCGGCCGTGTTGGAAGGCCCAGTCCAGCAACTCCGCGTCGGTCTTGTCGCCCTTGAGCGTTTCCGCCTCGAGCGCCGCATAGTCAATCTTGAGGAACAGGCAGCAGCGCCAGTCGAAACTCCCCTTCATCGTGGTGCCGCGTGCCGCCCGCCAGCCTTCGGGTAGTTTCCCC